>NZ_JBMERQ010000001.1:0-1072763 GCF_048820895.1 Cribrihabitans neustonicus
AGTGGCGCAGGCGCAGCAGTCGGTCTCGGAACTGACCAAGCGGCTGCGCGCGAAAGGCAAGGAGGTGCGTTTTGCCATCCACCCGGTGGCGGGCCGCCTGCCCGGGCACATGAACGTGCTGCTGGCCGAGGCGAAAGTTCCTTATGACATCGTGCTGGAGATGGACGAGATCAACGGCGACTTCGGCGGCACCGACGTGGCCATCGTGATCGGCTCCAACGACATCGTGAACCCGGCCGCCCAGGAGGACCCCAACTCCCCGATCGCGGGCATGCCGGTGCTGGAATGCTGGAAGGCGAAACAGGTCTTCGTCTCCAAACGCGGCCAGGGCACAGGGTATTCGGGCATCGAGAACCCGCTGTTCTTCAAGGAAAACACCCGCATGTTCTACGGCGACGCAAAACAGTCGCTGGATACGCTGCTGGGGCTGATCCAGTAAATTGAACTGTCAAGGCAATAGAAAGGCGCCCCCAGGGGCGCCTTTTTGGTGTTCGCCTTCCTCTTGCCAGCAAATATCCCGGGGGAGGCCGAAGGCCGGGGGCAGAGCCCCATCAACGGTGGGACTGTATACCGTCGCATTCCTCTAACTCACTGAAATGAAACGCTTCTGTACATGCCCGGCTGAGGCGGCTATCGTCGCCAGCATTGCCGACCGGAGACCGAAATGCCGCCGATCCACGACCATCCGCTGCGTTATCCCCTAACCAACGAGCTGCATGCGCGCCCGTTTCCCACCATGAACTGCCCCTGTTCGGTGGCGTATCTGGCAGTGAAACAGCCGAAAGAGGCCGTCCATAGGGACCGGCAGCAGGATCTGAAGCACCTGATTGCGCTGCTGGACCGCCACGGCGCACCGCATCCGCAGCCGGGCGCCACTCATCACGCGGCGGCAATCGGGCGGCATATGCTGAAGTGGGAGCAGCACACCGAATTCGTGAGCTACACAGTCTATTGCGACGGGGCCGGGGTGCGCGCGTTCGATCCGGCGGAATTCGATGTCTTTCCGGAAGAATGGCTGGCCGCGGCGCCAGGGCAGCGGATCACCTCGGCCTTGATCCGGGTGGTGCCGCGGCCGGAGGAGGACGCGCTGAAGCCTATGCTGCAGGATTGGTTCGTGCCCGAAAGCCTGGCTGTGTCGCGGGTGCTGGACGACAGCGCTCTGGTGGCCGGGGATTTCCGGATCGACCCGGCGGGCCACATGCGTTTTGCCGTCTTCCCGGACGCCGACACCGGCAGCCAGCGTATTGGCCGGGTGGTGCAGCGGCTCTGCGAGATCGAGACCTACCGGGCAATGGCGATGCTGGGGTTCTCCCGCGCGCGCGGGCTGGCGCCCGCGATTGGTGCACTGGACAGCCATCTGAGCGGTATCATGCAGGAGATGACCGGAGGGCGGCAGCCTGCCGACCAGATTCTGTCGCAGCTTCTGACCGTGGCGGCGGAGCTGGAAGCGATGGCTGCGCAATCCGCGTTCCGCTTCGGGGCGACCGGCGCCTACGATGCGCTGGTCAATCAGCGTATCGCGCTGCTGCGGGAGCAGCGCATTCAAGGCTTCCAGTCTCTGGCGGAGTTCATGCTGCGCCGCTTCGAGCCCGCAATGCGAACCGTGACCTCGACCGAGAAGCGCGTGGAGACGCTGGCGGACCGGGCGCGCAGGGCAGGGGAGCTGTTGCGGACGCGGGTGGATGTGGAGCGTTCGGCGCAGAACCAGGAGCTGCTGGCCAGCATGGACCGCCGTGCCGATTTGGCGCTGAGGCTGCAGCACACTGTCGAGGGGCTTTCTGTCGTGGCGATCAGCTATTATGCGGTGTCGCTGGCGGGTTATGCGCTCTATCCGCTCGCATCTCTCATGCACCTCAGCAAGGGGAATCTGATCGCTCTGATTACCCTGCCTGTTGTGGCTCTGGTTTGGCTGGGCGTGCGGCGGATCCGGAAGAAGCTGCATTGAGGGCCGCCCGCGCCGCTACGCCGCCGAGGGCGATGAAGCCAAGGGCAAGAAGCGCGGCCAGGCTCAGCGTGGGAATACCGGCCAGACCGGCGCCGACGGTGCAGCCGCCGGCCAGCACTCCGCCCACACCCATGAGTGCCGCTCCGGCAAGGTAGCGGCCGGTTTGCCGGGGGCTTTCGAAGCTTTGCCAGCGGAAGCCGCCGTTCAGCAGGGCTGCTGCGAGAGCGCCGAGCATCACGCCGCCCACCAGCCCCGTGCCAAAGCCGGCCGGAATAGAACTGGAGGCTACGGCGAAAAACAGTGTTTCGGCCGCGGGGGCGGTGAAGGAGAGGCTCTCCATCGCGATCGGGTCGAAGTCGTCGAATAACAGAAAGCCGGTTCCGGCCCAGGCCGCGGGCACCAAGAGGCCGATAAGGGCAGCTGCGCCCAGGATGGAGCCCCGGTTTCCGGAGCGCAGAGCGGCCAGAGCCGCGGTCACTGCGATCAGCGCACTCCATGCCGCCGGGCCGCCCGGCAGCGCTGCCAGCGAGGCATACTCGCCGGCGGGTAGGGTGAAGGAACCAAGCGTGGTCCTTACCGGTGCCAAAACGCCCTTGAGCGTGGCGTGGGCAGTGATGGCGAAGACGGTGACGACCAAAAGCGCCCGCAGGTTGCCGCTGCCTGCCAGCACGAAGAGCCGGGATGCGCAGCCTCGGGTCAGAATCATCCCGCCTCCGAACATCAGCCCGCCGGTGGCAATGGCCAGCACCGGCAGGTCAGCGGCCAGCAGTCGGTGATCCGCGAAGCCGATCCAGCCGGCCGCAACTGCCGCCTGGGTGCCGATGACGGCTGCTGCCAGCGCCATCGCCCAGACGCCCGCAGCCTGACGGCGGTCTTCGCCCGCGAGTGCGCGGCGGAAGCAGAAACGGGTGACTTGCGCCAGAGCGCCGAACAGAATGCCGATACCAAGGGCAAACAGCACCGAAGCCTCCCAGGCGGAAGTCTCTTCAAAGCCAAGTGTTTCGAACATCACGGTCTCCAGAAGAAGGCGGAATTTTTTCCCGGAATGGCCGGAAAACAGCGGCCCGGCAAGTCTTTGCGCCGGCCTGTATCGGACTGTTCCAGGGAACATGTCCCTACCGGTCTTCGCGCACCGCGCGGTTTTTCTGTGGTTCCGGTGTGCCGGAAAACAAACTGGCCGCCCGGAAGGGGCAGCCAGAAAGTATATTCTTATTCGAATGTGTCGGCGTGCTGGTCCTCAGCGGCCACGGATGCGCGGGTCCAGAGCGTCGCGCAAGCCATCGCCGAGGTAGTTCACGCTCAGCACCGTCAGCGAAATCGCCAAACCGGGCCAGAACACCCGCTCGGGGTATTGCTGCAGGTAGTCGGTGGCATCGAACAGGAGCCGCCCCCAGGTCGGGAAGTCCGGCGGGAAGCCGAGGCCGAGGAAAGAGAGCGAGGACTCTGTGATGATCGCCGTGGCGATGCCCAGCGTGGCCGAGACCATGATCGGCGACAGCACGTTGGGCAGGATGTGCCGGGTGATCAGCTTGCGGTTCGTGGTGCCGATCGAACGTGCTGCCATCACGAACTCGCGCTCCTTCAGTGCCAGCACGTCGCCGCGAACGATCCGCGCGGTTGGCATCCAGCTGGTGATGCCGATGGAAGCCACGATCAGGATGAAGATCCCCTGTTCCGGCCCGAAGGCGGCGTTCAGCGGCTCGCGGAACAAGAGCATCATCACCAGCAGCAGCGGCAAGAGCGGCAGCGCCAGGAACAGGTCAGTGAGGCGCATCAGCGGCCCGTCGAGCTTTTTGAAGAAGCCCGCGAGCACGCCGATCAGCGAGCCGAGCAGCAGCGCAAGCAGCATTGCGGTCAGGCCGACCGACACCGAGGTCGCGCCGCCGGCCATCATCCGGGCCAGCATGTCGCGGCCAAGCTGGTCGGTGCCGAAGGGATGCGCCCAGCTCGGGCCCTGGTTGCGGGCGCGGATGTCGATCTGGGTGGCGTCGATGTCCCAGAAGAACGGCCCCAGATAGACCGCGAGGATGATGAAGAGAAACAGCGCCCCGCCCATCATCGCGCCGCGGTGCGACTTGAACTGGTCCCAGACGTTCAGCCACTGGCTGCGCGGCGGGCGGTGGAGCTCCTCCAGCGGACCGGCGCCGGGCACCGCGGTCGAGGCGGGCGCCATGCCTTCGTCGGGCACGAAGCGTTCCTTGTCAGTCATAGCGGATCCTCGGGTCAAGAATGCCGTACAGAACGTCGGCGATCAGGTTGAACAGCACGATCAGCACCGCGAAGATGAAGGTCAGCGTCTGCACCATCGGCAGGTCGTTGGCCTGGATTGCGCCGATCAGGAGCTGGCCGATGCCGTTCACCTTGAACACCTGCTCGGTGATGATGGCACCGCCGAAGATCGCCGGAATCCCCAGCGCGATCACGGTGACCACCGGGATCATGGAGTTTCTGAGCACGTGCACCATCACCACGACGTATTCGCTCAGCCCCTTGGCGCGGGCGGTGCGGACGTAGTCCTGGTTGAGGTTGTCGAGCATCGAGGCCCGCATGAAGCGGCTAAGCTGCGCGGTGATCTGCAGCGCCAGCACCATCACCGGCATGATCATCTGCTTCAGCTGGTAGACGAAACTGTCCCAGCTGTCGACGACATGGGTCGTGTCATAGATCGAGGGGAACCAGCCCAGCTGCACCGAGAAGATCACGATAACCAGCACGCCCGAAAAGAACGGCGGCACCGAGAAGCCCACCATCGAAATGAAGGTGCCGAGCTGGTCGAACCAGCTGTACTGGCGGTAGGCAGAGTAGATCCCGATCGGCAGCGCGATAACGATGGCCACCAGATAAGCGGTGCCCACGACCCAGAGGGTCTGCGGCAGACGCTGGATCACAATGTCCATCACCGGCGAGCGGGTCTGCCAGGAAATCACCCGCAGGTCCCCGGCCGAGAAGGAGGTGCCGAAGTAGTGGTCGATCAGAACCTGCGGTTCGATCCAGAAGAATTGCACCAGCCACTTCCAGAAGCGGATGTGCATGGGCTGGCCCAGGCCGAGCGCCTCGCGCATCTTTTCTTTGACTTCGGGAGGGACGGTGAGGGGGACCTGCGCCATCGGGTCGCCGGGGGCGAGCTCCAGCAGCAGGAAGATCACGAGGCTGATGAACAGCAGTGTGGGCACTGCCAGGATCAGCCGCCGGATTGTAAAAGTCAGCATCAGCTAAGCGCCTTTACAACGGGGTTTTGAGTTTGGAAGCAAGGCGGGCTCTGCCTGGCGTCCGTTTTGTGCGCAGGCCGTAAAGCGTAACCACCCGAAAATGGCAAGAGGCCCCGGTGTAACACCGGGGCCCCCGCTGAGCCTGACGCGGCTTACTTAATGCGATGCCAGTCTGCCACGTTCCACAGTTCGCTGTCCCAGACGTTCAGATCGACGCCGCCCAGGGTGTTGGAATGTGCCGACAGGCGGCCGCGGTGCACCAGCGGGATCATCCCGCCCTTTTCGATGATGATATCGTTCAGGCGCTTGGCGATCTCGGCGCGGGCTTCCAGACCGGCGGTCTTGGTCAGCTCGGCGTGCAGCTTGTCGTATTCCTCGTCGCAGAAGCGCGAGATGTTCTCGCCCTGCCACTGGGTCGCCGGGGCCGGTGCCTTGTCGCACAGGCCGTTGCCCAGATAGGACTGCGGGTCGGTGCCGTTGAAGGTGTTGGCGTACATCTCCACATCGGCATAGAACTTCTGGAAGGTGTCGGGCGAGCCCGGGTCACCGCCGAAGAATACGCTGGCGTTGATGTTGCGCAGCTCGGACTCGATGCCGATCTGGCTCCACCACTCCTTGATCAGCGCCTGGAAATCCTGACGGACGGCGTTGGTCGATGTCTGGTACAGGATCTTCATCGGCTTGCCGTCCGGGGTCTCCCGCACACCGTCGCCGTTGGTGTCCTTGTAGCCGGCTTCCTCCAGCATCGCTTTGGCGCCCTCGATGTCCTGGGTGGAGCAGTCGAAGGTGTCGGAAGCGAAGGCCTCGGGCGCGGGCACCCAGTTGCAGCCGATCTTGCCGGCCTTGCCGTAGCCGATTTCCACCAGCAGCGGGCGGTCGATGGCCATCGACATTGCCTTGTAGACCGCCGGATCACCCAGGAACGGGTGCGGGCGGACCACCGAACGCTCGTCCGGGCCAAGCGCCGGGTCGGGGTTGGTGTTGTTGAGCATGATGCGCTCGACCAGCGGGCCGAAGCCTGCCACCGGCTTGCCCTTGCCGCCGGCTTCCATCTGGGCGATCACTTCAGGCGCCAGCTGCAGGTTCCAGGCGTAGTCAAACTCGCCGGTCTCCATCACGGCACGGCCTGCCGCGGTGGCGTCGCCGCCGCCCTTGAACAGCACCTTGGCAAAGGCGGGTTTGTTCGGGTCACGGTAGTTGTCATTGGCCGACAGCGTGATCACGTCATTGGGCTTGAACTCGTCCACAACGAAGGGGCCGGTGCCGATCGGGGCGAAGTTCGCCTCGGTGCACTCGGGGGCCTTGGCGCCCATGCAGTTCTCGAACTGGGCTTTCTGGATGATCGGGCTCTCGCCGCCAACGAAGGGGCCGTAGGGGAAGGGGGTGGGTTCCGCGAAGGTCACCTTCACGGTCAGATCGTCCACCGCCTCCACGTTGGTTACGCCTTCGAACTTGGTTACCTGGGCGCAGCCGCCTTCAGGGTCCATGCAGTAGTTGGCGGTGAACACCACGTCATGCGCGGTGAAGTCGCTGCCGTCCGACCACTTGATGCCGGGCGCGATTTTCCAGGTGATCGTCTTCAGGTCTTCGCTGACGCCGCCATTGTCCACGGTCGGGATCTCGGCCGCCAGGAAGGGCACCATGTTGCCCTTGGTGTCGTAGCGGGCCAGCGGCTCGATCACCAGCGAGGCGGCTTCGACGTCCTTGGTGCCGCCCGACAGGAACGGGTTCATGATCGACGGCGCCTGCCAGTAGATAATGTTGACCTGGCCATCCGATCCCCGTTCGGCATATGCCGCGGAAGCCACGGAGGCTGCGGCAGCAGCCCCCATCAAAAGGGATTTGATTTTCATCACACTCTCCTTGCCGGACACGTTATGTGTCTTTTTTATTTTAAGCGGGCCTCGGGGCCCGGAGTTTTGCCGCATCACTGCGGAGTTGCAGCAGCTTTGCCTGCTGTCGCCCGTGAAACCCATCAGCAATCTACAGCCGGCCGGCAGCGGACTGGCGGCAAAACCGGGCGCGGGCGGGCCGCGCAAAGCGCGCAGCAGGCGGCGGCTGCCGTCATCGAAACAGAGTTTGGGAAAATTGCAAGCCTTGGCGTCGGGTAATTCCCGGCCCGGGTTTGACGCGCCCGGCGCGATCGGCTTACATCGCGGCAACAATGAGCGGCCGATGCCGCCGGGAATATCTTGTGGCCAAGGCCTGCGGGCCGCCTGGCCGGGTAGAAGGGGATCAAGGGTGCTGGATCAGCCAATCGCACAGATCAAGGGCTTGCGCGTCGAGTTTCAGACCAAGGACGGGTCGGTGGTGGGCGTCGAAAACGTCTCTTTCGATGTCAATCCGGGCGAAACCGTCTGCATCGTGGGCGAATCCGGGTCCGGCAAGTCGGTCTCCTCGCTGTCGCTGATGCGTCTGGTGGAATTCGGCGGCGGCGAGATTGCCGGCGGCGAATTGATGTTCGACCGGCGCAAGGGCGGCCGGACCGATCTCGCCAAGGCCGAGCAGGACATGATGAAGCAGATCCGCGGCAATGAGATCGGGATGATCTTCCAGGAGCCGATGACCGCGCTGAACCCGGTGTTCACCGTCGGCCGCCAGCTCACGGAGGGGCTGCGCATCCACAAGAACATGTCCAAGGCAAAAGCCGAGGAACGCGCGCTGGAGCTTCTGCGTCAGGTTCGCATCCCCGAGCCGGAGCGGCGCCTGCGGCAGTACCCGCACGAGCTGTCGGGCGGCATGCGGCAGCGGGTGGTGATCGCGATGGCGATGGCCTGCGAGCCGCGCCTGCTGATCGCGGACGAGCCCACAACCGCGCTGGATGTTACCATCCAGGCCGAGATCCTCGCTCTGATGGACCGCTTGAAGCGCGAGACCGGCACCGCGGTGATGTTTATCACCCACGACATGGCGGTGGTGGCGCAGATGGCCGACCGCGTGGTGGTGATGTATCGCGGCAACAAGGTCGAGGAAGGACCGGTCGCGCAGATCTTCGAGAACCCGCAGCACGAATACACCAAGGCGCTCCTCGCCGCGGTGCCTAAGCTGGGGGAGATGCGCGGCAAGCAGTACCCCGAGCCAATGAAGCTGATGGGGGTTGCGGATCAGAAGATCGAGCCGATCGTGGGCACTGACGAGGTGCTTCTTGACGTGCAGAACCTGACCACCCGTTTCCCGGTCAAGGGCGGCATCCTGCGCCGCACCGTGGCCAATGTGCACGCGGTGGAGGATGTGTCCTTCAAGGTGTTCAAAGGCCAGACGCTGTCGCTGGTGGGCGAATCCGGCTGCGGCAAGTCCTCTGCGGGCCGCTCTATCCTGCGGCTGGTGGAGCCGCTGTCCGGCAAGGTGAATTTCGAGGGCCGCGACGTTCTGCAATTCAGCTCCTCCCAGATGCACAAGGCGCGCCAGGACATGCAGATGATCTTCCAGGATCCCTTTGCATCCCTGAACCCGCAGATGCAGCTTCTGGACCAGGTGGCGGAGCCGCTGCGCAACTATGGCCTCGCGTCAGGTTCCGAGTTGCAAGACCGCGTCGCCAGCCTGTTCGACCGCGTCCACCTGCCGCGCAGCTTCATGCGCCGCTACCCGCACGAGATGTCGGGCGGCCAGCGCCAGCGGATTGCGATTGCCCGCGCTCTGGCCCTGAACCCCAAGCTGATCGTCGCGGACGAGGCGGTCTCGGCGCTCGACGTGTCGGTGCAGGCGCAGGTCTTGAACCTGATGATGGAGCTGCAAGCGGAACTCGGCCTGTCGTTCCTCTTTATCAGCCACGACATGGCGGTGGTGGAGCGGGTCTCCCACCAGGTCGGCGTGATGTATTTGGGCCGCATCGTGGAGCTCGGTCCCCGCGAGCGCGTCTTTGAGAATCCGCAGCACCCCTATACCCAGGCGCTGATGAAGGCGGTTCCGGTGGCCGACCCGCACCGCCGCAAGTCCGAGCATGAGCTGAACTTCAAGCCGATCCCCTCGCCGATCCACGGGCTCGACTACGAGCCTGCGCCGTCGCAATACAACGAGGTCGAGCCGGGCCACTTCGTGCTCACCACCGACAGCGGCTACTGAAGATGGCGTCCCGGCTCACCCCGCTGGAGATCATGACCAAACTGATCTCCTTCCCGACGGTCAGCCGCGACAGCAACCTGCCGCTGGTGGACTGGGTGCAGGATTACCTCTCCGAGCAGGGCATCGAAAGCCACCGCTGGGTTGATCCTGACCAGCCGCACAAGGCTGCCGTCTTTGCCCATGTGGGGCCTTGGGAAGAGGGCGCGGTGGTGCTTTCGGGCCATACCGATGTGGTGCCGGTCGATGGTCAGGCCTGGGACAGCGACCCGTTCACGGTGGTGGAGCGGGACGGCAGGTATTACGGCCGTGGCACCTGCGACATGAAGGGCTTCGACGCGCTTGCCATCTGGGCGCTGGTGGAGGCGCATGCGCGGGGTGTCAGGCGCCCCTTGCAGCTCGCGCTCAGCTTTGACGAGGAAATCGGCTGCACCGGCGCGCCGCCGATGATTGCGGCGATGCAGGAAAAGCTGCCCAAGGGGGCTGCCGTGCTGGTGGGGGAGCCCTCGATGATGCAGGTGGTGACTGGCCACAAGGGCGGTTACGGCTATTCCACTCATCTTCACGGCTTCGAAGTGCACAGCTCGCTCGTCCACACCGGCGTCAGTGCGATCATGCATGCGGCACCCCTGATCGAGTGGGTGAACTCCATGAATACAGAAAACCAGGCGGCCCAGCCCGATGCCGCCGCCAGCCTGTTCGAGCCGCCTTTCACCACACTGCATGTCGGCGTGATCCAGGGCGGCACCGCCCAGAACATCACCGCCAAGGACTGCACCTTCAGCCTCGACATGCGCATCCTGCCGCAGGAAAGCGCGGCGGAGTGGCGGGAGCGCTACATGGGACAGGTGCGCAGCGTCGAGGCGCGGATGCAGGCGACCCAGCCGGACACCCGAATCGAGGTCACCCAGACCTTCGATGTGCCCTCCCTGGCACCGGAACAGGACGGCGCTGCCGAAACCCTGGCCCGCGCGCTTACCGGCGACAACGGCAGCCATGTGGTGAGCTACGGCACCGAGGCCGGGCAGTTCCAGGCCGCGGGCTACTCCGCCGTGGTCTGCGGGCCCGGAGACATCGCCCAGGCGCATCAGCCCAACGAATACATTACCGTGGCGCAGTTCGAGGCCGGCCACGGCTTCATGCAGCGGCTGGTGGATCGGCTGGCCGCATGAGCCTGCACATCCGGACGGGGGTGCCGCGATGAGCCGGCCGGGCGGGGAGATTCCGGGCGGCGTCTATGAAGACGTGGATTTCGCCGTGCTCCTGCAGATCGCAGGGCGGATGATCGCCCAGTATGTGGAGGCGATCGGCAAGGAAACCGGCCTCGCGGCGGGCCACCTGAGCCTCCTCGGCATGATCCACCGCAAACCGGGATTGGTGCAGAACGCCTATGGCGGTATTCTGGCGATCAACACCGCGACGCTTGCGCGCTATGTCGACAAGCTGGCCAAGCGCGGGCTGCTGGAACGCGAACGTTCGGAAACCGACCGCCGCACCGTGCATCTGCGCCTGACGCCCGAAGGCCGGGAGTATATCGAGGACGTGGCCGAACGGCTTTCCGGTGTGCGTGAGGAGATGCGCGCCCGCTTGCCGGCCGCGCAGATCGAAGAGCTGCAGGCCAGCCTGGTTGCCTTCCTGACCGCCGAAGGCCCGGGTGCGGAATAGGCCTGCGCCTGTTGGCGAAAGGGGACGGCGCGGCCCGCTGCCCCTACGCCGGGGGGGCATGGACAAGAGCGGGTGAGTTTTGTACCAATCGTCTCAGATGAGAGGAGTTAGCGCGATGCCGGCCAAGAACAGATTTGCCGAGATGCATGGTGAGATCACCGCCTGGCGCCGGCACCTGCATGAGCACCCCGAGCTGATGTATGAGGTCCACGAGACCGCCGCCTTTGTTGCCGCGCGGCTCCGGGAGTTCGGCATCACCGACATCGCCGAAGGCGTTGGCCGCACCGGCGTGGTGGCGGTGATCGAGGGCAAGACCAATACCTCCGGCCGCACCATAGGCCTGCGCGCCGATATGGACGCGCTGCCGATCCCCGAGGCCTCCGGGGTGGACTATGCCTCCAAAACGCCGGGCGTGATGCATGCCTGCGGCCATGACGGCCACACGGCGATTCTGCTGGGGGCAGCGAAATATCTGGCCGAAACCCGCAACTTCGACGGCAAGGCGGTGCTGATCTTCCAGCCAGCCGAGGAGGGCGGCGCCGGCGGCAAGGCGATGTGCGATGACGGGCTGATGGAGCGCTGGGGCATCCAGGAGGTCTACGGCCTGCACAACATGCCGGGCCTGCCGGTGGGCGAGTTCGCCACCCGGCCCGGCGCGCTGATGGCGTCCTCGGACGAGTTCGAGATCGTCGTGACCGGCAAGGGCGGCCACGCAGCGACCCCGCATGAGGCGATCGACACCACGCTGGTGGCCTCGCAGATCGTGGTCTCGCTGCATTCCATCGTGTCGCGCAACATCGACCCGCTGAAACGCGTGGTGCTGACCGTCGGCACTTTCGAGACCGACAGCACCGCCTCGAACGTGATCGCCCATACCGCGCGCCTGCAGGGCACCGTGCGCACACTCGATCCGGAATGCCGCGGATTGGCCGAGGCGCGCGTGCGCCGGGTGGCCGAAGATACCGCCTCGGCCTATGGTGCCAGCGCGGAAGTCACCTGGACACCGGGCTACCCGGTCACCATCAATTCCGAAGAACAGACCGCCTTTGCGGTGGAATCAGCGCGCGCCGTTGCCGCCAAGGTCGACGACAACACGCCGCCGATCACCCCGTCCGAGGATTTCTCCTACATGCTGGAGGAACGCCCGGGCGCCTACATGTTCCTTGGCAACGGCGATACTGCGATGTGCCATCACCCGGCCTATGTGTTTGACGACGAGGCCATCCCGCTCGGCTGCAGCTGGTTTGCCGAGCTGGTCGAACGGCGTATGCCAGCAGCCTGAGGAGGACCCGAATGCCCGTCAAGAACCGCTTTGCCGAACTCAGCGATGAAGTGGCCGCCTGGCGGCGGGACATCCACCGGCATCCGGAAATTCTCTATGAGACCCACCGCACCAGCGCGCTGGTGGCGGAGAAGCTGGCGGAGTTCGGCTGCGACGAGGTGGTGACCGGCATTGGCCGCACTGGCGTGGTCGGCGTGATCCGGGGCAGGGCGGATACCGCGGGCCGCGTGATTGGCCTGCGCGCTGACATGGATGCGCTGCCGATGCAGGAGCAGGGCAAGCGCCCGCACGCCTCCGCCATCCCCGGCGCCATGCACGCCTGCGGCCATGACGGCCACACCGCGATGCTCCTGGGCGCAGCCAAGTACCTCGCCGAGACCCGCAACTTCGACGGTTGTGCAGTGGTGATCTTCCAGCCCGCCGAGGAGGGTGGCAACGGCGCGGAGGCGATGTGCAAGGACGGGCTGATGGAGCGTTTCGGCATCCAGGAGGTCTACGCCATCCACAACGCTCCGGGGCTGGAGGCGGGCGCGTTTGCAATCCGCTCCGGGCCGATCCTCGCTTCGGTCGACGAGTTCACTGTCAAGCTTCAGGGCCGCGGCGGCCATGCTGCCAAGCCGCACGAAACGGTGGATACCATACTGGTGATGGCGCATCTGATCTGCGCGCTGCAGACCGTTGTGGCCCGCAACGTCGACCCGGTGCGCGAAGGCGTGCTCTCCATCACCTCGGCCGAGACGTCCTCCAAGGCGTTCAACGTGATCCCCGACCAGGCCGAGCTGCGCGGCACCATCCGCACTCATTCGCCGGAGGTGCGTTCGCAGATCCTCCAGCGGGTGGAGGAGATCGCCCTTAGCGCGGCGGCGGTCTTCGGCGGCAGCGCGGAGGTGGCCTTCACCCTCGGCGTGCCGGTCACCATCAACGACGCGGACGCCGCCGCCCACGCCCGCGACGCCGCCGAAGCGGTGGCTGGCCAGACAGTGGAGCCGCCGCTGGGCATGGGGGGCGAGGATTTCTCCTTCATGCTGGAAGAGCGTCCCGGCGCGATGATCCGCCTGGGCAACGGTTTCGGCCCCGGGCTGCATCACCCGGAGTACGACTTCAACGATACGATTATCCCGCAAGGCTGCAGCTGGTTCGCCGAGATCGTCGAACGCCGCATGCCCGCGGCTTGAGCTAACCCGAACACCCCGGGCAGGCCGCCGGCCTGCCGGGCAGATCTGACAAAAGGAGTGCATATCATGCCGGTCAAGAACCGCTTTGCCGAACTTCAGGACGAAATCACATCTTGGCGCCGCGACATCCACGAGAACCCTGAAATCCTCTTCGACACCCACCGCACCAGCGCGCTGGTCGCGGAGAAACTGAAGGAATTCGGCTGTGACGAGGTGGTAACCGGCATCGGCCGCACCGGCGTTGTCGGCGTGATCAAGGGCAAGTCGGACACCGCGGGCAAAGTGATCGGCCTGCGTGCCGACATGGATGCGCTGCCGATTCACGAGCAGACCGGGGTTGAGTACGCGTCGAAAACCCCCGGTGCCATGCACGCCTGCGGTCATGACGGCCACACCGCGATGCTTCTGGGTGCCGCGAAGTACCTTTCCGAGACCCGCAATTTCGACGGCACCGTGGTGGTGATCTTCCAGCCGGCCGAAGAAGGCGGCGGCGGCGGCAAGGAAATGTGCGACGACGGCATGATGGCGCGCTGGAACATCCAGGAGGTCTACGGCATGCACAACTGGCCGGGCCGCCCCGTGGGCAGCTTCTCGATCCGCCCGGGCGCCTTCTTTGCCGCGACCGACCAGTTCGACATCACCTTCGAGGGCCGCGGCGGCCACGCAGCCAAGCCGCAGGAGACCATCGACACTACGGTGATGGCCGCGCAGGCGGTGCTGGCGCTGCAGACCATCGCGTCGCGCAATGCCGACCCGGTGCACCAGATCGTGGTCTCGGTGACGTCGTTCGAGACTTCCTCGAAGGCGTTCAACGTGATCCCGCAGAAGGTGCAGCTCAAGGGCACCGTGCGCACCATGTCTGGCGAGATGCGCGACCTCGCGGAAAAGCGCATCAAGGAGATCTGCGCAGGCATCGCCGCCACCTTCGGCGGCACTGCCGATGTCACCTACCACCGCGGCTATCCGGTGATGGTGAACCACGAGGAGCAGACTGAGTTCGCCGCCAAGGTCGCGGCCGACATCTCCGGCAACTGCGACGAGGCACCGCTGGTCATGGGCGGCGAGGACTTCGCCTTCATGCTGGAGGAACGTCCGGGCGCCTACATCCTGGTCGGCAACGGCGACACCGCCGCGGTGCACCACCCGGAGTACAACTTCAACGACGAGGCCATTCCGGCCGGCTGCAGCTGGTGGGCGGAGATCGTCGAGCAGCGGATGCCGGCGGCCTGATCTGCGCGGGGGAGGGGGCTGGCTGCCCCCTCTTGCCCCAGGCGGACCCGGGGCGATTCACCCCCGAGGATATTTCTGGCAGGAAGAAGAGGCCGGGCGGCGCAGAGCGCCGGCCCGGCTTTTTGCGCCGCGGCCCAGGAGGCGCGGCGCAAGGGGAACGTGCAGCCCTAGTGCTCGAGCATCTCGCGGTAGATCGATACCAGCGTGTCCGCTTCTTTCTCGAGCGCGAAATTGGTGACCGTGTGTTTGCGGGCGGCTCTTGACCAGGCCTCCAGCCGGCCTTCGGTGGAGAGTACCTTGCTGATAGCCTCTACCATCTGCCCGGTCTCGCCCGGGTCGATCAGCAGGCCGGTCTCATTCGGCGCGATCAGCTCCTCGAAGGCGCCGGCGCGGGTGGCGACCACCGGCACACCGCAGGCCATGGCTTCGAGCGGGGTGAGGCCGAAGCCTTCCCAGCGCTGCGGCGCCACGTAAAGATCAAGCGCCTGATACCAGCGAGCAACTTCCCAAACGGGCACCTCAGGCGGGAACAGCAGGCGGTCCTGCATTCCGGCCGCCTTCACCTTCGCGCGCAGGTCCTGTTCGAATTGCGCGTGTTTCTCGGTTGCGCGGCCCATCACCACGCCCGCCGCTTCCGGGTGCTCTTTCAGCACTTCGAGCATGGCATCGACAAAGACATCCGTGCCCTTCTGCGCCCGGATGCGGCCGTAGCAGCCGATCAGGAGGGCGTCTTCGGGCAGGCCCAGCTCGCGGCGCAGCGCCGCTTTGTCCGCGGGTGGTGCAAAGGTGGCGGTGTCGATTCCGTGGTGCACCACCTGGGCAGGCTTTTCCAGGTAGGCTGCGCCCTTGGCCGAGGTGGCGATGACCCGGTCCATCTGCGAGATCAGCCACTTGGTATAGTCCGAATGGTTCCGCTGCGAGGCGGAGGTGAACAGAAGCTTCAGCCGCTTGCCCAAGAGGTACTTCAGCGCCAGCCCGGCCAGCATTTCAGTATTGCGCCGGGCGTGCCAGACGCGGGCGCCCGCCGGGCCGTTGCGCGGCATCAGGAGGAGCTCACCGGCCTCCAGATGCGGCAGGTCGTCCGGCAGGCCCGCGCCTGCGGTGGCAATGGCAATCTGCTTGCGCTGAAGGGGCACCAGCCGCACGATGGTGGAGGTAACGCCCGACAGGCGGCGCTTGAAGTTCGGCGCAATAACTTCGACCGTGCGCGGATCAACCTTGGTCATCTGCGCCTCCCTTCGCGCTGGCGGGCAGCAGCGTGAGCAGCGCCTCCACCGTCTTGTTCAATTGATCCGTCTGGCGCGATATGAAGGCGGCGGCCGCGCGGCGCGCGGCGCCAAGCGCCTGCGGCTCCGCCAGCCAGCGGCCGATTGCACGCGCAAGCCCCTCGGCATCCTCCACCTCTACCGCGGCGCCCTCACGGGTCAGCTCGGCGTAGGTCTCGGCAAAATTGTAGTGCCCCGGCCCGGTGATCACGGCGGCCCCGGCCTGCATTACCTCGAACGGGTTGTGGCCGCCGATCTCGCGCAGCGAGCCGCCGAGGAAGACAAGCGGCGCCAGCGCATACCAGGTACCGACTTCGCCCAGCGTGTCAGCGAGGTAGACATGCGCATCCGGCGTCAGAGGCTCGCCCTTGCTGCGGCGGGCCCATGTGAGGCCTGCCTCGGCAATCAGCGTTTCCACCTCGCTGCCGCGTTCCGGGTGGCGGGGGGCGAGCAGCAGGCAGAGGTCCGGGTGTTCTTCCAGCAGCGCCTTGTGGGCAGCGAGCACCACCTCCTCTTCGCCCGCGTGGGTGGAGGAGGCGACCCACACCGGCCGCGCCGCCAGCGCGCCCCGGATTCCCGCCAGTGCATCCCTGTCCACCGGCAGCGGGGCCGAGACCGCCTTGAGGTTGCTGCCCGGGCGGATGCGGTCCTTGGCGGCGCCCATCTTGCGCAGGTTGCCTGCAGTCTTGCGGTTCTGGGTGAGAAACAGGTCGAACTGGTCGAGGATGAAGCGCGCGGTGGCCGGACGTTTCTGCCAGCCAGCAACCGAGCGGTCCGAAAGGCGCGCGTTCAGCAGCGCCAGCGGGCAGCCTGCCTTGCGTGCGCGCACCAGCATCTGCGGCCAAAGCTCGCTTTCGACGAACACGCCGAGATCGGGCTGCCAATGCGCAAGGAAGCGCTCCACCGCGGCGGCGGTGTCGAGCGGCGGGAACTGGTGGCGGCTGCGCGGCGGCATCCGCTTGGCGACCAGCTCGGCCGAGGTAGGCGTGCCGGAGGTGATGAGGAATTCCGCATCCGGCGCCAGCTCGCCCATCCGGCGGATCAGGGTGAGCACGGAGAGGCTTTCGCCGACCGAGGCCGCATGGAACCAGATCAGCCGCCCGGCGGGGCGGGGCAGGGAAGCATGGCCGAGGCGTTCGCGCACCCGCGCTTCGGGCAGGCCATAGGCACGCAGGCGGCCCGACACCTTGCGCCAGGCAAGGGGTGCGATCAATGCGCTGGCACCACGGTAAAGGGAGTAGAGCAGCGTCGGCTGCGCGCCACCGGGCCGGGTCATGTCAGCCGCCTGTGTGGCTCATGTGGCGGCTCATCTGGCCGCCGACCTGCTGCCGCGAGTAGTCAAAATCATGGCCCTTGGGCTTGAGCGTGATCGCCTTGCGGATGGCCTCTTCCAGAGGCGTTTCGCTGTCCGGATGGTCACGCAGGGGCGCGCGCAGGTCAGCCATGTCCTCCTGGCCCAGGCACATGTACAGCTCGCCGGTGCAGGTCAGCCGCACCCGGTTGCAGCTTTCGCAGAAATTGTGGCTGAGCGGCGTGATGAAGCCGATCTTCTGGCCGGTCTCCTCCAGCCGCACGTAGCGGGCCGGTCCGCCGCTGCGCTCGGCCAGGTCGGTGACGGTGTAGTGGTTCTCGTACTCGCGCCGCACGTCTTTCAGCGACCAGTACTGGTCCAGCCGGTCCTCATTGCCGAGATCGCCCATCGGCATCACCTCGATCCAGGTGAGGTCCATGCCGCGTTCGGCGCACCAGCGGGTGATGGCAGGCAGCTCGGGTTCGTTGAAGCCCTTGAGCGCCACAGCATTGATCTTGACCCTGAGTCCCGCTTTTTGCGCCGCGTCGATGCCGCGCAGCACTTGAGGCAGGCGGCCCCAGCGGGTCACATCTGCGAACTTTTGCTCGTCCAGCGTGTCGAGCGAGACATTCACGCGCCGCACGCCCGCGTCAAACAGCGCCTGAGCGTGTTTCTCCAATTGCGAACCATTGGTCGTCAGCGTCAGTTCCTTGAGCGCGCCGCTGTCCAGGTGCCGGGTCATCGAACGGAAGAACGTCAGGATATCGCGGCGCACCAGCGGTTCGCCCCCGGTGATGCGCAGCTTCTCCACCCCCAGCCGGATGAAGGTCGAACACATCCGGTCCAGCTCCTCCAGCGTCAGCAGGTCCTTCTTGGGCAGGAAGGTCATGTTTTCCGACATGCAATAGACGCAGCGGAAGTCGCAGCGGTCGGTGACCGAGACGCGCAGGTAGGTAATCGCGCGGGCGAAGGGATCGATGAGCGGAGCTGTCATGCTTCCTAGGTAAAGCGGCCCACCGCCGGCGGCAAGAGGTGATGGCTTTTGCGTCTGGCAAACAGTTTCGCGCAGAGCTAGGGTCACCGCATGCGTATGACACTCATAGCCCTTTCTGCGGCATCGCTGCTGGCAGCCTGTAACGGCATCCAGCTCAACTCCTCGGTCCTGAGCGGCGGGTCTTCCGCCCCAAAGGCCCGGCCGCAGCCGCAGGCGGCCGCGCAGGAGGCAGGAAAGGAGGACGGCGCAGACAGTTCCGCGCCTTCCTTTAGTGGTTCGGCCAGCACGGTGGCCTCGCTTGGCGACCCTTCGGCGCCGGGCATGTGGATGGAGACACCGCTGGTCAAGACCGAACAGCAGGCCCGTGTGCGCTCTGCCCGCGGCAGTGAGGCGGTGGTGACGCTGAAGCCCGCCGAGGGCGCGGTAACGGCCGGCAGCCGCCTTTCGATCGAGGCGATGCGGGCGCTTGGCTTGCCGCTGACCGAGCTGGCGAAGGTTCAGGTGATACCAATCGGCTGAAGCCGCTGAAAACAGACCACCCCGCCCCTTGTCCGCAAGGGGCGGGCGTTTTGAAAGCGCCGTCAGGAGTCCTTGAGGTATCTCGCCGCATCCTTGCGGGCAAAACCCTTCATCGCCGCGCCGTGCTCGGCCAGGAAGGTGCTTGTGCGGGCGGCGTCATGCTTGCTCAGATCGCGCAGCCACCAGGCGACGGCTTTCTGGATGAACCAGTCCCGGTCCGGCACGTAGGCCGCGGCCCATCCGAGGATGCGCTCGCGCCGGGCCTGATCGGCGGGTTTGAGATTGTTCATTTTGGCCCAGGGCAGAGTGGCAACCAGCGCCGCGCGTCGGGTCCACATGTGCGGCGCCTGCGTCCATTCCTCGGCTGTATCAAGCCTTTCCGGGTCTGCCAGCAGGCGCTTCTGCAACGCCGTAGCGGCGTGATCGGCAATCGCCCAGCCGTCGAACTGCGGCACCCAGGAGCACAGCAGGTTCCAGACCGCCGCATCGTCCTTAATTCTCGCCTGGGTCAGCAGCTTGGCAGCGGCAATGCGGGCTTCGAAAATGTCTGTCTCCCACAACTGCTGGGCCAGAGCGCAGCGTGCGCCCGTGTCCAGCGCCTGCCGCCACTCTTTTGCCAATTCGTTCAGCGCCGGGTTGGGGGTGCCCAGCACTTCGCGTTCCTGCTTGTGATAAGCCGCCATTTGTTCAGCGCGGCCGGGCTCCGCCCGGGCGCGGAGCGCAGCCAGCGCGTCTTCCAGCGTGATCCGGCTCACTCCACCGTCACCGATTTGGCAAGATTGCGCGGCTGGTCGACGTCGGTGCCCTTCGCGACGGCAGTGTGATAGGCCAGCAGCTGCGCGGGAATGGCATAGAGGATTGGCGTCAGTGCCGCCTTCAGCCGCGGCATCTCCACCGTGCACCAGACGTCATCGCCCGCATCGGTGATACCATCGCGGTCCGAGATCATCAGCACTTTGCCCTTGCGCGCCAGCACCTCCTGCATGTTGGAAACCGACTTGTCAAAAAGCGCGTCCTTTGGTGCCATCACCACCACGGGCATGTTCTTGTCGATCAGAGCGATGGGGCCGTGCTTCAACTCGCCGGAGGCATAGGCTTCGGCGTGGATGTAGCTGATTTCCTTCAGCTTGAGCGCGCCCTCCAGTGCCAGCGGGAACATCAGTCCGCGGCCCAGGAACAACACATCACGCGCCTCGCTCACCTTCAGTGCGGCCTGGCGGATCGCCTCATTCTGCTCCAGCGCCGACGACATCACGTTCGGAAGGCCCCGGATCGCGGTGGCGTAGTCCGCCATCTCCTGCGGCTCCAGCAACCCGCGGTCCGACGCCGCCTTCAGTGCGAGCAGCAGGAGCACGGTGAGCTGGCAGGTGAAGGCTTTGGTGGAAGCCACGCCGATTTCGGGACCGGCAAAGATCGGCAGCGCCAGGTCGCTTTCCCGCGCAATTGAGCTTTCCGGCACGTTCACCACCGACAGGATCCGGTCAGCCTTCTCCCGGCAGTAGCGCAGTGCTGCCAGCGTGTCGGCGGTCTCCCCCGACTGCGACACGAAAAGGGCCATCGTGTTGGCGGGCACCGGCGGCTCGCGGTAGCGGAACTCGGAGGCGATATCGACCTCCACCGGCAGGCGGGCGATCTGCTCGAACCAGTACTTCGCGGTGAGACAGGCGTAATAAGCCGTCCCGCAGGCTACCATCGTCAGCCGCTCAACCGCGGAGAAGTCGGCACCCTCGCCGGGCAGGCGGACAACGTCCTCTTCCACCGGCAGGTAAGAGCGGATCGCTTCGGCGATGACAAAGGGCTGTTCGGCGATTTCCTTCGCCATGAAGTGTTTGTGGCCGCCCTTGTCGACCTGGGCCGCGTCGATCTGGATGGTCTTGGTCTCACGGTTGACAAGGGCGCCGTCCGGGCTGCGCAGTTCCACGCCCGCGCGGGTCACTACGGCGCGGTCGCCTTCCTCGAGATACGTGACGCGGTCGGTAAGCGGCGCGAGTGCGATGGCGTCCGAGCCCACGAACATTTCGCCATCACCGTGGCCGATGGCCAGCGGCGAGCCCTTGCGGGCGGCCACGATCAGATCTTCCTCGCCGTCGAACAGGAAGGCCAGCGCAAAGGCGCCCTCCAGCCGGTCCAGCGTCTTGAAGGCGGCCGCGGCGGGCGACAGCCCTTCCTGCAGGTAGCGCTCGGCCATCAGGGCGACGGTTTCGGTATCGGTCTCGGTGCGGAATTCCATGCCGCAGTCCAGAAGCTCCGCGCGCAGGTCCTTATAGTTCTCGATGATGCCATTGTGCACCACCGCCACTGCGCCCGCCCTGTGCGGGTGCGCATTGCTCACCGTGGGCGCGCCATGGGTGGCCCAGCGGGTGTGGCCAATCCCCGCCTTGCCGCGCAACGGCTCGTGCACCAGGAGGTCGGAAAGATTCACCAGTTTGCCTACCGCGCGGCGGCGTTCCAGTTTGCCGCCGTGGACGGTGGCGATGCCGGCGCTGTCATAGCCCCGGTATTCCAGCCGCTTCAGCGCCTCCACCAGAATCGGGGCCGCCTCGTGATTTCCCAGAACGCCTACAATGCCGCACATCACTCACTTCCCTTCGCCAGGCGGGCCTTCCTTGCGTGCAGCATCTCCATCAGCTTGCGCGCGCGGCCCGGTTTGTTGGTTTGTTCGGCACGGCCGATTGCCAGGTCGCCGTCTGCCACATCCTTGGTGATCACCGCACCGGTGGCCGTCATTGCCTCGTTCCCCACCTTCACCGGCGCCACCAGCATGGTATTGGAGCCGATGAAGCTGCGGGCGCCGATCTCGGTGCGGTGCTTCATCACCCCGTCATAGTTGCAGGTAATCGTTCCTGCGCCAATATTGCTCGCCTTACCGACAGTGGCATCGCCGATGTAGCTCAGATGGTTCACCTTGGCGCCTTCGGCAATCTCGGCGTTCTTGATTTCGACAAAATTGCCGATGTGGGTGTCTTCGGCCAGTTCGGCACCCGGGCGCAGCCGGGCGTAGGGGCCAACCTTGGCACCGCGGCTCACGTGGCAGCCTTCCAGATGCGAGAACGCCCGGATCAGCGCGCCGCTTTCCACTGTCACGCCGGGGCCGAAGACGACGTTGGGTTCGATCACCGTGTCGCGGCCGATCACCGTGTCAAAGGCGAGGTAGACGGTCTCCGGCGCCATCAGCGTAACGCCAATGTCCAAAAGCTCCGCCCGCGCGCGGGCCTGGAACACCGCATCCGCGCGGGCAAGGTCTGCGCGCGAGTTGATGCCCAGCGTTTCGCTTTCGTCGCAGGCAACTGCGGTCACGCTGCGGCCTTCCCGGCGGGCCAGCGCCACCAGGTCGGTGAGGTAGTATTCGCCCGAAGCGTTGCCGTTGCCGACCTCGGCGATCAGGTCGAACATCATCTTGGCATCGCAGGCCATCAGACCCGAGTTGCAGAAGGAGATCGCGCGTTCTTCCTCGTTGGCGTCCTTGAACTCGACAATGCGCTCCAGGCTTCCGCCCTGCATCACCAGGCGGCCATAGCGGCCGGGGTCGGCGGCCTCGAAGCCAAGGATCACCAGATCGGCCTGGCGGCGTGCCTCTGCCAGACGCTCGAGCGTCCCGGGGCTGACAAAGGGCGTGTCTCCGAACAGCACCACTACGTCGCCGTCAAAGCCCTCCAGTGCAGCGCGTGCCTGTTCCACCGCGTGGGCGGTGCCGAGCTGCTCCTCCTGGATTACCACCTCGGCGGTCTCGTCGATTTCAGCTACCGCTGCGCGCACCGCCTCTGCGCCATGGCCAGCCACCACGATGGTGCGTTCGGGCTCCAGGGCGCGGCCTGCCGCCATCGCATGCGCCAGCATCGGCGCCTGGGCAACCGGGTGCAGGACTTTGGGCAAATCGGAGTGCATCCGGGTGCCTTTCCCGGCCGCGAGAATGACGAGGGCAATGCTCATAATGGCTTTTCTCTTTGTCTTTTTGATGCTTCCGTTTTATCCGCTGGGGGGCGGGGCGCAAGGCATGGCGCCATCACACAAGGTTGCGGGTTGCAATACGGCATGGCGGAAACACGCCGAAATGGGAGCGGAACATGCGCACGGTCATCTTCGATCTGGACGGCACCCTGGCGGATACGTCGGGCGATCTTCTGGCCGCAGCGAATACCTGCTTCCGGCAGATGGGGCTTGGCGATGTGCTGTGCCACCCGGACGATGCGGGCGTCGCGCTGCGCGGCGGCCGGATGATGCTGGACCATGGGCTGAAGCGGGCGGGCCGCCATGACCCGCGCATCGTGGACGAGTTCTACCCGGTGCTCCTGGAGGCCTACCGCGCGGACATCCACCGCCACACCACGCTTTACCCCGGCGCGATGGCAGCGGTGGAGGCGCTCAGGGCAGCCGGGTTTGCCGTCGGCATCTGCACCAACAAGCCGGAGGCGCTGGCCCATCAGCTGCTGCGCAGTCTCGGCGTGCGCGATGCCTTTGCGTCGCTCGTGGGCGCCGACACGCTGCCGGTGCGCAAGCCCGACCCGGAGCCGCTGCGCGAGGCGGCGCGCCGGGCGGGCGGCGATCCGGCGCGGACGATCCTGGTCGGCGACAGCGACACCGACCGCAAGACCTCGGCTGCGGCCAACGTGCCTTCGGTCCTGGTTACCTTCGGGCCTTCGGGCGAGGATATGGCGGCGCTCAAGCCCGAGGCGCTCTTGCACCGCTACGAGGACCTGCCGGAGGTCGCCGCACGGCTGATTGCCTGATTTCGCAAACTTGTTCCGGAAATTTTGCGAACCCCGCTTGTCTCTTGACCCGGCCCTCGGCGCGGCTCAGAAATGCGCCATGAGCGAGATTTTCACCGGGTCCTTCACCCAGCAGGAAGCCATTCCCGAAGACGCAATCGAGGCGGCCCTCGCGGTGCTGCGCCACGGGCGGCTGCACCGTTACAACGTCGCGGGCGATGAGGCGGGGGAGACCGCGCTTCTTGAGCAGGAGTTTGCTGCTCGGATGGGGGCAAAATACTGTCTCGCCGTGGCCTCGGGCGGCTACGCGCTGGCAACCGCCCTGCGCGCGGTTGGGGTGAAGCCCGGCGACAGGGTTCTCACCAACGCTTTCACCCTCGCGCCAGTGCCGGGGTCCATCGCCTCGGTTGGGGCGGAGCCGGTATACGTGGAGGTGAACGAGGCGCTCACCATCGACCTCGGCGACTTGGCCGCAAAGGCCGACGAGGCCCGGGTGCTGCTGCTGTCCCACATGCGCGGGCATCTCTGCGACATGGACCGGCTGATGGAAATCTGTGATGCGGCCGGAATCACCGTGATCGAGGATTGCGCCCACACCATGGGCGCGGCCTGGAACGGGGTGCCCTCAGGCCGGCATGGCGCGGTGGGCTGCTATTCCTGCCAGACCTACAAGCACGTGAACGCGGGCGAGGGCGGGCTGCTGGTCACCGATGACGAGGAGCTCGCGGCGCGGGCTATCATGCTGTCGGGCTCCTACATGCTCTATGGCCGCCACCTTGCGGCGCCGGGGCCGGAGGTCTTCGAGCGGGTGAAATACGACACCCCCAACGTCTCCGGCCGCATGGATAACCTGCGCGCCGCCATCCTGCGCCCCCAGCTGCGCGATCTGGATACACAGGTGGCGCGGTGGAACGAACGCTACCGCACGGTGGAGGAGGGCTTGCGCGGCACGCCGGGCCTCACTGTGGTGGAACGGCCTGCCGAGGAATTTTTCGTGGGCTCCTCAATCCAGTTCCTGCTGCTCGGCTGGAGCGCCGATGCGGTACAGGAGGTCTTGCGCCGCTGTGCCGCCCGAGGGGTTGAGCTGAAGTGGTTCGGCACCCCGGAGCCGGTTGCCTTCACCTCCCGCTACGACAGCTGGCGCTATGCGGACACGCCGCGCCTGCCCCGGAGCGACCGCATCCTTGCAGGCATAATCGACATGCGGGTGCCGCTGACCTTCAGTGTTGAGGACTGCGCCCTGATCGCCCGCATCATCCGGGCCGAGGTCGCGGCCGTCCATCAGTCAGAACGATAAAGCGGCACGGTCGAGATCGACACCTTGGCGGAGCCGTCCGTCAGCTCGGCCGCGTGGGCGACATAGATCAGGGTCCGGTTGGCTTCGTCGAACAGGCGTTTCACCCGCAGCGACTTGAGGATGATGGACCGGGATTCGCGGAACACGTCCTCGCCGTCCCTGCTCCGGTCGATGTCACCGAGCGTGATCGGGCCGGTCTGCCGGCACGCCAGCGACGCGTTGGAGGGGTCTTCGAACCAGTTGCCCTTGGACAGCCGGTCGATCAGGCCGCGCTCGAAATAGGCGATATGGCAGGTGACGCCTGCCACTTTGGGATCGGCGATGGCCTCGATGATAATGTCGTTGCCCACCCAGTCGACGCCGATCTCTCCGATTTCCTCGGCGGCGGCGGGCAGGCCCGCAAGGCAGATGGCCGCGGCCAAGGCGCATTTCAGTTGTCTCATCAGCATCTCCTGTTTTCCGTTCGGAACGGGGTCTGTCCCCGTTTATGCAGCATTGCGCGCCGCAGCGGAACTTGCGTTCCGGGAACATTCCCGCCGGGGAAGGGGGCAGTCCTTCCCGCCGCTCATCGCAATTGACGCGAATCGTGCGGTCGTCTATTGAATTGAACAAGTGTTCATATAACCATCCGTATTCGGGAGGACCCGCGAGATGTTCAACGCAAGCATGACCTTCGACCTGGGCGAGGACGTGAACGCCCTGCGCGACATGGTGCACCGCTGGGCGCAGGACCGTATCAAGCCGATGGCGCAGGAGATCGACCAGAAAAACGAGTTCCCGGCCGAGCTGTGGCAGGAGATGGGCGAGCTGGGCCTGCTGGGAATTACGGTTCCGGAGGAGTTCGGCGGCGCTGGAATGTCCTACCTCGCCCATACCGTCGCGGTGGAAGAGATCGCCCGCGCCAGTGCCTCGGTCGCGCTGTCCTACGGCGCGCATTCCAACCTCTGCGTCAATCAGATCAAGCTGAACGGCAACGCCGAGCAGAAGGCAAAATACCTGCCGCGGCTGATTTCCGGCGAGCATGTCGGTGCGCTGGCAATGTCCGAGGCGGGCGCGGGCTCCGACGTGGTCTCGATGAGCTTGCGCGCCGAGAAGCGCAACGACCACTTCCGCCTGAACGGCAACAAGTACTGGATCACCAACGGCCCCGACGCCGACACGCTGGTGGTCTATGCCAAGACCGATCCGGAGGCGGGCTCCAAGGGCATCACCGCCTTCCTGATCGAGAAGGAGATGAAGGGGTTCTCCACCTCCAAGCACTTCGACAAGCTGGGCATGCGCGGCTCCAACACTGCCGAGCTGGTGTTCGAGGACGTGGAAGTGCCCTTCGAGAACATCCTCGGCGAAGAGGGCAAGGGCGTGCGCGTGCTGATGTCCGGTCTCGACTACGAGCGCGTGGTGCTCGCGGGCATCGGCACCGGCATTATGGCCTCCTGCATGGACGAGATGATGCCCTACATGAAAGAGCGCAAGCAGTTCGGCCAGCCGATCGGGAACTTCCAGCTGATGCAGGGCAAGATCGCCGACATGTATACCGCGATGAACTCGGCGCGGGCCTATGTCTACGAGGTCGCCAAGGCCTGCGACAAGGGCACGGTAACGCGCCAGGACGCGGCGGCCTGCTGCCTTTATGCCTCCGAAGTGGCGATGACCCAGGCGCATCAGGCGGTGCAGGCCTTTGGCGGGGCGGGCTACCTGTCCGACAACCCGGTGGGCCGGATCTTCCGCGACGCCAAGCTGATGGAGATCGGCGCCGGCACTTCGGAAATCCGCCGCATGCTGATCGGCCGCGAGCTGATGGGCACCATGTAAACCGAGTCAGGCCCGCGCAATCCCGGAAAGGGACGCGGGCCTGGTGTTCTTGAGACGCAGCGGGCCTTTGGCGGCCCGGCTGCAATCGGACCAGGGGGATCAGAAACGGTGCACGTAAGCGAGGTTCACCACGACCGGATCTATTTCGGCGGTGCCGATGTCCGCGCCGTTGAGCGTCGCATCGGTATCGATGTCCATGTAGCGGAGGTTGAACCGCAGCGCGCCCGTACCGGTGATCTGGTAGTCGGCGCCGGCGTTCAGCGCGAGGCCGAAGCTGTCGTCCAGCTCCAAGGTGCCAAGCGCGGTCTCCTCCTCGAAGAAGGTGGTGTAGTTCACGCCAAGGCCGAGGAACGGCTTCACCTTGCCTGCGGCGGGGAAGTGGTAGTTCACCGACAGCGTCGGCGGCAGCTGCTTGGCCGAGGCGGCAAAGGCGCCGTTCAGCTTGACATCATGCTCGAACGGCGAGGCCACCAGCAGCTCGACGCCCCAGTTGTCGCGGAAGAAGTACTCGGCGGTCAGCGACAGCGCAGTGCCGTCGTCAATATCGGCCGCAGCGCCGGCAAGCGTGCCGTTGCCGGACTTGGGGTTCACGTTGGCAATGCCGGCGCCGAGGGTCCAGTCGCCCTGCGACTGCGCCTGCGCGGGAATGGCCAGGGCGGTGAGGGCGGAGGCCAGTGCCAGTGCGGAAACCATGCGTTTCATGGGGTGCGTCCCTTTTATTATGTTTGCCCCGCCGTGGTGCACTCTGATACCGCGCAGCACTCTGATCTGGATCAAGCGGGGGTGCTGGTTTCCCTTGAAAACGCAAAGAAAAAGCGCATGTCTGCCATGCGCTGCGGGAATAGCCGATGATGCAGGATACGCATGTAATTCCCGGGCTCCGGCCGGATGGCAGCTGGGACCTGCCGGAGCGGCTGAACATGGCCGCGCAATGCCTGATGCATCCCGAAGGCGGCACCGCACTCATCGACATGACCGGAGCGGCGCGCCGCGACATCTCCTATGGCGAACTTGGCGCGATGGTGGACGGGCTGGCCCGTTACTTGCTGACGCGAATCCGGCCGGGCGACCGGGTCGGGGTGCTGCTCAGCCAGTCGCCCTGGTGTGCCGCGGCGCATCTGGCGGTCTGGAAGGCGGGCGGCATCTCGGTGCCGCTGTTCAAGCTGTTCAAGCGCGACGCGCTGGCTTCCCGCGCGGGTGATGCCGGGGTGAGTTTTGTCTTCACCGACGCCGAGGGCGCCAAGCTGCTCGGGGATCTGGCCGAGGCGGTGATGGTGGATGATGCCGGGCTCGAAGGCGCGCCCGTGCCTTTCGCGGAGACCACGCCTGAAACGCCCGCGGTGCTGATCTACACCTCCGGCACCACCGGCAGTCCCAAGGGCGCGCTGCATAGCCACCGGGTGCTGACCGGGCATCTGCCGGGCGTTGCGATGAGCCACGACCACCTCGGCCAGACGGGCGATGTCCTCTGGACGCCTGCGGACTGGGCCTGGATCGGCGGGCTGTTCGACGTGCTGATGCCGGGCCTCGCGCTGGGCGTGCCGGTGGTGGCCGCCCGGCTCGACAAGTTCACCCCGGAAGCCTGCGCCGATCTGATCGCGGGGGCCGGTGTGCGCAACATCTTCTTCCCGCCCACCGCGCTTAGGATGCTGAAGGCAGCGGGGCAGGGGCTCGGCGGCCTGCGCTCGGTTGCCTCTGGCGGAGAGCCCCTGGGCGCGGAGATGCTCGCTTGGGGCCGGCGGCGCCTGGGCGTGACCATCAACGAATTTTACGGCCAGACCGAGTGCAATATGGTGGCTTCCTCCTGCGCCGCGGATTTCGAGCCGCGCCCGGGCTGCATCGGCAAATCGGTGCCGGGGCATGAGCTTGCGGTGATCGATGAGGGCGGTATCCCGACGGACGGCGAAGGCGACGTCGCGATCCGGCGCGGCTCGGCCTCGATGCTGCTGGAATACTGGAACCGGCCGGAGGAAACTGCCGCTAAGTTCCGCGGGGACTGGCTCGTTACCGGCGACCGTGGCGTTTGGGAAGGCGGCTACCTGCGCTTTGTCGGCCGCGAGGACGACGTGATCACCTCGGCCGGCTACCGCATCGGCCCGGCCGAGATCGAGGACTGCCTGCTCACTCACCCCGCGGTGGCAACCGTGGGCGTGGTCGGCAAGCCCGATCCGCTCAGGACCGAGATCGTCAAGGCCTACGTGGTGCTGAAGGCAGGGGCCGCGGCCTCGCAGAAAGAGCTGCAGGACTACGTGAAGGAGCGCCTCGCCCATTATTCCTACCCGCGCGAGGTCGAATTCCTCGACGCGCTGCCGATGACGGTGACCGGCAAGGTGATCCGCAAGGAGCTTAAGGCGCGGGCTGCGGGGGAGGCCTCCGCATGATCCGGTTCACCGAAAGACCGGCACAGGCCGCAAGTTATGAAATGACAGACCTCAACCCTCGAACGGGAGAGTGGACATGAAACTCAATTCCAAGGCGATGCCCTCCTCGGACGGCTTCAAGCAGAACCGCGAGGCGCATCTCGCGGCACTCGCGCAGATCAGCGAGGCGGCGGAGGCCGCACGTATGGGCGGCGGCGAGAAATCCCGCGCCCGGCATGAAAGCCGCGGCAAGATGCTGCCGCGCCGCCGGGTGGCGAACCTTTTGGACCCGGGCTCCCCGTTCCTGGAAATCGGCGCCACCGCGGCGCATGGCATGTACGGCGGCGATGCGCCTTGCGCAGGCGTGATCGCGGGTATCGGCCGGGTGCACGGGCAGGAGGTCATGGTGGTCTGCAACGACGCCACCGTGAAGGGCGGCACCTACTACCCGATGACGGTGAAGAAACACCTGCGCGCGCAGGAGATTGCCGAGGAAAACCGCCTCCCCTGCATCTACCTGGTGGACTCGGGCGGCGCCAACCTGCCGAACCAGGACGAGGTCTTCCCCGACCGCGACCATTTCGGCCGCATCTTCTACAATCAGGCACGGATGTCAGCCAAGGGCATCCCGCAGATCGCGGTGGTGATGGGGTCCTGCACCGCGGGCGGCGCCTATGTGCCCGCGATGTCGGACGTCACCATCATCGTGAAGGAGCAGGGCACCATCTTCCTTGCAGGACCGCCGCTGGTGAAGGCCGCTACGGGCGAGGTCGTCAGCGCCGAGGACCTGGGCGGCGGCGATGTGCACACGCGCCTGTCCGGCGTGGCCGACTACCTGGCCGAGGATGATGCCCACGCGCTGGCACTGGCCCGCCGCGCGGTGCAGTCGCTGAACATCACCAAGCCGCTCACCGTGAACTGGGCCAGCCCCGAGGAGCCCGCCTATGACCCGGAGGAAATCCTCGGCGTCGTGCCGGGCGACCTGCGCACGCCCTACGACATCCGCGAGGTGATCGCGCGGCTGGTCGACGGCTCGCGCTTCGACGAGTTCAAGCCGCGCTTCGGGGAGACGCTGGTCACCGGCTTTGCCCACCTCAAGGGCTGCCCCATCGGCATCATCGCCAACAACGGCGTGCTGTTCTCGGAAGCCGCCCAGAAAGGCGCGCATTTCGTCGAGTTGTGCTCGCAGCGCAAGATCCCGCTGGTGTTCCTGCAGAACATCACCGGTTTCATGGTCGGCCGCAAATACGAGAACGAGGGCATCGCCCGCCACGGCGCCAAGATGGTGACTGCGGTGGCCACCACCAACGTGCCCAAGATCACCATGCTGGTCGGCGGCTCCTTTGGTGCCGGCAACTACGGCATGTCGGGCCGCGCCTACCAGCCGCGGTTCCTCTGGACCTGGCCGAACTCCCGCATCTCGGTGATGGGCGGCGAGCAGGCGGCGGGCGTGCTGGCCACCGTCAAACGCGACGCCATCGAACGTCAGGGCGGCAGCTGGAGCGCCGAGGAAGAAGCCGAGTTCAAGCGCCCCACCATCGAGATGTTCGAGGAGCAGAGCCACCCGCTTTACGCCTCGGCGCGCCTCTGGGATGACGGCATCATTGACCCGCGCAAGAGCCGGGACGTGCTGGCGCTGTCGCTCAGCGCAGCCCTCAACGCTCCGATTGAAGAGACCAAGTTCGGCGTCTTCCGGATGTAAGCCCCGCCGCTTTCATCTTTCGCAAATACTCCGGGGGTCCGGGGGCAGCGCCCCCGGTCCGGCGATCCAGACAAAGGACCAACCCCATGTTTGACAAAATCCTGATTGCCAACCGCGGCGAAATCGCCTGCCGCGTGATGGAGACCGCCCGCGCCATGGGCGTGCGTACGGTGGCGGTCTATTCCGATGCCGATGCGGCGGCGAAACACGTGGCGCTGGCGGACGAGGCGGTGCACATCGGCGGCCCCGCGCCCAAGGACAGCTACCTGAAAGGCGACGAGATCATCCGTGCCGCCCAGGCCACCGGCGCCCAGGCGATCCACCCGGGCTACGGCTTCCTGTCGGAAAACCCCGGTTTCGTGGACGCGGTGGAGGCGGCGGGGCTCGTCTTCATCGGCCCCTCGGCGGATGCGATCCGCAAGATGGGCCTGAAGGATGCCGCCAAGGCGCTAATGGAGGAAGCGGGCGTGCCGGTGGTGCCGGGCTACCATGGCGCCGAGCAGGATGCGGCATTCCTTGCGGAAAGGGCCGCGGAGATCGGCTACCCGGTGCTGATCAAGGCGGTTGCCGGCGGCGGCGGCAAGGGCATGCGGCTGGTGGAGAAGGCAGGTGATTTCGCGGCAGCACTCGAAAGCGCGCAGGGCGAGGCGGCCACCGCCTTTGGCAACCCCGATGTCCTGATCGAGAAATACATCCAGCAGCCCCGCCACATCGAGGTGCAGGTCTTCGGCGACGGCACCCATGCGGTGCACCTCTTCGAGCGCGATTGCTCGCTGCAGCGCCGCCACCAGAAAGTGATCGAGGAAGCCCCCGCGCCGGGCATGACGGACGAGATGCGCGCTGCCATGGGCGAGGCGGGCGTGCGCGCGGCCGAGGCGATCGGCTACAAGGGCGCGGGCACGGTGGAATTCATCGTCGACGGGTCGAACGGGCTGCGTCCCGATGGCTTCTGGTTCATGGAGATGAACACCCGCCTGCAGGTGGAGCACCCGGTCACCGAGCTGATCACCGGCGTCGATCTGGTCGAATGGCAGCTGCGCGTCGCCGCGGGCGAAAGCCTTCCCGCGCGGCAGGAGGACCTGACCATCACCGGCCACGCGTTTGAGGCGCGGCTTTATGCCGAGGACGTGCCCGCGGGCTTCCTGCCCGCAACCGGCACGCTCACCCACCTGGCCTTTCCGTGCGAATGCCGCGCCGACAGCGGCGTGCGTGCGGGCGATACCATCAGCCCCTGGTACGATCCGATGATCTCCAAGGTGATCGTGCATGGCTCCACCCGCAAGGTGGCTCTGTCGCGGCTGGCCCGGGCGCTGGAGGACACGCAAGTCGGCGGCACCGTCACCAACCTCGCTTTCCTTGGCGCGCTGGCGGCGCATGAGGGCTTTGCCGCGGGCGAGGTCGACACCGGGCTGATTGCCCGCGATCTGGACGCGCTGACCGCGGCGCCGGAGGTGGAGCTGCGCCACAGGGCAGCCGCCGGCATGGTGGCGCTGGACCTCGTGGAAGCCGCGCCTGAAACCGGTTTCACTCTCTGGGCGCCGCTGCACCGGGCCGTGACCCTCAGCCACCGCGGCGAGGTCTTCGAGGCCGATGTTCAGGTGGACGGGCCGGACCGGCAGCTCTGGACCGTGGATGGCAAAACCGTAGTGGCCGAGCGCAGTCAGGGCCAGTGGCGTATCGGAGAACGGCGGATGCCCGCGGTTTCGCAGTCTGGCGCGCTCATCACCGTGCATGACGCCTATGGCCTGGAGTTCACAGTGATCGACCCGCTGGAGCGTGATGCGGCCGCCGGGGGCGATTTGAACGTGATCGAGGCACCGATGCCCGGCCTGGTGAAAGCAGTCTTCACCGAGGCGGGGCAATCCGTGAAGGAAGGCGACCGGCTGGCGGTTCTGGAAGCGATGAAGATGGAGCATTCGCTGCTGGCCGCGCGCGATGGTGTGGTGGCCGAGGTGCTCGCCAGCGCGGGTGATCAGGTCGAAGCCGGGGCGGCACTCGTGCGGCTCGAAGAGGAGATGGGCTGACCGCGCACCTGCGGTCAGCTTCGGGTTATCGGGTAATTGAGGTCAGAAAGTGACAGGAGGCATGGCGATGGCTGAACACGTCGAGATATTCGAGGTGGGCCCGCGCGACGGGCTGCAGAACGAGAAACGCGCCATTCCGGTGGCCGAGAAGGTGGCGCTGACCGATTGCCTCAGCCGCGCCGGGTTCCGCCGGATCGAGGTGGCGAGCTTTGTCTCTCCCAAGTGGGTGCCGCAGATGGCGGGGTCAGCCGAGGTGCTGGCGGGTATCCGCCGCGCACCCGGCGTGCGCTACGCCGCGCTCACCCCGAACATGCGCGGCTACGAGGATGCAGTGGCGGCCAATGCCGATGAGATTGCGGTGTTTGCCTCCGCCTCGGAAGGGTTTTCCAAGGCCAATATCAACGCCACGATCGAAGAAAGCATCACCCGCTTCCTGCCGATCCTGGAAGCGGCGCGCGAAATCGGCCTGCCAGTGCGCGGCTATGTCTCCTGCGTGACCGATTGCCCCTTTGACGGGCCGACCGCGCCGGAGCAGGCGGCGGCAGTGGCGGCGCGGCTGTTCGAGCTGGGCTGCTACGAGATTTCGCTTGGCGATACCGTGGGGCAGGGCACGCCGGAGAGCATCAGCACGATGCTGAAGGCGGTGACGGCACAGGTGCCGGCGGAGAAGCTGGCAGGCCACTATCATGACACCTCGGGACGTGCGCTTGATAATATCGACGCGTCGCTTGCCCAGGGCGTGCGGGTGTTCGATGCCGCCGTCGGCGGACTCGGCGGTTGTCCATATGCGCCGGGCGCTGCGGGCAACGTCGCGACCGAGGCGGTCAATGCGCATCTGGTGGCAAAGGGCTATGAAACCGGGCTCGATGCGGCGGTGCTGGACGAGGCGGCAGAGATGGCGCGCGCCATGCGCCGCGGCCCGGCCCAGAGCAAAAACGGAGAGTGAGCGATGTTCGAGACTATCACCCTGGAAACTGACGCTCGGGGCGTCTGCACCCTGACGCTGAACCGGGCGGAGAAGCACAACGCCCTGTCCGGGCAGATGCTGCAGGAACTGACGCTGGCCGCCAAGCGCCTGGCGGAGGACGAAACCGTGCGGGTGGTGGTGCTGACCGGCGCGGGCAAGAGCTTCTGTGCGGGCGGAGACCTCAACTGGATGCGCCAGCAGATGGACGCCGACGCGGAAACCCGCGGCCGTGAAGCGCGGGTGCTGGCGGAAATGCTGATGGCGCTCAACACGCTGCCCAAGCCGCTGATCGGGGCGGTCCAGGGCAATGCCTTTGGCGGCGGGGTCGGCATGGCCTCGGTCTGCGATGTGGCCATTGGTGCCGATCATCTGAAGATGGGGCTGACAGAGACCAAATTGGGGCTGATCCCCGCCACCATTGGCCCCTACGTCGTTGCGCGAATGGGCGAGGCCAAGGCGCGCCGCGTTTTCATGTCCGCCCGCCTGTTCGGCGCCGCGGAGGCGGTGGAGCTGGGGCTCCTGGCCAAGGCGGTGCCCGCGGAGCAGCTCGCCGAGGCGGTGGAGGCGGAGGTGACCCCTTACCTCAACTGTGCGCCCGGCGCGGTTGCCGCAGCCAAGCAGCTCGCCCGCGACCTCGGCCCGCGGCTCGATGATGCGGTGATCGACCATACCATCGCGGCCCTGGTCGAGCGCTGGGAAGGGGCCGAGGCCAAGGAGGGCATCAGCGCCTTTTTCGACAAGCGCCGGCCTACCTGGCAGGGCTGAGATACCGGCATTTCAGATGTTGAATCAGGACAGCGGCGGGCGGGTTACCCTCCTGCCGCTTTTCCTATGTAAACAGTAAGATATACCGCGCCTCAAAGCGCCGTTTTTCCCCCATAAAGCGGCCGTGTTTAACCTTGCCTTAGTTGACGCTTACCGGGCGGGGGAGTAGACACGGTCAAAATCAACACGCCAATTGACGTCGCGCGGGAAACCGCCGGGGAAAGGAGCTGCTCTTGGAAGAGATGTTGAGGGAATATCTGCCGATCCTGGTCTTCTTGGCAGTTGCCGCGGGCCTCGGCATCGTGCTGATCCTGGCCGCCGTCGTCCTCGCCGTGCGCAATCCGGATCCCGAGAAGGTGAGCGCCTACGAATGCGGTTTCAACGCCTTTGACGATGCGCGGATGAAATTCGACGTGCGCTTCTATCTGGTGTCTATCCTGTTCATCATCTTCGACCTGGAAATCGCCTTCCTGTTTCCCTGGGCGGTCGGTTTCAAAGAGATGAGCGACCTCGGCTTCTGGTCAATGATGGTGTTCCTCGGCGTGCTGACGATTGGCTTTGCCTACGAGTGGAAGAAGGGGGCTCTGGAATGGGAGTGATGACCGGAGCCAATACCGCGGGGGCTGACCGCGAAACCGCGACCCAGGCGCTGAATGCGGAACTGCAGGACAAGGGCTTCCTGCTCACTTCGGCCGAGGACATCATCAACTGGGCCCGCACCGGCTCGCTGCACTGGATGACCTTCGGGCTCGCCTGCTGCGCAGTTGAGATGATGCACACCTCGATGCCGCGCTACGACGCCGAGCGGTTCGGCATCGCGCCGCGCGCCTCCCCGCGCCAGTCGGACGTGATGATCGTGGCGGGCACGCTCACCAACAAGATGGCACCGGCGCTGCGCAAGGTCTACGACCAGATGCCCGAGCCGCGCTATGTGATCTCCATGGGGTCCTGCGCCAACGGCGGCGGCTATTACCATTATTCCTATTCCGTGGTGCGCGGCTGTGACCGCATCGTGCCGGTGGACATCTACGTGCCGGGCTGCCCGCCGACGGCGGAGGCGCTGCTCTACGGCCTCTTGCAGCTGCAGCGCAAGATCCGCCGCACCGGCACCCTGGTGCGCTGAGGAGAGCGGCAGAGATGAGCACGATTGAAGCATTGAAAGAGCTGGGCGCCCAGATCGAGGCACGCCGCCCGGAATGCGTGCTGTCCTGGGACGTGACCCATGGCGAGCTGAACATGGACGTAGCACCCGCCAACATCACAGGGCTGGCTGACTTCCTGAAGGGCGATGCGAACTGCAAGTTCTCCACCCTCGTCGACATTACCGCGGTGGACTATCCCGACCGGCCCAAGCGGTTCGACGTGGTCTACCACTTCCTGTCGATGTACCGGAACCAGCGCATCCGTCTGCGCGCCGCGGTGCGCGAGGATGAGATGGTACCCTCGATTGTCAAAGTCCACCCCTCGGCCAACTGGTTTGAGCGGGAGGTCTTCGACATGTTCGGCATCCTCTTCACCGGCCACCCGGACTTGCGCCGCCTGCTCACCGACTACGGCTTCCGCGGCTACCCGCTTCGCAAGGATTTCCCGACCACTGGCTACACCGAGGTCCGCTATGACGAGGCGCAGAAGCGCGTGGTCTACGAGCCGGTGAAGCTTGTGCAGGAATACCGCCAGTTCGACTTCATGAGCCCGTGGGAAGGGGCCGAGTACATCCTGCCCGGCGACGAGAAGGAGGGCGCGAAATGATGGACGGTTCCAAATTTGACGCCAAGTATGACGACGGCAGCGTTGACGCGTTGAGCGGCGAGCAGAAGATCCGCAACTTCAACATCAACTTCGGCCCGCAGCATCCCGCGGCGCACGGCGTGCTGCGCCTGGTGCTGGAACTCGACGGCGAGATCGTGGAGCGCTGCGACCCGCATATCGGCCTCTTGCACCGCGGCACCGAGAAGCTGATGGAGAGCCGCACCTACCTGCAGAACCTGCCCTATTTCGACCGGCTCGACTACGTGGCGCCGATGAACCAGGAACACGCCTGGTGCCTCGCTATCGAGAAGCTCACCGGCGTAGAGGTTCCGCGCCGCGCACAGCTGATCCGGGTGCTCTATTCGGAAATCGGCCGGGTGCTGAACCACCTCCTCAACGTGACCACGCAGGCAATGGACGTGGGCGCGCTGACCCCGCCGCTGTGGGGCTTCGAAGAGCGCGAGAAGCTGATGGTCTTCTACGAGCGGGCCTGCGGCGCCCGCCTGCACGCGGCCTATTTCCGCCCCGGCGGCGTGCACCAGGACCTGCCGGACGAGCTCCTGGACGATATCGAGGAATGGGCAATCGAATTCCCCAAGGTGCTCGACGACATCGACGGCCTGCTCACCGAGAACCGCATCTTCAAGCAGCGCAACTGCGACATCGGCGTGGTGACCGAGGATGATATCCAGAAATACGGCTTCTCCGGCGTCATGGTGCGCGGCTCGGGCCTTGCCTGGGACCTGCGCCGCGCGCAGCCCTACGAGTGCTACGACGAGTTCGAGTTCCAGGTGCCGATCGGCAAGAACGGCGACTGCTACGACCGCTACCTCTGCCGGATGGAGGAAATGCGCCAGTCCACCTCGATCATCCGCCAGGCAATCCACAAGCTGCGCGAGGCCACCGGCGACATTCTGGCCCGCGGCAAGATCACCCCGCCCAGCCGCGCCGACATGAAGACCTCGATGGAGAGCCTGATCCACCACTTCAAGCTCTACACCGAAGGCTTCCACGTCCCCGCGGGCGAGGTCTACGCCGCAGTGGAGGCGCCCAAGGGCGAATTCGGTGTCTACCTGGTGGCGGATGGCACCAACAAACCCTACCGCGCCAAGCTGCGCGCGCCTGGCTTCCTGCATCTGCAGGCGATGGATCACGTCGCCAAGGGCCACCAGCTCGCCGACGTCGCCGCCATCATCGGCACCATGGACGTTGTGTTCGGGGAGATCGACCGTTGATTCTGACCGCCCCGTTTCATCTTTCCAGAAATACTCCCGCCGGAGGCATCCGCCCGGGCAATACGCGCCAGGAGGCGATCTGATGCTGCGCCGTCTGCACCACGAACAACCCGCGAGCTTTGCCTTTACCCCGGCCAACCAGGCCTGGGCCGAGGCCCAGATCACCAAGTACCCCGAAGGCCGCCAGGCCTCGGCCATCATCCCGCTGCTGTGGCGCGCCCAGGAGCAGGAGGGCTGGCTGACCAAGCCGGCAATCGAATATGTCGCCGACATGCTGGGCATGGCCTATATCCGGGCGCTGGAGGTTGCGACTTTCTACTTCATGTTCCAGCTGCAGCCCACCGGGTCGGTTGCGCATGTCCAGATCTGCGGCACCACGTCCTGCATGATTTGCGGGGCGGAGGACCTGATTGCGGTCTGCCGGGAAAAGATCGCCAACAAGCCGCACACCCTGTCGGCGGATGGCAAATTCTCCTGGGAAGAAGTCGAATGCCTCGGCGCCTGCACCAACGCCCCGATGGCGCAGATCGGCAAGGACTACTACGAGGATCTGACCGCGGAAGGCTTTGCCAAGCTGCTGGATGATCTGGCTGTAGGCAAGGCGGTTGCGCCCGGGCCGCAGAACGGCCGCTATGCCGCGGAGCCGAAGCCCGGCCTCACCTCGCTGACCGAGTTCGACAGCGGCAAGCAGCAGTACAACGCCTCGGTGCAGCTGGCAGTGGACCTCAGCGATGGCGTGAAGCGCATCCAGGGTGACGAGGTGCCGCTGCTGACGCCGTGGATCGGCAAGGATGGCGAGGTCGCAGGCCGCGCCGCCGCCGAGCGCCCGCCGGAGCCGCCCAAGGATCCGGTTCCTGCCGCCCGCCAAGCCGAGGCAGTGAAGGAAGCGCCGCCCAAGAAGTCGGACGTGTCCGAGCCGTCCTCCCCCGAAGGCGGCGCTGCCGAAGCGACCGAGGAAACCGGGAACGGCGGGACGGCTGGTTCGGCCGGGGAAAGCGCGCCGGAAACCCTGAAGGAAGCCCGCGGCGGCCAGGCCGACGATCTGAAGCAGCTAAAGGGTGTCGGCCCCAAGCTGGAAGCGCAGCTCAACGAGCTGGGCATCTACCACTTCGGCCAGATCGCCGAATGGGGCGAGGCTGAAGCGGCCTGGATTGATGCGCGCCTGTCCTTCAAAGGCCGGATCGAACGGGACGGCTGGATTGAACAGGCCAAGCGCCTGGCCGCGGGTGACGGCACCAAAGACGACGACTGAATCCGCCGCGGCACCCCCCGCCGCGGCCCGGAGAATTGGAACGGATGCGTAAAGAGCAGGAACAGGCCATCGCAGCGAAGGGCCGGCATATCGCCTTGGTGATTGCCGGGACGATCACGCTGTGGGTGCTGCTGTCGCTGTTCGTGGGCCCGGTGCTGGGCCTGCCGGGGCGCTATGCGCTCTTGTTCGATTTCCTGGCGCTGGCGGGCATGATCTATGCCCTGGTCAACATCTATCAACTCTGGCGCATGCGCCAGGACAGCCAAAGGTAGGCACACATGCTGAAGGATCAGGACCGGATCTTTACCAACCTGTACGGGATGCACGAGCGCACGCTGGCTGGCGCCAAGGCGCGCGGCCATTGGGACGGGACCGCCGGGCTCATCGAAAAGGGCCGCGACTGGATCATCCAGACAATGAAGGATTCCGGTCTGCGCGGCCGCGGCGGCGCGGGCTTCCCCACGGGTCTGAAATGGTCCTTCATGCCCAAGGAAAGCGACGGCCGCCCGGCGTATCTGGTGGTGAATGCGGATGAATCCGAGCCCGGCACCTGCAAGGACCGGGAGATCATGCGCCACGATCCGCACACGCTGATCGAAGGCTGCCTGATCGCCTCCTTCGCGATGAATGCGCATACCTGCTACATTTATCTCCGCGGCGAATACATCCGCGAGCGCGAGGCGCTGCAGGCGGCGATCGACGAAGCCTATGACCAGGGCCTTCTGGGCAGGAACGCCGCCGGCTCTGGGTGGGATTTCGACGTCTTCCTGCACCACGGGGCAGGGGCCTATATCTGCGGCGAGGAAACCGCCCTGATCGAAAGCCTCGAAGGCAAGAAGGGCATGCCCCGGATGAAGCCGCCGTTCCCGGCAGGCGCGGGGCTTTATGGCTGCCCGACCACGGTGAACAACGTGGAATCCATCGCCGTCGTGCCGACCATCCTGCGCCGCGGCGCCGACTGGTTTGCAGGCTTCGGCCGCCAGAACAATGCGGGCACCAAGCTGTTCGCCATATCTGGCCACGTCAACAACCCGTGTGTCGTCGAAGAGGCAATGTCGATCTCCTTCGAGGAGCTGATCGAGAAGCACTGCGGCGGCATCCGCGGCGGCTGGGACAACCTCCTTGCGGTGATCCCCGGCGGCTCTTCGGTGCCGTGCGTGCGCGGTGAGAACATGCGCGACGCGATCATGGATTTCGACTACCTGCGCGGCGAGCTGGGCTCCGGCCTTGGCACCGCCGCGGTGATCGTGATGAACAAGCAGACCGACATCATCAAGGCGATCTGGCGGCTGTCCAAGTTCTACAAGCACGAAAGCTGCGGCCAGTGCACACCCTGCCGCGAAGGCACCGGCTGGATGATGCGGGTAATGGAGCGCTTTGTCAGGGGCGAGGCCGAGCTTGAAGAGATCGACATGCTGTGGGACGTGACCAAGCAGGTCGAGGGCCACACCATCTGCGCGCTGGGGGATGCGGCGGCGTGGCCGATCCAGGGCCTGATCCGCAATTTCCGTGAGGAGATTGAGGATCGTATCAAGGCACAGAAGTCGGGCCGCATGGGCGCGATGGCAGCGGAGTGAGCAAGATGGAAGCCTTTACCGCATATTCCCACGCGCTGGCCTCGCTGATCGGCTTTGCCCTGGTTGTGCTGGCATTGTCGCCGTTTTCGGCGCTGGCCAAGCAGAAACGCGGCATGGCCCCGGGAGCCACACCAGCCGAGGATTATTCCGACCGCGCCTACCGTCTGAACCGCGCCTATCTCAACGGCTGCGAGACGCTGCCCGCCTTCCTGGCCGTCACCGTGGCGGCGATGCTGGCGGGCGCCGCGCCGTTCTGGGTGAACCTGCTGGCCGCGCTGGTGCTGCTGACGCGGCTGGCAATGCTCGCGGTGCATCTGAGCGGCGCGGGCAAGCCGCACAATGGGATGCGCACGATGTTCTACGTGGCGGGCTGGGGCTGCATGGTCGTGCTGGCCGTCCTGGCCCTTGTGGCGGTGTTTTGACCATGCGCCGCGCATTCTCCCCTCTGAGCCCGGCCTGCGCGCGGCGGCTTTTGCCCGCGTTCTGTCTGGCTGCCGCGGCGGCTCTCACCGCCTGCGGCGCCGCCACCGAGGGGCGGGCCACCTATGACGGCGTCGCTTTCCGTGCCAAGGCCAAGCCGGTGGACAAGAAGGTATCGCGCGCGGCGTTCCAGGTGACCATCAAGAACGCTGGCCGCTCGCTCAAGGGCGCGCGGCTGGCGGCGGCCCATGCGGGCACGAGCTACTGCGTGATGAACTACGGCTCTTCCCGCATCGACTGGCAGGCCGACCCCTGGGATGAGGGCGCGCCGCTGGCGCTCAGCGGCAGCGATGCCATCTTCTGGGGCACCTGCGACCCGTGATCCGGATTTCGGCATATCCTTGCCGTCCGGCGCAGCCGCTATTGCATAGCGGTGCGGGGGCTGCGCGCTATCGGGACTTCTTTCAGAAGGAGACCCCGATAATGCGTACGCTGATTGCTGCCGCCGTGACCGCCATTCTGGCGCTGCCTGCCGCTGCCTCCGATGCCAAGGCAGCGGCGCCTGCCGGCAAGCCGTCCCTGCGCGACGTGCAGGAGATCGAGGACCCGCTGTTCGCTGTGGCCGTTGCCAAGGAGGTTGCGGACCATTGCGGCAGCCTGGCACCGCGCTACTTCCGCGGGCTGGTCGAACTGCGCCGCCTGCGGGCGCGCGCTAACGAGCTTGGCTACACCGACGCGGAAATCCGCGCCTACATCGAATCCGATGCCGAAAAGGCCCGCATGCGCGCCAAGGGCGAAAAGCTTCTGGCCCAGAACGGGGTCTCTTACGGCGAGCCGGAAACCTTCTGCGCCTATGGCCGCGCGGAGATTGAGAAAAACAGCGCGATCGGCGTTTTACTGAGGGCGAAGTAGACCATGTCTGACCTCCGCAAGATCAACATTGACGGAACCGAGATCGAAGTGGACGGGGCGATGACCCTGATCCAGGCCTGTGAGGAGGCCGGCGTCGAGATCCCGCGCTTCTGCTACCATGAGCGTTTGTCCATCGCGGGCAACTGCCGCATGTGCCTGGTCGAAGTGGTCGGCGGCCCGCCGAAACCCGCCGCCTCTTGCGCCATGCAGGTGCGCGACCTGCGCCCGGGCCCCGAAGGCCAGGCGCCGCAGGTGCGCACCAACTCGCCGATGGTCAAGAAGGCCCGCGAAGGGGTGATGGAGTTCCTGCTCATCAACCACCCGCTCGACTGTCCGATCTGCGACCAGGGCGGCGAATGCGACCTGCAGGACCAGGCGATGGCCTATGGCGTGGACTTCTCCCGCTTCCGCGAGCCCAAGCGTGCGGTGGAGGATCTGGACCTCGGCCCGCTCGTTGATACCGCAATGACCCGCTGCATCTCCTGCACCCGCTGCGTGCGCTTCACCACCGAGGTCGCGGGCATCACCCAGATGGGCCAGACCGGCCGCGGCGAGGATGCGGAGATCACCACCTACCTGAACCAGACGCTGCAATCGAACCTGCAGGGCAATATCATCGACCTGTGCCCGGTGGGGGCGCTGACCTCAAAGCCCTATGCTTTCACCGCACGGCCCTGGGAGCTGACCAAGACGGAAACCATCGACGTGATGGATGCGCTTGGCTCCAACATCCGGGTCGACACCAAGGGCCGCGAAGTGATGCGCATCCTGCCGCGCAACCATGACGGCGTGAACGAGGAATGGATATCCGACAAGACCCGCTTTGTCTGGGATGGCCTGCGCCGCCAGCGCCTCGACCGGCCCTACGTGCGCGTCGACGGCAAGCTGGAGCCCGCCACCTGGGGCGAGGCGCTGTCGGTTGCCGCAAGTGCGATGAAGGGCCGGAAGGTCGCGGGCCTGATCGGCGATCTGGTCCCGGTCGAGGCTGCCTTTGCGCTCAAGCAGCTGGTCGAGGGGCTGGGCGGCACGGTCGAGTGCCGCACCGACAACGCCCGCCTGCCGATCGGCAACCGTGCGGGCTATGCCGGCACCGCCACGATCGAAGATATCGACAGTGCCAAGTTCATCCAGCTGATCGGCACTAACCCGCGCGACGAAGCGCCGGTGCTGAACGCCCGGATCCGAAAAGCCTGGCTGAACGGTGCCCAAGTGGGGCTGGTCGGCCAGCCCGCCGATCTGACCTATGACTACGCCCACGCGGGCACCGGGCGCGACGCGCTGCAAAGCCTGCTGGACAAGGACTACGGTGCCGTCAAGGATGCGCCTTCCGTGGTCATTGTGGGGCAAGGCGCCCTGCGCGAAGCCGACGGGCTGGCGGTGCTGGCCGCGGCTCAGAAGCTGGCCGCAGATACCAATTCTAAATTGCTGGTACTGCACTTGGCTGCCTCCCGCGTTGGGGCGATGGACATCGGTGCCGTGACCGAAGGCGGTATGGACGCGGCACTCGACGGGGCGGAGGTGATCTACAATCTCGGCGCCGACGAGGTGGTAATCACGCCCGGCGCCTTTGTGATCTACCAGGGCAGCCACGGCGACCGAGGCGCGCATCGCGCCGACGTGATCTTGCCCGGCGCCGCCTATACCGAGGAAAACGGCTTGTTCGTCAACACCGAGGGCCGGCCGCAGCTCGCCCTGCGCGCCGCTTTTGCACCCGGGGAGGCCAAAGAAAACTGGGCCATCCTGCGCGCTCTCAGCGCCGAGGTGGACGCCAAGCTGCCCTACGACTCGCTCGCCCAGCTGCGCACAGCGCTGGTGGCGGAAGCCCCCTATCTGGCCCGCATTGACGAGATCACTGCGAAGGACGGCGAGCCGCTTGAGCAGGGCCCCCTGGGCAGTGCCGGGTTCCTGACTGCGGTCCGCGACTTCTACCTGACCAACCCGATCGCCCGCGCCTCCGAGCTGATGGCCGAGCTGTCGGCGGGGGCAAAGGCGCGCGCAAACGGGAAGCTTGCCGCCGAATGATCCGTTTCGCCCTCATAACGCCCCTGCTGCTGGCAGCCTGCGCGATGGCGCCGGGCACCGGCACAGGTTCAGGCGGCGAGCGGCCCGCCCCCGTCTACGAGGGGGTGGAGACCAGCCTGCTTGAGGGCGATCTGGTGCAGTTCCGCGTCTTCATGCGCGGGCCGGAGGCGCCGGGCGATCTGGACGATTATGCCCAATGCGCTGCTGCCCAGTATGCGCTGATCCGGGGCTACGGCTTTGCGCGCCACGTGCGCACAACAACCAAACAGTCGGGGGGCAGCCGCAGCGCAGATGCGGTCTATCTGATTTCGCCCTCCCTGCCGCGCGGGCTGCGCACCATCGACGCCGAAGTCGTGGTCGCCGACTGCGAGGCCAACGGAATACCTACGGTGTGAGGACCCATGGCTGAATTCTTTGTAACTCCGGGCGGCATCGCTGTTCTGATCCTGGCGCAGGTGCTGGCCGTTGTCGCGTTCGTGATGATCTCGCTCCTGTTCCTCGTCTACGGCGACCGCAAGATCTGGGCCGCCGTCCAGATGCGCCGCGGCCCCAATGTGGTGGGCGTCTTCGGCCTGCTCCAATCGGTGGCGGATGCGCTGAAATACGTGGTGAAGGAGGTGGTAATCCCCGCGGGCGCCGACCGTACCGTCTTTATTCTCGCGCCGATGACCTCCTTCGTGCTGGCGATGATCGCCTGGGCGGTGATCCCTTTCAACGACGGCTGGGTGCTCTCGGACATCAACGTCGCCATCCTCTACGTCTTCGCGGTCTCCTCGCTCGAGGTTTACGGCGTGATCATGGGCGGCTGGGCGTCGAACTCGAAATACCCGTTCCTTGGCTCGCTGCGCTCCGCAGCACAGATGATCTCCTACGAGGTCTCTCTGGGCCTCATCATCATCGGCATCATCATCTCCACCGGATCGATGAATTTCGGCGATATCGTGCGGGCGCAGGACGGCGACTTGGGCCTGCTGAACTGGTACTGGATCCCGCATTTCCCGATGGTTTTCCTGTTCTTCATCTCGGCGCTGGCGGAAACCAACCGCCCGCCCTTCGACCTGCCGGAAGCGGAATCGGAACTGGTGGCAGGCTACCAGGTGGAATACTCGGCAACGCCGTTCCTCTTGTTCATGGCTGGTGAATACATCGCCATCTTCCTGATGTGCGCGCTCACTTCGCTCCTGTTCTTCGGCGGCTGGCTGTCGCCGATTCCGGGGCTGCCGGATGGCGTGTTCTGGATGGTGCTGAAGATGGCGTTCTTCTTCTTCCTCTTCGCGATGGTGAAGGCGATCACCCCGCGCTACCGCTATGACCAGCTGATGCGGCTGGGCTGGAAAGTGTTCCTGCCGTTCTCTCTGGTCTGGGTGGTCTTCGTGTCCTTTGCCGCAAAATTTGATTGGTTCTGGGGCATCTTCGCCCGCTGGACCGTGGGAGGCTGACCGTTGTCTGACAGTAAGTCGAAAGCGTTTGCCGAACTCGTCCTCTCGATGACTGAAGGGCAACGAACGGCAATGGCAGCAGATCTTCTGTCTGCCATCAGCGAAGACAAGGATGTTCGTGGGATGTTGGTTTCAATGTCCGAAGCAATCCGGGTTGGTACTGCGCTTAGGGACTTTGCTCACGAAATCGAAACCTATCATCCTGGGGGGCATAACTGGTGACCCAAATCGACTACACCCGCGCCGCCAAATACTTCCTGCTGCAGGATTTCTGGGTCGGCTTCAAATTGGGGCTGAAGTATTTCTTCGCCCCCAAGGCGACCCTGAACTACCCGCATGAGAAGGGCCCGCTGAGCCCCCGCTTCCGCGGCGAGCACGCGCTGCGCCGCTATCCGAACGGCGAGGAGCGCTGCATTGCGTGCAAGCTCTGCGAGGCGATCTGCCCGGCGCAGGCGATCACCATCGACGCCGAACCGCGCGAGGACGGCAGCCGCCGCACCACGCGTTATGACATCGACATGACCAAATGCATCTACTGCGGCTTCTGCCAGGAAGCCTGCCCGGTGGATGCCATCGTCGAGGGCCCCAACTTCGAGTTCGCGACTGAGACCCGCGAGGAGCTGTTCTACAACAAGGAGAAACTCCTGGAGAACGGCGAACGCTGGGAAGCCGAGATCGCCCGCAACCTCGAAATCGACGCGCCGTACCGATGAGCGCCACCCGCAAAACTTTTGCCAAGACTTCAAGAAAGAGTCTTGGCCGGAGGACATGACGTGACCAAGACGCCGCCCAACCCCTTCGAGGCCATGATGGCCCAGGCCCAGCAGATGGCCAAGGCAATGAACCCGAACCTGGAGAGCTTTTCGCCCGCGGAAGCCTTCAAGGGGTTCGAGGCGCTCTGGCCCACCATGCCGAAAGAGGTCATGGAGATGATGTTCGGCAATACCGTCAACAAGGACGGGCTGGATGCCAAGACCCGGCTGCTGCTCACGCTGGCCGGGCTCACGATGCACGGCGCCCAGGCCGAGACCGCGGTGCGCCAGACGGTGCGCCACGCCCTCGAAGCGGGCGCCAGAAAACAAGAGATTGTCGAGACGATCGGACAGATGTCGGTCTTCGCCGGCATTCCGGCCATGACCCGGGCGCTGGAGCTGGCGCAGGAGGTCCTGGACGACAAAAAGGACGACGAGACATGAGCGTATTTGCTTTCTACCTCTTCGCCATCAGCGCCATCACCGGCGGGCTGTTCACGGTGGTCAGCCGCCAGCCGGTGCATTCGGTGCTGTGGCTGATCCTGGCCTTTCTTTCCTCGGCCGGGCTGTTTGTGCTTCTGGGGGCGGAATTTGTCGCGATGCTGCTGGTCATCGTCTACGTGGGGGCGGTCGCAGTGCTGTTCCTCTTCGTGGTGATGATGCTGGACGTGGATTTTGCCGAGCTGAAGGCGGAGATGGCGAAATACATGCCGCTGGCGCTGCTCATCGGGCTGGTGATCCTGATGCAGTTCGTGATGGCTTTCGGGGTCTGGGAAAGCGCACCAATGGCATCGGACCTGCTGGCCCAGCCGGTGCCGGCGGACCGCCACAACACTGAGGCGCTCGGTCTCATTCTTTATGATCAATACTTCCTTCTGTTCCAGCTGGCAGGCCTGATCCTGCTGGTGGCGATGATCGGTGCCATCGTGCTGACCCTGCGCCACCGCCAGGACATCAAGCGCCAGAACGTGGTTGCCCAGATGATGCGCGACCCGGCCGCCGCGATGGAGCTCAAGGATATTAAACCGGGGCAGGGGCTGTGAGCACATGATCGGACTTGAACATTATCTGACTGTCGCGGCGACGCTGTTTGTCATCGGCATCTTCGGGCTCTTCCTGAACCGCAAGAACGTGATCATCCTCCTGATGAGCATCGAGCTGATGCTTCTGGCGGTGAACATCAATCTGGTCGCCTTCTCCTCCTTCCTGGGCGATCTCGTGGGGCAGGTCTTCACCCTTTTCGTGCTGACCGTGGCCGCCGCCGAGGCCGCCATCGGCCTTGCGATCCTGGTCTGCTTCTTCCGCAACCGCGGCACCATCGCCGTCGAAGACGTCAACGTGATGAAGGGCTAAGCCGATATGGAAACCATCCTTCTCTTCGCCCCGCTGGCGGGGGCCGTGATCTGCGGCTTCGGCTGGAAATTCATTGGCGAGCAGGCCGCCACCGTCACCGCGACAGCGCTTCTGTTCCTGTCGGCGCTGCTCAGCTGGATCGTCTTTTTGAGCTTCGATGGCACCACGGAAACCATCCAGATCCTGCGCTGGATCGAAAGCGGCTCGCTCGCGACCGACTGGGCCATCCGGCTCGACCGGCTGACCGCGATCATGCTGATCGTGATCACCACCGTGTCCTCCCTCGTGCACCTCTATTCCTTCGGCTACATGGATCATGACCCGCAGTGGAAAGAGGGCGAGAGCTACAAGCCGCGCTTCTTTGCCTACCTGTCCTTCTTCACCTTCGCGATGCTGATGCTGGTGACCTCGGACAACCTGGTGCAGATGTTCTTCGGCTGGGAGGGCGTGGGTGTCGCCTCCTACCTGCTGATCGGTTTCTACTACCGCAAGCCCTCGGCCAACGCGGCGGCGATTAAGGCTTTCATTGTGAACCGGGTCGGCGATTTCGGCTTTGCGCTGGGGATCTTTGGGCTGTTCTTCCTGACCGACAGCATCAACCTGGCCGACATCTTTGCAGCAGCGCCGGAACTGGCCGAGACCCAGGTTTCCTTCTTGTGGACCGAGTGGAATGCCGCGAACCTTATTGCCTTCCTGCTGTTCGTGGGCGCGATGGGCAAATCGGCGCAGCTTTTGCTGCACACCTGGCTGCCGGACGCGATGGAGGGCCCGACCCCGGTGTCGGCGCTGATCCACGCCGCGACAATGGTGACCGCGGGCGTTTTCCTGGTCTGCCGGATGTCGCCGCTGATGGAGTTTGCACCCGAAGCCACCGCATTCATCACCGTGATCGGCGCGGCGACGGCGTTCTTCGCGGCGACCGTGGGGCTGGTGCAGAACGACATCAAGCGGGTGATCGCCTATTCGACCTGTTCGCAGCTCGGCTACATGTTCGTAGCGGCTGGCGTCGGCATGTATTCCGCCGCCATGTTCCACCTGTTCACCCACGCTTTCTTCAAGGCGATGCTGTTCCTTGGCGCCGGTTCGGTGATCCACGCGATGCACCACGAGCAGGACATGCGCAACTACGGCAACCTGCGCAAGAAGATCCCCTATACCTTCTGGGCGATGATGATCGGCACGCTGGCGATCACCGGCGTCGGCATTCCGCTGACGGGGTGGATCGGCTTTGCCGGCTTCGTCTCCAAGGACGCGATCATCGAGAGCGCTTATGCCGGCGGGTCGATGTTCGGCTTCTGGGCACTGGTGCTCGCTGCCTTCATGACCTCTTTCTACTCCTGGCGGCTGATGTTCATGACTTTCTACGGCGAGGCGCGCGGCGACAAGCACGCCCATGAACACGCGCATGAAAGCCCCTGGACCATGCTGGCTCCCCTCGGCGTGCTGGCGGTGGGGTCGGTTACCGCGGGCATGATCTGGTACTCGAGCTTCTTCGGCCACGCCGATCAGGTCGGCAAGTTCTACGGGATCCCGGTGGCCGAAGCCGCGGCTGACGGCGAACTCAAGCTTGGTCCCGATCCCTATGGCGGGATGCTGCATGACGCAGACGAGGGCGAGGAAAACCTCGCCGCTGCTGAGGGGCATGGCGATGAGGCCGATCACGGTGACGAACATCACTATGTGTTTGCGGGCCAGCCGGGGGAGGGCGCCTTGTACATCGCGCCTGACAACCACGTGCTGGAGGATGCCCATGCCGCGCCGGTCTGGGTCAAGGTTTCGCCTTTCGCGGCCATGCTGGGCGGGCTGCTCTTGGCGCTGTGGTTCTACATCTGGAACCCGTCGCTGCCCAAACGGCTGGCCGAGCAGCAGCGCCCCCTGTACCTGTTCCTGCTCAACAAGTGGTATTTTGACGAGCTCTACGACGTGATCTTCGTGAAACCGGCCCTCGCTATCGGGCGCTTCTTCTGGAAGAAGGGCGACGGGGGAACCATCGACGGTTTCCTGAACGGCGTCGCCATGGGCATTGTGCCCTTCTTTACCCGCCTCGCGGGCCGGGCGCAGTCCGGTTACATCTTTACTTATGCCTTCTGGATGGTGCTCGGCATTGCTGCCCTCGTCACCTGGATGTCGATCGGCGGAGGAGCGCACTGATGGACAATCTCCTTTCAATCGTCACCTTCATCCCGGCGCTCGCGGCAGGCATCCTGGCCCTCTTCCTGCGCGGCGATGACGCGGCGGCGCAGCGCAACGCCAAGATGGTGGCGCTGTTTGCCACCACCATCACCTTCCTGGTGAGCCTGGCGATCTATTCCGGCTTCGACCCCGCCGACACCGGCTTCCAATTCGTGGAAGAGCGCGCGTGGGTGTTCGGCCTGAAGTACAAGATGGGCATTGACGGCATCTCGGTGCTGTTCGTGCTGCTCACCACCTTCATCATGCCGCTGACCATCCTGGCAAGCTGGAACGTCACCTCCCGCGTCAAGGAATACATGGTGGCCTTCCTGCTGCTGGAGACGCTGATGCTGGGCGTCTTTATGGCGCTCGACCTGGTGCTGTTCTACCTGTTCTTCGAGGCGGGGCTGATCCCGATGTTCCTGATCATCGGCATCTGGGGCGGCAGGGACAGGATCTATGCCTCCTTCAAGTTCTTCCTTTACACCTTCTTCGGCTCGGTGCTGATGCTGGTGGCAATGGTGTTCATGTATGTCGACGCCGGCACCACCGATATCGAGGCGTTGCTCACGCACAGCTTCTCTGCCGCGTCGTTCGAGTTCCTCGGCCTGCATATCGTGGGCGGCGCGCAGACGCTGATGTTCCTGGCGTTCTTTGCCTCCTTCGCGGTGAAGATGCCGATGTGGCCGGTGCACACCTGGCTGCCGGATGCGCACGTGCAGGCGCCAACTGCGGGTTCCGTGGTGCTGGCGGCGATCCTGCTGAAGATGGGCGGCTACGGTTTCCTGCGCTTCAGCCTGCCGATGTTCCCGGTGGGCGCCGACGTGATGACCGACGTGGTGCTGTGGATGTCGGCGATTGCCGTGGTCTACACCTCGCTGGTGGCGCTGGTGCAGGAGGACATGAAGAAGCTGATCGCCTATTCTTCGGTCGCGCATATGGGCTTTGTCACCATGGGCATCTTTGCGGCCAACCAGCAAGGGGTCGATGGCGCGATCTTCCAGATGCTGAGCCACGGCTTCATCTCCGCCGCGCTCTTCCTTTGCGTCGGCGTGATCTATGACCGCATGCACACCCGCGAGATCGACGCCTATGGCGGGCTGGTGATCCGGATGCCGGCCTATGCGCTGGTCTTTATGTTCTTCACCATGGGCAACGTTGGCCTGCCGGGCACCTCCGGCTTCATTGGCGAGTTCCTGACCCTGATGGGCGCCTTCCAGAAGAACACCTGGGTGACCGCAGTGGCCGCGACCGGGGTGATCTTCTCGGCTGGCTATGCGCTGTGGCTCTACCGCCGGGTGGTGTTTGGCGACCTGATCAAGGGCAGCCTGAAGACCATCCAGGACATGTCCGCGCGCGAACGCGTCATCTTTGCGCCGCTGGTGGCGATGACCCTGATTCTCGGCGTCTATCCGGCCCTGGTCACCGATATCATCGGCCCCTCGACCGAGGCGCTGGTGGCAAACTTCAACCAATCTCTGGCTGCTGCGGACACCGCGCCCGCGGCAACCCGGATTGCTTCGCACTAAGGGAGCACAAGGCAGATGATCGAAGCAGATCTTGCTGTAATCCTGCCAGAGATCGTTCTGGCGCTCTATGCCATGGCGGCGCTGATGCTGGCGGTCTACACCACCAAGGACAAGCTGGCGGATGCGCTGGTCTGGGCCACCGCGGCGCTGATGGCGGTGCTGGCGCTGTGGATCGCGACCAGCGGCGCGGGCACCCGGATCGCCTTCGACGGCATGTTCATCAACGACGGCTTTGCCCGCTTCGCCAAGGTGGCGCTGCTGCTGGGCGCGGCCGCCGTGCTGCTGGTCGGCCGCGAGTACATGGGGCGCCGCGGGCTGCTGCGGTTCGAATACCCGCTCCTGGTGGCGCTCAGCGCAGTCGGCATGATGATGATGGTCTCGGCGGGCGATCTGATGTCGCTCTACATGGGGCTCGAGCTGCAGTCGCTGGCGCTCTACGTGGTGGCGGCATTGCGCCGCGACAGCGTGAAGTCGACAGAGGCGGGGCTCAAGTATTTCGTGCTCGGGGCGCTGTCGTCGGGCCTGCTGCTTTATGGCGCGTCGCTGGTCTACGGCTTTGCCGGCACCACCCTGTTTGCGGGCATCATCCAGGTGGCCGGTCAGGGCGAGATGTCGCTTGGCATGCTGTTCGGTCTCGTCTTCATGATTTCCGGCATGGCCTTCAAGGTCTCCGCGGTGCCCTTCCACATGTGGACCCCGGACGTCTACGAAGGTTCGCCCACGCCGGTCACCGCCTTTTTCGCGACCGCCCCCAAGGTCGCAGCGATGGGCCTGTTTGCCCGCGTGCTGCATGACGCCTTTGGCGGCGCCGTGGCGGACTGGCAGCAGATCGTGGTGGTGCTGTCGGTGCTGTCGATGTTCCTCGGCGCCTTTGCCGCCATCGGCCAGCGCGACATCAAGCGGCTGATGGCGTTCTCCTCGATTGCCCACATGGGCTACGCGATGATCGGTCTGGCGGCGGGCACCGAGGCGGGCGTCTCGGCGATGCTGGTTTACCTCGCGATCTACGTCACCATGAACATCGGCACCTTCTCCTTCATCCTGATGATGGAGAAGGACGGCAAGCCGGTCACTGACATCCTGGCGCTGAACCAGTTCGCCGCCCGCCATCCGGGCAAGGCCCTGGCGGTGCTTGTGCTGATGTTCTCGCTTGCGGGCGTGCCGCCGATGCTTGGCTTCTTTGCCAAGTTCGGCGTGTGGAAGGCGGGTGTGGACGCCGGGCTCACCGGGCTCGTGGTGGCCTCCGCCATCGCCTCGGTGATCGGCGCCTATTATTACTTGCGGATCGTATTCTACATGTACTTCGGCACTTCCGAGGAAGAGATCGACGTCCGCAGTACACCGGTGCTGAGCACGGCGCTGATGATTTCCGCGGCGATGATGCTGGTCGGCGTGGTCTACCAGTTCGGCGTGGCCGACGCCGCCGCCGCCGCCGCCGCGACGCTTGTAAAGTGATCTGCTTTTCAGGCAGGCTGCAAAGAAGGCCCGGTCGGAGGACCGGGCCTTTTCGCGCATAAGGAGCACGCATGAGCTGGCCAGCTGGATACGGAAAACGGGTGCTGCCTGAGGTGGACAGCACCCTCAACGAGGCCGCCCGCATCGCGGATGAGCTGGCAGGCCCGGAGTGGATCCTGGCGCTGCGGCAGACGCAAGGAAGAGGCCGCCGCGGGCGCGAGTGGAAAGACCCCAAGGGCAACTTCGCTGCCACCCTCGTGATGCGTCCTGAAGGTGCCCCCAATAGGGCGGCGCTGCGGAGTTTTGTGGCGGCGCTTGCGGTCTATGACGCCTGCGTCGCGGTCACCGGCCGCAGCGAGGGGCTGTCGCTGAAATGGCCCAACGATGTGCTGCTGAAGGGCGGCAAGCTGGCGGGCATCCTTTTGGAGAGCGCGGGCCGCGGCAAGGGTGTGAACCACCTCTTCATCGGTATCGGCGTGAACCTGGTGGAAACCCCGATGAAGGAATGGCTGGAACCCGGCGCGGTCTGGCCGGTATCCCTCCTGTCCGAGACCGGCGTTCAGGTCAGCCCGGAGACCTTCCTGGAGGCCGTGGCCGAGGCCTTTGACCGCTACGAGACGCAGTTCGCTGCCTACGGTTTTGAGCCGATCCGCACCGAATGGCTTGCACGTGCGGCCAAACTGGGCGAGGTGATCACAGCGCGCACCGCGACTGCCGAAACCGAAGGCACGTTCGAGACGGTGGACGCCAGTGGCAACCTTGTCCTAAACACCGCCAAGGGCCGCGTCAGCATCCCGGCGGCGGATATCTACTTCTAGGAAGGGGCAGCAATGCTTCTGGCAGTCGACTGCGGCAACACCAATACCGTCTTCTCGATCTACGACGGGGAAGAGTTCATCGCCATGTGGCGCACCGCCACCGACTGGCGGCGCACGGCGGACCAGTATTACGTCTGGCTCAACACCCTGATGCGGCTGCAGGGGATCGAGGCGGACATCACCGACATGATCATCTCCTCCACCGTGCCGCGGGTGGTGTTCAACCTGCGCGTCCTGGCCGACCGCTACTTCCACACCCGGCCCTTTGTCGTCGGCAAGCCCGATTGCCTGCTGCCCGTCGCCGTGCGGGTGGACGAGGGCACCCAGGTTGGCCCCGACCGGCTGGTCAACACGGTTGCGGGCTTCGACCAGCACGGCGGCAATCTCATCATCGTCGACTTCGGCACCGCTACCACCTTCGACGTGGTGGCCGAGGACGGCGCCTATACCGGCGGCGTGATCGCACCCGGCGTGAACCTGAGCCTCGAAGCGCTGCATCAGGCCGCTGCTGCACTGCCGCATGTCGACATCACCAAACCACAGAACGTGATCGGCACCAACACGGTGGCCTGCATCCAGTCTGGCGTGTTCTGGGGTTACGTCGGGCTCGTCCGCGAGATCTGCAGCCGCATCAAGGCGGAACGCGGGGTCGCGATGAAAGTTATCTCTACAGGCGGGCTGGCGCCTTTGTTCCAGCAAACCGCGGATCTGTTCGACGCATATGAGGATGATCTCACCATGCATGGGCTGCAGATCATCCACAAATACAACAAGGATAATGGTACTGACGCATGAGCAGTGAACGACTGATCTACCTGCCCCTCGGCGGGGCGGGTGAAATTGGCATGAACGCCTATGTCTACGGCTATGGCAAACCGGACCAGGAGCGTCTGGTGCTGGTCGATCTGGGCGTAACCTTCCCCGACATGGATGGCACCCCGGGCGTGGATCTGATCATGCCTGACATGACCTGGCTGAAGGAGCGCGTGGACCGGCTGGAGGGGATATTCATAACCCACGGCCACGAGGATCATATTGGCGCCATCGCGCATATGTACCGTGATCTGCAGGTGCCGATCTACGCCCGTGCCTTCACCGCGAACCTCGCCCGGCGAAAGATGGAAGAGGCGGGCCACGACCCGGCCGCGATCACCACCGTCTCGGCCTGGCCCGAGGTGACCGAGCTGGGGCCGTTCTCGATCGGGGTCGCGCCGATGAGCCACTCGATCCCCGAAAGCGGCGGCCTGGTGATCGACAGCCCGGCGGGCCGGGTGGTGCATACCGGCGACTTCAAGCTCGACCCGGAGCCGCTGGTCGGCGAGCCCTTCGATCCGCAAATGTGGGGAGAGATCGCGGGCAACGGCATTCAGGCACTGGTCTGCGATTCCACCAACGTCTTCTCCACCCACCCGGGCCGCTCGGAATCGGATCTGCCGGGGGAGATCACCCGGCTGATCTCCGAGGCGAAGGGCATGGTCGCAGCTACCACCTTTGCCTCCAACGTGGCGCGGGTGAAGACGCTGGCGCAGGCAGGCGAACGGGCAGGGCGCTCTGTCGTGCTGCTGGGCCGCGCAATGCGCCGGATGATCGAGGCTGCAGTGGAAACCGGGGTGCTGGTGGACTTCCCCAAGGTGATCAGCCCCGAGGATGCGGGCGACCTCCCGCGCGAGAACCTGATGCTGATCACCACCGGCAGCCAGGGCGAACGCCGCGCCGCCACCGCGCAGCTTGCGCGCGGCAAGTACCGCGGACTGGAGCTGAAGGAGGGCGACCTGTTCCTGTTCTCCTCCAAAACGATCCCAGGCAACGAGAAAGGCGTGATCCGGATTATCAACCAGTTCTCGGAGAAGGGTGTTGACGTGGTCGACGACAGCTCCGGCCTCTATCACGTTTCGGGCCACGCCAACCGGCCGGACCTGGAGCAGGTGCACGCGCTCCTGAAGCCGAAAATCCTGATCCCGATGCACGGCGAGCACCGCCATCTGCGCGCGCACGCGCGCCTGGGCGAGCAGAAGGGCATCGCCTCGGCGGTGGCGGTCAACGGCATGATGATGGACCTCACCGGCGACGCGCCGGTGGTGGCGGATTACATCGAGACCGGCCGCACCTACCTGGACGGCAGCGTCAAGATCGGCGCGCTCGACGGGGTGGTGCGCGACCGGATGCGGATGGCGCTCAATGGCCATGTGGTGGTGACCGCGATCCTCGACGAGGACGACGAGCCGCTGGGCGAGCCCTGGTGCGACATCAAGGGGCTGCCGGAAACCGGCACCTCGCGCGCGGCGCTGGTCGAAGTGATGGAAGAGGATCTGGCCCAGTTCCTGATGCGTGCAGGCGCCAAGACACTGCGCGACGAGGACAAGCTGGAGCAGGAACTGCGCCGCATCGCCCGCCAGACCGCGCAAAGCGAAATTGGCAAGAAGCCGGAAGTCACGGTGATCGTCAGCCGCATGCGCTGAGCCTCCGGGCCAGGGTGGTGCTCCCGCCCGGCCCAAGCCGCATCAAAGATGCAGCAGGCCCCGTTGGGCCGGGCGCCGCGGACCCTGACGGGCCCGCGGCGCTGTTGCGTCCTGCAGCGCCCGGGGGCCGTTGGAGCCGGGATGCCGGGACATTGAAACAGCAAACGCCGCGGCCCTTTCGGGTGCGCGGCGATTTCCTGATCGTGTTGCGGCCGGAACCCGGCGGAGCCTCAGCCGCGCAGCGGGCGGGCGCAGGTCGGGCAGGAGACCATCTTGCGCGGCGCACTGAAGATGGCGCGGAACAAGGCGCGCAGCATGCTGTTGAAGGCTTCTGCGCGCAGCTGGTGGGCGCGGGCCTCGATCTCGCGGAGATTGAGGGGAGGGATGGTGCTGGTTTCGATCGTGTTCATCGTGGTGCTCAATGTGTTGCGCCATTTCGATGGCGCGTTTCTCATCTGCCACGGTATTTACGCCTCTCTGCCGGGGGTTACGCCGGCCAAGTTCGAAAAGCCGCCATGCTGCAACTGCAAAGCTTGACGCGCGGGGCATGCGGTTGTGGCATAAGGGGACGGCGGCGTTGGCAGGCTGCACCAACGAAAAGGGCCGCTCCCGGCGGGAACGGCCCTTGATCACGTCTGGAGCGCAGGATCAGCTGGCGCGGCGTTCGGCGAAGCTGAGCGCAATGAAGCTGGGCAAGTGATCGCCCATGCCGACCACAGTCTTGTCGTCCCTGCCGCCCTTGCCACGGCGGGCGGACTTCGGCGCGGGACGCTCGGAAGGCTTGCGCTCCGGCTTGGGCGCGGCCTCCGTCTCGGGGGCGGCCTCGGTACGGGGCTCGGCCTGAACGGCCGCTTGATCGTCCTTCTTGGAGGGGCGGCGCTCGCGGCGGGCCGGCTTTTCGCGGCTTTCGTCCTTCTCCGGCTTGGGCGCGGCCTTCACCGGGTTCTCCAGGCGCGGGATTTCCTTCTGGATCAGCTTCTCCACCGCATCCAGCGCCTTTTCGTCTTTGGGCACGCAGATCGTCATCGCCTTGCCTTCGCGGCCGGCGCGGCCGGTGCGGCCGATGCGGTGCACGTAGTCCTCCGGGTGGCCGGGCACGTCGAAGTTGATCACGTGGCTCACGCTCGGCACATCCAGCCCGCGGGCCGCGACGTCGGAGGCGACGAGGATGCGCAAGGAGCCGTCGCGGAAGCCGTCCAGCGTCTTCGTGCGCTGGCTCTGGTCCAGGTCGCCGTGGATCGGTGCCGCGTCATAGCCGTATTTCTTCAGCGATTTCGCGACGATATCCACGTCCGTCTTGCGGTTGCAGAAGATGATGGCGTTGGTGAGCTTCTCGCCCTCGGCGTCGATCAGCGCGCGCAGCACGCGGCGCTTCTCGCTGGCCTCGCGGTCGCGGCGGGAGCCCTTGAACAGGACCACACCCTGCGCGATGGTCTCCGACGCGGTGGCCTGGCGGGCCACTTCAACGCGCTCAGGCGCCGAGAGGAAGGTGTTGGTGATGCGCTCGATCTCCGGCGCCATGGTGGCGGAGAAGAACAGCGTCTGACGGGTGAAGGGGGTGAGCGAGAAGATCCGCTCGATATCCGGGATGAAGCCCATGTCGAGCATCCGGTCGGCTTCGTCCACCACCATGACCTGCACGCCAGTAAGCAGCAGCTTGCCGCGCTCGAAATGGTCGAGCAGGCGGCCGGGGGTGGCGATCAGCACGTCGACGCCCTTGTCGATCAGCGCGTCCTGCTCCTTGAAGGAGACGCCGCCAATGAGCAGGGCCTTGGTGAGCTTCACGTGCTTGGCGTAGGTGTCGAAGTTTTCCGCCACCTGGGCGGCGAGTTCCCGCGTCGGGCAGAGCACCAGGCTGCGCGGCATCCGGGCGCGGGCGCGGCCGCGGGCCAGCAGCGTGATCATCGGCAGCGTGAAGGAGGCGGTTTTGCCGGTGCCGGTTTGCGCAATCCCCAAAACGTCGCGGCCTTCCAGGGCAGGCGGAATCGCGCCCGCCTGAATCGGCGTGGGGGTTTCGTATCCGGCTTCCTCAATAGCTTTGAGGACTTTCGGGTTCAGATTCAGATCGGTGAATTTTGTCATATGTGTCCGTCATTGCGGACACTGACCTGGCCCGCGCGTGTCTGGTTCGTCCCGGCCCCGCAGGGTCATGCGAGCTGGCAGTTTCCGGTTCCTGCGGGGGCATAACAAAATCCGGCAGCGTCGTCAATTAAAGGCAGATTCGGCGGCATTTACCTTGTGCCGGCGTGGCAAATGGCGAAGGCGAGGGGCAGGGACCGGCCGAAACGGCGGAAGGAGGCAGGGCAATAAAAATGGTGCAGGCGCCTCTGGTGCAGTTTCCCGGCGACTTCCGCGAGCTGATACGGCGTGAGACGGAGAAGGCGCTTCCCCACACAGTCGATTCGGCGCCCGCCGCCGCCCGGTTAAACCTTGCGGCTGCGCCCCTTGTAGCGCTGGATGCGGCCAAAGATGGTCTGGGGATCGCTCATCACCTTCCGCAGCATCCGCATCCCCAAGGGCGCAAAGACCGGGTCGGATTCGGCCAGACGCCAGAGCCGGGCCAGCATGTTCATGTCGAGGTCGCCGCCGGCCAGCATGTAGGGCGTAAGCCCGAGCCCCAAAGGGGGCAGCTCCCGGCTGGCCTGCCACGGAAAGCCGTCCCTGTTGCTGCGCCCGGAAAGCCTGCGCTCGCTGTCGTGCAGCTTGATCAGGTCGAACAGCATCGACAGCCCCTGTCCGCCCAGCCTCTGTTCCACCGTCGCCCCGTGGTCCCCGAAGGTGGTTGCGGCAGAAATCAGCCAGCGCATGGGCAGCACTTCGGCCATGCGCCCGCCATGCTCGCCCCAAATCCTTAGGAACAGCGCCTGCGCCTCGGGCGGAGGGTCGCGGCGGCGCAGGATGGCGATGCAGATAGCATGCAAAGGCAAGACCTCCGGCTGGCCTGCGAACTCCTCGCGGATCGAGGCCAGTTTGGCCAGCACGTGGCCCTCCTGTACGCCTGCGGGTTCCGGTCGCGCCGGTACTGTGGCGTCCCACAGCGCCGCCAGATCGCAGTCCGCCGGGGGCAGGGCGGCATGCGGCTCGATGAAGGGGGTTTCCTTGCGTTCCAGCCGGCGCATGAGCCGGTAAAACCCGCCGGGGTAGTTTTCTTCGGTGAGATCCATGGCGGGTATCCGAGGCCTTGAGAGAAACGCGCGTTACGCCATCATTTCCTTGGTCGCGGTGAGTTGCAAATCGGGATAGTCGCGCACTACACGGTCGATATCCCACTGCAGCCGGGTCAGGTAGACGATGTCGCCATCGTGGTCATGGGCGATGTGCTGCTTGTTGGCGTTGGTGAACTTCTCCACTGCGGCCTTGTCGCCGCTGACCCAGCGGGCCGAGGTGAACTGGCTCGCCTCGAAGCGTACCGGCAGCCCATATTCCATCTCGATCCGGCTCGCCAGAACTTCGAACTGCAGCGCTCCGACAACGCCGACGATGAAGCCGGAGCCGATCGAAGGCTTGAACACCTTGGCCGCGCCTTCCTCGGCAAACTGCATCAGCGCCTTTTCCAGGTGCTTGGCCTTCATCGGATCGCCCGCGCGCACACCCTGCAGCAGCTCCGGTGCAAAAGAGGGGATGCCGGTCACGCGGATCGCCTCGCCTTCGGTCAGCGTGTCGCCGATGCGCAGCTGTCCGTGGTTCGGAATGCCGATGATGTCGCCGGCCCAGGCCTCCTCCGCCAGCTCGCGGTCGGAGGCAAGGAACAGTACGGGGTTGCTGACCGCCATCGGCTTCTTGGTGCGCACATGCGTCAGCTTCATGCCGCGTTTGAAATGGCCGGAGGCCATGCGCACGAAGGCCACCCGGTCGCGGTGCTTGGGGTCCATATTGGCCTGCACCTTGAAGACGAAGCCTGCGACCTTCTTCTCCTCAGGGCTCACCTGGCGCGGCTCGGCCGACTGCGGCTGCGGCTCAGGGCCATATTTTCCGATGCCGTCCATCAGCTCCTTCACGCCGAAGGAGTTGATCGCGGAGCCGAACCAGATCGGGGTCATGTGGCCCTCGAGCACGGATTGCGGGTCGAGCGCGGGCAGCAGCTCGCGCGCCATCTCGACCTCTTCCAAGAGCTTCTCCAGCAGATGGGCGGGCACGTGTTCGGCCAGTTTGGGATCGTCCAGTCCGTTGATCTGGATGCTTTCGGCCACCTTGTTGCGGTCGGCGCGGTCCATGAGTTCCAGGCGGTCGCGCAGCATGTCGTAGCAGCCGATAAAGTCGCGCCCCACGCCGATCGGCCAGCTCGCAGGCGTCACGTCGATCGCCAGCATCTCCTGGATTTCGTCGATGATTTCAAAAGTGTCCCGGCTTTCCCGGTCCATTTTGTTACAGAATGTCAGGATCGGCAGGTCGCGCAGGCGGCAGACCTCGAACAGCTTCTGGGTCTGGCTCTCCACACCCTTGGCGCCGTCGATCACCATCACCGCCGCATCCACCGCGGTAAGCGTGCGGTAGGTATCCTCGGAGAAGTCCGAGTGGCCCGGCGTATCGACCAGGTTGAAGCGGAAGCCATTGAAATCGAACGACATGGCGGACGCCGACACGGAGATGCCCCGGTCCTTTTCCATCTGCATGAAGTCCGACCGCGTGCGCCGCGCCTCGCCCTTGGCGCGCACCTGGCCGGCCATCTGGATCGCGCCGCCGTAGAGCAGGAATTTCTCGGTCAGCGTGGTCTTGCCCGCATCCGGGTGCGAGATGATCGCAAAGGTGCGGCGCCGCGCGATCTCGGGCGGCAGGTCGGGGCGGTTTGTGACGGTATCCAGCATGTGCGCGCGTATAGCAGGAATGCGGGCCGAGGCAAGAAAAACAGGGGCTATGGGGCGCGGGCTGCCGGGCGGGCTTGCCGCCGCCCGGCTCAACGCCCGGGGGTGAGCGGCCAGATGATGCAGATTGCTGCGATTGCCGCCGCGCCGGCCACCACGTTCATTGGCAGGCCGACTTTCAGGAAGTCGGAAAACCGGTAGCCGCCCGCGTTATAGACCATCGTGTTGGTCTGGTATCCGATGGGGGTCGCGAAGCTGGAAGAGGCCCCGAACATGACCGCTACGATGAACGGCCGGGGATCTGCACCTATGCTGGCAGCCAGCCCTGCCGCCAGAGGCACCATCAGGACCGCAACCGCATTGTTGGTGACCAGCTCGGTCAGAGCCGAGGTCAGAACGTAAACGATAATCAGCGCCAGAAGCGGTCCTGAGACCAGCATGAGCGGTTTCATGGCATCCACAAGGAGGACCAGCGCGCCGGAGCGGTCAAGCGCGGTACCGAGCACCAGCATCGACACGATAAGCAGCAGCAGGCTGCCGTCAATTGCGGCCAGGGCTTCGTCAAGTTCCACGCAGCGGGTCACGAGAACCACGGCCATGCCGAGCAGGGCCAGCGGCAGAATCGGGGCCGCGTTCAGGGCGGCCAGAAGAACCACGAGCGCAAGCACGCCGATGGCGACAGGCGCCTTGCCGCGGCGGTAGGCGCGCGCCTGCAGCGGGCCCAGCGACACCAGCGACAGCTCCTCTAGCATCCGGGAGAGGCCCTCTTCCGGGCCATCAACCAGCAGAACGTCTCCGGTTTCGAGTGCGGTATCCTCGAGGCGCCCGTCGAACTGTTCCCCGGCCCGGTGCAGCGCGACCGCGTAGGTGCCATACCGTCTGCGCAGCGCCAGGCTGCGCAGGGTGTGCCCCTTCGCCGGGCTGCGGTCAGGGATCAGAACCTCCGATAGCACCGCCCGCTTCCGCGGCCCCGGCTGAACGCCTCCGAGCTGAATTTCTTCCTCCAGGCCTTCGAGAAGACCGGCGATTTCGGTGTCGCGCGTGCGCAGAACGATGCGGTCACCGGCTTCCAGCGTCAGGCAGGCGAGATTGTCGCGCATTGAGGCGTCATTGCGGAGCACATCAATCACGCGGCTGCCACGCGCGGGCGGCAGCCCGGCCGCTGGCAGGGACTTCCCGATGAAGGGGGAGCCGGCCGGCACGAACAGCTCCGTCAGCCAGGCGCGGGACGCACGGCCGAGACCAGCCGCGCCGGGCCCGTGATCCGGCAGCAGCCGGGCGCCAATGGTTGCCAGGTACAGAGATCCCGCCGCCAGCACCGCCAGCCCCACCGGGGTGATCTCGAACAGGCTGAAGGGGGCCATGCCCAGATCGCGGGCCACCCCGTCGACCAGCAGGTTGGTGGAGGTGCCGATCATCGTGCAGGTGCCGCCCATGATGACCGCAAACGACAGCGGCATGAGGATCTTCGACGAGGCTATCGCCGCCTGCCGCGCCACGCCCATCGCCACCGGTATCAGCACAGCCATCACCGGCGTGTTGTTCATGATCGCCGAAGACGCGGCCGCGAAGAGAAAGAAGGCAAAGATGCCTGCGGCGGGCCGGGCGTCCACCAGCCGGCCAAGCCCCGAAACCGCGGCCTCTAGCGCGCCGACCCGGACCAGCGCTGCGCTGATCACGAACATCGCTGCAATGGTGGCCGGGGCGGGGTTGGCAGCCGCGCGCAGAACGTCATCGGTGGTTACGAGGCCGAGCGCCAGCGCCGCCGCAGCTCCGCAGAAGGCGACCGCCGCCGCAGGCAGCCGCTCGGTCAGGAAGACCGCGAAGACGCCGGCGATCAGCGCCAGCGCGGCGTAAGGCGCATAAGCTTCAGGCAGCCAAGCAAACATCCCGAACGAAGGGCGGTTTCCGCGCCCGTCTCCACCTGGCGGAGGCACCCCCGGGTGCCCCAACTGCGCCAATCCGGCTTTACCACAGCCGCGGCGGATTTCAACGGGATTTGCAGGAGGGAACGTTCCCCAGGGGAGGCGGGCCCGGACTTTAGATGCCGCATTACCGCGGCGGGCGTGTGGGGAAGATTCAGGCGCGTCTATTGATCCGCTTTCTATCCAGGGTCGGGACCCATTGATTTCGGGCTGGAGTCGCGACTCATCGGTCCAAAATCTTTCATCGGCGGCTTTCCTGGGCCTACCTTAAAGACGCCCTCCGAAGCACCTCCACCGCATCCGCCCCCTGCAGCAGCGCCCGCCCCACGTCCAGCCCGTGGGCGCCGCTCTTCGGCGTTGCGGGCAGGGGGCCGTGGTGGGTGCTCAGGAAGTCCTCCGGCAGAGCCGGGGTGGTGACGGGGTCGAGGAAGGTGCTCTCGGCGGCGATGCCCTCGGCGTAGACGATGTGGTGGCGGTCGAACAGGAGCTGGACGTAATCCACGAAGCCTCCGTCGAGCGCCACCACGCTCCTGCCGTTCACCAGGTCGCGGGCGCGCACCAGCACTTCGGGCGCGCCGGTGCCGAGCAGGTCGCGGCGCTGGTAGACCATCAGCCGGTGCGCCGGGCTCACGATCAGGTCGCGGGCATTGTTGAGCGCGCCCTTGCGGATCAGGATCGGGGCGAGCGGGCCTGTGGCACGCAGGGTGGACTGGCCGCTCCAGCGCAAGGGCTGGACGCCGTCGTCGCGGGTGAGGATGCGGTCGCCGGGGCTTAAGGATTCGATCGGGCGCTGTTCGCCGGTCGCGAGCGTGATGCGGGTGCCACGTGTGAAGGCGGCGCAGGCGGATTGCGCAAGCGCGCGGCGGGCTGGCGCGCGGGCGGCCTCGATCAGCGTATAGAGCGTGCCGGGGCGCAGGGGGGCGAGCGGCATCAGGTAGCTGGCGGCGATCAGCCCCTCGGCGTCGGCTTCGACCATGAGCAGCATCCCGCAGGCGTTGCCGCTGTCTGGCTGCAGTGTGAGGAGCGCGTCGAGGTGCAGCGCCGCGCCGGGTGTGCCGAGCGCACTGCCGTCAGCGATGCGGAAACTGCCGTCGTGGCGGGCCTCGACGGTGAGCCGTGCGGGCGGGGCTTTGCCGTCGAGCGCGTAGATGTCGCCGGGCACCAGATCCTCCAGCACGCCCGGCGCATCGCCTGCGTTGGCGCCGTATTCGGCTGGGAAGCGCGCGGCCGGGTAGGCCTGGACGGAGGCGAGGCTGGCGGTCAATGTCTGTCCCATGCGTCTGGTGCACCTGTCTTCTTATTGGCTCCCGGGGCGGGGCGCGTCCAGACATAGTGGCGGGGGAATGTGGCGGAAAGGGGCCGCGGCGGGGCAGATTTTCCGGCGCTCTTACGGCAGGAGGCTGGAGGCCCGGCCAAAACCGGGGTGGTCAATCCAGGAGCGCCGGTGCAAGGTCTGCGCCGGAACGAAACGCGCAAGGGAGTACTCTGATGGATCTGGGAATCGCGGGCAAGCGGGCGCTGGTTTGTGCCAGCAGCAAGGGCCTGGGGCTGGGCTGCGCGGAAGCGCTGGCGGCGGCTGGGGTGAACCTGGTGATGAACGCGCGCGGCGCGGAGGCGCTGGAGGCCTCGGCTCAGGCGATCCGCGACGCGCATGGCGTCGATGTGGTTACGGTGGCGGCGGATGTCTCCACCGAGGAAGGCCAGAAGAAGGTGATCGACGAGGCGCAGGGCGTGGACATCCTCGTCAGCAACGCGGGCGGCCCGCCGCCGGGCATGTGGACCGACTGGGACCGCGAGGATTTCATCCAGGCGCTGGACGCCAACATGCTGGCGCCGATCGCGCTGATCAAGGCGCTGGTGCCGGGCATGATGGAGCGCGGCTGGGGCCGGGTGGTCAACATCACTTCGATGTCGGTGAAGGCGCCGATCCCGGTGCTGGGCCTGTCGAACTCGGCGCGAGCGGGCCTCACCGGCTATGTCGCGGGCACCTCGCGCCAGGTGGCGGGCAAGGGCGTCACCATCAACAACCTGCTGCCCGGCATCCATGCCACCGACCGTGCGGTTGCGCTCGACAAGGGCGTGGCGGATCAGCAGGGGATCTCGATGGACGAGGCCAAGGCGCAGCGCGCGGCCACCATCCCGGCGGGCCGCTATGGCACAGCGGAGGAATTCGGCGCCACCTGCGCGTTCCTGTGTTCGCAGCACGCGGGCTTCATCGTCGGGCAGAACATCCTGCTCGATGGCGGCGCCGTTGCTTCGGTGATGTAAGAAGGGGCGGTCCGGATGGCGAGCGGATTTTCCCTGAAGGACCAGCTCTTCAACCGTGAAAAGGTCCGCTATCTGGCGGGCCTTTTTGCTAACGCGGAGCCGGGGTTTCAGGCAGAGACCTTCGAGGCGCAGGTGATGGCGAGGCTGCCGGCGCTGGAGCTGAAGCAGCGCATCGCCTGGATCGCGGAGGTGCTGGCCGGGCATCTGTCAGAGGACCTGCCGGAGGCCGCGCCGGTGATCCTGCGCGCCCTGCCGCCGCCGCTGGACCCAAGCTTGAGCGACGATGACTTCGGCGATTTCATCTTTGCCCCCTTGGGCGAATACGTGGCCGCCAATGGGGCGGAGACGCATCCGGGCCTCGCGCTCGACCTGATGGAGGCGCTGACGCAGCGCTTCTCCATGGAGTGGGCGGTGCGGCCGCTCCTGAACCGGCACCCGGAGCTGGTGCTGGAGCGGATGCTGAGCTGGACGGATCACGCAAGCTACCACGTGCGGCGGCTGGTGAGCGAGGGCACCCGGCCGCGGCTCCCCTGGGGGCAGGCGGTTGGCCTGGGGCTGGCCGAGCCGCTGCCGCTCCTCGACCGGCTGCACGGGGATGCCACACGCTATGTCACCCGCTCGGTCGCCAATCACCTGAATGACATCGCCAAGAAGGACCCGGATCTGGCGATGGAGCGCCTGGCAGGCTGGCGCGAGGCGGGGGCGCAGGAGGGCCGGGAGCTCGACTGGATGACCGCCCACGCCTTGCGCGGTCTGGTGAAGGCCGGCCATCCGCGCGCGATGGAGATGCTGGGGTACGACCCGGAGCTGCGGCTTGAGGCGCGGCTGGACGTGCCGCCGGAGGCGCGGATCGGCGGGGCGCTGGAAATTGCCTGCCATCTGGATGGTCCCGAGGGCGCGCCGGTGCTTGTGGACTACGTGCTGTATTTCCGCCGGCCCGGCGGCAAGACCTCGGCCAAGGTGTTCAAGCTGAAGCAGGCGCGGATTGCGGGCGGAGTTTTGGAGCTCGCCAAACGCCACAAGCTGAAGGGCGATGCGACGACCTTCAAGCTGGTGCCGGGGCCGCACAGGATCGGGCTGATGGTGAACGGCCGCCTGCGGGCAGAGGCGGAGTTCGAGCTGTTGCCGGAGGGGTAGTTTAACTTTCCTTCGCCCGGCCAAAGGCCGGGCAGCGCCCGTCCGCCGCCATGGGCGGGCGCTTCGCTTCCGCCCGCGGACGGGCACTGCCCTCACCGTGTTTTTGCCTCCCCACACCCCATCACACTTGCGTCAGCACACCCGCCGCCCCGATTGCCGCTCCGCCCGCGCGCCGCTATCCCCATCCACCGGAACCAACAGGAAGGGCCGCATCATGAACCATCAGAACGTGCAGACCTACTACGGCGAGGTGCTGCAGGGCGGCGCGGATTTGCAGACCAACGCCTGCTGTACGCCCGATGACATGCCGGACCACGTGAAGGCGGTGCTGTCGAAGATCCACGACGAGGTGCTGACCCGCTACTACGGCTGCGGCCTGATCGCGCCGGAGGCGCTGGAAGGCTCGAAGATCCTCGACCTCGGCTGCGGCGCGGGCCGCGACGTCTATGCGCTGTCGGCGCTTGTGGGTGAGACGGGCAAGGTCGTCGGCGTTGACATGACACCCGCGCAGCTTGAGGTCGCCCGCCGCCACCAGGACTTCCACGCCGAAGCCTTCGGCTATGCGCATTCCAACGTCGAATTCCACCACGGCTATATCGAGCGACTTGAAGAGATGGACCTGGAGGCGGGCTCCTTCGACATCATCGTCTCCAATTGCGTGATCAACCTTGCCACCGACAAAGGGGCAGTGCTGCGCGGGGCGCATCACTTGCTGAAGGAAGGCGGGGAGATGTATTTCTCCGACGTGTACGCCGACCGCCGGGTGCCGCGGGCGATGGCGGAGGACGAGGTGCTTTATGGCGAATGCCTGTCCGGTGCGCTCTACTGGAACGACTTCCTGTCACTCGCGCGCGAGGCGGGCTTCAACGATCCCCGCATGGTCACCGCACGGCCCCTGACCGTCGAGAACTCCGAACTCGAACGCCGGGTTGCGCCGCTCAAGTTCCTTTCCGCCACCTACCGGCTGTTCAAACTGCCCGCCTTGGAGCCCGATTGCGAGGATTACGGACAGGCGGTGATTTACAAGGGCACCATCCCGCACGCGCCGCACGCCTTCGCGCTTGACGATCACCACGTGATCGAGACCGGCAAGGTCTTCCCGGTCTGCGGCAACACCTGGATGATGCTGAAAGACTCCCGCTTTGCCCCGCATTTCGAGTTCATCGGCAGCTTCGATACCCACTACGGCATCTTCGCAGGCTGCGGCGGCGCCTCGCCGTTCAACGCCTTTGACGGGTATGACGCGGGCCTGAGCTGCTGCTGAGCGCTTGCAGGGGCCGGGCGGGGTTGCTATCCCGGCTGGTGACCGAGCGTTTTGATCGGATACCGCCCGAGGCCCCATGAACCAAGCCCTGTCCCAGCCCCTCGCTACCAAGCCCGCGCCGCGGCTGGAGATCCGCAATCTCCGGCGCGCCTTCGAAGGGCAGGTCGTCGTGGACGATGTCTCGCTCAAAATCGAAGCCGGGCAGGTGACCTGCCTTCTGGGCCCCTCCGGCTGCGGCAAGTCCACAACGCTCCGGATGATCGCGGGCGTGGAGATGCAGGATTCGGGCGAGATCTTCGTCGACGGCAAGCTAATCTGCGACACTGTCTTCCGGGTGCCGCCGGAACGGCGCAGCATCGGGCTGATATTCCAGGACTTCGCGCTGTTCCCTCACTTAAGCGTCGCTGACAATGTGGGCTTCGGGCTGAAGGGCAGCAAGGAGGAAAAGCGCGCGCGGGTGGAAGAGCTGCTCGAACGGGTCTCACTCAAACGCCACATCGACGGCTACCCGCATGAGCTGTCGGGCGGCGAGCAGCAGCGGGTGGCGCTGGCGCGCGCGATTGCCCCTAGGCCCCGTATTATGCTGATGGACGAACCGTTCTCCGGGCTTGACAACCGGCTGCGCGACGGCATCCGCGACGAGACGCTGAGCCTTCTGAAGGAAGAGGATGCAGCGGTGCTGCTGGTAACGCATGAGCCGGAAGAGGCGATGCGTATGGCCGACGAGATCGCGCTGATGCGGGGCGGGCGGATCGTGCAGCAGGGAGCGCCCTACAACGTCTACACCCACCCGGTGGACAAGGCCGCGGTGGCGTTTTTCAGCGACGTGAACGTGCTGCACGCCAAGGTGCAGGGCGCGCTGGCCGAAACTGCCTTTGGCGAATTTCTGGCGCCCGGCGTGCCCGATGGCACCGAAGTGGAGATCGTCTTCCGCCCGCAGCATCTGCGTATCGACTTCGACCGCGCAGGCCAAGGCCCGCTGCCCACAGCCAGCGACGGCGTCGCGGCCCGCGCGGTGGTGGAGCGGGCGCGGTTCCTCGGCAGCGAAAGCCTGGTGGAGTTCCGCCTGGATTTCGACGGCTCGATGCTGAAGGCCACGGTGCCCAATGTGTTCCTGCCGGAGAAGGGCCGGGTGATGTGGCTCACAGTCCGCCGCAACCGATGCTTTGTTTTTCCCGCCTGATTTCTGAAGCTGCACGCGCGTTTTCTGGGCGGAGCGCGGAGGATCCGGTTCAGGTTTTCCGCTGCACTCCGGTCAGCAGCGTTTGGTCGAGCGTATCGCCATGCAGCACCGAAATGCTGCCGGTTGTCTCCAGTACGACCGCCCGCACTTTTTCAAGGGACAGGACATTCGCGTCTCGCAGTTTGCCGCGCAGGTCGGCTTCGGTGACGCGCGTCTCTGCCAGCGCCTGGGGAATGAACTTCCCATCGCGCATCAGCAGAACCGGCCGGTTTTGAACCGCAGCCTCAACCCTGTCGTAGCGGAGCTTCAGGCGTTCGGCGGCATATTGGGCGCCCATCAAGGCGGTTATCGCGATCACGGATTGCAGGAAGGCAGACCAGGTTTCGGCCTGGCTGGCACCGGCCAGCAGCGAGCCCACGGCAATCGTGACCACGAAGTCGAAGGCGGTCAGCTTGGAGAAGGCGCGCAGTCCCACGATGCGGACCAGGAAAACGATCCACGCCGCAGCTGCCGTCGAGAGCATAGCGCCCCTTAAAATCGTGTCTAGCGGTTCGGCGGCGGAGAACATCCTGATTAATCCTTTGGTGACTGGGGGCGGAAGCGGCGGCGCCGGGCTAGCGCAATGCGCGGCCGTAGCGCAGGAACAGGTGCGCCAGCGTGCAGACCGCGAGGATTGCCAGCAGACCCAGGCCGCGCTCGTAGATGCCGTCGATTCCCGTTGGCAAGAAGAAGAAAACCGGCGCCGTAAGGGTCCATAACACCGCGATCGCCCTGAGCGCCCGGGCATAGCCCTGCCCCATCTGCCCGGCCGACCGCGCCATCGCCCAAGGGGTAACCGCCATCAGCACCCCCAGCGCATAGACAAGGTAGATGTGGATCACCACGCCCTCATTATCACGGTCGCCATATTCGTTGCGCGCCCCTACCAGGAAGACGATCAGCCCCATCAAGGCGAATGCGACGATCCCGAAGCTCCAGCCGCGCCCGCCGAGGTGCACATGGGCGGCCAGGACAGCGATGCAGACGAGGGCGCCCGAGAAGGCATAGAGGCCCGAATCGACGATGAACTCGTATCGTCCCGCGCCAAGGTCGCTGATCGTGTCGGCTACCCAGTCGTAGTCCGGTACGATGAAACCGGCCACAATCACGGTACCCGCCAGCAGCAGGCAGCCAAGGATCGCATAAACGGCAAGGGCGGTGACCAGCGTCGGCGCGCTGTGCAGGGCGGGCGGGAGCGGGGTATCGGACATGGGCCGTCTCCTGTGGCTGTCAGGAAACCAACGCGCGGAGAACGCGCGGCGTTCCGCATGCCGGGAGTGGAACCGCCCCGTCCGGCCCCGTGAGGCAGAGGCAAACGGGCGAACCGGCGGGTGCCCCGGCGCGGCAAGCGGCTCCCCCGGGATATTTGCGTCAGGGGGAAGACGTGTGTATCAGCTGCTGTACGGGTCGTAGTCCCGGAGACGCTTGCCTGGCTCGTCGACGAAGAGTTCGGGCAGGGCGGTGGCCTCCTCGATAAGGTCGACGCGGAAGACGCGGAAAGCGTCACGGGTCTCGCACCACGCGGTGAGCGTCCAGACGCGGCCCCAGTATTCCATGTGCAGCGGCCTGATCTTGCGTTCGGTCAGGGTGCCGTCGATGCGGCGGTAGCTAATGTGCAGTTTCTGGCGCGCCTTGATGGCGGCGCGCAGAGCCGGCATCTGGGCAAAACCGCGCGCCGCATCGGCGAAAGGGAAGACCGCAAATTTCCATGCATCCGCCTCGGCGATGGTCTGCTCCGGCAACACTGCGTCCACCTTGGCCGCCAGCGACTGGGCGGCGGCCTTGAGATCCGGGTCGGCTGCCTCCGCCACGATCGCCATGCCGAGGTTCAGCGCCTCCAGCTCTTCCGGAGTGAGGGTCAGCGGCGGCAGACTGATTTGCTCGCGGACCATATAGCCGACGCCGCGTTCGCCCTCCACCGGCACGCCGGAGGCGGTGAGCGTGTCCATGTCGCGGTAGATGGTGCGGGTCGAAACCTCGAGCCGTTCGGCGATGTCCTGCGCGCGGTGCAGCTTGCCGTCGCGCAGGATCTGGATGATTTCGAAAAGGCGGTCAGTGCGGCGCATCGCTTAGCCTTTGCGCGGGGCAGGGGCGAGGTCAAGAGCCCCTGCCTGCCGGGGGCGGGCAGCGCCGATCCGCAGACGGGCGCTGCCCCCTTGGTTTAAGACGCCATGTCCCACTGCACCTCTTCATGGCGCATTTTGGCGCTGTCCGGCGCAATCGCCGCCATCACCTCTGGCGCGAATTCCTGCTGCATGAACTCCTGTGCCACCCGTTCGGCCGTGGCCATGTCCTTCCACAGCACATAGTCGGTCCAGCTGCCGTCCGCGCCCTGGCTGAGCTGGCGGTGCAGGAAGCCGTCCTGGGCCCGCACAAAAGCTTCGGTGCGCTGCATCAAAGCAGTAAACGCTTGGGGCGTCACGCCGTCCGCCAGTTTGAAGGTCACAATTTCGGCTACATGGTTGCTCATCACGTTTCTCCTTGTTTGCTGTGATGGGCTGGATTTACCGCGCCGCAACTGACATATACCTGTCAGTTGGATGTGCGGCCCGGGCGGAAAGTGCAGAAAAACCGGTTGGCGGCTGCTTCGCTGCATCCAAGCCGCTTCCGCAGAGCGGCACACGCGCGCTACACCGTTAACAAATGCCGGCGCTGCCAATCTGCGCCGGAGCAAAAAAGGAGACACAGTCATGCTCAACAACATCGGCCTGCCTGGCCTGCTGCTCATCGCCGTCGTGGTTCTGGTCCTGTTCGGCCGCGGCAAGATTTCCTCGCTGATGGGCGAGGTCGGCAAGGGCATCACGTCTTTCAAGAAGGGCATCAGCGAAGGCAGCAAGGAGCTGGAGGACGACAGCGCCGAGTCTGCCCGCGACGTGACCCCGGACCGCGAAAAAGACAAGGTGTAACCCCCCATGTTCGATCTCGGGTGGACCGAGCTGCTGGTGATCGGCATCGTTGCGCTGATCGTCGTCGGCCCCAAAGACCTGCCGGTGCTGTTCCGCAATGTCGGGCGGTTCGTTGGCAAGGCGAGGGGCATGGCGCGCGAGTTCAGCCGCGCGATGCACGATGCCGCGGATGAAGCCGGTGTGAGCGAAGTGGCGAAGGGTCTGAAAGCCGCATCCAATCCTCTGGGCACAGCGATGGACGGGGTGAAGGAGGCGGCCCGGGACATGGCCAAGTCGATCGACCCCACGAAGTTCGACCCGGACAGCGAGACCGGCAAGCTGGCAGCGGAGCGCGCCGCGGAGGCGGAGAAGATCCGTGCCGCTACAGCAGAGGCGGCGAGCAAGCGGCAGGAAGCCGAAGCCAAGGCCGCCACTGACGCGCCCGCGGGCAATCCCGGCCCCAAACCCGGCGATGAGGCCAACACATGAGCACCCCGGACGACATCGACGACAGCGCCGCGCCGCTCATCGAGCATCTGGCCGAGCTGCGCACGCGTCTCATCCATTCCGCTGTGGCCTTCCTGATCGGCATGGTGATCTGCTTCACGGTGGCAACTCCGGTATTTAACTTCCTGACCGCGCCGCTCTGCGAGGTGCTGGCGGAGCGCGGCCAGGACTGCGACCTGATCTTCATCTCGCCCCAGGAAGGCTTCTTCGTGGCGATCAAGATCTCGCTGCTGGGCGGCTTCATCCTGGCCTTCCCCTATATCGGCCTGCAGATGTGGCGTTTTGTGGCCCCAGGACTGTACAAGAGCGAGAAGGGGGCGTTTCTGCCCTTTCTGATCGCGTCGCCCTTCATGTTCCTGCTCGGGGCGAGCTTTGCCTTCTATGTGGTGACGCCGCTGGCCTATGACTTCTTCCTGGGCTTCCAGCAGTTCGGGGCGACCGGCGAGGCAGTTGTCGGCGAAGAGGTGAACCAGGGTCTGAGCGTGGTGTTCCAGGGCTCGGCGCAGGAGTACCTGAACCTCACCATCAAGTTCATCGTCGCCTTCGGAATGTGCTTCCAGCTGCCGGTGCTGCTGACGCTGATGGGCAAGGCGGGGCTGGTGAGCGCCGAAGGTCTGGGCTCGGTCCGCAAATACGCGGTGGTGGCGATCCTGGTCCTGGCCGCGCTGGTGACGCCGCCGGATGTGATCACCCAGATCATCCTGTTTGTCGTGGTTTACGGGCTCTATGAGATCTCGATCTTCCTTGTGCGCCGGGTGGAGGCCAAGCGTGAGGCCAAGCTGCGCGCCGAAGGCTACTACGACGGCGAGGACGAGATGGAAATGCATCCCGACGATCCGGAACGCCAGGAGTAGATAGGCCCGCCATTGGGTTGAAACGCAGAAGGCGCGCCGATGATGGCGCGCCTTTTTTCAAGGCCGGCGGTTATGAAGATCAGACCCCCGCAGGTTACCTGCTGGCCTAGTGGGACCGGACCGCGATCAGAACAACGCCAAGCTCGTCTTCCAGCTCCTGCAGTTTCTTCAGCTGGTCCTCCGGCAAGGCGGCGGTCTCGGCATCCACTTCGGAAAAGGCCACCAACGGCGCGCCGATTTCCTTTTCGAGATCCCGGATTGCGTTCAGTTTGTCGCTTTCAAGCGAGGCGAGCGGATAGAGCATGCTGGTCTCCTGACTGTTGCCAAAACCAAGTGTAGCAGATTTCCCGGCATCCGTATCGCTGGCTTGCCCGCGCACCCCCTCTTGCCGCCCCTGCCGGAACATGCTTTGAAATCCGGCGACTGACGGAGGGAGGCACGTAATGGACGAGAACGCATTGACCCGCATCGCCGAGGCGCTGGAGCGGATGTCTCCCGCGCCTTTGGAAACCCCGGATTTTGAAGCGGCCTCTGCTTTCGTCTGGCACGTGGCGCCGGACCGGCTGGAGCCAGTGCCGGAGGTGAACCGGATCGATCTCAAGCTGCTGGTCGGCATCGACCGCGCCCGCGACACGTTTTTGGAGAACACCCGCCGTTTTGCCGAGGGCTTCGCTGCCAACAACGCGCTTCTGTGGGGCGCGCGCGGCATGGGCAAGTCGAGCTTGGTGAAGGCGGTGCATGGAGCGCTGGCGGATGATTATGCAGACCTGAAGCTGGTGGAGCTGCAACGCGAGGACCTGCCGTCGGTCGCACGGCTCCTGAACCATCTGCGCGGCTCGGAGCACCGCTTCATCCTTTATTGCGATGACCTGTCGTTCAGCCATGACGACCAGCACTACAAGAGCCTGAAGGCGGTACTGGACGGCGGCATCGAGGGACGGCCGGCCAATGTGGTGTTCTATGCCACCTCGAACCGGCGCCACCTGATGCCGCGCGACATGATCGAGAACGAGCGCTCCAGCGCCATCAACCCCTCGGAAGCGGTGGAAGAGAAGGTCTCGCTGTCGGATCGTTTCGGTCTGTGGCTTGGCTTCCACCCCTGCGGGCAGGACGAGTACCTGGCGATGATCGCGGGTTACTGCGCGGCCTATGGGGTCGAGGTTGCGCCCGATGAACTGCGGGCTGAAGCGATCGAGTGGCAGGCCACCCGCGGCGCGCGCTCGGGCCGGGTGGCCTGGCAGTTCTTCACAGATCTTGCCGGCCGGCACGGGGTGAGCCTGCGCTGAGGCGAGGGCTCGGCACCGCTGGGCCGACCGGGCTCACCTTGCACCGGTCCTGAACTTCCCCAGCGCGGGACAAGGCCGCAAGGCCGCCGCGCATCGCCGCCGCGCCCCCTCGCGGCGGCGATTTGGCTGAGGCTGGGCGGTCCCTCGAAAGGGTCTACGAACCTGGCCGGGATAAACTGCCAGTCACGACGGTCCGGACCGCCGCCGCGTGACGCCGATGCGCGGCATCCGGTAGTCTTCTGTCCCTCCATACAAGAAACGCGGCCGCACGGCCGCGTTTTCTGGTCACGCGGAGCGCGGGCTCAGTTCAGGTAATCCAGCGGGTCGGAGCTTTCGAAACCGTCGCGGACCTCGAAATGCACATAGGCGTCGTCCTCGGACTGGCGCAGCGCGGCGATCTTCTGGCCGCGGGCCACCTTGTCACCCTTCTGCACCTCGATCGCGTCGACATTGGCATAGACCGTCAACAGCTTCGCGTCGTGGCGGATCACGATGATCGGGACGTTGTTGGAATCCTTGGTGATGGCGGCGACGGTGCCACCTTCCGCGGCCTTCACCGGCGCGCCGGGGGCGGCGGCGATGTCGATGCCGTCGTTGCGGCCCTTGGAATAGGTGCGGGTGATCCGGCCCTGCACCGGGTAGGCCATCGCGGCGCCGCTGGCGGCGCTGGCGCTGGGCGCGGCCAGCTCCGGTTTCGGCAATGGCTCGGAGGGTTTGGCGGCGGCCGGTTCGACCCTCTCGGCGGGCAGCGGCTTGCTGGCGCTGGGCGGCACCGGGGTGGCGCTGCCGGTGCCGGGTTCGGTCACCGCGGGAGTGGCGGCGGCTGCGGCAGCGGCGGCGCTGGCTTCGCGCCGCGGTTCGGCGCCGTCTTTCAGCGGGATCAAGAGGTACTGGCCCTCGCGCACGCTGAAGTCGCTGCCGAGCCCGTTCCATTCGGCCAGGGATTTCACCGGCACTTGATACAGCCGGGAGATCGTGTAGGCGGTCTCGCCGCGCTTGACCTTATGCCGCACCGGTTCTGGGCCTTTCTGCACCTGGGCAGCCTGCGGTTTCGACACCGGCTGCAGCGTGGTGGTGGTGACCGAGCCGGGGTTGCGGGCAGTAGCCGGGGCATTGTCGATCGCTTGGCCTGCGAGCGAAGCGATATCTACCGAACCCGGGGTGGTGCTGCCACCGGCGGCAGGGGCCGAGGGCGCGCGGCGCGGCAGAGCCAGAATTTCGCCCTGGCGCATGGTGTCACCGGGGCGCACGCCGTTGTAGCGGGCGACTTCATCGGCGGGCAGGCCGACGCGTGCTGCGAGATCGGCTACAGTATCGCCGCGCCGTGCCACTGCGACCTGGTATGAGGGGTAGGTGATCAGACCGCGGGAGTCCGGGGCCGGCCGGTCCGAGGTGGCGGATTGCGCGGCGGAGGCGGTGTTGAAGGCACCGACCTGGCCCCGCAGGTCATAATCCAGCGGCGTCTGGCAGGCGGCGAGCAGCCCCGCCAGGGGCAGCGCCGCCAGCAGCCGGGTGCGGCGGCGCGGTTCGGGCTGGATATGCGCGGGCCTGGCGCCCGCAGCGCCACTGCCGGCGTCAAGCAGGGGGGGAAGGGTCCGGTGGGGGGAGGTCCGGGTCATCTTGCTCTCCTCAAAACACGCCCCCTTTTCCGCGGGGGTTCTGTCGCGTCAATCATCATGCCCGGACACTGCCGCAGGCAGGCCGGTTTCCGCCGCAGGCGGGCCGCAACCGTCATCCCGCGCCGCGGATCCCAGCGGGCAGGGGGCGGTTTGGCGGCCCTCAGCTGTCCTGGCCGAGGCCTTCGAGCAGCGGCACAAAGCGCACCGGGCGCAGTTCGTCATAATGCAGCCCGTCTTCGGCCTTGCGCACGCGGATCAGGGTCTGCACCGTATCTGACTGGCCAACCGGCAGCACCATGATACCGCCAACCTTCAGCTGGGCCAAGAGCGGGCCGGGGGGATCTTCGGCGGCAGCGGTGACAAGGATGCGGTCGAAAGGGGCTTGCTCGGGCAGCCCGTGGCTGCCATCGCCTACCAGAGAGGTGACATTGCTGAGCGACAGCTCCTCGAACACCTGGCGCGCTTCGCGCACCAGCCGGGGGTGGCGGTCGATGGTGTAGACGCGGCGCGCGAGCCTGGCGAGGACCGCGGCCTGGTAGCCGGAGCCGGTGCCCACCTCCAGAACCTTGGCGCGCGGCGGCACGTCCAGCGCCTGCGTCATCATGCCGACCACCGAGGGCTGCGAGATGGTCTGGCCGCAGGCGATGGGCAGCGGCACGTCCTCATAGGCGCGCGCCGCGAAGATGCCGCGCAGGAAGGCGCCGCGGTCGATCTCCTCCATCGCCTCCAGCACGCGCTGGTCGGTCACACCGCGCGAGCGCAGGGCGAAGAGGAACTGCATCTTGGTTTCCGGATCCGGTCCGCTCATTCGATCGCCTTCAGCGCGTCCAATGCGTCATGCGCGGTGAGGTCGGCGCGCATCGGGGTGACGGAGATATAGCCGTCGAGATTGGCTTCCGCATCCGAGCCCGGCGTGGCGGGCACATGCTGGTTGCCGCCGCTGATCCAGAGGTAGCGGCGGCCGTTCGGCGAAAGCTGCTCCTCGGCGGAGAAATGGCAGCCCGGACGCAGGCCTTGCACCGTGGCGCGGGCGCCTTTCACATCGGCGGCGGCTACCGGCGGGAAGTTAATGTTGTAAAACAGCCGGTAGCTTGCGCTGGCCGGGCGGTTCTCTGCGGCGGCGGCGGCCTCGGGCGGCATCGTTTCCAGCACCCGGCGCACCAGATCCGCGCCGTGAACGGCGGCGGCCTCGAAAGGGCTTTCCAGATCGCGGTTGCCGGGGCCGTAATATTGCGACAGTGCCATCGCGGGGATACCCTGGAGCGCCGCCTCCATCGCCCCGCCGAGAGTGCCGGAATAAAGCGCATTCTCGGCCGAGTTGTTACCGCGGTTCACGCCGGACAGCACGAGATCCGGCTTGCGGTCGTGCATCGCCACGTGGATGCCCGCGAGCACACAGTCGGCGGGCGAGCCTTCGGCGGCAAAGCGGCGCGGGCCGAGGCGGCTGAGCATGGTGGGGCGGGTGTAGCTGATGCAATGGCCGACGCCGGACTGCTCGAAGGCGGGGGCTACGGTCCAGACTTCTCCGCCGGGGCCCGCGACCTCGGCGGCGATGGTTTCCAGGACAGCGAGGCCCTCGGCGCTGATGCCGTCGTCATTGGTGATCAGGATGCGCATCTCTTCCCCCTGTATTCGCCCTCTTTGCGGCCCCCGACCGCCGCAGATGACCGCGTGGGGCTTGAATAGGACTTGGGGCCGGAGGGGGCAAGCCTTTCGCCGCCGCGCGCCGGATCGCCTCGGCAGGCGGGCAGGGAAGCAACAGGGGGCGTGAAGGGCAGGCAGGCCGGGAAGGGGGACTCTAACCCTCCTGTTGCGCGCATCACGGATGCGCGCAACAGATGCCCGCGAGCGTCAGTCCGTCAGGATCAACGGCAAAAGGCGGGCGGCCTCGTCCTTGACCGGGATGAGCCCGGCGCGGTCCTCGCCGGGGTGGAAGCGGGCGCGCAAGGCAGTGGGCATCGGGCGCGGCTCCAGAATACGCACCGCCGGGCCGGTGCGTTCGCTTTCGGCCTGCCAGCTGCGCGCCAGCGCCATCTGCGCCGCCTTGGTGGCGCCATAGGCGCCGTAGAACTTCTCTCCCCCCTTCGGATCGTCGAAGAAGACTGCGCGCCCCGTCTGGCCCAGGAGCGGCGCGACATAGGGGATCAGCACCGAGGTGGCGGTGGCATTGACGGCCACCGACTTCGCCCAGTCCTTGGGGGCCACCGAGGGCGCAGGCGCCAGCGGAGCGGCGTGGATTGCGGTGTGCAGCCACAGGTCCAGCTTGCCCCAGCGGTCATGGATGCCGCGGCAGAGCGTCGCCATCGCCTCGGGCAGGGTGATGTCCATCGGCGCCAGCGTGGCCGAGCCCCCCGCCGCCTTGATGGCGTCGTCGAGTTCTTCCAGAGCGCCGGTGGTGCGGCCCACGGCCACGATGTGGTGGGTCGGGGCAAGCGCTTCGGCCAGAGCCCGGCCCAGGCCCCGCGACGCACCGGTGATGAGAGCGAGTTTTTCTGTCATAGCCGCCTTGTGGGGCGGCGGGCCGGCCAGGTCAAGAGGCAGCACCGTATCAGCTGCCTGGCATCGCCACGCGCTTGGTGGTGCCGTTCTCGCTCAGCACCAGGCCTTCGGCATCGATGGCCACCACCTGGGCGCCGGAGATGCGGGTGCCGCGGGTCACCGTGCGGGTGCGGCCGCTGGGCAGACGCACCAGCGCGGTGAGGTTGTCCTCTGGCCCGTAAAGCCCCAGCAGGCTGAGGTTGCGGCGGTTCATGGCGTTGCTCTGGGTGGCGAGCCCTGCCACTTTCGCGGAAGTTTGTTCACCCGTGTTTGCCATGTCGTGCCTCCTGTGTCCGCTGACATAAGGTCGGTTCGGATGCTAATTGGCGATCCGTGCAGAAGCTTGCAAGAAGGCCGCGCGGCTATCGGCGGGATGCCGCGGGTGCGGGGCGGCGGGACCGGTGCCGAAGCGCCGGTTCCGGCGGCAGCCAGGCCCCCGCCGGCGCGGCGGGCCGTCACCTTCGCGGTCAGGCGTCGAAGACCAGCGAGGGCAGGTCGTGGCCGTAGGAATAGAGCAGCTCGAGCAGTTCCTCCAGCTCGGCGCCGTTCTTCTGCAGCGCATAAAGCGGGTGTGCGGTCTCACTTACCATCAGCTCGGGATACTGGCCCTCGGGGCGCATCTCCAGCATGCAGGCGGCGGGCTGCGCCATGTCGGGAGGGATTGCATTGGCAAGCCAGGCCGGGCGGCTGCCCAGGTCTTCGGTCTCGCGCAGCTCGAAATGGTCAAGATAGGCTTCGAAATCGGCGCGGCTCAGGCTCGCCCAGGTGCCGAGCAGAAATTCCTCGCCGCGGCTGTCAGCCAGAGGTATCGCCAGAACCGCGCGCACGAAGCGCAATTCGCCGAGGCGGCAGAAGTCTTCGGTCAGGATATCGCCGTGAGCGGCGAGGAGGGCGGAGTTGTCTTCCGCTTCCATATCCTCGGGGCAGATATCGGGCCGGTCGCAGGTCAGGCTGAGCAGCTGCGCAAAGGTGGCACCGCAGCAGCGGCACTGGCGCGGGGAGGTCAGCATTCGGGCAAGATGGGCGTCCAAAAGGCGGCCTTTCACGTGTTCGGGTCAAAGGAAAAGGCGCCAGCCCGCCCGGGCCGGCGCCTCCCCCCTGAATTGTTCGCGAGCTTCTTACTCTGCCGCGGCCTTCATTTCAAACCCTTGATCGATCATATCGCTGGGGATGACCGGATATTCGCCGGAGAAGCAGGCATCGCAGTACTGCGGGCAGGTCTTGTTGCGGCCCTTTCGCTCACCCACCGCACGGTAGAGACCGTCGAGCGAGATGAACTTGAGGCTGTCGACTGAAAGGTGCTTGGCCATCTGGTCCTCGGTCATCGTCGCCGCCAGCAGCTTGTCCCGCTCGGGCGTGTCGACACCATAGAAACAGGGCCAGGCGGTGGGCGGCGAAGCGATGCGGAAATGCACCTCGCGGGCGCCGGCATCCAGGATCATCTCCTTGATCTTGCGGGAGGTTGTGCCGCGCACCACCGAGTCGTCGACCAGGATCACCCGCTTGCCCTTGATCAGCGCGCGGTTCACGTTGAGCTTCAGGCGCACCCCCATGTTTCGGATCTGCTCTGTCGGCTCGATGAAGGTCCGGCCCATGTAGGAATTGCGGATGATTCCCATGGCAAAGGGGATGCCGCTTTGCAGCGAGTAGCCGATCGCCGCGGGCGTGCCGCTGTCCGGCACCGGGCAGACCAGATCGGCCTCCACCGGGTTTTCCTTGGCAAGTTCCCGCCCGATCGCCTCGCGGGTCTCATAGACCGAGCGGCCGCCGAGAATCGAATCGGGGCGGGAGAAATAGACGTGCTCGAAGATGCAGAACTTCGAAGGCTGGCGGCGGAAGGGGAAGATGCTCTCAACGCCCTTGTCGGTGATCACCACCATCTCGCCCGGCTCGATCTCGCGCAGGAACTCGGCGCCGATGATGTCGAGCGCGCAGGTTTCGGAACTCAGCGCATAGCCGTCGCCAATCCTGCCCAGCACCAGCGGCCGCACGCCGCGCGGGTCGCGGACGCCGATCAGCTTGGTTCGGGTCATCGCCACCACCGAGAAGGCGCCCTCTACGCGGCGCAGCGCGTCTTCCATCCGCTCGGGGATGTTGCGCTGCAGCGAACGCGCCATCAGGTGGATAATGCATTCGCTGTCCGACGAGCTCTGGAAGATCGAGCCGCGCTCGATCAGCTCGCGGCGCAGCGCGTTGGCGTTGGTGATGTTGCCATTGTGGGCAATCGCCGCGCCGCCCATGGCGAACTCGCCGAAAAAGGGCTGCACGTCTCGGATGGCGGCATGTTTGGTCCCGGCGGTGGAATAGCGCACATGGCCGATGGCCAGCGGGCCGGGCAGGGTGGCCATCACGTCCTCGGAGGTGAAGTTGTCGCGCACGTAGCCGAAGCGGCGGGCGCTGTTGAAGCCCTGGGCCGGGTCGTGGGCAACGATACCCCCGGCTTCCTGGCCGCGGTGCTGCAGCGCGTGCAGGCCGAGCGCCACGAAATTGGCCGCGTCCTGGACGCCGATGACGCCAAAAACGCCGCATTCCTCACGCAGCTTGTCATCATCGAAAGGGTGGGCGGGGGGCATTTGCGGCATCGGCAAGGCGGGTGGCTCCGAATCCGTTTCCTGTGTTGCCCCTCACATAGTGCCTAAGGGCCCGGCTGTCATCAAAGGATGATGATTCCCGCGCCGCGCTGCGGCAGATGCGGCCCATGGCCGCGCCCGGAAGCTGCCCCTGGGGCAGTCTGAAACGCAAAAGGCCCGCCGGAGGCAGGCCATCTTGCATCAGGACGGGCTGGGCGGAAGCGTTCAGGCCGCCATCGGCGCGAGGATGCTGTCGAGCAGGCTGAACCGGCGGGCGTCGTGATCGCCCATGCCAGTGCGGGCCAGCGCGCGGCCGTCTTCGCTGGCAAGAACCTGGCGGGTTTCGGTCAGCGACAGCTGGTGGAAGGCGCCGTCTTCGCCCGCGTCCTCGCCGTTGCCCGCGGGCAGCAGCATGCCGCTTTCGGCCCAGATCAGCTCTTCCTCTTCGAACTCCACGTGGATGCGGCCAAGACGCTCGGGGGCTGCGGGAGTGATGCCCTTGTAACCCGCCAGCGCGATCAGCTTGACCACCACTACCGGCAGGCCGAACAGGCGCTCGGCAGTCTCCATCTCCAGCGCCACCTTCTGATCCGAGGGCAGCATCAGGTCGCTGTCGTTGCCAAGCGCGCCCGCGGGCACATGCATCAGCGTGGTGAGCCGCGGTACTGCGTGTTTCACAGCTTTCACCGGCTGGGCGCCGCCATCGAGAGTGTAGACCATGTCGCCGGGCTTGAGGTCGCGGGCCTGCTTGAAGCCTTCCTCGGTTTCCACCAGCGTTGCGGGCAGAAAGCCGCCGCTGCGCGGGCGGGCGCGGCGGACTGCCGGGGACTGGGGCATCGGAAGGGGGGTGTCCAGCAGCAGGTCAACCGGCGCAAAGTCAGCGAAAGTTGTGAAGTGATCCAGCAGCATGGTGTCGTCCCTTCTGAGCCATCCGTCCCGGCGTTTTGCCGATGAGGCCAATTGGCCAGCGAATTGGGCCGAAATTGGGGCAAGCTTGGGCCGATTGCGGGACGGGGCGTTTTTTCGGGGACAAACCGGCGTTTCTCACGGTGATTGTTAACCTTTGCCCCAGGCTGGGAGAGGTTTTGTTAACATTTGGCGCCGCTCGTTCCATGGGCCCCGCCGGTGGGCCGAATCTGATTCCGCTAGGGTTAACGATGCCTTGACCGTTTGGGCCGGACTCTAACCTTTGCTCCGGCCCGGCGGGGAGGCTGGATCCAAGCCCTTGAAATCATGGAGTGCGGGCACGGAAAAGGGCGCCCGAAAGCGCCCCTGCCGCGTCTTTGCTTTGGCTGAGCGGTGCAGGTTACTGCTCGCAGGCCCCGATCAGCTCCTCATACTGCTGGGTTACCCAGCCAAGCGCTTGCTCAGGGTTGCGGTCCTCAATCTGGCCGATCATCCGCTCGAAGACCACCGCCGAGCGGCTTTCGTCAACAATGGTAAACGACTGGCCGGTCATCACCACATTGTAGAGGAAGAAGGCAATTGCCACGAGCAGGATGCCGCGCAGCACCCCGAAGAAGAAGCCCGCCCCCTGGTCGATCCCGCCAAGCGCAGAGCGCTGCACCATGGTGGAGAACAGAGGTGTGAAGAAGGAGACCACGATCAGCGCCAGCGCAAAGACCGCGGCAAAGGCGGCGATGATCGACAGTTCGCAGCTGCCCGCGATGAATTCTCCGATGACCGGGACCTCAGCCATCAGCGGCTCCACCTGCGGTGCAAAGATGAAGGCGAGGATGCCGGCCGCGATCCAGCCCGCAATCGCCATCGCCTCGCGCACGAAACCCCGCGAATAGGCCAGCAAGGCCGAAACGACTATGACCAGGGCGACAACCCCGTCGATGATGGTAAATCCGTCCATGTCCCTCGCCCGTTAACCTGCGATTTGAAATTTTTGCGACCTTAGCCGGCCCCGAAGAATTCGCCAACAAACCCCGCGAGATCGGTGGTCTGGCGCAGGGTCAGACCGCGAATGGCCGCGGATTTGCCGCCGCTGGGGGCGATGGCAGCGGTGAAACCAAGTTTTTGCGCCTCTTTCAACCGGTTTTCGGTTTGCGGCGCAGGGCGCAGGGCGCCCGATAGCGAGATTTCTCCGAAAATTGCCGTATCCGCGGGCAGGGCGGTGTCTTCGCGGGCACTGAGCAGGGCCGCTGCCACCGCAAGGTCCGCCGCGGGTTCGGAAATCTTGATGCCGCCCGCGACGTTCAGATACACGTCGAGCCCGGCAAAGGGAATGCCGCAGCGCGCTTCCAGAACGGCGAGGATCATCGCCAGCCGCGACGAGTCCCAGCCCACTACAGCGCGGCGCGGCTGCGAATGCGGCGAAGGCGCAATCAGCGCCTGCATCTCCACCAGCACCGGCCTTGTGCCTTCGATGCCCGCAAAGACCACCGAGCCGGGAGAGGGCGCGCCGCGTTCCGAAAGGAACAGGGCGGAGGGGTTCACTACTTCTGCAAGCCCGCCGCCGGTCATCTCGAAGACGCCGATCTCATCCGCCGGGCCGAAGCGGTTCTTGACCGCGCGCAGAATGCGGAACTGGTGGCCGCGCTCGCCCTCGAAGTACAGAACGGTATCGACCATATGCTCCACCACGCGCGGGCCTGCGATCTGGCCTTCCTTGGTGACATGGCCCACCATGATGACGGAAATCCCGTTCCGCTTGGCAAAGGTGGTGAGCTCATGCGCCGCCGCGCGCACCTGGCTGACCGAGCCTGGGGCGCTGTCGACGTGGTCGGCCCACATGGTCTGGATCGAGTCGATGATGGCAAGCTGCGGCTTCTCGGCCTCCAGCGTGGTGAGGATGTCGCGCAAGTTGGTCTCTGCCGCGAGCTGCACCGGCGCATCAGCCAGCCCCAGCCGTTGCGCCCGCATCCGCACCTGGGCGGAGGCTTCCTCGCCGCTGACATAGACCGTCTTCAGCCCGGCATGGGCAAAACGCGCCGCCGCCTGCAGAAGAAGGGTGGATTTGCCAATTCCGGGGTCGCCGCCGACCAGGATGGCCGAGGCGGGCACCAGTCCGCCGCCCAGAACGCGGTCCAGTTCCGCCACACCGCAGCAAGTACGGGGGGGCGGCGTTTCGCGCGCGGAAAGATCCGTTAGTTGGATGGTGCGCCCGCGGCGCACGCCGAGCGACTTCTTGGCCGGGCCTGAGCTCAGCCCCTGGTCCTCGGTGATGGTGTTCCAATCGCCGCAGCCTTCGCAGCGGCCGGACCATTTGGAAAAGCTGGCTCCGCAGGCGGAGCAGGAGAAGGTTGTTTTAGCCATCCCCGGTTACTGCCCGGGTTTGGCGCCCGCCTCAAGCCCCGCCGTTACACACGGCCTCAATCGGCGCGGCGCGGCGGCTGCATCGGCACGACGCTGCTGCCGGTGCCGGCGCCGGGGTCAGTGCCGTCCGGTGTGCCGTGCAGCTGTGCCGACAGTTCCGGCATCAGTTCGAAGACTTCCTCCCGCAAGCGGCTGAGCTGCGATTTTGCCAGCGATTCCTCGATTTCCACATCCCGCGTCCATTGGCGCAGTTCGGCCACCACTGCCTTGATATCCTCCAGCCGGCCCTGGAAGGCTTCGACCTCCTCCTGGCGCTGCTTCAGGAAGGTCCGGGCGCGCTGGACATTGGCATCAGAGTAGGTTTTTGCCAGGTCCTGACTGATCTGGCTCATCTGCGCCGCCACTTCCAGGACTTCCGGTTCCAAGTTGCCCAGGTCCGGATGGCTGCGCATGAAGGCCAGCCGCTCCTTGACGGCATCGAACTCCGAGGCGGTGTTGAACAGGCCCTTGCGGTCCGCGGCATGGGCAGCGTGATAAGCGCGGGCCACATCTTCCATCTGCAGGGAGAACTTCCGGTGCGAGGTCTCCAGCGCCAGCATCCGGCCGTTAGACGGCAGGTAGAAGGCCAGCATAACCGCCAGCGCCGTGAGAGCGATCTGCGCCACCATGCCGGCCTGCGGATACAGCGTTCCATCCAGCCCCGCCTGCAGCGTGAGCCAGGGCCAGACCCCGGCCGCGGACAGCGCGGTCGCCACGACCGCGCCGACTGCGGCGGCGCAGATCAGGGCAAAGGTCAGGCGCAGGAACAGCGTCTGAGCTTTGGTCAGGACATCGTGAAAAGCAGTCATGCGTACCCCTCCAGTAAATCATTACCCCCCGCGGGCTGGCGGCGGGCTGGGTGGCCTCGCAGGCCCTCCGCGGCAGCGTCCTCGGAACATGTCAACGCGGCGGACCGGCAAAATGTTGCACAAGATTCAAACTTTTGGCAATTTTTTGCCTCGGGCAGAGCCGGGGGCTTGCAGCCGTTTCCAGTCCTCGCGTGCGGCGGGACATACAGGCCCGGCAGATACAGCCGCCCTGCGGCCGCATTTGCGGTCCGTGCGGTGATGAGATGTGGCGGCATTCCGGCCATCGGCCCCCTTCCGGCAGCAACAAGTGGATCTCCGGGGGCCAGCACGCCAGGGGGGAGCCCAGTCAGGGCGCAGCGCACAGACCCAGGTGCGGGATCCCGGGTGTTTCATCTTATTCAATTGGGGCGGTTTACCCGAGGATCAAGAAGTTATAGCGGCAGAACGCAGCAAGCACCGCCGGCGGGCGTCAGAATGGGCAACTGCCCCTCGCACGCACCTGGCAAAGCGGGAGGGAGGGCGCTGCTGCCCGCCGCGATGATTCGCGGCCGCCTTGTGAAACTTCTGGAAAAAGCCGCCCCGGGCGGAGCCAGCTGGGGGCGTGGCTCTAGCGCACCGCCTCGATCGGTCCTTCGGCGCGGCCGTGGATGAACTGTTCCACGTAAAGATCGCCGGAGGCGTCCATTTCGGCAACCGGGCCGGTCCACTGGATCACCCCGCCGTGCAGCATCGCCACATTATCGGCAATTGCGCGCACCGACGTCATGTCGTGGGTGATGGTCATTGCGGTGGCGCCCATTTCCACCACGATCTCGCGGATCAGGTCGTTGATCACGCCCGACATGATCGGATCGAGCCCGGTCGTGGGCTCGTCGAAGAAAATGATCTCGGGCTCGGCAGCGATGGCGCGCGCCAGGCCGACGCGTTTCTGCATGCCGCCGGACAGTTCGGCCGGCAGCAGGTCGGCAACGGCTGATTTGAGGCCGACCCGGCGCAGTTTCTCGATGGCGATCTCCCGGGCTTCCTCCACCGGGCGCTTGAGCGCCCCGCGCAACAGGCGAAAGGCCACATTCTGCCAGACCGGCAGCGAGTCGAACAGCGCACCGCCCTGGAACAGCATCCCGAACCGGGCGAGGAAGGCATCGCGGTCGCCCGCGCCAGCCGGCTTGCCATCGACCAGGATCTGGCCGGAATCGGGCTGGATCAGGCCGAGGATGCACTTCAGCGCCACTGACTTTCCGGTGCCGGAGCCGCCGATGATCACCATCGAGCTGCCCTTTGCGATTTCCAGATTCATGCCATTGAGCACGTGATTGCCGCCAAAGGCCTTGTGCACGTTTTCCATTCTAATCATTGATCACCTCAAAGTCCGAGGGGCGAGGGCTGCGGTGCCATGGCACCTTTCCGCGTTCCCAGCGCAAATCTGCGCCGATGTCTTCAAGGTCTTGAACGGGATCGTTGAGAACTTGAACCTGGTATGTGATTTTGGAAGCGAACCGGTCATCAAGCACTTTCTCTTCAGGCGGGACGAGGCCGAACCAGATGTCCCCAGTGCTGCGCTTTTCAAAGGCAGCAAATTGAAGGCTTGCGTCGTTCACTCCTGCAGGAGCCTTTGAGTTGAAAGAGCCTCCGCGCACGATTCTGAGTTCCGGCTGGGCGCAGCCCGCCACGAAGACTGCTGCAAGGAGTGTCCCGCATGCCCGGCTCATAGCGAGAAGAACACACCGGTCAGGATGAAGTTGGCGGCCAGGATCAGCACCGCGGCGGCTTCGACCGAACCCTTGGTGGCCCGGCCAACGCCCTGCGCGCCGCGGCCCGATGTCATGCCGTAATAGCAGCCCATCATTGCCGCGATGGTGCCGAAGGCGGCGCCCTTGGTTAGCGAGGACAGGATATCCAGCGCCTCCAGGAAGTTGACCGTGTTCTTGAGGTAGGCGGCGGCATTGAAGCCGAGGTTCTGGGTTGCCACGGTGTAGCCGCCGGCGATGCCGATGATGTCGCCCACGCCAACCAGCAGCGGAACGGTGATCAGCGCCGCCAGCACCCGCGGGGCGACCAGGTATTTCATCGGGTGCGTCGAAAGCGTCACCAGCGCGTCGATCTGCTCCGTCACCTTCATGGTGGCGATCTCGGCGGCAATTGAAGAGGTGACGCGCGCGGCGATCATCAGCCCCACCAGCACCGGGCCCAGCTCGCGCACCATGCCGATGGCGACGATCTGCGGCACCACGGCTTCGGCGTTGAAGCGGGCGCCTCCGGCATAGATTTGCAGTGCCAGCGCGCCGCCGGTGAAGATCGCGGTAAGGCCCACCACCGGCAGCGACAGCCAGCCGATGTTCATCAGTGCGTGCAGGAACTCGCGCGGGTAGAAAGGCGGGCGCAGCATGTGGCTGAAGGCGCTGAGTGCAAAGATCGCTGCGCGCCCAACCGCCGCCAGCGCCGCGAGCGACGTGCCGCCGAGGCGGGCGAGGAGGGCGAGCGGGTTCATCCCTGGTAGGTCCGCGCGTAACGGTGCCCGAGACCGGTCAGAATCTCGTAGCCGATGGTGCCCGCGGCATCGGCCAGAGTGTCGACCGTCTGCTGCTCGTTGAGGATGGCAAGCGCGGCCGGCGGCTCCTCCAGATCGGTCACATCCACCGTGATCAGATCCATCGAAATGCGGCCCACCACCGGGCAGGGGATGTCCCCGGCATAGACCATGAGGCCGGTGCCGCTCATTGCGCGGTGCAGCCCGTCGGCATAGCCCGCCGCGACGGTGGCGATGCGGCTGGGGCGGCGCGCGGTCCAGGTATTTCCGTAGCCCGCGGTTTCGCCCGGCTCCAGGTCGCGGACCTGGATCACCGGCAGATCCAGATGCACCACGGGCAGCGCATCGGTGAAGGGCCGGCCGCCATAAAGGCCGATGCCGGGGCGGCAGAGGTCAAAGTGGTAGTCGGGACCCAGCATCATGCCGCCGGTCGCCGCCAGCGAGCGCGGGATTTCCAGCCCGTCGGTCATCTCGCGGAAGGCGCGCAGCTGGTGCGGGTTCATCGGGTGGCCGGGCTCGTCGGCGCAGGCGAGGTGCGACATCAGAAGCACCGGGTTCTGGCCGAGTGCGATATCGCGCACCGCACCCCATTCGGCGGGCTCCATGCCGAGCCGGTTCATGCCGCTGTCGAGCTGCACGCCGAAGGGATGGCCTGGCAGGTTCTCGAAATGGCGCAGCATCTGGTCGAGCGAATTCAGCATCGGGGTGAGCTGAAAATCCTTCAGAAGCTTGGTGTCACCGTCCATGTGGCCGGAGAAGACCGAGATCCCCACTCCGGGCCCCAGCGCGCGGCGCAGCGCGCCGCCTTCCTCGGCGGCGGCAACGAAGAAGTTGCGCACCCCCGCCTTGGCCAGCGCCTGGCCGACGCGGCCGGCGTCGAGGCCATAGCCATTGGCCTTGACCACCGCTGCGGTTTCGCAGCGGGTCAGGGCGTCCAGGTTCCGCCAGTTGGCCACCAGCGCATCCAGGTTGATTGTCAGTCTTGCCGTGCTCATGCGCCGTTCATGACATGGGCGGCTGGCAGGTCAAGGGGAAAGGCGGCGCGGGCGGCCTTTCGCCGGGCGGAGGCTGCGGGAAATCGCCGGTTTACCGTGCCGCGGCAGCTGGTTAGCCTCGCCTTCAATCATCTGAGGAATTGATCGGCCAACGCGGGCCGGAGGGACGGGCGGTGGAGACAAAGCTTATGATTGCGGTGATCGGTCCGACGCTGGGGTTCTTCCTGTGGTTCGGCAAGCGGCTGTTCGATGACTGGCGCGCGGCGCGGCGGGCCCGGCACGACAAGCGGAACCTGATCCGCGCGCTTTATGCGGAGATCGATTTCAACACCCGCGACATGGAGCGTTTCCTGGCAAAATCGGTCTCTCCCGAAAAGCTGCGCGCGACACTGGAAGCCTATCCCATGCTGATCCCGCATATCACCGACGCGCGCCATACGGAGATCTACCGCACGCGGATCGCCGAGGTGCATAACGTGGCTGACGGCGCGCTGTTTGCGCTGGTGGATTTCTACGGCACGCTGGAGCGCATCCGGGTGCAGGTGGAGGGGGTGAACCTGCCGAGCTACGGCACGCTGACGCTGGAGGGGCGGATCAACGCGGTCGAGGTGATCCGGCGCACGGCAGAGACGGCGCAGGCGGGCGGCGCGTCACTCTTGCAGAGGTTCGAGCGGGATTTCCCGGATCTTGGGCTGCAGAGGCAGCGGACGGACTGAGCGGCGAGCGGCCCCGTTGAAGTGAAGAGCCGCGCGTCGGCGGAGCGCGCGGCGGCGAGCCGAACGGTCATGACTGGCAGTTTATCCCGGCCAAGTCCGTACGCCCTCGCGAGGAACCGCCCAGCGGCAGCCAAATCGCCGCCGCGTGGGCGCGCGACGGCGATGCGCGGCGGCCTATCGGCCTTGTTCCGCGCTTGGGTACAAATGGAACCGGTTCAATTCCGTGAGAGAGGCGTGCAACTCGCGCGAAAAGCGGGCGCGCTTGGGGGAAGTCGGGGAATGGGGCACAATGCAAACAGCCCGCCCGGCGGCAAGCCGCCCCTCGAAGGGGGCGGCTTTGCAGTTTGGGTCATACGATGATCGGATCGGGTCCAGTCATAATTCACCTTCCTCTTGCTGCTCTCGTGCAGCGGACACCAGTTCTACCAAGTCATGCGCGGAAAATCAATCCGCAGGCCTATCCATGGTGCGGGCGAACAGGTGCTGCACACAAGTGAAACTTAGACGGCAAATTGCCTAATTTCAAGAAAACGCGCCGTTTCGCCACATCATGTAGCAGGTGCCGAAGGCCGGACCCCAAGATACCGTGTCAGTAGCCGTCCTGCTGCTGCTGCCAGGGCTTCGCGAGGTTGCCAAAGCGGGTGAACTGCGCCTCAAACGACAGCTCCACCGTGCCGATGGGGCCGTGACGCTGCTTGCCGACGATGACCTCAGCCTTGGCATGCAGGCGCTCCATCGCCTGCTTCCACTCTTCCATCTTGTCCAGCTCGTGATCACCGGGCTTCTCGCGTTCCTTGTAGTATTCCTCGCGGAACACGAACATCACCACGTCGGCGTCCTGTTCGATCGAGCCCGATTCACGCAGGTCCGAAAGCTGCGGGCGCTTGTCGTCGCGGTTTTCCACCTGGCGGGAAAGCTGTGACAGGGCGATCACCGGGATGTTCAGCTCTTTGGCGATGGCTTTCATCCCCATTGAAATCTCGGCGATCTCGTTGACCCGGTTGTCGGCCATGCCGCGGCAGAGCTGCAGGTAGTCGATCACCAGAAGGTCGAGCCCATGCGTCCGCTTCAGCCGCCGCGCGCGCGCCGCCAGCTGGGAGATCGGGATCGCGGGGGTATCGTCGATGAACAGCGGGCAGCTTTCCAGGTCCTTTGCCGCCTGCACGAAACGGCGGAACTCGGCCTCGGTCATGTCGCCCTGGCGGATCTTGTGCGAGGAGATTTCCGAGGCTTCCGCCAGAATCCGCCCCGCCAGCTGCTCGGCCGACATCTCGAGCGAGAAGAAGCCCACCACGCCGCCGTCAATGGCGCCTTCGGTGCCGTCCGGCTTTACCCCGCGCTTGTAAGCCTTGGCGACGTTGAAGGCGATGTTGGTCGCGAGCGAAGTTTTCCCCATCGAGGGGCGCCCGGCAAGGATCAGAAGGTCCGAGGGGTGCAACCCGCCAAGCTGCTTGTCGAGGTCATCGAGCCCGGTGGAGATACCGGCCATGCCGCCGCCGCGCTGGTAGGCCTCGTTGGTGACGTTGACCGCCTCGGTCACCGCTTTCAGGAAGGATTTGAAGCCGCTTTCGGTCTGGCCCTGCTCGGCCAGCTGGTAAAGCGACTGTTCCGCTTCCACGATCTGCTCGCGCGGCTCGGAGGCGACATCGACGCGGCGCGCCTTCTCCGAGATGCTCTGCCCCAGCGCGATCAGCTCGCGCCGGATCGCCAGATCATAGATCATCTGCGCGTAGTCGCGCACGGCAAAGGCCGAGATCGAGGCGCCCGCGAGCTTGGCCAGATAGGCCGGGCCGCCCAGTTCCTTCAGACCCTCGTGGTCTTCCAGGAAGGCCTTCAGCGTCACCGGCGAGGCCAGCGCGTTCTTGGAGATCCGCGCGGCCGCGACCTCGTAGATGCGGGCGTGGACCGGGTCGTAGAAGTGGCTGGAATTGATGATCGAGGCGACCTTGTCGTAGACCTCGTTGTTGGTCAGGATCGCGCCCAGAAGCTGCTGCTCCGCCTCCACCGAGTGCGGAAGCTCGTTGTCCGGCATCGCCGCGCCGCTGGCGGGCTGATCGGGCATCGGGGCGGGCGGAACATTGCCGTCGAAAGGGGTAATCTCGTTCATCACTGCTCTCGTCGTTTGGCCGCTCTCATTAGGCGGTTTGCCCGCAGCTGGCTATCTGGAAATCCCTGGGGATGGGGTGTGGATATCCGCTGCTGTGCCTGTGGGCAAAATGTGCCGGCTTCCGCCCGCTATTGGTGTTCAGCCTACATTATGGGGTCTGCACTGCATAGTCCCCCAGATATCTGCCCGGGCACGATTCGCGGGCGGGCTTGTCCACAGGCCGCCCGCGTGAGGTCCCGCTACGTCAGGCGGGTTTATGCGCGTCCTGCCAGGCACGCGGGTCCTTCAGGAACCGCTCGACTTCGTCCAGCGTCTCAGCGCCAAAGACACCCTGCGCGCGCGCCTCGGCCAGGACGTCCCACCAAGTGCAGAGATAGTGAAGCTCCACCCCGTGATCGCCCAGCGTCTTCTTAGTTTCCGGGAAAATATCGTAGTAGAAGATCACCGCGGTATGGCCGCAGGTTGCCCCGGTCTCGCGGATCGCATCCACGAAGGACAGTTTCGAGCCGCCGTCTGTGGTCAGATCCTCCACCAGCAGCACCCGCTCGCCCTCGCTCATCGCGCCTTCGATGCGGGCATTCTTGCCGTAGCCCTTGGGTTTTTTGCGCACATAGGTCATCGGCAGTGCCAGCCGCTCCGCCACCAGCGCAGCGAACGGGATGCCCGCAGTCTCGCCGCCGGCGATGTTGTCAAAAGCTTCGAAACCTGCATTGCGCATCACGGTGACGGCCATGAAGTCCATCAGGGTGGAGCGGATGCGCGGGAAGGAGATCAGCTTGCGGCAGTCGATGTAGCTGGGCGAGGGCAGGCCGGAGGCGAGCGTGTAGGGCGTTTCGGTGTTGAAGTTCACCGCGCCGATTTCCAGCAGCATCCGGGCCGAGAGACGGGCGATTTCCTCTTTCGAGGGGTAGGAGGTGGGGATCATGGGCGCATCCTTTCCGGCATGGGTCTGCCCGTCCTTAGACCGGATGCCCGCCGGTTTGAAGCCCTGGCCTGCGCAAACGCAAAGCGCCGGGCCGCCCGGGGCCCGGCGCTGCTATTGCAAAGTGATAACCCGGTCTCAGAACAGGAAGTCGTTGCCCGAGAGGTCGGACATTGCGACGTCTTCCAGGGTAATGCTGTTGCCCCGGTTGTCGCTGATCACCGCGTCGCCGTCTGCGTTCTCGCTCAGGTGGTTGTTCTTCAGGTCGCGGAAGCTCTTGATCGGGCTGACATCGGAGAGATCGATCTTTTCCTTGCGCCCGGCGGTATGGAAATCGCTCACGGTGTCGTTCCCAAAGGCGCCGCGGAACACGAAGCAGTCATAGCCGCCGTCACCGTTCAGCACGTCGTCGCCGCCGCCGCCGTCCAGCTTGTCCTTGCCGCCGCCGCCGGAGAGCGTGTCGTTGCCGTTCAGGCCAAAAAGCCTGTCGTTGCCGTTTTCGCCCTCGAGCGCGTTGCGGCCGCCGCTGCCGGTAATGCTGTCGCGGTGATCCGAACCGCGGACGTCCTCGATGTGGCGCAGGCTGTCGCGGTCGCCAAAGCCATCAATGGCAAAGCCCTTGTGGAGCTTGACGGTCACCCCCTCATCGCCGCCGTAGCGGTCGTCGCGGTCATAGCGGACCTGATCGCGGCCCCCGGCGCCGTCCATCATGTCCTCGCCCGCCAGCCCGCGGAAGATGTTGCGCCCGCCGTTTCCGGTAAAGCCGTCGTCATGCGCCGAGCCGCGCAGCATCTCGATCGAGTTCAATGTGTCGGTCTTCCCCCAGCCATCGGTGGCCTCGCCGGTCTTGAGGTTGACGGTGACACCGTTCGGGTCCTCATTGAAGGTGACCTGATCGATGCCCTGGCCACCGTCGTAAGTGTCGCGCCCGTCCGAGCTGCGGAAATAGTCATCCCCGATCCCGCCATGAAAAACGTCGCGGCCTTCGGAGCCGTGGAACTCATCATCCTCGCTGACGCTGTAGTGATCGAATTCGGTCCAGGCGATGTCCTGGCCGGGGGCGAAGGCGCCTGTGGGCGTGCCGAACCCGGTGATCGAATTGTCAAACGCCTCCCATGCCGAAATCGAACTGAAGTCCGGCACGGGGCCGTCGAGCACGAAATAGATGTCGGAATCGGTGAAGTCGCCGGTGCTGAAGTTCACCCCGATGATGGTGGTGGTGCCTTCGCTCCAGGTGACGCTGGCGGCAAAGGTCGTCATATGGCCCGACTCGTCAAGCTCATGCGTGCTATGGCCGTCCAGCATCACGTGATAGGATTCATCCTCGATTTCGATGGAGGGCACGCCTTCGTCCTCTTCGCCGGTCAGCGAATAGGAGAAGGTGGTGGCGGAGTCGGGCACGGTGATGACCGCCTCCGCAGTGCCGATCTCGTGGGGGTCTCCATTCACAAAGTCCAGCCGGATGCCTTGCAGGGTAATCGTTGTCATATCTGGCTCATCTCTTAACAAATTACGGCGTCAGCACCGGCTGACGCTTCAATATTGGCGATCTGAGCCCTGCGAATCGATTCCCTTCAACTGTTATGCTTTACCGGAGGTAAAGATGGCGGCAGCTGTGGCTATTTCACGTCCCAGAACACCGGAAAGCCCGGGTCGAACACGGTGACAGGGCCGTCGCCGGTCCCGATCTTTTCCGGGAAGGCTGCTGCCTCATCGCTCTTTCGTAAGGTCAGCGTGTCTTCATTGACCGGCAGGCCATAGAAAGCCGGGCCGTTTTCTGATGCAAAGCCCGCGAGCCTGTCGAGCGCGCCTTCTTCCTCGAACACATGGGCGAGGAGCGCCATCGTGTTGGGCGCGGTGAAACAGCCCGCACAGCCGCAGGCGCTTTCCTTGTTGGCGTCGGTATGCGGAGCGGAGTCGGTGCCGAGGAAAAACCGCGCATCGCCCGAAGTAGCCGCCGCGCGCAGGGCGAGCCGGTGTTCTTCACGCTTGGCCACCGGCAGGCAGTAGTAATGCGGTTTGATACCGCCTGCGAGGATATGGTTGCGGTTGATGATCAGGTGATGCGTGGTGATGGTGGCGCCCAGGTCCAGGTCATGCGCGCGCACGTAGTCGGCGCCGTTCTTTGTGGTGATATGCTCCATCACCACCCGCAGGCCCGGCGTCGCCTTGCGGATCGGGTCCAGCACCCGGTCGATGAACACCGCCTCGCGGTCGAAGATGTCGACCTCGCTGTCCGTCACCTCGCCGTGCACGCAGAGCGGCAGGCCGATCTCGGCCATCTTTTCCAAGACACCGCGCACCTTGCTGAAATCGCTGACGCCGGAAGCCGAGTTGGTGGTGGCGCCCGCCGGGTAGAGCTTCACCGCCTGCACCAGCCCGCTGGCATGGGCGGCGGCGACGTCTTCCGGGTCGGTATCCTCGGTGAGGTAGAGCGTCATCAGCGGCGCAAACGACATGCCTTCGGGCAGTGCGGCGAGAATGCGGTCGCGGTAGGCGGCGGCCTGCGCCCCGGTCACCACCGGCGGCACCAGGTTGGGCATGATGATCGCCCGGGCGAAATGGCGGGCGGTTTCGGGCAGGACGGCCTCCAGCACCGCGCCGTCGCGCAGATGCAGGTGCCAGTCGTCGGGCCGGGGGATGGTCAGCTCACGGGTCATGCCGTGGCGTTAGCACAGGCGCCGGCCAAAAAGAAGCGCTTCGATGCAGGATCGCGGGACCGTTTTGCGCTGCTTCCGGGCGGGGGGTCAGCGCTTCGGCGGCAGGGTGAACTCGCCGGCTGCGGCGCGTTTCTCCAGTCCCTGCAGGCGGCGGCGGAAGCGCGGCGCGCGCAGCCGCTCGGCCACGTTGCGGCACAGGAGCGTTACCAGGTAGGGCCGGTCGTTCTCGTCCAGCCGCGCCATCAGGCTGCGCAGGTAGGCGGAGTTGTTGCGCCGGTTGCGGTAGAGCTTGTGGAAGGCCCGCGCGCTCAGCCGTCCCCCGCCCGCCAGCGACAGGATGTGGTAAAGCACCTCCATCTCGATCAGCCGGGTCTGCACCGTGGCGCCGAGGTTCGGGGTGCGCAGCCGGGTGACGTTCGGGCGCTGGAACAGCGCCGCGTGCATCGCGTCGAGCCGCTCCATCGGGTCGTAGATTACGAAAGCGTGCTCCGCCGCGTCCAGCATGTCCGGCGCATAGCCGTAGCGGTCGGTGAAAGAGGTGCGGCGCATCTCGACAAAGCGGTCGTCCCACTCGGTCATGCGCGGATCCAGCGTCGCCTGCGGCTGCACCGCCACCACCGCGGCGCCCGGCGAGGCGACCGAGAAGGCCGCCGCCGCATAGCCGCAAGGCCCGGCGCCGTAGAACACCACCCGCTCGAATTCGTCGAAGAAGCCGTCGTCGATCAGCTGGTCGAAGAACTCATAGATCATCTCCTCGCGGAACCAGGTGTCGCCGTCGGAAATCACGCACATATGCGACCAGCCCAGGTTCTTGACCAGATCAAAGCCCAAGGGCTGTGCGAGGTCCGAGAGATTGTGGATGCCCTGAATGGTTTCGAAGGTGACCAGCAGCGTGTTGCCCTGGTCGATGAAGGTCGCGAAGTGCCTCGGGCCAAGGGGCTGCTGCATGCCATTCTGCTCGGCCAGCGCGGCAAGCCGCTCCTTCCACTCGGCCGGCTTCAGCCCGGAGAGGTCTTCGTCCAGATTTTCCAGTCCGTCCTGCATGACGATTGTCCCTGTGCCCGATCCCCTGTGCCCGGCGCCGGTTCCGGCCCTGCGGCCGTGCCCCCGGGATGCCGTTTAACGTTCTCGCTACCCCTGAAATAAGGCTAAAATTGGAAAAACTCAGGCCGCTTTGCGGATTGCCGCCTATCGGAACAAAAGCGCTCGCGTGCCGGGCTCAGGTGGTGCCGCTGCCGCCAGCGTGATTGCGGGCGGCGCGCTCCAGTACGGCAAAGCTGGTCAGCGTGCGCGCGGTGGCGGCATTGACCGGGCGCGAGGGTGGCGTCATCAGCAAGCGCGCAAACAGCGCGCGGCTCGGCTCCTGCCGCATCAGCTCGAGAAAGCGCGCCTGGCGCCACTCCACCGCACGGGCGTGCAGGCGGGCAAGCTTCTGGTCCTGCATCAGTTCCTCCAGGAGCGCGGCGCGGGCCTCGGAGTAGCGGGCGATGGAAGTATCTTCGGCAGTGTTGAAATTGCGCTCCACCCAGTAGTCCATGCCAAGCTGGTCGTCTGCGTGCACGGCGCGGCCGCGGTCGGCTTTCAGGACAAAGCTCTCCATCGCGCCCAGCGCATAGTGGTTGAGCTGCGCCAGCCGGTAGTTGGGCCGGCCGAAATCGGAAAACAGCCGCTTGGTCTTGAATTGGTGGCCCAGCTCGCGGCCCTCGCAGTCGAACCAGCGGAACGCCTCCAGCCGCTCCGCATCCTTGCTGCCGCGCGGGCGGTGGATACCAACTTTGGGGTAGGTGCCGTCATTGCGGTAGAGCGTCTTGAACATCGAGGCGCGCCAGGGCCAGTGCATCACCTCCGGCGCGCAGCGGGTGAAGGTTTCGGTCACCGGCCGGTCGGCATAACGCACCACGCCCGCGTTGCCGAACAGCCGCCAGGTGAGTGTGATGGCATCGGCCCCGGGAAGCGCCTGCAAGAGGTCCGCAAGTGTGCCGCCGCCGGTCTTGATGTTGACGAACTCGTCGATATCCAGCGCCAGGATCCAGTCCGCCTGTTTCACCAGCGGGTGCTTGGAGGCGAGCTTCATCGCGGTGAACTGCACGCCCGCCTTGTCATAAGGCCCTACGTTGCGCACATGGGTGAGCTGGCCCATCGCCTCCAGCCGGTCGAGCATCTTGTCCGTGCCGTCCTGGCAATCGTTGGAGAATATCAGGAAGTCGGTGAAGCCTGCGGCGCGGTGGTGGGCAAGCCATTCCAAGAGGAAGGCCGCCTCGTTCCGCACGCAGAGGATGGCGAGCGCGCGCAAGGTGCTCACCAATCGGACCGGAACACGGCAACCTTGCCGTGCGACCAGCGCGGGAAGAACACGAGCCCCGCAGCGTCCAAGCAGGCAAAGACCTTGCGGATGCCCGCCTTGCCAATCCATTGCGGATGCGTCTCGATCACCGCGGCGCGAAAGCCCGACAGGTCCATCTGCGGCAGCAGGTCGGCTTCCGCACCTTCGATGTCGCAGACCAGAACGGTGGGGCGGATGCGGGCAATCTCGGCGTTCATGTCGAGCATCGGTACCTGCACCGCCTCCGCCGGGCCTGCGTCCGCATCGGGGGTAAGGGAGGAGGCCAGAAGGTTCTCGCGCACGTGGAAGGTGGCCTCGCCCGCCTGGGGGCCAAGCACGCCGTGGTGGACCTGCGCGCACTCTGCGCCGTTCAGTTCATGCACCCGGCGGATATAGGGGATCAGGCCCGGGTTGGCCTCAAACGCATGCACTGCCGCCGCCGGTGTCCGGGTCGCGGCCAGCGTCGACATGTAGCCGATGCCGCCGCCCAGCTCCATCACCACATCGCCCTTGCGCACCAGCTTGCGCAGGGCGGTGGCTTCCTTGGCCTCGTACTTGCCTTCGCGCAGCAGCACCCGCACCCGGCGCGGCAGCACGGATTTGTCGAGCGGGAAATTCACCCCGCCGCAGGTCAGCACCTTGGCGGTCTTCTCAGGGCCGGGCGTGGTCCCGGTGGCGTCGGGCATCTCTCAGCTCTCCATGTCGAGGGCAAGCGCATATGCCGCACGTTCGGTGGCATTGAGCTCCACCCGCAGCGCCTGCGCGTAAAGTTCGGCAAATTCCGGTACCTTGCGCAGCTCCTCCGCTTTGGCGCGGTGCCAGGCGAGGCCCTCCTCGTGCAGGCGGCGCAGGGTGCCGTCCTGCATCAGGCGGCGGTATTCGGCCTGCATCCGCGGCAGGTTGCGCTGAATGGTGCGGTCCCTGTGGTCGTTCCAGTCCATCCTAATCCAGTAGTTAAGCCCGATCGAGCGGTCGACGTGCAGGGCGCGCCCGCGCTGGCGCTTGACGAGGAAGCTCTCGGCCGAGCGCAGGGCGTAGTGGTTGAGCTGCAACAGGTCATAGCCCACCGAAGCGCGCGAGTTTCGCCAGCCGCGCTCCGCCGCCTCCGCCGTCATGTCGCGGCCCGCGCCGTTGACCCAGCGCACGTCGCCCTTGCGGTCCTCCGCCAGCTTGTTCGGCCGGTGGCAGCTCAGCTTTCCGTAGGCGCCGATGTTCTTCACCATCGTCTTGAAGCCCCAGGCGGTGTGCGGCTTGGGGCAATAGGCGGGCGCGCAGGCGTCGAACTGGCGGATCACGAAATCATCGGCGAGCCGGGTGACGCCATTGTGCCCGAACAGCCGCCAGGTCATCGCCACGTTTGTGGCATCGGGCACGCGGTCAAGGAAGTCCTGCAGCGTGCCATTGCCGCAGCGCACGTTGATGAACTCGTCGACGTCGATATGGATGATCCAGTCCGCGTTCTGCAGCAGCGGCTCCTTCAGGGCTGAGTTCAGCGCGTGCTGCTGGGGAGAATTCCCTTTCCAGTCGTCGTTGTTGCGGTGCACGAGCACGCCCATGGTCTGAAGGCGGCCGAGGATTTCCGCCGTGCCATCCTCGCAGCCGTTGGTGTAGATCAGGAAATTATCGATGCCGATGGCGCGGTGATACGCGACCCATTCGGCGATATAGGGCGCCTCGTTCTTCATGCAGCCGACGATCACGTTGCCGCTGCGGCCCTCGGGCAGGTGGCGCGGAAGCACTTCGGTGTAGGGCTCCGGCTCGGCCGCTTCCTGCTGAAGCGCGATGCGGTTGTGCGGCGCATAAGGTCCGCCTTTCAGGTTCTTCAGCAGCGCGCGGGCCTTGGGCGGCAGCCGCGATGGCGTGCCGACGGGGGCAGGGTCCGGTGCGGCGATCTGCTTCAGCGCCTCGGTCTTGGCGGCGCTCTGCTCCTTGGTGGCGGCCTCGATGCGGGGCAGGAAGGCGAGCAGGTATTGCGTCGCTCGGAAGCCCCGCGCGGGGTCCGCCTCCCGCCACGCTCCGGCGGCCTCGCCCTGCAGCGCAAGCGCGGTGCCAAGCGCGGGGTGCTGCGCGGCCAGCGCCGCGTTGGCCTCCGCAAACCGGTGGTCGAGTGCCGCGAGGCTCCCGGGCGCAACCGGTTCGCCCGCCACCTCCAGCTCCCCGATCAGCGCACGCCACAGCGGCCGCGGCAGCACCAGCTCCTTGCGGGCCAGCACCTGCAGCAAGAGCGCGTTGAACTGCCGCCCGCGGGCCAGTGTCGCCGCCGAGGGCGGCGCAGGCACGGGCACCGGTTTGCAGCGGCCAGGGAGGCGCTCCAGCCCGAAGGCCGCGCAGATCTCCCCCGCCGCATCGCTGCTGTAGAACAGGTCCTCGTCATAGGGCCGCAAGCTGACCGAGCCCGCGCCAAAGACCGCCTCCCACTGCGCCTGCAGGGCGGCGAAGTCGAGCCAGAAGGCGGGGCCTTGGGTTTCCTCGAACAGCCCCGCCTGCGGGTCGATCAGGGGCATCGCCTCGAGACAGGCCTGCCGCCAATCGGGCGCCGCGGCCAGCTCCAGCTCACGCGACAGCGGCAGTGCGCGTCCCTCGAAGACCTGCCCCGCATAGGCCCGCGCCATCAGCGCCGAGGGCCGGTCCACATGAGCGACGACCCGGATGTCCTCCGACAGCGGCAAAAGCAGGTCCCGCAGCCGCTCCAGCTCGGAGCGGCGGTGAAGCCGGGTGCCGAGCTGGCAGGCCGACAGGATCAGCACGTCCGGCCTGGCCTCCGCCACCTCCTTTGCTAACGCGGCGGTGAGGTTCCGGCGCAGGGTCTCCTGCTTCTCTGCGGTGATATGGCCGCGGTTGAAGCGCAAAGGGTCGATATGGCCGGGGCCGGTCACCGCCATGAACAGCCGGGTGTGGTTGCCATTGCCGGGCGCGCGCGGAAACAGCACGGCCTCGCGGCGCAGCCCGTCGCGCTGGGCGGCCAGAAGTTTCTGCAGCCGGTCCGAACCGGTATGCTCGAGCCCGATGTGAAGACAGATCCGCATCAGCTTCCTTCTTTCGTGCGGCTCACGTTGGCGCGGCCCCACCACGGCAGTTCGCAGCCGAGGAACGCGGCCAGCCTGCCTTGCGCGTCCTCTGCGGCGACGTCCAGCTCCAGGTAGTCATCACTGCCGCGGAACCACTGCGCAAGCGCGGTGTAATGCCCGTCGATCCAGATCATCTGCTCGTCCGCGCTCTTGCCATAGCCGATCGGCATCCCCGGCACGGTGCTGGCGGGCAGCCGCGTGGTGCCGAGGTTGTTCCACCCCATGATCGAGCGCGCGTGTGCCTCGGTATCGCGGCGGCTGGCGACGAATTTCACCTCCGGATACAGCGTCTTCAGTGCGTGCAGCAGGGCAAAGTCGAACTGCGGCCAGACCGAGTGCTTGCCGTGCAGGAAACTGATCTCGGAAAGCGCGTCATAGCCTTGCAGGTAGGCCATCGGGTCGCCGCGCTCGTAAAGCCCCTTGTAGAGCCGGCTGCCGACGAAAATCCGCCGCTTGCCGGGACGGTCCTCCTCCTCGGCGCGCAGCCGGTGGTCGGCCACGCGGAAGCCCGCGCGCCTCAGCGCCTTGCCCAGCGTTGTGGTGCCGGATTTCGGCAGGCCGAGGTTCACCACCTTGAGGCTCATGGGCGCAGCTCCAGCCGCGCGATCAGCGCCTCTTCCGCTGGCGGCAGGGCGGGGGCGGCCAGCAGCTCCGCCCGCAGCGCCTGATAGGCGGGCTGCGCCATCAGCGCATCGCGGCGTTCCCGGTGCAGGCGCACGCAGGCCGCGTGCAGTGCGGCGATCTCCGGATCGGCCTTCAGCTCCGCCAACGCGTCCTCCAGCGCGGGCAGATGCCGCAGGATCGAGCGGTCCTGCCAGGCCGCATCGTTGCGCTCGCGCCAGTAGGTGTGGCCGAAGGCGCGGTGCTCGCGGTTCACGTCGCCGCGGTCGTTCTTCACCAGATAGCTGTCCAGCGAACGCAGCGCGTAGTGATTGAGCGTCGCCAGTGCGCGCGTGCCGCGGGCAGGCAGCTTGCGCTTGTGCTCATTGCCTTCAGCCAGCACGAAGGCCTGCGGCACCGCCCGCCCGCCGCCGTCGGTCCAGGCCGGGTACTTCCGCCGCGGCAGCCCCTTGCGCAGGAACGGCCGGTGCGCGCCGTAGTACTGCAAGGGAAAGTCCCTCCGCACCAGCGTCTTCACCTCGATCGCAGTCTCGCCGCACCACAGGTCCGGGTTGTGGGTGCGGGTGAACTGGGCAATCACCGGCCGGTCGGCAAAGTCCGCAACACCGCCATTGGCGAAGAACTGGAAGCTGAGCGAGACCGCCTGCGGGCTGCCGCAGGCCTCAATCAATGCGGGGAAACTGTGGCCGGGGGCGTGGATGTTGGCAAACTCGTCCACATCGGCGACCCAGACGTAGTCCGCCTCCGCCGCCACGGCCCGGTGCCGGGCATCCTTCAGCGCCTCCATCTGGTAGTGGCGCCCCTGGGCCGGGTTCGGCAGATGCGTGACCATCCCGCGCCGCGCCAGCGCGTCCAGAAGCTCCGCGGTGCCATCGCTGCAGTCGTTGGAATAGAACAGGAAATCCGTAACTCCGATCAACCGGTGGAAGGCGATCCACTCCAGCAGGAACGGGCCCTCGTTCTTGACGCAGGTAACGGCGGTGATGCGCATCCGGGTTCAGGTCCCTTTCTCCGCTGCCCCTCAGCGGTCCCGGTCCCGTCATCGCATCCGGAGGGTTAACGGTCAATTGCCGCCGCCGGGCTTTGCCCCGGGGCTGTGGCGCGAAGTACGCCCGTGGCGGCTGCGGGTTGACCGCAGCGCTTGCCCGTGGCCTCTTGAGCCCAGGATAGGGGAGGAGCCGGCCATGACGCAGGCGCAATCGATTGCTCAGGTCCAGGAGATGCTGGGGGCCGAGGGCTATGTCTGCGGCCGCGCGCTCGCCACTGTGGTGTTCCTGTCGCTCAGGCTGGGCCGCCCGCTGTTTCTCGAAGGCGAAGCCGGCGTCGGCAAGACCGAGATCGCCAAGGCGCTGGCCAAAAGCCTGGGCCGCCGCCTGATCCGGCTGCAATGCTACGAGGGGCTGGATGCGGCCAGCGCGGTCTACGAATGGAACTTCGCGGCACAGATGGTTGCCATCCGCACCGCCGAGGCCGCGGGCGCCAAGGACCGCGCCGCGCTCCAGGCCGAGCTGTTCTCCGAGGAGTACCTCACCGAGCGCCCGCTTTTGCAGGCGATGCGCCCCGATGCTGCCGGTCCGCCGGTCCTGCTGATTGATGAACTCGACCGCACAGATGAGCCGTTCGAGGCCTTCCTGCTCGAAGCTCTCTCCGATTTCCAGGTCACCATCCCCGAGCTCGGCACCATAAAGGCGCCGGAGCCGCCTATCGTCGTCCTCACCTCCAACCGCACCCGCGAGGTGCATGACGCGCTGAAGCGCCGCTGCCTCTACCACTGGGTCGACTACCCGGATTTCGAGCGCGAGCTGGAAATCCTCAAGGCCCGCGCCCCCGAGGCAGGCGCGCAACTCTCCCGCGAGGTGGTGGCTTTTGTCCAGGCCCTGCGCACCGAGGACCTGTTCAAGAAGCCTGGCGTGGCCGAAACTATCGACTGGGCCAATTGCCTGCTGGCGCTCGATGCGGTGAGCCTCAGCCCGGAGGTGATCGCCGACACGCTCGGCGCGGTGCTGAAATACCAGGACGACATCGCCCGCCTGCAAGGCTCCGAAGCCAAGCGCATCCTCGATCAGGCCCGCGCCAGCCTCGAACCCGCCTGATGCTTCCTCTTGCCGCAAATATCCCGGGGGTGCGGGGGCAGAGCCCCCGCCATCGCTGATGCCCGAATACCCGCCGCTGCCGCTCCCCGAGCATCCGAAACTGGTCGAGAACCTCACGCATTTCGCCCGCGCCCTGCGGCGCGCAGGCCTGCCGGTGGGGCCGGGGCGGGTGGTGCACGCGGTGGAGGCGGTGGCCGCCGCGGGCTTCACCAGCCGGAGCGATTTCTACTGGGCGCTGCATGCCTGTTTCGTCTCCCGCCCCGAGCACCGCGCGGTCTTTGCCCAGGTCTTCCGCCTGTTCTGGCGCGACCCGCGGTACCTCGAGCACATGATGGCGGCGATGCTCCCCGCAATCCGCGGCGTGCAGGAGGAACAGCCCGCCCGGCCCGGCGCCAAGCGCGCGGCGGGGGCGCTGCTGGACGGCGCCGAAAACCTGCTTGAGGCGCCGGAGGCCCCGGACGAGGGCAGCGAGATTGAACTGGACGCCTCCCTCACCATGTCCTCCGAAGAACGGCTGCGCACGCTCGATTTCGAGCAGATGAGTGGGGCCGAGGCGGCAGAGGCCAGGCGAGTCCTGGCCCGGCTGTCGCTGCCGGTGACGCCCCTGCAATCGCGCCGGCTGATGGCCGCGCCGCGCGGCGACCGGCCCGATTGGCGGCGTTCCCTGCGCGAAGCCGCCCGCCGCGGCGGCGACATCCAGCAGATCGCCCGCTCCAGGCGCCGCATCCGCTGGCCCAATCTGGTTGTGCTCTGCGACATCTCCGGCTCGATGAGCCAGTACAGCCGCCTGATCCTGCACTTCCTGCATGCAGCTGCCAACGCGAAAGGCCAGGCCAGCAGCCAGGGCTGGGCCAAGGTCCATGGCTTCACCTTCGGCACCCGCCTCACCAACATCACCCGCCACCTCGCGCAGCGCGACGTGGACACGGCCCTGGCCGCCGCGGGGGCGGAGGCGCAGGACTGGGAGGGCGGCACCCGCATCGGCGAGTGCCTGCATGCTTTCAACCGCGACTGGTCGCGCCGGGTTATGGGGCAGGGCGCGGTGGTGCTGCTGATCACCGACGGGCTCGACCGGGGCGATGCGGAAGCGCTGGGCCGCGAGATGCAGCGGCTGCGGCTTTCGGCGCGCCGCCTGATTTGGCTCAACCCGCTTTTGCGGTGGGAGGGGTTTGCACCGAAAGCGCAAGGAATCCGCGCAATGCTGCCGCATGTGGACAGTTTCCGGGCCGGCCACTCCATCGCCTCGCTGGAGGACCTGGCCAAGGTGATTTCCGCCCCCGGCGACACGGGCGAGAAGGAGCGGCTGCTGGCGCTCATCTAGGCGCGAAGGCTGCCAGCAGTTGGCCGCGGCACAGTTCCCGCTTGAAACCCGGGCGCCTTGCTCCGATCCTTGAAAAACGGATACCGCAGCGCATGCGCGCAAAAGGAGTGCCCTATGCAGCCCCTGACCTTGGCCGACCACGCCCCCGAAAGCGCGCTTGCGTGGCACCAAAGCGGCGCCCGCGCCGCGCTTGCCACGGTCGTGGAGACCTGGGGTTCCGCCCCGCGCCGTGCCGGTGCCCAGCTGGCAGTCAGCGGTGATGGCCGGATCGAGGGATCGGTCTCCGGCGGCTGCGTCGAGGGCGCGGTGGTGGCCGAGGCGCTGGCGGCGCTGGACGACGGTGAGCACCGGCTGTTGGAGTTCGGCGTCAGCGATGACGACGCCTTTGCCGTCGGACTGGCCTGCGGCGGCACCATCAAGGTCCTGGTGGAACCGGTCGGCGGCGCGCTGCCCGCAGAGATGCTCGAGGAAGTGGTGGCCGCCCGCGCCGCCCGGCAGGCGCTGGCCTATGAAGTGAATCTGGAAAGCGGCGCCCGGCGGCTGGTGCGGCAGGGCTACCCGGACCGGATGCGCATGGACCGCTCCGGGCTGGAGGAGGACGGCAAGACCTTCGTGACCGTCCACAACCCGCCCCTGCGGCTCATCGTGGTGGGCGCGGTGCATATTGCCCAGGCGCTGGTGCCGATGGCGCGGCTCGCGGGCTACGACCCGGTGATCATCGACCCGCGCGCGGCCTTTGCCTCCCCCGAGCGCTTCCCGGGGGAGGAGCTGCTCGACGACTGGCCGGACGAAGCGGTGGCGCGGCTGGGCCTCGATGCCCGCAGCGCGCTGGTGCTCCTGACCCACGACCCCAAGCTCGACGACCCGGCGCTGCATGCGGGGCTCCAGGGCGACGTTTTCTACATCGGTGCACTGGGCTCCAAACGCACCCATGCCCAGCGGCGGGAGCGGCTGGAAGCGGCAGGCTTCACCGCGGATCAGATGGCGCGCATTCACGGGCCCATCGGGCTCGACATCGGCGCAGCGGGGCCTGCCGAGATTGCGGTCTCCATCCTCGCCGAGATGACCGCGGTGCTGCGCGGCAAGTCCAGATGAAATTCGGCCCCGTCTCTCTGCCCGATGCCAAGGGCGCGATCCTTGCGCATTCGCTTCAAGGCGGCAGCCGCCGCATCGCCAAGGGCCGTAGATTGGACGAGGATGACCTCGCCGAACTCGCCGCCGCCGGGCAGACCGAAGTGACCGTGGCGCGGCTTGAAGACGGCGATGTGCACGAGGACGCCGCCGCCAAGGCGCTGGCGCAGGCGCTGGTGCCGGACCCCTCGGCGCAGGGCATCCGGATCTCGGGCGCAGGCGCCGGGCGGGTGAACCTCTATGCCCAGGGCTGCGGGCTCTTGCGGCTCGACCGGGACAAGCTGGAAGCTGCCAACGCGGTGGACCCGATGATCACCGTGGCGACGGTGCCGGATTTCCACCGCGTCGATGCGGGCACCATGGTGGCGACGATCAAGATCATCTCCTACGCGGTGCCGGAGCGCGCGCTGGCCAAGGCGGGCCGCGCCGCGCAAGGCGCCCTGCGGGTGCTGGCGCCGGTCTTTGGCACCGCAACGCTGATCGAGACCCGGGTGAGCGAGGCCACGCCGCCGGAGAAGGGCCGCGCCGCCATGGCCGGGCGGCTGCAGCGGCTGGGCATGTCGCTCGCCCCGCGCGAGGTGGTGGCGCATGAGACAGATGCGCTGGCCGCGGCGCTGGCCTCGGCACAGGGCGATCTGCTGCTGGTGCTGACCGGCTCCGCCACCTCCGATCCCGCCGACGTCGCCCCCGCCGCGCTGCGGCAGGCGGGCGGGGAGGTCATCCGCTTCGGTATGCCGGTCGATCCCGGCAACCTGCTGTTTCTCGGCACGCTTGGCGCCAAGCCGGTGATCGGCCTGCCAGGCTGCGCCCGCTCGCCCGCCCTGAACGGGGCCGACTGGGTGCTGGAACGGGTGGCCTGCGGCATGCCGGTCACCTCGGAAGACATCGCGGCCATGGGCGTCGGCGGCCTGCTGAAGGAAATCCCCGCCCGACCGCGCCCCCGCCGCGAAGGGCACGGCTGATCCGGGAAAGCGGCGCTCTCCCGCCCGTCGCCCGGGTATGAAACATGCCCGGCTCCCGTTGGGCCGGGCGCGGCCTCTGGCCGCGCCAGCGCCGCGCGTGCGCGCGGCGCCGTGCCCAAGGCCGCACGGAAGGCGTCCGGCGCAGCCGGGGGCCTGCGGGCGCGGGAGCCGCTCCCTGTCCTGCAGCGGACGGGCCTCGCAACCCTAAGTGTGCGCCTGCAGCAAGAAAATTACCCCTGCGAGAGACCCAAAACCCCTTCGCAGAGCGCCCGGCCCGTGTTTAACTCTGCCCAGCCAGACAAGAACAAGCCAAACAGGGAGGACAACATGGCCAAGGTCTCAATGACCGTGAACGGCAAGGCGGCCAGCGGGGAAGTGGAGGGGCGCACGCTGCTGTCGTCCTTCCTGCGCGACCAGCTCGGGCTGACCGGCACCCACATCGGCTGCGATACCAGCCAATGCGGTGCTTGCGTCGTGCATGTGGATGGCAGGGCGGTGAAGGCCTGCACAATGCTCGCTTGGGAGGCCGAGGGCGCCGACGTGGCCACTATCGAGGGCCAGGCCGCACCGGATGGCACGCTCAACACCATCCAGCAGGCGTTCCAGGACCACCACGGGCTGCAATGCGGCTTCTGCACGCCGGGCATGGTAATGTCGGCGGCAGCGCTGCTGAAGGAGAACCCCAAGCCCAGCGAGGCGGAGATCCGGGAATACCTGGAAGGCAACCTCTGCCGCTGCACCGGCTACCACAACATCGTGAAGGCGATCATGGCGGCATCCGGCCAGGAGGTGAGCGGCATCGCTGCCGAGTAACGCGGAAGGACCCGGCGGCCGCGGGGAGGACGCGGGCGCGGGGACGAGCACTGGACCCAAGACATGCGGAAACCAAGGCAGGCGCCACCGGCGCCTTGCCCAGGGAGGAGAGGCAACACATGCCCAAGGACAGCGGCATCGGCGCCAGCAGCAAGCGGCGCGAGGACGTGCGGTTCCTGACCGGGACCGGCAATTACACCGACGACATCAATCTCAACGGCCAGGCCTATGTGCACTTCCTGCGCTCGGACGTGGCGCATGGGCGGATTACCAGCCTGGACACTTCGGCGGCGGCGGAGATGCCCGGCGTCATCCGCATCTTCACCGGCGCGGATTTCGAGGGCGTGGGCGGTCTGCCCTGCGGCTGGCAGGTGACCGACCGCGAAGGCAACCCCATGCAGGAGCCCGCGCACCCGGTGCTGGCCCAGGGCAAGGTGCGCCACGTGGGCGACCCGATCGCCGCCGTGGTGGCGGAGACCGCGGAACAGGCCCGCGACGCGGCCGAGGCCATCGAGGTGGAGATCGAGGACCTGCCCGCGGTGATCGACATGAAGGCCGCGCTGAAGGAGGGCGCGCCCAAGGTGCATGACGATCTGACCTCAAACCTCTGCTACGACTGGGGCTTCGTCGAGGACAACCGCGAGGCAGTGGACAAGGCCATCAAGGAGGCCGCCCATGTGACCACGCTGGAGCTGGTCAACAACCGCCTGGTCGCGAACCCGATGGAGCCGCGCGTGGCCGTGGGGGACTTCAACCGTGCCACGGGCGAGTCGACGCTCTACACCACTTCGCAGAACCCGCATGTGATCCGCCTGCTGATGGGCGCCTTCGTGCTGGGCATCCCCGAGCATAAGCTGCGCGTGGTGGCGCCGGACGTGGGCGGCGGCTTTGGCTCCAAGATCTTCCACTACGCCGAGGAAGCCTTCTGCACCTTTGCCGCCAAGGCGCTGAACCGGCCGGTGAAATGGACCTCGAGCCGCTCGGAAGCCTTCATCACCGACGCCCATGGCCGCGACCACGTGACCAAGATCGAACTGGCACTGGACGCGGACAACAACTTCACCGCGATCCGCACCGAAACACACGCCAACATGGGCGCGTACCTCTCGACCTTCGCGCCCTCGGTGCCGACCTGGCTGCATGGCACGCTGATGGCGGGCAACTACAAGACCCCGCTGATCTACGTGAACGTCAAGGCGGTGTTCACCAACACGGTGCCAGTCGATGCCTACCGCGGCGCGGGCCGGCCGGAGGCAACCTTCCAGCTCGAGCGCGTCATCGACAAGGCCGCGCGCGAACTCGGCGTGGACCCGATTGCACTGCGCCGACAGAACTTCATCACCGAGTTCCCCTATGCCACGCCGGTCGCGGTGGAATATGACACCGGCGACTACGTGGCGACGATGGACAAGCTGGAGGAGATCGCCGACATCAAGGGCTTTGCCGCCCGCCGGTCCGAGAGCGAGGCGAAGGGCAAGCTGCGCGGCCTTGGCGTCAACTGCTATATCGAGGCCTGCGGTATCGCGCCCTCGAACCTGGTGGGCCAGCTCGGCGCCCGCGCGGGGCTCTATGAAAGCGCCACGGTGCGCGTGAACGCGACCGGCGGCATTGTGGTGATGACCGGCAGCCACAGCCACGGCCAGGGGCATGAGACCTCCTTTGCCCAGGTGGTCGCCGACATGATCGGCATCGACGAAAACATGGTCGAGATCGAGCACGGCGACACCGCCAACACGCCGATGGGCATGGGCACCTACGGGTCTCGCTCCATCGCGGTGGGCGGCTCGGCGATGGTGCGCGCGACGGAGAAGATCATCTCCAAGGCGAAGAAGATTGCGGCGCACCTGATGGAGGCCTCGGACGCCGATATCGAGCTGAAGGACGGTAAGTTCAGCGTTGCGGGCACCGACAAGTCGGTAGCTTGGGGCGACGTGACGCTCGCCGCCTATGTGCCGCACAACTACCCGCTGGAGGACATCGAGCCGGGGCTGGAGGAGACCGCTTTCTACGATCCGGCCAACTTCACCTACCCCTCGGGTGCCTATGCCTGCGAGGTGGAGGTGGACCCCGACACCGGCAAGGTCACCATCGAGCGTTTCGCGGCGGCGGATGATTTCGGCAATATCGTGAACCCGATGATCGTCGATGGCCAGGTGCACGGCGGGCTCGGGCAGGGCATCGGCCAGGCGCTGCTGGAGAACGCCGTCTACGACAGCGACGGGCAGCTTCTGTCCGCGTCCTTCATGGACTACGCGATGCCGCGCGCCGATGACGTGCCGTTCTACCGGGTGGATCATTCCTGCCAGACGCCCTGCACCCACAACCCGCTGGGCGTGAAGGGCTGCGGCGAGGCCGGCGCCATCGGCTCGCCCCCTGCGGTGGTGAACGCGGTGGTGGATGCGCTGCAATCGGGCGGCAGGAACGTCACCCATATCGACATGCCGCTGAGCCCCGCGCGGGTCTGGGCGGCAATGAACCAGGCTTGAGGAGACGCGGGGGCTCTGCCCCCGCACCCCCGGGATATTTTCAGCAAGAGGAAGCAGGGCGGGGACGCCCGGCATCCTCGGGAAGGAAGAACGGAATGTATAATTTCGAGTTTGAGAAACCCTCGACCGTTGCCGAGGCCGTGGCGGCCCTGGCAGAGGAGGATGCACAGGCGCTGGGCGGCGGGCAGACGCTGATCCCGACGCTGAAGCAGCGCCTGGCGATGCCGTCGAAACTGGTGAGCCTCAGCGGCATCGCCGAGATGAAGGGCGTGAGCGACGGCAGTGACGGCGTGCTGGTGGCAGGCGGCGGCGCCACCCATGCCGAGGTCGCGGAGGCTGCGGCTTCCCGCTACCCGGCACTGGCCAAGCTCGCCAGCCACATCGGCGACCCCGCAGTGCGCAACCGGGGCACCATCGGCGGCTCGCTCGCCAACAACGACCCCGCCGCCTGCTATCCGGCGGCAGCGCTGGCCAGCGGCGCCACCATCGTCACCAATGCGCGGGAAATCGCTGCGGACGACTTCTTCCAGGGGCTGTTCACCACCGCGCTCGACGAAGGCGAGATCATCACCGCGGTGCGCTTCCCGGTGCCGCAGAAGGCGGATTACCAGAAGTTCGTACAGCCCGCCTCGCGCTTTGCCCTGGTGGGGGTGTTCGTCGCGCAGCATGCCGATGGCGTGCGGGTGGCGGTAACCGGCGCGTCGGAGGACGGCGTTTTCCGCTGGAGCGAGGCCGAGGCGGCGCTGTCGGGTGAGTTCACTGCCAATGCGGTGGCGGGCCTGAGCATCGACCCCGCGGGCATGATGGCGGATCTGCACGGCAGCAAGGAGTACCGGGCGCATCTGGTGAAGGTGCTGACCCAGCGGGCGGTGAAGGCTGCAGGCTGAGGCGCGCGGGCGGACAGGGAGGCGTCCGTGCGGCGCGGCCCCCTCTGCGGGGACGGCAATCGCTCCGCTGCGCGTCGGCCTCAGTTCCTTGATGTCTGCACTTCCTGAAGGGCGCAGGGTTGGACCCGACATTTCTGCCCCTCCGAAGCGCAATCCTGGGTTGCCGCTCTATGACGCCTTGCCGGGGCAAGATCGTCAAACCGGCTCCCTGGGCTTTTGACTGGGTAACTCGGCTCCTAGCCATCTTCAGTTTGATCTGAATGCAGCCGCCGGTCTGCCGGCGGCCGCATTTTTTCGGTAACTGGCGGGAAAGGATCAAAGGCCCGCCCCAATCCGTTCCGGAAGTTTAGAAAACGGCCCGCGCGATGCGGAGCATCTGAAGCAGCTCGTATCCCTCGTCGTCCAACACCACGATTTGCCCGTTCAGCACGGCGTAGTTTTCGCCGGCGCCCGGTTGCGGAAGTTTGTACAGGCTGACGAGTTCATCCTGCGTGAGGGCTGCCGAAGGAGCAACCGGCACACCAGCCGCGAGATTTGGCACCCGGGCCATCTGGTTCACCAGAAGCAGAGACTTGTAGTCCTCCTCTTCGAGCAGCACGGGCATGCCATCGATCAGGGCATACCGCTTCCCTTCCGGCGCGGGACCGAGACCGAAAAGTGCCGCGATCTGATCCGATTGCAGCAGCAGTAGGCCGGGGTCCGGGTCGGCGAGGGTATCGTCTTCTGAGCTGAGCAACTGGTTGCGGCGCTCAACCCAAATTGCGCCGTACTGGTCCTGGTCGTAGGACGCCCATTCGCTGTAGGTCACGCCCTTCCTGGCCAGACCGGGCGGCACGCAGGGCGGATCTTTCTTGGCCAGTCCCGGCGGGCAATTGCGGTAGGCGATCAGCTCATCCTCAGGAATATCGGACACGATGAGCTGCGGTGTGACCAGGGCGAGGGCCGCTGCGCTCAGAACTCGTGTCATATCGCGGCCTGCTGGGACTGGCGCGGAGGCAATGCGGCTCACTGCGTCATCGCGCTCTGCCTTGGTGAAGGTCCGGCGGCCGTGGGCACCCTTGCCATTCCCGCTTGACGCGGGCCCGGTATCTTTGTCATCCGCCTTCGGCTTTGGTCCGCCGGCATGGCCGGGCTTGCCGTTACCGTTGCCGTTGCCGTTGCCGTTGCCGGGGTCGCCATTGCCGGCGTGGCCATGGCCTTTCTTGGCCGGCTTTTTCTTGCCGCTCCCGTGACCGTTGCCATGGCCCTTGCCGTTGTTGCCCTTGGCGAGCCAGATTTGTTCGCCGGCTGCCGTACCGAAGCCAGGCATGCTGCCCTGCGCTTGAAGCGGGGCTGCAGACAGGGATGTTGAAGCCAGAGAGAGCGCCACGGCGGTGCCGATCAATAACTTGGTCATGCCAAACTCCTTTCATTCGGGGAAGCAACGCGGCAATCCCGCATCGCGTTCCCCCCTTCCCCTGCCGCCGCCGGGAGGTCCCGGAGCTGAGCCGGATGCCGGGCATGGGCTGCCGAGGGGAATAGGGGCCTGCTGCGCTCCGCTGGCGGGCCAGGCGGCCCGGCCCTTTCCCCGCGGGAGCCTGGTTCCTCCACGCCGTACCTTCCGTAAGCGGCAAACACGAAAAAGCCCCGTCCGGGCAATCGGACGGGGCTTGGAATTCCTGCGCTGAAACGCGGCTTACTTGTTGGGCAGCGGGCCGATCATCATGATCATCTGGCGGCCTTCCATCTTCGGCATGTTCTCGATCTTGCCGATGTCCTTCACGTCCTCGGCGACGCGCTGCAGAAGCTCGCGGCCGAGGTTCTGGTGCGCCATCTCGCGGCCCCGGAAACGCAAGGTGATCTTCACCTTGTCGCCATGCTCCAGGAACTTGAACACGTTGCGCATCTTGACGTCATAGTCGTGCGTGTCGGTGTTCGGGCGGAACTTGACCTCTTTGACCTCGATGGTCTTCTGCTTCTTGCGGGCCTCGCTCTCGCGCTTTTGCTGTTCGTACTTGAACTTGCCGTAGTCCATGATCTTGCAGACCGGCGGCATGGCATTGGGCGAAATCTCGACCAGGTCCAGGCCCGCCTCGGCGGCCAGTTCCATCGCCTTGGCCGGATGGACAACGCCGACATTCTCGCCATCTGCACCGATCAGGCGGATTTCGGGGGCGCGGATTTTTTCGTTGGTGCGCGGGCCGGTGTCACGGGTCGGCGGCGCGTTGTGAGGTCTGCGGGCTATGACTGCGATCCTTCTGTCATTGCAAAAAGTGCGGGAAAGCTACTGCCCCCGCGCGTGTGATTCAAGGCTTACGGCCGGTATGGCGGCAGGAAAGCTGCATTTCAAGGCCGCATGTTGCGCAAGGGCGCGGAAATACCGGGGCAAAGCGCCGGCAGGGACCCGGGATGCAAAACGGGAGGCGTAAGACCTCCCGCCGCAATCTCTGTGATATCCGCGGGATCAGTCGAGAAAGGCCTTTTCCACCACAAAGTGCGCTGGCTTGGAGTTGGCGCCCTCTTCCAGCCCGTAGGTGTTCTCGAACAGGTCCTTGAGTTCGAGGTTGAAGGCGAGGTTGCCGCAGATCATCGCGCGGTCGCTGTCCGGGTTCAGGGGCGGCACGCCGAGGTCCGCAAACGCCTCGCCCGAGCGCATCAGGTCGGTGATGCGGCCCATCTTTGCGCTCTCTTCGCGGGTGGTGGTCGGGTAGTACTTGATCTTTTTCCAGAAGCCTTCGCCGATCACCTCGTTGAGGAGCTCGTCCTCCTTCAGGCTCTCGATCAGCTCGCGGCCATAGGTGAGCTCGCCCGCCTCGCGGCAGGTGTGGGTGATGATGACCTCGTCGTAGTCGTGATAGGTCTGCGGCTCGCGCAGGAGGGAGGCGAAGGGCGCAAAGCCGGTGCCGGTGGCAAAGAACCAGATCCGCTTGCCGGGCAGCAGCGCGTCATGCACCAGGGTGCCGACGGGCTTGGGGCGCAGGATGATCTCGTCGCCTTCCTTGATGTGCTGCAGGCGCGAGGTCAGCGGGCCGTCCTGCACCTTGATCGAGTAGAACTCCATTTCCTCGTCCCACGACGGCGAAGCGATGGAGTAGGCGCGCAGCAGGGGCTTTACCTTGCCGGTCTTGGGGTCCGGGTCGCCCATCAGGCCGATCATCACGAACTCGCCCGAGCGGAAGCGCAGGGAGGCCGGGCGGGTCACCTTGAAGGAGAACAGCCGGTCGGTCCAGTGCGTCACCTGCGTTACGGTCTGCGCGTCGGGCAGGGCGGGCACGGCCTTGGCCGGCTTGGGATCGGTTGCGGTGTCAGTCACGGGCGTCATCTCGTTCATCGGTTGCTCTGCCGGGAGGAGCCGGCACCTCTGATTAGTCGTTGATTGAGGTCAGGGAAAGCCCCGGGTCCGCAAATTCGGGTGCCTGCGTGGCGCAATGCACCCGGCTGCGGGGGATTTCCCTGCGCTAAGGGCTGCTTCAGCGGGCGGCGGTGCTGCCGCGGAGGCGGGCCTGATAGCTATGCGCCTGCCAGTTGGCGCGGGCAAGCCACTGGTCCTCGGGCTGGCGGGCGGCGAGCTCGTCGCTGATCTCCACCTCGTCAAAACCGGAGCGGCGCGCCATTGCATACTGGTCGGCCAGCACATGGCCGAAGGCGCGCAGGCGGCCCTCAAAGCCCTTCAGCCGCAGCTTGCGCGCCAAGGTGAAGCCGCGCCCGTCGGCGAAGCTGGGGAATTGCACCCGCACCAGTTCGACGCCGTCTAGCGCCACATCATCAACGCTGGCATCCGAGGCCAGCTCCAGCACGTCGGCGCGCTCGAAGCCGCCGGTCCAGTCATCCGGGGCAAAGCCCGTGTCCGTCACGATAACGCTCATCGTTCAAGCTCCTGTTCGCACGAATTTGCCATCCACCACGTGGATGCCGCATTCTTCTTTGTTTTCGCCGCGCCAGCGCCCGGCCCGCGGATCCTCGCCTTCCTTGACCGGGCTTGTGCAGGGGGCGCAGCCGATCGACGGGTAGCCCTTGGCCACCAAGGGATGCCGGGGCAGGCGGTTCTCGACCATATAGGCGCGCACATCCTCCGGCGCCCAATGCGCCAGCGGGTTGATCTTCAGCCGCCCGGTGCCGTCCTCCACCTCGAAGAACTCGAGCGCGGCGCGGCTGCCGGACTGGAAGCGCTTGCGGCCGGTGATCCAGCCCTCAAAGCCCGTGAGGGCATTCTGCAAGGGCGCGGTCTTGCGCAGGGCGCAGCAGGCGTCCTTGTCGCTGAAGCGCAGGGCGCCATAGGGGTCCTTCTCCGCGATATCTTCAGCGCGGATAATCTGCACGTTGCGCAGCCCCAGGCGCTCGCTCACCTCCTGCTGGTAGACCAGCGTTTCGGTGAACAGCAGCTCGGTGTCGACAAACAGCACCGGCGTCATCGGGTCGATGATTGCGGCCATGTGCAGGAGCACCACCGATTCCGCTCCGAATGAGGACACCAGGGCGATCTCGCCCGCCTCGCGCAGCGCGCCTTCCATCACCGAGGTGGCCGAATGGTGGCGGAAGCGCGCGTTGAGCGCTTCCGCCTTGGCGGCCAGCTCCCGGGCGTGGGCGGCATCAGCCTCCCCGGATCCGCCGGGAGGCGTATTTCCGGTTGCTTGGAACATGGGGTCAGGCGACCTTTTTCTGTGTCTCGGGGTACAGCGCGGCCTTGAAGGGGGCCATGCCGATGCGGTTGTAGGTCTCAATGAAGGTCTCCTCGGCGCTCTCGCGCTGCTCAAGGTAGGTCTCCACGATGCGCTCCACCGCCGGTACGATCTCGTCATAGGCGAAACCGGGGCCGGTGCGGGTGCCGATGGCAGCCGTCTCTGTGGCGTCGCCGCCCAGGGTGATCTGGTAGTTCTCCACGCCCGCACGGTCCAGCCCGAGGATGCCGATATGGCCCACGTGGTGGTGGCCGCAGGCGTTGATGCAGCCCGAGATCTTGATCTGCAGATGGCCGATGTCGTGCTCCAGCTTCAGCTCGTCGAAACGGGTCGCGATCTCCTGCGCCACGGGGATCGAGCGGGCGGTTGCGAGCGCGCAGTAATCCATGCCCGGGCAGGCGATGATGTCCGAGATCAGCCCAGCATTGGCGGTGGCCAGACCGTGCGCCTTCAGCTTGGCGTGGATTGCGGGCAGGTCCGACTTGTGGACATGCGGCAGGATCACGTTCTGCTGGTGGCTGATGCGCAGCTCGTCATAGGCGTATTCCTCCGCCAGATCCGCCATCACCCGCATCTGCTCGGCGGTGGCATCGCCCGGGGTTGCGCCATGCGCCTTGACCGAGATGGTGACGATGGCGTGGTCCGCCTCGCGGTGGGCGTCGAGATTGGTGTCAGCCCAGGCGCGGAACACCGGGTCGGCGGCGTAAGCCGCATCAAAGGCATCCACCGGCCCCTTGCGGAAGGCAGGCGCGGTGAACTGCGTCTTGATCTCTTCGAGCAGCGCCTGGTCGGTGCCGTCGAACTCGCCGCGCCGGGCCATGAAGGCTTCCTCCACCATCGCACGGAAGGTGTCGATCCCGTTTTCCTGCACGGTGATCTTGATGCGCGCCTTGTACTTGTTGTCGCGGCGCCCCAGCACGTTGTAGGTGCTGAGCACGGCTTCCAGGTAGGGCAGCAGATCCGCCTGCGGCAGGAACTCGCGGAGCACCTTGCCCACCATCGGCGTGCGGCCCAGGCCTCCGCCGACGACAACCTCGAAACCGGTCTCGCCGTTTCTTTCCACCATGCGTAGGCCGACGTCATGCGCCTTGGTCACCGCGCGGTCGTTGGGGCTGCCGGTGATGGCGATCTTGAACTTGCGGCCCAGGAACTGGAATTCCGGGTGATCGGTCGACCACTGGCGGATCAGCTCGGCATAGGGGCGCGGGTCCACCAGCTCGTCCGCGGCGGCGCCGGCGAAATGGTCGGCGGTGGTGTTGCGGATGGTGTTGCCCGAGGTCTGGATCGCGTGCAGGCCAACCTCGCCAAGCGCGTCCAGCATGTCCGGAATGTCGCGCAGCTTGGGCCAGTTGTACTGGATGTTCTGGCGGGTGGTGAAATGGCCGTAGCCCTTGTCCCACTTCTCGGCCAGGAGCGCGAGCGCGCGCATCTGGTTCGAGTTCAGCGTGCCATAGGGGATCGCCACCCGCAGCATGTAGGCATGCAGCTGCAGGTAAACGCCGTTCATCAGGCGCAGCGGCTTGAATTCATCCTCGGTGAGGCTGCCGTCGATGCGGCGCTCGACCTGGGCGCGGAACTGGGCGTTGCGCTCCGCGAGGAAGGCTGTGTCGAACTCATTGTACTTATACATTGGCTTCAGCCTCCTGCTTGCCGTGGAAGTAGTTGGAGGGGCCGGTGCGGCGGAATTCCTCGCGGAAATGGGTTGGTTCGGGGCCGTTCGGGCCTGCCTTGGCATCGGCCAGATAGGCGCCGACGATCTTCAGCGCCTGCTGCTCGGCCTCCAGAAGGCGTAGCTGGGCGTCGGCCTCGTCGGTGATCAGCTCGGCTTCGGACATGTCCCGGGTCCAGCTGTTGTCGGCCTTGAGGTAAATCACATCGCCTTCGAGCAGGTCATTGGCGGTGACAACTTTGGGCGTAAAGGGGCGTGGCATCAGGCAAGCTCCGTCTTGAGGTCGGTCAGGGCCGCCGCCGCCTTGCGCGGGGCGAGACCCAGGAAGGTCAGGGCCGGACCTTCCAGCCCGGCCGCGTCGAGGTCGGCGGGCAGGCGGTCCAGCGTGGTTTCCAGCACCCGCTGATCGGGGCGCGAGGCATTCTCGACAAGGGTCACCGGCGTTGCACGGTCCGCGCCATGCATGATCAGGCGGCCTTGTATGAAGCGGGCCGATTTCTTGCCCATGTAGATCGCGGCCACCTCGCCCGGGCGCGCCAGCGCTGCCCAGTCGTGATCGGCAAAGCCGCGCATCACGTGGCCGGTCAGGAAGCGCACAGCGGCATTGCGGCCGCGCTGGGTCAGGCTCTGCCCGATGCCCGCGGCCGCGGCCGAGGCGGCAGTGATGCCGGGGATGATGCTGTAGGCGACGCCCGCAGCCTCGCAGGCGGCCAGCTCCTCGTCGAGGCGCGCAAAGATGGCCGGATCGCCGCCCTTGAGCCGCAGCACCTTGGCGCCCGCGCGGGCATGCGCGATCAGGCGGGCGCAGATCTCCTCCTGGCTCATCGAGGGGCCGAAGCCCTCCTTGCCGACATCCTCCAGCACCGCCTGCGGGCCTGCGAGCGCGAGGATCTCCGCGCTGACCAGACGGTCGTGCAGCACCACATCAGCCTTCTGCAGCGCCTTCAGCGCCTTCACGGTCAGCAGGTCCGGATCGCCCGGCCCGGAGCCGGCAATCACCACTTCGCCCGGAACCGGCGCGCCCAGGGGCGCTGCGGGATCGGCTGCTGTGGGACGGGATGGCATCGCTTGGCTCTCCGGGGTGGGTTTGACTTGCCCTCAGATATAGGAAATATTCCCGCCATGACGCCATATGGGCGGGGAAATAAGAACATGGGTTCCGACAGGGCCGAACGACAGGCCGAATGGTCCTCGCAGAAGGAGAAAACAGGAATGACGGTGCGGATCGACGCCACAGACCGGAAAATTCTGGCCGAGCTGCAGCGGGATGCCAGCCAGTCGCTGGACGAAATCGCCCGCCGGGTGGGCTCTTCCAAGACCCCGGTGTGGAATCGCATCCGCAAGCTGCGCGAGGCCGGGGTGATTGGCCAGCAGACCGTGCTCCTGGACCCCGAAGCACTAGGGTTCGAGGCCTGCTTCTTCGTGCTGATCCGCACCTCGGAGCATGAATCCGACTGGCAGGCAAAGTTCCTCAAGGCGCTGAAGGAACGCCCCGAGGTGCAGGAGGCGCACCGGCTCGCGGGGGAAATCGACTACATCCTAAAGGTGCGGGTGCAGAATGCGCGCGCCTACGACAAGTTCTACCAGGCGCTGATCTCCGAGGTGCGGGTGCACAATGTCACCGCGCTCCTCTCGATGGAGGAGATCAAGTCGACCACCATGCTCCCCCTGCAGGAGTAGCTCTTTGGGTATTTGAGGTCAGAAAGTGGGGGCAAAAGTCTGCGGCTGCTTTCTGACTGTAAATACCCATAGCGCCGAGGCCGGCCTAGGGCGCGGTGCTTCAGACCTGCACCATCAGCCGCTTCAGCCCGTGGAAGTGATAGGTGTTGGAGTATTCCGGCGGCTCGGCAAGGCGCAGGTTCGGGCAGCGCTCGAACAGCGCGGGCAGGGCGATCTTCATCTCCAGCCGCGCAAGCGGCGCGCCAACGCAGAAGTGCAGGCCGCCGCCGAAGGACTTGTTGACTTTGGGCGGGCGCGCCGGGTCGAAGCGCTCGGGATCGTCGAGCGCCGCCGGGTCGCGGTTGGCGGCGGCCAGCAGCAGTGCCACCTGGTCGCCGCGCTGGAAGGTATGGCCGAAGACCTCGGCCTCCTCGTAGGCGTAGCGGGTGAACATGTGCAGCGGCGGGTCGTAGCGCAGGATCTCCTCGACCAGCCCGTCGATGCCTTCGGGTGCAAGCCACTCCGGCTGCCAGCCCTTTTGCAGCATCGTCTTCACCCCGTTGCCGAGCCCGTGCACCGTCGCCTCGTGGCCCGCGTTCAGCAGAAGGATGCAGGTGCCGATCAGCTCGTCGGAGGAGAGCTTGTCGCCTTCTTCCTCGGCCGCGATCAGGCGGGTGATCAGGTCGTCTCCGGGCTGGCTGCGGCGCTCCTCGACGTAGCCGCGCAGGAAATCCGCAAAAGCCTGGGAGGCCGCGGCGGCGGCGTGTTCGGTCTCTTCGGTGCGCGAGGCCTGGTACATCGCCACCATCTTGTGCGACCAGTCGAGAAGCTGCGGCGCCATTTCCGCGGGCACGCCCAGCAGGCGGCAGATCGCCAGTACCGGCACCTGGGTGCAATAGGCCTCCAGGAGGTCGAAGGGTTCGGCCGGGAAACGATCGATCAGCTCGTTGCAGAGCTCCTCCAGCCAGGGCTCCAGCGCCGCGATCTCGCGCGAGGTGAAGGCGCGCAGCACCAGGCGGCGCAGGCGGGTGTGGCGCGGCGGCTCGGCGTCGAGCATCGAATGCGCCTCCACCGCCAGGAAGGGCGCGAGGTGCTGCGGCCCGGGCTTCTGCAGTTCCTCCGGCACCTCGCGGCCGAAGCGGCGGTCGCGCAGCAGCATGTGCACGGCGTCGTGGCGGAAGGCGGCCACCATGCCATAGTCCTGCCAGTAGTGCAGCGGGCCGTCGCGGCGGGCCGCGGCATAAAACGGATAGGGGTCCTGCGCAAAGGCCGGATCGGCGGGGAGTTGGGTCAAGCTCTTCATGGGGAGCGATTTTGCCGGCGGCGCTGGCCAATGCAAGCGCTGCTTTGCTAGTCTGCGGCAATGATATCACGCAGCTTCACCCGCTGGCGCCTGCCGCTGGCCTTTGCCCTTGCCGTGGCAGCCCTCACCGCCGGGGTCTGGTCCTATGGCTACCGCCAGGCGCTGGACGCGCTGGCTGAGCGCAGTGCTGCCGATCTGGCACTCGCTTCGGACCGGGTCAGCACGCAGTTGCAGGTCTACCAGGAGCTTGCCGTTCTGACCGCGGCGCATCCCGGGCTGGCGGGTCTGGCTGCGGCGCGGGAAGAGCCGCTGCGCGGGGAGGCTGCAGCACTGCTGCGTTCGGTCGCGGACAAGACCGCGGCGCTGGATGTATTCTTTGCTGCCCCCGGTGGCCGGGTGCTGGCCGCGGCCGAAGAAGTCGCTGGGCCCAGCGTGGCAGAGGCACCCTATTTCCGCCGCGCCATGCAGGGTGCGCTCGGCACTGGCCATGGCGTGCTGCAGCCCGGCGGACAGCGGGCATATTTTTACGCGGCCCCGGTCTTTGCGCCGGAAGGCGGCGTGCGCGGCGCGCTGGTGGTGGTGGCTGATGTGGCAGAGGTGGAGCAGACCTGGCGCGGCTCTCTGCCCGCGGTCTTCTTCACCGGCAGGAGTGGTGAGGTCTTTATCTCCAACCGCTCCGAGCTGCTGTTCTGGCAGCGCTTCCGACCCGGGCGCGGCGGCTCGGAAAACCGGCCGCAAGACATCCCCCGCATCACCGGCCGCAGCGAGCATGGCGGGCACGAGATCTGGACTCTGGCGGCCGGCCCCTACTTGCCGGAGCGCGCTTTGCATCTGAGCGTCGATCTGCCGGTGATCGGCATGCTGGGAGAGATCCTCGTCGACGTGGCCCCGGCGCAGCGGCTGGCGGGGCTGCAGGCGGCGACGCTGGCGGCGCTGTGCCTGGCATTCGGTGCGCTGTTGTTTGTCGCGACCGAGCGCCGCCGCACCCTGGCCGAGGCCAACGCTGTATTGGAAACCCGGGTCGCGGCGCGCACCAGGGCGCTCCTGGCCGCCAACACCCGCCTCCGGCGCGAGGTGGGCGAGCGCGAGGAGGCCGAGGCCGCGCTGAAACGCGCGCAGCAGGAACTGGTGCAGGCCGGCAAGCTCTCCGCGCTTGGGCAGATGTCGGCCGGGATCAGCCATGAACTGAACCAGCCGCTGATGGCGATCCAGCAATATGCCGAGAACGGCGCCGCTTTCCTCGCCCGCGGCAACACGGAGCGTACGGGCGAGAACCTCGGCCGGATTGCCGGCATGGCGGCGCGGATGGCGCGGATCATCCGCAACCTGCGCGCCTTTGCCCGCAACGAAAGCGAGCCGATGGCGCGGGTCGACCTGGTCCAGGTGCTGAACACCGCCGTGGAACTCACCGCGCCGCGGCTGCGCAACGACAATGTGCAGCTCACCTGGCGGCCGGAGGCGCATCCGGCGCCAATCCATGCCTGGGGCGGCGAGGTGCGGCTGACGCAGGTCTTCGTCAACCTCATCAACAACGCAGCCGACGCGATGCTGGCGCAGGAGGCGCGCGAAATCACCCTGGCCCTGCACGCCAGCACCCCCGAAGGCGCGCCGATCCGCGTCACCGTCCAGGACAACGGCCCCGGCATCAAGGAGCCGGAGAAGATGTTCGAGCCCTTCTACTCCACCAAGGCCGTGGGCAGTTCCGAGGGCATGGGGCTGGGGCTGTCGATCTCCTACGGGCTGGTGCAGAGCTTTGGCGGCAACATCCGCGGCGTGAACACGGAGCGCGGCGCGATGTTCACGGTGGAGCTGGAGCCCTGGGCGGGTGCTGAAACCGCGCCCGCGAAGAAGGAAGATGCGGCATGACGCGCAAGGTTCTCCTGGTCGATGACGATGCCGCGGTGCGCGAGGCGCTGTCGCAGACGCTCGAGCTCAACGATCTCGACGCGGTGACGGCAGGGTCTTTCGTCGCGGCCAAGGACCTGATCACGCCGGAGTTCGACGGCATCATCGTTTCCGATATCCGGATGCCGGGGCGGGACGGGTTTCACCTCTTGGACTATGCCCGCGGCGTCGACGCCGAGCTGCCGGTGATCCTGCTCACCGGCGAGGGCGACATTCCGATGGCGGTGAAAGCCATGTCCGAAGGCGCCTTCGGCTTTCTGGAGAAACCCTGCGCGGCCGCCGATTTCCTGCCGGTGCTGCAGCGCGCGCTGAAGACAAGAGGCCTGGTGCTGGAGAACCGCCGGCTCAAGCGCCAGTTGGAAGACGGCGACCCGGCCGCACGGCTGCTCTATGGCAGCTCCCCCCAGGCCGAGGACCTGCGGCACCGGGTGCGGGCGGTGGCGTCTTCCGGAGTGGAGGTGCTGGTTCTGGGCGCCCCTGGAAGCGGTATTTCCAAGGTGGCGGAGGTGATCCACCTGATGTCGCCGGCCGGCCAGGGGGCCTTCGTGAAGCGGGCTGCCGCCGGGCTGACCCCCGCGGCCTTTGCGGAGCTCTGGGAGCAGGCCGCGGGTGGATCGCTGTTCCTTGACGAGGTGCAGGCGCTGCCGGAGCCGGCCCAGTTTGCGCTGCTGGAACAGCTCGAACAGGGCGTCCGGGCGCGGGTGATCGCAGGCTCCAGCGCGGATCTGGCGGGCCGGGTGGCCGAGGGGCGCTTCAGCGCGGATCTGTTCTACCGGCTCGACGTGATGCGGGTGCGCATCCCGGCCTTGTCGGAGCGGCCGGGTGACATCCCGGTGCTGTTCCGCCACTACGTTGCGCAGGCCGCCGAGCAGGCCGGAATCGAACCGCCGGAGATCACCCAGGAGCATCTCGCCGCGCTGATGGCGCAGGACTGGCCGGGCAACGCGCGCTCGCTGATGTCCGCAGCGATGCGCTTTGTCCTGGGCATGCCCGAGGAAGCTTCCGCCGCGTCCGGCCTGGGGCTTGTGGAGCAGCTGGCACAGGTGGAGCGCTCGCTGCTGATCGCGGCGCTCGGCCGCCAGAACGGCCGCGCCGCCGCCGCCGCCGAAGCGCTGAAGCTGCCGCGCAAGACCTTCTACGATAAGCTCGCCCGCTACGGCATCCGCCCCGAGGATTACCGCCGCTGAGGGGGGGCGGGCTTCGCACTGTTTCGATTTCCCGTGCTGCTCTGCCTACGTCCGCGCCGCCGCGAGCCTCTCTTGTTTCGCGATCCGTGGCCGGGCCGCTTGCGGCCCGGCCTGCGCCTGCCTGCCCCCCGGCAGGCGCATTCGCGCCAGCCCAGGCAGGCGCAGGCCTAACGTTTCTGCGCAACATCGAGCCGAGGCGTCTGCTGCACGGCTTTATTCAAGGTGCGGTGCCAGTCATTTGGGAGCAGACAAAGGCATGATTCTGCTCACTTTTGCGGGCGCTAACATCTGTGCGGTTTTCCGCACAGTGCCGCCGCCAGCCTGTGCGGCATTCCGCACACTTCGCTCGGCATGGAGGGTCCAGGGAAGCAGGAGTGCAAACAAGGTGCTGAAAAGAGGCGAAAATTCCTGGCCCATCCGAATCGCGACTCACGTCTTGAGCGCACCTCCGCCATCCGCGATCCTTGCCGCCGAAGACACCCATGCGCCCAACGCATGTCTGAAAACCGGGAGGAAACCAATGAAATTCATGACCGCCGCCGCCACCGCCATGGCACTCACCGTGACCGCGGGCGTTGCCAACGCGGCCTGCGACGAAGGCGAGATCGTCGTCAAGTTCAGCCACGTCACCAACACCGACAAGCACCCCAAGGGGATCGCCGCCTCGCTGCTGGAAAAGCGCGTGAACGAGGAAATGGACGGCAAGATGTGCATGGAGGTCTACCCGAACTCCACGCTCTACAATGACAACAAGGTGCTGGAAGCGATGCTGCAGGGCGACGTCCAGCTGGCCGCACCGAGCCTCTCGAAATTCGAGAAGTTCACCAAGCAGTTCCGCCTCTTCGATCTGCCCTTCATGTTCAAGAGCATCGAGGCCGTCGATGCCTTCCAAGGTTCGGAAACCGGCCAGGGCATGCTCGATTCCATGCAGCGCCGCGGCCTGCAGGGCCTGGCCTTCTGGCATAACGGCATGAAGCAGATGTCGGCCAACAAGCCGCTGATTGCGCCGGAAGACGCCAACGGCTTGAAGTTCCGCGTGCAGTCCTCCGACGTGCTGGTCGCGCAGATGGAAGCGATCGGCGGCAGCCCGCAGAAAATGGCCTTCTCCGAGGTCTACGGCGCGCTGCAACAGGGCGTGGTCGACGGCCAGGAGAACACCTGGTCCAACATCTACGGCAAGAAGTTCTTCGAGGTGCAGGACGGCATCACCGAGACCAACCACGGCGTGCTCGACTACCTGGTGGTGACCTCGGTCGACTGGCTCGACAGCCTGGAGCCGGAGGTGCGCGACCAGTTTCTCACCATCCTCGAGGAAGTGACCGCCACCCGCAACTCGGAATCCGCCAAGGTCAACGCTGAGGCGAAGCAGGCGATCATCGACGCGGGCGGCGTGGTGCGTGAACTCACGCCCGAGCAGCGCCAGGCCTGGGTCGAGGCGATGAAGCCGGTCTGGGAGCAGTTCTCCGGCGACGTCGGCCAGGACAAGATTGACGCGGCACAGTCCGTCAACGCCGGCCTTTAAGAAAGCAGGCCTGGAAAGCAGGCCGCACCCCGGGGCGCGCACGTATCAGCGCAGCGCGCTCCGGTCTTGCAGGCGGCGCGGGGATCCGCCGCCTGACCTTTTTTCCGAACATTAGCAGGAGAGACCTATGTCGGGGGCAAGACCTGGCCCGTCCGGGCTGATCAATGCACTGGAAGAAACCCTGATCGCCCTGCTCTTGGGGCTGATGACCATCATCACCTTTGCCAACGTGGTCGCGCGTTTCGTCTTCAATTCCAACATCCTGTGGGCGCTGGAACTCACCGTCTTCCTGTTTGCCTGGCTGGTACTGCTGGGAGCGGCCTATGCGGTGAAGAGCCATGCCCACCTGGGGGTGGACGCCATCATCAACATGCTGAGCCCCGGCGCACGCAGGGCCGTGGGCCTTTTTGCCGCCGCCTGCTGCATCGTCTTCTCGCTGCTGCTGCTGAAGGGCGCTTATGACTACTGGGCGGTGTTTGCCGATCTGCCGCCAACCTCGGGGCGCTGGTTCCCCACCGGCTTTGACACCTCGGCGCGCTCGCAGAGCTTCTACGAGGTGCAGGACGTGCCGATGGTCAGCGCGCTGCGCTTCCTCGAAGACCTGATCAACTACGGCGACTCCTACGAGAAGCTGCCGAAGGTCGTGCCGTATATCGTGCTGCCGCTTTCCATGCTTCTGCTGGTGGCCCGCTTCATCCAGGCCGCGGTGCAGATTGCCCGGGGCGACGCCGACCGGCTGGTGGCCAGCCACGAAGTCGAAGACGAAATCGCCGAAGTGCGCGCGCAATCCGGAGACCATGACTGATGGAAGTTGTCCTGCTCTTTGCCATGGTGATCGGACTCCTGCTCATCGGCGTGCCGATTGCCGTCTCGCTCGGGCTCTCCTCGACGCTGTTCCTGCTGTTCTATTCCGACAGTTCACTGGCCTCGGTTGCCGGCACGCTGTTCGAGGCCTTCGAGGGCCATTTCACCCTTCTGGCGATCCCCTTCTTCATCCTCGCCTCCAGCTTCATGACCACGGGCGGCGTGGCGCGGCGGATCATCCGCTTCTCCATCGCCTGCGTCGGCCACCTGCCGGGCGGACTGGCGATTGCGGGCGTCTTTGCCTGCATGCTGTTTGCCGCGCTCTCCGGCTCCTCGCCCGCCACTGTGGTGGCGATCGGCTCCATCGTGATCGCGGGCATGCGCCAGGTCGGCTACTCCAAGGAGTTCGCCGCAGGCGTAATCTGTAACGCAGGCACGCTCGGCATCCTGATCCCGCCGTCGATCGTAATGGTGGTCTATGCCGCCGCGGTCGAGGTTTCGGTGGGCCGGATGTTCCTCGCAGGCGTGATTCCGGGGCTGCTGGCGGGCCTGATGCTGATGGTAACCATCTATGTGATGGCCAAGGTCAAGAACCTGCCCAAGGGCGAGTGGCGCGGCTGGGGCGAAGTGTTTCAGTCCGCGCGCGAGGCCGGCTGGGGCCTGTTCCTGATCGTGATCATCCTGGGCGGCATCTACGGCGGCATCTTCACCCCGACCGAGGCCGCGGCAGTGGCGGCGATCTATGCCTTCCTGATCGCCAGTTTCGTCTACAAGGATATGGGGCCGCTCTCCAACGGCGCCGATGCCCCCAGCACACCGCTGTTCCGCAAGCCCTACGCGCTGGCCACCGCCTTCTTCCACAGCGACACCAGGCACACGCTGTTCGAGGCAGGCAAGCTGACAGTGACGCTGCTGTTCGTGATCGCCAACGCGCTGATCCTGAAGCACGTGCTGACCGATGAGCAGGTGCCGCAGCAGATCGCCAACGCGATGCTTTCGGCCGGCTTCGGCCCGGTGATGTTCCTGATCGTGGTGAATGTGATCCTGCTGATCGGCGGCCAGTTCATGGAGCCCTCGGGCCTCCTGGTGATCGTCGCGCCCCTGGTGTTCCCGATCGCCATCGAGCTCGGCATCGACCCGATCCACCTCGGCATCATCATGGTGGTGAACATGGAGATTGGCATGATCACCCCGCCGGTGGGCCTGAACCTCTTCGTGACCTCCGGCGTCGCGGGCATGCCGATGATGGGCGTGGTGCGCGCAGCGCTGCCGTTCCTGGCCGTGCTCTTCGTCTTCCTGATCCTGATCACCTATGTGCCGTGGCTGTCGACAGTGGTGCCAAACGCGGTGATGGGACCGGAGATCATCACCAACTAGGCGCCTTCACCTTGTCAGGTCTGCCAAAATGGAAAACGCCCCGGCAGTGCCGGGGCGTTTCTTTGCCGGTTCAGGGCAGGGGCGCTGCCCCTCTTGGCCTCCGGCCAATTCACCCCGGAGTATTTGAGGGAAGGTGAAAGCTTCCATGGTTTCATCTTTCCCCGGAATACTCCCGCCGGAGGCCCGCGCCGGAAGGCACGTTCAGCTTGCCTCAAGCGCCGCGATGATCGGGGCGAAGTCCGCAGCCCTGAGGCTGGCACCGCCGACCAGGGCGCCATCGACGTTGGAGACGGCAAAGATTTCCGTTGCGTTGGCGGGCTTTACCGAACCGCCGTAGAGCAGCCGGATGGCATCCGCGGTCTCTTGCCCGAAACGCTGCGCCAGGGCGGCGCGCAAGGCGTCGTGCACCTCGGTAATTTCTTCCAGCGAAGCCACCTTGCCGGTGCCGATGGCCCAGACCGGTTCGTAGGCGATCACCAGGTTGCCGCCGGTGATGCCCTCGGGCACCGAGCCCGCGAGCTGGCCTGTCACCACTGCGAGGGTGTTGCCCGCTTCGCGCTGCTCCAAAGTCTCCCCGAGGCAGACGATGGCGGTCAGCCCCGCGGCAATCGCCGTCCCGGCCTTGGCACACACCACCGCGTCGCTTTCGCCATGATCCGCGCGGCGCTCGGAGTGGCCGAGGATCACCGCGGCGGCGCCCGCTTCCTTCAGCATAGCTGCGCTGATGTCGCCGGTGTGGGCGCCGGAGGGTTTGGCGTGGCAATCCTGTCCGCCAAAGCGGAGCGCGCTGCCTTCGGCGGCGGCCGCCGCGCGGGACAGGAGCGTGGCGGGCGGGCACAGCAGCACCTCCACGGAGGGATCGGGGTGCCGCTCCGCCAGCGCCTTCAGTTCGGCGAGCGCCTCGCCGGTGCCGTTCATCTTCCAGTTGCCTGCCGCCAGTTTCCGCCGCATCGCCGCCTCCGCTTGTTGTGTCTGGGGAGGTGGTAGCACCGCGCGGGCGCTCGCGCAATTCGCCGCGGCCTGCGGGGCACGGAGGGGCTCGGCATGAAAAAAGGCGGGGTGATCCCCGCCCTTGTCTCTGCTTCGCCCCCGGGGGTGCCCGCTCAGCTGCCCGGCACCTCCTTGAAGGAGATGGACTCGCCGCAGCCGCAGGCCTCGGCCACGTTGGGATTGTTGAACTTGAAGCCGCTTTCGAGGAGCGAGACCTCATAATCGATCTCGGTGCCGAAGAGGAACATCTGCGCCATCGGCGCAATCAGCACGCGTGCGCCGTCCTGCTCCACCACCTCGTCGTTGGGCGCGGGCTGGTCGACATATTCCATGGTGTATTCCATGCCTGCGCAGCCGCCTTTTTTGACGCCGATGCGCAGGCCGGCATGGCCGTCTTTCTGCATCAGCTTGGCGATCTGCGCCGCCGCCCTGGGCGTTATGGTCACAGCCTGTTTGCCGGGAATTCCAAACATCCGGGTCTCCAAAAATTCGCGCGTTACATTCAATCTAGGCGCGTCCCGCCCGTCTCTCAAGGGCGCCCCAGCACGAAAGCAGCGCGCGGGAGTTTCCCGCCGCGCCGGTTCCGCAGTGCGGCAGGGCTTCACATGAAGCCAAGTTCCAGCCGCGCCTCGTCCGACATCATCTCCATGCCCCAGGGCGGCTCCCAGGTAAGCTGCACGTCGACGCTCTTCACGCCGGGCACCGGCGAGACCGCATCGACGATCCAGCCCGGCATGTCACCCGCTACCGGGCAGCCCGGCGCGGTCAGCGTCATGATGATCTTCACGTCGTTCTCGTCACTGATGTCGATCGTGTAGATCAGGCCGAGCTCGTAGATATTGACCGGGATTTCAGGGTCGTACACAGAGCGGCAGGCATCGGCCACCGCCTCGTAGAGCGGATGGTGGACGGTGGAGGGCGCAATCAGCGGCGTCCCTTCGAGCGGTTCGGAGGCGTTGGTCATATCGGTCCCAGTCTGGTTTCCCGACGGTTTATATAGGGAATCGCCAGGGCGGCGTCCAGTGGGGGCAGGGCAGTAGGGGGCGCGCGCGGAATGTAGGGGGCGCGCGCGGAATATTGCGGCGTTAATCACTTTGGCGTGAAGACTTCGCCCGCCGCCGCCCCGCGGGCTAGATATTATACTCCCCCTGCCGCGGCACCAAACTTCCCGCGGTATCAAGTGTTTGAGGCCGCGGGGCCGACCGCCGCGGCCGGACGGGGGGAGGTCCATGCCCGCATTTTCTGCCTGTTTCTGCGCCTTTGCCTGGTTCGCGCTGGCCTTGGCCGCGGGCTGCCCGGCGCAGGCCCAGAGCCTCTGGGAGTTCCAAGTCACGCCGATGCTGGTGGCGCCTTCGGTGGAAGGGCGGACCGAACTGGGCTGGGTTGGGGGTGGCCTGTCGCTCCGCGCCGCCAATCCGTTAAGCGAGCTTGATGCGGGCGGTATGCTCCAGTTCGAGGCCCGGCATGCCGGCGGCGCGGGGGTTCTGCTGCGGTATGCGGTGCTGGATGCCGAACAGGATGCGGACAGCACCGCCGGGCGGCTGCCGGTCGCTTACGAACAGCGCATCGCAGAGGCGGCGGCCACCTACCGCTTTGGAACGGGCCGGGACCGGTTCGACGCCTATGCCGGACTGCGTCATTGGGATGTCGGGGTGGAGGCGGGCCCGGCGCGGCAGGCGGCCTCCTGGACCGAGCCGATGGCCGGGCTGCGCTGGCAGCGGCGGCTGTCGCAGGACTACAGCCTTTTGCTGGAGGGCGACGCAGGCGGCTTCGGAGCCGGGTCGGACCTGAGCTGGTCGGTGATGGGCGGGCTGATCTACCACCGCTGGAAGCGCGCTTCGATCTATGTGATGTACCGCGGGCTGGGGGTGGATTTCGAGCGCGGCAGCCCGGGCAGCGCCACTTACTTCCGCCACGACGCCACCACCCACAGCCTGCTGGCCGGGATCGGTTTCCGCTTCTGACCCTGCCGCGGAAGGGGAGGCGGCGGAAGGCGAGGCGAAGGACGGGAGGTGCCGCATTGCGGACAGCCGCACGGCGCCAGTCGTTGATATCAGTCGTTGATGTCGCGGTCGAAGGTCTTCACCTGGCCCTTGGGGCCTTTGAACAGGCGGCGCAGCACCAGCCAGGCCGCCAGCGACAGCGCCGCGAAGATCAGCAGCAGCGCCGGCAGGCTCCAGCCGGCGGTGAAAACCAGCAGAAGCCCGGTTCCGGCGGCGCCGATGGCAAAGCCGAGGAAGATGAACCCCGGCACCAGCACCTCCAGGATCGCAAGGAGCAGGGCGGCAGCGCACCACACCCACCACAGCGCCCAAATCGGCACCGTGCTCATCCCTTCACGCCCTTCAGCAGTTTGAATGCATCACCGAAGGCCTCCAGCGCATGGGCGGGCACCAGGATGGTCTGCCTGCCCTCACCGGCGCCAAGCGCGTTCAGCGCCTCCACCTGCTTCAGGGCGACCTGGTACTGCGCCGCCTCCAGACCGTTTTCGCGGATCGCTTCGGCGACCACGCGGGTGGCGAAAGCCTCCGCCTCGGCCTCGATGCGGCGGGCCTTGGCGGTCTGCTCGGCGGCGTAAAGCTCGGCGTCGGCGGCCAGTTCCACCGCGCGCTTCTGGCCTTCCGCTTTGGTCACCTCGGCGCGGCGCGCGCGTTCGGCATTCAGCTGCTGAAGCATCGCATCCCGCGTTGCCTGGTCGAGGTTCACGTCGAGAATCTCGGCCCGCGTCACCTCGATCCCCCAATCATCAACCGCGCTTTCAACGCTGGCCTGGATCTGCCCGATGAGCTGCGAACGGTTCGATTGCACCTCGTCGAGGTCCATCTTGCCGATCTCGGCCCGCACAATACCGGCCACCGTGGTGGCAATGGCGCCGTCCACGTCACGGATGCGGTAGACGGTCTTTTCCGGCTCCAGGATGCGGTAGAACACCGACGTGTCGATCTGCACCAGCACGTTGTCGCGGGTGATCGCATCCTGGGTGGCATTCGGCAGCTGGCGCTCCAGGATCGAGATGCGGTGTGCCACCTGGTCAAGGAAAGGGACGATGAAGTTGATGCCCGGCCCAAGTACCGAATGCAGCCGCCCGAAGCGCTCGACCACGAATTTCTGCGATTGCGGCACGATGCGGATGCCCTTCAGCACCACAATTATCAGAAATATGGCGGCAAGCAGGTAGAGCAGATTGCCGGCCAGCGCTTCCAGGATGTCCTCTTGGGTCATGAATGTTCTTTCCTGCCAGATCCTTCGCCGCAGGATCATCCGCGGCGTGCGGCAGGTCAAGTGCCGCCGGAGAGCGGGCAGCGCGCGTCAGGTTGGAGCGCGCCTCAGCCGCGGGGCGGTTTGCGCCGCAGGGGGGTGGGGCGGACGCGGTCCTCTATCTCGTCGTAAATCAGCCCGGCGATGTTCTTGCCGACGGTCTTCTCGATCCCTTCCAGACCAGGGGACGAGTTCACTTCCAGCACCTTGGGCCCGGTGTCCGAGCGCAACAAGTCCACCCCCGCGACGCCAAGGCCGAAGGCCCTGGCAGCCCGCACCGCGGCAGAGCGCTCCTCCTTGGTGATGCGCACCACCTCGGCGCTGCCGCCCAGGTGCAGGTTGGAGCGGAAATCGCCCTCCGCACCCGACCGCTTCATTGCCGCCACCACTTTGGAGCCGACCACCAGGCAGCGGATGTCCTCGCCCGCGGCCTCCTTCACGAATTGCTGCACCAGGAAGTTCGCCTTCAGCCCGCGGAAGGCGGTGATCACCGATTCCGCCGCTTTGCGGGTCTCGGCCAGCACCACGCCCTTGCCTTGCGTGCTTTCCAGCAGCTTCACGATCAAGGGCGCGCCGCCCACGATATCGATCAGGCTGCGGGTGTCCTTGGGGGAGGCGGCAAAGGCTGTGGCAGGCATGCCGATCTTCTGCCGCGCCAGCAGCTGATGCGCATGCAGCTTGTCGCGGCTCGCGGTGATGCCGGCGCTGCCGTTGACGCAGTAGGTGTGCAGCGCTTCGAACTGGCGCAGAAGCGCGGTGCCATATTGCGTGACTGAGGCGCCAATGCGCGGGATCACCGCGTCATAACGGGGCAGGCGCTTGCCGTCATAGTGGATCTCCGGCGCCAGCGCATTGATCGACATGTAGCAGCGGGTGGTGTCGATCACCTCTACCGTATGGCCGCGCTTCTCGCCTTCCTCGACCAGGCGGCGGGTTGAATGGTTTCTCTCCCGGCTGAGCACCGCGATGCGCAGCGCCCGCTTCGGCGCTACCCGGCGGATGTCGGCGGAGGCGTAGACGGAATAGTCCAGCTCTGGCTGGCACATGCGTTCGGCCGGCGCCACGGTCACGTTCTCGGCCAGCGCCTGGCGGCCCAGCAGCATGTGCTTGGCCATGCCGCGCCGGTCGGTCAGCGTCACCTCCACCGGCCAGGACTGTCCGGCCACCTCCAACGCCGTCTTGATGACAAAGCGCAGCTCGCTTTCGCCGTTCGACGAGGTCACCTCGCGCCGGTCCGCGATCAGCGCCGAGCAGGGGATTTCCACGTCGTACTGTCCGGGGATCGGGTGCACCATGAAGCGCACCCGCGGCGCGCTTGCTGGGCCGAAGGTTTCTATCTCGGTCGCATGCAGCGCCGAGGTGCGCGCGCCGGTATCGACCTTGGCGCGCAGCGCGGGCAGGCCGAGCTCGGGCAGACTGATCCATTCCTCCCAGCCGAGAGTCAACTGAGGTGTCAGCTGCGGCGGCTGGTCATCTGTGGACATGCGCATGGCTCCTTGGCATTAGGGGGGAATCACGCCCCCCGAGGGTACAGAAGAAACGCAGGAACACGAGATGGCAGAGCTTTTCAACTTTGAAATGAAGGCCCGGGACGGCAAAGCGCGCACCGGAGTCATCCATTCTCCGCGCGGCGATATCCGTACTCCTGCCTTCATGCCCGTGGGTACAGCCGCTACCGTGAAGGCAATGATGCCGGAAAGCGTGCGCGCCACGGGGGCGGACATCCTTCTGGGCAATACCTACCACCTGATGCTGCGCCCCACGGCCGAGCGCATCGGCCGGCTGGGCGGCCTCCACAAGTTCATGAACTGGGAGCGGCCGATCCTCACCGATAGCGGCGGCTTCCAGGTGATGTCGCTCGCAGGCCTCAGGAACCTCACCGAGAAGGGCGTGACTTTCAAGAGCCACATCGACGGCTCGCGTCACGAGCTCACCCCCGAACGCTCGATGGAGATCCAGCGGCTTCTGGGCTCCGACATTGTGATGTGTTTCGACGAGTGCCCGGCGCTGCCCGCCGACCGCGGCCGCATCGCCAGCTCCATGCGCCTATCGATGCGCTGGGCGGAGCGGAGCCGCGAGGCTTTCGGCGACCGGCCGGGCCATGCGCTCTTTGGCATCCAGCAGGGCGGGCTGGAAAAGGACTTCCGCGAGGAAAGCGCCGAGGCGCTGAAGAACATCGGCTTCGACGGCTACGCCGTCGGCGGCCTCGCGGTGGGCGAGGGGCAGGAAGCAATGTTCGGCTGCCTCGACTTCGCGCCGGACATGCTGCCCGAGGACAAGCCGCGCTACCTGATGGGGGTGGGCAAGCCCGACGACATCGTCGGCGCCGTCGCGCGCGGCATCGACATGATGGACTGCGTGCTGCCGTCGCGCTCGGGGCGCACCGGCCAGGCGTTTACCCGCTACGGCGTCGTCAACATCAAGAACGCCCGCCACCAGGACGACCCGCGCCCGCTGGACGAGCATTGCTCCTGCCCGGCCTGCTCGAACTACTCCCGCGCCTACCTGCACCACGTGTTCCGCTCGAACGAGATGATCTCCGGCATGCTGCTCACCTGGCACAACCTGCATTACTTCCAGGAAATCATGCAGGGCATGCGCGAGGCGATCGCCGCAGGCACCTTCGAGGCATGGCAGAAGGAGTTCCACGACACCCGCGCGCAGGGCGATATCGAGCGGTTGTAAGTGGGGCTACTTGAAGCCTGCTCCTATGGTGTCAGGGAAGATCCGGTCTGGGGCAGTACCGTCAGAGACTTCTGCAAGACGCGGCTGCACGAAACGCTGAGATGTCTGCACCGCAGGGCCGATCGCGGCCCTGCACTCAAGGCCGATTTCCTGCTGGGCACCAGCGTGAATGGGAATCCGCACCCGGTGCGGCGTTTTCAGGCGGGTGGACGCGCCGTTGTAGGTCAAGACGCAATCCGCCTCGTTGATTTCCGCAACGGCCCCCCCGGATTGGAATGCCGTCCTGACGGTGGCCACTTCATAGCCGACAACGGCCGCACGGCTGCCGGAAGCGACCGTCACGGCCTCCTCCGGCGGTTCGTAAACCGGGCCGCAGGCGGTAATAGCTATAGGCAGCAGGAGCGCCCAGCGGGCGGCAGTATTCATTGGCCGGTCGCAAGCGTCAGCGCAATCGAATCACGATAGGCGTAAATGTCTTTCGACGGATCGCGCGCGGATTTCATAATGCCCTTCGTCACCGCCACGGCCAGGACTCCAACCAGCCCGCCGCCTGACGCCTGTGCGCTCTTAATGTTGGCAAGGGTCAGGTTGTAGGGTTTGACCGTTTCCGCCGCACTCATGGCGCCAGCGGTACATGTGACCTGCACGGGATCGGTCTTGCCAAGATAGGTGGGAAGCTCGACCATGGCGGGGGTGATGACGCGCGCGGAGTAGCCGGTGCCGCGGAGCGTACAGGCGGCCCCTTTGACCTCGGCCTTTTTGGAACCTTCTCCTTTTATTGTTCTGATGGCGACGGAGGAAAAGTCGTGCACGTTGTCCCGGGCTGTTTCGCTCGCAAATGCAACCCGCTGGGGCGGCGTGTCAATCGGCGCGTAGGACATGCAGCCCGATACGGAAAGAACGAGCAAGCCTGAAAGCGTTTTTGTCTTCATTGGTGGTTTTCCTTTCTGCAACGCGAAATCGAAAATTCGGGGCTCGAAGTCAATCGGTAGGCGAATCTGATGCCGCTTCAGAAATGGGCTGTGATCCAAATGCAATTTACTCCACGGCACGTATTCATGAGGTGGAATTCCGCCGGAGCAGGAAGCGCGCGCCGCTCTCCCTCCATCAGCGGTGTTAGCGCTTCGCTCACCCTTTGCCGAATTGCCGCTTGTGGCCGCGGCCTGCTGCGGGCAAGGTGGCACCCAGCCTTGAAGAGCAGCGGTTGAAATGCTGCCGCTGCTGCACCAAGTAAAGACAGCTAATGAGGAGACGGGCCAAAGCTGCCGGAAGCCGGGGCCGGGCCGTCTTGCCTAACCAAAGGACCGAGCATGCAAGAGCCACTCAATTCCTCCTACCCCGTACTGCCGCTGCGCGACATCGTGGTCTTCCCCCACATGATCGTGCCGCTGTTCGTGGGCCGGGACAAATCGGTGCGCGCCTTGGAAGAGGTGATGGCCGATGACAAGCAGATCCTCTTGTCGAGCCAGATCGACCCGTCGGAGGACGATCCCGAAACCGATGGCATCTACCGCACCGGCGTGCTGGCCAATGTGCTGCAGCTGCTGAAACTGCCCGACGGCACCGTGAAGGTGCTGGTCGAGGGCCACGTGCGCGTCAAGATCACCGAATTCCTTGAAAACGACAGCTTCTTCGAGGCCCGCGCCGAGCACCTTGCGGAAATGCCGGGCGACGTCACCACCACGGAGGCGCTGGTGCGCACCGTCGGCGACGAGTTCGAGCGTTACGCCAAGGTGCGCAAGAACATCCCCGAGGAGGCGCTTGCCGCCGCCGGCGAGACCACCGAACCCGCGAAGCTTGCGGACCTGGTCGCAGGCCATCTCGGCATCGAGGTCGACCGCAAGCAGGAACTGCTTGAGACGCTCTCGGTCAGCGAGCGGCTGGAGAAGGTCTATGCCCTGATGCAGGGCGAGATGTCGGTCCTGCAGGTCGAGAAGAAGATCAAGACCCGCGTCAAGTCGCAGATGGAGAAGACCCAGCGCGAGTACTACCTGAATGAGCAGATGAAGGCCATTCAGAAGGAGCTGGGCGACGGCGAGGAAGGCGCAGGCGAAATCGCCGAGCTGGAAGAGAAGATCGCCGAGACCAAACTCTCCAAGGAAGCGCGCGAGAAGGCCGAGGCCGAGCTGAAGAAGCTCAAGAACATGTCGCCGATGTCGGCGGAGGCCACCGTGGTGCGCAACTACCTCGACTGGATCCTGTCGATCCCGTGGGGCACCAAGTCGCGCGTCAAGAAGGACCTCAACAAGGCGCAGGAAATCCTCGACGCCGACCACTACGGTCTGGAGAAGGTCAAGGAGCGCATCGTCGAGTATCTCGCCGTGCAGCAGCGCTCGGCCAAGCTGAAGGGGCCGATCCTCTGCCTCGTCGGCCCTCCGGGCGTGGGTAAGACCTCGCTGGGCAAATCGGTCGCCAAGGCCACGGGGCGCGAGTTCATCCGCATCTCGCTCGGCGGCGTGCGCGACGAGTCCGAGATCCGCGGCCACCGCCGCACCTACATCGGCTCGATGCCCGGCAAGATCATCCAGGCGCTGAAGAAGGCGAAGACAACCAACCCGCTGATCCTGCTTGATGAGATCGACAAGATGGGCCAGGATTTCCGCGGCGACCCGGCCTCGGCAATGCTGGAGGTGCTCGATCCGGAACAGAACAACACCTTCATGGACCACTATCTTGAGGTGGAATACGACCTCTCGAACGTGATGTTCCTGACCACGTCGAACAGCTACAACATGCCGGGCCCGCTGCTGGACCGGATGGAGATCATCCCGCTGTCGGGCTACACCGAGGACGAAAAGCGCGAGATCGCACGCCGTCACCTGGTTGCCAAGCAGGTCAAAAACCACGGGCTGAAATCCAAGGAGTTCGAGCTCACCGACGAGGCGCTGACCGCAATGATCCGCACCTACACCCGCGAGGCGGGCGTGCGGAACCTGGAGCGCGAGATTGCCAAGGTGGCGCGTAAATCGCTGACGAAGATCGTCAAGAAGGAAACTGATCATGTCACTGTGACATCCGGCAACCTCGACGATTTCCTCGGCGTGCCCAAGTTCCGCTTCGGCCTGGCCGAGAAGGAGGATCAGGTCGGCGTGGTCACGGGCCTTGCCTATACCTCGGTCGGCGGCGAGCTTCTGTCGATCGAAGCCCTGCGCCTGCCCGGCAAGGGCCGGATGAAGACCACCGGCAAGCTCGGCGACGTGATGAAGGAATCGATCGAGGCGGCGAGCTCCTACGTGCGCTCGGTCTCGCCGAAGCTCGGCATCAAGCCGCCGCGCTTTGACCGCTGGGACATCCACGTCCACGTACCCGAGGGCGCAACACCCAAGGATGGCCCCTCGGCCGGCCTTGCGATGGTGACCTCCATCGTATCGGTGCTGACCCAGATCCCGGTCCGCAAGGACATCGCCATGACCGGCGAGGTCACCCTGCGCGGCAACGCGCTGGCGATCGGCGGGCTGAAGGAGAAGCTATTGGCCGCGCTCCGCGGCGGCATCAAGACGGTGCTGATCCCGCAGGAGAACGAAAAGGACCTGCCGGACATCCCGGACAACGTGAAGGAAGGGCTGGAAATCATCCCCGTCTCGCACGTCTCCGAGGTGCTGAAACTGGCGCTTGTCTCCGCGCCCGAGCCCATCGAGTGGGACGAGGAAGCGGAAGAGGCCGAAGCGGCCAGGAAAGCTGCTCTGGAAACGCCCGAAAAGGGTGCAAGCGCCACCGCGCACTGATCCCAAGCCGCCCGCCATTGGCGGGCAGCCGGCGGCGCATAAGCGAGCTGAAAAAAAGGGCGGTCCCTCGCGGGCCGCCCCCATTTTTTTTATCTTTATCTTCCGTTCTGGCCCTTCTTGCGGGGCATATCCTTGGGATCATGCCCGGGCGCGATTGCCGCGCCCCGGCGCTCCCTGTGGATCCGGTGTGGCTCAGGCCGCCCTGTCAGCCATCTTGGCCCGCACGGTCTTGATCGCGGCCGCGTCGGGGCTCACGTCCTCCGCTTTCGCCTGGCGCAGGATTGCGCCCATGGTGGCGTCCAGCGCCGCCAGCTTGTCGGCGACAAAGCCTTCGCGGTCCGCGATCTTCAGGATCTCGGTTGCCACGTTGATAATGCCGCCGCCGTTGGCCACGAAATCGGGCGCATAGAGGATGCCGCGCTCATGCAGCGTCGCGCCGTCTTCTGCCGTCGCCAACTGGTTGTTGGCGCCGCCCGCGACGATGCTGACCTTGAGCTGCGGAATGGTCTTTGCGTTCAGGATGCCCCCGATCGCGCAAGGCGCAAAGATGTCGGCCTGAACACCGTAGATCTCGTCCAGTCCAACCGGGCGCGCGCCGAATTCGGCCACCGCCTGCTCGACGCGGCCCGCGTCGATGTCGGTCACCACCAGCTTGGCGCCGGCTTCATGCAGGAACTGGCTCAGATACCAGCCGACATGGCCCAGGCCCTGCACCGCGACGGTCACACCGTTCAGATCGGCGCTGCCGTGCTTAAAGGCTTGCGCGGTGCGGATCGCGTTGAAGATGCCGCGCGCGGTGATCGGGGAGGGGTCGCCGCTGGCAAACTCGCCATCCGCAAGACCGGCCACAAACCGGGTCTCTTCCGCCAGGATCGCCATGTCGGCGGGGCTCATGCCCATGTCCTCGGCGGTGATGTACCGGCCGTCGAGGCTCTCGATCGCCCGCGCGAAGGCGCGCAGCAGCTCCGGCGTTTTCAGCGCTGCCGGATCACCGATGATCACGGCCTTGCCGCCGCCCAGCGGCAGGCCAGCTGCCGCGTTCTTGTAGGTCATCCCTTCGCTCAGCCGCTTGACGTCAGTCAGCGCGGCGTCTTCGCTCTCGTAGGGGCGCATCCGCAGCCCGCCGGCCGCCGGGCCAAGCAGGGTCGAATGCACGGCGATGAAACCGGTCAGCCCCACCTCGGGGTCTTCGACACGGTAGATTTCTTCGTGGCTGGTGGAAGGCACAGCAGAGATTTTCATCGGAAAAAACATCCTCCTCATTTGATTGCATCATAGCGTCCCGCCGACGCGGGTTTTCACCAAATGCGGCCCCAGCGCGTGACAGTTTTGGAGCTATCGCGTAAATTGGGAGCGCCTTTTGGAGGAAATCCCTATGGATGCCATCGACCGCAAGATCGTGGCTGCATTGCAGCGCAACGGGCGGCTGAAGATATCGGAGCTCTCCGAGCAGGTGGGCCTCTCGCCGACGCCCTGCGCCCGCCGGGTCGCCAACCTCGAGGACAGCGGCGTGATCAGCGGCTATTCTGCACGGGTGGACCAGGCCAAGCTGGGGCTGCCGGTGACGATCTTCGTCGCGGTGGAGCTGGAGCGCCAGTCTTCCGAGGCGATCATCAGCTTCGAGCAGGCGGTGCGCCAGTTCGACCAGGTGATGGAGTGCTACCTGATGACCGGCACCCGCGACATCCTCCTGCGGGTGGTGGCCGCGGACCTGACCGATTTCGACCGCTTCCTGGAACAGCGGCTGATGCGGGTGCCCGGGATTCGCAACACCCGCTCCAGCTTCACACTGCGCACCATGATCCGCCGCGACGCACTGCCCGCAAGCTGAGGCAGAAGCCCCAAGCCGCGCATCGCAGGCGCGCGCGGTGGCGATCCAAACAGCGGTGGCTGGCAGTTTATCCCCGCCAAATCCGTACGCCTTATCGAGGGACCGCCCAGCCTCACCAAATCGCCGCCGCGTGGGTGCGCGCCGACGATGCGCGGCGGCCTCGCGGCCTTGTCCCGCGCTTGGGAGTACACGGCATCTTGAGCGCACAGCCCCTCCCGCGCGCGCCCCAAACCCCCGCGAAAAAAATCCGCCGAAGCCGCAGTTTTCTTCCCGCACCCCTCTTGCAGAGCCGAAACACTCGCTGTAAACACCGGCCTCACGGGTGATTAGCTCAGTGGTAGAGCGCTTCGTTCACATCGAAGATGTCAGGAGTTCAAATCTCTTATCACCCACCATGATCTGAAGGGCGCTCCCCGCAAGGGTCGAGCGCCCTTTGCTTTTCGTGACTTCGCCGGTGTTTGGCCTTCCGCTGGCTGCCTGCAGCCGCTACCACTTGTGCGGGCAGGGCGCGGCAGGGGAGGCCACATGCAATTTCCGAAAATCTGGCTGCTCAGGCACGGGCAGACCAAGTGGAACGCCGAGCGGCGCATTCAGGGGCAGCTGGAATCACCGCTGAACGAACCCGGCATCGCACAGGCCCGGCATCAGGCCAGGCTGATGGCAGCTGTAATGCAGGACGGTCCGCCCTGTTTCGCCTCGCCTCTGGGGCGGGCGCAACAGACCGCAGACATCGCGCTTGGCGGGGCACCGTTCGAAACCGACGTCCGTCTGGCGGAGGCATATGCCGGCGATTTCCAGGGGCTTACCCTGGAGGAGGTGGCTGCGGCCTACCCGCAGATCCACGCCGCCAACCCGCGGCACCTCGATCTGTTTTGCGCCGCGCCGGGAGGAGAGGGGTTTGCCAGCTTCCACGCCCGGATCCTTGATTTCATGACGTCGCTCGGCGGCCCCTCCGTCGTGGTCGCGCATGGCCTCCTCGGCCAGGTGATGCGCGGCATCGCTTGCGGGCTGGACCGGGCGCAGATGGCGGAACTGCCAAACGGACAGGGCTGCGTCTACGTGCTGGAGGGCGGCGTGGAAACGGTGTTGCGCTGAACCCTAAGGGCGGGGTGCAAAAACCTGCGCTTTGACCCTTGCACAAAGCCCGGGCTTTCGCTAAATCCGCCGTCACCGGGTGATTAGCTCAGTTGGTAGAGCGCTTCGTTTACACCGAAGATGTCGGGAGTTCGAGTCTCTCATCACCCACCACCTTCTCCAAGTTTCATGACATGTGCAGTGATCTTCATGGGTGCAGTGCGTCTTGGGTTTTGCCATGAATTTCAGAGACTTGAAGGCCGGAGCGGATTTTTTTCAGGGAAAGTCCGCAAAAAGGGAAAACACCGCTTGACGATGCCCCGGGCCTGAGAATATTACAGCCCAACATTCAGCGGCGACGCTGGATGGGCAGCAAGCGGTTGTAGCTCAGTTGGTTAGAGTACCGGCCTGTCACGCCGGGGGTCGCGGGTTCGAGCCCCGTCAACCGCGCCACTGCTCCACCCCGTCCTGGGGTCAACAGGATCCGCCCCGGAGGGGAATTGGGCCGGAAACGGTCCGCCGCAAGGCGAAAATGCGGTTGTAGCTCAGTTGGTTAGAGTACCGGCCTGTCACGCCGGGGGTCGCGGGTTCGAGCCCCGTCAACCGCGCCACTTTCGCCCGCTGCCCTGACGTTCAGGGTCCGCCCCGGAGGGGGATCATAGACCTTCCAGGACCCCTGGAACGGTTCGCCGAAAGGCCCATGCGCGGTTGTAGCTCAGTTGGTTAGAGTACCGGCCTGTCACGCCGGGGGTCGCGGGTTCGAGCCCCGTCAACCGCGCCACTTCCCCCCGATCAAGAGCGTTAATCCCACGTTGCCCTCTGCCCAGCCCATCGTGCGGGCGGATTGCGCGCCGCCAAGGTCTCGTGTGCGCCAGGCTGTACTCTCAGGGGACGGGAACGTCCCGCCCGAATATCCGCCCGGCGCCCTAGGCCAGCGGCGTGTCCTGGCTGAAGCTGTTGATCCAGCCGCGGCTCCGGCGCTCCCAGAGGGAGGAAATCAGCATCGCCTTCCATCCGGAGCTGCCCGCGGGCCGGTAGTCTGCGCGGTAGCTCAACAGCACTGCGTCCCCGCTGATGCAGCGCAGCTGCGCGGCGCTCAGGCGGTACTCCGCCATTACCGGCCCCTGTTTCAACTGATCGCAATGGCTTGCCTTGCCGGAGAATCCGCTGGGATAGACGCCCAGAAAATCCTCGGACAGCATCTGCGCGTCGGCTTTGGGGTCGCCTTCGATCAGCGCCTGCCAAACCTTTTTCTCCAGCGCCAGAATGTCATCCAGCACAGGGCCGTCTGTCAGTATCTCTGTCTTCATGCCGCAAGCGTGCCGCAGCGCGGCCGCCCATGCAAGCCGCGCCGGCAGCAGGTGCGCGGTTCACCGGCTGCGCGGGCCGCAGCCGCGCAAGCCACGGCGCCCCGGGCCGCGGGGATCACGGGGCAGGCGGTACCGGCTCTGCCTGGGTGTCGTGGCGCCAGCCGCCCAGGTCGGTTTCGATCCAGGCGCGGGCGCCGTCGTAATCCGGATCCGGGCTCGCTTCCAGGAACCGCAGCAGGGTTCGGGCGCCGTGCTGGTAACCGGCGCGGTAGCTTTCTTCTGGGTCGGTCTGAATGCCTTCGAAACCGGGCGGGCGTTTGAACTTGCTGTGCGGCATGTTCTGTCTCCGTAGGTGTGGGCTGGCTGCAAAGATCGCTTCCAGTATCGGAAAGCCAGCCTAACCAATGGTTAATTCCGCCCCGGGGCCAGCGGCCCGGCGCTGCCGCCGGGCCTCCATACTCGCGATTTTATGCCCGTTTAGCGGTCACTGCCGGCTCAGGGCATCCAGCACGCGCGCCCAGGAGCGGATGCCCTTGTGGAAGCTTTTCAGATCATACTTCTCGTTCGGCGAATGGATTGCGTCATCGTCGTTGGCAAAGCCGATGAGCATCGCATCCATGTCCAGGATCGACTTGAAATAGCCTGCGATCGGGATCGAGCCGCCCATGCCGCAGAACACCGCCTCGCGCTGCCATTCGTCCGAGAGCGCGCCGCGGGCGGCCTCGAACTCGGGGCGGGCGGTGTTCATCACTGCCGCGGGCGAACCCTCCAGATCATTGTCCCAGCGCACCTTTGCGTCGGGCGACAGCCGGTCTTCCACGTGCCTGCGGATCTTGCCGCGCAGCGCGTCCGGGTCCATGTCGCCGACCAGGCGGCAGGTGATCTTGCAATGTGCCTCCGACGGGATCACGGTCTTGGACCCGGCGCCATTGTAGCCGCCCCAGAGCCCGTTCACCTCCAGCGTCGGCCGCGCCCATTGCTGCTCCAGCGTGGAATAGGCCTTCTCGCCATGCGGCCGGGTGTAGCCCACCGAGTTCAGGTAGTCCGCCTCGTCAAAGCCGCAGTTCTGCCATTGCCGCAACTGGTCTTCCGGCACCTCGTGGACACCGTCATAGAACCCCTCCACCGCAACCCGGCCGGTTTCCTCGTCGTAGAACGAGGCGACGATCCGCGAAATTTCCCGCAGGGGATTCAGCCCGGGGCCGCCGTAGTGGCCGGAGTGCAGGTCGATACGGGGGCCGATGATGGTGAATTCGTCCTTCAGCATGCCGCGCAGCTGGGAGGAGATCGACGGCACCCCGCGCGACACCATCGAGGTGTCGCAGATCAGCGCGAGGTCCGCCTTCAGTTCTTCGGCATTGGCTTGCATGAACGGGATCAGCGAGGGCGATCCGGATTCCTCCTCGCCCTCGAAGAAGAACGTGATGCGGCAGGGCAGGGCGCCATTCACCGCCTTCCAGGCCCGGCAGGCCTCGACAAAGGTCATCAGCTGGCCCTTGTCGTCCGAGGCGCCGCGGCCGCGGATCACGAAGCCGTTCCCGGTCTCCTCGAGCTGCGGCTCGAAAGGCGGCGTGTTCCACAGTTCCAGCGGGTCGACAGGCTGCACATCGTAGTGGCCGTAAAACAGCACATGCGGCACGTCCGCGCCGTCCTCGCCGATATGGCCCACGACCATCGGGTGGCCCGGGGTGGCGCGCTTTTCGGCCTTGATGCCGATCGCGTTCAGATCCGCCACCAGCCAGCCGGCCGCGCGGTCGCACTCGGCCTTGTAGGCGGGGTCGGTGGAGATAGAGGGGATGCGCAGGAACTCCATCAGCCGCTCCGTCGCGGCGGTAAGATCGGCGTCGATCCGGTCCAGAACGTCATTCAGTGCCATCTAAAGTGTCTCCTGCTGTTGGGGTGCCGCGCCCGGGCCGCTGCCTGCGGCGCGCGCTTTCGCCCGGACCCTAGCAGCGGCCGGCGGCCGGGGCCAGTGCGGCCGGAAGAGCCGGCAAACGCGGTTCACGCGCGGCCTCTCATGCACTATGCTTTCCCTGAGACCTTGGCTGCGGGGCAGGCATGCGGAGTTTGCATGGCTGCGGCGGGAAGATCCATTTGACCTGCATCAAAGTCGCGCACCGGCGCTGCCGCGTATGCAGTTGAAGAAAACCGGCGTCTGCGATATTCATTCGCCGAAGTGAATGTGGCCGCATCCGTCGCGATCAGGCCGTGCCCTTTACACAGCCCCTGCGCCTTCGGGCCGGACCTAGCTATGGAGAAGCCGGTGGACTATACCGCGAAACTGGACGCTGCGATCGACCGTCTGCACGAGGAAGGCCGCTACCGCACCTTTATCGACATCGAGCGCAGGAAAGGCCAGTTCCCGCACGCGGTCTGGACCCGTCCCGACGGCAGCCAGCAGGACATCACGGTCTGGTGCGGCAACGACTACCTCGGCATGGGCCAGCACCCGGTGGTGCTGCAGGCGATGCACGAGGCAATCGACGCCACCGGCGCAGGCTCCGGCGGCACCCGCAACATCTCCGGCACCACGGTCTACCACAAGCGTCTGGAAGCGGAGCTTGCCGATCTGCACGGCAAGGAGGCGGCGCTTCTGTTCACCTCCGCTTATATCGCCAATGACGCGACGCTCTCGACGCTGCCCAAGCTGTTCCCCGGGCTCATCATCTATTCCGATGCGCTGAACCATGCCTCGATGATCGAGGGCGTGCGCCGCAACGGCGGGGCCAAGCGCATCTTCCGCCATAACGACGTGGGCCACCTGCGCGAGCTGCTGGAGGCGGACGATCCGGCCGCGCCCAAACTCATCGCCTTTGAATCGGTTTACTCCATGGACGGCGATTTCGGCCCCATCGCCGAGATCTGCGACCTGGCTGATGAATTCGGCGCGCTCACCTATATCGACGAGGTGCACGCGGTCGGCATGTACGGCCCGCGCGGCGGCGGCGTCACCGAGCGCGACCGTCTCGCCCACCGCATAGACATCATCAACGGCACGCTCGCCAAGGCCTATGGCGTGATGGGCGGCTACATTGCCGCTTCGGCGAAGATGGTGGATGCGATCCGTTCCTATGCGCCGGGCTTCATCTTCACCACCTCGCTGGCGCCTGCAGTGGCGGCGGGGGCCGCGGCTTCCGTGGCCTACCTCAAGCACGCGCAGGAGCTGCGCGACAAGCACCAGGACCAGGCCAAGGTGCTGAAACTGCGCCTCAAGGGGCTGGGCCTGCCAATCATTGATCACGGCAGCCACATCGTGCCGGTGATTGTCGGCAACCCGGTGCATACCAAGGTGCTTTCGGACCATCTGCTAGCGGATTATGGCGTCTATGTGCAGCCGATCAACTTCCCCACCGTGCCGCGCGGCACCGAGCGCCTGCGCTTTACGCCCTCACCGGTGCACGGGCCCAAGGAAATTGACCATCTGGTCAAGGCAATGGACTCATTGTGGTCGCATTGTGCGCTGAATCGCGCCGAATTGGCCGGCTAACTTACTGATCGGTGTAAATTTCTGGTGAGTATGCTATTCTGCTGTCAATGAAAGAGTGCATTTGAGTCGGTATTGTGATTCTCGTGACACTCCCGGGCAGTGGCAGGCATTGATGGGACAGCAGGCATGATCGGGCGCCTCACTCAGCGCAGACAAAAGGGCGATGGCGACCTGCCAGAGCCTAAAGGTTTCGACGACTTCGAACTCAGGCTGGGCGACGTGATGCGCGGGGAACGGGCGACGATGGGCAAGTCGCTGCTCGATGTGCAGCGCGAATTGCGCATCAAGGCCTCCTATGTCGCTGCCATCGAAAATTGCGATCCCTCCGCCTTTGATACTCCCGGGTTTATTGCAGGCTACGTGCGCTCTTACGCGCGCTACCTCGGTATGGATCCAGAGCAGGCCTTTGCCGCCTTCTGCCGCGAAAGCGGCTTCTCCGTCGCCCACGGCATGTCCGCCGAAGCCTCGGGGCGCAAGCAGGGCCCGGCGCGTGCCGCCGGCGGCCGCGGCCTAGGCGGGGAGGCCTTCACCGCGCCCAACACCCCTTTCGTGCCCGTACCCAGCGGCCTTTTCAGCCAGGTTGAGCCGCGCGCCGTCGGATCGCTGATGGTGCTGGCGGCGCTGATCGGCGGCATCGGCTATGGCGGCTGGGCGGTGCTGAAGGAAGTGCAGCAGGTACAGTTCGCGCCCGTCGAACAGACCCCCGCGGTGCTTGCCGATCTCGACCCGCTGGCCGGCGCCGCGCCCGGCGCCGAAGGTGCAGACGCGCAGGACCCGGCGGCCGAGGCGCTGGACCGGCTCTACCGCCCGCAGGCGCTTGAAGTGCCAGTGCTTGCCGCCCGCGATGCGCCGATTGCCACCATCGATCCGGCCTCGCTCGGCAATTTCGTCGCCCCCGCCGCACCCAGCGTTCTGCTGGCCGAAGCCAGCCTGCCGCATGAGGCTGGCCCGGAGACGGCCGCAGAGCAGGGCCCGCCGATGCCGCAAGTTGTGGCTGACGTGGCCCCCAGCATCGAAATGGTGGCGGTGCGCCCCTCCTGGGTGCAAGTCACCGCGGTAGACGGCAGTGTGATCTATGAGACGATTATGGACGCGGGCCAGCGCTTCACCATCCCTCTATCCGAGGGCGCGCCCAAGCTGCGCACCGGCGAAAGCAGCGCGATCTATTTCGCGGTCAATGGCGAGCATTTCGGACCCGTGGGCAAACGCGGCGCGGTCACCAAGAACATCGAGCTGTCGCAGGAGGCCATCACCGAGCGCTTCCAGCTTGCCGACCTGACGGACAGCCGCAACGAGGCGCTCGCCACGCTGGTTGCCCAGCTGCAGACAGAAGCCCCTTCCGAGTGATTTCCGGCGGATTTGCCGCTGCGTTCGGTCCCGCGCCATTGCAGGTGCGGGCCGCAGCACGTATCTAGCGGGCAACGAGGATCAGCCGGGACACCCAATCCGATGAACCATATCCGCCCCTGGCGCCATATCGAGCGCCGCAAGAGCCGCCAGATCCACGTCGGCAGCGTGCCGGTCGGCGGCGATGCACCGATTGCGGTGCAGACCATGACCAACACGCCCACCACCGACGTCGCCGCCACCGTCGCCCAGGTCCAGGCCGCGGCGGAGGCGGGTGCCGACCTGGTCCGCGTCTCGGTCCCGGACGAGGCCTCGGCCAAGGCGCTGAAGGAGATCGTGCGCGAAAGCCCGGTGCCGATCGTCGCCGACATCCACTTCCACTACAAGCGCGGCATCGAGGCCGCCGAGGCGGGCGCCGCCTGCCTGCGCATCAACCCCGGCAACATCGGCGACGAGAAGCGTGTGGCGGAGGTGATCAGGGCGGCGCGCGACCACAATTGCTCGATCCGCATCGGCGTGAATGCGGGCAGCCTTGAAAAGCACCTGCTGGAAAAATACGGCGAGCCCTGCCCGGAAGCGATGGTGGAGTCGGGCCTCGACCACATCCGCATCCTGCAGGATCACGACTTCCACGAGTTCAAGATCTCGGTGAAGGCGTCGGATGTCTTCATGTCCGCCGCCGCCTACCAGCAGCTCGCCGAGGCCACCGACGCGCCGATCCACCTCGGCATCACAGAGGCGGGCGGGCTGATGTCCGGCACCATCAAATCCGCCATCGGCCTGGGTCAGCTCCTGTGGATGGGCATTGGCGACACATTGCGCGTCAGCCTCTCCGCCGATCCGGTGGAGGAGGTGAAGGTGGGCTTCGAGATCCTCAAGTCCCTCGGCCTGCGCCACCGCGGCGTCAACATCATCTCCTGTCCCTCCTGCGCGCGGCAGGGCTTTGACGTGATCAGGACGGTGGAAGCGCTGGAAGACCGGCTGGCGCATATTCACACGCCGATGAGCCTCTCGATCATCGGCTGCGTGGTGAACGGCCCGGGCGAGGCACTGATGACCGACATCGGCTTCACCGGCGGCGGCGCGGGCTCCGGCATGGTCTACCTGGCGGGCAAGGCCAGCCACAAGATGTCTAACGAGCAGATGATCGACCACATCGTCGAGGAAGTGGAAAAGAAAGCCGCCGAAATCGACGCCGCCGAGGCCGCCAAGGCAGCGGAATAGCCTCCGGCCTCCGGGCAACCTCCCGGGCCAGTCGTCTGCAAGCGCGGAACAAGGCCGAAGGCCGCCGCGCATCGCCGCCGCGCCCCCACGCGGCGGCGGTTTGGCTGAGGCTTGGCGGTCCCTCGGTAGGGCCTACGGACGTGGCCGGGATAAACTGCCAAATACTTCCGTTCAGATCGCCCCCGCGCGCGCCGGCAATGCGCGGCTTGTCTCTGCTGGGCAACCGTCCCGCGGCCCGCTGCGGCGCGGCCCGCTCACCGCAAACACCCTTGATCATTCACCTTGCGAAAAATACTCCGGGGTCCGGGGCAGAGCCCCGGTTCCGCCAGCCGCTGCGCAACGCCGGACCCCGCACCGGGAACGCCGAAACAGGCGCCGGTCCTCCGGCGCCTGTTTCGGTGCAGCGGCTGCTCCAGCGTCCAGTCCCGTACCGCGGCGCTCAGCTCTGCCGGTCGCGGAGCTCTTCCACGATGCTTTCCATCTGCGCTGCCGGCAGGTAGCCGCGCAGCAGCTCGCCGCCCAGCACGAAGGTCGGGGTGCCGGAGATCGACAGTTCCTGAGCCAGCGCCCGGGTTTGGCGCAGTTCGCGGGTTACCTTGTCGCTGTCCATCCGCGCAAAAATCGCTTCGGCGTCCAGCTCCAGCCCGTCGGCCAGCCGCTTCAGCGCCACCTCGCTGGGCTCGCCGTCCATAGAGATCAGCGCATCATGCACATGCTTGTAGGCCTCATCGCCCGCGACCTGCTTGGTGGCCACGGCAAAGCGCGAGGACAGCACCGATGCCTCGCCCAGGATCGGGAATTCCTTGATCACCAGGCGGATGTTGCCATCGGATTCCAGAAGCTTCTCCACTTCCGGAGCCGCACGGCGGCAGTAGCCGCAGCGGTAGTCCATGAATTCGACCAGGGTGATGTCGCCTTCGGGGTTGCCGCCGACCCAGGAATAGCCGTCGTTCTCCAGCGCCTCCAGATGTTCTGCCACCAGCGCCTCGTCGCGGGCGGCCTCGGCCTCGGCCTGCTGCTGCTCCAGAAGGTTCACTGCCTCCAGGATCACCGCGGGGTTTTCCATCAGGTACTGGCGTACCTCGGCCCCGAAGGCAGCGCGCTCCTCGGCGGTCAGCGCGGTGAGGTCCAAGGCCTGCGCGGGGGCCGCGCCAATCGCCAAAGCGGCCGCACAGGCCGCAGCGCGAAGATAGGGGGTCATCTGGTCTTCCTCTTTTCAACGTGTTCGTAAGCCGCCAGCACGTCCTGCGCGCGCCGCCACCCGGGCGAGCCTGCAGGCAGCAGAGCGCTGGCGCGTTTGGCATGATGGCCGGCGTCTTCCAGCCGTCCCATAAGGGCATAGCGTTCCGCCGTCACCAGCGCGGCGTGGCCGGTCTGTCCGGTCCGGGCATAGGCAAGCGACATATCGCGCAAGAGCAGCGGGTTGCGGAAATCGATGGCGCGGGCGCGTTCCAGCGTCTTCAGCGCCGCGGCGGGGTTGCCAGCGGCGAGCTGCACCCGGCCCAGACCTGTGAGGATCAAGGGATCGCGCGGCGCCAGCCGGGCGGCCTGGCCATAGGCACTGGCCGCGGCCTGCCAGCGGCGGTTCTCCATCAGAATCTGGCCCTTCAGATCGTGGTAGAACGCATCGCCCGGCCGCGCCGCAATTGCCGCATCAATGGATTTCAGTGCCCGGTCCAGCCGGTTCTGCCGGTGATGCGCCACCGCCTCACGCATCAGCCGCACGTCGGCGTATTGCTCGCCTTCCGCCCGCCGCCGGGTCCAGTCCGGCGCGCGCACAAAGGCCGAGAGCTTGCCGCGCAGCCGGGCGAACCAGTACTCGGCCTCCGGGTCCGCCCGCTCCGCCCCGCCATGCGCCGCGGCATAGGCTTCGGCTGCGCGCAGACGGTCGCGGCTCAGTGGATGCGAGCGCATGTAGGGGTCCTGGCTTGCGGCACTCAAATGCTCCTGTCCGGCAAAGATCCGGTGCAGCTCGGCCAGCCCCTCGGGGCTGATGCCCGCACGCCGCAGGTAATCCGCGGCGGATACATCGGCGGAGGCCTCCTCGGCCCGCGTATGGGCCAGGAAACCGCGCAGGGCGGAAGACTGCGTGCCCGCGGCAATGCCGATGGCGGCTTCCCCGCCGCCCGCCGCCGCTGCCAGTACCGACAGCGCGAGCCCAAGCCCGGCCGCGCCCCGCGCCGAGCGCAGGTTCTCCAGCCGCCGCCCGATGTGGCCATTGGCGATATGCGCCGCCTCATGGGCGATCACCGCCTGCAGCATCCGCGCGCGGTCAACCTTCAGGACCAGCCCGTAATGGATGAAGATGGTCTGGCTGTCGGTGACAAAGGCATTGAAGGAGCGGTCATTGACCAGAAGCACCCGCACCCGCTGCGGGTTGAGCCCCGCGGCGCGCAGCACCGGCGCCGCCAGCCGGTTCAGCCCGTGTTCGATATCCGCATCGCGCAGCAGCGCCACCGATCCCGCCTGCACGGCCGGGGCAAGGCAGATCAGCACTGCGCAAACCGCAAGCGCCGGGATTGACGCCAGCCGGGAGAAACGGTCAAAGATCATGCGCGCACCATGGGAGATCAGCATGCGAAACTCAACCCGGTCCGGGGTCGATCCCTTCATCGTGATGGACGTGATGGAAGCCGCCCGCAAGGCCGAGGAAGCGGGCCGTCATATCATCCACATGGAGGTCGGCCAACCCTCGACCGGGGCACCCGCGGGGGCGTTGAAAGCACTGCAGAAAGCGGCTGAGAGCGACGCGCTCGGCTACACCGTTGCGCTGGGTCTGCCTGCCTTGCGCAAGCGCATCGCGCAGATGTACGGCGAGTGGTACAACGTCGATCTGAATCCGGAACGCGTGGTGGTCACACCGGGCTCGTCGGGCGCCTTCATCCTCAGCTTCACGGCGCTGTTTGACAGCGGCGACAGGGTCGGCATCGGCGCGCCGGGCTACCCCTCCTACCGGCAGATCCTGAAGGCGCTTGGCATGACGCCCGTGGATATCGAAACCGCTCCCGAACACCGCTACCAGCCGGTTGCGGAGGACCTCGCAGGGCAGGGGCTCGCCGGGCTGATGGTCGCCTCGCCTGCCAACCCCACCGGCACCATGCTGGACCGCGACGCGTTGGGCGCGCTGATCGCGGCGACGCAGGAGACGGGCACCAGCTTCATCTCCGACGAGATCTACCACGGGCTCGAGTACGAGGCGAAGGCGGTCACTGCGCTGGAGATCACCGACAAATGTTACGTCATCAACTCCTTCTCCAAGTTCTTCTCGATGACCGGCTGGCGCGCGGGCTGGATGGTGGTGCCCGAGGATCACGTCCGCGTGGTCGAACGCATCGCCCAGAACATGTTCATCTGCGCCCCGCACGTGAGCCAGGTGGCCGCGCTTGCGGCGATGGACTGCGAGGACGAGCTGCGCGAAAACCTCGCGGTCTATGCGAAAAACCGCGCGCTGATGCTCGATGGCCTGCCCAAGGCGGGTTTTGCCAATATCGCGCCGCCGGATGGTGCCTTCTACGTCTACGCCGATGTCTCCGACCTCACCCAGGACAGCCGCAGCTTCGCCGCCGAGATTCTTGAAAAGGCAGGCGTTGCGGTGACCCCGGGGCTGGACTTCGACCCGGTCCGCGGCGCCACCACGCTGCGCTTCTCCTATGCGCGCTCCACCGCCGACATCGAGGAGGGTTTGGCCCGCCTCAAGGCCTTCATGGCAGCCCGCGGCTGAGGCCACCCGCTTTGCAAGCAGGCGGAACTTGCCTATCCTTCGGGCCAAGGAACAACCGGGCCAAACCAAACCGTCCCGGACGAGGATGCAGATGAGCAGACTATACATGGCCGCCGCGCTGATCTGGGCGCTGGCGCTTCAGGGCGCCGCGGCGCAGGGCTTCAGCGGGCTCGCCCGGATTGACACCAAGACCAGCCAGGTCCGCGATGCCGGCGAGGGCGCCTCGGTGGAGCTGGGGCTGAGCCAGGGTGTTCCTTACCGCCTCTTCACCCTCGACAGCCCGCCGCGGCTGGTGCTCGACTTCCAGGAGGTCGACTGGAGCGGGTTGAAGCAAGACACCCTCCTGCAAGGCAGCCGGATCACCGCCGCGCAATTCGGCACCTATGTGCCCGGCTGGTCGCGGCTGGTGCTGCAGCTCGCGGAGCCCCTGCAGGTCGCCAGCGCCGCGATGTCGGTGGATCCGGTGACCGCTGCTGCGCGCCTTTCGCTGTCCCTTTCGCCGGTGGACGCCGAGGACTTCGCCGCCGCCGCGGGCGCGCCGCAGGATGCCCGCTGGGACCTCCCTGCGCCCGCGCCGCTGAAGCCGCACGCGCCCAGGGACGGCGACGCCCCCGTGCGCGTGGTGCTCGACCCGGGCCACGGCGGAATCGACCCCGGTGCCGAGACCGGCGGCGTGGTCGAGAAGGACCTGATGCTGCAATTCGCCAAGGAGCTGGCCGAGGTGCTGCTGCGCTCCGGCCAGTTCGAGGTGCAGCTCACCCGCGACGGTGACTACTTCGTCTCGCTTGAGCGGCGCATTGCGCTGGCGCATCAGGCGGGTGCGGATCTGTTCATCTCGCTGCACGCCGATACCATTTCCGAAGGCCGCGCGCATGGCTCCACCGTCTACACGCTCTCGCGCGAGGCATCCGACGCGGCGTCCTCGAAATTGGCTGAACGGCACATGCGCGCCGATCTCCTCTCCGGCACCGACCTCACCGGCGCCGATGACGAGGTGACCGGCGTGCTCCTTGACCTCGCCCGGCAGGAAACCCACCCGCGCAGCCGGGGGCTTGCCCGCGCGCTGATCGACGGGCTGCGCGGGCAGGGCAGACCGGTCAACAACCGTCCGCTGCGCTCAGCCGGGTTTTCGGTGCTGAAATCGGCCGACATCCCTTCGGTTCTGCTGGAGATCGGCTTCCTCTCCAGCCGCCGCGACCTCGGCAATCTCACCGACCCGGCCTGGCGCGCAGAGGCCGCCCGCGGCATTCTCAGCGGGCTGATCGCCTGGCGCGCCCAGGATGATGCCCGCAGGGCGCTCCTGCGCAAGTAGCGGAGGGCGCGGAACTTTCCCGCCGCACCAGGCGTTCCCCACCGGGGACCGCAGCCCGCGGCAGGGGCCTGTGCCAGGATTGCAGCGCACAGCCCGGCATAGATCCGCTGTTTCCCGTTTTGACCCGGGCTCAAGCGCCCCCTATATAGGCGGAACCCCGCGAGAAAGGCCAATATCAGTGCTCAGGTTCATCTTTTCCTTTTTTGGCGCTATTTTCAGCACCATCACCCTTGGTGTGGCAGCGGTTGCGCTGACCATCGGGGCGGTGTTCTGGATCTATGGCCGCGACCTGCCCAGCCATGAGTCGCTCGCCCAGTACCAGCCGCCCACCATCAGCCGGATCTATTCGGGCGAGGGGCAGCTGATCGACGAGTTCGCCAAGGAGCGGCGGCTTTTCACGCCGTCGGAGGAAATCCCCGACCTGGTGAAACAGGCCTTTATCTCGGCCGAGGACAAGAACTTCTACACCCACAACGGCTATGACGCCCGCGGTATCCTCGCCGCCGCGGTTGAGGCGGTGCGCTCGCGCGGGCAGAACGTGCGCGGCGCATCGACGATCACGCAGCAGGTGATGAAGAACTTCCTGCTTGATGGCGACCGCAAGGCCGAGCGCAAAGTGAAAGAGATCATCCTCGCCACCCGGCTGGAGGAGACTCTCGACAAGGAGCAGATCCTGGAGCTGTACCTCAACGAGATCTTCCTCGGCCAGAACTCCTACGGTGTGACCGCCGCGGCGCAGACCTATTTCAATAAGACGCTGTCAGAGCTCGCCCCGCATGAGGCCGCAACGCTCGCCGCCATGCCCAAGGCGCCCTCAGACTACCACCCGGTCCGCCAGAAGGACCGCCTGCTGGCGCGGCGTGACTACGTGCTGCGCGAGATGCGCGAGAACGGCCATATCTCGAAAGAGGTCTATGAGCACGAGGTCGCCCAGCCCCTGCGCTCGGTGCAGAACGGCGACTTCGAAAGCTTCCGCACCGCGCTGCCCCCGCGCGACTACTTCACCGACGAAATCCGCCGCCAGCTGACCGAAGATTTCGGCGAGGGCGAGTTCTTCACCGGCGGCTTCTCGGTGCGCGCCACCATCGACCCGGAAATGCAGGCCGAAGCCGCGCTGGCCCTGCGCGAGGGGCTGGAGGAATACGACCGCTCCCGCGGCAAGTGGCGCGGCACCGGCGTCACGCTGGAGGAGGCCCAGCTCGCGGATGAGGACAGCTGGCGCGGCGCGCTGGCGCGGGCCGATGTGCCGCGCGACATCAGGCTGGGCGGCGAATGGCTGCCCGCGGTGGTGCTGGAGGTTGGCAGCGAAGCGCTGACCGTGGGCGTTGAGAAGCAGGAAGGCACCGGTACAGTGCCGCGCTCGGACATCAAGTGGATGCAGGGCAGCTTCGGGGACAACTTCAAGCGCGGCGACGTGGTGCTGGTGCGCGCGGAGCAAAGTGACGGCGCCTTCAGCCACTGGTCGCTGCGGCAGGTGCCGGAAGTGCAGGGCGGCTTTGTCGCGATGGATGTGAACTCCGGCCGCGTGCTCGCGATGCAGGGCGGCTTCTCCTACCAGCACTCGGTGTTCAACCGCGCCACCCAGGCGCTGCGCCAGCCCGGCTCCAGCTTCAAGCCCTTCGTCTACGCCGCCGCGCTCGACAGCGGCTACAGCCCGGCCACCATCGTCGTCGACGCTCCGATCGAGATCAACACGCCGCAGGGTCTGTGGCGGCCCAAGAACTCCTCCAATAAATTCTACGGCCCCACACCCCTGCGCACCGGCATCGAAATGAGCCGGAACCTGATGACCATCCGCCTCGCCCAGGAGGTCGGCATGCCGGTGGTCGCGGGTTATGCAGAACGGTTTGGGGTCTACGACAACATGGGCACTTTCCTCGCCAACTCTCTGGGGTCTGAGGAAACCACGCTCTACAAGATGGTTGCGGCCTACGCGATGTTTGCCAACGGCGGCGAGCGCGTGAAACCGACGCTGGTGGACCGTGTGCAGGACCGCTTCGGCCGCACCATCTACCGCCACGACGACCGCGAATGCGTCGACTGCGCCGTTCCGGATCTGCCTCCCGGCAAGGCGCCCACCATCGTCGCAGACCGCGAACGCGTGATGGATCCGGTCACCGCCTACCAGCTCACCTCGATGATGAAGGGTGTGGTTGACCGCGGCACGGCGTCGAGCGTCATCAACCTGCCGGTGCCAACCGCGGGCAAGACCGGCACCACCAACGATTCCCGGGATGTCTGGTTCGTCGGCTTCACCTCCAACATCGTGGCGGGCTGCTACATGGGCTACGACCAGCCCCGGCCGATGGGCCGCGGCGCCTATGGCGGCACCATGTGCGGCCCGGTGTTCCAGAAATTCATGGAAAAGGCGGTGGAGAAGTTCGGCGGCGGCCCGTTCGAGGTGCCGGAAGGCGGCCACTTCATCAAGATCGACCGCTTCACCGGCGCCCGCCTGCCGGATGACGCCTCGGGCGACTATGTGGTGGCGGAATACTTCCGGGACGGCGCCGAGCCGATGTTCGGCATGGCTTATGACGGCGGCTTCGCGATGGGTTCCAACCTGCCGCTGGTCGAGGAGGTGGAGCAATCCGGCCGCCGTGTCACCACCTCCAGCGGCGGTACCGCGGTGCTGGGGCCGAAGGCCAATTTCGGCACTATCAGCTCCGGCGGGCTCTACTAGGCCAGCCCTCGCCGCGGCAGGTCCGCCGCCCGTCATGCCGTCCCGCAGCGCCGCTTGCCCGCGGCGCTGCAGTGGTTTATCACCCCCTGCAAAGCAGTGAATGCAAGGAACCGCCATGCGCGCCGAGACCCAGAACATCGTGGCAGAAATCGAGAAGTCGCTGGAGCTGCTCGCCCAGCGGCTGAACTGGGAGACGGCGGAATACCGGCTTGAGGAGTTCAATGCCCGCGTCGAGGACCCCAACCTCTGGGACGACCCGGAAGCGGCGCAGAAACTGATGCGCGACCGCCAGTCTCTGGTCGATGCCATCGACACCTACAAGGGCATCAAGCAGGAGCTCTCCGACAACATCGAGCTAATCGAGCTGGGCGAGATGGAAGAAGACGCCGAGGTGGTGAAAGACGCCGAGGAGTCGCTGAAGGCGCTGCAGGTGAAGGCCGCCGAGAAGGAGCTCGAAGCGCTGCTCGACGGCGAGGCCGACGCTAACGACACCTTCCTGGAGATCAACGCGGGCGCCGGTGGCACGGAAAGCTGCGATTGGGCCTCGATGCTGGCGCGGATGTATGTCCGCTGGGCCGAAAAGAAGGGCTACAAGGTCGAGCTGCAGTCGGAAAGCGCAGGCGAAGAGGCGGGCATCAAGTCCGCCGCCTACAAGATCAGTGGCCACAACGCCTATGGCTGGCTGAAATCGGAATCCGGCGTGCACCGGCTGGTGCGCATCTCGCCCTACGACTCCGCGGCCAAACGGCATACCTCCTTCAGCTCGGTCTGGGTCTACCCGGTGGTCGACGACAACATCGAGATCGAAGTGAACCCCGCCGACATCCGCGTCGATACCTACCGCTCCTCGGGTGCGGGCGGCCAGCACGTCAACACAACCGACTCGGCAGTGCGGATCACCCACATCCCCACCGGCATCGTGGTGACCTCGTCGGAGAAATCCCAGCACCAGAACCGCGACATCGCCATGAAGGCGCTGAAATCGCGCCTCTACCAGCAGGAACTCGACCGCCGCAACGCCGAGATCAACGCCGCCCATGAGGCCAAGGGCGACGCCGGCTGGGGCAACCAGATCCGCTCCTACGTGCTGCAGCCCTACCAGATGGTGAAGGACCTGCGCACCGGGCACGAGACCTCTGACACCAAGGGCGTCCTGGACGGCGACCTTGACGGCTTCATGGCCGCAACGCTGGCGCTGAAGGTCTCCGGCAAGAGCCGCTCCGAGGCACAGGGCGACGACTGAGCGGCCGCCCGCGCCGCAGCTGCCATCCGGGGTGAATTGATACATTCCGCATGCATTTGAACTCCGGCCCGCCCCGTCTACTCTGGGCGGGCCGTATGCGTTTCCGACTCGCCTGACCGCCTGCCGGTACGCCCCGGCAGCCGCAAGGTAGGGGAGGACCAGCGATGACCACCATGCAGAAACCCTTTGGTGTGCCACCGCTGCACGCAGCCAGGCTTTCAATGCTGCCCGAAGCGCTGCGCCGCGGCTGGGCCGATTTCCGCGCCAAGCCCGCCTACGGGCTGTTCTTCGCCGCGGTCTACGTGCTTGCGGGCTGGGCGATGGCCTGGATCACGCTCGAGACCGGCACCACCTTCTGGCTGGTGCTCGCCGTCATCGGCTTTCCGCTCGCCGGTCCCTTCCTCGCGGTCGGCCTGTACGAGGTCTCGCACCGTCTCGAAAAGGGGCAACCTGTGCGCTTCGGCGACATTCTCGGCGTGGTGCTGCAGCAAAGCCGCCGCCAGCTGCCGTCGCTCTGCGCCATCATCCTGGTGGTGTTCCTGTTCTGGTTCTTCCTCGGTCACATGATCTTTGCGCTTTTCCTCGGCACTTCGGTAATGACCAACATATCCTCGTCGCTGGAGGTCTTCTTCACTGCGCAGGGGCTGATGATGCTGGCCTTCGGCACCGTGGCGGGCGCGCTGTTTGCGCTGCTGCTGTTCATGATCACCGTGATCGCCCTGCCGCTGCTCCTTGACCGGGAGGTGGATTTTGTCACCGCCATGATCACCAGCTTCCAGTATGTGCAGCAGAACTTTGCGGTGATGATGGTCTGGGCGGTGCTGATTGCGGGTGTGACCTTTGCAGCGCTGCTGCCCGGCTTCCTCGGCCTGTTTCTGGTGCTGCCGCTGCTCGGCCACGCGGCCTGGCACATCTACCGGCTGGCGGCGGAGGGCCGCGGTTAGCGGAACGGCTCGCCGGTGCGCAGCTGGCGGCGGTGGAAGGGCAGGAGATCTTCCTCTGTCGCGAAACCCGAGCTGCGGGCGGCCTGCAGCACCAGCTGCCGGTCGCGGCCCAGGTGCTCGTAGACCATCCGCGTCACCCGCTCGCCGACAGCGCCGTCGCGCACGGTGCGCGCCACATAACCGGACCAGAAGTTGTTCTCTAAAGAGGCCACGCGGGCCAGGTAGTTGAAGGAATAGGTCATCGCCTTGCGCCGCGCGATCACGAAGGCGACGCCATCTTCATGGGCGCTGACAAAGCCGCGGAACTCGCGTGCCTGGGGGCTGGCTGGCAGACCCTGGCTTGCCATTGCCTCCTTTGCCTCGAACCCGCGGATATAGGTCACCTCGCCTTCGCGGAAGACGTAGACCAAGCCGATAACGAATTTCTGCTCATTTATGAAACTGCGGCGGGAAAAACGGTAAAATCCCGACGGGAAGAAGGATTCGGAGAGATGCCTCACCCCGTGACCCAGAAAATCCGAAAGAAACGGCCCGTTGACCACTTGCCCGCCGTGAGACAACGTATCCACCGGATGCAGCAGAATTCGCGCATCGACATTGAAGAAGCTGCAAATACGGTCCAGCACATCCGGCCGGGGAAAGCTCTCGCCGGAGAGATAGCGGTTGAATTGCGTCCGGTTGACGCCAAGCCGCCGCGACAATTCGGAAATCGACGGGTAGTCCCGGGCCAGCTGGCGCAGATTGGCGCCAAACATATTTCTCAGTTCGGCCGGAGACCGGGGTGGATTTGCCATAACCGTGCGGTTTCCCAGACAAAATGCGGGCGCGCCCGCCAGTTTTAGGTTCAATAGCGCCACAGGTGAGCAGCAGAAAGCGGAAATTTGCCTCTGTTTGGCGTCAGGCTTGCTGCCAATGGACGTCAGAAGCCTATCGAAACTGACACAAATTGCAATAGACCGGAACATAAATAGCCATGTTGGACGGGTTCTGTTTGTTCCAGAATTGATATGCCGCAATGCGAGGAATGATATGATTGGAGTCGTGCTCTGGAGTGACGCAACCCTGAACAAGGCCGTTATATGGTGTGAAGATCAGGGGGATCTGGCTTTTTTCCGGCGGGCGCCGGATCTGTGCCAGTCTCAGCTCAGCGCCGGGGACTGGGTTGAATTTGACCTGGTTTTGCAGGGAAATATCAGACTTGCGGAAAACCCGGTGGTGCTGGCGGAACCCGCAAGCCCGGAAATTGCGGAGCAGCTGACCGCGGCGGCAACTATGGCGGATGCGGCGGGGCAGCAGCCCGGAGCAGCGGAGCCGGTCCCCGGTCTGCCCCATGCCCTTACCGGCGCGGTGATCCCCTTTCCCGGCCCGCGCAGCAGCTCTGCCGCCGCGCCGGAGCGTCTGAGGCTCGGCCGCTACTGAGCTTCCGGCGCGCGCAGACGGGAATCGTCGGCGGGCCCCGGCCGCGCATTGCCGGGGTGCCCATATTGACCGTGTTCCGGTGCAGCCAGCCGCAGCAGCCGCGCAGCCGCGCGGCTTTCTGATGCTAGGGGAGACAGCAGGCGGGCGCAGCGCCCCGCCGCGGCCGCGTCTCAGCCATTGCCGCGCAGCAGTGCTGCCACTCCGGTGCGGGCCACTTCCACCAGCCCCAGGGGACGCATCAAGTCGGCGAAAGCGTCGATCTTGTCGGGCGCGCCGGTAATCTCGAAGACGAAGCTGTTCAGCGTGCTGTCGACCACATTGGCGCGGAAGATGTCCGCCAGCCGCAGTGCTTCGACGCGCTTGTCGCCTTCTCCCGCCACCTTCAGGATCGCCAGCTCCCGCTCCACCGCGACGCCTTCGACGGTGAGGTCATGCACGTCGCGCACCGAAACGATGCGCCCCAGCTGCGCCTTGATCTGCTCGATCACCTGCGGCGTGCCGGTGGTGACCACGGTGATGCGGCTGAGGTGCCCGGTGTGGTCGACCTCCGCCACGGTGAGGCTCTCGATGTTGTAGCCGCGGCCGGAAAACAGGCCGATCACCCGGGCCAGCACGCCCGGTTCGTTCTCCACCAGTACCGCGATGGTGTGGCGCTCCTGCACGTCCGAAAACGTCGGACGCAGGTTGTAGGCGGAATGGCGGGTGGAGCCTTTTTTGATATGCAGGGCAGACATTTTAGGTCTCTCTCTCATCTCTCGCTGCCAGAAACTTCAGAAATTTCCGGCAAATTCCTTCGAAGCATTTTGCGGCGCCGCCGCGTTACACCAGCACCGCGCCGCCGGCCTGAATGACGCCCTGCGTCTCGGCCTCGCCCAGCAGCATCTCATTGTGCGCCTTGCCGCTCGGGATCATCGGGAAGCAGTTCTCGTGCTTTTCCACCAAGCAGTCGAAGATCACCGGCCCGTCGTAGTCGATCATCTCCATGATCGCGTCATCCAGGTCCTTGGGATCGCTTACGCAGATGCCCTTGGCGCCAAACGCCTCGGCGAGCTTCACGAAGTCGGGCAGAGCTTCGGACCAGGAGTGCGAGTAGCGCTCGCCGTGCAGCAGTTCCTGCCACTGGCGGACCATGCCCAGGCGCTCGTTGTTGAGGATGAACTGCTTCACCGGAAGGCGGTACTGCACCGCGGTGCCCATCTCCTGCATGTTCATCAGCCAGGAAGCTTCGCCCGCCACGTTGATGACCAGCGCATCCGGATGCGCCATTTGCGCGCCGATCGAGGCCGGGAAGCCATAGCCCATGGTGCCAAGCCCGCCCGAGGTCATCCAGCGGTTCGGATCCTCGAAGCCCAAGTACTGCGCCGCCCACATCTGGTGCTGGCCGACCTCGGTGGCGATGTACCGGTCGCGGTCCTTGGTCAGCGCTTCCAGCCGCTGCAGCGCGTATTGCGGCTTGATCGTGGTCTCCGAGTTCTTGAACGACAGACAGTTGACCGCGCGCCATTCGGCGATCTGCTTCTGCCACTTGGCGAGTGCTTCGCGGTTCACCTTGCGGCCGCGAGCCTTCCAGACCTTCAGAAGGTCCTCCAGCACATGGCCGACATCGCCGACGATCGGGATATCGACCCGGATCACCTTGTTGATCGACGAGGGGTCGATGTCGATATGCGCCTTCTTCGAGCGCGGGCTGAATGCGTCGATGCGTCCCGTAATCCGGTCGTCGAACCGCGCCCCGATGTTGATCATCAGGTCGCAGCCATGCATCGCCATGTTGGCCTCGTAGAGCCCGTGCATACCCAGCATGCCCAGCCAGTTCCCGCCCGAGGCCGGGTAGGCGCCCAGCCCCATCAGGGTGGATGTAACGGGTATGCCGGTGGCATCGACCAGCTCGCGCAGCAGCTGGCTGGCGGCGGGGCCCGAGTTGATGACGCCGCCGCCGGTATAGAACACTGGGCGCTTGGCTGTCTCGATTGCTTCCACCAGTTCGGTGATTGCCTCCATATCGCCTTTCAACAGCGGCTGGTAATGCGAGGCCGCAGGCTTCGGGCCCTGGTAGGCGCCGGTGGCAAACTGAACGTCCTTCGGGATGTCGACAAGCACCGGGCCGGGGCGGCCGGCCATCGCGACATGGAAGGCTTCATGCAGGGTGGAGGCCAGCGTGTCGGTGTCCTTCACCAGCCAGTTATGCTTGGTGCAGGGGCGCGTGATGCCGACGGTATCAGCCTCCTGGAACGCATCCGAGCCGATCATGAAAGTCGGCACCTGGCCGGTCAGCACAACGATCGGGATCGAATCCAGCAGCGCATCGGTGAGCCCGGTGACCGCATTGGTCGCCCCGGGACCGGAAGTGACCAGCACCACGCCCGGCTTGCCGGTGGAGCGGGCATAGCCCTCGGCAGCATGAACCGCGCCCTGCTCGTGACGGACCAGCACGTGCCTGATGTCGTTCTGCTGGAATATCTCGTCATAGATCGGCAGTACGGCGCCGCCGGGATACCCGAACACCACGTCCACGCCCTGATCCTTCAGGGCCTGAACCACCATCCTCGCGCCGGTCATTTCACGTGTCATCTGCTTTCTGCTCCAATTGGCGGCATCGTCCGTTACGCATAAAAAAAGCCCCCGATGTCAGGTCGGAGGCGCATGGGTTCGAGTATGGTCAACCGTTACCGGCCCATGCGCTTGGTTCCTACGATTACGACTAGGGTGGTCACGGCCACTGGCTCCTCGTTGCGTTGCAGCGGACCTTAGGCGCGGGGGGCAGGGGCGTCAACCGGGGAGGACAACAAAAATACCCCGGCCAGGGACATTTTCTTGCGCCCAAAGGGCTGCGCCGGGACATTATTGGGAAATGGGGCCCTGACAGCCAGCGCGATGTTGCGCGCGGGGCCGCAAATTGCTGCCCCGCGGCATGCTTTCCCGGTGCGGCCGGGGCAGGGGGTCAGCTGCTGCCGGAGCCGCCGCTTCCGCCGGCCGCGCTCCCCCCGCCGCCGCCGTTGTTTCCGCCACCGCCGTTACCCGCACCGCCTCCTCCGCCTGCCGCCAGCCGGTCAACGCCGCTGCTGAAGAGGTAAAAGGCAGCGAGGCCGCTCAGCCCGGCGGTGACATAGATCAGCCCGATCAGTGCAGGCGTTTCAGTGGTGGCGTTGAGGACCAGCCAGACCGTCACAGCCACCATCAGCACCAGCAGAGGCAGCATCACCTTCCAGCCGTTTGCCGGCGGCCAGGCGAAGGACAGGCCATAGCCAACCCCTGCGCCAATCAGCATGGCAACCAGCCCCTGCGGCCAGAGGTATCCGGGCAGGAAGAACAGGCAGCCAAGGGTGCAGATCACCCCGATGCCGAGCAGATGCCCCAGCCTGTTTTCGAGAAGGAACTTTGCCAAGACTTCCATCTTATATGCCTCACTGCTGCGGCAGCCAAACCCAAGCGTCGAACCGGGCCATCATCCGGCCGTCCTCTGCCAGGATTACCGGCGCATTCACCAGCGCCGCGGATTCCGCCTTGAGGTCGAGGAAGAGCGGCAGCTGCGCCTCCTCGCCCAGACTTAGCACCAGCGCCTGCAAAGTTTCACCTTCGCCCGCAATCTCCGCCGCCAGATCCGCTTCGATCAGCGTGTCCAGTGCGGCCACTTCGGCGCTGCCGCCCAGCTCCCGCATCGCGGCGCCGATCTGTTCAACATTGGCGCTCTCCACTTGGCCGTCAGCCAGCCCGATTGCAATGATGATCCGGCGCGGGCTGTAGTGGATGAACAGCCGCACGTCGCCGCCCTCGGTGGCATTGGAGGCGACCTCCGCCTCGAAATGCTCTGGCGGGCAGTCGCCGTCACGGCCAAAGACGGCCCAGAATTCGGACGCCAGCCAGCCGCCCCGGGCGCCGAAGCCATCCGGCGGCGCGGGGTCGGGCAGGGGCAGGCTAACGGTGGGCGTCACCGTGCCGTAACGCATCTGCCAGTAGTCTAGCGTCGTTTCCAAGGGACGCACGCCAAAGGGCGCGCGGCGCTTGAGCATGCCGCATTGCTCCGCCGCGAGCGGGCACGTCTGCCCCGAGGCCATGCCTGGCTCGCGCCATTTGAATTGCAGCGGCATCGAGCCATGCCCGTTGCAGATGATGTAGCGCATGAACTGCGCGCCATCGCCCCGGGTGTCCGCATTGGCGGCATAGTGGAAATTGGCCTGATCGTTGCGCACGCTGTCGGCGTAGATGCCATCGGACTGCTGCGCGGGTGCCGCGGCGCCGGACAATACCGGGAATGCACCGCAAAGGAGCAATACCAAGGCGCGCATCTGCACCCTCCGGACTCGTTAATGAACAGGTGAATAGCGTCTCACGAGTCCAGCCCGTCTGTCAATTCTACCATAAAATGAGTAAAGGCTGCGGCCCGGTGCGCCGCCCTCAAAGCCCCGCGCCGGTGCCCTGCAGCACGCCATGCTCCAGCGCATAGCGGGTCAGCCCGGCGGTGGAGGAGATGCCCAGCTTGCGCTTGATGTTCTTGCGGTGGGTCTCCACCGTGCGCACCGAGATATCCAGCGCCAGCGCCACTTCCTTATTGGACTTGCCTTGTGCGAGTTCCAGCAGGATGGTCTGCTCGCGCCCGGTCAGCGCCTCGCGCGCGCCGCCTTCCTTGGGTTTGAGCGAGCCCGCGGCGCCGGTGCAAAGGTAGGTCTCCCCCTGCATCACCGCGTCGATCGCCTGCTTGATTTCCTCGGTGGGGACGTCCTTCAGCACGTAGCCCATGGCGCCGTGGCTCAGCGCGCTGGAGATGTACTCGGCGCTGTCGTGCATGGTGAGGATCAGGATGCGCACGCCGGGCGTCCGCTCCAGGATCATCTCGGTCGCGCTCAGCCCGCCGATCTGCGGCATATTGAGGTCCATCAGGATCACGTCCGGCGCCAGCTCCGCCGCCTGCGCCACCGCCTCGCGCCCGTCGGTAAGCGAGCCCACCACCTCGATATCTTCATAGCTTTCCAGGATCGATTGGATGCCCTCGGCCACCATCGGGTGGTCGTCGACGATCAGAACCTTTACCGGTTGCGCCATGATATCCCCTCCCGCGTCACGGAAGCCGCGCGGGCGCCGCTTCGTCGCCGGGCGGCAGCAGGTGGCTCAGAGGCAGGCTTGCCTCGATCACCGTGCCGCTCTGGCCGCCACGTGATGACAGAATGCGCAAGGTGCCGTCAAGCTGCTCCATCCGTTCCTGCATGTTGCGCAGGCCAATCCCGGTGCTGCCGCGGCCGTCCTGCGGCGGCAGCCCGCGGCCGTTGTCGGTGATGCGCATGGTGGCGCCCTTGGTATGGCCGCGCAGGTCGATGCGCACCTTGGTGGCGCCGGAGTGGCGCTCGATATTGGTAAGCGCCTCCTGCGCGATCCGGTAAAGCGCGATCTTGGCTTCCTGGTCCAGCCGGTTGCGGAACACCACCGTAGTGAACTCGGTCTCGATGCCGGTGCGGGCGGCAAAATCATCCGTCAGCGCCTTCAGCGCGGGGCCGAGGCCGAGATCGTCGAGCACCCCGGGGCGCAGGTCGCGGCTGATACGGCGCACTTCGGTGATGGCGGTAAGCAGGCTGGTGATGCCCTTGTGGAGCGGCGCCTCGGCGCCCGCGCTGTCGCCGCGGCCCAGTCTGCGGCGGGCGTTGTCCAGCGCATAGCGCACCCCCACCAGCAGCTGGCTTATCCCGTCGTGCAGTTCCCGCGCCACCCGGCCGCGCTCTTCCTCCTGGGCATCGAACACCCGCTGCGTGAGCTCTTTCAGCTTGGCATCGGCCAGCCGCCGCTCGCGGATGTTCAAAAGCATCCCGGAGGCAAAAACCAGGATCAGCGACACCAGCGTGATCGCCCCGATGTAGAGGAACGTCCGCCGCACCCGCGCCTCCACCTCCGCCCGCGAGGCTGCGACCGAGGCCAGCACATCGTCGATGAACACCCCCGTGCCCACCGCCCATTGCCAGTCCTGCAAGCCCACCACATAGGCGATCATCTGCGCCTCCTCGCCGGTGGAAGGCTTCTGCCAGGTAAAGCTGTGCCAGCCCGCGCCCTCGCGGGCGAGGCGGATGAACTCGTCCACCACCGGCACTCCGCGGCTGTCAGTGAGCCCCGCCCAGTTGCGGTTGATGAACTCGGTCTGGCGCGGGCTTACCAGGTTGGTGCCGTCGTAGTCATAAACAAAGAAGAACCCGTCCTTGCCGTAGATCATCGCGCTCAGCATCTGGGTGACCTGTTCCTTGGCCTCGGAGTCGTCGGGGCTGGCAAGCCCGTAGATATGGCCGAAGGCATTGCGCGCCTGGGTCACGTAGTTGCGCAATTCGTCCTTCTTGGTGCGGATCAGCTGCCGCTCCAGCGCCTGGATCTCGCGCTCGGCAAGCGCGCGCGACTGGTAGCCGACCACCAGCGCAATCGCCAAACCCGCCACCAGCAGCGGCAAGGTCGTCAGAAGCGAGAGTTTCTGCGCGTAGTTGGGGCGCAGAAGGGAGCTGAGCAGACGCATCTTGGCGGGCCTCCGGAAGCCGGGCCGGAATCAGGCCGGAAACGCGGCGAATCGTTACGCAAACTTTCGGAAGAATCAAAGAGCAGCGCAGGCTGTGCCTCCGCCGCAGGTCCCGAAACATCCCGGAAACCGGCGCTTTTCAACCTTGGATTGCGCCATGCGCCTCCCCGGTATGCGAAAAACGCGCGCTTCTACGTAGTACTTGGTATTCACATAAATTTCCCCGGCGGTAGGCTTGCCGCACCCGAACCGATCCGCCCGGAGTGCGCTCCGGGCATCCGTATAAAATGGGAGGAACATTTGATGGATCGCCGTTCTTTTTTGAAAACGTCCGCACTGGGCGGCACCGCCGCCGCCGCCACCGGCCTGGCCGCCCCGGCCTATGCCCAGGGCAAGCGCACCCTGACCATGGTGACCACCTGGGGCCGCGGCCTGGCCGGCGTGCATGACTCTGCACAGCGCGTTGCCGACAACATCACTGCCATGTCCGGCGGCGACCTGACCGTCGATCTGAAAGCGGCAGGCGAGCTGGTCGGCGCGTTCGAAGTCTTCGACGCCGTCACCTCCGGCCAGGCCGACATGTACCACGGCGCCGATTATTACTTCGTCGGCCAGCATCCGGGTTACGCCTTCTTTACCGCGGTGCCCTTCGGCATGACCGCCCAGGAGCTGACCAACTGGTACTACCACGCCGGCGGCCACGAGCTGCACGACGAGCTGGGCCAGATCTTCAACCTGAAGTCCTTCCTCGGCGGCAACACCGGCGCCCAGGCAGGCGGCTGGTTCTCCAAGGAGATCAAAGCGCCGGAAGACTTCAACGGCCTCAAGTTCCGGATGCCGGGCCTGGGCGGCAAGGCGCTGGGCAAGCTGGGCGCCTCGGTGCAGAACATCCCCGGCTCCGAAGTCTACCAGGCGCTGTCCTCCGGCGCCATCGACGGCACCGAGTGGATCGGCCCCTGGGCGGACGAGAAGGCGGGCTTCCAGGAGATCACCAAGACCTATTACACCGCGGGCTTCCATGAGCCGGGTGCGGGCCTGTCGGTGGCAACCAACCGCGAAGTCTTCGAAAGCCTGTCGCCCGCGCACCAGAAGATCATCGAGATCGCCTCGGCCGAGTGCCACCAGTGGAACCTGGCCCAGTTCCTGACCAACAACGGCGACGCGCTGCAGCGCCTGCAGGCCGGCGGCGTCAAGGTCATGGAATTCCCCGACACCGTCTGGGATGCCTTCGGCAAGGCCAGCCAGGAGGTGCACGAGGAGAACATGGGCGACGAGCTGTACAAGAAGATCTACGACAGCGCGATGAAGTCGATGAAATCCTCCTCGGCCTGGCAGAACCTGTCGTCCGGCGTCTACACCGCACAGCGCGACCGCGTTCTGGGCTAACCGGACCGCGCCGCCTTCATCGGATCCCCCGCCTTGCGCGGGGGATCCCTTTGCAGTTGCCTAAGACGGGACCGCAGGCGCCCCGCGCGCGCCCAGCCCGCAGCAGCAATCTTCCGGGGGAAACATGCAGGAAGAGACTGGCATCTCCTTCTTCGGCGCCATCTGGGGCGGCCTCGTGTGGCTGATCCAGAACATCGCCGGCGCCTTCTACAATTTCGGCTACGCCGTCACCCATCCGCAGCTCTGGCTCGACTGGTCGGACAAGGCCTCGATCATGCGCTTTGTCTACTACGGCGGGTCGGTGGAGTTCTTTTTCGTCGTCTTCACCGCCTTCCTGCTGCTGACCGCCGCCGGGCTCTACTACCGGCCGCTGATGTGGGCCGTGGTGCGCGGGCTTGAAGCCTTCGCCAACACCACCGGGCGCTTCTTTGCCTGGGCGGGCCTCCTGATGGTGATCCAGCAGATCGTCATCGTCTTCATGCAGCGGGTCTTTGCCCGCCCCGACATGAGCTTCGGCTTCGGCATCCCGTTCAGCCAGGACATCAGCTGGTTTGCCGAGGAGCTGAAGCTCTACAACGCGCTGGTGGTCTGCCTCTGCGTCACCTACACCTTCGTGCAGAGCGGCCATGTGCGTGTCGACCTGATCTATTCCGGCATCAGCTTCCGCGCCAAGCGTGTGGTCGACATGTTCGGCTCCCTGATCTTCATGATGCCCGCGGCGGTGCTCACCTGGATGTACGGCTGGTACTTCCTGTGGCGCCATCTGATCGTGCCGAAACCCTCGGCCTCGGACACGCTGGACCGTCTGGTGATGAAATCCCGCGCCCTGCGCTGGAACGTGGAAACCATCGGCTTCAGCCCGAACGGATTCAATGCCTACTTCCTGTTCAAGATCCTGCTGGTCCTGTTCGCCGCCATGGTGTTCCTGCATGCGATCGCCTTCTTCTACCGCTCCTTCCTGGAGTTCTCGGAAGGCCCGGAAAGCGAAGACAAATACCTCGACAAGGACAGCCTTGGAGAGGGTGAAGAAGCCTACGAAGGCACGCATTAAGTAAGAGGCAGCAGTTATGCTATTTGGACTAGATGGCGTCGAAATCGGCCTGATCATCGTGTTTTTCTGCCTCTTCGGGGGCATCCTATCCGGCTTCCCGGTGGCCTTTGCCATCGGCGGCGCCGGGATCATCTCCTTCGGGATCATCGCCGCGCTCGACAGCGCGGGAATCCTGGTGCACCAGGCCATCGACACCTCGTCGCAGCTCTACCGCGACCTGGTCGCAACGGGGGTGAAACCGGACGCGGTCTCGGTGTTCCGGTACCCGGACCTGCCGCGCATCGCCGAGCCGGTGTTCCCGCAGGGCTGGGAAGTGGCGATGGACCGCAACGTCTCCTTCATCGTGAACCGGATGAACGAGCGGGTGCTGGCGGGCGCGTCGATCGAGACGCTGCTGGCGGTGCTGATGTTCGTGCTGATGGGCATCACTCTGGAGCGCTCGAAGATCGCCAATGACCTCCTGACCACCATGGCCCGGGTCTTCGGCCCGCTGCCGGGCGGCCTTGCGGTCTCCATCGTTGTGGTGGGCGCCTTCCTGGCCGCCTCCACCGGCATCGTCGGCGCCACCGTGGTGACCATGGGCCTGCTGGCCCTGCCCACCATGCTGCGCAACAACTACTCGCCCGAGCTCGCCACCGGCGTGATCGCGGCGAGCGGCACGCTGGGGCAGATCATCCCGCCCTCCATCGTGATCGTTCTGCTGGGCACGCTCGCCGGCGATCTCTACTCCACCGCGCAGGAAGCCCGCGCGCGGGAGGCCGGCTGTTCCGATGCGCTCACCTTCCTCGGCGAACCGGCGGTGGTCTCGGTCGGCACCCTGTTCCAGGCGGCGCTGCTGCCGGGTATCCTGCTGGCCATTCTCTATGCCGCCTATGCCTTCGGCTATGCGCTGCTGAACCCGCACAAGGCCCCGGCGGTGAACCTGGAAACCGGCACCGGCACGGTAATCACCCGCGGCGAAGGCCTGACCTGGTTCCTCGCGGTTCCGGCGGCGCTGATCGGCGGCACCATGCTGCTCGGCAGCCTGGGCCTGGTGGGCAGCCAGAACACCACCGTCTCGGCTTTTTCCGACGCGGGCCAGACCGCCTCGCTGCGCACCAATGTGGGGCCTGAGTGCAAGGCCTCGATGATCGAGCTGCACGGGCAGGAAGCCTGGGACACCGCGGTGGAAGAGCAGAAGGCGATCCGCGCCGCAGGCGGCGTCACCGAAGCCCAGCGGCTGAGCCCGGAAGAGATCGCCGCCGCGCGCGAAGCCAAGATCGCAAACGCCGCTCCGATCGGCACCGGGCTCGCGGTGCTGATGGTGATCGCGGGCCTGGTGCTGGCTTTCGGCCGCGGTGTGGCGCCCTCACGCGATGCCAAGCCGCTGATCCTCGGCGCCATCGGCGTGCTGCTGATCGCGCTGGTGGACCTTGTGGCCATCGGGCCCACCACCTCGGCGGGGGCAACGGTGCTGCTGATCGCGCTGCCGCTGCTGCTCGCGCTCTACGGCTGTGCCGAGGCCGCGAAGCGCTGCGCCGGCAATGATCTGATCCGGGTGGTCTTTCCGCCCTTGGTGCTGATTGTCGCAGTGCTCGGCTCGATCCTGGGCGGCATCACCAATCCGACACCGGCTGCTGCGCTGGGGGCGGGCGGGGCCATCATGCTGGCGGCCTACCGCAAGCTGCATGACCAGGGCCGGTCGGGCAAGATCATCATCTGGTCGACCTTCGCGGTGGCGATCTGCATCCTTGTCGGCATTAACTTCGACCTGCGGGTGAACCAGGGCGGCGTGAGCGCCGAGAGCTGGATTGCCTTCATCGTCGCCTATGGCGCCTACCTCTTCGCGCTGTTCGGACTGCTGTTCGCCTGCTGGGTGCTGTTCAAGGCCGGGGTGCTGACACCGGTGGTACGGGAAACCGCCAAGGTGACCTCGATGGTCTTCACCATTCTGATCGGCTCGCAGCTGCTGAACCTTGTGGTGATCTCCTTTGGCGGCGAGCATTACATCCAGCAGTTCCTGAAGAGCTTCGACAATGAGATGACGGTCTTCCTGATCGTGATGCTGGTCTTGTTCTTCCTGGGTTTCGTGCTGGACTTCCTGGAGATCATCTACATCGTGATCCCGATCGTCGGGCCGGTGATCTATGGCGGGTCGTTCGACCCCAAGTGGGTGACCATTATGGTGGCGGTGAACCTGCAGACGTCGTTCCTGACCCCGCCCTTCGGCTTTGCGCTGTTCTACCTGCGCGGGGTGGCGCCGAAGGAGGTGACCACCGGCCACATCTACCGCGGTATCCTGCCCTTCGTGGTGATCCAGGTGGTGGGCCTTGGCATCCTGTGGCTGTTCCCGGCCATCGTGACCATCGTCCCGGCACTGATCCCAAGCTGATCGGAGACCGGAAAAGACACCTGAAAGGGGCCCGGCTGGGCCCCTTTCTGCTGGCCGGGGCACGGTGCCGGGTTTCCTGTTCCGCGCCAGCGATGCGCGGCCGGCAGGACAGGGGCGCTGCCCCTTTGCGCCCGGCGGGCGCATTCACCCCGGGGTATTCTCAGTCAGAAAGGAACGGGAGGCGCGCGGGCGGGCGACCGGCAGGAGGGCGCGGATGCGCGGGGGATCAAGTGAACTGGATCAGGTCCCAGCGGTTGCCGAAGGGATCGCGCCAGACGGCCACGGTGCCGTAGGGCTCGTGGCGCGGGTCTTCCTCGAATTCCACGCCCTGCGCCAGCATCGCCGCGTGATCGCGGGCGAAGTCGTCGCTGGCGAGGAACAGCCCGACGCGGCCGCCGAACTGGTGTCCGATGGCGGCCTCCTGCGCCGCGCCTTCCGCGCGGGCGAGTATCAGGCTGCCATGTTCCGCCCCCGGCGGCAGGATACGCACCCAGCGCTTGCGGCCCTGATCGATGTCTTCGGCGAGCTGCCAGCCGAGGCGGCCGCAGTAGAAGGATATCGCCGCATCGTAATCCGGCACCACAAGGCTCACGGCATGGAGGTATTGCATCAGCGGTTCCGGTGCACCGGCTGCTCCGGCAGCTGGATGTTGGCGACCTGCTCCGCGATGGGATCGGTGGAGAGGGGATGGTCTGCCCCGGAGTAGGCGTCCGGGTTGGTCATCACCTTCCAGCGGCTCTCGTGGTAGATCTGCAGGCCGGAGAACTTCGCCTTGTAGCCCATCTTGGCGCTGCCCGGCACCCAGTAGCCGAGGTAGACATAAGGCAGCCCTGCTTCCCGGGCGATCTCGATATGGTCGAGGATCATGTAGGTGCCGAGGGAGTTCTGCGGCTGGTCGGGGGCGTAGAACGAATAGACCATGCTCAGCCCGTCCTCCAGCACATCGGTGAGCGAGACCGCGGTGAGCGCGTTGGTGCCGGGTTCGGAATATTCCACCACCCGGCTCCGCACCGGGGTTTCTTCCACCATCGCGGCGTACTCGAACACATCCATGTCGGCCATGCCGCCATCGGCATGGCGGCTGTCGAGATAACGCCGGAACAGGGCGAACTGGTCCTCGGTCGCCCAGGGCGAGGTGGCGCGGCGCACCAGGTGCCGGTTGCGCCGCAAGGTACGTTTCTGGCTGCGGCTGGGGCGGAAGGCGGCAACGTCGATGCGCGCCGACAGGCAGGCCGAGCACTCCGAACAGGAGGGCCGGTAGAGCACGTTCTGCGAGCGCCGGAAGCCCTGCTGGCTGAGACTGTTGTTGAGCTGCTCCACCCCGTCGCCCTGCAGCGCGGTGAACAGCTTGCGCTCCATCCGGCCGTCCAGATAGGGGCAGGGCTGCGGCGCCGTCACGTAGAATTGCGGGGCAATCGGAAGGGTGTGGCGCATCGGGGAAACGGCAGCTTTCGTGGCGGCAGGAACAGGCGGTTTCCAAGATGATAGCAACGGCCCCCTGATGCGCCAAGGGGCCACGTTGAAATTGGTTTAACCCGCTACCGCGCGGCGGTTCAGCATCGCGGTGCCAAGCGCCAGATCGCTCAGCCCCTGGCCGCGGGCGCCGGTCAGCATCAGCACCACCGAGATCACCTGCAGCGGCGCGAAAGCCATCGACAGCGAATAGCCCGCGGTGTGCAGTGCCGCCTCGCCGGCGTTGAGCGGGGTGCCTGCGGCGGTGCGCAGCTCGATCCCAGCCAGCCGCATCCCCCAGGTGGCCGAGCCCGAGGCGATGGTGAGCGTCCGGTAGGCCAGCCCCACCGCCAGGTAGAGCATCGGCCAGATCAGCAGCCCGGTGAACGCGGTGAGCACCACCGCCACCGCGCTGAGGCAAAGGATCACGATACTGTCCGCGATCCAGGCAAAGAGCCGTTTGGCCACAACACCGCTGTAGGCCTCGGGCCGCTCGAGCGGGTCGGGCAGGCCGGGGCCGGCGGGATCCGGACGGAACGCGGAACGGGGCTGGGGGGAGTGGTCATGCATGGCGGTCCTCTTCAAACGCGGGGCGGGGAGGGCGGGCAGCAGGCCCTTAGTGCAGGTTCCGCCGCACCCCGGCAGGGCACGGCGGCATCGTCATCGTCATCGTCCGGCAGCGGGTGCCATCAGCGGCGGTCATCGCCGCGCGGGTCATCGTCTTCCTCATCGCCGTGGTCGGCCTGGCGGGCGCGCTCGTCCATGAACTGGTCGAACTCGGCCTTGTCCTTGGCTTCGCGCAGGCGCTGCAGGAAGGCTTCGAAGTCGTGCTGCTCCTGCTCCAGCCGGCGCAGTGTGTCGGCCTTGTAGGCGTCAAAGGCGCTGTTGCCCGAGGATTTCATTGCCGAATACCCCGAGGACATCCAGCTGGTGCTGCGGCGGCAGGCAGATTTGCTGAACATGCGCTTGCTCCAGATCATGTAGAACAGAAGGGCGAGGCCTACAGGCCAGAAGAACACGAAGCCCAGCACCATGACGGCGATCCAGGCGCCTTTGCCCTTGCTGTCCAGCCAGGCTTCGCTGCGGGAAAACCAGCCCTGGCCGGAAAACTGCGGGGCGGGTTGGGTGTAACTCGTCATCGGGTGTCTCCAGGTTGCGCGTGAATGTAAATCCGTTTCACATGACTGCATATCGGAAGCCCGATGCCCCACTTCAAGGCTTCATGTGAACGTTTTTTACATTAGGAGCGCAAGGCACTGGCACAGCTGGATATTATCCGGGGGAGGGGCAGCGGAGAAGGGGTTGCCGCAGCGCGGCGCCAGTTGACGCGCCTGCAGCAGAGTCTCGTGCGGCCGCATTCCGTTGTCCGGTGCTTGCTCACCGGTGCCTGCCGGCAGCGGCCAACGGAGCACAGGCTTGCCAGGAGGCGGCGGACACTGCCGCACATCCTTTACCGGGCATCCCAGGCACCTAAGGTCACTCGTAAACACTGCAAAAATGCTCCGCGCCGTGGAACACGGCCGCAGCTGCAAGTTTAGCAAGGAAGATGCGTTCTGGCGATGCGGGTATTCCTGACCCTACGTAAGCAGTACACCTGCGGTGGTAGGCCCGCGCAGCACGCTGCGGGCGGAGGCTTTGCCCATTGACGCCCCCCCGCCGGGCGTCACAGTCTCGGCCAATGAGCAACGCATTAAAGATCACGCGCCTGCCGCGCGCTTTTGACGAGTCCCTGGGGCAGGAGGCGCGCGCGCTGGTGCCCGGTCTGAGCGGGGACGAGGCCGATCTGGTTGCAGGCGCCTGCGGCTCCAGCCCTTATCTCAACGAGCTGACCGCGCGCGAGGCGGACTGGCTGCCGCAGGCGCTGGCCGATCCCGGCGCGGCGCTGAAACAGGTGCTGGCGGACTGCCGCGCGCTGGCGCCCGATCAGCTCAAACCGGGCCTGCGCCAGGGCAAGCGGCGGCTGGCGCTTCTTACGGCGCTCTGCGACTTGTCCGGGGGCTGGACGCTGGAACAGGTAACCGGGGCGCTCACCGATTTCGGCGCACTCTCAGCCGATGTGGCCATCAAGGCGGAGATCGCCACCCTGATCCGCCGCGGCAAGCTGCCGGGTATGGCCGAAGACGACATCGAGACCGCCGCGGGCCTCACCATCCTCGCAATGGGCAAGATGGGCGCGCATGAGCTGAACTACAGCTCCGACATCGACCTGATTTGCCTGTTTGACGAAACCCGCTACGACCCGGACGATTTTCACGAGGCGCGCCAGGGCATGGTGCGCGCCACCCGCAACATGTGCGCCGCTCTCAGCGACCGCACTGGCGACGGTTATGTCTTCCGTACCGACCTGCGGCTGCGCCCGGACCCTTCGGTCACCCCCGTCTGCCTCGCGATGGAGGCGGCGGAGCGCTACTACGAAAGCCTCGGGCGCAGCTGGGAGCGCGCCGCCTACATCAAGGCGCGCCCGTGCGCGGGCGACATCGCGGCGGGAAAGCGGTTCCTCAATACCCTGCGCCCCTTCGTCTGGCGGCGGCACCTGGATTTTGCCGCCATCCAGGATGCCCACGATATCCGCTTGCGCATCCGCGAGAACAAGGGCACCGGCGGCGCCCTGAAGGTGCCCGGCCACGACATGAAGCTCGGCCGCGGCGGTATCCGCGAGATCGAGTTCTTCACCCAGACCCGCCAGCTTATTGCCGGCGGGCGCGACGACAGCCTGCGGGTGCGCGGCACCGTCGAAGGCCTGGCGGCCTTGGCCGCGAAGGGCTGGGTGCCGCAGAAGGTGGCCGAAACGCTGACCCGCCACTACCGCGCCCACCGCGAGGTGGAACACCGCATCCAGATGGTGCACGACGCCCAGACCCACAAGGTGCCCACTTCCGGGGACGGCATCGCCCGCATTGCCTGCCTGATGGACACGGCGCCCGGCGATCTGCTGAAGACCCTGGAAGAGCGCCTCTGCGAGGTGCACGAGCTGACCGAAGGCTTCTTTGCCCCCGGCAGCGGCGCGGCCAAAACCGCGCCGCCTCCCGAACTGCCGCCCGAGGCCGCGGCCGAGCTCGACGGCGCCGTCATCGCCCGCTGGCCCACCTATCCGGCCCTGCGCAGCTCGCGCGGCGCGCAGATCTTCGAACGGCTGAAGCCCGAGCTCCTCGCCCGCGTTGCCCGAACTGCGCAGCCCTCGGAAACGCTGCTGGCGCTCGACGGCTTCCTCGCCGGTCTGCCTGCCGGGGTGCAGCTGTTTTCCCTGTTCCGCGCCAACCCGCAGCTTATCGACCTGCTGATCGACATCGCGGGCACATCGCATGGGCTCGCAAGCTTCCTGTCGCGCAACTCCGGTGTCTTTGATGCGGTGATCGGCGGCTCCTTCTTTGACCCCTGGCCGGACCGGGAGGCACTGAGCGCCGAACTGGCGGCGCTCCTGACCCGCGAAGGCGACTATGAGGCCAAGCTCGACGCCACCCGCCGCTGGAGCAAGGAACTGCACTTCCGCATCGGCGTCCACCACCTGCGCGGGCTGATCGGCGCCGCGGAAGCGGGCGCGCAATATGCCGAGCTGGCGGAGACGGTGATCGCGGGCCTTGCTCCCGAGGTGGCGGCGCATTTTGCCGAAAAGCACGGGCCCGCCCCGGGCCGCGGCGCGGCGGTGCTGGCAATGGGTTCGCTCGGCGCCGGGCGAATCAATGCCCGGTCCGACCTCGACCTCATCCTGATCTACGATCCCGCCGGCGCCGACATGTCGGAGGGCCGGCGCCCGCTCGCCACGCGCCCCTATTTCGCCCGCTTCACCCAGGCGCTGGTCACCGCCCTCACTGCGCCGATGGCGCAGGGCAAGCTCTATGACGTGGACATGCGCCTGCGCCCCTCGGGCAACCAGGGGCCGGTGGCGGCAAGCCTCGCGAGCTTCACGCTCTATCAGCAGAACGAGGCCTGGGTCTGGGAGCACCTCGCGCTCACCCGCGCCAAGGTGGTGGCGGGCGAGCCAGGCCTCGCGGAGGAGATCGAGGATTTCCGCTCCGGCTTCCTCAGCCAGCCGCGCGACCGCACCAAGGTGCTGCAGGAGGTCGCCGCCATGCGCGCGCGCCTGGAAGCCGCCAAGTCCCCGTCCAGCACCTGGGACGCCAAGACCGGCCCGGGCCGGATGATGGATATCGAGCTGATCTCCCAAGCCGGCTCGCTGCTCTCCGGCTCCGCCACCCGCGGCGTCGCCGAAGGATTGCGCGGCGCTGTCGCTGGCGGCTGGCTGGAGGACGCGGATGCGCAATACCTCGACGCCGCCTACGAGCTATTCTGGTCGGTGCAGACCGCCGCGCGGCTGCTCTCCGGCAAGGCCATCACCGGGGCCGCGATCGGGGAGGGCGGGGCCCGCTTCCTCTGCCAGACCACCGGCTATGCCCGGCTGGAGGCGCTTGAGCAGGAGCTGGAGGCCCGCTATGGCAGATGCGCGGCGATCATCGCGGAAGCCTTGGCCAGGGAGGGCGCAGTTGCAGGGCAGGATTGAACAGGACCCCCGCGGGCTGATTTACGAATGCTACCGGATCGAGGGCATCACCGAGGCCCAATGCCGCAGCATCTTCTTTGACTGGGCGCTCGGGGCAGCCGCGGACCGTGACGCCCGGGCCGACATCCGCAGTCTCTTGGAGATCTACGGCGGCCGCCACCCGGACCACCCGATGACCGCGGTGCTGCAGGAGGGGCTGGATCAGCAGGCTGCGCCCCGCCGGCGGGGCGGCTGGCGCGCGCGCCAGCGCTGATCCCGTTCCCCGCCGTCTGACCGCCGCCAGCGCCGCGCGCGGCCTGCGGATCTCCTGAGGCGCGGCCTCTTTCCCTGCCCGCGGCTTAGGGCTAAGAGAAGCCCATGACAGCCCCCATCCCCGCGCCCGAGCGCGCCCGCGTGAAAATGAAGCCCAAGTCGAACGCCCGCGCCATCCGGCACGGCTTCCCCTGGGTCTATGCCAACGAGCTGGTGACCGACCGGCGCACCCGCAAGCTTGCGCCCGGCAGCCTCGCCATTCTGGAAGACGAGGCGCAGCGCCCGCTGGGCCTGGTGGCGGTGAACCCGGAAAGCAAGATCATCGCCCGCATGCTCGACCGCGACCCGGAAGCGGTGATCGGTCAGGCCTGGTTCGCGGCCCGCATCACCCGCGCGCTGGAGCTGCGCGAGCGGCTTTACGACGCGCCGTTCTACCGCCTCGTCCATGCCGAGGCCGATGGGCTGCCCGGCGTGGTGATCGACCGCTTCGGGGCGGCGCTTGTGGTGCAGCCCAACGCCGCCTGGGCTGAGGCGCATCTGGACGCGCTCACCGCTGCGCTGGCCGAAGTGACCGGCGCCGAGGTGATCCTCAAGAACGCCTCCGGCCGCACCCGCTCGCTCGAAGGGCTCGACGACGTAAGCCAGACGCTCCTGGGCGCGGCTCCCGCCGCGCCGGTGCCGGTTCAGATGAACGGTGCCACCTACATGGCCGACCTGACCGGGGGCCAGAAGACCGGCCTGTTCTTCGACCAGCGCGAAAACCACGCCTTTGCCGCACGCCTCACCGCGCCCGGCGCCCGCGTGCTGGATGTCTTCTCCCATGTCGGCGGCTTCGGCCTTGCGATGCTGGCAGGCGGTGCCGGTCATGCCACCTGTGTCGACGGCTCCGCCGCGGCGCTGGAGCTGGCCGGTGAAGGCGCCAGGGCCAGCGGGCATCAGGACCGCTTCACCGCGCGCCAGGGTGATGCCTTCGAGGTGCTCGCAGCCCTCGGCGAAGAGGGCGAAACCTTCGACGTGGTGATCTGCGATCCGCCCGCCTTTGCGCCCTCGAAACAGGCGCTGGACGCCGGCCTGCGCGCCTATGAGCGGGTGGCGAAACTGGCGGCGCCGCTGGTGAAACCGGGGGGCTATCTCGGCCTCTGCTCCTGCTCCCACGCAGCGGACCTTGCAAGTTTCCGCAACGCCTCCGCCCGCGGCATCGGCCGCGCCGGGCGGCGCGGCCAGCTCCTGCACACGGGCTATGCCGGCCCCGACCACCCGCAGCTGCCGCAGTTGGCCGAAAGCGGCTATCTGAAGGCCGTGTTCTTCCGCCTGGACTGAGGCCGGTGAAGCTCCTGCTCGACACCTGCGTGCTCTACCCCACGGTGATGCGCGAGATGCTGCTGGGGGCGGCACGCCTTGGCCATTTCACACCGCTGTGGTCGGCGCGAATCTTGGGCGAATGGGCGCGCGCGGCGCAGAAGCTGGGGCCGGAAGGCGTGGCCCAGGCCGAGGGGGAGATTGCCCTGATCCGCGCCGCCTGGCCGCAGGCCGAGGTCGCGCCTGCGCTGGGGATCGAAGCCCGCCTCTGGCTGCCGGACAGCGCCGACATCCACGTGCTCGCCGCCGCCATCGCGGGCCATGCCGACGCGATCGTTACGCTCAACAACAAGGACTTCCCGCGCCACACCTTGGCTGAGGAAGGGCTGGAGCGGATCGGCCCGGATCAGCTTCTGCACGATCTGTGGCTGAAGGATGCCGCCGGGCTCGAAACCCTCGGCGCTGAGGTGCTAGGAGAAGCCAACCGCCTCTCCGGCGGCGGCTGGCAGATGCGGCCGCTATTGAAGAAAGCCCGCCTGCCGCGGCTTGCCAAGGCGCTGGCGTCCGCGTCCGGGTAAGAGGCGTTCCGCGGGCAGCCGCCCTCATCAGCCCCGCCGCACGCTCCTTCATCTTTCGGAAAATACTCCGGGGAGATTGAGGGGCCGGCCCCTCAGGATTCCCACCCGAATGAAAGCCGCCGGCCCTATAACGCGAAGCCGCCGCGCAGCGCTGACGCCGCGGACGGATACGGCTCAGGGAAGTCTCATCCCTTGGCCCATTTCGCCTCCAGCCGCTCAAGTGCGGCGATGCGCTCCTCGGTTTTCGGATGGCTCATCAGCCAGGCCGGCGCCATGCCTGCGCGCGCCTGCGTCAGCTCTTCCAGCTTGCGGAACAGGCTCTTCTGCGGGCCAACCCCGATGCCTGCCTTGGTCAAGAGCGCCGCGGCATATTCATCGGCCTCATACTCATCCGCCCGCGACAGCCGCGCCGCCAGCAGCGAGGTCAGCACCCCGGCAATCCAGGGCCCCACGAAGGGCACAAATCGGCCCAGGATGATCATCAGCGCGGTGCGGAGCGCGTTCTGCCCGGAGAAGTCGATGATCCGCCGCCGCGCATGCCCCAGCGCCACATGGCCCAGCTCATGCGCGATGACCGTGGCCATCTCCTCGGCGCTCACCTCGCCGTTCTGGTACTTGCGGTAGAAGCCGCGGGTGATGAAGATCCGCCCGTCCGGTGCGGCCAGACCGTTCACCGGGTCGATCTCGTAGATGTGCACCTTGATGCGGGCAAGGTTCAGCGCCGCTGCCAGCCGGTCGGTGATCCGCTTCAGGCGCGGATCGGCCAGTTCGGTCGAGCGCCGGTCCAGCTCTTTCTGGGTGCGCCAGACCGAGATCCGGTACATCACCAGCCCGTAGAGCACTGCCAGCAGGATGGGGGTCAGCTTCAGCATGTCTCAGATATGGGCGGAAACCGGCCCCGCGGCAAGCGGAGACCGTTGATTTTCACGGCCGGGCAGAGCGCTTCCCGTGGTACGCTGCGGCGACGGAAACAGGGGAGGGAGCGCGATGGAAAGCGCAGTTACGGTGCTTCTGGGCACCACCAAAGGCGCGTTCCTGCTGGAGGGCGGCGCGGCGCGCGCGGGCTGGAAAATGCGCGGGCCGTTCTGCGGCGGCTGGGTGATCAACCATGTGAAGGGCGATCCGGAGAGCGGGCGCCTTTATGCGGGCGGCGGCAGCGAATGGAACGGCGCCGGGGTCTGGCGCTCGGCGGATGGCGGCGCAAGCTGGCAGCTCACCCGGCTCACCCGCGGCATGAGCGACGACTGGGCGGAGAAGGATCCCGAGTTCGCGGCGATGATCAGCTACGAGCCGGTCGACTTGCCGTTCGGGTCGGAGTTCCAGCAGATCTGGTCGCTGGGCCTCGGCCGGGATCGGATCTATGCGGGCACCAAGCCTGCGTCGCTCTTGCAGAGCCTCGACGGCGGCGAAAGCTGGTCCCGCGTCGAGGGGCTGACCGATCACCCCTCGGCGGAAAGCTGGCAGCCCGGCGCGGCGGGGCTGGTGCTGCATACGATCCTGACCGACCCGGAGCGGCCAGCCCGTATGTGGTGCGGTATCTCCGCCGCCGGAGTCTTTGCCAGCGAGGACGGCGGAGAGACCTGGGAGCGCCGCAACCGGCTTGCCAATGCGGAAGCCTGCGCCGGCCACGACCACCCTGCCGCGCCGCGCGACGGGGAGACCGGGCATTGCGTGCATAACATGGCGCTGGCCCCGGGCGGCGGGTCGCTGCTTTACCAGCAGAACCACCACGGCGTCTGGCGCTCGGGTGACGGCGGGCGCAGCTGGGAGGACATTACGGAAGGGCTGCCCTCCACTTTCGGATTCCCGATCCTGGTGCATCCGCGTGATGCGCATACGCTCTGGACCCTGCCGCTCAATGGCGACAGCGTCGGCCGCTACCCGCCGGACGCGGCGGCTGCTGTCTGGCGCTCGCGCGATGGCGGCGGGAGCTGGCACGCCTGCCGTGAGGGACTGCCGCAGGAGGCCTGTTTCTTCACCGTGCTGCGCCAGGCGATGGCGGGGGATACGCGCGATCCGGCCGGTGTGTACTTCGGCACCAACTCGGGCTCGGTCTTTGCCAGCCTGGACGAGGGCGACAGCTGGCAGGAGATCGCCCGGCACTTGCCTACTATCCTGTCGGTGGAGGTGCTGGAGCGCTGAAGCGCGGGCGTGCGGTGAGCCTGACGGCCGGAGGTTTTGCGCTTTGCTCCGCAAATCGCGGGGAGGCGGGGGCCGCGCCTGCGGCGCGGCCCCCGCCCGGCCCAAACGCTTTCGGGAGAGGCGCTGCCTCAGCCGGAAAGGGGCGGGAGGGCTTCGGGCATTGTGAATGCGGAGTGAAGGGACAGGCAGGCTGACCCGTTGTTTCGCGCGCGAAACATTGGGGCAGGAGGGCTGATACGTCTTGTCGTGGATTGCGGCACCGGAGGAGCCAGATGCGGGTTGCGCGGGCTGCGGGCGGGGCGGTGGTACGATTTTGAGGTTTTGGCGGAGGCCGGGAGGTTCGAGGCCGTTGGGAGGATGCGGGCGTGATCCGGCGCCGGGTTCGCTGCAGGGCGCTTTTCTACCGGTCCTGAGTGCCGCCAAGCGCGGGACAAGGCTGACAGGCCGCCGTGCATCGCCGGCGCGCGCCCACGCGGCGGCGATTTGGTTGAGGCTTGGGGTGCCCTCGGTAGGGTCTACGGACTTGGCTGAGATAAATTGCCAGTCACAGATGTCAGGGTCGCCACCGCGCGCGCCGGTGATGCGCGGCTCTCGGTCTGGAGGGCCGCATGCAATACTTGAAAGCGCCTGCGCGTCTCACGGTCGCTTATTGCGCTGCGCCCGAGAAGGTTGTCCGTTTCTTGCTCTTCCCAGCGCGGGACAAGGCCGTGAGGCCGCCGCGCATCGCCGGCGCGCTCCCTCGCGGCGGCGATTTGGCTGCGGCTGGGTGGTCTCTCGGAAGGGTGTTCGGACTAGGCTGGGATAAAATGCCATTCAGGACCGGCCGGATCGCCTCCGCGCGCGCCGGTGATGCGCGGCTCTTCGCGTGGCTGCGAGAGGGCCGATCGAGGGGCGCGGTCCACCGTCAGCGCGTTGCAAGTCGCGTATGTGCAGACGGCCTCCTTGACCCCGTACCGCCAAACCCGCTCAGCGCGAGAGTTCCTTCATGCCGCGTTCCAGGCCATCGAGTGTCATCGGCACCATGCGGTTCTCGAAGATCTCGCGGATCATGCCGATGGAATGGGTGTAATCCCAGTATTTCTCCGGCACCGGGTTGATCCAGAGGTTCGAGGTCCAGGCCTCGCGCGCGCGCTGCAGCCAGACCTGGCCGGGCTCCTCGTTCCAGTGCTCGTTGGCGCCGCCGGCGTAGGCGATCTCGTAAGGCGACATCGCGGCGTCGCCGACGAAGATGCACTTGTAGTCCGCCCCGTAAGTGCGCAGCACCTCATGGGTGGGGATCTTCTCGCTCCAGCGGCGGCGGTTGTCGCGCCAGACACCTTCGTAAAGGCAATTGTGGAAGTAGTAATATTCCAGGTGCTTGAATTCGGCGCGGGCGGCGGAGAAGAGCTCCTCCACCACCTTGATATGCGGGTCCATCGAGCCGCCCACATCCAGGAACAGAAGCACCTTTACAGCATTGTGCCGCTCCGGCCTTGTCTTTACGTCGAGATAGCCGTGCTCGGCGGTGGAGCGGATGGTGTTGTCCAGATCCAGCTCCTCACGCGCGCCCTCGCGGACCCAGCGGCGCAGGCGTTTGAGCGCCACCTTGATGTTGCGGGTGCCGAGCTCGACATCGCCGTCGAGGTTCCTGAACTCGCGCTTGTCCCAGACCTTGACCGCGCGCTGGTGGCGGCTTTCCTTCTGGCCGATGCGCACGCCCTCGGGGTTGTAGCCATAGGCGCCGAAGGGGGAGGTTCCGGCGGTGCCGATCCATTTGCTGCCGCCCTGGTGGCGGCCCTGCTGCTCCTTCAGCCGCTCCTTCAGCGTTTCCATCAGCTTGTCGAAGCCGCCGAGCGCCTCGATCTCGGCCTTTTCCTCCGCGCTGAGGTGCTTTTCGGCCATCTTGCGCAGCCAGTCCTCGGGGATGTCGACGGCCTCCATCACCGCGGCGGCGGGGATCTGTTCCAGGCCTTCGAAGGTGGCGGCGAAGGCCCGGTCGAACTTGTCGATGTTGCGCTCGTCCTTCACCATGGCGGCGCGGGCGAGGTAGTAGAAGGCCTCCACGTCATAGGTGGCGAGCCCCGCCTTCATTGCTTCCAGGAAGCTGAGGTATTCGCGCAGGGAAACCGGCACCGCGGCCTTGCGCAGATTTTCGAAGAAGGGCTGAAACATCGGGGCCTCCGCTTGCGTCTCGTCTGTCGGGCCGGGGCGTCCGGCGGGCGCATCGGGACCGGGCCCGTACTCAAGCCTGATGTCAGGCGAGGAACCTGTGCGCCAGGATGGTTGCGAGCAGGCCGACAATACCAAAGATCATCGCGTAGACAGCCCCGTATTGCAGCATGTCGGCCGTATTGCCGCCGCGTTTGCGCGCCTGTGCCGCGCCGAGAAGGGCACCCAGAAGAACTCCGCCAATAACAATCATGATCTGTCCGCCTCACTGCCTGCCCGCGCCGGGGGCGCGGTGTCCTGTCATCGGGACTTATCGGGACGGGGGCCGCAGGGAGGCGATCTCCCGCACCCGTGCTGCCACCGCCCAGTCCGGGCCAAACCCGTACCGCGCCCATCCGAGGCTGTCCAGCCTGACCCTGCGCGCCGCCACGGCTTCACCCTCCAGCTCCAGGGCCTCCGCCTGAAGCATCAGCAGTGTGGCGAGCAGGGCGGCGTTCTCATGCGCTTCGGCGAGCCGCGCGGCGGGCTCAAGGAGAGTGAGCGCCGAGGCACCGTCGCCATGGGCGATGGCGTAAGCGGCAAGCGGCACGCTCACCCGGGCCCGGTGCATCGCGGTCTCCGGGCCGCTGCCAAGGTAGGCGAGGGCGCTCTGGAAATGGCGCAGGGCAAGGGCGGGATCCTGGAATTGCAGCATCCGGCCGAGGAGATAGTGGCTGTGGGCGCGGCGGTGGTCCTGCCACCCGAGGTTACCCGCAATCGCCGCCGCCTCGGCCGCGGCGCGGCTGCGCTCGCGCAGGGAGGACTTGGCTCCAAGCGCCTCTTCAAAGGCATCGGCCCAGGCAGGCGCGGTTTCGGGCAGAAACTGCGGGGGGCGGCGCTCGCCCGCGGGGTTGAGGCGCGCAAGGATTGCGGGCAGGCGGGCCGCCACCTGCTCCCTTGTCATGCCGGTATGCAGGTCGGGCGCGTAGGTGGCGCGCAGCACCAGCATGTCGAAGCCGGTGAGCACGACGTGGATATTGTCGTCGTTGAAGACGGAATCCGGCAGCCGGTAAAGGTCGTTCAAGGGGCCGATGGCCTGGGCCAGCTCCTCATGCAGGCAGTCGCGTGCCTCCTGCGGGCTGGCGTCGCTGGGGAGGAATATGGCGAGCCGGCGGCGCTCGCGCAGGAGCGACCAGCTGCTGCGGGGGTGGCGGCGGGCGCGGCGGTACTCGGCCAGGGAGGCGGCGTTCGGCACCACGAAACAGGCAGCATTGGGCAGCGCGCGGCGGATTTCGCTGCGGGGCACCAGTTCGACGGTGATGCTGGCGCCGGGGCTGGTGGTGCGGCGGACCGCGATGCCGGCCTCGCGCTCCAGCCGGGCCAGCAGCGCCGCGAGGTCGCGCGAGAAGCCGGGCGGCGGGTGGCCGGTGACGCGCAGGGTGATCGGGGTCTCGAAACGGGTGAACACAGGCAGCGGGCTGCCGCCTTCGAGCTGGAAGTGCAGGTCGAGGAAATCGCGCGCGATATCGGCATTGGCGCGCTGCGGCGGCTGCGGATTTGAGCGGGTGAACACCTTGACCGGCGGCAGCTGCACAGGGGCGGCCGCGGCGCGGCTGGGCGGGGTGCTGCGGGGCCCGGCGGCGCAGCCCGCCAGTGCCAGCGCGGCGAGGCCAAGGGCGGCGGCGCGCAGCCCCCGGCGCAGGCGGGCCCGCATGCGCGGGCGCAGCGGCGGCGCCGCGGGCTGGGGCCGCAGAATGCGCAGGGCAGAGGGGCGGAGGGGCTTCACGGGCGTTTCACCGGCATATCACGGGCACGTCACGGGCTCGCGTCTGGCGCACCATGGGCACATAACGGTCACTTGGGCGCGGTCTCCTGTCTTTGCCGGTATTGCGCCGGAGCTTCTGCCGGGCGGGCGCTCCCGTACCGGCTCCGGCTCCAGCCTACTGCGGCGCCCGCGGGAAGGAAAGCCGCAGCCGCCCGCGGGCGCGCCGCAGGCGCAGGTGTCAGCGCCGTGCTCACGGCCGCTGGTACTTGATGAAGGGCGTCTGCACGCCGATGCGGTCATAAAGTGTGCGGGCGGTGTGGTTGAACTCCTGGGTGAGCCAGTAAACCGCAGGCGCGCCGGCGGCATCGGCCTCGGCATAGACCGCCTCGATCAGCTTGCGGCCGATGCCCTGCCCGCGCAGATCGGCCACGGCAAAAAGATCCTGAAGGTAGCAGACCTCTTCCTGCTTCCAGCCGTGGCGGTGGAAGAGGAAATGGGCAAGGCCCACGAGCCGGCCGTCCGCCTCGGCCACCAGGGCGCTGAAATCACGCGGGTCATCGCCGAGCAGGCGCGCGAAGGTGCTGTCGTAGATGTGCGGCGGCAGCTCGGTCTCGTAAAAGGCGAGGTAGTCCCGCCAGAGCGCCTGCCACTGGTCCCGGTCTTCGGGCCGCAGGGGGCGGATGGAGAGGGTGGTCCCCGGGTCTTTGCTGGTCATGGCCGTGCCGCTCGTTCTGCTTCCGCGCCCGGCGGGTCAGAGGCTCCGGTCAGGCGTCACTGCCACTATAGACTCAAGCGGCGGAACGCTAAGCGGGATTTCCGGCGGGGGGCCTGCGCGGCGGGAAACCGTTGCGCCCCGGTCTCAGGCGAGGCCGGACCGGGGCGTACAGGGTCTTTGCAGCGGCTCAGCGTTTGCCGCGCGCCATGAAGGCGAGGCGTTCGAACAGATGCACGTCCTGCTCGTTCTTCAGCAGCGCGCCATGCAGCTTCGGCAGCGCATCGGCGCCCTTGCTGGCGAGATCCTCCGGCGAGAGGTCCTCGGCCAGCAGCAGCTTCAGCCAGTCCAGCACCTCGGAGGTGGAGGGTTTCTTCTTCAGACCCGGAGTCTCGCGGATCTGGTAAAACTGGGTGAGCGCGGTGGTGAGCAGCGATTCCTTCAGCCCCGGATGATGCACCGCGACGATCTTCTTCATCGTCTCTGCGTCGGGAAAGCGGATGTAGTGGAAGAAGCAGCGGCGCAGGAAAGCGTCCGGCAGCTCCTTTTCGTTGTTGGAAGTAATGATCATGATCGGGCGGTGCTTGGCCCGGATGGTCTCGCCGGTCTCGTAGACGTGGAACTCCATCTTGTCGAGTTCCTGCAGAAGGTCATTGGGAAACTCGATATCGGCCTTGTCGATCTCGTCGATCAGCAGCACGACCTTCTCGTCCGCCTCGAAGGCCTCCCAGAGCTTGCCTTTCCTGATGTAGTTCTTCACGTCATGCACGCGCTCGTCGCCAAGCTGGCTGTCGCGCAGACGGCTGACGGCGTCGTACTCGTACAGTCCTTGCTGGGCGCGGGTGGTGGATTTGACGTTCCACTCGATCATCCTGAGCCCCAGGGCCCCGGCGACCTGCTTTGCCAGCTCGGTCTTGCCGGTGCCGGGCTCGCCTTTCACCAGCAAGGGCCGCTCCAGCGTCACCGCGGCGTTCACCGCGACTTTCAGGTCATCCGTGGCAACATAGTCTTCAGTGCCCTGAAATTGCATGTCTTTCCCAATCTGTTTGTGGCATTCTGTGGCCCTGTTCCGCCACTTGCGGTCTTAGCCTGCTTTTAACCAGACGCACTTACTATTGTGTAGTGACAATCGCGGCGGTTGGGGATAAACGCTGCGGCATGGGGGAGCCACAATGTTTGGAAAGAAATTTGAGACCAGCATTATGGGCCAGACCGAAGGAGCCGAAATGAAGCAAGAAGTGTTTCTGCCGGACGACTACCGCCCGGCCGAAGATGAGCCTTTCATGAACGAGAGGCAGACTGAATATTTCCGCCGCAAGCTCTTGAACTGGAAACAGGAACTTCTGGCAGGCAGCCGCGACACGATCGAGGGGCTGCAGGACAGCACCCGCAACATTCCCGACGTGGCCGACCGCGCCAGCGAGGAGACCGACCGCGCCCTGGAACTGCGCACCCGGGACCGCCAGCGCAAACTGGTTGCCAAGATCGACGCGGCCCTGCGCCGCATCGACGAAGGCGAATACGGCTACTGCGAAGTGACCGGAGAGCCGATTTCGCTCAAGCGTCTGGACGCGCGTCCAATTGCCACCATGAGCCTGGAGGCGCAGGAGCGCCATGAGCGGCGCGAGAAAGTGCACCGCGACGACTGATCTTTTCAGCCGTTTGCAGGAAAATCCGGCCTTTGCCGGACGCCGGGGTCTTTTGCTCCGGCGTTTTTTGTTTCATTTGGGGCAGGCTGAATCCTTGCAGGACCCCAATGAAACTCACCGGACTGAAAATCACCATCATCGGCGCGGGCATCGGCGGGCTGACCGCGGCGCTGGCGCTGTGCCGGGCGGGCGCGCGGGTCACCATCCTCGAGCAGGCCGGCGCTATCTCCGAGGTGGGCGCCGGGCTGCAGGTGACGCCGAACGGGGTTGCGGTGCTGCGGGCGCTGGGGCTGGAGGATGACCTCGCCTGGGGCGCGCAGCGCGCCCGCGCGGTGGTGCTGCGCAGCCACGCGAAGGGCCGCGAGGTGCTGCGGCTGGACCTTGACCAATATGCTGCGGGGGTGGGGTATTACTTCGTCCACCGCTCCGATCTGATCTCGCTTCTGGCCGGTGCGGTGCGCCGCGAGGGCGTGCAGGTGCGGCTGCTGCAGAAGGCCGAGCGGGTTGAACCCGGGTCCCGGCCAATAGTGCACCTGGGGCAGGGCGCGCAATGCGGCGGCGATCTGGTGATCGGCGCCGACGGGCTGCATTCGCGCGCCCGGGTGGCGCTGAATGGCGAGGACAATGCCTTCTTCACCGGCCAGGTGGCGTGGCGTGCCACCGTGCCGAACCATCTGAATCTGCCCGCGGAGGCGCAGCTGTTCATGGGGCCGGGGCGGCATCTGGTGGCCTATCCGCTGCGCGACGGGCGGCTGGTGAATCTGGTGGCGGTGCAGGCGCGCAAGGCCTGGGCCGGGGAGGGCTGGCATACCACCGACAGCCCGGACAACCTGCGTGCCGCCTTTGCGGGTTTCGGCGGCACCGCGGCGGCGCTGCTGGAGGCAGTGGAGCAGGTGGCGCTTTGGGGACTGTTCCGGCACCCGGTGGCAGCGAAGTGGCATGGCGGCCATGTGGCGCTTTTGGGCGATGCGGCGCATCCGACGCTGCCATTCATGGCGCAGGGGGCCAATCTGGCGCTGGAAGACGCCTGGGTGCTGTGCCGCGCCCTCCAGGACGCGCCGGACATTGCTTCGGGTCTCGCGCTTTATCAGCAGCGGCGCCGCGCCCGGGCCGAACGGGTGGTGCGGGCGGCCAGCCGCAATGCCTGGAAATACCACCTGCGCCGCCCGCTGAACTGGCCCGCGCATCTGGTGCTGCGCACCATGGGCCAGCTGGCGCCGGAGCGCATGGTGCGCCAGTTCGACTGGATCTACCGCCACGATGTGACTGCCTGAGACGCAGGCTGCCGCTGCGCGGCGGACCGCTGCTGCGGAACCTCGCGCCGGGGAACCCGCGATGTATTGCCGATTCGGCCCGCTTGCCGCGGGAGGCTCCCGCCCGGCGTGCGGCGCGGGCCGCACTGCCCGCGCGTGCTGCGCTCAGAGGTCCAGTTCGGCCCAGACCGGCACGTGGTCCGAGGGTTTCTCGCGGCCGCGCACCTCGCGGTCGATCTGGCAGTCGATCAGCAAGTCGGCGGCCTGCGGCGTGAGCAGGATATGGTCGATGCGGATGCCATCGTCGCGGTTCCAGGCGCCGGCCTGGTAGTCCCAAAAGCTGTAATGGCCGCCGCCGCTGCCGTGGCGGGCGCGGAAGGCATCGGTGAACCCGAGGTTCAGGATGCGGCGGAAGGCGGCGCGGCTTTCCGGGCGGAACAGCGCATCCTCCGCCCAGGCCTCGGGGCGTTTGGCGTCCTCGGCCTGCGGGATGATGTTGTAGTCGCCCGCCATCAGCGCGGGCATCTCGGACGCGAGCAGCGCCTCGGCGCGGGCCTTGAGCCGCTCCATCCAGGCCAGCTTGTAGGCGTATTTGCCGCCTGCCACGGGCTGGCCCCCGCTGTCGAGCTCGACCGGGTTGCCGTTCGGCAGGTAGAGGCCGCAAACCCGGAGCGCCTGCTTGCCCACAACGGTAGCCTCGATCCAGCGCGCCTGTTCGTCGCTGTCATCGCCGGGCAACCCGCGGCTCACGTCCTCAAGCGGCAGCTTTGACAGGATGGCGACGCCGTTGAAGCTTTTCTGGCCGTGGGTTTCGACATTGTAGCCGCGTTCCTCCAGCATTCCGCGCGGGAAGGCCTCGTCCACCGATTTGATCTCCTGCAGCACCACCACATCAGGCTGGGCTTCGTCCAGCCAGGCCGGCAGGGCCTCGGCGCGGGCCTTGATGCCATTGATATTGAACGTGGCGATTTTCATGCCGTGCCTCCCGGGCGGACTGAGGTCAATGGTCCGTTCTATCGCCGAAACACGGGGCTGGGGCAACCCGCCGCGCGGCGGCCGGCGAATCGCCGGAGCGGGGAGCTGACGGGCTCATAACTGGCCATTTTGCAGGAATGAAATACATCGTATAGATTGTGTAAAACGGCTTTGCATGTCTCAACTTGTGTGTAAACCGGTGTATATCCTGTGGGTAATTTGCACTAATTTTTGCCGATCAAAAATTAAGGTGAATAAGTTAATCCTGTGGATAACTGTAATGCAATGCATAATTGCAAATAATTGTTGATCGCCGATGAAATGCTGGCAGCTTGGAGGGGCGTTAAGACAACAAGAAATGGGGTACAAGATGACCGCTCAGAAAAAGATCCAGGACTTCCGGGAAATGCACACCGCTGGCGCCAGCCTGTTCGGGGGCGCCGACACAGGGCTGTTTTCCTCCGGCTCCGCGCCCATGGGCGGAGCGTCGATGGCAGCGGGCGAGGGCGCTGAGATGTTCTCCTCCGGCTCGGCCCCGGCCGCCCAAAGCGCGGCGGCGGGTGACCTGACCGGGCTGTTCTCCTCCGGCTCCGCGCCGGCGGCTGAAGCCGCAGCCGCTGCCGGTGACCTGGTGGAAATGTTCTCTTCCGGCTCCGCCCCCGCTGCGCGGGCAGAGGCCGCAGCGGGCGACCGGGTGGAAATGTTCTCGTCCGGCTCGTCCCCTGCGGCGCGGGCGGAAACCGCATCCGGCGATGAGGCCGGGCTGTTCTCCTCGGGTTCGGCGCCGCAGGCCCGGGCAGCCGCCCATGCGGGCGAGGCCACGCGGCTGTTTTCCTCGGGCAGCTGAGCGTCCCGGCCCCATGTCCTGCGGCCTGATTGGCGGCGGGGCGGACTGATCCCGGCGGCGGCCACATGTGGCCGCCGCAGAGCCGCCTGATAACCGGAGAACCACTTCATGGCCCAGATCCTGCCTTTCAAGACCCCGCTGCACCGCCAGCCTCGGGACGAGTCGCGGGCGGCGCTGATCGAGAGCTTCGCCAGCCACCGCCGGGGCCCGGAGGATGTGTTCTGGCTGAAGGAAAATGCGGAGCTGCTCAATATCCTGGAATGCACCGGAACTGCGCTCCGGCCCGGCGCGCTGGCGCCTCTGGCGGAGTTCTATGGCGGCGCGGCGCGGCATGTGAGCTTCTTCCGGCAATATTACAGGTTCATCCTGTCGATCTGTCTCGACCTCGAGGATCTCGGGCTGGAAGGCGCCGGGAGCGGGCAGGGCGCGCAGATTGCCGAGTGGGTGGCGGCGCGGGGTCTGCCGGGGGCCGAGCTGTCGGATCTGCAGCGCGCTGAGGCCCGCCGCCTGCTGGCGCGGCGGGGCGTTGCCTTCCGCGACGCAGGACTCGACGACCGGCTGCGGGACTTTATCGCCCGGCCGCAAACCTTTGCGGTTCCGAACAAAAAGGCCGCTTACGAGCTTACCCATATCGTCTTCTACCTGTCGGAATACGGGCGCCGGTGCCCGGACCTGCCGCCGGAGGCCCTGACCAGTTTGGAGTTCACCGGCCTGATTGCTTTCCTGGATCAGGACGCCGATCTGCTGGCCGAAGTCTGTATTGCGCTGCGCTATGCCGCGGCCCGTCCGCCCGCCGCGTGGGAAGACTGGCTCAAGCGGCGGCTTTCTGCTTATACTATCGTTAAGGGAGAATTGTCTGGACTTCATGATACGTATCACGAGTATTTCGTGGTGAACTGGCTGGCAGCGGTTGCGGGAGGCGTACCGTTTGCACAGCCGGTCCCGGGTGGTCCTGTACGGATTCCGCCCTGGCAGGGAGGAAGTATTTTGAGGCCACTGTCGCAGGCTCTTTTCCAGGCAGACGGACCGCCGCGCAGCCTTGCTGCGCTGAAGGCCCGGGTTGAGGCCGCGCTGGACCCCGCGGAGAGCAGCCTGCTGGAGGCGGCCGAGCGCAGCTGTTCAAGCTTTGGCCGCTTCTTCGAAGGCTTCGCGCGCGCCGGGACGGCCGCCATGGACGGCGCGGCGTGAGCGGCACGGGCGTTAAAGCGCACGGGGCGCGCAGCGCAGCGCTGGGAGGCGCGCTGCTCGCGGTGATCTACACCGGTCTCATCGCCTCGGCTGATGGCATCACCAAGCTGCTGGCGGGGCAGTACGCGGCGGCGCAGCTTTATGCGCTGTCGGGCATGATGGTGGCGGCGCTGTGCCTGATTGCGGACCGCCACCGGTCGCAGCGGGCCGGACTGCGCACCACCTGCCCGCGGGCGATGGCGCTGCGGGCGGTGGCGGGGCTGCTTGCTGCGGTGTGCTTCTTCTATGCTTTCCGCCTGCTGCCCTTTGCCGAGGTTTTTGTCTTCATCGGGCTGATGCCGCTTTTGGCGGGCGCAATGTCCGGACTCGTGCTGAAGGAGCCGGTGCGCCCTGCCGCCTGGGCCGCGCTGGCGCTGGGGTTCTGCGGTGTACTTGTACTGCTGCCGCAGGGGCTGAGCGGGCTTGCGGGCGGCCATCTGGTCGCGCTGGCAGCCGCGGTCTTCGGCACGTTTTCGATGACAATGGCGCGCTTTATCGGCCGCTTTGAAACCAATGCGCTGGCGCAGGTGTTCTATCCGAACCTGCTCTTGGGCGCAGTGATGCTGGTGGCACTGCCGTTTGTCTGGCTGCCGATGCCGGCCGCTGATGCCGCCTGGGCCGCAGCTTATGCGGTGCTGCTATTCGGCGCCCGCTGGGTGCTGGTGGTGGCGCTGCGGCTGCTCGCGTCCTACGCGGTGACGCCGCTGATGAACTTGCAGTTCATCTGGATGGCCCTGATCGGGGCGGCCGCCTTTGGCGAGGTGCCTCCGCTCAGCACGGTTCTGGGCAGCGCGATCGTGATGGCCTCGGGGCTGTATCTGGTCTGGGACCAGTTTGCCCCGCGCACACCCCGGGTGCCGTTCATCAACAACCCGCAGACCGACCCGTAAGCCGTCCTGCAAGGCTGCTTGTGCTGAGCCGCGCATCGGCGGCGCGCGCGGGGGCGATCTTGAGGGTCGTGACTGGCAGTTTATATCTGCCAAATCCGTAGAACTTATCGAGGGCACTCCCAGCCGAAGCCAAATCGCCGCCGCGTGGGGGCGCGCCGGCGATGCGCGGCGGGATTCGCCCTTGCTCCGCGTTGGTCAGTTATCAGTATCGGAAGGCAGGGCGGCCATTCTGCTGAAAAGGCGCCAAATTTCTCCGCAATCTGGCGGCGGTTACATCGAGAACGACGTGCCGCAGCCGCAGTTGGAGGAGGCGTTCGGGTTCTCGATGGTGAACCGCGCGCCGATCAGCTCCTCGGTGAAATCAATCACTGCGTTTTCCAGGAACGGCAGCGAAACCTCGTCCACCACCACCTTCTCCCCTTGGCCTTCCAGCACCAGATCCTCTGCCTTGGGCTCGTCCAGGGCGATCTCGTACTGAAAGCCGGAGCAGCCGCCGCCTTCGACCGCCACGCGCAGCGCCTTGCCCTGCTCGGCGGCGCCGATCTCGGCCAGCCGGGCGAAGGCACGGTCTGTCACTTTCGGGGGCAATTGCATCGCGTCTCTCCAAAGCTCATGTTGCAGCGCAAGCCATTATATAGAAAGCTGCAATTCAGGCGGCAAGATTTGCAGGGGAAAAGATTTAACATGCATGCGCCTTATGCCACTCTGCCGGACCGCAGCCGCGGCCGGCTGGTCGCCGAGGAGGAGAGCTCTTTCCGCTCGCCCTACCAGCGTGATCGCGACCGTATCATCCACGCCAGCGCCTTCCGGCGGCTCAAGCACAAGACGCAGGTGTTCGTCGAGCACGAGGGCGACAACTACCGCACGCGGCTTACCCATTCGATCGAGGTGGCGCAGGTGGCGCGCACCATCGCGGGCGCGCTCGGGCTCAACCAGGAGCTGACCGAGGGTGTGGCGCTGGCGCATGACCTGGGCCACACGCCCTTCGGCCACACGGGCGAGGACGCGCTGCATGCGCTGATGGCGCCTTATGGCGGCTTTGACCACAACGCCCAGGCGATCCGCATTGTGACCCATCTGGAGCGCCATTATGCCGAATTCGACGGGTTGAACCTCACCTGGGAAACCCTTGAAGCGATTGCCAAACACAATGGCCCGGTGGTGGGTGAGCTGCCCTGGGCGCTGGCCGAGTGCAACGCCGCGATGGATCTGGAGCTGCACACCCATGCCAGCGCCGAGGCGCAGGTGGCGGCGATTGCCGATGACATCGCCTACAACAACCACGACCTGCATGATGCGCTGCGCGCCGGGTTGTTCTCCGACGATGACCTGGCCGGGCTGCCGCTGTTGGGGCCTGCCTATCACGAGGTCGACCGGCGCTATCCCGGGCTCGACATCAGCCGCCGCCGCCACGAGGCGCTGCGCCGCTTCTTCGGGGTGATGGTGGAGGATGTGATCGCCACCGCGCGGCAGCGGCTGGCCGGCAGCGGCGCGGACAGCGTCGAGGCAGTGCGGGCGCTCGGGTACCCGGTGGTGCAGTTCTCTCCGGACCTTTGGGCCGGGCTGAAGGAGATCCGCGCCTTCCTCTTCACCCGTATGTACCGTGCGCCCTCGGTGATGCAGAAACGCGCCGAGGTCGCCAAGGTGGTGGAAGCGCTGTTCCCCTATTTCCTCGACCATCCGGAGGAGATGCCAGGCTCCTGGCAGGCCGACATCGAGGCCGCCGGAGACCGAACCTCGCTGGCGCGTATCGTTTCGGATTACATAGCCGGAATGACCGACCGTTTCGCCCTGCAGCAATACGAGCGGATTTTCGGCGTTAAACCCAAAGTTTGATTCTCAGGCCCCTGGATTGGAATTCCGAGGCTGGATAATTGGATGATGGCATTGAACTTGTCCCCGCCGCTCGCGGAATTGCGGGGTGGGGATAAGTCACCTGATGTCCCCCGGGGAGAGCGCCCGTTTGTGCAAGGCGCAAGCGGCTTTCAATATTATGCTATTTTAAGGGTCACTAATATTGTCACGCATATTGATGCGCCGTTGCGGAAGGTCCTGCGCCCTGCGTTTTTGCAAAGCCCCTCATGTGCGCCCCCGTCTGGCGCTATTCGGCCATAGAAACTGGCTCTATGCTGGGCGGAGGAGCGCGCCCTATCGCTGGGCCTGATTGGGAAGGACGAAGGGCACTTATGAAACGCTGGACCGTCACTTTCTGCGATGCGCCGGGCATGGCGCGGATCCGGGGCTGCAAGGCGCGGCGGGCGGCGCATATCGCCTTTGTGCGCGCCAGCCCGGGCCTGCAGATCGGCGGGCCGCTGGCGATGCGGCCGATGCAGGACTTCCCGGGCGCGATCTGGACCATCACGTGCGAGACCCGCGCCGATGCGGAGCGGCTTATCCGGCAGGACCCCTATTTTGTCCCGGCGCTGCGCCGCTACCGGATAACGTCACTGGGGACGGAAACGAGGGTGCCGGGTCTGTTGCCCTGACTGGCCGCGCTGCCGTTGCCGCTCGGGGGCGAAAATGTGCCATTTTCCGGTGCCTGCCGGCGCCGTCGCGCAGGGCGCGGCCCGCGCGCAGCGGTTGACCCTCCGCGCGCCCGCCGCTATCCGCTTGGGCGAACCAATGGGACGCCAGAGATGAACCTTTTTACCGATATCCGCTCGCTAGTGATTGACAGCCTCGCCGCCCTGACCGCCGAGGGCACGCTGCCCGAAGGGCTCGATTTCGGCAATGTCGCGGTGGAGCCGCCGCGCGATGCCGCCCATGGCGACATGGCAACCAATGCGGCGATGGTGCTGGCGAAACCCGCGAAGATGAAACCGCGCGACATCGCCGAGGCGCTGGCGGCGCGGCTGGCAGGCGATGAGCGCGTCACTTCGGCCGAGGTGGCGGGCCCTGGTTTCCTTAACCTGCGGCTGGCGCCCGGCGTCTGGCAGGGCACGCTGAAGGCGATCCTGGATGAAGGCACCGATTACGGCCGCGCGGACATCGGCGCAGGCCAGAAGGTGAACGTGGAATACGTCTCCGCCAACCCCACCGGCCCGCTGCACGTGGGCCACACCCGCGGCGCCGTCTTCGGGGATGCGCTGGCCTCGCTGCTGGACTTCGCGGGCTACGAGGTGACTCGCGAATATTATATCAACGACGGCGGCGCCCAGGTCGACGTGCTCGCGCGCTCGGCCTACCTCCGCTACCTGGAAGCGCATGGGAAGGAAGTTGCCTTTGCCGATGGCACCTATCCCGGCGATTACCTGATCCCGGTGGGCGCGGCGCTGAAGGAGAAGTACGGCGACCGCTTCGTCGGGCAGCCGGAAGAAGTCTGGCTGGAGGAAGTCCGCAGTTTCGCAACCGAAGCGATGATGGAGCTGATCCGCGAGGATCTGGCCTCGCTCGGCGTTGTGATGGACAACTTCTATTCCGAGAAGTCGCTCTACGGCACCGGCCGCATTGAGGCAGCGCTGGAGGCGCTGGAGCAGGGCGGGCTGATCTATGAAGGCGTGCTGGAGCCGCCGAAGGGCAAGAAGCCGGAAGACTGGGAGCCGCGCAAGCAGACCCTGTTCAAGTCCACCGAACACGGCGATGACGTCGACCGCCCGGTTAAGAAATCCGATGGCTCCTGGACCTATTTCGCCCCTGACATCGCCTATCACTACGACAAGGTAAGCCGCGGTTTCGATCTGCTGATCGACGTCTTCGGCTCCGACCACGGCGGTTATGTCAAGCGGATGAAGGCGGCGGTTTCGGCGCTGTCGGGCGGCAAGGTGCCCTTGGAGGTGAAGCTCTGCCAGCTTGTCAAGCTGTTTAAGGACGGGCAGGAGTTCAAGATGTCCAAGCGGGCAGGGACCTTTGTCACCCTGCGCGACGTGGTCGATGCGGTGGGCCCGGACGTGACCCGCTTTATGCTGCTCACCCGCAAGAACGACCAGGGCTTGGACTTCGACCTCGACAAGGCGCTGGAGCAGTCCAAGGACAATCCGGTGTTCTACGTCCAATACGCCAATGCGCGGATCTGCTCGACTCTGCGCAAGGCGCAGGAGCAGGGTACTGCCACCGATGACGCCACGCTTGCGGCAGCGGATCTGTCGCTGGTCTCGGATCCCGCGCAGCTGGCGGTGGCGCGCAAGCTTGCGGAATGGCCGCGGCAGGTGGAAATTGCCGCCCGCACCAGCGAGCCGCACCGGATCGCCTTTTACCTCTACGACCTCGCGTCGGAGCTGCACGGGCTTTACCACCTCGGCAAGAGCCAGGAAGGTTTACGCTTTGTTAACGAGAGCAGCCAATCGGCAACACATGCGAATTTGGCCCTCGCGCGGGCCGTTTCCGTTGTCATTTCTGCTGGCCTTGGTATTCTGGGCGTCAAACCGGCAGAGGAAATGCGCTAATAAAAACCGCAGCTTCCGCCGGGCTGAGGCAGATCAGGAAACCGGAGCAGGCGGCGCTGCGCGCGCCGCCGCTTGATCCGGGCAGTGAGGCGGACAATGGCGTATTTTGCGCAGGCTGGCAGCGGCCGGCCCAACATGCAGGGCGGTGACCGGGAGCGGGACACCGCCTTTGGCGTCCCGGACGGGCCGCAGTACACTGGCCCCGGCGCTGAACCAAACTACGGCTATGACGGCGCCGGCTTCCAGGGCGGCAGCTATGGTTACCATCCCGAAGGCCAGGCCGGGGACGCTGCCGGGGAGGCCTGCGATTCTCACGTTTCCTATGGCGATGGCTATGACGGTTACGAGGGCGGCTACCCGCCGCCGCCGGGCTTTCGCGCACGCGCGGCGCGCATCCTGAGCCTGTTCGGCGCCGCCGCGTCCATTGCGCTGGTCGCCGGCGTCGGCGTCTGGGGTTACAAGCTGGTGATGCGCGACGTGAGCGGCGTGCCGGTGGTGCGCGCTGTGGAAGGGCCGATGCGGGTGCAGCCGGACAACCCAGGCGGGGCCCAGGCCGACCACCAGGGGCTGGCGGTGAACGCGGTGGCTGCCCAGGGCAGCGCGGCACCTCCGGCCGAGCGGCTGACGCTGGCGCCGCCTTCGATCAAGCTCACCGATGACGACAAGCCGCTGCCGGAACTGGCGGCGGAAGCCGCGCCGAAACCGGCAGCTTTCGTGGAGGAACGCGAGGCCGAGGACAGTGGCGCCGAGGATGGCGAGCTGGTGATTGCCGCCTATCAGGACGGCGGCATCGATGCGCTGGTGGCGGAACTCACCCGCGATGCCGAGCCGCTGTCGCCGCAGAACGCCGCGGCCAATGCAGCCGATCTGGGGCGCGTGGAACCGGCCGCCGCGCCATCGCCCGCGCTCCTGAAGGCGCCGGGGCTGAAGCAGTCGCTGCGTCCGGCAACACGGCCTGCACGGCTCGGCACACCGCCTTCCACGCCGGTCAACGTGACCCCGGTCTCGGCCCCTGCAGCCAAGGAAGTGGACGCCGAAAGCCTGGCCCCTGGCACCCGCCTGGCGCAGCTTGGCGCCTATGAAAGCGCGGAGGTCGCGCGCGCCGAATGGGACCGTATCGCCGCCCGCTTTCCGGGTTACCTCGACAGCCGGCCGCGGGTGATCCAGCGCGCCACGAGTGGCGGGCGCACCTTCTACCGCCTGCGGGTGATGGGCTTTGACGGGCTGTCGGATGCACGCCGCTTCTGCTCGGCGCTGGTGGCTGGCAATGCCGATTGCATTCCTGTAACCACGCGCTGACCCGCTGGACCATGTTCTGAACTGCCCGGCGGATGCGCCGGGTTGCGCCCGTCTGCCCCCGGGGCGGGCGCCTGGCCCGTGACCAGGGGGCAGGAGGGCATAGCCTATGACATTCGGAGCCACCATTCTTGATGCGGACGGGCTGCGCCTCAGCGCGGACGAGAAGGCGCTGTTCCGCGAGGCGGATCCGTTCGGCTTCATCCTCTTTGCCCGCAATATCGAGAGCGCCGACCAGATCCGTGCGCTCTGCGGGGATTTCCGCGAGGCGGTGGGCCGCGATTGCCCGATCACCATCGACCAGGAGGGCGGACGGGTGCAGCGGCTGGTGCCGCCGCTCGCGCGGCAGTGGCTGCCGCCGATGGAGCATGTGGCGCGGGCGGGCGAGGGTGCTGCGCGCGCGATGTACCTGCGTTACCGGCTGATCGCGCATGAACTGCTGGGGCTTGGCATCGACAGCAACTGCGCGCCGCTTGCCGATATCGCCTTCGCCGAAACCCACCCCTTCCTGAAGAACCGCTGCCACGGCGGGGATGCGGAGACCGTGGCGGAAATCGCCCGCGCGGTGGCCGAGGGGCACCTGGATGGCGGCGTGCTGCCGGTGGTGAAGCACATCCCCGGCCACGGCCGCGCGGTGGCCGACAGCCACTACGGCCTGCCGCGCGTCTCCGCCTCCGCCGAGGAGCTGAGCCGTACCGATTTCGCGGCCTTCAAGGCGCTGAACGACCTGCCGCTGGGGATGACGGCGCATCTGGTCTATGAGGCGCTGGACGCGCTGCCCGCCACCACCTCTCCCAAGGTGATGCGCGTGATCCGGGAGGAGATCGGCTTTGACGGGCTGATCATGACCGACGACATTTCGATGAAGGCCATGAGCGGCAGCCCGGCGGATAACGCGCGCGCCTCGCTTGAGGCCGGGTGCGACGTGGTCCTGCTGTGCAATGCCTCGCTGGCGGACCGTGCTGCGGTCGCGGAGGCGTCCGGCCGCATGACAGAGGCGGCGCAAACCCGCGCAGAGGCCGCGCTGGCGATGCGCAAACCGCCCCGCGGCCTTGACATTCAGGCCGCTGAAGACGAACTTGCCGCGCTCATGGGCGGACAGGTGTATGGCTGAGCAGGCGCGCAATACGGCACAGGAAACCGAGCTGGAACAGCGCCTTGCAGCCGAGGCGCTGATCATCGATGTGGACGGCTTCGAAGGCCCGCTCGACCTTCTGCTGACGCTGTCGCGCACCCAGAAGGTAGACCTGCGCCGGATTTCCGTGCTGGAGCTCGCGCGCCAGTACCTCGCCTTTGTCGAACGCGCCAAGGCGCTGCGGATCGAGCTTGCCGCCGACTACCTGGTGATGGCGGCCTGGCTTGCCTATCTGAAATCGCGCCTGCTCTTGCCGCCGGACCCGGCCGAGGAAGGCCCCTCGGGGCAGGAGCTGGCCGCGCATCTGGCCTTCCAGCTTGAACGCCTGCAGGCGATGCGGGATGCCGCAGCGCAGCTGATGGCGCGCGACCGGCTGGGCCGCAACACCTTTGCCCGCGGCGCGATAGAGACCGTCGACCGTGTGAAATCGGTGACCTATACCGCGAACCTCCTGGACCTGATGCAGGCCTATGCGCGCCTGCGCACCAAGGAGGAGTTCCGCCCCTTCGTGATGGATCGCGAGTCGGTCTACACGATGGAGGAGGCTCTGGAGCGGATGCGCACGCTGATCGGCTTTACCGGCAGCTGGACCGACATGCTGAGCCTGCTGCCGGAGGGCTGGGACAGCGACCCGGTCAGGCGCCGTTCGGCCACTGCCGCCACTTTTGCCGCTTCGCTGCAGCTCGCCAAGGAGGGCAAGCTGGCCCTGCGCCAGAGCGAGACCTTCGCGCCGATCGAGCTGCGCGCCACGAGTAGGGACAGATAATGGAAGACCACAGCGCAGCGCTTGACGACGAGACCGACAGCCTGTTCGACGCGCCTCCGATGGCGGAGCAGGAGCGCATGGCCGAGGCAGTGCTGTTTGCCAGCGCCGAGCCGGTGAGCCTGCGCGAGCTGGCCGCGCGGATGCCGCATGGCTGCAATCCGGAAGCGGCGGTGGCGCATCTGGCGCGGCGCTACGAGGGCCGCGGCGTGCGGGTGGTCCGGGTGGGCGACGCTTGGGCGTTCCGCACCGCGCCGGACTTGGCCTACCTGATGCAGAAGGAAACCGTGGAGCTGCGCAAGCTGAGCCGCGCCGCGACCGAGACGCTGGCGATCATCGCCTACCACCAGCCGGTTACCCGGGCCGAGATCGAGGAGATCCGCGGCGTGTCGGTCTCGCGCGGGACCATCGACCAGCTGATGGAGATGGATTGGATCCGCCTTGGCCGCCGCCGGATGAGCCCGGGCCGGCCGGTGACCTTTGTGGTGACGCAGGCGTTCCTAGACCACTTCAGCCTGGAAAGCGCGCGCGACCTGCCGGGGCTGAAGGAGCTGCGCGCGGCCGGGCTGCTCGACAACCGCCCGCCGCCGGGCGCGATTAGTCTTGGCGCCAGCGAGGAGCCGGAGGCCGAAGACAGCGGCGAAAGCCAAGCCGAGCTGTTCGAGGAATAGGGCCGGTCTCGACCGCGTGCCGTGAAAGCGGCGCAATCTGCTGTTATGCTGATCGCGCAAGAGACGCGGGGGAAGCACCCATGAACGCCAATTGGATTGTCAACATGCTGATGCGCCGCCTGATCGGGCGGGGCACGCGCATGGCCGTGGACGCGGGCCTGCGCTGGCTGTCGCGGCGCAGCGGGCCGCTATCTGGTTCAAAGCACCAGCCGGGGCAGGGCGGCTCGAAGCCGGTGCAGACGCAGGCGCAGAAGAAAGCCGACCGCGCCCGTATCCGCGCGCTCAGGCAGGCGCGCCGGGCGATGCGGGGCCCGAAGGTCTGACCCGGCGCAGGCCCAGGGCCTCGACCGCCTCGGCGCCTGTCAGCAGAGCGGAGATCGCAAGGCAGCCGGCCAGCCCCCAAGCCGCATAGGCCGCAGCCCCCGCCACCGGGGCGGCAAAGACGCAGAGGTAAGTCACGGTGCTGAACAGCCCCATGATGGCGCCGCGCTGGCCGGGGTCCAGTGCCGTCACCCGCGCCACCACCAGGTTCAGCCCGAGGTGCTGCCCGATGCCCCAGAACAGCGACAGTACCAGCAGCATGACGTAGGAGTCGACGGCCGCCAGCAGCGCGAGGTAGCTGGCAGCCACGCCAAGGAACACCCAAGGCGTCGCCCGCGCCAGCCCGAGCCGGTCGAGCAGGGGGGCGATCAGCACTGCGAGGCCAAAGCCGATGCCGTAGGTGAGCGGCAGCAGCCCCGCCTGGCCGGTGCTGAGCCCGAGCTGCCCGGTGATATGCGCGCCGGTGAAGAAATAGCTGATGTAGAAACCCATCATCATGAGGGTGGTGGCCAGGAGCCCGCGCTTCAGCCCCGGAACACGCAGGGCGCTCAAGGGCGAGCTGGCTTTGCCGCTGGGCGCGCCCGCGGTGCGCAGGAGCGCCGCCGCCGCCCAGAGCAGGAGGGACGCCAGCGCAAGTGCCGCATAGACCGCGCGCCAGCCGAACACCCCGGTGGCCCAGGCGCTGACGCTCACCCCCAGCACCATCGACACGGTCCAGCCCGACAGCACCAGCCCCAGCACCCGCGATTCGCGCCCCTTCGGCGCGATCACCACCGCCAGCGTGTAGATCGAGGGCAGCGCTGCACCGGCCGCCAGCCCGCAGAGCGCCTGTGCCGCGCACAAGGCCCAGAGCCCCGGTGCCATGGCACTGCCTGCCAGCCCCAGCGCCAGCACTGCGAGGGCCGCGCGCAGCACCCGGCCCGCGCCAATCCGGTCGCCCAGCGGCGCCAGCAGCAGCGCCGCCGCGGCCACCCCAAGCCCGTAGGCGCTGGCCGCCCGCATGACCTCACCCGCGGAGGCCCCGAGACTTGCGCCAACCGTATTCACCACCGGCGCCAGCAGCAGGGAGTTTGCGCCAATCACGCCAATCGCGCTCATCAGAATCAGAATAGGGGCCAGCATTGTCTTGCTCTCGAAAATTGTTCAGAGCATCCTGCTATCGGCTGAATGAAATTCTGGAAACTGCGGAAAGATGCGATGAATGAAAAAACAGAAAACCTTCGGAAAGACGGCCCTGCACCGCGGCCTCTGGACCAGTTGGACCGAAGAATATTAGGCGCGCTGAGCCGCGATGCGACGCTGTCCTATGCGGCGATCGGCAAACTGGCCGGTCTGTCGGCGCCGGCCGTGCACGAGCGGGTGAAGCGGCTGCGCGCGTCGGGCGCGATCCGGGCGACAGTGGCGCATCTGGACGGGGCGGCGGCGGGCAAGCCTCTGCTCGCATTCATCCACGTCGACACCGAGGGCTGGGGGGTGACTTCGGGGCTTCTGGCGCTGCAGGAACTGCCGGAACTGGAGGAGATCCATTCCTCGGCGGGCGATGCGAATCTGATCCTGAAGGTCCGGGTTGCCTCGCCGCGGGCGCTGGAAGGGCTTCTGGCGCGGGTTTATGAGGCCGAGGGCGTGCGCGCCACCCGCACCTATGTGGCGCTCTCCACCCATCTGGAGCGCCCGGTGCAGGCGGGCACCACCGAGGCGCTGGCGGCAGGCGGGCCGGTGAAGTAGGGGCGGGGCGCTGGTCATGACCGTTCAGCCCGGCCGCAGGCCGGGCAGCGCCCGACCCTCCCCACGGGAGGGCGCTTCGCACCCACCCAGGGTCGGGCGCCGCCCTCTGCTATAGATGGACAACTTGCTGTCTTAAGCTGCTTTCAGAGGGGACGCGATTGCGCCCGCCCCGGGGGCCTGGCGGAAGGGTCCTAAGCGGGCGTCCGGAAATGCTTCGACAGCTTCAGTCCCTGGCCCTGGTAGTTCGACGCGATCCCCGCGCCGTAGAGCTGCTGCGGCACGTCCGCCATCTTCTCGTAGACCAGCCGCCCCACCACCTGGCCGTGCTCCAGCACGAAGGGGGCTTCGTGGCAGCGCACCTCCAGCACCCCGCGCGAACCGGTGCCGCCCGCCGCGTCATGGCCGAAGCCGGGGTCGAAGAAGCCCGCGTAATGCACCCTGAACTCGCCCACCATGGCGAGATAGGGCGCCATCTCGGCGGCAAAGCCGGGCGGAATGTGCACCGCCTCGCGGCTCACCAGGATGTAGAAGGCGCCGGGGTCGAGGATGATGCGGCCGTCGCGGCTGCGCACCTCTTCCCAATAATCCTGCGGGTCATAATGGCCGATCCGGTCGAGGTCGATCACCCCGGCATGCGGCTTGGCGCGGTATCCGACCAGATCGGTGCCCTCGGGGCGCAGATCGACCGAAAAGCCGAGCCCGTCCTCGATCACCGCCGGGCCGTCCACAAGCGGCGTGCCCGCGTGCAGCATCTTCAGCTCGGCATCCGACAGCACCGCCTGGCCGGAGCGGAAGCGGATCTGGTTGAGCCGCATCCCGGGCCGTACCAGAACCGAGAACGAACGCGGGCAGATCTCAGCATAAAGCGGGCCCTTGTAGCCCGGCTTGATGCGGTCGAACTCCTCGCCGCCGTCAGTGATGGTGCGGGTCAGCAGGTCGAGGCGGCCTGTCGAGCTCTTGGCATTGGCAACGGCCGAAACCGAGGCGGGCAGGGCGAGCCCCTCCATGAGCGGCACCACGTAGACGCAGCCCTTTTCCAGCACAGCCCCGCCCTCAAGTCCGATCCGGTGCATCTCGAACTCGCTCAGCCGGTCCGAGACACTGCTGCCCTGGCCGGCAAGGAAGGACGCGCGCACCCGGTAGGCAACCTGGCCCAGCCTGAGATCGAGGCTCGCGGGCTGCACCTGGCCTTCCACCAGCGGTGCGCTCAGGGTGATTTCCTTGCGGGACAGCATGGTTTCAATGGCTTGGCTGGGCAATACGCCGGTCATGATCAAATTCCTGTTTGCGGGCCGCTGGCGGTGATGCTGGCCGATACCGCCGTTTGGCGCAATGCGCAAATGGCTTTGAAAAGGCAGGGGAATGATCCAGGAAGAATGTCTCCGAACGGTCCCTGTCTGCCGGCATCGCCACTGTGCGCGGCGGCCTTCGGCCTGGTTCCGCGCTGGAAGGGAACCAATTGCGCAAGTCCGGAGTCTCGATGCGCGGAGGTCTAAAAAAACAAACCGCCCGGCTGCCGAAGCAACCGGGCGGTTTTGTATGGTCGGGCTAGCAGGACTCGAACCTGCGACCTTCCGTCCCCCAGACGGACGCGCTACCAGGCTGCGCCATAGCCCGCTGAGAAGCCTTCTACCTGTTTTCCCGGCGGGGGCAAGAGGGGCGGGCTGATTTTTTTCCGCCTATCCGCAAAATTCAGCCGGCAGAAGGGGTTAGCATCAGGGCCTAGCCGCGCTGCGCAAACTCCTTAAGGGCTTCGGCGCAGGCAGCGGCTTCGGCCAGCGCCTGCGGCGGCAGGCGGCGCACCGCGGCGAGATGCGCAAGCACACCGGGGCGCCGCGCGGCGTGCGCGGCCGGTTCCGGCGCGGCCTCCGCCAGGATTTCCGCAGTGGCGGGGCTTTCCGGGGCCGTGTCCGGCTTGGCTGCAGCAGTCTCATCGCCGGCCTCGGGCGCTGCATCGGCCATGCTCACCGGCGCGGGGTCCTCTGCGAGGGGGGCGTCCACGGTTTCCTGCACGGGCTGGCCAGTCTGCCCGGCCCCGGCAGGCGCAGGCGCGTCCTCGTCTGCGCCGCCGTCTTCGAAGCCGGCGGCAAAATGGAGCGCATCCACATGTTTGGCCGCAAGGTCGAGATCGTGCGCCGGGAAGCCCGCCGCGGGATCGGAGTCCGGCGAGGAGTCCGCTGGACGCTCCACTGCAGGGCTGGAGCCGGGGGGGCCGAAGGCCAGGGGCTCCTCGGCGAGCAGTCCGGCAGCCGCGGCCAGCGCGGCGTCATCGGGAGCAGCTTCGCTGCCAGTATTCTGTTCCGCCGCCGGGGCCTCGGTCTCCGCGCCGGCGAAGGGCAGGTCTGCCTGGGTCTCTTCCGGCTGCTGCGGCATTGCCGGTTCGGGCTGCGCCGTTTCGGCCGGAGCCGGCGCACGGCCGTCCTGATCGGACGCGGGCTGCGCGGCAGGTGAACCGGACGCTGCAGGCGGTTGTGCCGGGGCTGGCTGAGAGGCCGCAGGGGCCGGGGGCGCGCTTGCCGCGGGCTGGTCAGCGGCACTGCCTGCGGCTTCCGCGGACCAGGGCGAGCCGCTGTCCGCGGCCGTTTCAGCCGGGACGGCGGGAGACGGCGCAGGCGGAGCGGCGCTTGCAGCCGGCGCTTCCTCCGGGAAGGCGCCGGTACCGGCTGACGCTGACTCCGCAGTATATGCAGCAGGAACCGAAGCTGCGGGCGCTTCTTCAGGGCCCGGGGGCGCTTGCGGGCGCGATTGCGCCGCGGCGGAGCCTTCCGGGCCGGCGGCTTCACGGCCAGTTGCTGCGGACGTGCGGGGGCCGGGCGCGGGAATTTCCGGGCCGGGCGCATCGGGCGCAGGGATTTCGGGCTCCGGAGCGGCAGGCCCCGGTGTTTCGGGCCCGGGTGTGTCCGGGGGCGGTGCTTCAGGTCCGGGAGGGGCCGGCTCCGGATCGTGCGGAGCGGGGATCCGGGGGCCAGGCGTCTCCGGTCCGGGCACATCAGGCATAGGGATTTCGGGGCCCGGCGGGACTGGCGCGGGTGCATCGGGACCGGGCGTTCCGGGCGATGGTACTTCCGGCCCGGGGGCGTCGGGCTCTGGAGCGTCCGGGGCGGGTACCTCGGGCGCCGGCGTTTCGGGGGCGGGCGTATCGGGCGCAGGCGTTTCCGGGGCAGAGGGGCCGTCTCCGGGAGGCTCCTGCGCCGGCCCGCCGGGGGCGGTGGCGGCGGATACAGCCGGGCGCGTCTCATCGGCCGGCGCGGCGCCGACAAAGGGCAGGACTTCGGCTCCGGACGCGTCAGGGCTGCTTTGCACCGCCCACGGCTCATCCGCGGCCGCGGCCATGGGCGGCGCGTCCGTGCTCTCTTGGGCGGTCCCGTCGAGCGGCGCGGAAAACTCCGCGACATGGGCGGTGCCGGACTCGCGCAGCAGCGCCTGCACCTCCTTGATCGACATGCCGTCCTCGTGCAGCAGCTTCTTGATGCCGCCGAGAAGCTGCATGTCGGCGGGGCGGTAGTAGCGCCGCCCGCCCGCGCGTTTCACGGGTTTGATCTGGGTGAACTTGCTTTCCCAGAAGCGCAGAACATGCGCCTGCACCCCCAGCCAGTCCGCAACTTCGCTGATGGTGCGGAAGGCGTCCGGTGATTTAGACATGGCCTATTGGTCCCGTTACTTACGGTTGCCGTCTGCCACGCGGTCTTTCATCAGGTGGGACGGCCGGAAGGTCAGCACCCGGCGCGGCTGAATCGGTACCTCCTCGCCGGTTTTCGGGTTGCGCCCGACCCGGGCCGATTTGTCCCGCACGCTGAAAGTTCCGAACGAGGAGATTTTCACCTGTTCACCGCGCACCAGGGCGTCCGACATGTGTTGCAGCATGCTTTCCACGAGCTGGGCGCTTTCGTTGCGCGACAGGCCCACTTCCCGGAAAACTGCTTCGCTCAAATCCATTCGCGTCAGTGTTTTTTCGCCCATGCCAATCCCCGCTGTTTGCCAAAGCATAGGGCGGGTGGAATTTCCCTGTCAATATCAATGAATTGCAGGCGGGAATTCAGCGTGCGGTTGCTACCAGCGCAGCACCACGGCGCCCCAGGCCAGGCCGCCGCCAATGGCTTCGGTCACGATCAGGTCGCCTTCCTTGATCTGGCCGCGGGCCTTGCCGACCGACAGCGCCAGCGGAATGGAGGCCGCTGAGGTGTTGCCGTGATCCTGAACCGTCACGACCACGTTGTCCATGCTCAGGCCCATTTTCTTCGCAGTGCCCTGGATGATGCGGATATTGGCCTGGTGCGGCACGATCCAGTCCACATCCGAAGCGTCCAGCCCGGCCCGCTCCAGCGCGGTGTTCGCGGTAGAGGCGAGCTTTTCCACCGCGTGGCGGAACACCTGGTTGCCCTGCATGCGCAGAAAACCCGAACTGCCGGTGGAGACACCGCCATCGACATAGAGCAGGTCCTTGTAGCGGCCATCGGAATTGAGGTCGGTCGCGAGGATGCCGCGGTCCTTGTTGGTGCCGGAAAGCTCCTGCGCCTCCAGCACCAGCGCGCCGGCGCCGTCGCCGAACAGCACGCAGGTGGAGCGGTCGCTCCAGTCCATGATACGGGAGAAGGATTCCGCCCCGATCACCAGCACCCGGCGGGCCTGGCCCGCAGCGATCAGCGCGTTGGCATTGGTGAGCGCATAGACGAAGCCCGCACAGACCGCCTGCACGTCGAAGGCAAAACCCTTGGTCATGCCCAGCTGCGCCTGCACCATGGTAGCGGCGGAAGGGAAGGTCAGGTCGGCAGTGGAGGTCGCCACAACGATGGCGTCGATGTCATCGGCGGCAAGACCGGCATCAGCAAGCGCGGCCCCGGCGGCCTTGGTGGCCATGTCCGAGGTGGTCTCCCCTTCGGCGGCAAAATGGCGGCGTTCGATGCCAGAACGGCTGCGGATCCATTCATCCGATGTGTCGAGCGTGGCTTCGAATTCCGCGTTTTCAACCACCCGTTCGGGGAGATAGTGGCCTGTGCCTACAACTACCGCACGTAGCGTCATTCGCGTGCCTGCCTTTTCAGTCTTTTTCGCTGGCCGTCCGCAGGGTGCGGGGGGCCGTTTTGTCTATATTATCTTGAGTAAGCCCGCCGGCAGATGCAACCCGTGCCGCCAGTTTTTCGGCGAATCCGTGCTGTGCGAGGCGGTAGGCAAGCTTCACCGCGGCGGAGACCCCGGTCGCATCGGCGCTGCCATGCGATTTCACCACGGTGCCATTGAGGCCGAGGAAAACGCCGCCGTTCACCCGGCGCGGATCCATCCGCTTGGACAGCCGCTTGAGCGAGGTCATGGCCAGAACCGCTGCGATCTTCGACAGGAAGGAATACTGGAACGCCTCCCGCAGCGCCGTGCGCATCACCCGCGCTGTACCCTCGCCGGTCTTGATCGCCACATTGCCGGTGAACCCGTCAGTGACAATCACATCCACCGCATTGCCGGGGATATCGCTGCCTTCGACGAAGCCCACAAACTCGAAGTTCGCGGTTTCGGCGTAGTCCGTGATCAGCCCGTGGGCTTCCTTCAGCTCGGCGCGGCCCTTGTGTTCCTCGGTGCCGACGTTCAGCAAGCCCACACGGGGACGGGCAATGTCCATGGAGTTGCGGACATAAGAGGTACCCATCAGGGCAAACTGCAGCAGGTCTTCGGCATCCGCCTTCACATCGGCGCCGACATCCAGCATCACGTTGAAGCCCTGCGGGTTCAGCGAGGGCCAGAGGATCGCGATCGCCGGCCGGTTCACGCCGGGCAGCTTGCGCAAGCGCAGCATCGACAGTGCCATCAGCGCGCCGGTGTTGCCGCAGGAGACGGCACCCGCGGCCTCGCCGCTCTTCACCGCGTCAAGCGCCGACCACATTGAGGTGCCCTTGCCGTTGCGCATCACCTGGCTGGGCTTGTCCTCCATGGTCACCACCTTGTCCGCATCGCGGATCTCGACGCGGCCTTTCAGCTCGCGGCGTTTGGCAACCAGGGGCTCCAGTTCGGCGGCCGGCCCATGCAGAATGAAGCCGATATCCGGGTTTCTTTCGGCGGACATGGCTATGCCGGCCACCACAACCGCGGGGCCGGCATCTCCGCCCATGGCGTCAACCGAAATGATGATGCGGCCGGCTTCAGCCTGATTGTTCGCGGGTTTACCCGTCATGCGAAAGCCTGCCTGGCATCAAGGGGGAGGGTGCGGGGCTTACGCCGCGTCCTCGTCAATCTCGATCTCGTCTGCGGCTGCGATGATTTCCTTGTCATCGTAGTGGCCGCAGGAGGGGCACACGTGGTGCGGGCGCTTCAGCTCGCCGCAGTTGCCGCATTCGTTGGGGTTGGCAGCAACCAGTGCATCGTGCGCGCGGCGGTTGTTGCGGCGCGATTTGGATACTTTATTCTGTTGGACGGCCATGTCTCAACCTTTGTCTGCTGGGGCCTTGGGGCCATCCCCCGCGGCGCGGTTAGTTTTGGTGTTCGATCGGTCGTGACGCGCGTTTAGGCATAGGCCCAAGCATTGTCCAACCAAAAATCCCGATGAGCGCGCGAAAATACTGCGAATCTCCGGCGGCGCAAGCGGTTTTTTAGGGCAGTGCGGCCCCCGGCGCCACAGAAGATTTACGCTATGTGCGGATTTTACGGGTCAGGCGCTGCCGCCGGACCCGCCTTCGCCGTTTTCACCGCTGCCTTTGAGCTGGCCGCGCAACGCCGCGAGACCCGCAAAGGGTTTGGTGTCTTCGTCGCGGATCGGGGTGACGCCCGGCTCGGCATAGACCGCCTCGCCCAGTTCGGCGCCCGCCTTGCGGGGGTAGGCGGGGATATGCAGCGCCAGCGCTTCCGCCATCACCGCGGCCGGGTCGATATGGGTGCCCAGCGGCTCGGTGGTGTCGTCCTCGGGCATTTCCGCCTCGCTTTCCTCCGGCATCTCGAAGCGGGCGAGGTAGACGCGCTGAACCTCTTCCTCGATCCGGGTGGTCACCGGCTCCAGCGTCACCACGCAGTCCTGCACCACAGTGGCGCCGAGATGCGCCTTCAGCTGCCAGTCGCGCTTGCCGCGGGCGCGCAGCTCGCCAGTGAACCGGAGTTTGCGCAGGGCATTGACGCCAAGTTCGCGTGCCAGCGCCGCCAGCTCTTCGTTGCCGGGCTGGATGTCGAAGGCGGTCGCGGCGTTCTGCGGCAGATCCGCGACGCGCAGGGCGGTGCTGTCAGACATGATCTTAAGTCTTTCGTTTCTTGAACCGGAAGCGGTCATTAGGTAATCGGGTTCAATGACGTATTCAAGCCGCGCGATGGCGCGGCCGTTCGGGGGGCAGGATATTGGCAAAGGCATTTTTCACCAAACCGGTGCTGCGCGGCGTGGTGATGGCAGCCGCAGCGCTGGCACTTGCGGGCTGCGCGGCGGTCTACCGCAAGCACGGCTATGTGCCTGCGCCCGAGCTGCTGGACGAGGTGGTGGTCGGTGTCGACACCCGCGATTCCGTGGCCGAAAGCATCGGTGTGCCGTCCTCCACAGGCGTGCTGAATGACAGCGGCTATTATTATGTGGCGACGCGCTTCCGCCACTATGGCGCGGCCGAGCCCAGGCCGGTGGCGCGCGACCTGGTGGCGATCAGCTTTGACACCGCGGGTGTGGTGCAGGCGGTGGAGCGTTACAGCCTCGAAGACGGCCGCGTGGTGCCGCTGGAGCGCCGGGTGACCAGTTCGAGCGTGCAGGACAACACCTTCCTGCGCCAGCTTCTGGGCAACCTCGGCAACTTCGGCGCGGGGCAGGTGCTGGCCGACGACTAGGGCCTGCCTCCTCATAGGATAGGCGCAGCATGGCCGACCCCGCGATCTTTCTTGAAAAAGGCCGCCTGCGCGCCCGGCTTGCCTGCGGGGGCGCGGACCTGGCCGCGGCGGAAGAACTGCGGCTCCGCTGTTTCCAAAGCCGCGCGGCGGCGCTCGACCGTTTTGACGAGGCCGCGTCCCACCTGCTGATCGAGGACCTGCACGGCGCGCTCCTCTGCTGCTTCCGGGTGCTGCTGCTGCCAAGCGGTGCGGAGATGGCCCGCAGCTATTCCGCGCAGTTCTACGACCTGTCCGCCCTTCAAGCCTATGCCGCGCCGGTGGCGGAAATCGGACGCTTCTGCATCGGCCCCGGGCAGCGCGATGCGGACATCCTGCGGCTGGCCTGGGGCGCGCTCACCCGGCTGGTGGACCGGGCCGGGGCCGGGCTGCTGTTCGGATGCACCTCCTTTCCCGGCACATCGCCTGCGGTTTATGCCGATGCCTTTGCCTGGCTGCGCCAGCGCCACCTGGCGCCCGCGCACCTGGCGCCGCGGGAGAAAGCCGCGGAGCTGCACCGGTTCGCGGCAGTGGAGGGCGCGCCTGATGCCGCCGTCGCCCTGCGCCGCCTGCCGCCGCTTCTGCGCAGCTATCTCGCGATGGGCGGCTGGGTCAGCGATCACGCGGTGGTGGACCGGGCGATGAACACACTGCATGTGTTCACCGGCCTCGAGGTCGCCGCCATCCCCGCCGCCCGCAAGCGCCTGCTGCGCGCAATGGCGGGCTGAGGTCTGTTATGAGCAGCCGTGCATTGCCGGCGCGCGCGGGGGCGATGCGTCGGAAGTGACTGGCAGTTTATTCCCGCCAAATCCGCAGACCCTCTCAAGGGCACGCCAAGCCTCAGCCAAATCGCCGCCGCGTGGGCGCGCGCCGGCGATGCGCGGCGGCCTAGCGGCCCTGTCCCGCGCAGTGGTCGCTGTGCGGCCCGCTTGACAGCCGTTGACGCGCCCCGCGGCCCGGTTTAGCTGGCATCCATGGCACGTATTCCTCTTTTGCAGATGTCCGGCATTTCCCTCACCTTCGGGGGCGAGCCGGTCTTCGCCGATCTCGATCTGGTGGTGCAGCCCGGCGACCGGGTAGCGCTCGTGGGCCGCAACGGCTCGGGCAAATCCACGCTGATGAAGGTGATGGCCGGGCTGGTCGAGCCCGACCAGGGCTCCATCGTGGTGCCGCCGGGTAAATCCGTGGGCTACATGGAGCAGGACCCCGGGATGGACGGCTTCGCCACGCTTGGCGATTTTGCCGCAAGCGAGCTGGATCCGGGCGAGATGTACAAGGTGGAGCGGGCAGGCGAAGGGCTGAAGTTCGATCCGGCACGGCCCGTCGGGACCGCCTCGGGCGGGGAGCGGCGGCGCGCGGCGCTGGCCAAGCTGATGGCCGAGGCGCCGGACCTGATGCTGCTCGATGAGCCGACCAACCATCTGGATATCGAGGCGATCACCTGGCTCGAGGAAGAACTGAAAGCCACCCGCGCCGCTTTCGTGCTGATCTCCCACGACCGTGCCTTCCTGCGCGCGCTGACCCGCGCCACGCTCTGGATCGACCGCGGCCAGGTGCGCCGCCAGGAGAAGGGATTTGAACATTTCGAAGCCTGGCGCGACAAGCTCTGGGAAGAGGAAGACCAGCAGCGCCACAAGCTGAACCGGCTGATCAAGTCGGAAAGCCGCTGGGCGGTGGAGGGCATCTCGGCCCGGCGCAAGCGCAACATGGGCCGCGTCCGCGCCTTGCAGGACCTGAAGGAGGAGCGCGCCGCTCAGATCAAGCGCCAGGGCACGGCGGAGATGGCGCTGGACGCCGGCCCCAAGTCCGGCCGCATGGTGATCGAGGCCGCAGGCCTTGGCAAGGCGTTCGACGGCAAGGACATCGTTCGCGATTTCTCTATCAAGGTGCAGCGCGGCGACCGGGTCGCCTTTGTTGGCCCCAATGGCGCGGGCAAGACGACGCTGTTGAAGATGCTGCTGGGAATGGAAGAGCCGGATGCAGGCGAAGTGCGGCTTGGAACCAACCTGGAGATCGCGTTCTTCGACCAGACCCGCGACCAGCTCGACGGCGATGCCAGCCTCTGGGAGAATCTGACTGCTGACCCCTTGCTGGGGATATCCGGCAAGGCAGACCAGGTGATGGTGCGCGGCCAGCCGAAGCATGTAGTGGGCTATCTCAAGGAATTCCTGTTCGACGAGCGCCAGGCCCGCGCGCCGGTGCGCTCGCTCTCGGGCGGGGAGAAGGCGCGGCTCTTGCTGGCGCGGCTGATGGCGCGGCCCTCGAACCTGCTGGTGCTGGACGAGCCGACCAACGATCTCGACGTGGAGACGCTGGACCTCTTGCAGGAGCTGCTCGACGCCTATGACGGCACCGTGCTGCTGGTGAGCCACGACCGCGACTTCCTCGACCGGGTCGCCACCACCACGATCGCTATGGAAGGCGGCGGGCGGGCCACGGCCTTTGCCGGCGGCTGGAGCGACTACATCGCGCAGCGCGCGCCCGCAGAGGGGGCCGGGAAGGCGGAGAAGGCCGGCAATCCGAAGGCGGCCAAGCCCAGGCCGCAACAGGCGAGCCAGCCCAAGGACGGCTTAAGCTTCAAGGAAAAACACCGGCTGGAGGCCCTGCCGGACGAGATCGCGCGGCTGGAGGCGGAGATCGCCAAGCTGCAGGAACTGATGGCGGACACCGAGCTGTTCACCCGCGAGCCGGTGAAGTTCAAGAAGGCGACCGAAGCGCTGGTAGAGCGGCAGGAAAAGCTCTCCGCCGCCGAGGAGGAATGGCTGCTGCTGGAAGAAAAGGCGGAAGGGGCATAGGGTCGGGTGCGGTCAAGGATCATCTTGCTGAATGGGGCATCAAGCAGCGGGAAATCCACCCTGGCCCGTGCCTTGCAGGCCCGGATCGAAGCGCCGTTCTGGCATGTTTCGATTGACCATCTGCGCGACAGCGGCGTTCTGCCCATGGACCGGTTCCGCAGCGGTGAATTCCAGTGGGGGCGCTGCCGCAAGAAGATTTTCGATGGCTTTCATGCGTCGCTTGCGGCCTATGCCGGTGCCGGCAACAACCTGATTGTTGAACATATTCTGGATGAAGGCGGCTGGGCGGCGGATCTGATCGGGAAATTGAGGCCGCATGACGTGTTTTTTGCCGGGGTGCACTGCGGCCTGCGGGAGCTGCAGGCGCGGGAAGCTGCCCGCGGCGGCCGTCCCATCGGCAGCGCGGCAAGGGACTTTGAAATGGTTCACGCAGGCCGGTGCTATGATCTTGAGCTGGATGGAACGGCACCTGTTTCGCAGAATGTGACAGAATTGCTTTCTGTCTGGCGCAGCGGCCGGCGCCGGTCCGAGTTTGCGGCAGCGCCGGTCTAGTTCCGGACGCCCGCAGGACTTCCTGCCACGATCGCGCCGGCCGGGACGTCCCGGGTGACGACACTGCCGGCACCCACGATGGCCCCGTCGCCAATGGTGACACCCGGCAGCAGAATTGCGCCGCCGCCGATCCAAACATCCGCGCCAAGGGAGACGGGCAAGGCGATTTCCAGTCCTTGCGCGCGCTTTTCCCGGTTCTTGTGGTGCTGAGCGCAGTAGATTTGCACGTTGGGACCCAGCATGGTGCCGTTGCCTATGGTCACCGGAGCAGTGTCAAGAATGGTGCAGCCGGCGTTCAGATAGACGTTATCGCCCAGCGTGATGTTGATGCCGTAGGCGCAATGAAAAGGCGCTTCTATGAAACAGCCCCCGCCGTGGCCGGCAAAGAGCGCCGCCAGGGCCGGGCTGAGCGGGCAGGCGGGATCGGGCGGGGCGGTGTTGTGCTGGTGCACCGCCAGCCGCGCCTGATGCCGCAGTGCCGCGAGCTCGCTGTCGATGCAGCTGTACCACGCGCCGGCCTGCATTTTCTCCCGTTCCGTCTGCATCATCTGCGCCTCCTTGCGGGCAGTTGAGACGGGATGGCGGAGGATTGTCAATTGGCGGAGGGCTCCCGCGCCCGCAGATGCAATGGCTGCGCCATTGCATCTTTGTGCGGCCTTGGGCCGGGCACCGCTGACGCGGTGCGGCGGCGGGGGACAGGGCAGGCGGCCCGCGTCAGCCCCTGACGGATGGGGCAGACCGGGCATTTTCCGCTGCGAAGTGCTTGAGGGGCCAATGCTGCCCCTCAAGAGGCCAAGGCAAGTCCGTGGTCGGCCGGGCCCGCCTCGAGGGCGAACGGCATAAGCGCCGCCGCCGGCGCGGTCCTTGACCCGGTCCCGGCCGGGGGCCTCAGCGCATGCGCAGCGCGCCGTCGATGCGGATGACCTCGCCATTGAGATAGCCCATCTCGACGATGAAGCCGGCAAGCCGCCCGTATTCGCGCGGATCGCCCAGGCGCGGCGGGTTCGGCACGTCGGCGGCGAGCTGCTGCTGCACCTCCTCCGGCAGACCCGCCAGCATCGGCGTCATGAAAATGCCGGGCGCGATGGTCATTACCCGGATCCCGGAGGAGGCGAGGTCGCGCGCCATCGGCAGGCACATGCCGGCGACGCCGCCCTTGGAGGCGGCATAGGCGGCCTGGCCTTTCTGTCCGTCAAACGCCGCGATCGAGGCGGTGTTGATGATCACGCCGCGGGCGCCGTCCTCTGCGGGCTCGTTCTTGGCAATCTCCACCGCGGCGAGCCGCGCCACGTTGAAGGTGCCGGTAAGATTGATGTCCAGCGTGCGCTTAAAAGCATCGAGCGGGTGCGGGCCGTCTTTGCCCACGGTCTTGATTCCGTAGGCGATGCCTGCACAGTTCACGCAGGCGGTGATCTTGCCCATCTTGCCGGCGGCAAAGGCGATGGCGCGGGCCACCGAGACCTCGTCAGTCACGTCGGTTTCCGCGAAATAGGCGCCGGTCTCCCCGGCCACCGCCTTACCGCGCTCGCCGTCGCGGTCGAGGATCGTCACCTGCGCGCCCGCTTCCCTGAAATAGCGCGCGGTGGCTTCGCCGAGACCGGAGGCGCCGCCGGTGATCACGGCGGCAGTGTCTGCAAGTTTCATGAGCCGGGCTCCTCCCGTTATTTGAACATGTGTTCATATAAAGGGGGCTGGGGGCTTCTGTCCAGCGGCATGGGCCAGGGGTTCGGGCCCGCGGGCGGGACCCCGCGGGAAGCGGAGCTGGCCAGTTTGCCGGTGAATGCCGGTGAATGCATTGTCCGGCGAAAATGGCGGCGGGCCGCATGGGGGGAAATGCGTGCGGCGGAGATCATCCAAGCGGGCCGCTCGGCAGTTGTGGCGGCGGGGCCGCGCGAAGGCGGCCGCCTCTCATCAAATGCCCATCAGTCCCCGGTCCAGCCATGCGAGCGGGCGCAGCAGGCGGCGCAGCGGCGGCCAGTAGGCCCAGGTGCCGCCCAGCCTCTGCGCCCGCGCCCCGGTTCCGAGCTTGAAACGGGCGAGCCCGGGCGCGTCCTCGGTATTGATCACGCCCAGATCCAGCTGCCTGCAGCCGCGGGCCGCCAGCCAGGACATCGCCTCCCATAACAGAAGGTTCGGCGCGCAAAGCGCCTTGCCCTGGCCGGTAGCCTGCGCGAGGTGGTAGGTGGCACCGCTGCCGTGGGTGAGGATCAGCACCGCGGCCACCGCTTTGCCGCCATCGTGGGCCTGGAACAGCTTGGCCTGGCCCTTGTTCTCCCGCGCGTAAGCCAGGGTCAGGGCGATGGGCCAGCTGCGGTAGCCCCGCGCGGCCTGCCGCGCGCTGTCGGCCGCGAACAGCCAGTGGCGCGGGTCGAGCGGCAGGTTCTGACGGGTGAGCCGCAGGCCCTGAGATTCGCCGCGCTTCAGCCGGTTGCGCCACTTCTGATGCAGCGCGGCACGGCGGCGCTCCGGGTCGGGGTCGAGCGCAAGAACCGCGGCGTGCGCCGGGCTCATCAGCGGCACCGCGCCCAGCCGGGCAAGCTCCGGCGCCGGTGCTTCGGGCGACAGGATCACCGGGGTGCGGCGCAGGCCTTCTTCCTGCAGCATGTCCAGCAGATGCGCCGGCCTTTCGATGCGGGCGCGCGCAACCATTGCCGCGCCGATCCCGCCGGAAAGGCGGCGGCGCAGCACGACCGTGCCGTCCAGCTGGCCGAGCACCAGCGGCTGCTGCCCGCAAGCGCGAAGGGCGCGAATGAACTCGGGCGTTTGCTGCAAAGCGCGCGGCGCGCTGTCGGGCGGGGTCTGGCGGGACATGGCGCCCGCGTTCTGGAAATCGAGCATAGGCCTATTTACCGCTCAGAAACCTAAATGCGGGTTAATGGTGTCATGAAAAAAACGACTCACATCATGGGGCAAGCGGCGCCGGCGCCGCGAATGACCAAGGCCGCTGCCACCCTCCTCGCCACGGCACTGTCAGTGCCGGTGTTCCTGCTTCTGACGCTGCTGCAGGCCCTGCTGTCCTGAACCGGCCGGGCGGCAGGAGGGACCGGGCGGCGCAGCCGGAAGGCGGCCGCGGCTGAGTGGCCCGGCAAGAAAAAAGGGAGCGCAGGGCTCCCTTTTTCCAATGGCTTGTACACCCCCGCGGCAGGACGGCCGCACCGGCCGCCCGGGGCGCGGGAGGCTCAGCCTGCCAGCTGCACCAGCGCGTGGCGCTTCTTGCCGGCGGAGAGCTTGATCGGCGCGGCCAGCGCGCCTGCGTCGATCATCAGCCCGGCGTCTGTCAGCGGCTTGTCGTCGAGCCGGGCGCCGTTTTCGGCAATCAGCCGCTTGGCTTCCTTGCCGGATTTCGCCAGGCCAGATTTCACGATCAGCTGCACGATCGACATGCCGTCGCCCAGGTCGGAGGCGCTGAGCGTCAGCGTGGGCAGGTCTTCCCCGATGCCGCCCTTCTCGAAGACCTCGCGCGAGGTTGCTTCCGCCGCCTTGGCCGCCTCGGCCCCGTGCAGGAGCTTGGTCACCTCGTTCGCGAGGATCACCTTGGCTTCGTTGATCTCGGAGCCCTGCAGTGCGCCGAGGCGCTTGCACTCCTCCACCGGCAGCTCGGTATAAAGCTTGAGGAACCGGCCCACGTCGGCGTCGGTGGTGTTGCGCCAGAACTGCCAGAACTCATACGGGGAGCGCATGTCGGCGTTGAGCCAGATCGCGCCTTCGGCGGTCTTGCCCATCTTCTTGCCGTCCGAAGTGGTCAGCAGCGGCGAGGTCAGGCCATAGACCTCGTGATCGATCACCCGGCGGGTGAGATCGATGCCGTTGACGATATTGCCCCACTGATCCGAGCCGCCCATTTGCAGGATGCAGCCGTAACGGCGGTTCAGCTCCATGAAGTCATAGGCCTGCAGGATCATGTAGTTGAACTCGAGGAAGCTCAGGCTCTGCTCGCGGTCGAGACGCGATTTCACGCTTTCGAACGACAGCATCCGGTTCACCGAGAAATGTCGGCCGATGTCGCGCAGGAATTCCAGGTAGTTCAAGCCATCCAGCCATTCGGCGTTGTTCAGCATCAGCGCCTTGTTGGGGGCGTCGCTGTCATAGTCGATGTAGGCGGAGAACACCTTCTTGATGCCCGCGATATTCTCGTCGATCTGCGTTTCGGTCAGCAGCGGGCGTTCGTCGGCGCGGAAGGAGGGATCGCCCACCTTTGTGGTGCCGCCGCCCATCAGGGTGATCGGCTGGTGTCCGGTCTTCTGGAACCAGCGCAGCATCATGATCTGAATGAGCGAGCCGACGTGCAGCGACTGGGCCGTTGCGTCAAAGCCGATATAGGCCGGGCGCACACCATTCAGGAGGGCTTCATCCAGCCCCTGATAATCGGTGCAGTCCGCGAGGAACCCGCGTTCCATCATGACTGCGATGAAGTCCGATTTGGGAGTGTAGGTCATGGTATGCCTCGGCTCGTGTTCATGCGACGGGCTGTATAAAACGCATTGGCGCGGGTGGGAACCTGTTTTCCCGGCAAAATATGCAGGCTAGAAGAGGCGGAAGGCCCGTTCGGGACGCGCCGGGGCAGGCGGGGCAGACGGGCGGTGCGGGCAGAGGCAGGGTTGAGCGGGGCTGGTGATGGGCAGGGCAATTGCAAAACAGGGCGCGGTCTGGGCGCTGGGCGCAATGAGCGGCACCTCGCTCGATGGGGTCGACGCGGCGATGGTGCTGACTGATGGCGAGCGCATCCACGGCTTCGGCGCCAGCAGTTACCGCCCCTACAGCGCTGAGGAGCGCGCGGTGCTGCGCGCCGGGCTCGGCAAATGGACGGGCTCCGGGGTCGAGGCCGCTGCGGAGATCACCACCCGCGCCCATGCCGAGGCGCTGGCGGTTTATTCGGATGCGGCGATTGTGGGCTTCCACGGCCAGACGCTCGCCCATGCGCCGCGGCTGCGGGGCACGCTGCAGGTGGGCGACGGTGCCGCGCTGGCAGAGCACTTGGGCAAGCCGGTGGTCTGGGACTTCCGCTCGGACGACGTGGCAATGGGCGGTGAGGGCGCGCCGCTGGCGCCCTTCTTCCACTTCGCCTGCGCCAAATACATCGGCGCCACCCGGCCCCTGTGCTTCCTGAACCTCGGCGGTGTCGGCAATCTCACCTATGTGGACCCGCGCCATAACCGTCCCGAAGAGCCGGGCGCGCTGATTGCTTTTGATACCGGGCCAGCCAATGCGCCGCTCAACGACCTGATGCAGGAGCGGCTGGACCTGCCATGGGACGAGGACGGCAAGGTTGCCCGCAGGGGGCAGGTCGAAACGGGCGCGCTGGAGCTGTTCCTGGCCGAACCCTTCTTTGCAAAGATGCCGCCCAAGTCGCTGGACCGCAACGATTTTGCCGAGATGGTCGGGCTGGTGCGCGAGCTCAGCGATGCCGACGCCGCAGCCACGCTCACCGCGATGTGCGCGGCCTCGGTGGCGCAGGGCATGGAGCATTGCCCGGAGCCGCCCGAAGCGGTGCTGGTCACCGGCGGCGGCCGCCGCAACCCGGTGCTGATGGAGATGCTGAAGGTCTCGCTCGACTGTCCGGTGAAGCCGGTTGAAGACGCAGGGCTGGACGGCGACATGCTGGAGGCGCAGGCCTTTGCCCATCTCGCGGTGCGGGTGGCGCGCGGCCTGCCGACTTCGGCCCCCGGCACCACCGGCGTCAGCGCCTGTGTCGGCGGCGGGGTGGTGAGCCGGCCGGGGACCTGAAGCTTGGCGGTGCAAGGATCTTGAAAAAGATCCTTGCCAAATTTCTTTGAGAAAGAAATTTGCGCCGCCCGGCCTGCGGCCAAGGCGGCAAAGCGGACCCGCCGCGTCAGCCGCGCGGGATGTCGAAGCCGGGGTCTGCCAGCTCGAACCCCTCGAAATGAAATCCCGGCGACACCGCACAGCTCACCAGTGTGAAATCTCCGGTACTGCGCGCCGCCTGCCAAAAGCCCGCGGGCACGATCAGCTGCGGCGCCCCCGCGGTAAGGTCCGGGCTCAGCACATGGTCCCGCGCAGGCCCGTCCTCGCTCTCCGCCATCGACAGCACCAGAGGCGCGCCCGCGTGGTAGAGCCAGATCTCTGCCGCATCGACGCGGTGCCAATGGCTGCGCTCTCCGGCCTGCAGCAGGAAATAGATGCAGGTCGCGGTGGGCCTGCCGGCGTTCTCCGCCCGCCAGGTCTCCCGGTACCAGCCGCCTTCCGGATGGGGCTCCAGCCCGAGCCGTTCGATGATCCCGGTTGCGTGCATGTCGGTGCTCCCTCTTTTGCGGCCGGCAAACCGTTCCGGCAAATCCTACTGGTAAATCCCCATGGCGCGCATATCTTTGCGCCATGACATTCAGCATTCCCTTCGACAACTCATACGCCGCCCTGCCGGAGGCCTTCTACAGCAAACTGCCGCCCGTACCGGTGCAGGCGCCGAAGCTCTTGGCCTTCAACGCGGAGCTCGCGCAGATTCTTGGCATCACCCCTGGCGACGCCGATGAGATGGCCGCGGTCTTTGCCGGCAATACCGTGCCCGAGGGCGCGGAGCCGCTGGCCCAGCTTTATTCCGGCCACCAGTTCGGTACCTACAACCCGCAGCTCGGCGACGGCCGCGCGATCCTTCTGGGCGAGACCGTGGGCGCCGACGGCAAGCGGCGCGACATCCAGCTCAAGGGCTCCGGCCCGACGCCCTATTCGCGCGGCGGCGACGGCCGCGCTTGGCTGGGGCCGGTGCTGCGCGAATACGTTGTCTCGGAAGCAATGCATGCGCTCGGCATCCCCACCACCCGTGCGCTGGCAGCGGTCCAAACCGGCGAGACCGTCTGGCGCGAAGCAGGCCTGCCCGGCGCGGTGCTGACCCGGGTTGCGGCCAGCCACCTGCGGGTCGGCAGCTTCCAGGTCTTCGCCGCGCGCGGCGATACGGCCAGCCTCAAGCGGCTGACGGATTATGCCATTGCCCGCCACTATCCGGGCGCTGAGGGGCCGATGGGGCTTCTGCGGGCGGTGCGCGATGCCCAGGCCGAATTGATCCCAGCGTGGATGGCGGTGGGCTTCATCCACGGGGTGATGAACACCGACAACTGCGCGATCTCGGGCGAAACCATCGACTACGGGCCATGCGCCTTCATGGATGTCTACCACCCCGATACGGTGTTCTCCTCGATCGACCGCGGCGGGCGCTACGCCTATTCCAACCAGCCGGGCATTGCGGTCTGGAACCTGGCGCAGCTGGCGACCGCGCTGATCCAGCAGCTCGATGACCCGCAGGCGGGTGTGGAGGAGGCGACGGAGATCGTGCATGCGATGCCGGCTTTGATGGAGGCCAGCTGGCTGCGCCGCTTCCGCGCCAAGCTGGGGCTGACGACAGAGCAGGAGGGCGACATGGCGCTGATCACCCGCCTGCTGCAGCTGATGGCGGCGCAGCGCTGCGACTTCACCAACAGCTTCCGCGCGCTGGCTGAGGACCGCGCCGCGGACGTCTTCGAACAGGACGAGGCATTCCGGGCGTGGGCCGCGGACTGGCAGGCAAGGCTCGAGGGGGAGCCTGACCCGCATTCGGTGATGCGCGCCGCCAGTCCGGCCTTCATCCCGCGCAACCACCGGGTGGAGGAAATGATCGCCGCCGCCGCCGCCGGTGACCTCGCGCCTTTCGAACGGCTGATGCAGGTGCTCGCGCGCCCCTATGAGAGCCAGCCGGACCACGCAGACCTGCAGCGTCCGCCCGCCCCGGGCGAGGAGGTGCAGGCCACTTTCTGCGGCACGTGAAGGGGCAGAAGGCGCCGGTGCCGCCACTTTCTGGCCCGAAATACCCTCGGGGGTGAATAGCGCCAAAGGCCCAAGAGGGGGCGGACAGCCCCCTCCAGGCTCCAAACTGGGGACGGGAAGCCCCCTCCCTGTTTCAGACCTGCCCGAAAAACGCGCATCCTAAGCGGACGGAACCCCCTTCCCACCCTCCCGCAGCTGCGCCAGACTGAGAGAAGCCAGAGGGAAGCGGATGCCCAAGACCAGACAGCCGGACACGCTGCGCATCGCCAGTTACAATATCCAGAAATGCGTTGGGCTTGACCTGCGCAGGCGGCCTGAGCGGACGCTGCAGGTGATCTCCGGCCTTGGCGCGGAGATCGTGGTGCTGCAGGAGGCGGACAAACGGCTGCCGCCGCGGCCCGCGGCGCTGCCGCATTTCCTTATCGAGGAGACCGGCTGGGAGGCCGCCGACCTGGGCGGCGCGGGCTCGCTCGGCTGGCACGGCAATGCGGTGCTGTTCCGCGGGCCGGTGGCGCTGGAGGCCAAGGGCCATCTGCCGCTGCCGGGGCTGGAGCCGCGCGGCGCTGTGTGGGTACGCTTCGGCACCGAGCTGGGGCCGGTGCGGGTGATCGGCGCCCATCTGGGCCTCACGGGGCGTGCGCGGCGCGAGCAGATGCACCACCTGGCGCAAGCCGCTGCGGAGCAGGAGGAAAACGGCGAAGCGGTGGTTCTGGCGGGCGATTTCAACGAGTGGTCGCGCGGCGGCGTGCTCGAGCACATCGCGCCCAGATTGCGCTTCGTGCCGCCCAAGCCCAGCTTTCCCGCGCTGCGTCCGGTCGGGGCGCTGGACCGGATTGCCCATTGCCAGCGGCTGAAGACCGTGGCGCACGGGGTGCATGCCGTCCGCCCGGCGCCTATTGCCTCGGATCACCTGCCGGTTTGGGTCGACCTCGCCGCCCGCTGAGGCGCCTGCGGCTGCGCAGAGGAGTTGGCCCCCAGGCCCTCACAATGCGAACGGCGCGCCCGTCTGCGGCTGCAGGCAAAACCTCCCGCGCCCGCGGGTGCCTTTAAGGGCCCCCTGGCGGCCTTGGGCCGGGCGCCGCTTGCACGGCGCGGGGCAGGGCGGCGCGGCAGGGGCTTCCCGGCACGATCATCATCCCGATCCCCGGTTCCGAACATTCCAAACGCGGAACGAGGCCGAGTGGCCGCCGCTTATCGCCTGTATCAAGAGCGGGGACGGCTGCACGGGGAGCACCGGAGTTGGCTGATGCCGCAATGAAAAAGGCGGGACGCAACCGTCCCGCCTTCTTTCCTGCCAGTATGGCGCCGCCTCAGCGCGCGCGCTGTTTCTGGCCGCGGCCGGCGCCGCTGCGGGCGCCGCCGGGGGCTTGACCCTGCGAGCGGGGCTTGCCTCCGCCACCATTGCCGCCGCGGCCGCCGCCGCCCCGGCGGCGCGGGCCGCCGCGGCGGCCGGAGGGCTTGCCCTCGGGCGCATCCGGATCCGGCATGGCCTCCCAGGGGCGGCCCGAGGCGATCGGGATCTTCAGCTTCATCACCTTCTGGATCGCCTTCAGCTCGTCCATCTCATCCGGTGCGCAGAGCGCCACCGCGGCGCCGTCCTTGCCCGCGCGCGCGGTGCGGCCGATGCGGTGCACGTAGGCGTCCGGCACGTTGGGCAGCTCGAAGTTGTAGACGTGCTTCACATCCGGGATGTCGAGCCCGCGCGCCGCCACGTCGGTAGCGACCAGCACCTTGATGTCGCCGGTCTTGAAGGCGGCCAGAGCGCGCTCGCGCTGGCCCTGGCTCTTGTTGCCGTGGATCGCGGCGGCGGCAAAGCCTGCCTTGTCCAGCGTCTTCATCAGCTTTTCCATGCCCCACTTGGTGCGCCCGAAGACCAGCGCGCGCTCGTCGCGGTGGCCGTCCAGCAGCTCCTTCAGCAGGTTCAGCTTTTCCGCCTTGGCAATGAAATGCACCGACTGGGTGATCTTGTCGGCGGCCTTGCCCGGGGGCGAGACCTCGACCCGGACCGGGCTTTGCAGATAGCTGGCCGCAATTTCGTTCATCTGCTTCGGCATGGTTGCCGAGAACAGCATGGTCTGGCGTTCCGCGGGCAGCAGCGCCGCGATCTTGCGCAGGGTGTGGATGAATCCGAGGTCCAGCATCTGGTCGGCCTCGTCCAGCACCAGGAAGTCGCAGGAGCCGAGATCCAGCGCGCCGCGGTCGAGGATGTCGATCAGGCGGCCCGGGGTGGCCACCAGAATGTCGGTGCCTTTGGCGATGCGGGAAATCTGCGGGTTGATGGAGACGCCGCCGACCACCAGACCGACCTTCATCGGGGTGCCTTCGGTCAGGCCCTTGAGGGTGTCGGCGATCTGGTTGGCCAATTCGCGGGTCGGCGCCAGCACCAGGCCGCGCACGGTGTTGGCTGCGGGCTTGCGGCCGTATTGCATCATCTGTGCGATCAGCGGCACGCCAAAGGCCGCGGTCTTGCCGGTGCCGGTCTGCGCCAGCCCCAGCACGTCCTTGCCGTTCAGCGCATGCGGAATCGCATGCGACTGGATCGGGGTGGGGTCGTTAAGGCCCATTTCTGCGAGCCGGGTGAGGAGCTTTTCGGGAAGCCCCATGGTCGAAAATTCAGTCACGTATGTCCTTTCGCGGCCCTGCTCTGTGCACGGGCCGGTGTCCGCTGCGTATCAGCGGTATCTTGCGGGGCAGGGACCTCGGGCAGGCGCTGGCCGGATGCCAGGCCGCTGGCCTCTGCAGATCCCCACGCGTGATTTTGGGAATGGCGGCATATCACTAGACCCCGGAAATGTCGTGCCGCGCCTGGCGCGGCTCCGGTCCGGTCTCTGCTCACGCAGCAGGGAGGGATGCCTGAGAGCCCAAATGGCGGTGCGGCGCGCGTTTGTCAAGCGCCCGGCACGTGCAGCGGCAGGGGAAAACGCGGTTTGCGCGGCCCGCCACATCCGATAAAGAGGGAGCCCAGAAAAGCGAAAGGACCACAATGGGCGAGTCGATCATCTCCCGCTGCGAGGACAAGGGTCTGCGGATGACCGGCCAGCGCCGGGTGATCGCCCGGGTGCTGCAGGACAGCGACGACCACCCGGACGTGGAGGAGCTCTATGCCCGCGCCAGCGCGCTGGATGCGGCGATCTCGATTGCCACGGTGTACCGGACGGTAAAGCTGTTCGAAGAGGCCGGCATCCTGGAGCGGCTGGAATTCGGTGACGGGCGCGCCCGCTACGAGGATGCCGACCGCGAGCATCACGACCACCTGATCGACATGAACTCGGGCGAGGTGATCGAATTCTGCGACCCGGAGATCGAGGAGCTGCAGGAAAAGATCGCCCGCAAGCTGGGCTACGAGCTGCGCGGCCACAAGCTGGAGCTCTACGGCGTGCCGCGCAAGGCGGACTGAAGCGTCAGCAGACCGTTTTCATGCAGAAAAATTCCGGCTGCCCTGCCAGCTGGAGCCTCACGGTCCATCACGGTCGCTGATGGCCGGGGGCACGGAATATCGCCGGCCGGTGCCGCAAAGGCAGTTGCCCGTGACTGCGCTTCTATGCTCCTTGACCGCAGGGTTCCGCCGGCAAAGGACACAGGCCATGAACAATCTCAACGGCATTCTGATGGTGATCGCCGCCATGGCCTTCTTCACGCTGGAGGACATGTTCATCAAGCAACTGTCGGGCGCGCTGCCGGTGGGGCAGATCCTGATCTGCCTCGGGACCGGCAGCGCCCTTGTGTTTGCGCTGCTGGCACGGGTGCAGGGGCACCGGCTGCTGGCGCCGCGTGCCTGGCGGATGAATCCGGTGCTGCGGGCAAGTACCGAGGCGGTCTCGGCCGTGGCCTTTGCCTCGGCGCTGTCGATGGTCGACATCTCTGTGGTGGCGGCGGTGTTCCAGGCGACGCCGCTGGTGATCACCATGGGGGCGGCGCTGTTCCTGGGCGAGCAGGTCGGCTGGCGGCGCTGGCTGGCGATCTGCGTGGGCTTTGCGGGGGTTCTGCTGATCATCCGGCCCGGGCTCGACAGCTTCGAGCCGGCAGCGCTCCTTGTGGTGGTGGCGGTGCTGGGCGTGGCCGCCCGTGACTTGATGACCCGGGTGATGGACAGCGCTGTGCCCTCTGCTGTGGTCAGCTTCCAGGCGTTCCTCTCGGTGATTCCGGCGGGCGCGCTGCTCCTCTGGCTGGCACCGGGGGAGGCGCAGATGCTGTCGGGCGGGCAATGGGCGATGATCGCGGGCGGGGTGCTGTTCGGAGTCATGGGCTACTACGGCATCGTCACTGCGATGCGCATCGGCGATGCCGCTGCGGTGACGCCGTTCCGCTACTCGCGCCTGCTCTTCTCCATTCTCGCGGGCGTCATCGTCTTTGGCGAGCGGCCCGACGCGCTGACGCTGGCGGGATCGGCGCTGATCATCGGCTCGGGGCTCTATACCTTCCTGCGCGAACGCCGTCTGGCGCGGGCGGGACGGCACGCGTCCGCGGCCCCGGCGTAAGCCGGAAGCGCCCGCACGGGCGCGCGGGCATCTGCCGCATGTTGGCGCAAACAGATTTTTGTTAGCCCTAACCTGCCGGATTCTGGCGAGTTAGCGGTAACGGCCGGAGTTTACATTTTGCCCGGCGCTGCTATGACGCTGGCACGCCAATGCGCCACTTTCCCAAGCGCCACCACATGGCCAGAACCAAGGACGGACAGATGAGCACCATTATCGACATTCACGCCCGCGAAATCCTCGACAGCCGGGGCAACCCGACGGTCGAGGTCGACGTGATCCTGGAAGACGGCACCATGGGCCGCGCTGCGGTGCCTTCGGGCGCCTCGACCGGCGCCTACGAGGCGGTGGAAAAGCGGGACGGCGACAAGTCGCGCTACATGGGCAAGGGCGTGCTGGAGGCGGTTGCCGCCGTCAACGGCGAGATCGCCGAAGAACTGGTCGGCTTTGACGCCACCGAGCAGGTCGCCGTGGACCGCGCGATGATCGAGCTCGACGGCACCGAGAACAAGGGCCGCCTGGGCGCCAATGCGATCCTCGGCGTGTCGATGGCAGTGGCCAAGGCCGCGGCCGATTTCACCACACAGCCGCTCTACCGCTACATCGGCGGCACCTCCGCCCGCGTCCTGCCGGTGCCGATGATGAACATCATCAACGGCGGCGAACATGCCGACAACCCGATCGACATCCAGGAATTCATGATCATGCCGGTGGCTGCGGAAAACATCCGCGACGCGGTGCGCATGGGCTCGGAAGTGTTCCACACTTTGAAGAAAGAGCTGTCGGCAGCGGGCCTCAGCACCGGGATCGGTGACGAGGGCGGCTTTGCGCCCAACATTGCCTCCACCCGCGAAGCGCTGGATTTTGTTCTGAAATCCATTGAAAAAGCAGGCTACAAGCCGGGCGAGGAGATCTATCTGGCGCTCGATTGCGCGGCGACCGAATACTACAAGGACGGCAAATACGTGCTGTCGGGCGAGGGCAAGAGTCTGACCTCCGAGGAGAATGTGGCTTACCTCGCGGCGCTGGTGAAGGATTACCCGATCATCTCCATCGAAGACGGCATGGGCGAGGATGACTGGGACGGCTGGAAGGCGCTGACCGACGCGCTGGGCGGCAAGGTGCAGCTTGTGGGCGACGACCTCTTCGTGACCAACCCCGCGCGTCTGGCCGATGGCATCCAGCGCGGCTGCGCCAACTCGATGCTGGTGAAGGTGAACCAGATCGGCACCCTGACCGAGACCCTGCAGGCCGTGGATATGGCGCACCGCGCGCGCTACACCAACGTGATGTCGCACCGCTCGGGCGAGACCGAGGATGCCACCATTGCCGATCTCGCGGTCGCCACCAACTGCGGCCAGATCAAGACCGGATCGCTGGCGCGCTCGGACCGGCTGGCGAAATACAACCAGCTGATCCGTATCGAGGAGATGCTGGGCGAAGTTGCGGAATACGCGGGCCGCTCGATCCTGAAGGGCTGAGCCCGGGCGGGAGTCCCCCGAGTCTGATTGCCCATGCCCTCCGGCCCTGCGGCCGGGGGCTTTTTTCGGGGCGGCCCGAGGGTGTGTTGCTGACGGCGCCGTTCCCGCTCCGCGCAGTACGCTGCGCACCGGCGCCGCGCGCCCCGGCAGCGTCCGCTCGCTCGCCCGTTGCACGAGGAAAGCCCTCTGCCCGGAGGTCCCCAATGTGGAGCGGTTCACAGACGGGTGATGGCCATTGTGATACCCTAAAGCACGCGGCGCAGAACCAGCCGCGGGAAAGGGGAGACGGCCATGACACCGCAGTACATGCGCCGGATGGTCCGGACATTCACTCTCTGCACAGTTCTTGCAATCTTGTCGGCATGCAGCACGGGATTTTATCCCGTTACCCAGCATCCGGTGGGGCCGGATGATCCGGTGGCGCAGCTTTCCTACATGGGGTTTTCGCATCCGCCTGGCATATAAAGCCTAGCACGGGTTCAGTGCCGGAACGGACGGCGCCCTGACCGGGGCAGGGCGCCGTTTCTAAGTCTCACGTAACGGGCGGGGCGATCCCCGCACGGCCTCAGCAGGCGGCGGTGTAATAGGTGCCGTCGCCGCGCGCATAGGCGCAGCGGTTGGTCTGGTTGTTCTGGGCCACCATGGTGCCGGCTGCAGCGCCGCCGAGAGCGGCGATCAGGCGCCAGTCGTCGTCGGCTTCCAGTACGTCGGCGGCAATCAGGCCAGCGGCGGCCCCGCCTGCCACACCGGCCACGGTGCGCTGTTCGGGGGTGAGGTTGGTGCAGGCGCCCAGACCCAGGATGGCGCTGCAGGCGATTGCGGGGATCGAACGGATGGTCATAGGTGTTCTCCTTTTTATCACTGTCCGGGCGGCGGCCGGGGACCGCGGCCGCGGCTGATGGGAGAACGCGAGGGAAGCGGCGAAGGTTCCCGTCAAAAAATCGAGAGCATCAAAACTGCGCAGAAACCTGCCAGGGCCGCGGGTTGCTGTGGCCGCGAGCGCGCAGATCAGAGGCGCTTGGTCATCAGCACGTGGTCTTCGCGCATGTCAAAACGGGTGCGGGCATAGAGCCGCTGCACGCTTTCGTTCCTGTTGTCCGCCTCCGCATGCAGCGCCCGCACCCCGGCGCCCGCGAGGGATTTCGGCAGGGTGGTCAGAACCTCGGTGGCAATGCCGCGGCCGCGCACGGCGGGGCGGATGAACAGCTCGTCGATAAAGCCGTCGAGCCCGCCGAAGGCCACCGACCAGCCGAAGGTCACCGCAATATAGCCGATCGGCGCACGGGTCGGGCCAATCAGATAGATCGCGCCGTAGGGGTGGCCATTGAGCAGCGGCTCGACCCCTGCGCGGCGGTCTTCGTCGCTGCTGGCAATGCCGGTTTCGGTGTGGAAGGCGGCGACCAGCGCCAGCACCTTGTCCAGATGCTCGGGCCGGGCCAGATGCAAGGAGGCGCTCATAGCCGGGCCAGCCGTTCTGTCAGCAGCGCAAAGAACCCGTCCGCGTCGGCATCGCCTATGAACAGCGCATTGGGCGCGCGGTCCGTCACGCCCCACCAGTCGGCAACGGTCATGCCGAGGGTCAGCTGGGAACTGGTTTCGATTTCCACGTTGATATGGCGGCCGCTGAACAGCTCGGGCCGGATCAGATAGGCGATGGTGCAGGGATCATGCAGCGGCCCGCCGGCGCTGCCGTACTTGGCGACGTCGAAACGCTCGAAGAAGTCGAGCATGTCGGCGGTGAAATTGCCGACGCGGGTGCCAAGCGCCCGGATCGCCGCTACGCGCTCGCGGGTGGCCAGCACCTTGTGGGTCACGTCGAGCGGCATCACGGTCAGCGGCACCCCGGATTTGAACACGGTCTCGGCCGCTTCCGGGTCGACGTAGATGTTGAACTCCGCGGCCGGCGTGATGTTGCCGACCTCGAAATAGGCGCCGCCCATCATCACAATCTCCTGCATCCGCCCGATGATGTCCGGGGCGCGGTTGAAGGCGGCGGCAATGTTGGTCAGCGGGCCGATCGGGCAGAGGGTGACGCTGCCGACAGGCTCGGCGCGCAGCGTGTCGATGATGAAGTCAACGCCATGCCCGTCGGCCAGCGGCATCGCGGGCTCCCAGAGCTCCGGCCCGTCAAGCCCGGTCTTGCCATGCACATGCTCGGCGGTGACCAGCGGGCGTGCCAGAGGCGCCTTGCAGCCTGCGAAGACCTTCACGTCCGTGCGCCCCGCGGCCTCGAGCACCAGCCGCGCGTTGATCGTGGTGCGCTCCAGCGGCACGTTGCCAGCAACGCAGGTGATGCCGAGAAGGTCGATCTCCTCCGGGCTTGCCAGCGCCAGCAGGATGGCGACGGCGTCGTCCTGGCCGGGGTCGGTGTCGATGATGATCTTGCGTGGGCTCATGGTGTTAATCCGGCTGCTCGTGCGCCGGACAGTCGCAGCCGGGAGCGCGAATGTCCAGCCGCAGCGCGCTGGGGCAGCGGCGGGTTTTTGAGTATTTAGGGAAAGATGAAGGGGCAGGCGCTGAACCGAAACGCCGGTTTGCGGCGCGCGCGGCGGGTTTTGAGTATTTGAGCAAAGAAAAAGGGGCAGGGAGGGAGCCGGGGCGGCGGTGCTGCGCCGCTGCGGCCGGGTTTTTCGAGTATTTGGGGCAAGATGACGGGGACCGGCCGTGCGGGGCGCCTCGGCGTTTTGGGACGGAAAGGGGAGAGCGCCTCAGCGGCGCTCGTCTGCCTTCACCGCGTCCCAGAGCGCGTCCATCTCGGCGAGGTCGCTGTCCTTCGGGGTCTTGCCGCGGGCGGCGAGCCTGGCCTCCACGCCCTCGAAGCGGCGGGTGAACTTGGCGTTGGCGCGGCGCAGCGCCGCTTCCGGCTCGACGCCGAGGTGGCGGCCGAGGTTGGCCATCACGAAGAGGAGATCGCCAAACTCCTCCTCCACCTTGTCGTGGGTGAGCGTGTCGCGCGCCTCCACCAGCTCGGCGCATTCCTCGCATATCTTGGCGATCACGTTGTCCGCCGAGGGCCAGTCGAAGCCGACGCGGGCGGCGCGCCTTTGCAGCTTGTAGGCGCGCAGGAGCGCGGGCAGCCCGAGGGCAACGCCGTCAAGCGTGCCTTGCTGCGCCTGGCCTGCGCGCTCGGCCGCCTTGATCGCTTCCCAGTCATGACTCTGCTGTTCGGCGGACTTGTCCCGGCTTTCCGTGCCGAAGACATGCGGGTGGCGGGAGACCATCTTGTCCGACATGGTGCGCACCACGTCCTGGAAGGTGAAATGCCCGGCCTCCGCCGCCATCTGCGCGTGAAAGACCGACTGGAACAGCAGATCGCCGAGCTCGCCCTTCAGCTCGTCCCAGGCCTCCCGCTCGATTGCGTCGGCAACTTCATAGGCTTCTTCAATGGTATAGGGCGCGATGCTGGCGAAATCCTGCTCCACGTCCCAGGGGCAGCCATTGTCCGGATCGCGCAGCCGCCGCATGATCTCCAATAGCCGTTCGATGCCCGCGGTTTCGTCGTGGATCAGGTCTGTTTCTTGCATTGCGGCCCTGCCTGCTTCGGTGTCACATGCATCATCGCGAGTCTTGAACAGGAGTCCAGCCCATGCCGGTCGTGAACCGAATTGCCGATTATGCCGAAGAGATGAAGGCCTGGCGGCGGCATCTGCACCAGATCCCCGAGCTGGCGCTGGAGCTGCCCAAGACCGCCGCCTTCGTCGCCGAGCGGCTGCGCGAATTCGGTGTCGACGAGCTGCACGAGGGGATTGCGACCTCCGGCATGGTGGCGATCATCAACGGGCAGGGAGAGGGGCCGACCATCGGGCTGCGCGCCGACATGGATGCGCTGCCGATGAGCGAGGCGACTGGCGTCGAGTATGCCTCGCAGCACGAGGGCAGGATGCACGCCTGCGGCCACGACGGCCACACCACCATGCTCCTGGGCGCCGCCAAGTACCTGGCCGAGACGCGCAACTTCAAGGGCCGCGCGGCGCTGATCTTCCAGCCCGCCGAAGAGGCCATCGGCGGCGCGCGCATCATGGTCGAGGAAGGCATCATGGAGCGCTTCGGCATCGGCGAGGTCTACGCGCTGCACAACGCGCCGGGCATGGCCGAGGGCAGCTTCCTCACCACGCCGGGGGCGCTGATGGCGGCGGTCGATACCTTTCACATCCATATCCAGGGCAAGGGCGGCCACGGCGCCATGCCACATGAGACCCGCGATCCGGTGATGGCGGCCTGCGGCATGGCGCAGGCGATCCAGACCATCGTCAGCCGCAACCACCACACGCTGGAGGACCTGGTGGTCTCGGTCACCCAGATCCACACCGGCACCGTCGACAACGTGATCCCCGACACCGCCTACATCAACGGCACCGTGCGCACCTTCAACCCGCAGGTGCAGCAAATGGTGATGCGCCGGATGAAGGAGATCGTCGCGGGGCAGGCAGCGAGCTACGGCGTCGAGGCGGAGCTGGACTACGAGGTTGGCTACCCGGCGACCATCAACGATGCGGGCAAGACCTCCTTTGCGGTGGAGGTCGCGCGCGAGATCGCGGGTGAGGCCAATGTGGAGCCCGAGGGCGGCCGCGAGATGGGGGCGGAGGATTTCGCCTACATGCTAGAGGCGCGCCCCGGGGCCTACCTGTTCCTCGGCCAGGGCGAAAGCGCCGGGCTGCACCATCCGAAATACGACTTCAACGACGCGATTGCGCCGGTCGGGGCGTCCTTCTTTGCCCGGCTGGTGGAGCGCGCGCAGCCGACGGGCTGAGCCCCCGCAGACGCCCGGGCCGGCGCCACTGCCGGGGCCCGGGCGTGGCGGCCACAGGCGCGCCCGATGCAAGCGGTGGGAGAGGTGACAAGCTGCCCTGCGCCGGCTATTCGAAATCTGAAGCATCATCCAATAACACAACAGGGGCGGACGCCGCATGGCACTGGAAGACGCCAAGACCCAGGTCGATCAGGCCTTTACCCGCGAAGACCTCAAGGGTCTGAGCTTTGAGAACACCTTCGGGGGCGCGGCCTCCTTTGCGCGCCGCCGCTACACCAAGGATCTGTCTGCCGCTGATATCGCGGTGACCGGCGTGCCCTTCGACCAGGCGGTGACCAACCGCCCCGGCACGCGGCTCGGTCCGCGCGCGATCCGCGAGGCCTCGCTGCTGCAGAGCCCGGATGCGCCCTATGGCTGGGGCTATGACCCCTTGAGCGAGCTGGCAATTGCCGATTACGGCGACCTCGCCTTTGACTACGCCGATATTCCAGCCTTCCCGGAGGCGCTCACCGAGCATATCCGCGGTATTCTGAAGAGTGACACGGCGTCGGTCACGCTGGGCGGCGATCACTACATCAGCTTCCCGATCCTGAAGGCCTATGCCGAGAAATACGGGCCGATCTCGCTGGTGCAGTTCGATGCCCATACCGACACCTGGGCGGATGACGATTTCACCCGCGTCGATCACGGCACCATGTTCTACAAGGCGGTGAAATCGGGGATCGTCGATCCGAAGACCTCGGTTCAGGTGGGCATCCGCACCACCAACGAGGACACGCTGGGCGTTACCGTGATCGACGCGCCGGAGGTGCATGAGATCGGCGCGGCCGAGACCGCGCAGCGCATCCGCGGGATTGTCGGGGACCGTCCGGCCTACCTCACCTTCGATATCGATTGCCTCGACCCGGCCTTTGCGCCAGGCACCGGCACGCCGGTCTGGGGCGGGCTGACCTCGGCGCAGGCGGCGCGGATCCTGCGTGATCTGGCCGGGCTCGACTTTAAGGGCGGCGATGTGGTCGAGGTCTCGCCCCCCTTCGACACGACCGGCGCCACCGCGATTGCCGGCGCCCATGTGGCGATGAGCATCATCTGCCTGCTGGGCTGGAACATGAGACACGATGACTGAATTCAACCAGCCGATCAGCGGCAACGACCTGGCGCGGTTCTCCGGCCCGAACACCTTCATGCGGCTGCCGCAGGCGATGTCGCTCGAAGGACTGGACGTGGCGGTGCTGGGCATTCCGATGGATATCGGCACCTCCTGGCGCTCGGGCACGCGCTTCGGCCCCAAGCAGATCCGCGCCGAGAGCGCGATGCTCAGGCCCTACAACATGGCCTCGGGGGCGGCGCCCTTCGACAGCCTGAACGTGGCCGATATCGGCGATCTGGCGATCAACACCTTCTCGCTGAAGGACTCGCTGCGCATTATCGAGGAGAGCTACGACGCCATCCTCGAAGGCGATGCGGTCCCGATGGCGATGGGCGGCGATCACTCGATCACCCTGCCGATCCTGCGCGCGATTGCCCGCAAGTACGGCCCCGTGGCGCTGGTGCATGTGGACGCCCATGCCGACGTCAACGACGAGATGTTCGGAGAGAAGGAGACCCACGGCACCGTCTTCCGCCGCGCCTATGAGGAGGGGCTGATCGTCCCCGACAAGACCTACCAGATCGGCATCCGCGGCACCGGCTATGCTGCCACCGACTTCACCGAGGCGCAGGGCTGGGGCTTCCAGCACTTCCCGGTGCAGGAACTGTGGAACCGCTCGCTCAGCGGCATGGGTGCGGAAATTCGCCGCGATATCGGCAATAGGCCGGTCTATGTGACCTATGATATCGATAGTCTCGACCCGGCCTTTGCGCCGGGAACCGGCACGCCGGAGATCGGCGGGCTGACCACGCCGCAGGCGCTGGAGCTGATCCGGGCGCTCCGGGGGGTGAACATCGTGGGTTGTGACCTGGTCGAGGTCTCGCCGCCCTACGATCCCTCGGGCAACACCGCCCTGGTGGCGGCCAATCTGCTCTACGAGCTGCTGTGCGTGCTGCCGGGGGTGAAGACACGATAAGCGGGAAAGCCGCCCGGGCAGGGGGCTGCGCCTGCGCAGGGAGGAGGCAAGGGTGACCTTGAGACGGCAATGGGGCGGCTGATGCTGCTGGCCTGGCTGCTGGTGGCGGCCTTGGTAGTGGGTCTTGGCTTCGTGCGGCTTGCGCCGAGCGATCCGCTGGATTGGAACACCCAGCCCGAATTCAGCGAGGACAAGGAGTTCCGCGGCGGCGTGTTCCGGGTGGTGCGCACCGGGCCGGACGGGCTGGAGCGGTTCCACCGCATTGCTGCTTCGGCGCCGCGCACCAGCGTGCTGGCGGGCGGCCCGCAGGACGGCATGGCGACCTATATCACCCGCACCCAGGTGCTGGGGCTGCCCGATTACACCACCGCGAGACAGGACGGCGACCTCTTGAAGGTCTACGCCCGGCTGCGCTTCGGCCGCTCGGACCTCGGCACCAACAAGGCGCGCATCAACCGCTGGCTGGACCGGATGGAGCGCGCTGAGGCCCAGGCGGGCGCGCCGGACTGATCCCCGGGTATCAGGGCTGGCCGGCCCGGTTCCGCCGCAGATGAACCATCTGGGGGAAGGGCGGGGGCTCCCGCCCGCTTCAAGGCATTTCGATGAAATTCCCTGCGCCGTTGGGCCGGGCGCCGCGCCAAAGGCGCGGCGGAACGCCGCTAGCTACAAAGCGGCCTGGCGGCCTGCGGCGGGGGGCGCTGTATGGCCGTACCGGCCGGATAGGTCAGAGCGGCGCCAGAACCTGCGGCGCGTTGACGGTCTGCGGCAGCGCCAGTGACGCCGACAGGCAGCTGTCGCGCACCTCGCGCCACATCGGCACGTTAAGCGACATCTGGCACTGGGCAAGGAATTGGCGCCCGTCCACCGACAGGCAGCGGGTTTCACCGAGCTCTACCCGGGCGCCGGTCTTGTCGGTGCAGTAGCAATCGACGGTCTTGCGGCCCTGCGCGGTCACATCGGCTCCCGCGCTGCCCGCGCACGCCAGCAGCGCCGCGGTCAGGAGAGCGGCGGCAGGGCGGGCTCCGCCCCCGCGGCCCGCCGTCCGCCGCAGGGGCGAAAGCAGGCGCGGAAGATGGGCACTGGCATGTTGCATGGCACTAGCATATCACAGGACTGCATATCGCCAAACTTGCAACGGATAAGCCAACGCATGGTTCCCGAAGAACGCCTCGAACAGATCCTGCAGCGGTTTCAGTACCTGGAAGCCGCAATGGCGGATGGTGCCGGGGATTTCGCAGCCCTTGCGCGGGAATATGCCGAGCTGCGCCCGGTGGCCGAACAGATCACCGCCTACCGCCGCCTCTGCGCCGATATCGAGGACGCGAAGGCGATGCTTGGCGATCCCGATATGAAGGCCCTCGCCGAGGAGGAGATCCCGGCGCTGAAGGCGGCCCTCCCGGTAGCCGAACACGCGCTGCAGCTCGCGCTGCTGCCGCGGGACGAGGCCGACAGCCGCCCGGCGATGCTGGAGATCCGCCCCGGCACGGGCGGCGACGAGGCCGCATTGTTTGCCGCCGACCTCCTGCGCATGTACCAGCGCTATGCCGAGACCCAAGGCTGGTCCTTCGGCATCATCGAGGAGCAGGCGACCGAGCTCGGCGGCATCAAGGAGGTGGTCGCCCATATCAAGGGCAATAACGTCTTTGCCCGGCTGAAGTATGAATCCGGCGTCCACCGGGTGCAGCGCGTGCCCGCGACCGAAAGCGGCGGCCGCATCCATACCTCGGCCGCCACCGTCGCGGTGCTGCCCGAGGCCGAGGACGTCGACATCCAGATCGACCCGAACGATCTGCGCATCGACACCATGCGCGCCTCGGGTGCCGGCGGGCAGCACGTGAACACCACCGACTCGGCGGTGCGCATCACCCATATTCCTTCGGGCATTGTCGTCACTTCGTCCGAGAAGTCCCAGCACCGCAACCGCGAGATCGCGATGCAGGTGCTGAAGACCCGGCTCTACGACCTGGAACGCCAGCGCATCGACAGCGAACGCTCCGCCAGCCGGGCCAGCCAGGTCGGCAGCGGCGACCGCTCGGAACGGATCCGCACCTACAACTTCCCGCAAGGCCGGATGACCGACCACCGCATCAACCTCACGCTCTACAAGCTGGAGCAGGTGATGGGCGGCGAGCTGGACGAGATCATCGACGCGCTGACCGCCGACCACCAGGCGCGGCTGCTGGCCGAGATGGGCCAATGAACGGGCCCGCGACCGCCGCCCAGGCCATGGCCGCCGCCGCCGCCCGCCTGCGTGCCGCCGGCGTGCCGGACCCGGCCCGCGACGCCCGCGTGCTGCTCGCCCATGCCGCCCGCATCGAGGCGAGCCGCGTCACCTTGATCGCGCCCGAGGATCTGGCTCCCGAGGTGGCTGAGCGCTACGAGCAGCTGATTTCTTTGCGCGCGGTGCGCGTCCCGGTCTCGCATCTGATCGGCGAGCGCGAATTCTACGGCCGCCGCTTCAAGGTCTCCCGCGAGGTGCTGGACCCGCGCCCCGAGACAGAAACCCTGATCGAGGCGGCGCTGGCCGAGCCTTATAGCCGGGTTCTGGACCTCGGGCTTGGCTCCGGCTGCATCCTGGTCACTTTGCTCGCGGAGCGGGCGGAGTCCACCGGCCTCGGCGTCGACCTGAGCGAGGCCGCATGCCTGCAGGCCAGCGCCAACGCGGTGATGCACCGGGTCGCCGAGCGCGCCGATATCTGCCTGTCGGACTGGTTCGAACAGGTCACCGGAAAATTCGACCTCATCGTCTCGAACCCGCCCTACATCGCGCTAGATGAAATGGCGGAGCTGTCGGAGGAGGTGCGCGGCCACGAGCCGGACATGGCGCTGACCGATGGCGGTGACGGGCTGGGCGCCTACCGGCAGATCGCCGCGGGGCTCTCCCGCCATCTGGCACCGGGGGGGCGGGTGCTGTTGGAAATCGGCCCCGCGCAGGGCGCGGCGGTGAGTGATCTGCTGCGCGCAGCAGGGCTGGCCGGCATCGCGGTGCTGCCCGATCTTGACGGCCGCGACCGCGTGGTGCGGGCGCATCTGGCCGCAAGCGGCGGCCGTGGCGGCGATGGCGGCGAAGAGAGCCGGGATTCCAGAGGCAAATCCGGGGATTCCGACGCAAACTGACGCGAAATTTTGCGTTTTAGAAAGAAAAATCATGGAAAACCGCATTGTGCCTCTTGTGCGGGGCTTCGTAAAATGGTTACTCGGAGGGGCCGCACGAAGAGAGAGCTCTGCAGCCTCCCGGCGGCACCAAGCCCAAATAAAGTCGATGATCCGGCGCTGAGGCGCGCAGATTTGGGTCTACGGCGCATGAAACCAAGGCTGACGTTAGTTAGATGAGATCATCCAAATCACGTTCACGTTCCAAGTCGAACCGGAACCGCCCGAATGGCGCCAATGTTGTCAACCGCGTGTTTGACAGCTCTGGCCCGGAAGGCAAGGTGCGCGGAACGCCGCAGCAGATCATTGACAAATACAACCAGCTTGCCCGCGACGCGCAGCTGGGCAACGACCGTGTTGCGACCGAGAATTTTCAGCAGCACGCCGAGCACTATCTGCGGATGCTGAACGAGGCGCAGCGCGAGATCGAGGCCCGCCGCGAGGAGCAGGAGCGCCAGAACCGCGAGCGTCAGGCTGAACGCGACCGGGAGCGCAGCGAGCGGCTGGAGCGCCAGGAACGCGAGGCCGCCCAGGCCAAGCCGGCGCAGCCGTCCGCTGACGCCGCCTCGGAGCCCGCTCCGGCGCCTGCCGCCGACCCCAAGGAGCCAGACGTGCTGGATCTGCGGGACGGCAACGGCAATGGCGACAGCGGCCTGGTGGAGACCCCCGAAAGCCAGGCGACCGGGGCGGACGAGCCGCCCGCGCGAAAAGCGCCCGCCCGCAAACCGCGCACCCGCAAACCGGCCGCCGAAAAGCAGGACGGCGGGAAAGCGGAGCCGGACAGCGAAGCCAGCGGTGGCGGGGCCAAGGCTGACGCCAGCGCGGAGCAGCCCGGCGCCGAAGCCGGACCCGCTGCCGAGCCCAAGCCGAAAAAGACCACCCGCAGCCGCGCCAAGCCCAAGCCGAAACCTACCGAAGGCGCCGAAGCCGCAGAGTAACCGCTGAGCTCCCGGCCACCGATTGGCGGATGGTCCTGGATCACGGAACAAAAACCCCCGAAGCCGGAAGCGGCCCGGGGGTTTTCTATTCCGTGCTTCCGCAGTTGGAAAACTGGCTCGCCTCCGCCCGCGCCGGGAATGCGCGGCTCAGCGCTGCCATGCCGTGGAAGCTATCCGGGGGGCCGGTCTGCCCGGTTTCCGGCCGCTGCCGATTGCCGCGGACTGTGCCGGAAGCAGGCTAGGAACGGCGGGGCACTGGCCCTCAGCCTGCGCCCTTCAGCGTGCGGGCGAGGGCGCAGAAGGCTTCCAGGTCCACTTGCTCGGCGCGTTCGGTGGCAGGGATGCCTGCGGCGGCGAGATGCGCCTCAATGTCCGGGGAGAGGCCCTTCAGCGCCGCGCGCAGCATCTTGCGGCGCTGGTTGAAGGCGGCGCCCACCACCCGGCTCAGCACCGCCGGATCGGCGGGGTAGCGCGGTTCGGGCAAAGCCTCCAGATGCACTACGGCGCTCGACACTTTTGGCGGCGGGGTGAAGGCGCCGGGGGGCAGCGACATGACGATCCGCGCCTCCGCCCGCCACTGTGCCAGGATCGCAAGCCGTCCGTAGGCCTTGGAACCGGGCTGCGCCACGATGCGCTCGGCTACCTCGCGCTGGAACATCAGCGTGAGGCTCTGCCAGAACGGCGGCCACTCCTGCGGCGTGAGCCACCGCACGAGGAGCTCGGTGCCAACGTTGTAGGGCAGGTTCGCAGCGATGCGCACCGGCGGCGTCAGATGAGCGAGCGGGTCGATCTCCAGAGCGTCGCCGTTGATGACCTCCAGACGGCCTGGGTAGGCCTCGGCGATCTCCTGCAGCGCGGGCAGGCAACGGCTGTCCTTCTCCACCGCCAGCACCCGGCGGGCGCCCTCGGCCAGCAGCCCGCGGGTGAGACCGCCGGGGCCGGGGCCGATCTCCAGCACGTCGCAGCCGGTGAGGTCGCCTGCCTGCCGCGCGATCTTGGCGGTGAGGTTCAGATCCAGCAGGAAGTTCTGCCCCAGCGACTTGCGCGCCGACAGCTGATGCGCCGCGATAACCTCGCGCAGGGGGGGCAGGGAGTCGATGGCGCTCATGTCAGAGATACCTCGGGGCAGGGCGCGGGCGGCGCGCCAGAGAATTCAGGCCTCCGGCGGGGATATTTCCGGCAAGAGGAAGAATCAAGGGCTGGCGGCCATGCCTTCCGCAAGCTTCAGCGCTTCGATCAGACTGGTTGGATTGGCCCGGCCGGTGCCTGCGATATCAAAGGCGGTGCCGTGGTCGGGCGAGGTGCGGATGAAGGGCAGGCCCAGCGTCACGTTCACGCCGCGGTCGAAATCCAGCGTCTTGATCGGGATCAGCGCCTGGTCGTGATACATGCAGACCGCGGCATCATACCTGGCGCGGGCGGCGGCGTGGAACAGCGTGTCTGCCGGATGCGGGCCGGTGAGGCCATGGCCTTCGCCTTGCATTTCCGCGATCAGGCCGGCGATCCAGTCCTGCTCCTCGCGCCCCATGGCGCCGCCTTCGCCCGCGTGGGGGTTGAGGCCCGCCACCGCGATGCGCGGCTTGGCGATGCCGAATTGCCGGCGCAGGCCGGACGCGGTAATTTCGATGGTCTCGCGCAGCAGGGCCGGGGTCAGCACCCTGGGCACGTCCTTCAGCGGGATATGGATGGTGGCGGGCACCACCCGGAGCTGCTGGCTTGCCAGCATCATCACCACCCGCGCGCCGCCCGCGAGATGGGCGAGGAACTCGGTATGGCCGGGAAAGGCAAAGCCCGCGCCGTCGATCAGCGCTTTCTTGTGGATCGGCGCGGTGCAGAGCGCCGAGGCCTCTCCTGCCTGAACCAGCTGCACGCCGGTTTCGATCGCACGGATCACGCCCGGGGCGTTCTTCGGGTCGGCCGTGCCCTTGGCGGTGCCGCCCTCGAACTGCAGCGGCAGCACCGGCAGGGCGGTGGCGCAGGCGGACATTGCTTCGCTTGGGACGGCGATTTCCTTCACGGCCGTGCCCGCAGGCAGGTGGCGCGGGTCGCCGATCCAGAAGAACGGCAGATCACCCTTGAGCGCCGCCCAGGCCTTGGCCGCGATTTCGGGGCCGATGCCGCCCGGCTCGCCGCAGCTCAGCGCAACCGGCGCGGCGCGGCTCATTTCACCACGATCCGCGCATCGGCTTTCAGCTGCTCCAGATAGCTGTCGGTAAAGGCGGCCATGCGCTGCTGGGTGAGCGCGTTGGCGACGTTCTCCCGCGTGCCGCCTTCGCCCAGCTCGGCGGTGCGGCCGCAGAGCATCAGAAACACCAGGGTCTGGCCGTCGTTGCGGGTCAGAGTGACGGAACTCTCGCCCGGATCGAGCTTGGCGAGCTCCAGCGCGACATCCTGCGGGATCTCCGCGGGCGGCAGGCTCTGAATCTCCAGCACCGAAGGGTCCTGGCCCTTGGCGATGCCGTAGAGGTCCCCGCACTGGTCGGCACGGGCCGCGACCTGTGCAGCAGCGGCAAGCGCCTCCGGGGTGCGCCCGCCGGGAATGTAGTAGGTGGCGTATTCGATCGCCGAATAGCGCGGGGGCCCGCCCGCCGCCTCGCGGACGCCGCGCATCTGGAACAGCGCCACCGCGCCCTGCAGCGGCACCGGCTCGGAAATCTCGCCCGGGTCCAGCGCCAGCACTACCTCCTGCAGCTGCGGCGGCAGCTTGGCGAGCGGCATCCAGGGCAGGCGGCCGCCGTTCTCACGGCTGCCGGCGGCGCTGTACTGCGTGGCGGCGGCAGAGAAGCGCTCGTAGCTCTTCAGCTTGGCCACCTGTTCGATCAGTTCCTCAACCTGCGCCGCGTTTTGCTGAGTGAGCGGCACGATGAACTCGCTCAGCAGCACCTCGACGCTGCCGCGTCCTGCGGAGCCCATGGCGCGGTCGATTTCCTCGGGCGTGGGGCGGGCGCGCGACAGAAACCGGGAGCGGGCGAACTCGCGCCAGCCGATCCCGACCTTGGCAAAGTCGCGCAGGGTCTCGCGGGCGACCCCATTCCGCTGCAGCACCGCCACGAACTCATCGAGCGTAAGGTTGGCGCGGCCAGCAAGCTCCTCCATGCCGGCCACGATTTCCTCCTCGGTCGGGATAATGCCCGCCTGTTCCATCGCCATCAGCTTGAGCCGGTCGTTGATCAGCTCCTCGCGGGCGGTCTCCAGCGGGTCGCCGGGCACCCGCAGCACTGACTGGAAGCGCGCGCGCTGTTCCAGCTCATAGCGGGTGATCACCTCCTCGTTGACGGTCACCGCCGGGGCAAAGAGGTTCTGTGCGGCTGCGGGCAGAGCGGTCCAGGCGAGGCCGGCGGCCAGCACCAGCGCAGCGCAGCCGTTCAGCGCGCGAAGGAGCGCGCGGGGCAGAACACGGGGAAACACACGGGCCGGGTTCGGGGATTTCACGTCTTGCTGCATGTCCGCCTGTATTGTTTGCTGCCGCTTTTCACGGAAAAACCGTTGAGTGAGATGGTAAAGCCGAAATCCGTTGCCGGCTCAATACTTGTTGTGGAGGTATAGCGGCGGTTGACCGAAAGGTCGACCGTCACGCATTCGGTGCTGTAGGCCACGCCCACCCCGGCCCGGGTCGCGCGCCCGTCGGAGATGTCATAGCGCAGCCGGGCGCTGGCGGACCAGCTGGGGTTGATGTCGTAGCTGCCGTCGAACCACATCTCGGAGGCCTCTTCGCTGCGGTCCTCCTGCGGGTCGGTGCCGAGCCAGAGGTAGCTGCCGGTAAGGTTCACGCGGTCGGTGCGCCAGTCGCCGCGGAACTCGGCCTTGGAGAAATTGGCCGAACCGCTCAGCAGGCCGCGCGCGGTAAGCGCCAGGTCCTGGCCGTAGCGCAGCTGGCCAGCCAGGAGGATATCCGAGGAGGTGCCGCCGAGGCCGGAGCTCTTGGTGAAGCGGCCGTCGCCATTGTGCCGCAGCACTTGGCCGGCAGTGGCAAAGGCCTGCCAGCCGCGGGTGGCATAGCGCGCCCAATTGGCGCCATAGACCAGCGTGAGCCCTTCTTCCCGGGCGTCGGTGGCCGGGAAACGCGACAGCGACAGCAGGTTGCCCTGGTCGTACTCGACAAATCTGCTCTCCTCGCTCGGCACCGTGTCGCCGCCGCTGCCGCGCCAGGCGATCTGGGCGATCGGCTCCAGGTATTGCACCGCGCCGCCACCCTCCAGCCGCCGCATCGGCAGGCGCAGGGTCAGGGCGGTGCGCGGCGTGAGGCGGCTTTCCTTGCCGGTGAAGACATCATCGTCATAGGTATTGAAGGCATCGGCGGCGAGGCCGGTTTCCCATTCCGCCAGTACGCCGCCTTCGATCTGCCAGGTCCGGTGCCAGCCCACATCGGCGGAGAGCCGGGCAAGGTCGCGGCCGTTGCTGGCATTTGCGGTGGCATTGAGCCCGGATTCGCGGCGGTGGCCGTGGACTTGCAGTGTTGTCCGCAGCTCGCCGCCGCCGCGCAGGTAGCGCCGCTGCAGAAAGGCATCGGCGATGGCCGAGGGGATCAGGCCCTGTTCCTCGCTGTCGCGCAGAGTCTTGAAATGGTTGAGCGAAACACGGAACAGCTGGTCCCGGTCTGCCTTGGCCAGCACCGCCTCCGAACGCACCCGGTCGAGGTCGGGCAGACCGTAATCGGCCAGGTAGGCGTCGTCGGAAACGGCCCTGAGGTCGAGGTCGAGGCTGTAGCCGCGCCGCAGCGCAAAGGCGCCGCCGGCAAACAGGTAGCCGCGGGCCTGATCCGGCTGCAGGTCGTCGCGTGTATAGGCGCCGTTCACCTCGATGCGGCCATTGCGGAAGGCCTGGCGGTACCGGGCGCCCAAGGTCCGGGTCTTGGACGACAGGTAGGGTTCCAGCGTCAGGTCGCGGTGCGGGCCGAGGGTGAAGAAGTAGGGCACCTTCAGCCCGGTCGCGAGGTTCGAGGTGGTGCGCAGCGAGGGGATCAGGAAGCCGCTGGCCCGGTCCAGCGAAGGGTCGGGCAGGCGGATCGCCGGGAAGTAGAACACCGGCACGTCGAGCACCCTGAGCTGGGCGTTCTCGAAATAGAGCTGCTTCTCCTGCTGGTCGTGCGTCACCCGTTCGGCCCGGATCTGCCAGAGCGGCGGGCGGCCGTCCTCACAGACATGGCAGGAGGTGACGGCGGTTTTGTAGAGCTGGGTATAGCGCCCGCCCACACGGGTCATCTGCAGCGAGGCAAGCTGAACCTGCTGCTGGAACACCATCCGGGCTCCCGACAAAATACCGTCGCGCAGGGTGCGGTCCAGCTCGGCGGCGCTGGCGAGGATGGTGAATTCGCCGCCCTGGTCGATGCGGATCGGGCCCTCGATCTCCAGCGCCCCGCTGGCCTGGTCGAAGGTGATCCGCCCGGCGCGCAGGCGGATGTCGCCCTGGAAGGCCTCGACGTTGCCCTCGGCCACCAGCCGGCGCTCGGGCGTGATAAAGACCTGGTCGGCGACCAGCGTGGCCGGGCCGCTCTCGGCCTGCGGCGCGGCCTGAGCTTGTGCCCGCGCTGGAGCAGGGGCATTGGTGAGCGCCATCCAGGGCAGCACGGCGGAAAGGAGCAGCGCGCGGCGCAGATTACCCGTCTTCGGCATGAAGCAGCAGTCCCAAAGTCAATAGAATGGCAGAGATCGGCGGTGCCCAGGCGGCCAGCGCCACCGGGATCTGCCCGTTTTCCCCGAGGATCTGCGCGAAATTGCGGATGAAATACAGCCCGAAGCCCAGAAGCACCGCCATCAGCACTGCAAGCCCCGTGCCTCCGAAGCGGGTGTGCCGCATGGTGAAAGCCGCACCCACCAGCACCATGGCGATCAGGAACAGCGGCCGGGCAAGCTCAGCCTGATACCAGACCTCGTAGCGTTTGGTGGTGAAGCCCGCATCGGACAACTCGCGGATGGTATCGGGCAGGTCGTAGATTGAAATGCCCCGCGCGGTGCCCAGCGTGTCGCGGATGCGGTCGGTGGTGAGCGTTGTCGGCAGGCGCAGCTCGTCATGCTGCGCGGCACCGCTTTCGGGGTTGATGCCCGCGGCCAGCGGCCAGGTTTTGGCGCTTCCAAGCACCCAGACCGCGCCATCCAACCGCGCGCTTTCGGCAAAGATCCGGCGCACCGGGCCTGCGGATTGCGTATAGCTGTGGATGGTCACGCGGTGCAGGGTGATGTTGGCGGCCTCGCCGCTGTAGCCCTCGGCGTGGATCACCGACTGCCCGCGCGCCCCTCCCTGGCGCAGCCACAGGCCCTCGCCGCTCAGCGAAAGCGCCGAGGCGCCCCCGTTGCGGTAGGTCTCCGACAGGTCCTGAAACCGGTTCGAGGTCGCCGCGACAATCGGGTTCAGCATCGCCACCGCAAGCCCGCCGATCAGCCCCGCCACCAGGACCGGCGCCGCCAGCACCCGGATGCCGGAGCGGCCGATGGCACGGGTCACCACCAGTTCGCTGCTGCGGGCCAGCCCCACGAACAGCACGATGGTGGTTAGGATCATGATCAGCGGCAGGAACTCGCTCAGCGCCGCGGGGGTATTGAGCAGGGTAAGGCCGATGAGCTGGCCTGCGCTCAGATCCTGGCTTTCGAAGCGGCGGATCTGCTCGTTGAGGTCGATGAGGATCACCAGCGTCATCAGGACGCCGCAGATCACCAGGAACCACTGCAGGAAGCGGCGCGCATAATAGAGATCGAGCTTCATGCTGCGGCCTCCTCCGCTGCCGCCGCGCGGAAGCGCCGCGGCCGGGACGCAAGATGCAGGAACACCAGCGCCACCCCGATGCCGAGGAGCGTCGGCACATAGATCAGCGGCCAGAGGCCCGGGTCCTTCAGCACCGGTTCGGAGACCACCCCGCGCATGCCCTCAATGAAGATCAGCACCACAAAGGCCAGCATGGCTTGCCGCCAGACGCCGAACCGCGAGAACGTTCCCAGCATCAGGGCGGAAAACCCGATCAGTGCTACCGCAACGCAGACCAGCGCCCGGGCAAAGCGCAGATGCAGCTCCTCGGCCTGGGCGCCTGGACTGTGGCCGTCGCTTTTGGAAACTGCCTCCGGGGCCAGCAGCAGCTCATGACTGGGAATGGCGCGGATGTTGCGGGCGCCCGCGCCTTTGTCTTTTGCCAGCGTGCTGATGTCATAGGAAAAGTCGGAAAAGAAAGTGGTCGACAGACGCTGCGTTGCGGTGTCGAGCCGCTGCGCCATGCCGTCAACCATGATCAGATGCGCCTTGCTGCCGTCGCGCACCAGAAAGGCGCGGGCACCGGTATAGGTGGTGACCGTCGCCGGGTCGCGCCGGTCCGACAGGAAGACATCGCGCATGGTGCCGTCGGGATCGATCTGGCGGATATAGAAGGTGACGCCTTTCGCCGGATGCAGGAAGTCGCCCTCGCTCAACAGCTGCGCGGTCACGTTGCGGGCCACTTCGCTCTCGCGGGCCTCAAGCTGGTTGATCGAGGCGGGCAGCAGGTAGTGCGTAAGGGCCGACATCATCAGGGCCGCGATCACACCGAAGACCAGCGCCGGGCGCGCCATCTGCCAGGGGCTGGTGCCGGTCGCGCGCAGCACTGTGAGTTCGCTTTCGCCATTGAGCCGGTTGGTCACCCAGACCGCGGCGCCGAACACCGCGATCGGCAGCACCATGCGGATCAGGTTGGGCAGCGCCAGCGCGCTGAACTCCAGGAACACCAGCGCCGACTGGCCGTTTCCGATCAGCCGGTCGAACAGCACCACCGCCCGGTTGACCCAGAACACGGCCACCAGAATCAGTGCAAAGAAGCTGAAGAACAGCAGATACTGGGACAGCACATATCTGTCGTAGCGTGACACCCGATCCCCCGGACCCTGCCGTTAGCGATTGCGCCGGACCTTAGTGGATTTGCCGGACGGGGAAAACTGCAATCTCCGCCGCGCCTTGGGCGCCGGCGGCGGGCCGCGCTGGGACTGGTCAAGCGCCGCCGCAGCCGCTACCACTTCGGCCAGAATAAACGTGACCCCGACAGGAGCGCCCAGAATGAGCAGTCTTATCCCGATCCGCTTTGCCGATTTCGATGTGAAGGCCATGGCAGAGATGACCGGCCGCGTCGCGGTGACGGTCACCCCCGACGGCACCCTCGGCCAGGCCGCCCGCAGCGCCAACCGGATGGCCAAGGGCGGCATCGCCCGGCTGGTCGAATCGCAGGCTTTCGCAAAGGCAAAGGCCGGCGACGTTTTCTCGCTCGCCTGGCCCGCGGGAATGCAGGCGGAGGCGCTGGACGTGGTGGTGCTGCCGAACAAGCTGACCCCGGTGGAGGCCCGCAAGGCGGGTGCTAAGCTGATGAGCCAGGCAGGCGGCAAGCCGGTCACGGTGATGGCGGGCGGCATGGCGCGCGCCGCGGACTTTGCAATGGGCATGGCCCTGCGCGCTTACAGCTTCGACGGCCACAAGACCCCCGCAGAGGATGCTTCGGATCCCGAGGTGGTGATTGCCTGCAAGGCGCCGAATGATCAGGAGGCGGCATGCGCGCCACTCCTGGCCGTCGCCGAGGGCGTGCTCATGACCCGCGATCTGGTGAACGAGCCCGCCAACGTGCTCACCACCACGGAATTCGCGTCCCGCATTGAAGCCATGCGCGGGATTGGTCTGGAGGTGGAGATCCTCGAGGAAGCCGATCTGGAAGAGCTGGGCATGCGCACGCTGCTGAGCGTGGGGCAGGGCTCCGACAGCCCCTCCAAGGTCGCCGTGATGCAGTGGAAGGGCGGCGAGGCGGATGCAGCGCCGCTGGCGCTGGTCGGCAAGGGCGTGGTGTTTGACACCGGCGGCATCTCGCTGAAGCCCGCCGCGGGCATGGAAGACATGACCATGGACATGGGCGGCGCCGGGGTGGTCGCGGGCACCATGAAGGCGCTGGCGCTGCGCAAGGCGAAAGCCAACGTGGTTGGCCTCGTCGGCCTGGTGGAAAACATGCCCTCCGGCAACGCGATCCGCCCGGGCGACGTGGTGAAGTCGATGAAGGGCGACACGGTGGAGATCATCAACACCGACGCCGAGGGCCGGCTCGTGCTCTGCGACGTGCTGTGGTACGCGCAGGAGCGTTTCAACCCCGCAGGCGTCATTGACCTCGCCACCCTGACCGGCGCCATCATCATCGGCCTGGGCCACGAGAACGCGGGCGTCTTCTCGAACGACGACACGCTGTGCAGCGCCTTCCTCAAGGCTGCCGCGGCAGAGGACGAGGGCGCCTGGCGGATGCCCTTGGGCAAGGCCTACGATGAGCAGCTGAAGTCGCGCGTTGCCGATATGAAGAACGTGGGCGGCCGTCCCGCGGGCTCGATCACCGCGGCGCAGTTCCTCCAGCGCTTCATCAAGGACGGCACGCCCTGGATCCACCTCGACATCGCTGGCGTCGCCTCGGTCAAGTCGGACACCGATTATGCCCCGAAAGGCGCCACCGGCTGGGGCGTTATGGCGCTGAACCGGCTGGTCGCGGACGCGTTCGAGGCAGGTTGATCCGGCAATGGGGGCTGCCTACTTCTACCACCTGACCCGCCGCCCGCTGGAGGAGACCCTGCCGGTGCTCCTCGAAAAGGCGCGCGGGGCGGGCTGGCGCATCGCCGTGCGCGGCCAGAGCGAAGAGCGCATGGCCTGGCTGGACCAGCGCCTGTGGCAGGGCCCTGCGGACAGCTTTCTGCCGCACGGGCTTGCGGGCGGCCCCCATGATGCCGAGCAGCCGGTGCTGCTCACCACCGCGCCGGAGGCCGCCAACGCGCCCGATTGCGTGATGGCAGTGGACGGCGCCGCCGTGACCGCCGAAGAGGTGCAGGCGCTGGAGCGGGTCTGCATCCTGTTCGACGGCACCGACCCGCAGGCGGTGGACCATGCCCGCGCCCAGTGGAAGGCGCTGACCGGCGCTGGCTGCGCGGCGCAATACTGGTCCGAGGAATCCGGCCGCTGGGAGAAGAAGGCCGAGAAATGACCTCCGCCGCGGCCCCTGTGCCGCGGCGGCATCCGGTTCTGCCCGCTCTTGCCTGTCCGATCGCCCCGCGCCGGTCTCAGTACCCGTAGCGGTAGGGCTTGCCGTAGTAATAGCCGTCATAACGGAACGGCCGCCGCTGGTGGCTCAGGTGGCGGTGGTGGTGCCGCCGGGTGCCCGCGTGATGGCGGTGGCCGTAGTGGTGATAGTAGACCTTCGGCTTTTGATGATGCCGGTAGGCGCGGTGCTCGTGCCGGTTGTCGCTGATGCCCTTGGCGATGATGCCAAGTGCCACGATGCCCGCCAGCGCCCGGGCGAAGTCGCGGCCTGAATCATGCGCAGCAGCGGGCGCCGGCACCATCAGGCCCGCGGCCAATGCGAAAGCTGCGGCAGTGGAGGTAAGGAATCCAAGGCGGAACATGCGGCCTCCTTTCCGGTTGCGGCCCTCGTGGGCGCGCGCCGGCAGGAGATGCCTGGCAATGGATCTTGGATGGGATCGCAGGCGGTCTCCTGCCTGTGCAGCCCCGAAAGGCCGTCCCCATGATGCGGCAGCAAAGCGCGCAACACCATCCCCCGGGCGGTGAACTCTGCTCACAGCTGCGGGAGGGCAGCGGAGGTCCGCAGCGCCTCACGGCAGGCCGCGGCAGCACGGCCGGCACGGCCTCAGCGGGTCAGCAGCAAGGCGCCGCCGGTGATCTCGATGCTGCTCCAGCGCTGCAGATAGCCCATGCCCAGCAGCGACTGCTCCAGCGCGCCCTGGTTGACCCAGACCCGCACGTCGCGGTCAGTGATGCCGCCGAGCGAGATCTCTTCAATCCAGACCGACGCGGTGCGCACCTCGCCATTGGCGGTCTGGGCGCGGCCGAGATAGGCGAGGCTTTCGGTGTCGATCCCCGCCCGCTCCGCATCCGCCCCGTTCAGAACCACTTCGCTGGCGCCGGTATCGACAAGGAACTCCACCGGTGTGCCGTTCACCTGCAAGGTCAGGTAATAATGCCCGTCCCGCGCCCGCGGCACCTCGACCCGGCCCGCCTCCGTCAGCACCGATTGCTGCGGCCGCACGGTCTGGCGGATGTCCTCCCACAGCCCATAGGCCGCGATCACGCCAAGAAAGATCAGCGCCCAGACCGCGAGCATCTGGAAGGTCTTGCCCAGGCTCTGCCGGTTCTGCACGAAGACCCAGCCCCCGATCACCGCCAGCAGCAGGCCGAGATAGACCAGCCGCCCAATGTCATGTTCGCCCATCCGCATACCTCCTGCTCTTGATGTAGGCAGGACGCGCGCGGATGCTAGGAGGCAAAGCCGAAGGCGCGCAGCCCGTCGAGCACGAATTGCACCGACAGGGCCGCCAGCAGCATCCCCAGGAGCCTGGTCACCACGGTGATGCCGGTCTTGCCCAGCATCCGCTCCAGCACGCCGGAGAACAGGCACATCACCAGCAGGATCGCCAGCACAGCCAGCACCACGCCCATCACCGTGGCAAAGCCGGTGAAGCCCGGCTGCTGGCCCGCCAGCAGGATCACGGTGGCAATCGAGCCCGGCCCGCCGATCAGCGGGATCGCCAGCGGGAACACCGAAGGATCGTCGAACTCCTCCTCTTCGCTGCGGTCTTCGCGGCGCTTGTTGCGGCGCTCGAACAGCATGTCGAGCGCGGTGAGGAACAACAAGACCCCGCCCGCGATGCGGAAGGCGGGCATGGAAATGCCGATGAAGCCCAGCACCGCCTCGCCGAAGGCGGTGAACAGCGCCAGCACGAAAGCCGAGGTCACGATGGCGCGGACTGCGACGCTGCGCCGCTGCGCGGGCGCCATGCCTTGCGTCAGGGCGAGGAAGATCGGGGTAAGGCCGATCGGGTCGATGATCACGAAGAGCGTGACGAAGGAGGTGATCAGGAATGCGGTGTCGATCATTGCGCCTCGGCCTGCTCCAGTTTCTCCAGCGCCGCCATCCACAGCCCCTCGGCCCGCTCCAGCGCCTCGAGGCACTCCGCGTGCTTCTTCTGCCAGACCTCGATATCGGCGGCCTTGCCCGGCTCGTAAAGGCTAGGGTCGGCGAGCTTTTCGTCAAGCTTTTCACGCATTTCGCTGAGCTTTTCCACCCGTGCCTCGGATTTGCGCACGTCCGCGCGCAAGGTGGTGAGCACATCGCGGGAGGCCCGCTTGGGCTTTGCCGGCTTGGCGGCCTCGGCCTTGGCTGCGGGCTTCTCGCGCGCCAGCAAGAGCTCGCGGTAGCTCTCCAGGTCGCCCTCGTATGGCGTGACCGTGCCCCCCGCCACAAGCCACAGCCGGTCGGCGGCAAGGCTCAAAAGGTGCATGTCGTGGCTCACCAGGATCACCGCGCCGGAATAGGCGGTGAGCGCCTCCACCAGCGCCTCGCGGCTTTCGATGTCGAGGTGGTTGGTCGGCTCGTCGAGGATCAGGAGGTGCGGCGCGTCGATGGTGGCGATGAGCAGCGACAGACGCGCCTTCTGGCCGCCCGAAAGCCTGCCCACCTCGGTCTCCGCCTGCGCCGCGCCAAGGCCGAAGCCCGCCAGCCGCGCGCGCCATTTCGCGGGCGCCTCCTCGGGCCGCAGGCGGCGCAGGTGGTCGAGCGGGGTTTCATCCACGTGCAGCTCATCGACCTGGTGCTGCGCAAAATAGCCGATCCTGAGCTTCGAGGACCGGGTCATCTTGCCCGCCATCAGCGGCAGCCGGTCCGACAGCAGCTTCGACAGCGTCGACTTGCCCTGGCCGTTCTTGCCCAGCAGTGCGATGCGGTCGTCCTGGTCGATCCTTAGGTTCAGCCGCTTCAGCACCTCAGTCTCGCCATAGCCGGTGGTGCCGCCCTCGATATGGATGATCGGCGGCGACAGCTCCTCCGGCTCGGGGAAGGTGAAGGCGCGCAAGGCGGCTTCCTGCGGCGTGGTGATCGGCTTCATCTTGGCGATCATCTTCAGCCGCGACTGAGCCTGCACCGCCTTCGACGCCTTGGCGCGGAACCTGTCGACGAAGCTTTGCAGATGCGCGCGCCGCGCCTCCTGCTTGCGGGCCTCGGACTGCGCCGCGAGAATGCGCGCCGCACGGGTCTCCGCGAAGGTGTCATAGGGGCCCTGGTAGAAGGTGAGCTTGCGGTCCTCCAGATGCAGGATCGCTCCCACCGCGCGGTTCAGAAGCCCGCGGTCATGGCTCACGATCAGCACGGTGTGCGGGTATTTCGCCAGGTAACTCTCCAGCCACAAGGCACCTTCGAGGTCGAGGTAGTTGGTCGGCTCGTCCAGCAGCAGGAGGTCAGGCTGCGCAAAGAGGACGGCGGCCAGCGCCACCCGCATCCGCCAGCCGCCCGAAAAATCCGAACAGGGCCGCTTCTGCTCCTCGTCGTCAAAGCCGAGGCCCTTCAGGATCGATGATGCCCGCGCCTCCGCCGACCAGGCGTCGATATCGGCAAGCCGGGTCTGCACTTCGGCAATGCGCGCCGCGTCACTTGCGGTTTCCGCCTCCGCCATCAATGCCGCGCGTTCGGTATCGGCGGCCAGCACCGTGTCGATCAGCGAGACATTGGACGAGGGCACCTCCTGCGCGACCCCGCCGATGCGCGCCTTCGACGGCAGCGAGATGCTGCCGCCCTCCAGCGCCAGCTCGCCCCGGATCAGCCGGAACAGCGTGGTCTTGCCGGTGCCGTTGCGCCCCACAAGGCCCACCTTGTGGCCGGTGGGAATGGTGGCCGAGGCACCCTCGATCAGGGGGCGGCCTTCGACGGAATATGTGATGTCCTGAATGCGTAGCATGGCAGCGCTCTTAGCAGAGCGTCCCTGCCGCCGCTACGGGGAAAAACGCGGGCGGGGCAGGGGAGCTTGAGGGCCGCGGCATTAGGACGGGGCCGGGACGGAGCGGCATTCTGGTAAGCCCGCTCACCATGTGGTAGCACCGCCCGGGCAGCCCCTGTCCGAGGATCCCCAAATGCCCGCCGCGCCGACCCCGCCGCATATCGCCACGCTGATCTTCGTCACGGCCCTCGCTGTGCTGTCGCTCAACATGTTCCTGCCGTCTCTGGCCCGCATCGGCGAGGACTTCGAGGCGCCTTATGCGCTGGTGAACCTGTCGATTGCCGCCTACCTCGCGGTGTCCGCCGTGCTGCAGCTGGTGATGGGACCCCTGTCGGACCGGTACGGGCGCCGCGTGGTGATGCTGGTGTCGCTGGCCATTTTTGTGGTGGCCTCCATTGGCTGCGCGCTGGCGGAGAACATCTGGGTCTTCCTCGGCTTCCGCCTCTTGCAGGCCACAGTGGTGGCGGGGCAGGTGATCAGCCGCGCCGCAGTGCGTGATATGCACTCCACCAGCGAGGCCGCGGCCAAGCTTGGCCATATTTCCATGGCGATGGCGCTGGCGCCGATGCTGGGCCCGATGCTCGGAGGCTTTCTCGAGATGGCGTTCGGGTGGCGCGCGGGCTTTATTCTTTATACCGCGCTGGGTGCGGGTTTGCTGCTCTTTGCCTGGCGCGACTGGGGCGAGACCAACCGCCACCCGTCGGCCACCTTCGGCGCCCAGATGCGCACCTATCCGCAGCTTTTCACCTCGCGGCGCTTCTGGGGCTACAGCTTCTGCGCCGCCTTCTCCATCGGCGGCTTCTTCGCCTTTATCACCGGCGCGCCACGGGCGGCCGAAGCCGCTTTCGACCTCAGCCCGGCGATGCTGGGCCTTGGCATCGGCATTATTACCTGGGGCTTCATGGCGGGCAATTTCGTGACTGGCAGGCTTGCTGTGAGGGTGCCGCTCCTGAGCCTCATCATCGCGGGCCGGCTGTTCGCGGTGGCGGGGCCGGTGACGGGGCTTTTGCTGTTCCTCTCCGGGCAGGGCAGCGTCTGGGTGTTCTTCGGGGCCGCGATCCTCGTGGGCTTCGGCAACGGGCTCACCCTTGCCAATGCGCAGGCCAGGCTGATGTCGGTGCGCCCGCATCTCGCGGGCAGCGCCTCGGGGCTGTCGGGCGCGATGACCGTGGCGCTGGGCGCGGTGCTCACCTCCGCCACCGGCGCGCTCACCACGGCCGAAAACGCGCCGCGGATGGTGCTGGGGATCATCCTTGCCTCGAACGTGCTCGCCCTCCTGTCGGCGCTCTATACCCGCTGGGTCGACCGGCGCGAGCCGCTGCCGGACCTGACCTGAGGCTGGCCGCAAGCCGTGCCCGATACCGCGTCCGAAACCCCGTACGCACGCCAATCTCCCCCTTCCCAAGCCGCTGCAGCCATGCTACCCGGCGCGCGGTATTTACGGGCCGGGGGCCAATCCCCGGCCCGCTCAATAAGGAGAACGCCAAATGGCTCTGGAACGCACCTTCTCGATCATCAAGCCCGACGCAACCCGCCGCAACCTGACCGGCAAGATCAACGCCAAGTTCGAGGAAGCGGGCCTGCGCATCGTCGCGCAGAAGCGCATCCACATGACCAAGGAACAGGCCGGCAAGTTCTACGAAGTGCACGCCGAGCGCCCGTTCTATGACGAACTGTGCGAGTTCATGTCCTCCGCTCCGGTCGTGGTGCAGGTGCTGGAAGGCGAAAACGCCATTGCCAAGAACCGCGAAGTGATGGGCGCCACCAACCCGGCCGACGCCGCACCCGGCACCATCCGCGCCGAGTTCGCTGAATCGGTTGGCGAGAACTCCGTGCACGGCTCCGACGCGCCGGAGACCGCCGCCGCAGAGATCGCCTATTTCTTCTCGGGCACTGAACTGGTCGGCTGATCCGCCGCTGCCGGGAGCAAAATGCCAGGGCCGCATCGGATATCCCGGTGCGGCCCTGTTCGTGCCCGTCGCCTGTATTCTTGCCCGCCCCGACGGTTGTGCTGTCACTGTCTGGCACGCAGACCCTTGCAGGCAGCTCAGTGCATCCGCATTTGCGGGTCTTCCGCGGCGCCTTGCCCCTGACGGGGCGGCGAGTGGTGATGGTTGCGGCCAGACCCCGGGCGTGCGCTGCGGGCCATGCGCTTGGCGAGTGGCTCGCGCGTCGCCGCCTCGCGCTCCAAATGGCGGCGCAGCAGTGCAACATTGCGGCTGTTTGCCTTCCAGCCGATATCGAAGATGTCACCCACCAGCGGAATTGAGCCGATCAGCGCATCGATGCCTGTATTTACGGCCATTCGCGCCAGTACAGGCTTGGGCGCGCCCATCCGGTGCGCGGACATGATGATGTAGCCTGCCGGCAGCAGCGTCAGCGCATCGCCGATACCCGGGACCAGGCCGAGGATGCTGTCCCAGCCGACCCGCGTGCCGATCACCGGCAGGCGGAATGCCTTGTCCATGCGCCCCGCCAGCCGCTCCAGCTGAGACAGGCGCTCCTGATGCAACAGCGGGGTGTCAGGCATGGTCCGGCGTCCTTGCGATGATCCAGACTGCATGCACGATGCCGGGGATGTAGCCAAGAAGGGTGAGCAGGATGTTGAGCCAGAAGTGCTTGCCAAAGCCGACCTGCAGGAACACACCCAGAGGCGGCAGAAGAATGGCGAAGATGATGCGGATCAGGTCCATACCGGATCTCCCTGTTTGATTACGGCTGTTGCCGGACTAACCCGCAGGAAGTGGTTATGGTTCCGCTTCAGCTGTTCTCCCGGGAACCCGGCCGCTGATGAAACGGCGCTTGGCATGCAGCCGGCGCCGAGACTGCGGCGGCAATCTGCGTCCGGACAAAGCGCGGCCAGCCCGGCAATCACGGGCGGCGCCACGGGAACACTTGCGCGGGCTGTGCGCTGACACTCGCCTGCCGGCTGCGGGCCATTTGGCTATCATCCCGCAACGGTCAGCCAAACGCCCCGCCGCCGCCAAGCTCACCTCCCGAAACTGGGCCGCTCAGCCGGCGTTCGGGGCTCGCGCCGCAGGCCGTGTGGCCAGCGGGCCTGGCCGCGAAGAGGGCGGGCTGTACTTGCGCGCTATTTATCCGGCGCCCGGCTCGTCCTCTTCTCAGAACCTGGAGGACGGGCGCCCGGCCGGGAAATCACCCCGATCATGTCCAGTGCCGCTTCCAGCTCGGCGCGGCCGCGGTCGAAAGCGCATGCCTTGATGTCGTCGAACCGCTTGCGCAGCTCCTGTTTCTCCGCCCCCTTGCAATCGTTCCAGGGGCGCCCCTGCAGCGCCATCACCAGCACATAATAGCCGATAAAATGCGGCCGCGTCCCGCTTTGCAGCAGCCGCGCATAGGCCGCATCCGCCCCGAGCGCACGCAGTTCCTCAGCCGAGGCGATGCCCGCGCGGGCACAGGCCTCCTCATAGGCGGGGCCGAGGTTGCGGATCGAAGAAACCGGCGTGTTCATGCTTTGTTTCTACATGTCACGGGCACCCCTGTCACCTGCCAAAACCGCGGCCGGAGCGCTTTTGCCGGGGAATTGACGATTGACAGTCGCAAAGCGTGCAGAAAGCCTGCGCCGACGGCCGCCAGTCGATGCGGCGGGCATCCGGGGGGAGAGATGAACGGAAGCGGGCAGGGTATTCAGCAGATTCGGAACTTCGACCTCTTCAACCCGCCGCAGGGGTTCATCGAAGACCCGTTTCCCTTCTATGACGCTCTCCTGCGCGAAGCTCCTGTGCTGCGGCAACCCGACGGCTCCGTGCTGCTCTGCCGCCACGGCGATCTGGACCGCATCTACCGCGACACCACGCTGTTCTCCTCGGACAAGAAGGCGGCCTTCGCGCCCAAGTTCGGCCCCGGTTCGCCGCTGTTTCAGCACCACACCACTTCGCTCGTCTTCTCCGATCCGCCGCTGCACACGCGCGTACGCAGGATCATGACCTCCGCGCTTACCCCGCGCGCCATCGCCCGGATGGAGCCCGGGCTGATCGCGGCCGTGGATGCGCTGCTTGACCGGATGGCGGGGCGGGAGAAGGTGGATCTGATTGCGGATTTCGCCGCTGCGATCCCGGTGCAGATCATCGGCAATCTGCTCGATGTGCCGATGGCGGAGCGCGGGCCGCTCAGGGACTGGTCGCTGGCCATCCTCGGCGCGCTGGAGCCCGCGGTGACCCCGGCGCAGCTGGACGCTGGAAACCGGGCGGTGGAGGTGTTCTCGGCCTATCTCGGCACCCTGATCGCCCGCCGCCGTGCTGCACCGGGCGATCCCGGAACCGATGTGCTCACCCGGCTGATCCGGGGTGAGGGGGCGGATGCGGAGCTGAGCCCCGCCGAGCTGATCCAGAATTGCATCTTCATCCTGAACGCGGGCCATGAAACCACTACAAACCTGATCGGAAACGGTCTGGCTCTGCTGCATGATTACCCCGAGCAGAAGCGTTTGCTGCTGCACCAGCCCGGGCTGATCAAGCCTGCGGTGGAGGAGATGCTGCGCTTCCGCTCGCCCAACCAGCTCGGCAACCGCATCACCACCGCGCCGGTGGAGATCGGCGGGCAAGAGCTGCCCGCGGGCACCAATCTGCATCTGGTGATCGGCGCCGCCAACCGTGACCCGGCGGCGTTCGAGGCGCCGGAGGTCTTCGATATCACCCGTAAACCGAACCGGCACCTGGCCTTTGCGGGCGGCCCGCATGTCTGCGTCGGGCTGAGCCTTGCGCGGCTCGAGGCGCAGGTGGCGGTTTCCCGTTTGCTTGACCGCTTCCAGGAGTACCGGCTCCTGCCGGGGCGGGTACCGGGAGGGCGGATCCGCTTCCGCGGCTATGCGGCGCTCCCCGCGGTGCTGGGCTGAGCCGCGCAATCGGCCCCGCGCCTATCCCTTTGCGCTTCCTGCGCCGCTTTTGCCCGGCGCGGGCCACCCCCCGGATAGCAGACCTGAGGAAAGCCTCCGCCTATTCTGACTTCCGCAAAGACAGGGTGCAAAAGGAGGTTCGCGATGATTTACCCGATTGTTCTGGCAAGCGGCGGTGCCGGGGAAACTGCCACGCAGGCCGAAGGCCTGCCAGCTCATTTCGCCGCCGGACCGGGGATCGAGAGCCGCTTTCAGGCGCATTTGAGTGCACTTGCCGCGACCCGCTGCGCAGCGCCTGTCGTGATCACCGGCACCGGCTGCCGCCTTGCCGCTGCCGCACAGGCCGCCGCTGTTCAAGGCGCTGCGGCCGCCGGGCCCGAGCTTTTGCTGGAGCCTGGGGCCAGCAAGCCCGCCGCGGCGGCGGCGGTGGCCGCGCTGCGCTTCCAGGACCGTCCCGAAGCGCTGCTGCTGTTCACGCCGGCCAGTCATCTGTTCGGCGATGCCGGGGCGCTGGACAAACTGCTTCTGGAGGCGGTTCCGGCCGCAGCGCAGGGGCGCATCGTGGCATTTGGTGCGGCGCCGGGCAGCGCGGCGCTGGGGTTTGGGGTACTTGACTGCCGCAGTGCGCGGCCTGGCCGCAGCCCGCAGCCCGCGGTTCTGCTGCCTTCTGGCTGCAAGCTGACCGAAGCCGGGCCCGGCGCGCTGCACAACACCGGAATCTATCTGCTACGGGCGGGCACCTTGCTGGCGGTGCTGAAGCGCTGCGCACCGCGCATCCTCCAGGCGGCCAAGGCTGCGCTGGCCGGCGCACGGCGCTCCTGTGGCGCCTTGCAGCTCGGCACCGCGGGCTGGCAGCGGGCGCGCCCGTCCAGTTTCGAAGATGCCATCGCCAGCCGCGCGGGCTCACTGGTGGCGCTTGCCAGCGGGCCAGCGGCGGATGTCTTCGCGCATTGGGAGGCCGATCGCTGCGCCCCGTCTTTTGCGGCTCCTGCCGCGCCGGCAGCGGCCGAGTGCACCGTGGCGACGCTAGCATCTGCGCCATGGCCCGGCGCCGGTACCCCCGGCAACGCCGACGCTCCTCCGCCGCTGTCTCTTGCCGCGGCGGGCGGGCAGCAGGTCACCGGCGGAACCGGCCGTTATCCGGCGCCCGAATTGCAGCTGTCCGGCCCGGGAGACTGGGAGCGTGCGGTCCGGGTGAAGCGGCTGGAGCTGCTGCCGGGAGAGCGTGCGCATGTGCCCGCGGGCACGGGGCCCGGCCACCTGGCGGTGCTGCAGGGCTGCGCTCTCCTTTCCGGCCGCGGCCGCAGCCGTCTGCTCTGGGAGGATCAAAGCGCGGTTGTGCCGGCAGGCGGTCTGGAGATCGAAAATCCCGCCGGGGCACCGCTGCACGCTGTGCTGGTGGAAGTCGGCCCGGACCGCACGCCTGGGCTGGCGCCTGCAGAAGTCCGTCCGGACCCGGCAGCGGCGATCATTTCACTGCGTTTCCGGGGCGGCGAAGAAAAGGCAGCCCGCCCGCGCCCCTGCTGAAACCGGGCCGGAAGCCCGGCCGATCCTGGGGTTCGCGGTGCGGCCGGAACTGCCAGGGCCGCCAGGCGCGGGGCGGGCCGCAGGCCGCGGCCATGCTGCGCCAGGTTTGCCCAGTCCGGCGCTGCAGCGCGTTATTCCGGCACGGCCGCGCCATCGCAATCAACCGGTGCTGAAACTCCTGCGATATCAAGCGGTACGGAAATCAGAACGGGGAACCGGCCGGGTGCCGGGGCCGGGCGCATCATGCTGCAGCCGGCTCTGCGTCAGAGCAGCGCCGCATCAGAGCAGCTCCGCGTCAGAACAGCCCCGCCTCCTTCGCGGTCAGCGCCGCCTGGGTGCGGTTCTTCGCCTCCAGCTTGCGGCAGAGCGTGCGCACATGCAGCTTGATGGTCACCTCCTGCAGCTCCAGCTCGCGTGCGATCTCCTTGTTCGACAAGCCGCGGCACAGCCCGTTCAGCACTTCCAGTTCCCGCGGGCTGAGCCGTTCCGCAAGGGGATGCGCCGGGGCCGCGGCCTCCTCCCGCATCAGGTTCACCGGCACGTAGATTTCGCCCGCGCTCATGAAGCGCACCGCGTTCAATAGCGACTGGGCGCCCATCGTCTTGGGCAGGAAGCCGACCGCGCCGCTGTCCAGCGCCTCCTGGGCGGTGCGGGTGGGGGCGCTGCCGGAGAGGATCGCAACCCCCTTGCCGCCATTGGCCTGGAGCGCCTTCCCGAGCCCGTCGAGCCCCATCATCCCCGGCATGTTGTAGTCCAGCAGCACCAGGTCGAACGGTCCTTCGTCATCGATCTGCGACAATGCTCCGGCCAGGTCCACCGCCAGGCTCACTTCGGCGCCGCCTTCGGACTTCAGGTAGGCGGAGATGGTTTCCCGGACCATGTCGTGGTCGTCTGCCAGCAAAATGCGCATGAATTCTCGGACCTGTTGTGGCTGTACCGGGCCAAAGTGTCACGGAAAGGTTGCCAAACGGTCAATTTGAAGGGGAGCCCGGCGCGGGCAGCCGGTAAGCCCGTGTTAGGAAGCTTGCGCTATGATCAGCGGCGTCCGGTCCGGCCTATACGGAAGGTCAGGACGCTATACGCCGTAACCTGTGCCCTGCCGCTGACCTTGTGGCAGGCTGCACGCAGCAGGACTGTAAGACGAAGACCCAGGCCCGAAGACCGCCTTGCGGGGACCGAACCGCAAAGGCCACATCAGGAGCAATACAGCCGTGTGCACACGGCTGCCTCAGAAAAGGACATCCACATGAAAGCTTGGATCACCCGGTTTGCGGCCGCCGCCGCGTTCGCCTTCACCGCCCTGACAACCGCCGCCGCTGCCGGCGGGGCCCCGGTGCTCACCCTGCGGCTCGAGGGCAGCGCCGCCGCGCAGCAGCTGAGCCTCGATGACCTGCGGGCGATGGATACCGTCACCTTCGAAACCGAAACGATCTGGACCACCGGCCCGCAGCGCTTCACCGGCGTGCCGCTGGCCGATCTGGCAGCGCGCCTCGATGCCCAGGGCCGCACGGTGCTGGCCCAGGCGGTGAACGACTATGCGGTGGAAATCCCGCTGCCGGCCCCCGGCGAGGCGGGCCCCGTCGTTGCTTTCGAGCGCAACGGCGCGGAAATGCCGCTGCGCGGCAAGGGGCCGCTCTGGGTGGTCTATAATTATGACAGCGATCCCGCCTTCCGCACGGAGGAGGTCTATTCCCGCAGCATCTGGCAGCTCGACCGCATCGAGCTGCGCAACTAAGGCCGTCCCGGCGATGCGCAAAACCGCCCTCCGCTTCCCCGAATTGCCGGGCTGGGTTCTGGTCCTGGCACTCGCGGCAGCGGTGGGGCTGGTGGCGCAATCACTGCGCCTCGGCTACCAGGTGGTGCATCGGCTCGACAACCTTTCGACCGCGGCGACGGACAACATGCAATGGAGCCTGTCGCAGGCCGAGGTGGAGCATCTGAAACTGGTGCAGGCGGCTGAAGCGGCAGAGGAACTTCCGGCTCTGGCGCATCTCAGGCGCCAGTTCGACCTCTACTACAGCCGCATCGCCACCTTCCGCGACAGTCCGCTGTTCGCCGATCTGCGCGGCACCGGGCCGGGCGCTGCGCTTCTGGACCGGCTGCAAGGGCGGCTTGACGCGATGACCGGCTGGATCGACGGCCCCGATGCAGCGCTGCTGGCTGCGGTGCCGCAGATCCGGGGGGTGCTGGAAGAGAACAGCGGCGACGTGCGCGAACTGGCGCTCTTGGGTGTGGTGCTGCAAAGCGACATGCAGCTCAGCAAGCGCCTGGAACTGATGGCACTGCTGTCGCGGCTGGGCTGGGTGGTGCTGGCGCTGGTGCTGGCGCTGGCGCTCACGGCTCTGACACTGGGCGGCCTTTACCGCGCGGGCCGGCGGCTGGCGGCGGCGCGCACCCGCACCGCCAAACGGATGGAGGCAATGGTGGCCTCTTCGCTCGATGCGGTACTGCTGGCCGGCGCCGACGGCCGCATCCGCGAGTTCAACGGGGCGGCCGAGGCTATCTTCGGCTATACCAGCGCCGAGGCCAAGGGCCGGGCACTGGCTGATCTGATCGTGCCCGACCACCTGCGCGACGCACACCTGGAGGGGCTGCGCCGCTTCGCCCGCAGCGGCAAGTCCCGGGTGGCGGGCAAGGGGCGGATCCGCCTGGAAGCGCGGCGCAAGTCGGGCGAGGTGTTTCCGGTGGAAATGTCGCTCGCCATCAGCCGCTCGGAGCGCGACACCGTCTTCATCAGCTTCCTGCGCGACATCTCCGACCGCATCGCTGCCGAGGAAGAACTTCGCCGCGCCCGCGACGACGCGCTGGCGGGGGAGCGGGCAAAGGCAAATCTGCTTACCGTAATGAGCCACGAAATGCGCACTCCGCTGACTGGCGTGCTGGGCGCGATCGACCTGCTGGAGGCCACCGGCCCCAGCGCGGACCAGCAGCGCTACCTGCAGGCCATGCGGGTCTCGGGCGAGCTTCTGCTGCACCATGTGAACGACGTTCTGGAGCTCTCCCGGCTGGAGGCGGGCCGGGATGCGGAGACGCCGCGCGTTTTTGACCTGGCCGCTTTGGTCAGTGATCTGGTGGAAAGCCAGCAGGCCACAGCGAAGATCAACGGCAATACGCTCTCGCTGCATTGCAGCCTCGGGGGCACTCCTTATGTCTCCGGGCAGCCGCGGGCGGTGCAGCAGGCGCTTTTGAACCTGATTGGCAATGCGCTGAAATTCACCCGCGAGGGTGCGGTCAGCGTCGATGTGGAGCGGCTCCCGGGGTCCGATATGGTGGAACTGCATGTCGCAGACACCGGCAAAGGCATTCCGGCGGCCGATCTCGAGCGTATTTTCGAGGATTTCACCATGCTGGATGCGAGCTACCGCCGCGGCAGCGAGGGCACCGGTCTGGGACTCGCCATCACCCGCCGCCTGGTGCAAGCGATGGGCGGTGAAATCCGCTGCGAAAGCGAGGTCGGCGAGGGCAGCCTGTTCACCATCACCCTGCCGATACCCGCCGCCGATGCCGATCTGGCCGCCCCGCAGGAGGAGGAGACCAGCGCGGCGGAGCAGGGGGCGGGCCCCCGGCGTCTGCTGATCGCGGAGGACAACGACATCAATCGCGAACTGCTCGCGCAGATGCTGAGCGGGCAGGGACACACCGTGACCGCGGTGCCCGGCGGCGCCGAAGCGGTGGAGGCGGCTTCCAAGGAAGCCTTCGATCTGATCATAACGGACATCAGCATGCCCGGTGTCGACGGCATCGAGGCGCTGCGCCGCATCCGCACCAGGAACCTGGCGGAGGGCATCGAGGTTGTCGCGCTCACTGCCCACGCCGCCGCCGAGGATCACGCCCGCATCCTGGAGGCGGGCTTTGCCGAGGTGCTGACGAAGCCGGTGAGCCCTGCCGCCCTGGCCGATCTGGTGGCCCGCCGCGCCCGCAAGAGTTCCGCCGCCCCGCCGCCCGCTCCGGCTGCCGCGGCGGCAAAGCAGGAGGCCGAAGCGCAGCAGTCCGATATCCACCAGTTCTTCGACGCGCTGGGCCGCGACCGCGCCCGCGGGTTCCTGATCGATTTCTGCGAGGATGTGCGCCGCCTCAGCGGAGGCTTGCAGGAGGCGGACCGGCTCAGCGACGGCCAGCGCAAGGAGGCGCACCGGCTGGCGGGTTCGGCAGCGGTCCTGGGGCTCACGGGGCTGCGGGCCGCAATGCTGGACATCGAAACTGCCGAGGAAGGCAGCACGCCGCCGCAGGACGTGCTGGCACAGTCCTGGCGCGAAGCGGAGCAGGTGCTCGCCCCGCACCTGCGCGGCTGACATGCGGCGCCATCCAGGGCATCAGCGGGGCGCTGTCTGGGATTGCATTTGGACCGCATGACCCGGCATATCGTGCTGACCGTGCTGACCGTGGTGCCGTTGTGCCGTTGTGCCCTGAAGGGCGGAGCAGCCACGCAAACCAGTGCAACATCCGCGCAGTGCCACCCCGCGTAACGCAAGCTTCATGTTCGCATCAAGATTGCGGGGCGTGAGACCGTCATGGCGCATGGCAATTGATCTGTCTCAACAGGAGCCGCCGGCGTTCCTGCACCCTGCGGGGGTGACATCTGGCCTGGCGCTAAGATCGCGCGCCGCGCCGGCAGAGAAGTCTTTCAGCCCTGCCGCCTTATTCCCCGCCGTTATGACTGCAGCGCTAATTCAGCAGCATGGTGCCACTTCCTGCCCATCTGCCCCCGCCCATCGGCCTCCCGGCCATGCCAGAAGATCAGCGTGGAAATCTGACAAGGGCCGGGGGCGTTTCCAGGCCTCACACCGAGAAGAGGAAGTCGTCTGCAGCGGAAAGCTGGCTGACGGTCACCCCGATAAGAGTGGTCGTCCCGCCCGCGTAGGAAAAGACGGTGCTGCCGCCGATCTCGGAGGCGTTGTCCAATGCCTCTTGAGCGGTGGCATAGACGCCCCCAAAAACCAGCGCGTCTTCGGCTCCGCCGGCGGAGAAGTCAAAGATGAGGTCATCGCCGGGGCCCAGGACAAAAAGGTCGTTGCCGGCACCGCCGCAAAGCTCGTCGTCGCCGCCGCCGCCATCCAGCACATCGTCGCCGCCAGCCGCGTCCGTCAGGTCGGTGGAATCGCCATAGAGCTTGTCGTTGCCATCGCCGCCCCACAGCGTGTCATTGCCGGCAGTGACACCGGCGCCAAGATCGGAGGCATCGCCGACCAGCGTGTCGTTTCCCGACGCGCCCCGCAGCCTGTCATTGCCGGCGGTGGCGGAAGTATCAAAGCCCGTCACGGTGATTTCGCCACGGGCATCACCAAAGATCAGGTCATGGCCGCCCTGGCCCAGCAGCAGATCGTCACCGCAGAGGATGCTGGCAGTGGAGCCCGCGGCGATGTTGCCGCCTGCATCCCCGGCCAGGATATCGCCGCCTTGACCGCCAAGCAGGGTATCGCTGCCGCAGACGGCGACGCTGCCGCCGGAGTCCCCCGGGATGCTCTCGCCGCTTATCACGTCGCCCCCCGCGTCGCCATACAGCTCATCCATGCCGGAGCCGCCACTCATCAGGTCATCGCCGAGGGTAACGCTGGAAAAGTCGCTGAAGGACAGCACGTCGTTCTGGGCGTCCCCGAACAGGCTGTCATTGCCGTGACCGCCGTGGATTTCGTCGGAGCCTACGAACATGGGCGCGTCGCTCTGCAAGGAGCGCACGTCATTGCCGGCATCGCCGGCAATCACATCATGGCCATTGCCGCCGCCCAGCAGGTCATCGCCGCTGTTGGCCCCTGCGTCCAAGTTCTCATCAACGAAATCCGCGGCCGCGTCACCGAATATGCTGTCGTTGCCGAACCCGCCCCAGATGGTGTCGGCGCCGGTGACCAGGAACGATAGGTCTGCGAAGTCGGTCCTCGCATCGCCGCCGGCATCCCCGGCAAGGAAATCATCACCGCCGCCGCCTTCGATCGAGTCGTCTCCGCCGAAGCCGCCAAAGGTGCCGCTCAGCAGATCGGTTCCGGCGTCGCCGAAGATACTGTCGTCACCGCTGCCGCCCCGCAAGGTGTCGTGTCCGGCGCTGGCACTGTCGAACCCCCTGAAGACGCCGCCGGCATCGCCGAAGATCCAGTCGTTGCCGCCACCGCCCTCGATCAGGTCGTCTCCTCCCGCCTGTTCCGGGGGGAATGCGTTATCGCCCCTGGCCCGGATATCGCCGCCGGCGTCCCCAAACAGGTGGTCGTTGCCGGTCCCGCCAAAGATCGTGTCATTGCCGCCCCTCGCATCGCCAAAGTCGGGGTCGGGTCCCTCCTCCTGCTCCCTGATGTCCCCGATGGCGTCGCCATAGATCCAGTCGTTGCCCGAATGGCCGTTCAGAAGGTCATCACCGCCGACGATTTCGACTGGAAAGTCGAACCCTGCACCCAGCACATGGAAGCTGCCGCCGATGTCGCCGGTCAGGGTATCATGGCCGCTGCCGCCCAGCAGCGTGTCGTCGCCTGCCTCGGCCGTGGCATCGCCGTCACCGTTGAAATCGCCGCCGGCATCGCCAAATAGCTGGTCGTCGCCGAACCCGCCGTGCAGCCGGTCATCCCCGGTGGCAAAGATCACAGAGGACACCCCGAAGGCGTTCAGATCGTTCCCGGCATCACCGAACAGGCTGTCGTTGCCCGACCCGCCCTCGATCCTGTCGCTGCCCGCGCGCAGGATTCCGTCCGTGCTGCGCTGCGAGATGTCCATACCGGCGTCGCCGGCAATCAGGTCATCGCCATCGCCTCCGGTCAGGGTATCGTCACCGCCGAACGCAAAGGCATCGCCCACCTCGGACGTTTGCAGGTGCTGGTAGGCGTCGCCGAAGATGCTGTCATTGCCGGAGCGGCCCAGGATCCGGTCATCGCCGCCCCTGACCTGGTCGTCCGAGGAGCCCCCGGCGGCCAGCCCCGCAGTCATACCGCCTCCGGCATCTCCGGCCAGAAGGTCGTTCCCGCGCCCGCCGTCGATCCTGTCATCGCCGCCTTCGGCCCCCAGGAAACCGCCTTCGAGATCGCCGCCGGAGTCCCCGAAAATCTGATCGTGGCCGTTGCCGCCGAGCAGCGTGTCGTCACCGCCGCCGATCCCGTCTTCGCCGCTAATCCGCAGGCCCGCATCGCCGTGGAGCGTATCGTTGCCTTCGCCGCCCACCAGCAGATCGTCGCCCCCCGTCAGGCCATGGCCTTCCAGGTTTCCGGCGGCATCGCCCGACAGCACGTCATTGCCCGATTGGCCGAAAAGCGAGTCATTGCCGGCCAGGAGGGATGCGCCGGGACCGGCGATGATATCGCCGCCCGCGTCGCCTGCGAGCGTGTCGTTGCCATACCCCCCGGCCAGGTAATCAGCCCCTGCAGTGACCGCCCCGCCCGGACCGGTCTCCGCAACGATGTCTGCGCCGGCATCGCCAGCCAGCAGATCGTTGCCGCTGCCGCCGGTGAGGGTGTCGGCGCCCGCCACGACGCTGCCGTCCCCGGCGGTGCGGATGCTCTGGACGGTGTCCCCGAACAGATCGTCGTCGCCGCCGCGGCCACGGATGTCGTCGTCATTCAAAACGATATCCGGTATCGCAGGGGACGGCGCGATGTCATTCGCGCTGTCGCCGAAAAGCGTATCGTTGTTCGGGGTGCCGGGGATAAGTGCCATTTCTGCATCTCCTTGTTCAGCTGTTCTGGCCCCGGCCCCGCCTGCCTGGAGGGGAGCGGTCCGGCATTACGCCGCAGCGGCGGGCACTGGCGTGCCGGATGCAGGATTGCTGCCGCCGGGAAACCAGCTCTGCCGCAGCACGGTGTTTGCAGTCATTGGAGAGTTGTACCGCCGGGTCCCGGTTTCAAAGCGCGGGCCTCTGGGAATCCGGCCTGGCGCGTATCCAGGCCGGTTCAGTGCAATCCACGCGTCAGCACCATGCAACATCCACAACTTTAACCGCACACCAGAAATACCCGCCAAACCGGATTTCAGCAAGTTGCGTGGCCGTAGTCATTTGGAGCTACGAACTTCGGAAATTACATTGCCGCCTCGAGTTGCATCCCCGCATTCAGGGAAGCCGGCTTGCCAATGATCTGCTCTTCGCTGGACCGGCTCGTCCACATAGTCTGTCTTCCCATCCGGAGAACAGGCTAGCGTCAAATTGCGGATTTTTCAGGAGAGAGGGGCAAGAGCTATTCTTCCAGGCGCCAGGAGTTCACGAGCGAAAGAGCCTTTGCTGATGGCAACAGCCAGCTCAGCTCGGACCAGATGAGATGCTCAGGAAATGTGAGGTAAAGGATGGTGCCAGTGTCCGCATCACTTACCTCACCGTCACAGATTGGCTGTATACCTCGCCGGTTCAGGGTCTCATCCATTACATTGCATCGGAAAATGGCTGTCAGGCCGTCGGCTTGTTCGTAAATTTTGTAATCCACGCTGGAATGGCCGGGGGGCAACGGCTGATATCCGGCGGGCGGCAGGCCGTTCAGCGAGAGCCATGTAAGATGCCCTTGCCGCAGGCTTGGGGGCTTACCGCGGCTGGCCTGATACCGGTCAAACCTTCTGGTGACGTCCGGAGGCGCCTTGGGAGCATCGCCTCCTGCCCACACTAGTTTGAATTTGACAACGTCTGAGTCACCCGGGTTTTCCGGATCACCTGTAATATCGGCATCAAAGAACAGGTTCCGGCCCACCGGCTCCAAAGTATCCAACTTGAAGGCAAATCCGCCCACTGCTTCCGTATCGCTCACCAGGTTTCTGTCGTACCGGCCATCCCCTGCAAAACCAGTCCGGTTCTGAGCGCGCTTCATGCCCTCCGCCACGCGTGAGCGGTCTTGTATGATCCTGGTCACTTCCTTGCCGAGGTAAGGGTTGCGATATCCGGTCGGAAAGGCGAACCAAACGCCTTGCTGCCAATGGTAGGCAACCGGTTCGGCGGAGGCATCCCCTTTGGCAGGTTCAATTGGGGATGCGGCCAAACTGGGCGCGTCTACCGCGCCCCAGCCAACAAAGGCAGCGGCCGAAAGTGCTATCGGAAGACGGGAGGCTGTTGTTTTTGCGCCGGGTAACGGTTTCATGTCCTGAGGAACAGCCGGAGTAAACCCGGTCGTCATGGAAGTCAGATTCCAGACTTACTGAATTTAACCGTCAGAAGATAACCAATTCCACAGTGCTGTATGGGGCCGTATCTGCCGCATCCAGTCCATGCCTCTATTCTCAAGGCCTTAAGTGGTGATTTTGGCTCCGGCGGTAGGGATCGAACCTACGACCAATTGATTAACAGTCAACTGCTCTACCGCTGAGCTACGCCGGAACACGAGGGGGTGTATAGGGGGAGCGGCGGCTGGCGTCCATAGGAAATTTGCGTCTTCCGGCAATTTTTTTCCCACGGGCCGGAACAGACGCAAGCGATTGTTTAGGCTGGTGTAATTGCGTGCACAGCTACCGCCCGGGCAAGGGCGCGCGCAGCTTGGCCGCAGCACAGCCGGTCCGCCGCCGGGGGCGGCATATCCTTTGTTCCAGCGGAGCAAACCAGGCTCCGCCGCCGGTCCCCCGGTAGCCCGGTCCCCCGCGCCGCGGCCGGGGGTCTGATGGCAGCACCCGCCACAGGGCCCGAAGCCGGCGCTGTCCAAGCCGGCGGACGGCAGAAATGCAGCCAGACCCTGCCGCCTGCCCGTGGGCAGGCATCTCAAATTTCGGGGGGGAGGGGATTGGCTCCGGCGGTAGGGATCGAACCTACGACCAATTGATTAACAGTATGAAGTTGCGAGCAAATCATGGCTCATTCTGGTCAATTCGGGGCGTACGGTGCCTTGAAAACATGACAACTTTTTCCCGGTAGCACCATCCAGGTTCATCTGGATCAACAGCAAACACTGTACTCGGGACTGTACTTTCCATGGCCATCTTCAAATTCACCGAGGCCCGCCTCAGGGACCTCCCGCTCGGCTCGGGCATCCACCGCGACACCGAAGTCAAGGGCCTCATGTGCATCTCCCACAAGACCACCAAGACGTTCGCCGTGCAGGGCGACGTCCGCAGGGACAAGCGCCTGGTCCGCTCAGTTCGCGTCAAGATCGGCCGCGTGGACCTGGTGCGACTGGCCGAGGCCAGGAACGAGGCCCGCAGGCTCATGGCGACGATCCAGTCGGGCATCGACCCCACCGCTGGTCCAGAGTCCACCGGCATCACGTTGGAGCAGGCGTTGAAGGAGCACCTGAGCGAGCGGGACCTCTCCGCCGCCACGGAGCGGAACTACCGATATCACATGGACAACTACCTCGGGCGTCTTCGGCGCCGCGCGGTGGCTGACATCACGCGCCAGGACTGCCGGGAGCTCATGGAGCAGCTCACGAGGCGCCACGGCAAGACCACGGGTGCGTCGGTGATGCGCACCGTCCGAGCGCTCGTGAACACCGCTCGGAGGCACGACGAGACGATAGGGGCCAACCCGGTGGACGCCATCCGCGTGCCCGCCACGCCGAAGCGGGAGGTCGGCGAGTTGGACGTGGCGGGCTTCTGGTCCACGACCGGGGCCATGTCACCGCTCATGCGTGACCTACAGCGGGCGTTCCTGCTGACCGGGGCGAGGCGGACCTCGTTGCTGGGCGTAAGGCGCGCCGACTTCGACGCCGAACGGGGCGTGTTGACCCTCACCCACATGAAGACGGGCGGGTCGTGGTCGTTCCCAACCGGGCGCTGGCTCACCGCGACGCTGGCCGCACGGATGGAGGAGGACGGGCCGCTGAACTCACCCTGGCTCTGGCCCTCGCCGGGCGCCGCCTCCGGTCACGTGGCCGAGCCGAAGCGGGGCGGCGTCCCGTCTCCCCACGCCCTTCGCCACCACTGCCGCACCATGATGATCGCGGCGGGCGTCCCCTACGCCGAGGGTGCGCTCCTTTTGGGCCAGAGGCTCCCCGGTGCCAGTGGCGGCTACGTCCACCAGACGCACTTAATCGAGGCACTGCGTCCGCACGCTCAGGCGCTGGAGGACCTGGTGATCGGGAGGGAGGGCGTTGCGTGAACGATGGTGCGCACGGGTAAGACGCTGGTAACCATTTTGGTCCACATTCGATAATCTGAAATCAGAAAAACGCCCGTGCATCGGGTCACAGGCCCTGTCGGTTCCAACGCTGCCGCCGGCGAGCGCGCCCTATATGACGCAAAGTTAACGGCACACCCCCCTAACGGACGCACTGCGTCCGAATGAGGAGATGTGCCATGGACGCCCAGGCAGAACTGCAGACCTTCACCAGCCCCTGGCTGACCACCGATCAAGCCGCCGCATACCTCAGCGTCTCGAGCGGGACCCTCGCCAACTGGCGCAGCAAGGGCAACGGACCCCGCTACCGTGCCGTGGGCCGGATGGTGCGATACCACCGCGACGACCTCGACGCCTTCATGATGGAGGGGGCGGCATGAGCGTACCATCACCCGCCGACGCGCAGGACTGGGCGCAGGTCGACTACGTGATGACCCTGACGCTGTTCATCATGGAAAAAAACGAGGGACACCACTTCGTGGAGCTGCTGGTCAGTCTGCTGAAAAGCCGACTGCTCTGGGAACAGTCCGATCCGTGTACGCTGGCCGCTGTGGCCGTCTACGCCGACCGCTTCCCGAGGGCCGTCAACGGGGATGGCAGCGTGTTCTTCGACACGCCCGAGACTGTGCTGGCACTCTCCAAGGACCCGATCTTCTGGGACGACCCGTACCTGGTGGGCATGGCCAAGAGACGCGCCGCGCGCCCAAACCGCCAAAGGGCGAAGGACGGCGAGCCCTACATGGACCGGGGCGTCTGAGGCCCGCCAACGTTGGAGCCCACCTGTGCCCACGCAGGCTTACGACGACAGACCGTCGCGACAGTGTTCGTTGAGAGCAAGCCGGCCGCAAGGACCGCCTCCCGCGGCCGGCTCCGTGATCCACCCTCTTGGAAAGGAAGACCCTTTGACTGATCCTGAATATGTCGCGCCGACGGCCCCCTCCATACCCTCGTTCGCCGACCTCCTGACGCCGAAGCAGGCGAGCGAGATGACCGGCCATCCGGAGACGGTTCTGGCCGTCTATCGCTCCCGCCGCAACACCGGCCAATCGCCCGACGCGGGCCCCGAGTTCGTGAAGGTAGGCCGCGAGGTGTTCTACACCCGCGAGGCCGTCCGGGCGTACCTCGCTGGCAAGCGGGGCTGAGCCATGACCGGACAACCGACGACACAACCGGCGGAGCTGGGCCCGCTGATCGAGGCGGGCTACCAACTGATCCCGCTGCACAACTTCGCCTACGAGGACGAGCACAAGGGCATGCGGCGCAAGCGCGGTAAGAGCCCAATCCACGGCAACTGGACCAAGCGCTCCTACCGTTCCGTTGACCAGGTCACGCATATGGAGACCGGCGAAAACGTTGGCGTCAGGCTCACGGCGACCGACCTGATCTTGGACGTGGACCCGCGGAACTTCCCGGAAGGCGAGGGCCTCTATACACCGGGCAGCCCTTACGTCGAGCTCGTCCTGTGGACCGGCATCGACCCCGACCTCTACCCGACCGTCATCACGGGCAGCGGCGGACTGCACGTCTACATGACCAAGCCAGAGGGCGTGTCCACAAGGGACAGCCTGGGCGAGGACAAGTTCCCCGGCATCGAGTTCAAGTCTTTCGGTCGCCAGGTAGTGGCACCCGGTTCGATCCACCCCGACACGCGGAGGCCATACCTCTGGGACCCCGACAGGCCCGTGCTCGACGCGTTCGGCGCCGATCCGGTGCCCGACAGCCTGCTCGAACTGGTCCGAAGGCCTCAGGGGGCGGCACCGACCGGTGGCGGAGAGCACGACCAGGAGGAGCTGACCGAGATGCTCGAAGCCCTGGATCCCGAGGACTTCCAGGACCACGCCGACTGGCTGACGCTCATGCAGGCCTGCCACCACGCCACCGCAGGCGACGGTCGCCAGGAGTTCATCGAGTGGTGCACCCGCGACCCCGAGTACGCCGACCAAGGCACGATTGTCGGTCTGCGCTGGGACAGCCTCCACGCCGACAACAAGGGAGCCCGCGTCACCTACCGCACGCTGCACAAGCTGCTGCGCGACACCGGGGCCGAGGAGGCCATCCCGCGCCCGCCCGCATCCGACGACTTCGACGATCTGGACGAGGAGACCCTTTCGGCGCTGGCCCAGCGGGAGCGCAAGGAGGACCGCAAGATCGGTGAAACCAGCGTGCGCGAAAGGCTGAGCGTGCGCCGCATTGACCTGAAGGGAGCGAAGCGCGACCTGGTGTACGTCAGCCTCGCAGGCGGTGTCGTGGACCTGAGGAGCGGCCGAGCATGGCGCACGGTAGAACTTGCCGCCACCCACTTCGCCGGCAGCCGCATGACCGTGGAGCCCGAGAAACCCAAGGACGACGGGGACGGGCCGAAGCGCGGGCGCCCGCCGCAGCCGAAGGAAATGCGGGTGGTCAACGTTTGGGTCGGCGACCGGAACGGAGACCGCAAGACCGTGGACGTGATGACCTGGGCGCCGGGCCGCCCGGCGATCTGCGCGCCGCCGGAGGGCCGCGGCGAGGCCGTGAACACCTGGAGCGATCTGTCCTTTAAGGATGCACCCGACGACTGGAGGGACCGGGCGGCGAAGTTCGTGGACCACGTCAAGTGGCTCCTGCCGGACGGCGACGACGCCGACGACTTCCTCGACTGGATCGCCCACATCGTCCAGCAACCGGGGGTACTGCCCCACACGGCGTGGCTGATGATTACCTCGAAGCGCGGCGTCGGTCGGAACTGGGTGGCCTCGGTCCTGGCGCGTGTCCTGGCCGGCCACGCGGCGCTCGGTGTCGACCTCGGTGACGTCCTGGGCAGCAGCTTCAACGAGCGGCTATCCGAGAAGCTTCTGCTCGTCGTCGACGAGACCAGGGAGGGCGCCGGGGCCGACCGGCACCGCAAGGCGAACAAGCTGCAGAAGGTCATCACCGAGGAGCACCGAGAGATCAATCCGAAGTTCGGCCTGAAGTCGGTGCAGTACAACTGCTGCCGGTTCCTGATGTTCTCCAACTTCATGGACGCCCTGCCCATCGACGACCGGGACCGGCGCATCCGCGTGGCCTACAACCCCGAGAGCGTTCGGGAGCCCTCCTACTACCGGGACCTGTACGAGACGCGCAGGGACCCACGGTTCGTGGCGTCGGTGGCGAAGTTCCTGAGGGAGCGTGACCTGTCCGCCTTCAACCCAGGCCTGCCGGCGCCGATGACGGACGCCAAGCGGTCGGTGGTCGAATTCCTGGAGACCGACGAGCATCGTGAGCTCAAGGCGCTGTTCGAGGCTTGGCCGGCCGACCTGATCGGCCTGTCCGACGTGATGGACCATCTGGAGGCCACCTGCGACGGCTTCCCGTCCAACCTCAAGTTCATCGTGGACGAGGCCGGCGGTTCGGTCACGCAGAGGCGCTTCAATAAGAGGGGTTCAGGCGGCAACGAGAAGGACCGGGTCGTAATCGCCCGGCGGGGAGAGTGGGACGCTCTGCGTGTCAAGCGCGAGAGACCGGCGGTCATGGCGAAGATCATTGACGCCGCGAGGGCGGAATGGCGAGCGGGGGAGAAGGCGGCAAAGGACGGTTGAGCCTGTTCGACCATATCGAACATGCCGCACTAGACGACCCCACGGACAAACGGACAAGGGCGGACAGCCTGCCGGACTCATAGGGTATAATAAATAGACACACTAACAAAAGGATACTGAATTAAGTTTCGCGTATAATGCCAAAAGCGCGTCCGCCCTTGTCCGTTTGTCCGTGGGCAGGCGCTTTCAAGCTTGAAGGCGGCACGGTCCCACCCTGGAAGACGGGGAAAGCAGGGGGCCGTCACCGAAATCGGCGGAGGGGACGCCTCACGCCAGTGAGAGGTAGGCTCGCTCACACGTGAATTCGCTGGCGTACGTCGCCGACGGGACGTGGCATCCTGACCTCGAACAGTGAGGAGCGAGCCGCCCGGAAAACCTCGACGCCCGGCAGCCTGCCCACCGAAGTGCGCCCCTCCGATCCTGGATCAGGGGGCCTCGCGAAAGGAAGGGCAATCGCGTCAGGGGCTTGCCCGGGCAACGCCCCTCCAAGCACAGCCACGAGCACCGCAGACGGCTCGCACGGTGGCCCCCTCGGCCCCCTAGATAACGTGATGCGAGGAGCTCCATCAGGTCGAACAGGAGTTACCAGCGTGAGCATCATGCGGATGAACAGGATCAGGCCCGCGCCCGACCCTCATATGCCGAGCCAACTCGCCCCGGTCGTGGCCCAGGTGTACGGCGAGAAGGGGGATGAGTTCCTCGGCTACCTTCGCCAGTTCGGGCACGTCACCTATGCTGCCAACATGACCGGCCTGACCCGGCGCACCTTCTACGACCGGCGGGCCAAGAACCCCGACTTCGCGGAGGCGTGGGACGACGCGGTGACCGCCTTCGAGGAGGAGCTCACCCAGCGCGTGGTCCAGACGGCCCTGGAGATGGGCACGGGCAGGTGGGTGCCGGTGATCGACCCGAAGACCGGCAGGCCCGAGCTGGACGACGACTTCGAGTTGGTCCACCGCTTCGAGACCAGCCATGTGGACCCGCGTGTGCTGACCAAGCTCCTGGCCCTGCGCATGAGCTCCGTTGACGGCCCGGCCCAGACCAACGTCCAGATCAACAACCAGACCAACGTGCACAACGAGCTTCCGACCCGGAAGCCTAAGCTCGTCGGCGGCACCACCGGGTCCATACGGAGACCCCTGGGCGACCCCGACGCATCGGGGGCACGTCCGGGCGTCGAGGACGCCGAGGTGATCCAGGGGACGACACACGAGCCCGACGGAGACGACGATGCCTGACCCCTATCCACACGTCACCCTGGTGTCGCCGGGCGGCGTGCTCACGAAGCCATTCTCGGACGGCTCGCACCTCACGATGCGCGTCACCCTCGGCTACCTGTTCGGCGAGGAGGGCGTCCTGACCGAGATGCGGGAGCGGCGTGAGCCGGTGCCCTGGGAAAACGAGGAGGCCAGAGATACAGCCTTGGCGTCCATCCGAACGCGTATCGACATCGAGGACGACGTGAGGGCCGACCTGCTGGAGTGGGTGGGTGCCTCCCCGTTCTACGAGGACTGACAGGGCCCCCGAAGCGGCCGGGCCCTGTGCCCGGCGCTGTGCTCGTCCTGGTCGAACTGCCCTAAGCCCCTGATCCGGCTGGGTCTGTCGCCTCCGGTCCCCCTGATCGTCAGTCAGGCGCGCGCCCTCACTGGCTTACGCGGAGCAGCCCGCGCGGCATCATGCGTCGTAAACCCTCACGAGGAGACCGACGATGGACCAGACGCCGACCAGGATCATCACGCGCGAGAAGCAACAGCTCGCCGAGATGGAACGCAAGTTCGCCGAGGTGGAGCTACAACAAGAGGAACGTTTCAACCTCATGGAAAGGAAGCGCTGCCTATCTCGGTGAGTTTAAGAAATTCTGTGAGCGTCTAGCTCAAGACGAATTCTTTATCAGCCACAGAGTATTCAGTGCGCTTGATATCCGACGAATGAAGGACGTTTCCTTCGTGGCATCCCTAACCGCCACCATGATGAGCGACTACTTCCATCGCGATGATGAAGTTGAAGAGTACCTCGAGAGGTACAACGAGGAGTTTGAAGAAGCCGGAGGTTTGGAAGAACGCTACAGAGCGGTGTTTGATGCGATGAACCAAATGGGCTTTGACAGAGGTAGTCGTGCTTGGAAAAAGGCTGATTTCTACACTCTGTTTATTGAACTTGACAGGGCTATAAACAGGGAAGGTCAGCAACTGGATTTCGATGCTGTGGGCAGCCGATTGAGCGACTTTTTTGTTGAGGTGGACGCTGTTAGAAACGCGGAGGCTACGCCTGAAGGCATTGTCGGCGAATACTTCACGGCAACGCTGCAGTCTACCAATGATCGGAGCGCGCGGGTGAAACGTGGTCGCGCAATTCGATCCATATTGGCGCCGGAATAATTTGATAGAGACTTCCTACTGACCGTCCCAGGTTCGTCCGGCACCCAAGATTGGCTGCTTCTCAGCCGCATCTCACTTTGTGGAGGCATCTTCTTGCGGGCAAGTTACAAGGTTCCCCAGAGCACTTGGGAACGGGATGCCACCTTCTGTATTCGGAGGACGGTCGACGCAACGTAACCCAATGGATTGCCTCAAGAAAATCTGTGTAGTTTTCGCTGTACTTATTCTGTGCTCAGAAAGAAAAAGGACTTAGCGGATAATCGCTAAGTCCTTGAAATCTTTGGCTCCGGCGGTAGGGATCGAACCTACGACCAATTGATTAACAGTCAACTGCTCTACCGCTGAGCTACGCCGGAACGGTGCGTGCCATATAGCGCCCCCCGCCGGGAGCGTCCAGAGGGGGCAGCAGGTTTTTTTGGAAAAACCGCCCGCAGGTCTGGCGGCGCGTGCAGGGCGCGGAGCAGCGGGCGTCGGAACACGCGGAACACGCAACAGCCGCAAAAACCACTGCATTGTGCCGCAGCCCCGTGCGGCTTAGGGCCATTTAATGCAATGCGGGCGGCTAGGGCTTCCCTCCGCCCAGGTCATGCCGCACGGCGCTCGCACGCCCCTCAGGTCTCCTTCAGGGCAAAGACCGCCGATGCCGTCAGCGCTCCTTCGGGCGCTACGCGGCCCCGGCCGGTGAGGTCGAGGAGATGCGCAAAGACGTTGCGCTCGGCTGCCCCGAGGAGGGCGGCGGGGGTGCCCACGTAGATCTCCTCTGCCAGTGCGCGGGCGGTGGCGGGGCCATGCGCGAGGCGCGCGAGAATCGCTGCCTCGCGGCCCTCGCGGTGCGCGATCAGCCAGTCGAGCCGCGCAGCCGGGTTCTCCACCGGGGCGCCGTGGCCGGGATAAAAGCGGCGCCACTCCCGCTGCCGCAGCGCCCGGCAGGAGGCCATGAAGTCGGTGAGATCGCCATCGGGCGGAGAGACCAGCGAACTGGCCCAGCCCATCACGTGATCTGCGGTGAAACAGGCGCCATTCCAGGCCAGCGCGATATGGTTGCCGAGGTGGCCCGGCGTGTGCAGCACTTCCAGCTCCCAGCCGCTGCCCGCAATCACGCTGCCGTGCTCCACCGTCTCATCCGGGTGAAAGCCGTGGTCGATGCCCTCGCCGCCGCCCGCAAGCCCGCCCGCGGCGAGCTGCTGCATCACTGCGCTTCGGCCCGCCTCCGGCCCGCCAAAAGCGAGGACCGGCGCCCCGGTTGCCGCCGCCAGCGGCCGCGCCAGCGGCGAATGGTCGAGGTGGCTGTGGGTAACGATGACATGGCTCACCGTCTGGCCCGGTCCCACCGCCGCGAGAATCGCTTCCAGATGTGCCTCCGATGCCGGCCCCGGGTCGATCACGGCCAGATCCCTGGTGCCCAGCACATAGGTGTTGGTGCCGCGGTAGGTCATCGGCGAGGGGTTCGGCGCAAGAATCCGCCGCAGCCCCGGCTCAAGCTCTTCGGCCTGGCCGGGGAGGGGGTTGAAATCATCTGGTGCCTGCATTGTGCCGTCCTGTCTCCGCTTGCCGGGAAAAACCGCCGCTGCCGGGCCCCGCGCGGGCCGGGCCGTCTTCCCTCTTCCTGTTGCGCCCGCTAGGTTTACCGCATGTTCTTCCAATGGCTCAAACGCTATGTGCCGCGCAGCCTCTATGCCCGCGCGGCCCTGATCCTCGCGGTGCCGATTCTGGCGCTGCAGATCGTCGTCTCCGTTGTTTTCATCAAGCGCGACCTGGAGGACATCACAGTGCAGATGACCACCACGGTCCAGCGCGAGCTGCGGCTCCTGCAGATCGCCGCCGAAGGCGGCCGCAGCCAGACTGAGGCGATGCAGCGGATGGCGCCGTTGCTCGGGCCTTTGAACATGCGCGCGCGGTTCCTCGGCCACGCGGTGCCCAGTCCGGAGGACCACTTTACCTGGATCGAATTCTCAGGCCGGGTGGTCCGCGCCGAACTGGAGAAAACCCTGCCCAGTTTTCTCGCAGCGCGCTTCCCCGGCGACCGCACGGTGCAAATCTACCTCGCCACCGCGCATGGGCCGCTTGAGCTGAGCTTTGACCGCCGCCGCCTCACCGCCGCGGCGCCGCATCAGCTCATCGTCACCATGCTGGCCTTCGGCTTTCTGATGATGCTGATCGCCTACCTCTACCTGCGCAACCAGCTGCGCCCGATCAAGCGGCTCGCCGATGCGGCACAGGCCTTCGGGCGCGGCCGGGTGGTGCCCTATTCGCCAAGCGGTGCGACCGAGGTACGGGCCGCGGGCAGTGCCTTTCTCGACATGCGCGCGCGTATCGAACGCCAGATCGAGCAGCGCACCCTGATGCTTTCGGGCGTGAGCCACGACCTGCGCACGCCGCTCACACGGCTGAAGCTCGAACTCGCACTGCTGGACGAGGAGGAGGCCGCCCCGATGCTCCGCGACGTGGACGAGATGCAGGCGCTTCTGGATGCCTTCCTCGATTTCTCCCGCGGCGCCGCGGTCAGCGAGGTGGAGCCGGTCGACCCCCAGGCGCTGGCCGCCATGGTGGTCGAGGGCTGGCGCCGCCAGGGCAAGGACGTGATGCTGGGAGAGATGAGCGGCAGCGGCGAGGTGATGCTGCGCCGCCAGCCGATGCGCCGGGCGCTGGAGAACCTCATCTCCAATGCGGTGCGCTACGGTACGCGGGCGCGGGTCTCGGTCACGCTCACGGAGCGGTCGATGCGCATCCGGGTGGAGGACGACGGTCCCGGCATCCCTGAAGGCCGGCGCGGCGAAGCCCTGCGCCCCTTTACCCGGCTCGACCCCGCCCGCAACCAGAACCTCGGCTCCGGCGTCGGCCTGGGGCTGGCGATTGTGGCGGACACCGCCCGGGTGCATGGCGGCACCCTTCGGCTGGGGGAGAGCAAGGCGCTCGGCGGGCTGCAGGCTGATATCGTGGTTGCGCGCTGACGCCCGCCCGCCTGTATCAGAGGCGCCCGGCAGGCAGCAGGGGCCAAACCTTTGGCCTTCGCGCCGGTGCCGCCGGGAAGCCGGGCAGCCGGTCTGCCCGCGCTCCGTACCCTCCCGGCCGCCTTCCGGCGTGGCGGGCCGGGCTGCGGTCCCGGCGGGCGTCCCCTGGTTTGGCCGGCGCTGCTCTTGCGCCACCTTCCGGCGGCGGCGCCCCGGCAGTGCGTCGCCGCGGTGATCCCTGCGGTTGTGCGCGGGCGGCCGAATGCAGACTCTCTTTATTGAAAAATCATTACATGCCGGCTAATGTGCACGCGTCCAGCGCGGCATTCCTTTGAACGAAAGTCCGAAACGGGCAACTGGTGGCTTTTAGATGCCTCAGTTGCATGCCGCTGCCGTTCGCCTTGCAATAGCATTCGATCAGGGATGGGAAAAATGGTTAGTAGGTTGTTAAAAGCTGCGCCTTTCGCCAGCATGGTTCTCTTGGTACTTCTAATTGCCGCCGCGGAGGCGTTTCCGCATACCCTCATCGCACTGACTGCCGAAGACGGATTCGTTGAAAACCTGACGGCACTGTTGTTCTTGTTTTCAGGGTTGGTGTTTTTTTGGTGCGCGTACAAAGCGCATACCAGCCCGAGACGCAAAGGGCCCCTGCTGGTCTTTTGTCTGGCGGCTTGGGGCGTCTTGCTCGTCGTCTTCGCGGGCGAGGAGATCAGCTGGGGTCAGCGGATATTCGACTTTGCCACCCCGGAAGCAATTGACCGCGCCAACAAGCAGAATGAATTCAACATTCACAACCTGTCTTTCTTCGACTCGTTCGGAGGCACCGGCGCCTATGTATCCATGCTGATGCTGACGGTCGGATTGGTTCTGCCAATTCTGGATAGGTACCTACCCATAATAGGTAAGATCGGTATTCCCGTTCCCTCGCTCGCGTGCAGCATTTTATTTGTCGGTGCCTATATGTACGGCATCTACTTCAAGCTGATCCCGGCCAAGTTCGAGGCGGAATTGCAATTCGTGTACTTCTTCCGGGCTATAGAAATACGCGAGCTTATCCTGTCCCTGGCAACAGTCTGCTTCGCGCATGAGTTTCTCTGGCGGATTACAAGCGCCCCGGGTCAGCCCGGCCAGCCTGGCCATGGTGCTGCCAGAACCGGATAGGACTAATCATATCAGTTTAAACTGCGAATTCCCCGCCCCCGGGTATTGGGCGGGGAATTTTCCGAAAGCTGCGCCGCGGCGTCCTGGGAATTCCGCGCGCGGATTACCGAGACGGGCGGGGAAGCGATCCTGTGTCCTTCTGGCGTCAGGAGAAAACAGGCCCGGGCCGCGTCCCGATGCTCCTGGCAGCTGCATTCTCGGCGCATCAGATCATGCCGGAGTCAGGCGCGCTCTTCGAACGCTTTTGTCTGCAGTTATACAACCTTGCGTGTACGGCAGCGATCGCCGGGCAGCGCTGCCGGGTTCCGCCTTGTCCAAGGCCCGATCCCGGCCTGCCGCTGCGATTGCAAGCATCGCCGCCGCGGCACGGGACCCGGCGGTGCCTTCCGGGCCCGGTTTCACCGGCGGACAGGAGCAAGCCGAGCCTGCGCGGGCGCACCGGCGAATCCGGATACCGCCGGTTACCCGATCCTGCTCCGGCGCAGGTTCTCCGGTCCCGCTTCCAGCCCCCCGGCGCACTGCCCGCGCTGGACAGCGCGCGGCCCGGTGCGCTTGATGCTTCAAGACAGGGTGCACCGCAGCGGGAAAACCCGAGAACCGGGCAGTCACTGCTGCTGTGGCGGCTTATTTTGTATCAATGCCTGTTGGCGGCACTGCATTTCGTGCCTCTTCAATGTCTGCTTGGCATGATATTTGACTGGGCGGACTAGTTTGAGGTGCCCCAAGTGACAAAATCGCGTGAGGAAATGTGGAGATATGCACGCCTAAGCGTGGCGCCGATGATGGATTGGACCGACCGTCACTGCCGCTACCTGCATCGGCTGCTGAGCCGTGAGGCGCTGCTCTACACCGAGATGGTGACCGCGCCGGCGCTGGTGCGGGGCGGGGCGCTGCATTTGCTGGATTTCAACGCCGAGGAGCACCCGGTGGCGTTGCAGCTGGGCGGCTCGGACCCCGCGGAGCTTGCGCAGGCGGCGCGGCTCGGGGCGGAGGCCGGCTATGACGAGATCAACCTCAACTGCGGCTGCCCCAGCGACCGGGTGCAGTCAGGCGCTTTTGGCGCCGTGCTGATGCAGACGCCGGAGCTGGTGGCTGACTGCGTCGCCGCGATGCGGGCGGCCTGCGATGTCGAGGTCACCGTGAAATGCCGCATCGGCGTCGACGATCAGGAGCCGGAGGAGGTGCTGCCGCGCTTTCTCGAGCAGATCCGCGCCGCGGGCTGCAAACGCGTCACCATCCACGCCCGCAAAGCCTGGCTGCAGGGACTGAGCCCCAAGGAAAACCGCGACATCCCGCCGCTCGACTACGATCTGGTGCACCGGATGAAGGCAGCCTTTCCCGGTCTGCACATCTCGATCAACGGCGGCATCGCCACGCTCGCGGAAGCCAGGGACCACCTCGCGCGCGGGCTCGACGGGGTGATGATCGGCCGCGCCGCGTATCACCAGCCGGCCGATATCCTCTGCGCCGCCGACCCCGAGATCTACGGCACCGGCAGCGAAAGCGACCCGGCGGAGGCGGTGCGCGCGATGCTGCCCTATATCGAGGCGCGGCTTTCCGAGGGCACCAAGCTTGCCCAGGTTACCCGCCACATGCTGGGGCTCTTTGCTGGCCGGCCAGGCGCGCGGCAGTGGCGGCGGATGCTGTCTGAGGGCGCCTGCCGAAAAGGTGCCGGCCCCGAACTGGTGGAGGAGGCGCTTGCGCAGGTGACCGCGCAGGCCGCACCCCAATCCGAAGACCGCGCGGCCCGGCAGCAGGCCATGTGAAGAAACGCGGCGGCGCGGGCGCTAATCCCTTGTGAAAACGGGCACAACGCGGCTAAGCCTTTGCGGGTGACTAGCTACCCGAGGTGCGCCCCATGCCCGATCCCGCCCTGACTGCTGCCATCCTGCCCGCACCCGCGCTGCTTGCCCAGATGGGCGTGCTGCTGGCGGTGACGGGCGCTTTTGCGGGTGTCCTCGCGGGGCTTCTGGGGGTCGGCGGCGGCATCGTGCTGGTGCCTGCGTTCTTTTATATTTTCCAGGCGCTTGGCTATGGCAGCAGCCAGCTGATGCAGATCTGCTTGGCCACTTCGCTGGCCACCATCATTGTGACCTCGCTGCGTTCTGTTCTGAGCCACAACAAGAAGGGCGCGGTGGATTGGGATATCCTGCGCGGCTGGGGCATCGGTATCGCCGTGGGCGCGGTGCTGGGGGTGATCGCCGCCTCGGCGCTGCGCTCGGCGGTGCTGCAAGGGGTGTTCGGCGGTCTGGCTCTGGTGGTCGGCGTCTACATGGGCCTGGGCCGGTCGGACTGGCGCCTGGGCACGGCAATGCCCGCGGGCGGCAAGCGGCTGGTGCTGTCGCCCGCGGTGGGGTTCCTGTCGGTCTTGATGGGGATCGGCGGCGGCAGCTTTGGTGTGCCATTGATGACGCTGCATAACGTGGCGGTGCACCGCGCTGTCGCCACCGCGGCGGGCTTTGGCGTGATCATCGCGGTTCCTTCTGTTGCGGGCTTTCTGCTCCTGGAGATCGACCCGGCCAACCGTCCGCCCTTCACTATCGGAGCCGTCAACCTGGTGGCCTTCTTCATCGTGATCGCGATGACGCTGATCACCGCGCCCTGGGGGGTGAAGCTTGCCCATGCGATGGACCCGAAACCGCTGAAACGGGTATTCGGAGCCTTCCTGGTGCTGGTGGCGCTCAATATGCTGCGCAAGGCGGCGGGGTACTGAAAGGGGTACTGAAGGTATGGAGGCACTGGAGCACTACCGCAGCATGGGCTGGGTGCGCTTCGCTTTCGATGCGCAGATTGCGGCCTGGGCCAAGGCGGCGCTGCCGCATGGCATCGCGGCGCTGCACGATCCCGTCAATGCCGGGTGGCTGCAATGCGAGGGCACCTGGTTCATCGGAGTCGATGCGCTGCCCAATGACGCCGAAGGCCGGCTGCCGGAAGGCCCGGCGCTTGCCGGTGCGCCTGTCGGGTTCATCACCCGCCACATCGGACCGCTGCCCGGTCTCCATCGGGCGCAGGTGTCCTCCGTGTTTCCCGGCTACCCGCGGCCGCGCCCCGGCGAGGGCGAGGCCGCCTTCCGCTACCGGCTGAAGCGCGATGCGGCGCATGTGGACGGGGTGACGATGTATGGCGCCCGCCGCCGCCGCCGGGTCACCGAGCCGCACGCCTGGGTGCTGGGCCTGCCGCTCAATGAAAGCTCTGCCGGTGCGGCTCCGCTGGTGATCTGGGAGGGCAGCCACCACGTCATGCGCCGCGCCTTCCTGGCGGCCTTCGCGGGCGTGCCCCAGGCCGATTGGGCAACGGTCGATGTGACCGATACCTACACCGAGGCCCGCGCCGAGGTCTTCGACACCTGCGAGCGCATCGAGGTCATGGCAAAGCCCGGCCAATCCTACCTGATGCACCGGCTCTGCCTGCATGGGGTCGCGCCCTGGGGCGACGGGGCATCCGCGCCGGAAGAGGGCCGCATGATCGCCTATTTCCGCCCGGAGATTCCGGACTGGACCGCGGGCTGGCTGGCTGAGGACTGATGCCGCTCGCGCCGGCGGACAGGCTGCGGGCGCGCGCCCGCCCGTCAGGTCAGCGCTTCTGCCCGAATGTTTCGCGCGCGAAACATCAGGTCAGCAGGGGTTCCGCATGGTGTGCAGGCGGTTAAGAAGACGCGCGCCGCGTTACCGGCGGCTGAGGCGGGCGGCGCGGCCGCCGCGGCGCTTGGTCAATTGGCTCGCGCGGGCGGGCAGGGCTTCCATCACCGCGGCGCGTTCGTCATTGCTCATCCGGGACCAGTCGCGGATCTCGTCCAGCGAGCGGTAGCAGCCTGTGCAGATGCGCGCCTCCGGGTGGACGACGCAGATCTTCACGCATGGGGATTGGATTTCGTCGCGTTTCCAAACGTCGCCGTTCATTTCTCACCCGTTCCTGATATGCCGCATCCGGTCCAATGCGCCTTGGAGAATATACGAGGCGGCGACATGGTCGATAACCTCGGCGCGGCGTTTTCGTGTCGTATCCGCCTCCAAAAGCGCGCGTTCGGCAGCCACGGTGCTGAGGCGCTCGTCCCAGAAACCGATCGGCAGCTCGGTCAGTTTCGAGAGATTGCGGGCAAAGGCGCGGGTCGACTGGCAGCGCGGGCCTTCGGAGCCGTCCATGTTGCGGGGCAGGCCGAGGAGAATGCCGCCCAGCCCGCGGGCGGCGGCGATCTCCAGCAGGCGGGCGCTGTCGAGGGTGAATTTCTTGCGCTTTACCGTCTCAAGCGGCGTGGCTACGGTGGCAAGCCCGTCCGAAACTGCGACACCGATGGTCTTGGTGCCGAGGTCGAGCCCCATCAGCGCGGACATCGGCGGCAGGGCAGCGGCGAAGTCTTCGAAGGCGTCGTGGATCATTCCGCCACTCCTGCGGCTTGCGCGGCGGCGGCAAGCTGCGCCAGCGCGGTGTCGTTGCCGGCAAAGGCGGTCTGCGCCTCGCCGTAGATTGCGCGGGCGCGGTCTGCCTCGCCCAGCACGCCGAGCGCGGTGATGAGCCGGGCCCATTCCTCCGCCGCGCCGCCTTCGGAGGCAAGACGGTCTGAGAGGCGCGAGACCATGCCGCGGATCATCTCCTGCTGCGCTTCGGGTTCCATTTCAGCGGCATTGGCGATGTCCTCGGCGCTGGGGCCGGGCAGGGCAGTGCCGTCCGCCGCGGCGGGGGGCGGGGTGACCGGGCGGTATTCGACGCCGGCGCGGGCGGCCATGTCCTCGATCTGAGCTTCGATGCCCTGGACCCACGGCGCCCCGGCCGGGCCGTCGCGCAGGGTCTCGGCCCAGATCCGGAAGGCGGCGTCGGGGCGGCCGGCTTGGCCCAGCATCACGCCCATGTAATAGCGCGCAGGACCGGAGCGGGGATTGCGTGCAAGTGCCTGGTTCAGCGCCTCTTCCGCCTCGGGCGAGACATAGCCGCCGGCGGCGAGGATCATCAGTTCGGCCAGCTCGCCGTAGTCCCGCGCGGTGGCGGCTTCGCCTTTCAGGCGGATCACGTTCTGCTTCGCGGCATAGGCGTCGCGGAAGTTTCCGAGGTTCGCTTCGTGCTGTGCCAGAAGCGCCTGGCCCTGAGGATCGTCCGGGCGTTTGCCTGCGGTTTCGCGGAGCTGAGCGACCAGGTTGGCGTAGCTTTCCTCCACTTCGGGTGCTGGCTGGGCCGGCAGGCGCGCCTCGGCCTCGGCCTGGCCGGGGCGGTTGGCCGCGCGTTCCTGCGCCAGGCTGATGCGGTGCTTGAGGCCCAGGTCGCCGTAGCCGGGCGCGCCGAGCTGGCGGTAGAGAACCAGAGTGCCGCCGATCACCAGAGCCGCGGCCAGCAGGGCGGCAGCGCGGGTGAGCGCTTTCGGCTGCGGGCTGCCGCTGCGGTGCTTCTGCAGCTGCGCGTCGGCGGCGAGGATGCGGCGGGAGATCTCGGTGCGGGTGCGCTCGGCGTCGGCTTCCCCGATCACGCCGCGGGCGAGGTCCTTGTCGACGTCGCGCAGCTGCTGCCGGTAGAGGCGCAGGTCATAGGCCGCGGCCGGTTCGCCCAACTGGCGGCCGCGCAGCAGCGCCAGCGCGATCAGCAGCGCCGCCGAGGCCGCGATGAGGGCGGATACAATCCAGAATGCCATACCGTCTCCGATCTTTGCTGCTCATCTATAGTCCGGAGGGCCTGAGAAAAAGGGCCAATCTGACGCGGGCCGCCCCGTGTCGCCGGCGCGGAACAATGCCGAAGGCCGCCGCGCATCGCCGGCGCGCCCCCACGCGGCGGCGATTTGGCTGCGGCCGGGCGGTCCCTCGTGAGGGCGCAGGGGTTTGGCTGGGATAAACTGCCAGCCACGGCGGTTCGGATCGCCGCTGCGCCCGCCGGCAATGCGCGGCTTGTTTCCATCGTTTTGGAGCGTCCCTGTCGCTCTTTCATCATACCCGCAAACCTGTGTCGCAAATACGCGCAAAGGGGACGATAAACGGCGCGGGTCTTTGGGCGTCCTCGGGCATACCAATCGGCAGACACGAACCATCGGATTCGCTCATGAAACGCTATTCAGCCTTTGCCGTGGTGCGGGAAGCCCTGCGCTATCACACCGGATGGGAACGCGCCTGGCGCTCGCCCGAACCGAAACGCCATTACGATGTCATCATCGTCGGGGCCGGCGGGCACGGGCTCGCCACCGCCTACTACCTGGGCAAGAACTACGGCATCACCAATGTAGCGGTGCTGGAGAAGGGCTGGCTGGGCGGCGGCAACACCGGGCGCAACACCACCATCATCCGCTCGAACTATCTGCAAGACCCCTCGGCCGCGATCTATGAGAAGGCGCGCAGCCTTTACGAGACGATGAGCCAGGACCTGAACTACAACGTCATGTTCTCGCCCCGCGGTGTCATCATGCTGGCGCAGACCGAGCATGAGGTGCGCGGCTACAAGCGCACCGCGCATGCCAACGCGCTGCAAGGCGTTCAGACCGAGTGGATCGAGCCTGCGCGTGTGAAGGAGCTGGTGCCGATCATCAACCTGGAAGGGCCGCGCTATCCGGTGCTGGGCGGCCTCTGGCAGGAGCGCGGCGGCACCGCGCGCCACGATGCGGTGGCCTGGGGCTATGCGCGGGCGTGCTCGGCGATGGGCATGGACATCATCCAGCAGTGCGAGGTCACCGGCGTTCGGGTGGAGAACGGCCGCATCGCGGGCGTCGACACCTCCAGAGGGGCGATTGACTGCGACAAGCTGGGCATGGTGGTTGCGGGCAACTGCTCGGTGCTGTCCGAGAAGGCGGGCTTCCGCCTGCCGGTGGAAAGCGTGGCGCTGCAGGCGCTGGTTTCCGAGCCGATCAAGCCCTGCATGGACGTGGTGGTGATGGCCAACACCGTGCATGGCTACATGTCCCAGTCCGACAAGGGCGAGATGGTGATCGGCGGCGGCACCGACGGGTTCAACAACTATACCCAGCGCGGCAGCTTCCACCATATCGAGGAGACCGTGCGCGCGCTGGTCGAGACCTTCCCGATGGTCTCGCGCCTCAAGATGCTGCGGCAGTGGGGCGGCATCGTCGACGTCACCGGCGACCGCTCGCCGATCCTGTCAAAGACCCCGGTGCAGAACTGCTTTGTCAACGCAGGCTGGGGCACCGGCGGCTTCAAGGCGATCCCGGGCTCCGGCTGGGCGATGGCGGAGCTGATGGCGACCGGCCATTCGCCCTTGACCGAGGAGTTCTCGATGAACCGCTTCCGCGAAGGCAAGTTCATCGACGAAAGCGTCGCCGCCGGGGTGGCCCACTGATGGAGTGGTTTACCTTAGAAACCACGCAGCGCGTTGGCGAACCCGCCTGCAAGACTACGGTGCTGAACGTTCAAGCTCGGCTGCAGGCTTCTGATCAAATCCTCCTCGATATGACGCCTGCGCAGGTCATTCCCTTCGAAGTAAATGCCAACCGAGTTTGCTCCAAGTCGTCGTGCATCGGCCCATTTCTCATGGTCGGAAAAGCGCTTCGAAAATTCACCCGCAATACCCACGTAGAGCACCTCGTAGTTGCGGAGGAGGGGTCTCCAAACCATGAAGGTGTACACGCCGCCAGCGTTGCCGATGAATTGGCCGAGACCGCTGTCCAATTCCTTGGCACTGAACGGATAGGAAGTTCCCGATACGCCGGGAAGGTTCACGAAGTTACAACTGCTCATCTGTATCGCCTCTTTGAGTTCTCGATACGTTCCATTCTCCCGGTGGGTGAGCGAGTTGTCAACAGCTTGTTGTCAACAGGTTTTAGCGGACGAAATATGGTGGAGAGACAATGCTGATCCTGGAATGCCCCTGCTGCGGCATCAAAGCCGAAGAAACCGAACTGCACGCGGGCGGGGAGGCGCATCTGAAGCGCTTTGGCCCCGGCTCCTCGGACGACGAGTTCCACGACTACCTGTTCATGCGCGAAAACCCCAAGGGCGTGCATTTCGAACGCTGGCGCCATGCCAATGGCTGCGGCAAGTGGTTCCATGCCGCGCGCTGCACCCAGACGCTGGAGGTCTTCGGCACCTATTCCGCCCAGACCACCGAGCCGCCGCAGGAGATCCTCGACAAGATCTCCGCCAAGCGGCCGGGCTGGCGCTGGCGCGAGCTGGCGGATGCGCGCAAATCCTCCGCTGCCTGACCCCCGGCTGACTGAAACACCTGCATTCTTTCCGAAAGGTCTGCACCCATGAGCACGCGTCTTGCCAAGCACGGCCGGCTGATCGACCGCTCCAAACAGATCGACTTTTCCTTCAACGGCAAGCGCATGAAAGGCTTTGCCGGGGACACTCTGGCCTCTGCCCTCCTGGCAAACGGCCAGGTGATGATGGGGCGGTCCTTCAAGTATCACCGTCCGCGCGGCGTCGTGGCCTCGGGGCCCGAAGAGCCCAATGCGCTGATGCAGCTCGGCACCGGCGACCGTTACGAGCCGAACCAGCGGGCGACCACCACCGAGCTCTACTCTGGCCTCACTGCGCAGTCGCAGAACCACTGGCCGAACCTGGAGTTCGACGTCCTGGCGATCAACAACAAGCTGGGCCGGTTCCTGACCGCTGGTTTCTACTACAAGATGTTCATCCACCCGCGTCCGCTGTGGAAACACCTTTACGAGCCGATCATCCGCCGCTCCGCCGGTCTGGGCCGGGCGCCGGACAAGGAGCTGAAGGACGCCGACACCTACGAGCACTTCTACTTCTTTGCCGATGTGCTGGTGATGGGCGGCGGAGTTGCGGGGCTGCAGGCCGCCAAGGCTGCGGCGGCGACCGGCGCCAAGGTGCTGGTGCTGGAGCAGAACGCCTATTGGGGCGGCCGTGCGCCGGTTGATGGCGGCACCATTGACGGCGAGGCGCCGGAGGTGTGGATCGAGAAGACTCTTGGCGAACTGCGTGCGATGGAGAACGTCACCCTGCGCAGCCGCTGCATGGGGGCGGGTGTCTATGACCACGGCTATGCGCTCGGCTACGAGCGGCTCACCGACCATGCGCCGGGGCAGGGCGGTCCGCGCCACCGGCTGTGGCGGATCCGCGCGAAGCAGATCGTCTCCGCCACCGGTGCGATCGAGCGGCCGCTCTCCTTTGCCGGCAACGATGTGCCGGGGGTGATGCTCGCGGCCTCGATGCGGGATTACGTGGTGAACTGGGGCGTGACCCCGGGCAAGAAGGTGGTGATCGCCACCAACAACGACGACGCCTACCGCACCGCGCTGGTGCTGCATGAGGCGGGCGTGGAAGTGGTGCGCCTGCTCGACACCCGGGACACGGGCGGCGGCGCGCTGATGGATGCGGTGCGCGAAAAGGGCATCCGGGTCGAATGCGGCCGCGCGATTGCCAGGGTGAAGGACGGCAAATGCGTCACCAAAGTGTCGATCTGCGCGCAGAACGGCGAGGGCGGCGCGCGCGAGGAGGTCGAGGCCGATGCGGTGGCGATGTCCGGCGGCTGGTCTCCGGTGGTGCACATGTGGTCGCACTGCGGCGGCAAGCTGATCTGGGATGACGTGAACGCGCATTTCCGCCCCGACCCGGACCGCCCGCCGCTGGGCGCCGATGGGACCGGCTTCGTGGTAAGCGCGGGCTCCGCCAGCGGGCCGCTGGCTCTGGGCGCGGTGCTGGAAGACGCTGCCGCTGCCGGCGCGCGCGCGGCCGAGGCTGCGGGCTTCCCGGCCAAGAGTGTGGAGGCCGCCAAGGGCGAAAGCGAGGCCGAGGCGCCGATGCAGCCGGTCTGGCTGATGCCTGCCAAGGCCGACATCAAGCTGCGCATGAAGTCCTGGCTCGACTACCAGAACGACGTGAAGGTCTCCGACGTGCAGCTTGCGGCGCGCGAGGGCTACGAGAGCGTCGAGCACACCAAGCGCTACACCACGCTGGGGATGGCGACCGATCAGGGGAAGCTCTCGAACATCAACGGCTTGGCGATCCTCGCCGACAGTTTGAACGCGGAGATCCCGAAGGTCGGCACCACCACCTTCCGCCCGCCCTATCACCCGATTTCCATGGGTGCGATCGGCGGCGAGGCGCGGGGCGAGATCTTCCAGCCGGTGCGCAAGACGCCGATCTACGACTGGAACCAGAAGAACGGCGCCGATTGGGAGCCGGTGGGCCAGTGGCGCCGCCCCTTCGCCTATCTGCGCGCCGGAGAGGACCGTCACAAGGCGGTGAACCGCGAGGTGAAGAACACCCGCGAGAAGCTGGGCCTGCTGGACGCCTCCACCCTGGGCAAGCTGGTGGTGAAGGGCCCGGATGCGGGGCGCTTCCTTGACATGCTGTACACCAACATGATGTCGACGCTGAAACCCGGCAAATGCCGCTACGGGCTGATGTGTTCGGAGAACGGGTTCCTGATCGACGACGGCGTGGTTGCGCGGATCGACGAGGACACCTGGCTCTGCCACACCACCACCGGCGGCGCCGAGCGCATCCACGGCCACATGGAAGAGTGGCTGCAGACCGAGTGGTGGGACTGGAAGGTCTATGTCGCCAACGTGACCGAGCAATACGCCCAGATCGCCGTGGTCGGCCCCAACGCCCGCAAGGTGCTGGAGAAGCTGAACGCTCAGGCCGGCGGGGGCATGGACGTGAGCAAGGACGCGCTGCCCTTCATGGAGTGGCGCGACGGCGAGATCGGCGGCTTCAAGGCGCGCGCCTACCGGATCTCCTTCTCGGGCGAATTGTCCTACGAGATCGCGGTGGCGGCATCGGAGGGCCAGGCGTTCTGGGATGCCCTGATGGAAGCGGGCAAGGAGTTCGGAGTGATGCCCTATGGCACCGAATGCCTGCACATCCTGCGTGCCGAGAAGGGCTTCATCATGATCGGGGACGAGACCGACGGGACCGTGATCCCGCAGGATCTTGGCCTGCACTGGGCGATCTCGAAAAAGAAGGAAGACTTCCTCGGCAAGCGCGCGCACACGCGGTCGCACATGGCGGACCCGGAGCGCTGGCAGCTTGTGGGCCTGGAGACCGTCGACGGCTCGGTGCTGCCCGATGGCGCCTATGCCCTGGGCGAGGGCGTCAATGCCAACGGCCAGCGCAACATGATCGGCCGGGTGACCTCGACCTACTACTCGGCCAACCTGGACCGCGGCATCGCCATGGGCCTGGTCAAGCACGGCCCCAAGCGGATGGGCGAGGTGATCGAGTTCCCGGGCACCGACGGCACCGTCTACAAGGCCAAGATCGTCGACCCGGTGTTTTACGACAAGGAAGGGGAAAAGCAGAATGTCTAAGGCTGTTTCCGCATTGAATGGCGCCCAGTTCTCCGGCCTGGCCAAGGTCGCGGATGCCGGTCTCCAGGGCATGATCACCCTGCGCGGCGATTTCGCCGCGCCGGCGCTGAAGGCGGCGGTTGAGGCGGCCACCGGCGCGGGCGTGCCGGAGCGCGGCCGCATCGCGCGGTCCGAAAGCGGCGCCGCGGCCTGGATGTCGCCGGACGAGCTCTTGCTTCTGGTGCCCTATGCCGAGGCCGACGCCAAGGTGGCGGCGCTGGCAGAGGCGCTGTCGGGCGAGCATGCGCTGGCGGTCAACGTCTCCGACGCGCGTGCCTTTATCAGCGTGGCGGGCGAGGGCGCACGGGAAGTGCTGGCCAAGGTGAGCCCGGTCGACTTCGACGCCGCGGAGTTCCAGCCTGGCCAGTTCCGCCGCTCGCGCTTGGCGCAGGTGGCGGGGGCCTTCTGGATGGAGGACGATGGCAGCTTCAAGGTGATCTGCTTCCGTTCGGTCGGCGAGTATGTCTTCAAGCTGCTGAGCAGCGCCGCGCACCCGCAGGCAAAGGTGGGTGTTTACTAAAATTTTCCCGGCTTTTTCAGTTGTGACGCGAAAGGGCGTCATTTACGATGCTCCCAGGGAATTCCCGGGAGCATCTTTTCTTGTTCTGCCAAGTTTAACCCGTTCCATTTCGATCTCCCGGGCCGAGCAGTTTGCAAAACTGGATTTAGTTTTAAAGGTACCGCCCCGCCTGTTTTCTGCGGGCATGGCGGCTGTGGGGGAGTATTTCATGCACCTTTTGAAGAATGGCATCGCGGCGGCGCTGGTCACTTTCGGTACCAGCGCGGCCGGGGCCGGGGAGGCGTATTACTGCAGCGCCTATCCGCTGTCGGGCACGGGCTGGATTCCGGCCGAGTTTGTGATCGAATTCATGGAACACCGCAACGCGGCGCGGGTATCGGATACGGCCTTTTCAGCGACCGTGCCGGGCCGGGTGATCCGGCGCAGCGAAACTTCGCTGGAAGTATCCTGGAGCGCAGCGCATGCGCCCGTCGGCAGCGAACCGGGGGCGGTGCGGCGGTTCCGGGCGCTTTTGAACATGGCGAACATGAAGATGACGATCAAGGCGATGCGCGAAGAGGGCATGATCCGGCTGTCGCGCGGCGCCGGGCGCTGTGTGCCCGCGGTGGCGCAAAGCCTGCTGGCGCAGCGATCGGTGAACTGAGCGTGCCGGGCTGCCCTCGCGCTGCGGTTGCGAAAGCGCGCGGGGGCTGGTAGCACATCGGCATACTAAACAAAGAGAAGTTTCCGATGACGATCATTGCGCCGCTCGCCAGCCTTGCCGCCCGGGCCCATATCACGAAGAAGGCAAAGAACGAGAAGACTAAATTGCTGATGGCAGCCGTGGTGGCCATGTCTGTGGGCGGCAGCGCTCAGGCTGCGGTGCAATCCTTTGACTGCGCGGTCGACAGTGTCGAGGAAAGCGGCTGGATCCCCGAACGGGTGCTGCTTTCCTTGGACGCAGAGGCGAACAAGGCGCGGGCCTATGACGGCTATATTCACCACGCGCACGAAAAACCGATCGACGTGAAGTTCAAGGAAGTGCGCGGCAAGTACCGGATGAGCTGGAAGCTGCCGGTGCCAAGCCGGGCGTCCGGCAGCGTGCGGGTGAGCTACACGGCGACACTGACGCCAGGCACCAATGACTTTCGGATCAAGGCGTCATTTCCGCTGAGAAACTTTGCCAACCTGCCGCGCGGTGTGGGCAGCTGCAAACTGGTCGAGGGCGACTCGCTTTACTGACGCACAGGTGCCGATGACTTGCGCAGGTACAGGAATCCGCATTCGCACCCTTGACCTGCCCAAGGCCGCGCAGCATGTATCGGCACAGGAACGCAACATTTTTTGACAGGGGGCCCAAAATGGCTTTTGAACTTCCCGATCTTCCTTACGCCCATGACGCGCTGGCATCCAAGGGCATGTCCGCGGAAACCCTGGAATACCACCACGACCTGCACCACAAGGCCTATGTCGACAACGGCAACAAGCTGATCGCCGGCACCGAGTGGGAAGGCAAGTCGCTGGAAGAGATCATCAAGGGCACCTATGACGCCAGCGCGGTGGCCCAGAACGGTATCTTCAACAACATTTCGCAGCTGTGGAATCACAACCAGTTCTGGGAAATGATGGGCCCGGGCGAGAGCAAGATGCCGGGTGAGCTGGAAAAGGCGCTGACCGAGAACTTCGGTTCGGTTGACAAGTTCAAGGAAGAGTTCTCCGCCGCGGGTGCGGGCCAGTTCGGCTCGGGCTGGGCTTGGCTGGTGCAGGAGCAGGACGGCAGCCTGAAGGTCACCAAGACCGAAAACGGCGTGAACCCCGTGTGCTTCAACCAGACCGCTCTGCTGGGCTGCGACGTGTGGGAGCATTCCTACTACATCGATTTCCGCAACAAGCGCCCGGCCTATCTGTCGAACTTCCTCGACAAACTGGTGAACTGGGAAAACGTCGCCTCGCGCATGGGTTGAACCCCGCCGCAGATGTGAGGCGCCGCCCCGCCGGGGCGGCCCGGACAGCCCCCGTGCAGCCTTGCTGCGCGGGGGTTTTTGCGTCGCGGCGCAGGAACCTTGCCCCGCCGCCATGCGTTAAATCCAGACAATACGAAGCAACGGAGGATGCCATGGCTGAGCGCAAGAGATCCAAGGACGGACACCGCGAAACGGATGATCTGCTCGGGGCCGAGGGCACCGTGTCTCATCAGGGCCGCACGGGCGGCAATCTGCAGCGCGACATCGCTACGGAGGACGAGGAGAAGCGGGCCAAGTCGCGCCCTGCCGGCGCCACCCGCGTGACCAAATCGAAAGAGCAGGAAAACACCGATGACTAAACTTTCCAAAGGCACCTGGGTGCTGGTTGCCGATAGCGAAAAGGCTCTGTTTCTGGAGAACGTGACCGACGCCGAGGACCCCTATCTGGAGGTGCGCAGCAAGGACGAGCAGGAGAACCCCTCGGACCGGGAGCAATCGGCCAACCGGCCCGGCCGCTTCAACGACGGGCCGAGCGTGCACCGCTCGGCAGTGGATGATACCGACTGGCATGAGCTGGCGAAAGAACGCTTTGCCTCGGATCTCGCCGATAAGCTCTACAAGATGGCGCACAAGGGCAAGTTCGAAAAACTGGTGCTGGTGGCGGCCCCGGACGTGCTGGGCGAGCTGCGCCGGAACCTGCACACGGAGGTTGAGGACCGCGTCGCCGGCGAGATCGCCAAGAACCTCACCAACCACCCGCTCGACAAGATCGAGCAGATGGTCCGCGACGAGCTGGAGGCCGGCTGACGCCGCCTCTGAGGGTTGAACCCCCGAAACCCGGGACCGGGGGTTGACGCGGGTCCCGCCCCGGTGTCTGGAAGCCTGTGGCAACGGTTTGCTGACGGACACGGGAAGGGGCGGGGCCCGCAATGAGCGAAGCACATAAGGGCGTGGCCGCGATCCTTGCAGCCTGCACCATATGGGGGCTCTCGGGCCTCCTGTACAAGGCACTCTCCAACGTGGCCCCGGTCGAAGTGCTGGCGCACCGGGTGCTGTGGTCCTTTGTCTTCTTTGCCGCGGTGCTGCTGGTGCAGGGCCGCTTTGGCCTGACCGTGTCGGCGCTGAAAGACCGGGGCCGGGCGCTGCGGGTTCTGGCGGCAACTGCGATGATTTCCTTCAACTGGTTCCTGTTCATCTCCTCGGTGCAAACCGGCAAGGCGGTTGAAGCGTCTCTTGGTTATTACATCTTCCCGCTTTTGAGCGTTCTGATGGGCCGCTTCCTGTTTGCCGAACTGCTTCTGCCTGCCCAGAAACTGGCGGCGCTGCTGGCGGCCGCTGCGGTGCTGGTTCTGACGCTGGGGCTTGGGGTCGCCCCCTGGGTGTCGCTGCTGCTGGCGGGAAGTTTTGCGGCCTATGGCGCGCTGAAGAAGGGTCTGGATCTGGGGCCAGTGGTCTCTGTCACCACCGAGGTTCTGATGCTTCTGCCGCTGGCGCTGGCGGTGATCTGGGCCAGCGGCGGCGGCGGATTTCAGGCGGGCGGACGCGACGCGCTTCTTCTGATGCTTTCCGGGCCGCTGACCGGGCTGCCGTTGATCCTGTTCAGCTATGCCGCCCGCCGGGTGCGGCTGGGAACCGTCGGCGTGCTGCAGTACCTGAACCCGACCCTGCAATTCATGGTTGCGGTACTGATCTTCGGCGAACTGTTCACGCCCTTGCACGGTATTGCCTTTGCGCTGATCTGGGCGGGGGTGTTCCTGTTCTGCGCTGCCGCTCTGAAGCAGGAGCGCCGCGCGGCGCGGGTCTAACGCCCCCCGTGGCCGTGATGCCTTTCTGTGAGGTTTTTCAAGGCCAAAGCGCTTTCGTGTTTTGACCGCTGCCGGCGGGGTTGCTAGGTTTGCGCATCAAGCGGGAGAGCACATCCCGCAGCACGGGACGGACATGAAGGACGAAGATGGCTGAGAGAACTGGACGCGGGGGCCCTGCGGCCCTGATGTTGGGCGGCGCCGCCGCAGTGGCCGTGGTGCTGGGCGGCTATGCGCTGGTTCAGATCAGCGGCTTCGGCAGCGGACCGGGCGGGCCTGACGATGGCGCCGGGAACGCTGGCGGGTCAGGGGACAGCACCGCGGTGGAAGTGGCCCCGGCCGGGCGGGAGTCAAACCAGCCGCTGACCGATATCCTGCTGCGTGAGGCAGAGCAGGCGGCTGCGGCGGAGGACGGTCCCCTGCAGACCCAGCCGGCAGCGGCGGAAGACGCACCCGGGGCGGAGCGGTCCGAGGAGCAGATCGCCGTGCCCGCCCCTGAGGCAGTGGCGGAGCCGGACCCGGCGGTGGAAGCGGAAGTTCCGGTGGAGCCGGAGGCGGCAGAGGAGGACGCGGTTGCCTTCACAGATCCCGCGGATCCTGCACAGCCCGGGACAAAAGCCATGGTTGAAACGGAGCCCGATGCGGCAATGACGGGTCTTCCGGTAATGGAAGCGCCGGAGCTCAGCCTGGTCCGGGTCGACCGCGACGGCGATGTTGTGATCGCCGGACGGGCGCAGCCCGGAGCGCGGGTCGCGGTGCTGCTCGACGGCGAAGTGCTGGCGGAGATCCAGGTGGCGCAAGACGGGGAGTTCGTCTCGCTTGCCTCGATTGAGCCATCCGGCAGCCCCCGGGTGATCTCGCTTCTTGCCGAGCATGAGGGGCAGGAAAGCGTCTCGGACAATTCCTTCATTCTCGCACCGGTGACGGTCGCTCTTGCCGAGGCAGCGGAAGGTTCGCAGGAGGAGAACGGGGCCGGAGCGCCCGAAGCGGCGGCCGCGGCGGATGCGGCCGTAGACCCCGAAGCGGCGGCCATGGCGGATGCGGCCGTAGACCCCGAAGCGGCGGCCATGGCGGATGCGGCCGTAGAGCCCGAAAGGGCGGCCGCGGCAGATACGTCCGGCGAGGAGGAACAGGTGGCGGCTGCCCCGAGGGAGGACATTGCGGAGCCTGCGCTGGACGGCGCTGCTGTGCCGCAAGAGACCGCTGAGAGGGTTGCGGAGGCGGAGGCCGGCCGGCCGGCACCCGCTGACGCGGCGGCCCCTGAGACCGCCGCGCCGCCGGAACCCGCTGCGGAAACCGGCACCGCGGTCGCCGTGCTCCGCGCGGGCGCCGATGGGGTCGAGGTGGTGCAGCCCGCACCGCTGTCCGACCCGGCTCTGATCGGCGAGGTGGCGCTCGATGCAATCAGTTACTCCGAAGCCGGCAGCGTGGAGCTGGCAGGCCGGGCAAGACCGCAGTCTCTGGTCCGTATCTACATCGACAATGCCCCGGTGGCCGAGGCTTCGGCTGAAGGCTCGGGCCGCTGGAGCGGCAGCCTTGCCGGGGTGGCGCCGGGGCTCTACACCCTGCGCGTCGATGAGGTGGAGGCGGACACCGGTGCGGTTCTGAGCCGCATGGAGACCCCGTTCAAGCGCGAAGCGCCCGGGGATCTGGCGCTGCCTGCCGCGGAGGATGCGCCTGCCGGGCACGAGCCGCTGGTGCAGGCGGTCACGGTGCAGAAGGGCGATACGCTCTGGGCGATCTCGCGGAAAAACTACGGCAGCGGACTGCTTTATGTGCGCCTGTTCGAAGCAAACCGGGATGCGATCCGCGACCCCGACCTGATCTACCCGGGGCAGGTTTTCGCCATCCCCGACTGACACCCGGTAAATCCGCGCCGCCGCAGGCGCGTTCTTCCTCCCCCCGCGCAAGCCCGGCCTTCGCTGCCTATTTCGCAAGGTCCAGCAAGGAAAAGCGATGACCCAGACCGAGACCCCCACCGCGCAGGACGAACGCCGCTCCGGCCTGCGCACGATGCGCAAGGTTGGCCCCTACCTCTGGCCCAAGGGGCACCGCAGCATCAAGGCCCGTGTGGTGATCGCGCTGGCGGTGCTGGTTGCCGCCAAGCTGATCGCTGTCTACACCCCGATCCTCTACAAGGGCGCGGTGGACGGCCTGGCGGGGGAGGGCGTGCCGCCCCTGGCGCTGGGGGCCATCGGGCTGACCGTCGCCTATGGCATGTCGCGCATTCTCACTACCGGCTTCCAGCAGCTGCGCGATGCGGTCTTTGCGCCGGTAGGGCAGCGGGCGCTGCGGCGGCTGGCGCTGGAGACCTTCACCCACATCCACCGCCTGTCGATGCGCTATCACATCACCCGCAAGACCGGCGGGCTCAGCCGGATCATCGAGCGCGGGGTGAAGGGGGTGGAGTTCCTTCTGCGCTTCATGCTGTTCTCCATCGCCCCCCTGATCCTGGAGCTCACGCTGGTCGCGGTGATCCTCACCGTGATGTTCGATGCGCGCTATCTGCTGGTGGTTGCCGTCACGATCGCGCTCTACGTCGCCTTTACCTTTGCCGTCACCGAATGGCGGGTGAAGCTGCGGCGGGAGATGAACGCACAGGACACCGACGCGAACCAGAAGGCGATCGACAGCCTGTTGAACTTCGAGACGGTGAAGTATTTCGTCGCCGAGGAGCGCGAGGCGGCGCGCTATGATGGCGCCATGCGCGGCTATGCCCGTGCCGCGCTGAAGACCGCCTATTCTCTGGCCTTCCTGAACTTCGGCCAGAGCGTGATAATCACCGTGGGGCTGGTGGGCGTGATGGTGATGGCCGCGGCAGGCGTGCAGGACGGCAGCATGACCGTCGGCGATTTTGTGATGGTTAACGCCTACATGATCCAGATCACCGTGCCGCTCAATTTCCTCGGCACCGTTTACCGCGAAATCCGCCAGAGCCTTGTGGACATGGGGGAGATGTTCGACCTCTTGGAGCAGCCCGCCGATGTGACCGACCGCGCGGGCGCAAAACCTTTGCGGGTGAACGGCGGACGCATCACGCTGGAGGATGTGCGGTTCTCCTACGACAGCGGCCGGGAGATCCTGAAAGGCATCAGCCTGGAGGTGCAGCCGGGCCAGACCGTCGCCATCGTCGGCTCCACCGGCTCGGGCAAGTCCACCATCGGGCGTCTCCTGTTCCGCTTCTACGACGTCACCGGCGGCGCGCTGAAGATTGACGGGCAGGACGTGCGCGACGTGACCCAGAAGAGCCTGCATCAGGCGATCGGGGTGGTGCCGCAGGATACGGTGCTGTTCAACGACACCATCCGCTACAATATCGCCTATGGCCGCGAGGGCGCCACCCAGGAAGAGGTGGAGCAGGCCGCGCGCGACGCGCAGATCCACGACTTCATCGCGGCGCTGCCCGAGGGCTATGACACCCCGGTGGGCGAGCGCGGGCTGAAGCTGTCGGGCGGGGAGAAGCAGCGGGTGGGGATCGCGCGGACGCTTCTGAAAAACCCGCCGATCCTGCTGCTGGACGAGGCGACCTCGGCGCTCGATACCGGCACCGAGCAGGAGATCCAGGAAGCGCTGGCACGCGCCGGGCAGGGGCGCACGGTGATTACCATCGCGCATCGGCTGTCCACGATTGCCGAGGCCGACCGGATTGTTGTGCTGGAGCAGGGCGAGATCGCCGAGACCGGCACCCACGCCGAGCTTCTGGCCCGCGACGGGCGCTATGCTGTGCTCTGGCGGCGTCAGCAGGCGGGCGAGCAGGCCGCATAGCGCGGCCCGCCTGATGCGGCTTGCGGGGGCCTAGCCGCCGACGTAGACGCCGCGTTTGGGATAGTAGAAGACCTTCTGATTGTGCAGCCGGCCGAGCAGCTCATGGATGCGCCGCAGCTGCGCGTCGGCATCGGGACCTGAAGCCTCCCCGCCTGCGGGCGCATCGGCCAGCTCATCCCGCCGGCGCATCAGCGCGGCTTCTATCAGATCCATGTCCTCAACCGACAGGGCAAACATCTCGTTGAACTCGGGCATCTTCGCCTCCCAGCACTGGCTTCCGGAGCTGCAACAGGGGGCGCCGCGGGCCCGCCAGGGCGCGGCGCCATAACAACAGGATGCGGGAGCATCGGGCGTTTGGCTAGGGGGGAACGTCCGGGGCGGTGTGGGAGGGCGCGGCCCGGCCCGGCGCTTCGGACGGTCAGCGTTTCTCTGCCGCTGCCACCACCGAGGGCAGCATGCTGTCGACGCAAAGCGGAATCGAGAAACTGGCGACCACGCCCGGGGTGTGCGTCGCGTCCGGCTTTTCGGCGGTCGATACGACTATTGTCGGGATTTTCTTCGCGGTGAGCCAGTCCAGAGCCTGGCGCGACTGTGTATCCCAGAATCTCAGGTCCACAATTGCCGCATCGAAGCTGTGGGCGTCCGCTGTCTTCAGTTTTTTCAGGTCATAGCCGTAGTGGTAAAACGCGGCATAGCCGATTGAGCTCAGTGCCTCCTCGATATCGATTGCGAGCACTGCATTGCCGGTGAGAAGAACGATTATTTTATCGCTGTGAGGCGCTGTCTTGGTCATATCAGCCTCCTTATCCCATCATAGCACAAGATTGCAATAAACATATAATTTTCAATTACTTATGTTGACATCCTTTAGGCTTATCGACAGCTTGCGCGACCAGTGCAGGCGCCCTTGACGGCTGAAGCTGGCCAGTTTGGATCACTTGAACACCCGGCGCAGGCGGCGTAGGCTGAGTAAGTAAGTGACCACGTGGGGTTGACGCATGGCGAATGCGAAGAGAATGGAGCGGCTTCAGATCATGGTCTCTGATGAAGAGCTTCGCGCGCTGGACGACTTCCGCTTCGCTGCACGCATGCCGAGCCGGGCGTCCGCAGTCCGTGAGCTGCTCCGGCGTGGCCTCGCTGCCGAGGGTTACTTCGATCAGACCACCGGCGGGGAGGCTTCGGGCAGCTTCGGTATCCTGGGGTCCGAGGAGTAGGGGGCTTAGGTCCCGCGCGCGGATTCATCGCGACCGGCCGTTCCTGCGGCTCCTCGGCGTGGTCCTGTTACGGGGGGGCGTTTCGGCCGCAGAGGAGGGACGGTTTCGCGCGGCCGGCGGCGGAGTGCCGCCAGAAGCTTCCCTAATACCAATCGCGCAAAACGTTCACGCGCGCCGCGGCCGGCTGGCGCGGGATCTTGCAGAAGAGGGCTGCCGCAACCGGCTGTGCGGCCGGAACAGCCAAGCAGCGAAAGCGTCTTAATTGCCATCGGAAGGGGGCGGCAAACGGCGCCGTCAGCAGCGTTTGCGCTTTGCCATTATGCATGCGGCCAAAGGTTACCGCGCAGCGGGATCATCTATGACCAGATGATCCGCGTTCCACAGGGCCGGGCAAACTTCTGCCTCGGCATGGCCGTTGCGGAGTCTGCGGCACGCCCCAACTGGAATATCTTGAGCGATCAGCACGTAATCCGTCATCATTGCGGCGGTTTGCGGCGCTAGGGCCGCGTGGATGCCGTCCAGGGCTACCCCTGTATCGCAGGGAAGGAATACGCTCGCGCCGCCGACGCCAGTATCTGTCAGCGGTTGCCCGAAGGGCACCCCGACGGCGCCCAGAACGCACACGGCTGTCTGCAGTTCGATGGCGCGCGCCCGCGCGCAGCTGAAGACCCTGTTGTAGCCGGTTATCATGTCGGTCTTTGCCGGGATGATAACCAGGTCCAGATCGAGCTCTCCCAGACGGGACCACAAGGCGGTGAATTCGCTGTCCAGACAGATAATCACGGCAACTCTCAGCCCGTTCCACGTAATCACGTTGATGGTATCGCCATGCACGGTGATGCCGCCGGCTCCCTGAGCTTCGAGCGGGGTCAGGCTCAGCTTGTCCTGGCTGTGGCGCGCGCCGCCGGGGGTGAGCAGCCAGGCGCGGTTCAGATAGGCCGGGACGCCATTCACCGGAGCGGCGGCGAACGGGATCGTGCCGGGGAGAATGGAAATGCCCTGCCGCGCGGACATTGCTGCGATGGCATCCAGCGCGGACTCTCCCTGTTCGGCAAGCCATCCAAGGATTTCATTCGGGGGAAGGCCGGCAGGGGCAAAGCTCAGCCATTGGGCGCAGGCGAATTCGGGAAGCACCAGCATGTGTGCACCGCGCGCCGCTGTCTGGGCGGCCCGCGCTTCCAGCTGGGCAAGCCACACGCCCAGGTCCGGTACCGCGGGCTCAAGATTGGAAGCCCACAAGTCAATCGAAACGTGCTCCACTGATCGCTCCCTTTGAAATCGACTAATGGGAGATAGGGCCGCAAGGCGCAAAGACAACTGCGGCTTTAGGCTGCCCGGGGCGCATATTCCGGGGCGGACGGCGCCCCTCCGCAGGGCTGCAGGCCCAAAAGCCCCGCCGGTCCGGCGGGGCTTCTGTTGATGTGCTCGCGCGCATCCCTTGCCGGGCGCAATTGCTTGCGCCGAACGCCCTCCTGCGCCGCCTTGCCTGCGCGGGCAGCCGCGCTCCTAGGGCGCGATGTTCTGGTTGACCCGGAAGAGGTTGTCCGGGTCGTAGCGGCGCTTGACCTCCAGCAGCCGGTCGTAGTTGCCGCCGAAGTTGTCGCGCACACGGCCGGCATCATCCTCGTCCATGAAGTTGATGTATCCGCCCGGTTCGGAATGCGGCGCCACAGCGTCGGAGTAGCCGCGCACCCACTTCTTGTGCGCAGCGTCGTCTGCCGGATCGTCCGATGCCGCCAGAATAACCATCGAGAAATTCGCATCCCGGTGCCCGAAGGCCGTCGCGCCGGCATCGACGTCATGGCACGCTCCGTTGATCGGGTAGAGGTGCATGCCCGAGCTTACGGTAGGCGCATCCGGACCGTGCCGGACGTGGGCGGCAATGGCCTCGTCGGTCAGCTCCTTCACGAAGTTGCCCTTCCAGTATTGCCGGATACCTGGAGGGAAAAGCCCGTCGAAAGCCGTGTTGATGGCGGGATAGGGAACCGGCCCGACCATCTCGGCCTTTACCTCTGCGACCTCGTGAAATGGCTTGAACTGCCGCTCGCCCTCGGCGGGGTCGCCGGACCAGCAGGCAACGATGGCGCAGAACATGTCGCCGTGCCGGTCTTCGGGAATGAACGGCAGCGGCGGCGCGATTTGGAAGGCCGGGAAGGCGCCCATTTCCCGGGGGGCATCCTTGATGTAGTCGCGGAAAAACCTGAAGACCGTCTCTGTCTCGCCGGGCTCGTAGAACATCGGCCCCCAGTAGACCGTATCCACCGGCTGAAGCTTGTACTCGAAGGAGGTGACGACACCGAAATTCCCGCTTCCGCCCCGGATCGCCCAGAAGAGGTCGGCATTCTGGTTTTCGTCCGCGACGAGCATTTTGCCGTCGGCGGTCACGATATCCGCAGAAATCAGGTTGTCGAGCGACAGGCCGTGCCCGCGCGCCAGGTAGCCGATGCCGCCGCCGAGGGTCAGCCCGGCAATGCCGGTGGTGGAAATTATGCCGCCCGTGGTGGCGAGGCCGAACGCATGTGTCGCCGCGTTGAAGTCCCCCCAGGTGGCGCCGCCTTCAGCCCGGGCTGTCCGGGTATCGGGATCGACGCGGACACCGCGCATCCGCGACAGATCCAGGACCACCCCGCCATCGTTCGTGCCAAAACCAGGTCCGCTGTGACCGCCGCCGCGCACCGACAGGTCGTGACCGTTGTCGCGGGCGTAATTGACGGCCGCCATGACGTCCCCGGCATTCGCCGCCCGCACGATAATAGCGGGCCGCTTGTCGATCATGCCGTTGTGGACCTTGCGCGCCTCTTCATAGCCGGCGTCGTTTTCCGAGATCACATCTCCATGGATCAGGCCGCCGAGCTCGCTTGGTGAATTGGCCATCATAGTACCCTCCCTGAATGGCCCGCCTCTGGGAGAAGCGGGCTGGTTTCGGAGGCGGCCAGCGGGATCACCGGACTACGAGAAACAGTCGCAGGCGGGGAAGGCACCGGCCGGCTCATGATTCTGTGACCAGCTGCAATTATACCATAGGCCACGCCCAGGGCCGAGTTCGCTCCGCCTGCCACGCGGCTTTCTTCCGGCTTCTTCCTGCCTGCGCAGCGGCCGCATCTGCGGCAGTTCCGGGCGCTGGCAGGGACCGCCGCGGACCGCGCCCCTGCAAACAAAAAGCCCCGCCGGTGCGGCGGGGCTTTGGCCTATTCGGCGGCCCTCAGGCGGTTGGGGTCTGGTGTAGCTTCCCCGCTCACCGTCTCATCCGTGCCGGGGGCGGGCCAGAGGATTTCTGTGGTGGGCAGGCGGCGGGCCTTCTTGAACAGACGCGAGTCCTGCGCAATGCGGCTGCTGCGGCCGCGGGTGATGCGTGACAGCACCCGCCCCAGCGCCCGCATGTAGGTGGCGAACCAGACCCGGATCGCCAGAAGCGAAGGCGTCACCACCAGCGTCAGCACCGTGGCGATGCCCAGCCCGAAGACCACTGCCGTTGCCAGCTGTTTCCACCACAGCGCGGTCGGGCTGTCGATCGAGTAGCCCCCGTTGATGAAGTCGAGGCTGATACCGAACATCATCGGCGCCAAGCCGGCCATGGTGGTGATGGTGGTGAGCAGCACCGGGCGGATACGGGCCTCGGCGGTGCGGATGATCGCCTCCAGCCGCGGCATCTTCTGGCTGAACTCCTGATAAGTGTCGATCAGAACGATGTTGTTGTTCACCACGATGCCTGCCAGCGCGACGATGCCGGTGCCGGTCATGATGATCGAGAACGGCTGCTGCATCACCATCATGCCGATAAGCACGCCGGTGGTGGAGAGCACCACGGCCAGGAGCACCAGCACCGCGTTGTAGAAGCTGTTGAACTGCGCCAGAAGGATCACAAACATCAGCCCCAGCGCGCCGGCGAAGGCCTTGGACAGGAAGGCGCCGGATTCCTCCTGCTCCTCTTGGTCGCCGGTCCATTCCCAGGAGATACTGCGAGGCAGCGGGTCGGTTTCCAGCCATTCGGTGAGCTTCTGAATGCGCTCGTTTGCATTCATCTGAACGAGTTTGACCGTCGCCTTCCCCGTTTCGATCTGCTGGCGCACTTCATCCAGCGTGATAACGGAGGCGACCTCGGGCACGTTGAAGTATTGACGGGGTTCGCCAAAGAGCCAAGTCCGAAGAATACCGGTCTCTCCGATCAGCGTCACGTTGTATGGGTCGCCCCGGTCAACTTCTTCTTGGCTGACTTCGTACCCGAAGCCAACGTCCAATTTGCCGTCTTCCACGGGGTCGCCATCTTCATTTAGCGGAATGAGCTGCAAAATCTGAAGGCCCGGCTCCACGTCGGCCTTCACGTCATAATAGCGCTCTTGTTCGATGCGGTTGATCTCGGCGAGTTTCGGCACCGGCTTGCGGGTGATGAAGTTGGAGAGCGGCACCAGCCCGTCCGCAGTGCGGACCTTCAAATTGTCGAGGGTGGAGAGGACCCGGTCTTCCTCGGGCAGGCGGACGCGGATCTCGATCTCCTCGTCGGAGGAGTCGACGCGCATGGTGTCCAAGAGGATGCCGCGGGTCACCAGCTGCACCATCGCGCCCACGGTGGCCACATCGGCGCCGTAGCGGCCCGCTTCCTCCACGTCGACGTCGATCTGCCAGTCGATGCCCGGCAGCGGCAGGCTGTCTTCGATCAGGGTGAGGCCTGGAGTGTTCTCGAACCGCTCCCGCGCGGCGTTGGTGGCGGCGTTGAGATCCTCCCAGCTGTCGCCGCGCAGGCGCAGGTGCACCGGCTTGCCGGTGGCAGGCCCCTGTGCAAGCGCGCGCACCTCCACTTCGAAACCGGGCAGCTGGGCGAGCGCGGCATTGAGCTGATCGATCACGTAATCGCCGTCGAACTCGGTCGCGGTGACCTGGCGCGTGACCAGCCCGCCGAGCCAGTCCTCGTCCTGGGTCGGGCGGTCCTCCCAGGGGATGATCTCGAATTGGACCTGGCCGATGGTGTCGGGCGGCAGCTGGGCGCCGGAGGCATCGGTATTGAGCCCGCCGTCGCCTGCAAAGGCAAAGACGTTGATGACGGCCGGGTGCGAAAGGATGACTTCCTCGGCCTCCTGCACCATCTGGTCCTTCTCGGTGAGCGAGAGGTTGCCGCGGGCGCGGACATAGGCGGTGGCCTGCTCCGGCTCGGATTCGACGAAGAACTCAACGCCGTAGTTGTTCTCGCCGAAGGTCTTGAACACCGTCATGATGGCAAAGGCGACAACCGCGATGGTCACCACCGGCATTACCGGGTTGCCCGCGATGAACTTGATGACATGGCCGAAGGGCGTGTGGTGGTAGCCGGGGGCGACCTCCTTCGGAGTGCGGGTGATCTTCGCCGAGCTGAGGGTGATGGAGGTGGCGAAGGCCGACAGGATGAAGACCATCCCGCCCGCCAGCACGCCTGCAATGGGCGGGGTGCCTTCAGGCATCAGGTAGGCCGGGTTCAGCATCTGCATTGCGCCTGCAAACATGCCCCACATCGCCAGCGGTACCAGCGCCGCGCGCAGCCACCACGGCGCGACCATGCGCAGCGTGCGGGAGGCGCCGTCGAACAGGCGGCTGATGCGGCCGGTGACGCCGCCCATCACGGGCAGGTAGATCAGCGCCACCACCAGCGAGGCCGACAGAACGAAGATCAGCGTGACCGGCAGCATGCCCATGAACTCGCCCGGCACCCCCGGCCAGAACAGCATCGGCAGGAAGGCGCAGAGCGTCGTCGCGGTGGAGGAGACGATGGGCCAGAACATGCGCTGCGCCGCCTCCACGTAGGCGTGCATCGGGCCGGTGCCCTCCTTGATGCGCTTGTCGGCGTATTCCACCACCACGATGGCACCGTCGACCAGCATGCCGACAGCGAGGATCAGGCCGAACATCACGATGTTGGAGATCGAGATGCCCATCACGGCGAGGAAAGCGAAACAGAGGAGGAAGGAGGTGGGGATGGCAAAGCCGACCAGAAGCGCGGCCCGGCTGCCGAGCGCCGACAGCACCACGATCATCACCAGCGCAATCGCGGTCAGCACCGAGCCTTCGAGCTGGCTCACCATCGAGCCGACCACGCGGCTCTGGTCGTTGGAGGTGCCGACGGTGACCGCGGCCTGCAGTTCGGGCGGCCACTTGGCTTTCGATGCTTCCAGCGTCTGCTTGACCAGCTCCACCGTGTCGATGAGGTTGTAGCCCTTGCGTTTGACCACCTGCAGCGCCACCGTGTCCTCGCCATTGAAGCGGGCGGTGCCCTCGCGGTCTTCGAAGGTGAAGTTGATCTGCGCCAGCTCGCCGAGCGTCACAACGCGGCTGCCGTTGGTCTTCACCGGCAGCTGGTAGATGTCCTGGACGTCGTCGAAGGAGGAGGGGATCTTGACCGCGAAAGTGCCCTGATCGGTCTCCACCTCACCGGCGGCGATCAGCTGGTTGTTGTTCTGCACCACATTGATGAGCTCGAGCGCGGTGACGTTGTAGGCTTCGAGTCTCAGCGGGTCGATCAGCACCTCGACCATCTCGTCGCGGTTGCCCGCGATGCCCGCCTCCAGCACTGCATCAAGTGCCTCAAGATCGTCCTGCAAATCCTTGGCAATGCGGGCCATCGTGCGTTCCGGCACGGCGCCGGTGAGGTTCACGATGACAATCGGGAATTCGGAGAAGTTGATCTCGTTGATGGTGTATTTTTCGGCGCCCTCGGGGAACTCGGCCTCGGCCTTGTCCATCGCGTCGCGCACGTCCGCCATCACCGCGGTCTTGTCCCAGCCGAACTCGAACTCCAGCGCGACGCCGGCATAGCCCTCCGCGGCGGTGGAGGTCATCTTGTCCAGCCCGTCGAGATCGGCGAGCTCGGTTTCCATCACCTTGACCAGCAGCGTCTCCGAATCTTCCGCGGAGATGCCGGGGAAGGGGACGGAAATGAACAGCGCGGGGATTTCGATGTCCGGCTCGCCCTCCTTGGGCAGGCTCGAATAGGCAAAACCGCCGACAAGAAGCGAGATCATGATGAATGCGATCACCATGCGAGCCCGGTTGGCGGCCCAGCTGACGATGCCGGTCATTGGTTGATCTCCCCTGCGAGGCTCGCGTCAAGCGGCCGGTAGGTGGCTGCGACGGCGACGCCCTCGGTCACGAAATCCTGGCCCACGACGATCACGTTTGCGCGCTCCGGCAGTCCGCCGAGCCAGACGCCATCGGCAGAGTCGCGCAGGATGGTGACCGGGACAAAGCCGACGGTATTGTCCTCGCGCACGGTGCGCACGCCCAGGCGGCCCTCGTTGTTCAGCGTGAGCGCGGATTGCGGCAGCCGGTGCGCCAGCGTGCCTTCGGAGGAGACTGCGATGTCGGCGGTCTGCCCGTCGCGGATGCGGCTGCCGGGGTTGGGCACGGTGATCTCCACCTCGAACGTGCGGGTGGCGGGATCGGCGGCGCGGCTGATGAAGGTAACCTGGCCTTCGATCAGCTGGCCGGTGGACAGTTCAGCGCGGGCGGCAGCGCCGAGTTCGACCTTGTTCACTTCGGCTTCCGGCACAAAGCCCACCAGCTTGATGGTGTCGAGCTGAATCACCGTGGCGCAAAGGCTGCCGGGCAGCATCAGGCTGCCAAGTTCGGCAGCGTCACTTTCCAGAAGGCCTGCAAAAGGTGCCTTAACGGTGAGCCGCTCGATCTCGCGCTCGGCGGCGGCAACGGCGGCCTGGGCGGCGCGCTCGGCCGCCTCGGCAGCTGCGAGGCGGGTTTCGGAAGCATAGCCGCCCTTGGAGAGTTTGGAGGCTGCGGTGAAGTTGATCTCGGCCTCCTTCAGCCTTGCTTGCGCTTCCAGCAGGGTGGCGTTGCGGGTGCCGGGGTCGAGCCTGCACAGCACATCGCCCGCGGCGACCTCCGCACCCTTCCGCAGCGGCTCGGAGATCACGGTGGAGGTGGTCTCGGCCCGGACTTCCACCTGGCGCAGGGCCTCGGTTTCGCCACGCAGGATCACCGCGCTGCCGATGGTGCGGGCCTTGCTTTCGATGGCGACGACACCGATGCGGCCGGTATCTCCGGTGTCTTCTCCGGGAACGGGCTGGGCCGCCTGAGGGGCGGGTTCCGCGGCCGCGGCCTCGCCGCGGGCAAAGGCCAGCAGGCTGTCGCGCTCGATTACCAGGAGATAAAGCGCTCCGGTCACCACGGCGGCGGTCAGCAACGGTACGATACGCATGTCGGGCCTTTCCTTACGTCTTGCCCGCATCCCGGCGGGGCAGCCTGGGGTCATTCGCGGCCCGGTGGCGTGCGGCTGCGGGCGTCGCGCGAATGTGATAGGAGTGATATAGGCGATGTCCAGACTAAACTAAGTAGTTTAGATCACATTTCTCCCCCTTTCCCGCTCCGGCGGCGCGATTTGCCGCACAAGGGGCGCAAAACCGGCCGTTCTGCCGCTCCGCAACGGGCCACTTGGCTTGTCCGGGCGGGCAGGGTATGAGGGGCGCAACCTATTCAATACCCGGCACTTGCCGCGCAGACGCAGAGGCCCCGCATGAGCGACACCGACAGCTTTATCGATGAGGTGACCGAAGAGGTCCGCCGCGACCGGCTCTTCCTGATGCTGAAGCGCTACGGCTGGATCGGCGGCGTGGCGGTGGCGCTGATTGTCGGCGGCGCGGCCTACCGCGAGTATTCCAAAGCCCAGGAGACCGCGGCAGCGCAGGCGCTGGGGGATGCAGTGTCGGCGGCACTGGAAACCGAAGACAGCGCCGCGCAGGCCGAAGCGCTTGCGGCGGTTGCCGCCGAAGGCGAGGGCGGGGCGGCAATTGTCGCGATGCTGAGAGCGGGCGCGCTGGCCGAGGCCGGGCAGACCGGGGAGGCGGTGGCAGCGCTGGAGGCGGTTGCAAGCAACGGCGATCTGCCGCTGATTTACCGCCATGTCGCAAGTTTCAAGGCGCTGAACCTGCAGGCCGAAACCTTGAGCCCCGAGGACCTGCGCCTGCAATACGAGGCGCTGGCCCAGCCCGGCGCGCCGCTCGCGCCGCTGGCTTCGGAACAGCTGGCGCTGCTGGACATCCGGGCGGGTGAAACCGACGCCGCAATCGAGCGCCTGCGCGCCATTGCCGGTGATGCCGCCGCCGGTGCGGACTTGAAAGAGCGCGCAACTCAGGTAATCGTTGCGCTCGGCGGCGCGGCCGATGCGGACGCGGCGCCCGGGGGATAACAGTCAGCGCAGCGGCATTTCCGGCTTCGCAACAAAAAAAGGCAACAAGGGCAGGGCAATGACAGCAGCGAAACGTTTTCCGAAGGCCAGGGCCTTTCTGCTCGGCTCAGCCGTGGCCGCGTTGCTGGCGGCCTGCGCGGAAGAAGAGGTCATCCTGCAGGGCAAGCGCGAGGACATCCGTCCCGAAGCTGCCCAGGAAGTGGTGAACCAGGCGCGCCCGATTTCCTTGCCGCAGCAGACAGCCAATACCGCCTGGCCGCAGGGCCATGGCGCCGAAACGGCCCGCACTGCGCATCCGGCGCTGGGAACGGCGGTGCAGCGGATCTGGTCGGCCTCGATCGGCGACGGCGACAGCCGCCGCCAGCGCATCACCGCAACCCCCGTGGTGGGCGGGGGGCGCATCTTCACCCTGGACAGCGGCGCGCGGGTTTCGGCGGTGTCGCCGCAAGGGCAGCTTCTGTGGCAGCGCGAGCTGATTCCCCCGGCCGACGAGGAAGGCCAGGCCACCGGCGGCGGGCTCGCCTATGATGATGGGGTGATCTATGTCTCCTCCGGCTATGGTGTGCTGACAGCGCTCAACGCCGAAAGCGGCCAGGTGATCTGGCGGCAGGAGCTGGACGCCACCGGCTCCGGCCAGCCGCGGGTCAGCGGCGATCTGGTCTACCTGGTGGCGGGCGACGACACCGGCTGGGCGGTCAGCAAGGGAACCGGCCGCATTGCCTGGCAAGTGGAGGCGGTGCCGTCGGAGGCTAACATCCTCGGGGCTCCGGCACCCGTGGTGACGCGGGACCTTGCGGTCTTTGCCTTCGGCTCGGGCGACCTGATCGCCACCTTCCGCCAGGGCGGGCTGCGCCGCTGGAGCGCTTCGGTCGCGGGCAAGCGCACCGGCTTTACGCTGGCGCGGATCAGCGACGTGACCGGCGCGCCGGTGGTCGATGGCGGCCGGCTTTATGCGGGCAACCACGCGGGCCGCACCGTCGCCTTTGACCTCGAGAACGGCGAACGTCTTTGGACCGCGCGCGAGGGCGCGGCGGGCACCGCCTGGCCTGCGGGCGGCAGCCTGTTCCAAGTGAGCGACCAGAGCCAGCTCCTGCGGCTGGATGCCGCCACGGGCGAGGTGATCTGGGCGGTGGACCTGCCCGGTTTCGTCAAGGACAGGCCCGGAAAGCGCGGCAGGATCTACACCCACTACGGGCCGGTTCTGGCTGGCGGGCAGCTGGTGCTGGCCTCGGGCGACGGGCTCTTGCGCTTCTTCGATCCGGTCAGCGGGAGGCTCACGCGCACCGCGGAGCTGCCTGGCGGCGCCAGCACCGCGCCGGTGGTTGCGGGGCGCACCCTTTACGTGGTTTCCTCGGACGGCGATTTGCACGCCTACCGCTAGCGGCATTTGCGGACTGGCGGTTTCCGGGCAGATGCGTTATGGGGCGCGTCTGAAACGCTGAAAGTTGGTCCGATGTCCTTTACCCTCGCAATCGTGGGCCGTCCGAATGTGGGCAAGTCCACCCTGTTCAACCGTCTAGTCGGCAAGAAGCTGGCGCTGGTGGATGACCAGCCCGGCGTCACCCGCGACCTGCGCGAGGGCGAGGCGCGGCTGGGGGATCTGCGGTTTACGGTGATCGATACCGCGGGGCTGGAGGATGCCACCGACAACTCGCTTGAGGGCCGGATGCGGCGCCTGACCGAGCGCGCGGTGGAGATGGCCGACATCTGCCTGTTCATGATCGACGCCCGCGCAGGTGTGACGCCGACGGATGAGCTGTTCGCGGAAATCCTGCGCAAGAAGTCCGCCCATGTGATCCTTGCCGCCAACAAGGCCGAGGGCAACGCCGCCGAGGCGGGCGTGCTGGAAGCCTACGGGCTGGGCCTGGGCGAGCCGCTGCGGCTTTCGGGCGAGCACGGCGAGGGGATGCCGGATCTTTACGGCATCCTGCAGCCGCTGGCGGAGAAGTTCGAGCAGGTGGCCGAGGACAACGCGCCGGTGATGGACGTCGAGCTCGACGAGGATGGCGAGTTCGAGGACGGAGACGCGGTGCCGCAGCCGACCGCCGCCAAGCCCCTGCAGGTTGCGGTGGTGGGCCGCCCGAACGCGGGCAAGTCCACGCTGATCAACAAGATCCTTGGGGAGGAACGCCTGCTGACCGGACCCGAGGCGGGCATCACCCGCGATGCGATCTCGCTGCGGATGGAGTGGCAGGGCACGCCGATGCGGGTCTTTGACACCGCCGGCATGCGCAAGAAGGCCAAGGTGCAGGAGAAGCTGGAGAAGCTCTCCGTCTCCGACGGGTTGCGCGCGGTCAAGTTCGCCGAGGTGGTGGTGGTGCTGCTGGACGCGAGCATCCCCTTCGAGCAGCAGGACCTGCGCATCGCCGACCTCGCCGAGCGCGAGGGCCGTGCCGTGGTGGTTGCCGTCAACAAGTGGGACGCCGAGGACGAGAAGCAGGAGAAGCTGCGTGACCTCAAGGAAGCCTTCGCCCGGCTGCTGCCGCAGCTTAGGGGCGCGCCGCTGGTCACGGTCTCGGCCAAAACCGGCAAGGGGCTCGACCGGCTGCATGCCGCGATCCTGCGCGCCTACGAGGTCTGGAACCGCCGGGTGCCGACCGCGGCGTTGAACCGCTGGCTTACTGGGATGCTGGAGCAGCACCCGCCCCCGGCTCCGCAGGGCAAGCGCATCAAGCTGCGCTACATGACCCAGGCCCGCACCCGGCCGCCCGCATTTGTGGTGATGTGCTCGCATCCCGACAAGCTGCCCGACAGCTATTCGCGCTATCTGGTCAACGGCCTGCGCGAGGATTTCGACATGCCGGGCTCGCCGATCCGCCTGTTCATGCGCGGGCAGGGCGACAAGAACCCCTACAAGGGCCGCCGCAAGAAGAACGCAGGCGCGCTCACCAAGCATCTGAAGGACCGGCAGCGCTGAAGCCCGGCTGATCCGGGCAAAGGGGGAGTGCTCCCGCCCGGCCTGCAGCCTTTCGAAGAAAGACCTGGCCCTGCCCAAGCCGCGCGCCGCCCGTTCCGGGCGGCGCTTTTGCGTTCGGGGCCGGCCGTGCTGCGGAAATCTCCCCAGGCTGCGTGGAGGTGCCCAAATTGCTCTAAAGGCTGACTTTTCCGTCCCCGCCGGGTCTTGTCATGACGCCGGGACAGATTACCTCTGGAAAAGCCTTGGACGGGGCCGCGGTACTTCATGCGGTTTTCACAGAGTGATTTTTTACGGATGACGCCATGGATCTGAGGGCACATACGCGCAAATACTGCGCCAAGGATAACAGGCTGGCCGCGCTCAGCTATTTCGGCACATTTGCGGTCTATTTCACGGCTCTCTACCTCGCCATCACCCAGGTGGAGCGCTGGTATATCCTGCTGCCCGCGGGCGTCGTCTTTGCCTTTGCGGCGGTGCGGCTTTACGTGCTGCAGCATGACACCGGGCATCATTCACTGTTCGAGACACGGGCACAGAACGAGATCGCAGGCCATGTGCTGTCACCCTTCACCTTTGCGCCGTTCGAGGTGATGAAGCAGAACCACAACCTGCATCACGCCAATATCGGCAACCTCGAACACCGGGAGACCGGCGAGATCCACACGATGACGCTCACGGAATGGCAGCAGGCGGGCTTCTGGCAGCGGCTGGCCTACCGGCTGTACCGCAACCCCTTCGTGCTGGTGCCGGTGGGCGCGGCGTTCACCTATTTCATCCGCTACCGCTGGCCCAAGAACACGCTGCGCTTCGGCGTGCTGGGCGTGGTGCTGCACAACCTGGTGATCATTGCGATGCTGTCGCTTCTGTACTGGGCGGCGGGCTGGACCGGGGTGCTGGTGTGGCTGGTGTTCTCCTTCCTAGGCGGCATGATCGGAGTGTTCCTGGTCTACCTGCAGCACAACTTCGAGGACACATACTGGGACCGCCGGCCGGAGCTGAATCCGCAGGTGGCGGCTTTGCAGGGGTCTTCCTGCCTGGATTTCGGCTGGTTTTTCGACTTTGCGGTCGCCAATATCACCCTGCATGACATTCACCATTACAACGCCCGCATCCCCTCCTACCGCTTGCGGCAATGCCACTACAGCCTGCCGCCGGAAGCCGGGCTGCGCCGGATCGGCTTTATTGAGGCCCTGCGCGCGCTGTCGCTGAAGCTTTGGGACGAGGAGCAGGAGCGGCTGGTGCCCTTCCCGGCCTGATTTTGGGGCGGGGCAGGACGGCCGCCGGGGGCGGGCAGGCACAGGGATTCAGCATGGAACGTGCAAACGGGGCGGGGCCGGGAAACCGGGGGCTGGCAACCGCAGAACACCAGGGGAAGGATTCGGCGGCGAATGGCGAGGAGGCCAGCCGGGCGGACTACGACGCTGCACTGGCGGAGGCAGAGGCGGCGCGGGTGGCGGCCGAAGAAAAGGCAGCCCGCGCCAAGGCCAAGGCCCGCAAGGCCAAGCGCAAAGCGGCGCTGCTGGCCCAGGAGATTGCCGAGGCCCGCATCAAGGCCAGAAAGAAGGCGAAAAAGCTGAAGGCAAAAGCCAAGAAGGAAATCGCCAAGGAAAAGGCCAAGGCCCGTGCAATCCTGGGGGAAAAGGAGCGCGCCAAGGCAGGGATGCAGCCGAAGGCCAAGGGCTGAGGGTCTGGCGGTCGGTGCCGGGAGCGTTTTTCCCAGTCCGGAGAAACAGGCCAGCCGTGCGGCAAGCACGGCGCCGCGCGTCACCGGCGCGCGCGGGGGCGATTCAAACGGGAGTGGCTGGCAGTTTATCCCCGCCAAGTTCGTACTCCTTCTCAAGGACATATCCAGCCTCAGCAAAATCGCAACCGCGAGGGGGTGGGCCGGCGATGCGCGGCGGCCTTCGGCCCTGTTCCGCGCCGGGGGCAGTAGGTATGCGCTGCAAACGCTTGTCAGTAAACAAAAACCGGCGCTGAGGCAGCGCCGGTTTTCTTGTCCCGCCTTGCCCTGAGGCCCGGTGGTTCAGACCAGCCGGCCCTCAGCCGTGAGCGTCAGCTTGCCGCCAAGGTAGGGCGCGAGCACCTCAGGCAGCTGCACTGACCCGTCGGCCTGCTGGCCGTTCTCCAGAACCGCGATCAGGCACCGGCCCACCGCGAGGCCGGAGCCGTTCAGCGTGTGCAGGAACTGCGGCTTGCCGCCACCCTCGGGTTTGAAGCGGGCGTTCATCCGGCGGGCCTGGAAGTCGCCACAGTTGGAGACCGAGGAAATCTCGCGGTAAGTATTCTGCCCGGGCAGCCAGACCTCGATGTCATGAGTCTTGCGGGCGCCGAAACCCATGTCGCCGGTGCAGAGCACCACGGTGCGGTAGGGCAGGCCGAGGCGCTCCAGGATGCCCTGGGCGCAGGCGGTCATGCGCTCGTGCTCCTCGCCGCTCTTGTCCGGGCGGGTGACGGAGACCATCTCCACCTTCTCGAACTGGTGCTGGCGCAGCATGCCGGAGGTGTCCTTGCCGGCCGAGCCTGCCTCGGAGCGGAAGCACTGGGTGTGCGCGACGTAGCGGCGCGGCAGGTAGCCTTCCTCCACCACTATGCCATTGACGATATTGGTCAGCGTCACCTCGGCAGTGGGCACGAGCCACCAGCCGTTGGTGGTCTGGTAGCTGTCCTCGCCGAACTTGGGCAGCTGGCCGGTGCCGTAAAGCATCTCTTCACGCACCAGAACCGGGGTCCAGGTTTCGGTCAGGCCGTTCTCATCGACGTGGGTGTTGACCATGAACTGCGCCAGCGCCCGGTGGATTCGCGCGACTGCGCCGGAGAGCACCACGAACCGGCTGCCGGAGAGCTTGGCGGCCGTTTCGAAGTCCATGCCATCCTTTACGCCTTCGATTTCGAAATGCTCCTTCGGCTCGAAGTCGAGCGCCCTGGGCTCGCCCCAGCGGTGGATTTCGACATTGTCGTTTTCGTCCTCGCCCTGCGGCACGTCGTCGAACGGCAGGTTGGGGATGGTCATCAGCATGTCGGTGAGCCGCTGGTCGAGCTCTTTGGCTTCGGCGTTCATCGCCGCGACCTCGGCCTTCTTCTCGGCCACCAGCGCGCGCAGGCGCTCGAACTCGGCCTCGTCGCCGCGGGCCTTGGCGGCGCCGACTTCTTTGGAGGCCTTGTTCTGCTCGGCCTGGGCGGTCTCGGCGGCGAGGATCTTGGCGCGGCGGGCCTCGTCCAGGGCCAGGATCTCAGACGACACGCCCGCATCCCCGCGGCGCGCCACGGCGGCGTCGAATGCGGCAGGGTTTTCGCGGATGGCGCGGATGTCATGCATGAGGGTCACTCCTGGCTTGCAATGCGGGTGTTGAATCACTGCCCCATCCTATGCCGCAGTGATGAACAAAGGGGAAGGGGGCAGGGGGTGGCGGAGGCGCAGCGCCGAGCGGAACTGGGCCGCAAGGCGGCCGCTTACCGCCCCGTGCGCGCCGGCGCTGCGCGGCTCGTCTCCGCTGCAGGGCCCGCGCGCGGCCGGGCTTTTGCATTTGCCGACCCGAACCGCCCGGTGAGCCTTGCAACCCAAGTGGCCAGCGCATAGGTTCCGCTGCAAAATTCCGGCGCGTATCGTGCCGCTTTCACAGAAGGAATATCCCATGGACGTTGGCGCAATCGGCCAGTTTCTCCCGCTTATCCTGATCTTCGCGATCATGTACTTCCTGCTGATCCGCCCGCAGCAGAAAAAGATGAAGCAGCATCAGGCGATGGTGGACGGCCTGCGCCGCGGGGACCAGGTGGTGACCCAGGGCGGCGTGATCGGCAAGGTCTCCAAAGTCAAGGAAGACGGCGAGATCGAAGTGGAAATCGCCGAAGGCGTCAAGGTGCGCGTGGTCAAGGCGACCATCGCCCAAGTGCTGAGCAAGACCGAGCCGGCAGCGTAAACCGCCCACTCCAACCCATTGATAAGGCAGGGCAATGCTGCAAATTGATCTCTGGAAAAGGGTTCTCATCTGGCTGGCCTGCGCGGCCGGCCTTTTGCTTGCCCTGCCCAATGCATTCTATACCCGCGTCGAGCAGGCCAATGACGCCGCGGCGGAAATCATCGCCCGCGGCGAAACCCCGGAGCGGCTGGAGACGGCTGCGCAGTGGCCCGATTTCCTGCCTTCGGGGCTGGTGAACCTCGGTCTCGATCTGCGTGGCGGCGCGCATCTCCTGGCCGAAGTGCAAGTCGAGGACGTTTATGAAGCGCGGATGGATGCGCTGTGGCCGGAAGTGCGCGATGCGCTGCGGCCCGAACGCGCCGCCATCGGCACCTTCCGCCGCCAGCCCGGCCCGGCGGACCAGATTCGCCTGAAGATCTCCAAACCCGAAGGCATGGCCCGGGCGCTGGAAGTGGTGCGCGGTCTCGCAAACCCGATCGCCACGCTGACCGGCGCGGGCGCGAACGACATTGAGGTTTCGGCTGAGGGCGACATCCTGGTGGTGCGCCTGTCTGAGGCCGAGAAGCTGGCCTCAGACGACCGCACCGTGCGCCAGTCGCTGGAAATCGTGCGCCGCCGCATCGACGAGGTCGGCACCCGCGAGCCGACGATCCAGCGCCAGGGCGCCGACCGCATCCTGATCCAGGTGCCGGGCATCGGCTCGGCTTCCGAGCTGAAGGAGATCATTGGCACCACGGCGCAGCTGACCTTCAATCCGGTCGTGGGCCGCGGCAGCGATCCCGATGCCGCGCCCGGCGTGGGCAACAAGGTGATCCCGTCGCTGGACGAGGAGGGCGTCTACTACACGGTGGAGGCCGCCGCGGTGGTGACCGGCGAGCAGCTGGTCGATGCGCAGCCGTCTTTCGATCAGAACGGCCAGCCCGCGGTGACCTTCCGCTTCAACACCTCCGGCGCGCGCAAGTTCGGCGACTACACGGCGGAAAACATCGGCTCGCCCTTTGCGATCGTGCTGGATGACGAGGTGGTCTCCGCCCCGGTGATCCAGTCCCACATCCCCGGCGGCTCCGGCATCATCACCGGCAATTTCACCATCGAGGACAGCACCAACCTCGCGATCCTGCTGCGTGCGGGCGCGCTGCCTGCGGGGCTCGAGTTCCTCGAAGAGCGCACCATCGGCCCCGAGCTGGGCCAGGACAGCATCGACGCGGGCAAGGTTGCAACTGCCGTGGCCTTTGCCGGCGTGCTGATCTTCATGGCGTTGAGCTTCGGTCTGTTCGGCCTCTTTGCCAATGTGGCGCTGGTTCTCAACATTGCGCTGATTTTCGGCGCGCTCAGCCTCATCGGCGGCACGCTGACGCTGCCGGGCATCGCGGGCATCGTGCTGACGGTCGGCATGGCGGTGGACGCCAATGTGCTGATCTTCGAGCGCATCCGCGAGGAACTGAAAGCGGGCCGGGGTCCTGCGCGGGCCATCGACGAAGGCTATTCCAAGGCGCTGAGCGCCATTCTCGACGCCAATATCACCACTTTCATCACCGCAGTGATCCTGTTCGCGATGGGCTCCGGCCCGGTGCGCGGATTTGCAATCACCCTGGGGCTAGGCATCCTGACCTCGGTGTTCACCGCGATCTTCGTGACCCGGCTGATGATCGTGATGTGGTTCGAACGGCGCCGTCCTAAAACGATCGAGGTGTAAGATGCGGCTGAAACTGGTACCCACGGAGACCTCCTTCGATTTCTTCAAGCGCGCCCGGCTTTGGCTGGGGATCTCGGCCGTGATGATGGTGGTTGGCTTTGCCTCCTTCCTGTTTCAGGGGCTGAATTTCGGCATCGACTTCCGCGGCGGCACGACGATCCGCACCGAGGCTGCGCAGCCTGTTGATGTCGGCGCTTACCGGGATGCGGTCCAGACACTGAAGCTGGGCGATATTTCGATCACCGAGGTCTTCGACCCCACCTTCGGCCCCGAGCAGAACGTGGCGATGATCCGCATCGAGGCGCAGGACGACGGCGAGGCAGTCTCGGCCGAGGTCATCGCCAGTCTTCAGGCGGCGCTCGACAAGGTGGCGCCCGGCATCAAGTTCGTCTCGGTCGAATCGGTGGGCCCGAAAGTCTCGGGCGAGCTGGTGCAGACCGCGGTGATCGCGGTCGCGCTCGCCATCGCAGCGGTGCTGGTCTACATCTGGCTCCGGTTCGAGTGGCAATTCGCGCTCGGCGCCGTGGCCGCACTGGTGCATGACGTGATCCTGACCATCGGCGTCTTCTCCGAGCTGCAGATCAAGTTCGACCTCGCCATCATCGCGGCGCTGCTGACTATCGTCGGCTATTCGCTGAACGACACCGTGGTCGTCTTTGACCGGGTGCGCGAAAACCTGCGGCGGTACAAGCAGAAGCCGCTGGAGGAGGTGCTGAACATTTCGATCAACGAAACGCTGAGCCGGACCATGATGACCTCGGTCACCACGCTGATCGCGCTGATCGCGCTTTATGTGCTGGGCGGCGACGTGATCCGCGGCTTTGTCTTTGCGATGATCTGGGGCGTCGTGGTGGGGACCTATTCCTCGGTCTTCGTGGCCTCCACGATCCTGCTGAAGCTGGGCGTGAAGCGCGACTGGAACAAGCCGAGTGCGCCGACCGGCAACCAGTTCGCCAATATCGACGCCTGAACGGGCGAAACGCTGAACAGGGGAGGCCGCGGGGATACCTGCGGCCTTTTTTGTGTCACCCAGCGCGGAACAGAGCCGGCGGGCCGCCCCGCATGCGCCGGCACTATGCGGCTCCCCGCTTCACGGCCGCGACTATTTCCCGCGCCGCCCGAGCGTGTTATTCCGGGCCCGACCCGGAGCTTGAGAAGGACCCAGCCGATGCGCCTGAACGAAGTGAGCTACAGCGACGCCGAACCGGTGGACGGCTACGGCCCCGGCTTCTTCCGCATCGGCGGCAAGGTGCAGACCGGCGCGGTGCTGACCTCGGGCGCGGGCACCGCCGCCTGGGGCGGCTATAATGACGCTGCACCGCTTCTGGCGCTGGCAGGCTCCATCGACGTGCTGTTCGTCGGCACGGGTGCAGAGATTGCCCATATACCGGCGGGCTTGCGCCAGCAGCTGGAAGGCGCGGGGATCGGGGTTGAGACCATGAACTCCCCCGCCGCCTGCCGCACCTACAACGTGCTCCTGTCGGAAGGCCGCCGCATCGCGCTTGCCGCTCTGCCGGTCTGAGCGGCCCTGAAAGATCCGGCCCCGACGATCGGCCCCCGGTTTGACCTGGCGCAAGGCGCAAGGCCCCCGATTGAGGCTTTTCATGCGCCGGGGCAATGGGATATGAAAAATTCATGACATTGAATGTGAGTGATCTGAGCGTGGCGCGCGGCGGCCTTCCGGTGCTGGAAGGCGTGAGCTTCACGCTCGATCCCGGGCGGGCGCTGATCCTGCGCGGGCCGAACGGCAGCGGCAAAACCACACTCCTGCGCACCATTGCGGGGCTGCAGCCGCCGCTCAAAGGCCGCATCGACGGCGCCGAGGACCGCATTGCCTACGCCGCGCATTCAGACGGGCTGAAACCGGCACTGACGGTGGCAGAGAATCTTTCCTTTTGGGCCAGCGTCTTTGGCAGGAACGGGATAGGCCAGGCGCTGGCAGCGTTTGACCTCGAAGCCCTGCGCAGCCGGCAGGCGGGGATGCTCTCGGCCGGGCAGAAACGGCGCTTGGGCCTGAGCCGGCTGCTGGTCACCGGGCGGCCCATCTGGGTGATGGACGAGCCGACGGTGAGCCTTGACCGCGCCTCGGTGGCGCTCTTTGCCGATGCCGTGCGGGCGCATCTGACCGCCGGGGGGGCTGCGCTGATCGCCACCCACATCGACCTCGGCCTGGAGGGCGAGGTGCTGGACGTGACCCCCTTCAAGGCGGCACCGCCGGCGATCGACGACTTCGACGGAGGCTTCCTGTGATCGCGCTTCTGCTGAGGGACCTGAAGCTGGCGTTCCGCGCGGGCGGCGGCTTTGGTCTGGGGCTGGCCTTCTTCCTGATCGTCACCGTGATGGTGCCGTTTTCGGTCGGCCCGCAGTCCGAGCTTTTGGCGCGGATTGCGCCCGGCGTGTTGTGGCTCGGGGCTCTGCTCGCGTGCCTGCTGTCGCTCGACCGGCTTCTGGCGCTCGACTGGGAGGACGGCTCGCTCGACCTCCTGGCCACTGCGCCGCTGCCGCTGGAGGCCACGGTCAGCATCAAGGCACTGGCGCACTGGCTGACCACCGGGCTGCCGCTGGTGCTGGCGGCGCCGGTTCTTGGCGTGCTCTTGAGCCTGCCCGAGGCGGGCTTTGGCTGGCTCTTGATCTCGTTGCTGCTGGGCACGCCCGCGCTGAGCGTGATCGGCACCTTCGGCGCGGCGCTGACGGTGGGGCTGAAGCGCGGCGGGCTGCTGCTGTCGCTCCTGGTGATGCCGCTTTACGTGCCGACGCTGATCTTCGGCGCCGAGGTGGCGCGGCGCGGGGCCGAGGGGCTGGCGGTGCAGACGCCGCTGCTGCTGCTCGCGGGCATTTCCGCTGCCTGCATCGGGCTGCTGCCCTTTGCCAGCGCCGCCGTGCTGCGCGTCAATTTGCGCTAGCCCGCATGCCGTCACCGTGAATTGAGAAACCCTGAAGCAAGAGCTAAATAGCCACCATGTCGATCTGGGAATACGCCAATCCGAAGAAGTTCCTCGCCACCACCGAACGGGTGATGCCGGCGCTGTGGACGCTCTCTGCCGTGCTGGTCGGGGCGGGGCTGATCTGGGGCTTTTTCTTCACGCCGGATGATTACCGGCAGGGCTCCACCGTGAAGATCATCTTCCTGCATGTGCCTGCCGCGCTGATGGCGATCAACGCCTGGTTCATGATGCTGGTCGCGTCGCTGATCTGGGTGATCCGCCGCCACCATGTGAGCGCGCTGGCGGCGCGTGCCGCCGCGCCCGTGGGCGTAGTGATGACTCTGATCGCGCTGGTCACCGGCGCGATCTGGGGCGAGCCGATGTGGGGCACCTGGTGGGCGTGGGACCCGCGCTTGACGTCGTTTCTGGTGCTGTTCCTGTTCTACCTCGGCTATATCGCGCTGTGGGAGGCGATCGACAACCCCGACACCGCGGCCGACCTGACCGCGATCCTCTGCCTCGTCGGCACCGTCTTTGCCGTGCTCAGCCGTTATGCGGTGAACTTCTGGAACCAGGGGCTGCACCAGGGCGCGTCGCTGTCGCTCGACAAGGAGGAGAACGTCGCGGATGTCTTCTCCACCCCGCTTTACATCTGTATGGCGGGCTTTGCTCTGCTGTTCATCGCGCTGGTGTTCTACCGCACCGGAACCGAAATCCGCGCCCGCCGCATCAAGGCGCTGCTGGCGCGCGAACGTCTGGAGGCCTGATGGCTGATCTGATGCCCGACCTTGGGAAATACGCCGATACCGTGCTGTCGGCCTATGCCGCGTCGCTGCTGCTCCTCGCGGTTCTGGTGGTGCTGACGCTGTGGCGCGGCCGCCGGGTGCGCCGCGACATGGAGGAGCTGGAAGGAAGGGTGAAGCGCAATGGCTAAGGTATCGCCTCTGATGGCTGTTCCGGGTCTGGTCTTTGCCGGGTTCGTCGGCCTCGCGCTTGTTGGCATGTTCCGCGAAGACCCCGAGAGCCTGCCCTCGGCCCGCGAAGGCCAGCCCGCGCCGCCGGTGGTGCTGGAGGAATTCCCGGGCAAGGAGATGTTCAGCGATGCCGACTTGCGCGCAGATGGCGTGAAACTGGTGAACTACTGGGCCAGCTGGTGCGCGCCCTGCCGGGTGGAGCATCCCAATCTGGAGGCACTGGCAGCCGAGGGCATCCCGATTTACGGGGTGAACTACAAGGACCGGCTGGATCAGGCCGAGGGCTTTCTGGAGGAGCTGGGCGATCCCTACACCGGGATCGGCCGCGACGAGAAGGGCCGGATGGCGCTTGACTGGGGGCTGTACGGCGTGCCCGAAACATATGTGATCGACGGCGAGGGCAAGATCGTCCTGCGCTTTGCCGGGCCGCTGACGCAGCGCGCGATCGAGAAGACCCTGCGCCCGGCGATCGAGAGGGCGCGCGGCGGCTAAGCGGGCGCGCGCCCGCTTGCCCCTGCTGCAACCGCGCGGGACAGGGCCGGGAGGGCGCAGAGGGCGGGAGAAGACCGGGAAGTCGCACAGCGCGGAACAAGGCCGATAGGCCGCCGCGCATCGCCGGCGCGCCCCCACGCGGCGGCGGTTTGGCTGCCGCTTGGTGTTCCCCCTAGAGGGTCTACGGACTTTGCCGGGATAAACTGCCAGTCATACCCGTTTGGATCGCCTCCGCGCGCGCCGGAGATGCGCGGCTTGGTGCTTTAACTTGGGAGGACAACCCCGCCTGCGGCGAGCTTTTTGTACAGCAGAGAAGGGGAACTCACAAAAGCAGCAGCTCCGGGTCCCTCGACGCCAGACCCCTGCCTGCCAGACGCCTGCACCCCCGGCAAGCGCAACAGCCGTTTCCCCGCCGCGGGCGGGGCCCCTCGGCGATTACGCTGGCCCGGGATGCCTGCGCCCGGCTGGCCGGTCTTAGGCGAGGACCGAGAGGTCGAGTTCCAGGCCGGTGCCGAGCCAGATGCCGTGATCCTGGTGATCCGCCAGCGCGTCGCCGGTTTCGGGATGCGCAAAGACAATGAGCCCGTCCCGGTTCAGCGCGAGCCAGGGCAGCAGACGTGCGAATTGCTCCGGGCTCGCGGTGAGCTGGCACGACCACATCGGATGCGGGCCGACGCATTTTTCGTGCATGCGGCCCATCTCGACTCCGAAGGTGGCCGCGGCGTCCTTGCAGAGACTGCGGGCTTTCTCCACGGTCGCCTCGTCGAAGTAGACATGGGCGTGAAAGCCGGTGATGCTGTCTAACTGTTTCATGGGGTCATTCTGGACCAAGATGCGGACGCGGGCAATTGTCCCGGCTACAGGCGGTAGCCGGCCGAGACGGTCAGAACTTCGCCAGTGATCGAGCGCGCGGCATCTGATGCCAGAAAGAAGACTGCTTGAGCAATGTCCTCGGCGCTGGCAAGGCGGCCAAGCGCGGTTTCATCCGTGAACAATTTGGTCAATGCGGCATCCCGGGGCGATTCTGGCACATTGACAGCGCCCGGTGCCACTGCATTGACGCGGATGCCCCGGGGTCCCAGCTCCTTTGCCATGGCCCGGGTCCAGAGGTTCAGCGCGGCTTTGCTGGCGCCGTAGGTGGCCGCACCCCGCGGCGGCAGCACCGCATTGACCGAGGAGATGCTGACCACGGACGCGCCCGGCTGCAGATGCGGCAGGGCGGCGCTGAGCAGCGCTTGCGGAGCCAGGAGGTTGAGGTCGAGTATGGCGCGCTGGGCCTCCGCGTCAAAGGCATCGGGCGGGCTTTGCGCCACAGCGCCTGCGTTGTTCACGATCACATCGAGCCGCCCGAAGCGCGCCATGGTGTCTTCCACTACGGCCTGAGCCGCGCCGGGCTGGGTCAGGTCGGCCCGCATTGCCAGCACGTCCGGCTGCTCACCCCGCGCCGGGTCCGGCGGCGTGTTGCACCAGGTCAGGGCCAGCGCGTGACTGCCCAGAAACCGCGCGCAGATTGCCCGGCCAATGCCATAGGCGCCGCCGGTTACCAGAACGGTCTTTCTCATGCGGTTTGCCCTCCTGTGGAAACTTGACCTGCCGGAACAAGAAGGACACCCCGAAGGGTGCCCGTCAAGGTTGAAGGCTGTGGGCCTGGCTTACGACTTCGCCAGGTTGCGCAGCACGTAGTGCAGCACGCCGCCGTGTTCGATGTATTCCTTCTCCGGCGCGGTATCGATCCGGCACTTCAGAGTGATGGTCTTGGTAGTGCCATCCGCGAAGGTGATGTCGCAGGGCACCTCCTTCTGCGGGGTGACATCGTCCAGCCCGCGGATCGAGACGGTTTCCTCACCCGTGAGGCCCAGGGTCTTGCGGGTGTCGCCGCCGGTGAACTCGAAGGGGATCACCCCCATGCCCACGAGGTTGGAGCGGTGGATGCGCTCGAAGCTTTCCGCGATCACCGCCTTCACGCCCAGAAGCGCCGTGCCCTTGGCCGCCCAGTCGCGCGAAGAGCCGGCGCCGTATTGCTCGCCGCCGAACACCACCAGCGGGGTGCCCTGCTCCTGGTAGGCCATCGCGGCCTCGTAGACTGAAGTTTGCTTGCCGTCCGGCCCTTTGGTGTAGCCGCCTTCGACGCCGTCGAGCATCTCGTTCCTGATGCGGATGTTGGCGAAGGTGCCGCGCATCATGATCTCGTGGTTGCCGCGGCGCGAGCCGTAGGAGTTGAACTCGCGCGGCTGCACCTGGCGTTCGAGCAGGTACTTGCCTGCGGGCGTGGTGCTGGCGAAGGAGCCTGCGGGCGAGATGTGGTCGGTGGTCACCATATCGCCCAGCATCAGCAGCACCTTGGCGCCCTCGATGTTCTGGATGGTGCCCGGCTCCGGCCCCATGTCCTGGAAGTAGGGCGGGTTCTGGATGTAGGTGGAGGTCGCGGGCCAGTCGTAGGTCTCCGCATCGGTGGTCTCTACCGCCTGCCACTTCTCGTCGCCCTTGAAGACATCGGCGTATTTCGACTTGAAAGCCTCGCGGGTGACGGTCTGCTCGACCAAATCGGCAATTTCCTTCTGGGTCGGCCAGAGGTCCTTCAGGTAGACGTCCTTGCCGTCCTTGTCCTGGCCTAGCGGCGCGGTGGTGATGTCGATGTTCATGTCACCGGCAAGCGCATAGGCCACCACCAGGGGCGGCGAAGCCAGGTAATTGGCCCGCACATCGGGGGAGATGCGGCCCTCGAAGTTGCGGTTGCCCGAGAGCACCGAGACGCCGATCAGGTCGTTCTCGTTGATGCACTTGGAAATTTCCTCGGCCAGCGGGCCGGAATTGCCGATGCAGGTGGTGCAGCCGTAGCCCACGAGGTTGAAGCCGATAGCGTCCAGATGCTTCTGCAGCCCGGCGGCCTCAAGATACTCCGACACCACTTGCGAGCCCGGCGCCAGCGAGGTCTTGACCCAGGGCTTGCGGGTCAGGCCGCGCTCATGCGCCTTTTTCGCAACCAGCCCGGCGCCGATCATCACATAGGGGTTCGAGGTATTGGTGCAGGAGGTGATCGAGGCGATCACGATGGAGCCGTCGTGCAGCTGGTAGTTATGCTCGTCCGTGCTCACGAAGCCCAGTTTGTGGTGGCCTTCGTTGCCGGGAATGTCCTGCGGTTCGGGCTGGCCGCCTTCGCCTTCCCAGCGGCCTTCGGCCTGCTCGCTCGCGTCCTTGGCGTTGCGCTGGCCCTCGATATACTTGTGGAAGGTGGTGGCCGCTTCATCCAGCGCGATATAGTCCTGCGGCCGTTTGGGGCCGGAGATCGCGGGCACGATGGTGCCCATGTCGAGATGCAGCGTGTCGGTGTAGACCGGGTTGTAGTCCGCGCCGCGCCAGAAGCCGTTTTCCTTGGCGTAAGCCTCCACCAGCGCGAGGCGGTCCTCATCGCGGCCGGTATTGCGCAGATAGCGGATGGTTTCGCCGTCGATCGGGAAGAAGCCGCAGGTGGCACCGTATTCGGGCGCCATGTTGGCGATTGTGGCTCGGTCCGCAAGCGGCAGCCGGTCCAGGCCCTCGCCGTAGAATTCCACGAACTTGCCGACCACGCCCTTGGCGCGCAGCATCTCCACAACCTTGAGCACCAGGTCGGTGCCGGTGGTGCCCTCGGTCATCTCGCCGGTGAGCTCGAAGCCGACCACTTCGGGGATCAGCATGGAGATCGGCTGGCCCAGCATCGCCGCTTCGGCTTCGATGCCGCCGACGCCCCAGCCCAGAACGGCGGCGCCGTTCACCATGGTGGTGTGGCTGTCGGTGCCGACAAGGGTGTCGGGGTAGGCGACTTCTTCGCCGTTCTGGTCGGTGTCGGTCCAAACGGTCTGCGCCAGGTACTCGAGGTTGACCTGGTGGCAGATGCCGGTGCCCGGAGGCACCACGCGGAAGTTGTTGAAGGCGCCCTGGCCCCACTTCAGGAACTGGTAGCGCTCCATGTTGCGCTCGTACTCGCGGTCCACGTTCATCTGGAAGGCGCGCGGGTTGCCGAATTCGTCGATCATCACCGAGTGGTCGATGACCAGATCGACCGGGTTCAGCGGGTTGATCTTCTGGGCATCGCCGCCAAGCGCCTTGATGCCGTCCCGCATCGCCGCGAGGTCAACCACGGCCGGCACGCCGGTGAAATCCTGCATCAGCACCCGGGCCGGGCGGTAGGCGATCTCGCGCGGGTTCTTGCCGCCCTTTTCCGCCCATTCGCCGAATGCCTTGATGTCGTCGGTGGAGACCGAGAATCCGCCGTCCTCGAACCGGAGCATGTTCTCCAGCACCACCTTCAGTGCGGCCGGCAGTCTGGAGAAATCGCCAAGCCCGGCCTCGGTGGCGGCGGGGATCGAATAGTAGGAGATCGTCTTTCCGCCTGCGGTCAACTGCTTGCGCGTGCTGGCGGTGTCCTGTCCGACATTGATAGGCATGATTGGCCTCCCTCTGAAATTTTGAGTGCAGGGAATTCGCTACTTGCGAACTTGGAGCAGTGCGGGCGCGCTTTCAATAGCTGGCAGCGGAAAGAGGTGTATTTTTTGTATGCGATGGTACACAGAAAAAGCCGGGAAATTACTGGGGGCTGCGTGGCTGGCATCGTGTCAAATTACTTTGATTGGCCATGGGCGCGGCATCCGGTTAAGCCAGCAGAGGAAGAAGCAGCGGAGATGGACGCATGAGACGGCTTGCGGCGCTGGCGGCGGTACTTTCGATGGCTCTGCCGGTCTGTGTGCGGGCGCAGGAGGCGGTCCCGCCGGTGCCGGATGCACCGCAGCCGCCGGTTCTGGTCGAGCTGTTCACCTCTCAGGGCTGTGCGGCCTGCCCGCCGGCTGATGCGCTGCTGCACCGGCTCGCCGGACGCGAGGGCGTGCTGCCGCTCGCGCTGCACGTGGACTACTGGGACTACATCGGCTGGAAAGACCGCTTTGCTGACCCTGCCCATACCAAGCGGCAGAAGGGCTATGCCCAGGCGGCCGGGCGGCGGATGATCTACACGCCGCAGATGATAGTAATGGGAATCGATGACGTGATGGGCTCCGATGCGGTGCAGGTGGCAGAGGCCATTGCCCGGCACAAGGACGCGCCGCGCCTGGTCTCTCTGGGGCTCGAGCGCGCGGGGGAAAGCCTGCTTATTCGCCTGGAACCGCGCGGCAGCAGGCTGGAGGGGATTGCGCACACCGGGAGGGAGGCAGCTCAGCTGATAGTGCAGCTGGTGCGCTATGCGCCGCTGAAGACGGTGCGCATCACCCGCGGCGAACTGGCCGGGCGCACCCTCAGCTATGCCAATGTGGTGGAGGACTGGCAACTGGTGGCGGAATGGGACGGCCGCGCGCCTTTGGATCTCGTGGTGCCGCTGCCCGGCCCCAACCGCGCCGCGGTGGTGGTGCAGCAGGGGGCCTATGGGCCGGTGCTGGCAGCTGCCGCAGCTGATTAGCCGGTTCGGGTGCCGCGGGCGGATCAATCCGCCGCTGCCGCCCTGCGCTGCTTTGCAACCGGCACGAAGGGTTTCCAGCGCCGGTGAATCCAGAACCATTGGCCGGGATGGCGGCGCACCACCGCTTCAAGGTCAGCGGTCAGCGCGCGGGTCATGGCGGAGGCGTCGCTGGGAGGGATCTCCTCATGCATCAGGATCTCGAAGTCGAGACCGTTGTCCTGGCGCACCGCGTAGACGGGGATCAGCGCGGCGCCGTACTTCAGCGCCATTTCGGCCGGCACGGTGGAGGTGACGGCGGGCTTGCCGAAGAACTCGATCGGCTCGCCGCCCTGGGCGTGCAGGTCGGTGACGATGGCGATGATGCCGCCCTTCTTGAGGTGGCGCACCATCTCGACCATGCCGCGTTTGCCCTGTTCGAACATCAGCTCGCCCGTGGCCTTCATCGCGGCGACATAATGCTCGTTGAAATAGGGGTTTGCCATGCGCCGGTAGAGTGCGCCGATCTCATGCCCGCGGGCCATCAGCGCGGCGCGGGCGGCATCGTAATTGCCAAAATGCGCGGTGGCTAAGATCACCGGACGGCCTTCGGCGCGGGCACGGTCCAGCGCGGCGAGCCCGGGACCCGTTACCGGCGCGGCGCAGGCGCGGCGGCGGAAGGCCTCGCCTGCGTAAAGCTCGGTGATCATCCGGCCGGCGTTGTCGCTCACCTGGCGGTAGAGCGTACCGGCATCGGTGTCCGCCAGCTCGGGCCGGATCAGCGCGAGATTGTCGCGCACCCGCTTGTCGAACCGCGCCAGCCGCCCCATCGCGGTGACCAGCCGGCCCATCAGCGGCACCCGCCAGCGGTAGGGCACCACGCGGCCCGCCAGCAGGAGCCCGCGCAGGAACAGGTTGCTGGCGTAATACTTGACGTGGCTCGACGTGGAGAGTTCGGAAGGGTCAACTGGCATGGGGTCTGGAATGCTGCGGCGCAGGAATGCGGATCAAGATGCGCATCTTACTGGCGCCCAGCGGCGGGCACAAGCCGGGTGGCGGGATTGCGCATACGGGCCCGGCCGGCATCGCCCGAAAGACACTGGGTCAACGGATGAGCGGCAAGCGCGGCGGCGGCCCGGGGGAAGCGCGTGCGCCGGCCGCCGCACCGGCCCGGCAGCAGGTCCCGGACGGGCCAGGCCGCGGGCCGACCTGGTACAGGCCGTGCCGGGGATCCGGCCCGTTCCGGCAGGTTCCAGCGCGGACGGGGCTGTTCCTTGGCGCCGGTCAATGGCGCCGGGAAAACTTGTGAAATCCGCCTCCGGGGCGGCGCGGGCTCCCGGGCCAGCGGGCCGGCGCCGTGCAGGGCCGGGCCGGCGGTCAGCGGCGGAGGGGCGGGCAGCCCTAGCCCTCCTCATCCTCCTCGGATTTCAGCTCGATTTCGCCGGTGGCAATCAGGTCGCGCATGGCGCCGATGATCAGGCTGATCGCGGCCTCGCCGTCGCTGCGTTTGACCTTGCCGCGCTCGGCCACCTCTTCGCGGATATTCGCGGCCATCCGGGTCGACATGTTTTTCAGGAGGAACTCGTTGGTGGCGACGTCCTCCTCGTCGCTGGCATAGGCCATGGCGGTCACCAGATCGGGCTGGGGCACTACCCGCATCAGCTTGGGCACGTCCAGCGCCTGCAGCCGATCGCCGATCAGCGCGTATGTGAAGATCGCCCTGCGGACCTTCGTGGCGAATTCCTCGTCCTCCTCGTCCAGCGCGGTCAGCACCTCCTCGCGCTTGGCGGCGGCGGCTTCGGTCAGGATCGCGCCCATGCGCTGGCCCGGCGAGTCGTTGAAGGCGAGGTCGGGGCGCGCTTCCACTTGGGCGGCGAGCGACAGGCCGATGCGGTCCACGGTCTCGGGCGTCACATTTGCGGTCTGGCTCACCGCATAGGTGATGCGCCGCGCCACCGGCCCGGGCAGATGCACCAGCATCTGCGCCGCCTTGTTGGTATCCAGCTTGGAGAGCAGCACTGCTGCGACCTCGGTGCTTTCGGCCTGGGCGAGCTCCGCCAGGTCCTCGGGGGAGAGTTTCTTGAGCCGCTCCCACGGGTCGCCGAACTGCCGCACCCCGGCCTCCTTGCGGAGGCGGTTGTGGGTGTAGCGGCTGATCTTGCCCTCCATCGCGGTGAGCGCGCCGGCCAGGCCGTTGGGAAAGGAGAGGCCGACATTGTCCAGCATCTCGGCAAATTCGCTGGCCACCGCGTGCAGCGTGTCGCGGTCGACGATGCGCATCTTGCCCATCTGCTGGGTGAGCTCCAGCTGCAGGTCGTCCGGCAGCTCTTCCAGCGGGACATCCGCGCCCTCGTTCAGCAATAGCCGCACGATGATCGCGGCCTTGGCCTTGCCGCTGAGGCCGGCCGCCCCGCCGCCGCTGGCGGGCGCGCCGCCGCCGAAATTACCCAGATCCATCCCCGGGGAAGCCGATGGCAGCGCCAGCATGTTGTCTTGAGGCATTCTCGCACCTTAGCCAAAAAGATTCTCTTTTGTCCGGGCTCAGGGTACGGCTGAAGCGGTAAAGAAAGCCTGAAGCTCAGTAGCCGTAAGAAGCGCCTGTTTCCAAGGCCCTGCGCAGCGAAACCTCGGCCCATTTGCCCGTGCCGCCGCGCGCCCGGATTTCCCGCCACTGTAGCAGCGCCGCGCCAAACTTGCCCTGGTCCACAAGGCCCTGGCCCATATACGAACGGGCAAGGAGGTTATCCGGATCGCGCAGGAGCGCCTGTTCGTAAGCGGCCGCGGCCTCACCGGAATTGCCCAGTTTGCGGTGCGTGAATCCCCAGTAGGTAAGCACCAGCGAATCCTGCTGATCGGCCATCACGGACAGCACCGCCTGCGCATCCTTGAACCGGCCCGCATAGGCGAGTTCGCGCGCGGCGCCGAGGAGCTGCTGCTGGTTCAGCGAGGACTTGCGCGGCCGCACGCAGCGCTTCTTCTTTTCGTCCCAGACCTTCTTGCCCTTGCAGACCCTGGTGGTCTCCGTGGGTTTTGGCGGGTTCCAGTCATTCCCGCTGGCAGCATAAGCGGCGGGGGATGTCATGGCCAGAGAGAGGGCCAGGACGGGGACAAAGCGCATGGGGCATCTCCGCGAGGGTAAACTCCGGCGCAGGATAGCAAGGGCCCGCCGCGATGGCCCGGTGAAAGTGCATCACGATTGCGGGATATGGCCCCCCCGGCGCGGTGCGGTTGCGATCAATGTTGTGTGGGGGCACCGGAGCGGCTGCGGCCGAAGGCACGGGCAATACGCTCCCGGATGGTTGCCAGCCGCCTGCCGGCGCGCGTGTCTGCCTCCGGCGCGCGGGCGGACAGTTTTGCCCATTCGGTCAGCAGTTTGGCGCGCAGGCTGAAGTCCAGCAAGTCCGGCGGCACCGGATGGCGGTAGGTGCGCAGGAACATCTCCACATGATGCTGGCAAATGCCGCCCGCGCCCAGCTCTCCCGGGGGGACGGGCCGACGCAGGTCCAGCATCAGGAAGTCCACAACGTCGTACAGGCCCAGTTTTCGATGGGCATAGGCCAGGTCCAGCCCGCAGGCGGTGCCCTTGCCAAAGATAAGGTTGCCGCCGTGAAAATCACCATGGGCAAACAGGCTGAGGGCGGTCGACCCTTGCAGGGCTGCGGCTTGCTCTGCCAGCGCATCAACACACGCCAGAGCCGCGCCGTCCCGTGCCGCACCGCCCGGCATCAGCGCCAGAGCGGCGTCGATTTCGGCAAAAATCCAGCCGGTATGAAACTGATCCTCGCTTGCTGGCTCCAAGTTGTGCAGCTTGTTCAGCCAGGCGCCGGCGCGGCGGAAGACCTGTGCTGCCTGCGCGGCAGAGGAGGCGTGCCTGAACATGCCCGTCGCCGTCTGGCCGGCTGCGAAACGGGTCACATGAAAGGTCCCGTCGCGGCCGAGATAAACAGGTCCGGTCACCGACAGCCGAGGATCGCCGTCAAAATGCGCCTGCAGCCGCAGCAGTTTGTCGTACTCGGCGCTCAGCCAGCCGGGCTCTTCCTGCAAGTCGTATTTCAGGGCAAAGCTCTGGCCATTTTCATGCACGACGCTGAACACCATCTGCGGCCGCTTGCCAAAGCCGGATTTGTGAATGCAGTTATGAGCGGTCTCGCCAGGCAGATCGCAGGCGGATTGAAACTCCGCGATCCTTTGCTGCACGGCGGCGTCGTCGTATTCGGAAAACAAACCCAAGCTGCAAATCCGTCGTCAAAAAAAGGGGGGCGGCCCGGCGCCGGTGCTGGCCATGGTGTTGAGAAAACAGGTGGAATATGCCCCCGGCAGGTCAAAATTGCGACAAAAAAGCGCCCCGTCGCGGGAACGGGGCGCTGGCAGATCCGGGCGGAGGCGGGCAGGCTTATTCGCCGAAGACCCGCTTGAAGATCGTGTCGACATGTTTGGTGTGGTAGCCCATGTCGAACTTCTCGTTGATCGCCTCTTCGCCGAGCGCCGCCACAACTTCTGCATCGGCCAGCAGCAGCTCGCGGAAATCTACGCGCTCCTCCCAGACCTTGAGCGCGTTGCGCTGCACCATCGCATAGGCGTCCTCGCGGCTGACACCGGCCTGGGTCAGCGCCAGCAGCACCCGCTGCGACATCACGAGGCCGGGGAACTTGTTCATGTTCTCCAGCATGTTCTCCGGGAAGACCAGCATCTTGGAGATGACGCCCGCCAGCCGGTGCAGGGCGAAGTCCAGGGTCACGGTGGCATCGGGGGCAATGCCGCGCTCGACCGAGGAATGCGAGATATCGCGCTCGTGCCAGAGGGCGACGTTTTCCATCGCCGGGATCACCGCCATGCGCACGAGGCGGGCAAGGCCGGTGAGGTTCTCGGTCAGGACCGGGTTCTTCTTGTGCGGCATCGCCGAGGAGCCCTTCTGCCCCATCGAGAAGAACTCGGCGCCTTCCAGCACTTCGGTGCGCTGCATGTGGCGAATCTCAACGGCGATGTTCTCGATCGAAGACGCGATGACGCCGAGGGTGGCAAAGAACATCGCGTGGCGGTCGCGCGGGATCACCTGGGTCGAGATCGGCTCGGGACGCAGGCCGAGCTGCTCGCAGACGTGCTCCTCGACGGCCGGGTCGATGTTGGCAAAGGTGCCGACCGCGCCGGAGATCGCGCCGGTGGCGACTTCCTCGCGCGCGGCGATCAGGCGCTGCTTGTTGCGGTCCATCTCGGCATAGAAGCGGGCAAAGGTGAGGCCCATGGTGGTGGGCTCGGCGTGGATGCCGTGGCTGCGGCCGACGCGCACGGTGTGCTTGTGCTCCATGGCGCGGGTCTTGAGCGCGTCGAGAAGCTTGTCCATGCCAACAAGCAGCAGGTCGGCGGCACGCACCAGCTGCACGTTGAGGCAGGTGTCGAGCACGTCGGAGGAGGTCATCCCCTGGTGCACGAAACGGGCTTCCTCGCTCCCTACATGTTCGGCCAGGTGGGTGAGGAAGGCGATCACGTCATGCTTGGTCACCGCTTCGATCTCGTCGATGCGGGCGACGTCGAATTCCACGTCCTTGGCCTTCCACACCGCGTCGGCGTTTTCGCGCGGAATGACGCCGAGGTTGGCCATCGCCTCGCAGGCATGAGCCTCGATCTCGTACCAGATCTTGAACTTGGTCTCGGGGGACCAGATGGCGACCATCTCGGGGCGGGCATAGCGGGGGATCATGGGCGGAGGCACCTCTTGCAAGTTGGGCTGCAGATGCCGCGCGTCTTAGAGGAGGCGGCGGCAGACAGCAAGGCTGGGCAGCCGGTGTGAGGCAGTTTGCCCGGGGCCGCTGCTTGATGCCATGGCCCGACAAGTGCCGCGGCGGCAGCCGCAGGAGCGGGGCGCCGTGCGCGCACGGCGCGCGGCCCAAGGCCGCTGCCGCTGCATCTGCGATGCAGGGGCCGGGCGCGGGAGGGGCCCGCTGCGCGTTCTGGCGCTGAGGGGAGGGCGTTGCCCGCCGTTCGCCCTGCGGGGCTCAGTCCTGTGTTTCGTCAAGTTCCGTGATGACCTTGGCGCCGCTTTCCAGCGTGCGGTGCACCGGGCATTTGCCGGCGATCTCCAGCAGTTTTTCGCGCTGGGCGGCAGTCAAATCCCCTCGCAGGCGGATCACCCGGGTGAACTGGTCGATCTTGGCAGGCCCCGTGGGCTGGGCGTCCTGCGCGTGCACCTTGTCGTGGCTGATATCGACGCTGATGCCCTCGAGCGGCCAGCCCTTGCGGCGGGCGTACATCCGCAGCGTCATCGAGGTGCAGGCGCCAAGCCCTGCGGAGATGAAACCGTAAGGCGTCATCCCGCGGTTGCTGCCGCTATAGGCCAGCGGCTCGTCCGCGTAGGTGTGGTGCGCAGGGCCCCATTGCACGTCCTGCAGGAAGCCGTCGGGATCGGCTTCGCTCACCCTGAGGATGCCTTCCGGCGCGCCGGGGGGCGGGGCAGGGGGCGTCATTTCCACGTATCGCGCGGCCCAGGCGGCAATCACTTCGGCGGCATATTCGGCATCCCGCGCGCGGCTGATCAGGTGGTCGGCGTCATCGAGGGTGACAAAGCTCTTCGGATGTTTGGCGGCCGCGAATATGGCGGCGGCATTGTCGATGCCGACGGTCTCATCCCGCGGCGCGTGCAGCACCAGCAGTGCCGCCTTGAGCCCGGCAACCGCCTCTGCCAGGTTGGCGGCGGAGATATCCTCGACAAACTCGCGGCCAATCGTGAAGGGCCGTCCGCCGAGACAGACCTCGGCGCGGCCCTTTTCGCGGATTTCCGGCAGGGCGGCTTCGAAGTGGTGCGTGACGTGGCCGGGATCAAAAGGCGCAGCCAGCGTCACCACGGCCTTGACCGAGGGAATGCCCGCCCGTGCGCGCAGCACCGCCGCGCCGCCAAGCGAATGGCCGATCAGGAGGTCAGGCGCCATGCCGCGGCCTGCGAGATACTGCGCGGCCGCCACAAGGTCGGCGACGTTGGAGGTGAAGGAGGTGTTTTCGAACTCGCCCTCGGAATGGCCAAGCCCGGTGAAATCGAAGCGCAGCACCGCAATCCCCATCGCCGCCAGCCGCCCGGCAATGCGCCGCGCGGCGGGGATATCCTTGGAGCAGGTGAAGCAATGGGCAAAGAGTGCCGTGGCCAGAACCGGCCCCTCGGGCAGGTCCAGCCGCGCCGCGAGCGAAGTGCCGCCGCGGCCGGGAAAGGTGATGCGTTCTGCGGGCATGACTGTCGCCTTTGTTATCGTCCTCCCCGCTAGAGTGAGGGCGCGGGCGGGCGCGAACAAGGCAGGCCATGCCAGCGTCACGGGAGTGTGAAAACGGGCGAGGCGCCGCAGGATGTCCCGGAGCCTCCCCCATTGGAGGCCCCGGCGGGCCTCAGCCCGCGCCGCTCAGGGCCGCATCGAACGGGTAGCGCGTGAGGTTCTCGTAACCGTCCTCGGTTATCAGCACCTGATCCTCGAGCTTTATGGAGAAATCGCCGCCCTCGGGGCTTACCAGCGCCTCGACGCAAAGCACCATGCCCGGCTCCAGGTCGTAGTCGAAGGCGCCCTCGACCATGCGGTCGGGGTATGCGACCAGCGGCCACTCGTCGCACAAGCCCACGCCATGCATCATGCAGCCATACTTCTGCGCCTGGAACTGCGTGTCGAGCTGATGGCACCGGCGCGACAGCTCCTCGATGTTCACGCCCGGGCGCAGCATCTCCATGTTGTGGCGGATGTGCTCCAGCCCGTGCTGCATGGCATAGACCATGTCGGCGCGCGGCGCGGCATCGCCGATCCACCAGCTGCGCGAGATGTCGATGCATATGCCGTAGGCGCCGACCAGATCTGTGTCGAAGCTGATGATCTCGTTGTTCTGGATGATGCGGGGGCCGCACTCCTGGAACCAGGGGTTGGTGCGCGGGCCGGAGGCCAGCAGGCGGGTCTCGATCCACTCGCCGCCGCGGCGGATGTTCTCGGCATGGAGCACCGCCCAGACGTCATCTTCGGAGATGCCGCCGCCGGGGATGTTTTCGCGCGCAAACCGCTCCATCGCTGCCACCGCGGTTTCGCAGGCGTGGTGGGCGCAGCGCATGGCCAGGATCTCGTCCGGGCCTTTGACGGCGCGGCATTTCTCGGTCAGCTCCTCGCCCGGGTGGATCTCGAAACCCTGCGCTTCAAGCGCGCGCAGACCGTGCAGCATCACCTTGTCGACCGCGAGGCGTTTGTTGGTGCCGCTGTGCTCCTCCAGCAGCACGCGCACCTCGTTGGAGAACGTGTCGGCGGCCACGCTGATTTTGTCGCCGCGGTCGAAGTAGAACAGATCGGCGCCCGCGCGCTGCTCGCGGACCAAGGGGTTGAAGGTGCTGAGGAAGGGCGACTGCTTGTAATCCCAGAGCACCATGTAGCCGTCGGCGCAGATAAGGAGCGCGCGGAACGGGTTGTGGGTGTTCCAGAGCTGCATGTTGGTGGAATCGGTAGCGTAGCGGATGTTGAGCGGATCAAAGAGCAGGAGGCCCGCATAACCCCGGTCATTGATGAAGCGGGTAAGCCGCTGCCAGCGGTACTGCCGCATTGCCTGCAGGTCCGGCAGTGCAAGACCCGCGGCCTCCCATTCGCGGAAGGCCAGCTGGGTCGGGCCGATCTCGATCCGGTTATTGTCGTTCGGGGTGTTGTCGCCGAGACGCGCGCCCCGGGCGGGGTCGATCTTGCGGGTATCCCGGTAATGCTCGTTCATGGCACGCCTCCCTCGCTGCACAGTCCTGTCCAGACTGGCTTGCGGTTGTGGCGCCTGCGCGGCTGGATGCGACCCCCCAAGCGGTCGTTTCCGGGCTTTTCGGGCCCGGATGCATCTGGCGGGCTGGATTTTGCGGGGACGGCTGTTATGCCGGAGGGATGACGCCGATTCTTCAGAAACGCCTGCCCTACGATCCGCTTCAGGTTCGGAAGCTGCCAGGAATCCAGCCGCTTGCGCCCGAGATCTGGCTTGTGCCTGATGACGCTTTTGCCGGTCAGATGGCCGAACGCGAGCGGCTGCTGGCCGGCGCACGCGGCGATGTTCTGCGGCTGGACGCGGACGCGATGGCGGCGGCGCAGGAACTGCTGGAGATGGCGGCGGAGGCGGTCGATCCCGGCTCGACGGCGGAAGGGCGGGTGACGCGGGCGGATGGCGTTGAGGTCACGCTCGACCGCGAAGACCCGCTGGGCAGCCTGGGGCGGATCACCCAGCAGGATTTCTGCATCCTGCAAAAGCCCGAGGGCGCCGCCGAACACGTGCTTACCGGCGCGGTGCTGTGTTTCCCGGCAAGCTGGACGCTGGCGGAAAAATTCATGCGTCCGCTCACCGCTATTCACATTCCGGTGGAGAGCTACGACGCGGGGCTGGCGGCGCGGGTGCAGCGGCTGTTCGACGGGGTGCAGCCGGGGCGGCCGCTGTGGCGGTTCAACGCGCTCTGGTATCACGACCCCACGCTGCACCAGCCGCGCAGCGAGCATGCGCCGCGCGCGCAGCCGCCCGAGGGGCAGGCGCAATATCTGCGCAGCGAGAAGCAGGCGATCCACCGGCTGCCGCGGACCCGGGCGGTGGTGTTTTCGATCCACACTTCCGTGGTGGCGCGGCAGGATCTGCCCGCGGCGACGGCGGGCTGACGGCAGCAGGCGCAGCCGGGCTGCGCCTACGGCAGAAGCGGCAGCGCGGCCTGTACCACGCCGGTTGTCTCGACGAAGAAGACGAGGAACGCCAGCATCAGCACCTGGCCTGCAAAGCGCATGTGGCCCGCAGGGGCAGAGCCGGTGGCGGGGCCGCGCAGCAGGGTACCCAGGCGCGGCAGCAGGGTGGAAAGGCGCATAAACGGCAGGGCCTTGCCAGACGCCGGGATGTGCGCGGGCTTTGCCGCTGTGTCAGGGCCAGCGTCCGGGCTGGCCGCCTGCAGCTGCCGCAGCACCTGCTCGCATTGCGCATCGATGCGCTGGGCGGCGAGTTCCACCGGCGCGAAACAGGCGCGGCCGCGCGGCCGGTTGCCGGAGGCTGCGTGCGGGGCGGAGGCGCACTCGGGCTTGGGCGGGACACGGGCAGGCTGGACGCGGGACGGCCGCCGCATGCGCCGGGCGGGCCGCGCAGAAAGCTGACCGCTGGCCTCGAGAAACTGTTCACCGGTTAGCAGCACTCCGGTTCCGAGCCATTCGACAGAGGTTGCCTCAAGCTCTGGCACCAGCTGGCGCAGCAGCCCGGCCAGCACCGTCTGAGCGTCCTCACGGGCCTGCGGCGTACCGCTTTCGGGCAGCACCGAGAGGTCGAGCAGCGCTGCGGGCTGCAACAGGTCGGACCTCTGCTGGCGGCTGGGGGTGAGGGCGGGCCTGCGCAGGCGCATCTGCACTTCGAAGCCCGTACAGAGCAGGCGCATTCCGGGGGCTGCCCCTTCAGCATCGGGCACCGCAGTGATTCCGGCGCCTTCCAGAGCTTTGGCAACAGCATCGATCGCCTGGACGAAAGTGGCGCTGCCGCCGTCTTCCAGCCCCAGTCGGCCCGTGGCACCACCGGCCGACTCGGCCTCCGGCTTGCCCGTGCCGCTGGATACCCGGCTGCCACTCTGGCTGCCCGGCTGCTTGATGTCTTCTGCCACTGCTGCACCTGTTGCCACTGTCCGGATCCTCCATTCAGCTGTCTTCCTAACGAAAGCTTAAATGGGGAAATGGCTGAAAGTGAGGCGGGGGGCGGCGCCTGCTTGGCAGCGAGGTGCGAACCACGAGGCTGCATCAAATTTTAAGAAAAGCTGCGCCATTTCAACATCCTGGCTGGAGCGGTTGCGGCGGAGCCGGGGCAAATGGGGCGCAAGCGTGGCGGCGCAGGGCCATATTGCTGCCCAGAACCGGTTCCCGCACCCGCCCTGCCGGGAATCGCGCGCCGTCCGGCCTTACCGGCTGATCTGCGCGCCCATGATCGCAAGGGACTGCTGGTAGACGCTGGCGGCGTTCCACTCCTTCAGGACCGGGTAGTTCGGCTCGCCCGGCTGATAGCCCTTGCCCGGCTGCCAGCCCTTCTGGCGCAGGTAATTCGCGGTGGAGGCCAGCGCATCGCCCTTGTTGTAGAAATCCACCCGGCCGTTGCCGTCCCAGTCGACGCCGTACTTCAGCGCATTGCCGGGCAGGAACTGTGTGTGGCCCAGCTCGCCATGCTTGGCGCCCAGCGTCGCCCCGGTAAGGGCGCCCTGGTCCACCAGCTTCAGCGCGCCGAGCGCATGGGGGCGGAAAAAGTCCGAGCGGCGGCAGTCATAGGTCAGTGTCACGATCGCCGAGACCACACGGCTGTCGCCCATGAAGTTGCCAAAGGCGGTCTCCATCCCGTGAATGGCGATCAGCACGCCAGCGGGCACCCCAAAGCGGCGCTCCAGCGCGGCAAAGAAATCCCGGTTGCGCGCCAAGTGCTTGCGGCCCTGCGCCACGATGGTGGCGGAGCCGCGGATCTGCATGAACTTCTCCAGCGAGTACTTGAAGCTCTTCTGGTTGCGGTCGGCTGAGATGGTGCGGCTGGCGTAGCGCGCCTCGGCCAGCGCCTGCAGGCCGCGGGCGCCGACACCGGCGCGCTGTGCCTCCTGCGCGAAGCGCTGCTTCCAGGCGTCGAACCCGGCGGCGGAGTTGCCGCAGGCGGCGGCCAGCGCGGGCGCGGCGGCGAGCGTGGAGATCAGGCAGGACAGCAGGGCAGGGGCCAGCAGGCGGCGCATCGGAAACCTCATGTGCAGCGACTCGTCATCTGCCACCGACCCTACCGCGGTGGGCGCGGCTGTCGACCGGGAATTGCCGCAATCCGGTCCCAGCGCTCAAGCAAAGGCGGCATCAGCCGACAGGGCCAGCCCGTCCGCCACCGCCGTCATCGCGTTTTCCGTGTCAATCCGGGCAGTTGCGCAGAGATCCTGCAGTTCCGCCTGTAGCGGCAGCAAAAGCGAAGAGCCGCCGGCCATCACGATCCGGTCCACTGCGCCGGCGGAAATCCCCGCCATCTTCAGCGTCTCGAGCGCGCAGGCGCGGATCGCGGCGGTCTGCTCGGCAAGGGTTTCGCGCAGTGCCGCGCCGTCAAGCGGCCGCGACAGCCCGCGCTGCAGGAGACCCAGCGCAATGGCGCCTGCGCCGCCACCCTCGCGGTTGGCGGCAATCTTGCCGCGCTCCACCGCAAAGGCGAGATCGTGGCCCAGCTCCTCCTCCAGCACAGCGACCAGCCGCGCGAGCTTCTCCGGCTCCTCCGCATGGGCGGCGAGATCGCGGGCGGCGCGGCGGCTTTCGGGGCTGTAGAGAAAGGGGATCATCTGCCAGGTGGCGAGATCGTTGAAGATGCGGTTCGGCGCGGGCAGGCTGCCGCCGCCGAAAGTATTGCGGATCTGACTTCCGCGGCCCAGAAGCGGCATCACGTGCGCAATGCTGAGCTGGCGGTCGAAATCAGTGCCGCCCAGCGGCAGACCGTGGGAGGCGAGGATGCGGAAGCGGCCCTCGGCGTCCTGCTCAAACGCAGTGAAGTCCGAGGTGCCGCCGCCGATGTCGGCCACCAGGCCCAGGCTGGTGCCAGTGGCGGCCGCAGGGGCCGCCGCCCGCAGTGCCGCTTCGGGCTCAAACATGAAGGCCACATCCTGAAACCCCGCCTCCAGGTAGCAGGCGCGCAGGTCAGCTTCGGCCCGGGCGTCGCGCCCGGCATCGGCAGAGTGGAAATGCACCGGCCGGCCGGAGAGTGCATGGGTGAACTCCGTGTGCGCCGCGGTTTCGGCCCGCGCTTTCAGCTCCGCCAGGAAGCGTGCGATGATCTTTGCAAAGCTCAGCCGCTCGCCGTTGATGCGGCGCTCCTCGTGCAGGAGGGATGTGCCGAGCAGGCTTTTCAGCGCCCGCATGAAACGGCCTTCCTCGCCTTCGGTCAGCGCGCGGGTGGCACTGTGGCCGATGCGCATGGCGCGCGGGCTTTCAGCAAAAAACACCGCGGTAGGCAGGGTGGGCTCCCCCGGCTCCATTTCCACCAGCCAGGGGCGGCCCGCCACCGCCACGCCCGCTGCGGAGTTGGAGGTGCCGAAATCGATGCCGAGGGTGCGGGGGGCGGTCATGGTCTGCTCCTGTGGGACGTGCGGAAGCCGGCCTGCGTACAGCGGTGCCGCAGGCGGATCAAGCCCTTCTGCGGTGCACGGCAGCGCTGGCGGCAGGTTGGTCTTGCCAAGCCCGGCCCGCTTCGCATACTGCGGGGTTTACCATTGGCACCGGGGGCTTGCGGCTCCCGGCGCTGCCTTCCCCTCCAGCGACGAACGGACTGGTGACAGCCATGGCCCAAGCCACGAAATCCCCCCTTCTAGCAGTGCTGATCGACGCCGATAACATCTCTGCCAAATTCGCCGAGGCGATGTTCGAGGAGATTGCCTCCTTCGGCGAGGCCAGCATCCGCCGCATCTACGGCGACTTTGCCGGCGGCGGGCCGCAGGGCTGGAACAAGGACAAGCTGGCCTCGCTCGCCATCGTGCCGCACCAGCAGTTTGCCCATACAACCGGCAAAAACGCGTCGGACATCGCGCTGGTGATCGACGCCATGGACATCCTGCATTCGGGCCGCTTCGACGGTTTCGTGCTGATCTCCTCGGACAGCGATTTCACCCGTCTAGCCAGCCGCATCCGCGAGCAGGGGCTGGATGTCTACGGCATGGGCATGCGCAAGACGCCCGCGGCCTTCGTGAAAGCCTGCAAGCGGTTCATCTATGTAGAGAACCTGGTGGAGGAAGCAGGCAAGCCGAAACCGAAGGCGGCGAAGGCCGATGCGCCCGGGGCCGCTGCCGAGCCGGTGCTGAAGGACCCCGCCAAGCTGGTGATCCGCGCGATGGATGCGATCGACCAGGAGGACGAATGGTATCCGCTGGGCCAGATCGGCCAGTACATCACCAAGGCGGCGCCGGATTTCGACACCCGCAGCTATGGCAAGCGCAAGCTGAGCGACCTGATCAATTCGCTGAAGATTTTCGAGACCCGCAAGGGCGAGGGCAACCAGCTCCTGGTGCGCCGCCTGGACTGAATCGCGGAGGGCTTCCCGCCGGCCCGGCCGCAAGCCGCGCCGCTCCCCCAATAGCGCTGCGGCCTTGTTCCGCGCTCGGCGTCAGCCGCAATCGGGCGTTTGGCGCAGTTACGCCGGGAATGGCCCGGCGCGCCGTTTTCCAGTGCGGGGAAGCCAGCCGGGAGAATATCCGGCCAGCGCATAAAAAAACACGGGGCGCGCAAACGCCCCGTGCCGGATACCGCCCGGAGCGCTAGGGCGCCCCGGCAGGACTGGCTTACGCCAGTTCCAGGTTTGTCGCGGATTCGCGGCCGTCGCGGCCGGCTTCGATTTCGAAGGTGACGGCCTGGCCGTCCTTCAGGTCACGCAGGCCTGCGCGCTCAACCGCGGAGATGTGCACGAACACGTCGTTCGAGCGGCCGTCCGCCTCGATGAAGCCGAAGCCTTTGGTTGCGTTGAACCATTTCACTTTGCCAGTGGCCATGGAGAAGTTCCTTTTCCTTTGTATCGCCCGCGGGATGCGGCGATCCGGTAGCCCAACGTCGAATGCTGAGCCGTAAGGAACAGGAGTCGAGAGATAGAATACAGAGCCCATATGCCTGCGCGCGGCGGGTTTGGCAAGGAAAATCGCTGGCCTGCAACCGGCAGCAAAGAAAGGGCGCCCGTGCGGGGCGCCCTGTGAACTTGCTGCTGCGGCCGGGATCAGCAGCTGTAGTACATGCCGAATTCGACCGGGTGCGGGGTGTGCTCGAACAGCTGCACCTCTTCCATCTTCAGCGCGATGTAGCCGTCGATCTGGTCCTTGGTGAAGACGTCGCCCTGCAGAAGGAAGTCGTGGTCCGCCGCCAGCGCGTCCAGCGCTTCGCGCAAGCTGCCGCAGACAGTGGGGATGCCTTCCAGCTCCTCGGCCGGCAGGTCGTAGAGGTTCTTGTCCATCGCCTCGCCCGGGTCGATCTTGTTGCGGATGCCGTCGATACCGGCCATCAGCAGCGCGGCGAACGCCAGGTAAGGGTTTGCGGACGGGTCGGGGAAGCGGGCCTCGACGCGCTTGGCCTTCGGGCTTTCGGTCCACGGGATGCGGACGCAGCCGGAGCGGTTGCGGGCGGAGTAGGCGCGCAGAACCGGCGCCTCGAAGCCCGGGATCAGGCGCTTGTAAGAGTTGGTCGAGGGGTTGGTGAACGCGTTCAGGGTCTTCGCGTGCTTCAGGATGCCGCCGATGAACCACAGTGCCTCGTCCGACAGGTCAGCGTATTTGTCGCCTGCAAACAGCGGCTTGCCCTCTTTCCAGATCGACATGTTCACGTGCATGCCGGTGCCGTTGTCGCCATAGATCGGCTTCGGCATGAAGGTCGCGGTTTTGCCGTAGGCGTGGGCCACGTTGTGGATCACGTATTTGTACTTCTGCAGCTCGTCGGCCTGCTTGGTCAGCGTGTCGAAGATCAAGCCCAGTTCGTGCTGGCAGGAGGCGACCTCGTGGTGGTGCTTGTCCACCTTCATGCCCAGCCGCTTCATGGTCGACAGCATTTCCGAGCGCAGGTCCTGCGCTTCGTCGGTCGGGTTCACCGGGAAGTAGCCGCCCTTCAGGCCCGGGCGGTGGCCCATGTTGCCCATTTCATATTCGGTGTCGGTGTTCCAGGAGGCGTCGGTGGCGTCGACCTCGTAGGAGACCTTGTTGATCGAGTTCGAGAAGCGCACGTCGTCGAACAGGAAAAACTCCGCTTCCGGGCCCATGTAGGCCGCGTCGCCGATGCCGGAGGCCTTCAGGTAGGCTTCCGCCTTCTGGGCGGTGCCGCGGGGGTCGCGCTCGTAGGATTCGCCGGTGTCGGGCTCGACGATGGAGCAGTGCAGGCACAGGGTCTTTTCCGCATAGAACGGATCGATGTAGGCGGACTCGGTGTCCGGGATCAGCTTCATGTCGGAGTTTTCAATCGACTTCCAGCCCGCGATCGAGGAGCCGTCGAACATGAAGCCCTCTTCCAGGAAATCCTCGTCAACCAGATCGACATCGACGGTCACGTGCTGCAGCTTGCCGCGCACATCGGTGAAACGGATGTCGACGTAGGCGACGTCCTCGTCCTTGAGTGTCTTGAGAACTGCGTCTGCGCTCATTCCCTCTGTCCTTCTTGATAAGTTGTCTTGCGTGTTTTTTGCGGTCTCAGCGGCTTACAGCGCGTCCGGGCCGGTCTCGCCGGTGCGGATGCGGATCGCCTGCTCGACGGGCGAGACGAAGATTTTGCCGTCGCCGATCTTGTTGGTCTTGGCGGCATCGATGATCGCCTCAATGGCCGGCTCGACCTGGTCGTCGTCCAGCACGACCTCGACCTTCACCTTGGGCAGGAAATCAACGACGTACTCGGCGCCGCGGTAGAGTTCGGTATGGCCCTTCTGGCGGCCGAAGCCCTTGACTTCGATGACCGAGAGACCCTGAACGCCGACGTCCTGCAACGCTTCCTTCACCTCGTCCAGTTTGAATGGCTTGATGATGGCTTCGATCTTTTTCATGGTGCGGGGCTCCTCACGACCTTGTTGCAGGTGTCATTTCACTTCTAAATGAAGCCAGCAATGCGCAGCGGCGGAGTTGCCGCGCCCGCGGCCAGTTTTTCGGCGCGGCTGCCTAAAAAATAATCAAAGCGCCCAGAAACTGCGCAGAATTGAATCGGGGAAGGGCACGACATGACCGAACTGCTGACCGCAGCCCAGATGCGGGCCATCGAACAGGCCGCCATAGACTCCGGCGAGGTGACCGGGCTGGAGCTGATGGAGCGCGCCGGGCAGGGGGTGGTCGAGGCTATCTTCGAGGAATGGCCGGAACTGGCGGATCAGCGGGGGCCGGCCCCCGCACCCCCGGAGTATTTGGAGAAAGATGAAAAGCCGCGCCCTGCGGTGGTTCTGTGCGGGCCGGGTAACAACGGCGGCGACGGCTTTGTGGTGGCGCGGCTGCTGAAGGTGCGCGGCTGGGAGCTGGAGGTGTTTCTGTATGGAGACCCGGACAAGCTGCCGCCGGATGCGAAGGTGAATTGTGAGCGGTGGTTGGCGAAAGGTGCGGTGTCGCAGTTGAGCGATAGGGCGGAACCGTCACTACTGAAGCCAGATGTGATTGTCGACGCGTTATTCGGAACTGGCCTCACTCGCCCTATTGAGAGTTTGGGGCTGTTGTTGCTTGATTTGCACGACTGCCGTGACGCAGGTGGGGGTCTGTCGGCGGAAGAACGCCCCGATTGGCTTCCGCGAACTGTTTCTGTCGATCTTCCGAGCGGGCTTTGCAGCGATAGCGGCCAAATTCTCTGGCCTGACAATTTTTCCGGCCTTCCGCAAAAGTTGGAAGCGGGTTCAGCTGCATGCGAATTGACAGTGACATTCCACAGCACCAAGGCCGGACATTTTCTAGGTGACGGCCCAACGGTCTGTGGGAAGCTTGTTGTAAAGGATATTGGCCTGAAATCAGGCCAAACCGCTGAACCGGGCGGCGTTGCCAAACTGACAGAGCCGCACCTGATCGGGAAGCGTGGCGGTCAGCACAAATACACCCACGGCCACGCGCTGGTCCTCTCCGGCGGCGCGGGCAAAACCGGGGCGGCGCGGATGGCGGCGCGCGGGGCGCTGCGGATCGGGGCCGGGCTGGTCACCGTCGGCTCGCCGCGGTCGGCGATGTTTGAAAATGCCGCCAATCTGACCGCCATCATGCTGCGGCAGATCGACGGCGCGCATGGGGTCAGCGAACTCTTGGAGGACAAGCGGTTCAACGCGGTCTGCCTCGGCCCCGGCCTCGGGCGCGGGGCGGATACCCAAGCGCTGGTGATGGCGGTGCTGAAGGAGAAGCGCGCCACCGTGCTGGATGCCGACGCGCTCACCCGGTTCGAGCTCAAGCCCGAGGCGCTGTTCGAGCTGCTGCACGAAAACTGCGTGCTCACCCCGCATGGCGGCGAATTTGCCAAGCTGTTCCCGGATCTGTCGGAGAAACTGAAGGCGCCCGCCACCAAAGGCCCCGCCTATTCCAAGGTCGACGCCACGCGCGAGGCCGCGAAGCGCGCAGGTTGCGTGGTGCTGTTCAAGGGGGCGGACACGGTGATTGCCGCGCCGGACGGGCGCTGCTCGGTCAACTCCGCGCATTACGAGCGCTCCGCCCCTTGGCTGGCAACCGCCGGGGCGGGCGACGTGTTGGCGGGCTTCATTGCCGGGCTGCTGGCGCGCGGGCTCAAGCCGATGCAGGCGGCCGAGACCGCCGCTTGGCTGCATGTGGAATGCGCTCTGGAATTCGGCCCCGGCCTGATCGCCGAGGATCTGCCGGAGCAGATCCCCGCGGTGCTGCGCAGGCTGGGGGTCTCTTGACAATTTTCTTTGGGCGGCAGATCAGCGCCTTGCCCGGAAAAGGAATATTAAATTGGCGTTTTGCTTCATTTCGATTGGCAGCTTCACTGGCGGGCCCTTGGCGCTGCATCAGGCCGCCCGCACGATGAACGACCTCGGCGGAGATGCCAAGATGATGTATCTCGGTCTCCCTGAAATGGCGCGGGGGACGGCAAAGCTGACACGTGACGGGGATACGGTCCGTGTGGCCCGGAAGCTGCAGCTGGGGCATGTGCTGAAGCGCCGGCTGGCCGGGCGGCCTTTGGGACCGAGGGTGGATGCCAGGCTCCGGAGATTTGGCGTCGGGCAGGTCACGGAAATGCCGGCTGACAGCCATTTCGTGGTGCCTGAAATCTGGCCGGAGCTTGCCGACACGCTGGTGCGGCTCGGCTGTCCGAACGTCTACTTTTGGTGGCTGAGCGTGGATAATTTTCCCCTCACCCAGCTGCATCAGCTGTACGCCCAGCGGGTGATCCGGGACTGCCGGCATCTTTGCCAGTCGGAATATGCGGCGCAGTTTGTCCGCGGGCAGGGTGCCGCCTCGGTATCGATGCTCTCGGACTATATCGAACTGGACGAGATCCCGGACCCGAAGCCGCTGGCGGCGCGCTCTTATGATATTGCCTACCTTCCGAACAAGGCCACAGGCGCTGAACCGCTGATCCACCACCTGAAGGAGCGGTTCAACGTGATAGCGCTGCAGAACATGGCGCGCGAAAAAGTTGTTTCGGTATTGGCCGATACCAAGATCTTTTTAGATTTCGGGCCGCATCCAGGCAAGGACCGGGTGCCGCGCGAGGCGGCACTGTGCGGCTGCATTCCTGTGGTGCGGAAGGCCGGGGCAGCCAATTTTCCCGAAGATGTGCCGCTGCCCGAAAGTCTGCTGGTCGGCACTGCCCTTTTCTTTGAACCGGAAGCGCTGACGCAGAGAATTCAAGCTATTCTTGGCCAGGAGCAGGGATACGCAGATTCGCTGCGGGATTACCGGACTGGGATCCGCAATGAGAAAACCGTGTTTGAAGGTGAGCTGCGCGCTTTGCTTGACCGGGATACAGGCCAGTAAGGCGCTGCCACCCCAATACTTCCCGCCGCGCCGCACGCGCAGCCTGTTATTCAGTGCGCCCCGGCTCTTGCCTCATCAGGCCGCCGGCCGCATCCCGTCGTTCGCTTGCGCCGCGGCCAGCTCCATTCCGCCGGCATAGATCACATGCGGGCGGTCGAACTCGAGGATATGGAGCGTCAGCATCTGCAAGCCCAAATCGCGCGCGCCCTCGGCATCAGCGAGCTCGTAGGCGGGCACCACCGCTTGCGGCTGGCCGAACAGCGCCTGGGCCCGCCGTCCGTGAATCAGGAGCTTCTGGTCCCAGGGCACAATCAGTGCGGGGGCGCCGCTGTCTTCACCGGCCGCGAATTCCACCGCCTGCAACAGTGCCTGACGGCAGCGCACCGCCGCAATCCGGGCCTCCCCGCGGCGGCTTGCAACCAGGCTGCCGGGGCGCAGATCCTCCACCGGGCAGCTGCCGGCGCGGCCCTCCACCAGCGTACCCGCCGGCAGGCTGACGCTTTGGGCGCCAAGAAACTGGCGCAGGAAAGGCGGCGGCGAAGGAAGCGTGCGCTGGGGCGCGGATGCAAATGATTTCATCTAGGATCTCGCTTTTGATGCCTCAGATTTCTTCGCTTTTGCCTAAAATACCGTGAATCCCGGGTCGGTTCCCAGAAATTTCGGCGAAATTCCGCGCAAGGAGCCGGTTTAGTGAGAAGGTTGTTGCCGGATTGCACTGGTGCCGCGCAGCTGCGTTTTAGGCTCGCATCCGCCGCCGGGCTTTGCTATTGAGCGCGTCACGCGGGCGCGCCAGCGCTTGCGGAACAGTGCGGGTGTGGCGGAATTGGTAGACGCACCAGATTTAGGTTCTGGCGCCGCAAGGCGTGGGGGTTCAAGTCCCTTCACCCGCACCACCTTTCCCGACAGCGGACCGGCAAACGGCAAACGCAAGAAACGGCGGGCGCAGAAGCGCGGCGCGCGTGTGCCTGCTTCGGCGGTGCGGGGGGAGGAGGCGGCTGGTAGGCCCGGCAGGATTCGAACCTGCAACCAAAGCGTTATGAGCGCTCTGCTCTAACCGTTGAGCTACAGGCCCGCCATGGCACCGTGGTTAGAAGAAACCGGCGCCGGAGGTCAAGCCAAGAATGCGCCTCATCGCCGCGGCGCAGCAGGGCTGCCGCGGCGGCAGCAATCGCATGTTCCCTTCGCGCCTGCCTTGCGCTAAAGCCTGCCGCAACGTTGTGGAAGGAGTCTGAGGATGACCAGCGGCAAGAACGGCCTGACCTATGCGGACGCAGGTGTGGACATTGATGCGGGCAACGCTTTGGTGGACCGCATCAAGCCGGCCGCCAAGCGCACCAACCGCTCCGGTGTGATGAGCGGGCTGGGCGGTTTCGGGGCGCTGTTCGACCTCAAGGACGCAGGCTACAGGGATCCGATCCTGGTGGGCGCGACCGACGGCGTCGGCACCAAGCTGCGCATCGCGATCGACACCGGCCACGTCGATGGCGTCGGCATCGACTTGGTCGCCATGTGCGTCAACGACCTGGTCTGCCAGGGCGCCGAGCCCTTGTTCTTCCTCGACTATTTCGCCACCGGCAAGCTGGAGACCGGCACCGCCGCGCGCATCATCGAGGGCATCGCCGAGGGCTGTGTGCGGGCAGGCTGCGCGCTGATCGGCGGCGAGACCGCGGAGATGCCGGGCATGTACCCGGCGGGCGACTTCGACCTTGCGGGGTTTGCAGTTGGCGCGATGGAGCGCGGCACCGCGCTGCCCGAGGGCGTGCGCGAGGGCGACGTTCTGCTGGGGCTCGCCTCGGACGGGGTGCATTCCAACGGTTATTCTCTGGTGCGCAAGCTGGTCGAGGTCTCGGGCCTTGGCTGGGAAGCCGACAGCCCCTTCGGCGAAGGCCCGCTCGGGGCAGCGCTGCTGACTCCGACCCGGCTTTATGTCAAGCAGTGCCTTGCTGCGGTGCGTGCAGGCGGCGTGCATGCGCTGGCCCATATCACCGGCGGCGGCCTGACCGAGAACCTGCCGCGGGTGCTGCCCGAGGGGCTGGGCGCGGACATCGATCTGGATACCTGGGAACTCCCCGGCGTATTCCGCTGGATGGCGGAGACCGGCAGCATTTCCGAGGCCGAGATGCTCAAGACCTTCAACTGTGGTATCGGCATGATCCTTGCAGTAGAGGCAGAGCGTGCTGAGGCGCTGGTTGCGCTGCTTGAGGGCGAGGGAGAAAAGGTCAGCCGCATCGGCACCGTCACCGCCGGCACCGGCATGCGCTACGCAGGCAGCCTGCTGTGAGCCACAAGCGGGTCGCGATCCTGATTTCCGGCGGCGGCTCCAACATGGTGTCGCTTCTGGAGAGCATGACCGGCGATCACCCGGCGCGGCCGTGCCTGGTGCTGGCCAACAGTGCCGATGCGGGCGGGCTGGCCAAGGCCGAAGCCGCAGGCGTGCCCACGGCGGTGGTGGATCACCGCCCCTACGGCAGCGACCGTGCCGCGTTTGAGGCCGAGCTGGTGAAGCCGATCCTGAAGGCGGAGGCCGATATCGTCTGCCTTGCGGGCTTCATGCGGGTGCTGACCGCCGGTTTCGTCGGGCAGTTCGAGGGGCGGATGCTGAACATCCACCCCTCGCTTTTGCCGAAATACAAGGGTTTGCACACCCATGCCCGCGCGCTTGAAGCAGGCGACACCGAGCATGGCTGCACCGTGCATGAGGTGACGCCGCGGCTCGACGACGGGCCCGTGCTGGGGCAGGCGCGGGTGCCGGTGCTGCCCGGCGACACGCCCGAAACCCTCGCCGCGCGGGTGCTGGAGCAGGAGCACCAGCTCTACCCGGCGGTGCTGCGCCGTTTTGCGCAAGGCGACCGCCGGCTGGTGGCGCTGCCCTGAGGTCAGCGTGGGCCGGCCGAGTTGCCGCGCCATTCAAGCGGCGTCTCCGCGGTGCTGTCCGCCGGCGGCGGCGCCATCAGGGCCGGAACCCCCATGAGCAATACGAGGGCCAGCCCGGCGGCAACGGCGCGGAAAGTCGAGCTCCTACGGCGGGCCGCCAGCTTAGGGAATGCGGGGCGTCCGGAGTGGCCGGGGCAGGGGCTGTGCAGGTCGGATACGGTCATGGCTCTGGTCTCCGCATGAGGCGTTGGAACAATGCAGGGCCAATATACGCCCAGGCCGCACATTCCGAAAATGAATGTTTGACGACATTTTCATCACGGATTGAAATGTAATCCGCCCCGCTTGGGTGCCGCCGTTCTGCGCCGGCCGTGCCGCTTGATCCATACTTGCGGGAAACCCGCAGGGGCGTGCGCCTCCTGTTTGCATTGCCCCCGCCTTCCGCGTATCACCTCGGGATCAACTTCTTCACCAGAACAAAGCCGCTATTGATGAAAACCCTGACAACCACCAAAGACCTGGAAGCCTTCTGCGCGGATGCAGCGCAGCACGCCTATGTCACGGTGGACACCGAATTTCTGCGCGAGCGCACCTATTACTCCAAGCTCTGCCTGGTCCAGCTTGCCTATCCCGGCGATGGCGAATCCGATGCCGTGCTGGTCGATCCGCTGGCTGAGGGCATCTCGCTGGAACCCCTGTTTGAACTGTTCCGCAATCAAGACGTGATGAAGGTCTTTCACGCTGCGCGGCAGGATCTGGAGATCTTCTGGGTCGAAGCAGGCGTGTTTCCGATGCCGCTGTTCGATACCCAAGTGGCGGCGATGGTCTGCGGCTTTGGCGAGCAGGCGGGCTACGAGACGCTGGTGCGCAAGATCGCGCGGCAGGGGCTGGACAAGAGCTCGCGCTTCACCGACTGGTCGCGCCGCCCGCTGAGCGAGGCACAGAAGGCCTATGCGCTGGCAGATGTGACCCATCTGCGGCAGATTTACGAATTCCTCTCTGCCGAGCTGGAGAAAAGCGGGCGCTCGCATTGGGTTGCGGAAGAACTTCAAGTGCTGACCGATCCCGCCACCTACGACATCCGTCCCGAGGAAGCCTGGCGCCGGGTGAAGACCCGCACCAACTCGGGCAAGTTCCTTGCCGTGGTGCGCGAACTGGCGGCCTTCCGCGAGGAATACGCCCAGAAGAACAACGTGCCGCGCAACCGGGTGTTCAAGGACGACGCGCTGGTGGAGCTGGCCTCGACCAAGCCGCGCACCGCGGCGGACCTTGGCGGCTCGCGTCTTTTGCTGCGCGAGGCCCGCAAGGGCGCCATTGCAGAGGGCATTCTGGAGGCCGTCGCCCGTGGCGTCAGCTGCCCGCCGGAAATGATGCCCCAGCCAGACCGCAGCAAGGAAAAGCTGCAGGTGAACCCGGCGCTGGCCGATCTCCTGCGGGTGCTCCTGAAGGCCAAGACCGAGGCCGAGGGTGTGGCGGCCAAGCTTATCGCCCCCAGCGCCGATCTTGACGCGATTGCCGCGGGCCAGCGCGACGTGCCTGCGCTCACCGGCTGGCGCCGCGAGGTATTTGGCGCCGACGCCTTGCGCCTCTGCGAGGGGCAGATCGGGCTGGCTGCGAAGGGCCAGGCGGTGAAAGTGGTGGAGCTCTGAACTTTTTCCGATTGCTCCCAGCGTAGCCGCGCGTCGGCGGCACGCGGGGGGCGCCCCGGTCTTCGGCCTTCTCCAGCGCTCGGTGCGGCGATAACCCGATCCCGCAGAAAACAAACGCCCGCGTATTGGCGGGCGTTTTCTATTTCCGGCTCAAGTGCCCGCGATCAGTTCCTGCGGCTCTCGCGGGCGTTGGCGGCGGCGGTCACGCGGATTGTGCCGATGCCAGCGAGCGTCTCGGCCGAGACCGTCCGGGCGGCACGCAGGGTGCGGGTGGCGGGCGGACCCACGCGGGTCTGCCACTCCGGCATCACAGCGCGGAACTCATAGGCCAGAACGCCCTCCGGAGCGCCCTCCACCCGGCGCAGCTCGACGTCATGCGCGCCCTGGCGGCTGGCGAGCCCGGTGGCCTGGACGATCGCACCCGAGGGCGTGCGCTCGACGCTGAGCCCGGTGATCTCGGCCACCAGCTGGGAGTTGTCCTCCGGGTCAGGCCGGCTGAACAGGCCGGAGCGCTCGCGCTCCACCGGGATCAGCGGGTTGCCTGCGGCGTCCTGCAGCTGAGGAGCGGGCTGCGAGCCGCCGAACCAATTGGCCGGGTTGACCCGCGAGTCGCGAAACCCGCAGCCCGAAGCCACCAGCGCGGCCGCCAAAGTCAAAGCAATCGGTCTAATCATACGTTCCCGCCTGTCCCCACCGGTTTGAAATGTCCCCGCAAGTGGTTACCCGATCACCGGGCACTTGAAAAGCTGTTGAAATGCCCCCCTTCGCGCCTTAGGTGCATCAATAAGCGAAGTGCAGACGACCCGGGAAGACACGAGACATGGCCACCGAAGCCTTTGAAGAGATTGTCGAGGATTTCGAGTTCCTTGAGGACTGGGAAGACCGCTACCGCCATGTCATCGAAGCGGGCAAGGCGATGGAGCCGCTGGATGACGCCCTGAAGGTCCCCGCCACCAAGGTCGAGGGCTGCGCCAGCCAGGTCTGGCTGCACGCCACTATCGAGGCCGGGAGGTTCCATTTCGACGGCGACAGCGACGCGCTGATCGTGCGCGGGCTGATCGCGGTGCTGCGCAAGCTCTACAACGGGCTCACCCTGCCGGAAGTGGCGGCGGTGGACGCCAAGGCGGAACTCGGGCGGCTGGGCCTGCACGAGCATCTCTCGGCGCAGCGCTCGAACGGGTTGCGGGCAATGATCGGCCGGATCCGCGAAACCGCGATGGCGCACGCCTGAGGCCGGCAGGCGAGGGGCCGGCCCTTCGCGCTCCCCGGAGTGTATTCAGTCAGTAGGAGGCAGCGGGTCCGGGCACCCGCGGCTTCGGCAAGGGTCAGCGGGCCCAGGTCTGCAGCGCGGTGTCCAGGTCGCCATAGCCAGTGTGGCGGTGCTCGAAGGCAAGCCCCATGCGCTCCGCGCAGCGGCGTGCCTTCTCGACAAGCGCCGGGTCACTGGTTTGCGACTGGTAGACCAGCGTTGTGTAGTTGCCGAAGAGGGTGTCCCGCAGTTCCGGGTGCCTGTCGAGTCCCATCGGCTTCCAGATAAAAGCGTCGAATTGCTTGACCAGGAAATCGGTCAGGTAGAAGGCGGTGATCTCGCCCGCTTCCGTGCGGGCCGCGAAGGTGTCGTTGCCTTCAAAGAAGGAGTAGCAGTGCGGGCCTGCCACCATCTCCACCCCAAGCTCCGCGCATTTGCGCTCCAGCGCGCCGCCAGTGCCGCAATCGGCGTAGACCACGCAGATCTTGTCATATGAGGCGGAATGATGCGCCACCGCCTGTTCCACCGCTGTCACGATCTGATCCGGGTAAAGGTGCAGCTTGGCAGGCAGGCAGGTGAGATCAAGGTGGGAGAGGCCGTTCAATTCCTTGATTGCCAGGATCTCGCGCGCCAGCGCGCCGCAGGCGATCAGCAGGATGCGGCCGGACTTCTTCTCCGGAGCCGCCAGGCCCCGTTCGGTAAGGGAGCGCTCTTCCAGGCTCTGCCCGCCGGGCGGGCGGAAGGCAGCCCGCTCGCTCAAGCGGGCTGCACGTCCCTTGCGGGCCAAATCAGGCGCTCAACGCATTGTGCTTGCGCGCGATGAAGGATTTGGCGGTCTCCACCGCGACCGCCGCATCGCGGCAATAAGCATCGGCGCCGATCGCCTTGCCGAATTCCTCGTTCAGCGGCGCACCGCCCACGAGCACGATGTAGTCGTCGCGCTTGCCCTGTTCGATCATCGTGTCGATCACCACCTTCATGTAGGGCATGGTGGTGGTCAGCAGCGCCGACATGCCGAGGATGTCCGGCTTGTGCTCCTCCAGCGCTTCCAGGTAGTTCTCGACCGGGTTGTTAATGCCGATGTCGACCACCTCGAAGCCCGCGCCTTCCATCATCATCGACACCAGGTTCTTGCCGATGTCGTGGATATCGCCCTTCACGGTGCCGATCACCATCGAGCCCATGCGCGGCGCGCCGGTTTCCGCAAGAAGCGGCTTCAGGATTGCCATGCCGCCCTTCATCGCATTGGCGGCCAAGAGCACTTCCGGCACGAACAGGATGCCGTCTCGGAAATCGGCGCCGACGATAGTCATGCCGCCGACCAGAGCCTTGGTCAGAATGTCATAGGGCTGCCAGCCGCGTTCGAGCAGGATATTGACCCCTTCCTCGATCTCCTCCCTGAGACCGTCGTAGAGGTCATCAAACATCTGCTGGACAAGTTCCTCGTCGTCGAGTTCCGAGAGGATGATGTCTTCTTCGTCCGACATGCGCCTATTCCTTGCTGGCGGGGATTCCCCGGTGTTGGCCTGAGTTGGGGACTTTTGTGACAGAATGCCGCCCCGGGACTGCATTATTTGCGACATAGCCGCTCTCCGAACCGACCTATAGGGGCAAATGGCGCCCATTGATAATGAAGATTCTGCATGGAAATTTTCGATTCCTTGCGTATGTTCTTTATTTGTTCCTGTATTTGCCCCAGAGTGACGCCATGACAGTCCTTGACGCCCAAGCCAGGATGCGCCGCAAAGCGCGCGCCAGCCTCAGCAATGCGGCAGGCCGCTTCGATCTCGCCCGCACGGCAGAGGATGACGGCTGGGAACAGGAGCCCGCGCCGGAGGTGATTCCCACCGAAGTGCGGGAGGAGGCGGCGCGCACGATCATCTCCTACAACCGCTCGCCCGATCTGCCCTTCGACCGATCGATCAATCCCTACCGCGGCTGCGAGCATGGCTGCATCTACTGTTTTGCGCGGCCCAGCCACGCCTATCTGGGGCTGTCGCCGGGGATGGATTTCGAAACCCGGCTGGTGGCCCGGCCGAATGCGCCGGAGGTTCTGGCGCGCGAGCTCTCGGCGCGGCGCTACCGGGTGGCGCCGATCGCCATTGGCACCGATACCGACCCCTACCAGCCATGCGAGCGGGAGCGCGGCATCACCCGCGCCTGTCTCGAGGTGCTGCGCGATTTCTCGCATCCGGTGGCGATCGTCACCAAGGGCACGCTGGTGGAGCGCGATCTCGACCTCCTCGCGCCAATGGCGGCGCGCGGGCTGGTGAGGGTGGGGATTTCCGTCACCACGCTGGATGCCGAACTGTCACGCAAGATGGAGCCGCGGGCGCCGTCGCCTGCACGCAGGCTTGCCACCATCCGGCGGCTGTCCGGGTCGGGCGTGCCGGTCCGCATCATGACCTCTCCCCTGGTGCCGGGGCTCACTGATCACGAGCTGGAGGCGCTCTTGGCCGCCGGGGCAGAGGCGGGGGCCGATGCCGCGAGCTGGATCATGCTGCGGCTGCCGCGCGAAGTGTCCGAGCTATGGCAGGAATGGCTCGCCGCGCACTACCCCGGCCGCGCCGCCAAGGTGATGGCGCGGCTGCGCGAGATGCACGGCGGGCGCGACTACGACCCGCGCTGGGGCCACCGGATGCGGGGCGAAGGCCGCTATGCCGAGATCATCGCGCAGCGTTTCAGAGCCGCCTGTAAACGGCTGGGACTGGCGGAGAAATCACCAGGGCTGCGCTGTGACCTCTTCGCGGTGCCGCCGCAGCCGGGGGACCAGCTGGCGCTGTTCTGAGCTGGTCGGAGCGGGTGCTGCCGGCTGCGCGGCGCAGCGTTTTGTGCTATGCTGTGGGCCTCTGGTGAGAAGGATGGATTGCTGATGACTTCTGTAGCTGTGAAGGCACGGGTCACTGGCCGCGTGCAAGGTGTGGCCTTCCGGGCCTGGACCCGGGCCGAGGCGCTGCGCCATGGGCTCACCGGCTGGGTGCGCAACGAGCCGGACGGCTCGGTGCGGGCGCTGCTGATGGGCCCCGCCCCCGACGTCGCCGACATGCTGCGCCGCATGGGGAGAGGGCCCGGAGCCGCCTGCGTGACACAGGTGATCTCGGAGCGCTCGGAGCCCGAATACGATTGCGAAGGGTTCCGGATCCTGCACTAGCCGGGCTGCGCGGCCGATGCGGGGTGGGACCGAAATCCCGGGGTGGGACCGAAATCCGCTGCGTATCTCCGGCAATCTGGCGCGGCGGCGATCTGGCCAGGAATGTGAATGGGTTGCGCCGGAACAGCGCGCAAGCCGGGTTCTTTTGCGTGTCAGCAGAGCACTGTCTTCTATCCCGCACGCCGGCTTGGCCGCTTGGCGACTGCGCACCGGCGCGGAACAAGGCCGAATGCCGCCGCGCATTGCCGGCGCGCGACCGCGCGGCGGCGATCTGGCCAGGGCTGAGCGCTTCGCCGAGAGGGATCAAGGGCTTGGCCGGGATAAACTGCAGGTCACTCCGGGCAGGATCGCCCCCGCGGGCGCCTGCAGCGCGCGGCTGTTCACATCTCCGATAAGGTTTCCAAGCCCCTAACGCGCAAAGGGCGCCGCTACCGCGCCGCCCCTCGTGTGCAGGTCTGAATGGCATCATCCGGCGGAGCCGGCCGCTGACCGCCTGGCGCTCAGCCGCGGCGGCGGCGGCCGCGGCGCTCGCGGGCGGGGCCGCCTGCGTCGTCACCGGTGCCGTCGCTTTCCGAAGTGAAGGGGCCGATCTTCGCAACGATCTCCTCCAGTTCCGGACGGCTGCCGCGCGGGCGGCTGTCGAGGGCGCCGCGCATGTGGCGCAGGTGTTCCGGAGTGGTGCCGCAGCAGCCGCCGATAATCTTGGCGCCCGCATCGCGCGCCAGCACCGCATATTCGGCCATCAGTTCCGGCGTGCCGTCATAATGGATATGACCATCGACGTATTTCGGGATGCCCGCATTGCCCTTGGAAATGATCGCCCGCTCCGTGCCCTGCGCCGCAAAGCCCAGCACGGTGCGCAGGATGTCCGAGGCGCCGGTGCCGCAATTGGCGCCGAAGGCGAGCGGCGGATTGTCGAATTCCTCCACCAGCTGCGCGAGATCTGCGGAGGTGACCCCCATCATGGTGCGGCCTGCGGTGTCAAAACTCATGGTGCCGCACCAGGGCATATCTGCCAGCCGGAAGGCCTCGGCGGCGGCCCGGAATTCCTCCGGCGCCGAGATGGTCTCGAGCCACAGCACGTCGGCGCCGCCTTCCTTCAGCGCGTCGGCCTGCTCGTGGAACATTTCCACCGCCAGCTCGTGGCTCAGTTCGCCGACCGGCTGCAGGATCTCGCCCGTCGGGCCGACCGAACCCGCGACCGCGATCTTGCGGTCCGCCTTGTCGGCGACCTCGCGCCCCAGTTCTGCGGCGGCGCGGTTCAGCTCGCGCACGCGGTTCTGCGCGCCGTGCAGTTTCAGCCGTGCGGCGGTGCCGCCGAAGCTGTTGGTCAGGAACAGGTCGCTGCCAGCATCCACCGAGCCCTGGTAGAGCGCGCGGATCTTGACCGGGGCCTCGGTGTTCCACAGCTCGGGCGCGTCGCCCGATTGCAGTCCCATGTTGAACAGTGTGGTGCCGGTGGCGCCGTCGGCCAGCAGCACATCCTTGCGCTGGAGCAGGTCGGTGAAGGTGTTTGTCATCGGAAGATTCCCGTCGATAGGCCGCATGGCCGCATGCCGCCGCGGCAGCGCAGCCGCGGGCCGGTGGTGTCTCTTTCCCCTCTGTCACGCCGTGCGCGCGAGGGCAATTTCATTTTCTTCAACTTCATTATGAGCCGAAGCGCTGTCTTGGGGCAGCGGCGCGAGCTGCGGCGGGCTGTGCACAAGGCGCGCGAGATCCGCGAGCGCCAGCGCCAGCGCGGGCCAGCTGGGGGCGGCGGCATAGCGCGGTTCCCAGCGCGGCGCAAAGCAAGTCTTGAAGCGGCGCAGGCCCCGGTCCATGCCGCGGGTCAGCCGGTGCCCCGGCACAGCTGCCAGTGACAGCCGCGCCACTCCGGCTTCCGCAGCAGCGGCGATGCCCGCCCGGACCAGCGCGTGGCCGGTGCCGTCCGGCGCGCCGGGGCGGACACGGATCAGGTCCAGGCACCACTCGCCCTCCGCCCGGTGAAAGCTGGCAAAACCCTCCAGCCTCGGGCCGCGGAAGGCCAGGAATACCGTCTGGCCGGAAACATAGCCCGGCTCGAAGCGGCCCATGGTGCCGCCGCGGGCGGGGCCGTGGGTGAACTGCCATGCGCTGTCGAGTGCCGCCATCTGGCGGACCGGCAGCACCGCCCCGGCGGGCCCGGCGCGCAGCCCGGCCTTTTCCGCGTGGCGCAGCTTGCGGCGCAGCTGCCGCCGGGCAGAGCCCGCTTCGCAGAAGACCCGCGGGTCCAGCGCGGCTTCCTCGGCGATGCGCAGCACCCGCCAGCCGTGCTCCCGCGCGGCGAGTGCAACCCGCGGCGAGCATTTGTAGAGGCAGGCGGCGGCGTTGCGGGCGTTTGCGTGGGTGGCCAGCGGGGCCAGCACCTCACCGGCCAGGCCCGAAACCGGATCGAACAGCGCAACCGAGGCCTGCGGCGTGTCCAGGAGCACGAGCTGGTTCAGCCCGAAGGCCCGCAGGTGGCCGCCGTTCTGGGCGATTACCGCGGCTTCGGCGCAGGGCCGGTCCGCGGGCAGGGCCGAGACCGGGCGGCGCAGGCTGCCGAGCAGGTCCGCGTCCGCAGGCGGGGCCGCCGCGCGCGGCTGCAGCAGCCGCGGCCAGGCCAGCAGCACACCCGCGAGTGCTGCGGGCAGAGCATAATAAACCAGGCGGAAGGCGAGCAGCCCTGCCAGCAGCGCCGCCTCGGGCGCTGCCGGCAGCAGGGCGAGGAGGGTCAGCTCCAGCGGGCCGGCACCGGCCGGGGCGGAGGAGAGGATCGCCGCTCCCAGCGCCAGCGCATAGGCCGTCAGCAGCGCGGGCCAGGCAACACCCGCGCCCTCCGGCAGCAGCAGCCAGAGCGCTGTCCCGGCCGCTGCCACATCCGCCAGCGCCCAGAGGGAGAGGGCTGCGGCGGCGGGCAGCGAGGGCCAGCGCAGGCGCAGCTGCCCGATCCGCAGGTCCGGGCGCAGGAAACTGTAGGCCGCAAGCAGCCCGCAAAGCAGCAGGAGCAGCGCTCCGGTCAGCCGCAATCCGGGCATGGCAGGCGGGGGCGCGGCCAGCAGGGCGAGGCCGCAGATCGCTGCCAGCGCATAGAGGAATGTCGCCGCGACGAGGGCGGTGAGCCGGGCGGCCATGGCCGGGCGCAGCCGCGGCAGCAGGCGCCAGCGGGCATAGCCGCCGGTCAGCATGCCAAAGCCCGCTGTCTGCGAAAACGCGATTGCCGCCATGCCGGCGCGGCGTGCCGCAGGCCCGTCCAGCCCGGTGCCAAGGTGGCGGTGCGCCACGGAATCGTAGCGCCCGAGCGCGGCAAAGCTTGCCGCCGTAGCCAGCAGGGCCCCGGCCCATTGCCACGCCGTGAGGCTGCCCAGGGCGCCGGTAAGCTCGGCCAGGGCGGGCAGGGCAGCGCGCATGTGCAGCAGCCAGAAACAGGCCGCCATCACCGCCAGCGGCAGGGAAAGGCGCAGCAGCCGGGCGGCGGGCCGCAGGGCGGATCGGGAATATAACGGCATGGCGGTCTCTGCACGGCGCCCGGGCGGGCATTGCTGAAAGCCTAGCCGATGCGGTTTGCAGAGAGGTTAACCGCTCAGGGGCCTCCCTGCAGGGCAGGCCGGGCAGGCAGAGCGTGCAGGGCAGGCAGGTTGCCGGGGGGGGCGGCGGCGCAAACGCGCGGCCGGGGGTCACGGCACGCCGCTCAATGAGGCCGGGGGCAGGCGGGCGCTGCGTTCAGGGCCGTTCGCTCAGCACCTGGGCGGTGGCCAGCGGCAGAAACTCGGCCAGCTTGGCGCGGATCTCGTCTTCGGTGTAGCGGCCGTGGAAGTCCTCCGCGACCTTGCGCACCACCTGGCGGTACCCCGGCTCCGCCAGATCGAGGGAGATCAGGCCGGTGGCGTATTCCTCAGCCGCGGTGCCGGACTTGCCAAGCTGCTCCGCCGCCCAGCGGCCAAGCATCCGGGTGCAGAGGGCGCGGGCGTTGAACCGCTTTGCCTCGTCATGGGCGAAACGGTCTTCGAAGGCTTTCTCCCGCTCGTTGAATAGCGTCATCGGGGCTCCTCTTTCGTGTCTGTCTGCGTCAAGGGCTATCCAATAGATATGTAGCGGTTTTGCGCAGCCTCAAGCGCAGCGGAGACGGGTGCCAGGCGGAGGTCCTCCAGGGCGCCGGCCGCCAGCGCTGCCCCGCGCGCCACGGGCCGCGCTTGCGGCGATGCCACCCTTGCACTATGAGAGCGGCATGGACCCGCGCCGGATTCCCGGCCTGCACCCCGAAAGGCATTTCATGGCACGTCGCAAGAAGATCTACGAAGGCAAGGCCAAGACCCTCTATGAAGGCCCGGAGCCCGGCACCATCGTCCAGTATTTCAAGGACGACGCCACTGCCTTCAACGCCGAGAAGCGCGACGTGATCGAGGGCAAGGGGGTGCTGAACAACCTGCTGAGCGAGTTCTTCATGCTGGGGCTGGGCCAGGTCGGCGTGCCCACGCATTTCCTGAAGCGGCTCAACATGCGCGAGCAGCTGGTGCGCAGCTGCGAGATCATCCCGCTCGAGGTCATCGTGCGCAACTACGCGGCGGGCAGCATCTCCAAGCGGCTCGGCCTCGAGGAGGGCACCCAGCTGCCTCGGCCGATCGTGGAATACTGCTACAAGGACGACGCGCTTGGCGATCCGCTGGTGACCGAAGAGCATATCGCCGCCTTCGGCTGGGCCAGCCAGCAGGACATGGACGACATCCTGAGCCTGGCGCTGCGGGTCAATGATTTCCTCTCCGGCGTGATGCTGGCGGTGGGCATCCGCCTGGTCGACTTCAAGATCGAGATCGGCCGCATCTACGACGGCGACTTCCAGCGCCTGGTGGTGGCGGATGAGATCAGCCCCGACAGCTGCCGCCTGTGGGACATCAAGACCGGCCAGAAGCTCGACAAGGACGTGTTCCGCCGCGATCTCGGCAGCCTGACCGATGCCTACTCCGAGGTGGCGCGGCGGCTGGGCGTGATGCCGAACAACCCGCCCGCGCCGGGCAAGCCGACGCTGGTGAACTGACATAGGGACCCGCCCGCCTGACCGCGGCGCGGGTCCTTGAGTATTTTTGCAAAGAAGAAGCCCGGACGGGGCTTTGCCATCGAAACCTGAGGGAAGACGCGATGAAGGCACGGGTGCATGTGATGCTGAAGAACGGGGTTCTGGATCCGCAGGGCGAGGCGGTGCGCCACGCGCTTGGCGCCCTGGGCTTCGACAAGGTCGATGGCGTGCGCCAGGGCAAGGTGATCGACCTGCAGCTGGCCGCGGGCGCGACCGAGGCAGATGTGACCGAGATGTGCGAGAAGCTGCTCGCCAACACCGTGATCGAATCCTACAGCATCGAGATGCAGGGATGAAGGCGGCGGTTGTAGTCTTTCCGGGCTCGAACTGCGACCGCGACCTGGCGGTCGCCTTCGAGCAGGCCGGTTTCGACGTCTCCATGGTCTGGCACAAGGACAGCGCGCTGCCCGAGGGCATCGATATCGTCGGCGTGCCGGGCGGCTTCTCCTATGGCGACTACCTGCGCTGCGGCGCCATCGCGGCGCAATCGCCGATCTGCAAGGCGGTGGTGGAGCACACCGGCCGCGGCGGCTATGCCATCGGCATCTGCAACGGTTTCCAGATCCTGACCGAAACCGGCGTGCTGCCAGGGGCGCTGCTGCGAAATGCCGGGATCAAGTACATCTGCCGCACGGTGGATCTTGAGGTCGCGACCGCGGACAGCGTTTTCACTTCCGGCTACGGGAAGGGCCAGGTGATCGGCGTGCCGATCGCGCATCACGACGGCAACTACTACGCCGATGCGGAAACCGTGGCCGCGCTGCAGGACCAGGACCGCGTCGCCTTCACCTACGCCGGGAACCCCAACGGATCGGTTGCGGATATCGCCGGGATCCTTTCGGAAAACCGCCGTGTGCTGGGCATGATGCCGCATCCCGAACGGGCGGCGGATGATGGCCACGGCGGCACCGACGGGGCGGCAGTGTTCCGCGCATTGGCTGGAATCGTCACTGCGGCATGACTTGAGACTGCGGGGCGGCCGCAATAGGTATAGTCCCATGACCGCCCCGCGAACCGACCCGCCGAAATCCGGCCCGTCCAAATCCGGACCGAAGGCGCGTTCGCGTACGATTTCGTGGCGGGCGCGGCTGGCGCTTGCGCTGTTCCTGCTGATCGCCGCGGTTACTGTCTGGACCACCAACCGCGCGCTCACCCACCGCTTCACCGAAAGCACCCGCAACCGGGCTGAGCTGCGGCTGGCGCTCTACTCCGGGAACCTGCTGAGCGAGCTGCGCCGCCACGCCATCGTGCCGCAGCTGCTCGCGCGCGACCAGACTCTGATCTCGGCGCTGCAATCCAACGATTTCTCGCTGTCGACCCAGCGCCTGATCTCCTTTGTCGACGAGATCGGCGCAGCCTCGATCATGCTGCTGGCCAGCGACGGCCGCACTGTCGCCGCCACCGACCGCAACCGGCTGGGCGAAAGCCACCGCAACGCCGCCTATTTCGTCGACGCGGTGCGCGCCAAGTCCACCGTCTTCTCGGTGATCCCGCGCGAGGTCGGCGGCTACCGCTTCACCTATTCCCGCCGGGTGGTGGATGGCTCCGGCGTTCTGGGGGCGATCGTAGTGGAGGTCGACCTGCAGAAGTTCGAACGCGCCTGGGCCGGCATTTCGGACGCGGTGATGGTGAGTGACAGCACAGGCACCATCATCCTTGCCACCGAGGCGCGCTGGCGCGGCCGTTCGGAAGCGGCGGCGCTGCGCCAGCAGACCCCGGAGGGCGCGATTCAGCGCGCGATCCGCGCCACCACCGACTGGACCGCGCTGCCCGCCGATGCATACCTGCAGGGCGAGGCGGTGATGCGGCTGGAAACCCGCATTCCCTTCCAGGGCTGGCGCATGGCCTCCTTCACCACCTATGCTTCGATCCGCGAGAAGGTGAATGGGGTGCTGGCGCTGGAAATCATGGGATTCGCCATCCTTCTGGCGCTCGCCTTCTATGCTCTGAGCCGCAAGACGGCGCTGCGGATGGCGCTGTTCCAGCGCGAGTCGGCGGAGCTTCGCGTATTGAATGCCCGCTTGCAGCGGGAAATTGCCGAGCGCGAGCGCATGCAGAAGACCCTCGCGGTGGCCGAGCAGAGCCTGGCGCAGAGCTCGAAACTCGCCGCCCTGGGCGAGATGTCGGCGGCGGTCAGCCACGAGCTGAACCAGCCCCTTGCGGCGATGAAAACCTACCTTGCAGGCGCCCGCCTGCTGCTCAACCGCAACCGCCCGGAGGAGGCGCTCGCGTCCTTTGGCCGGATTGACGACCTGATCGAGCGCATGGGCGCGATCACCCGGCAGCTGAAGTCCTACGCGCGCAAGGGCGGCGACACGTTCAAGCCTGTAAACCTTGGCGATGCGCTTGCTTCGAGCCTGTCGATGATGGAGCCGCAGCTGCGCCAGCGGCACGTGAAAATTACCCGCATCCTGCCGGAAGAACCTGTTATGGTGATGGGCGACCGGATGCGGCTGGAACAGGTGATGGTCAACCTCTTGCGCAATGCGCTCGACGCCACCAAATCTGTCGCGGATCCCGAAGTGGAGATCCTGCTCGCAGCCGGTGAGACGGCAACGCTGTCGGTACGCGACAACGGCGACGGGATCGAGGATTTCGACAATCTGTTCGAGCCTTTCTACACCACCAAGCAGCCCGGCGACGGGGTCGGCTTGGGGCTTGCCATCTCCTCGGGGATCGTTAACGACCTCGGGGGACGGCTGACCGCCCGCAACGGCCAGAACGGCGGCGCGGTCTTCGAGATGCAATTGCCGATCCTTGCGGATGGTATCGAGGCTGCGGAATGACGCGGTATGAAGTTTAGGAGTGAGCGCGCATGGCACAGGCTATGAAAATCGCGATCGTTGATGATGAACAGGACATGCGCCAGTCGATCAGCCAGTGGCTGGCGCTGTCGGGCTATGACACTGAAACCTTCGCCAGCGCCGAGGACGCGCTGAAGGTTCTGGGGCCGGATTACCCGGGCATCGTGATTTCCGACATCAAGATGCCGGGCATGGACGGCATGCAGTTCCTGAAGAAGCTGATGGGCACCGACTCCGCGCTGCCGGTGATCATGATCACCGGCCACGGCGATGTGCCGATGGCGGTGGAAGCGATGCGCATGGGTGCTTTCGACTTCCTGGAAAAGCCCTTCAACCCCGATCGCATGTCGGAGCTCGCCAAACGCGCCGCCGCGACCCGGCGGCTGACGCTCGACAACCGGGCGCTCCGGCGCGAGCTCTCGGACGGCGGCCAGATCATGAAGAAGCTCATCGGCCAGAGCCCGGTGATGGAGCGCCTGCGGGAGGATATCCTCGACCTCGGCCAGGCCGACGGCCACGTGCTGATCGATGGCGAAACCGGCACCGGCAAGACACTGGTCGCCCATGCGCTGCACGCGGTCGGCAGCCGCGCGGGCAAGAAGTTCGTGCTGATCTCCTGTGCCGCGATGGAGGAGGATGCCCTCTCCAAGCGCCTGTTCGGGCCGGTGATGCCGGAGGACAGCATGCTGCCCGCGGTGGAAGAGGCGCGCGGCGGCACTCTCGTGCTCGAGGATATCGAAGCGCTGAGCGAAACGCTGCAGGCCAAGCTGCTGAACGTGATCAACGAGCAGGGCATGCCCGGCGAAACCCGCATCATCGCGATCTCCAACCTGCAGGAGGCGGGCAAGACCTGCGAGGATGTGCTGCGTCCGGACCTGTTTTACCGCCTCGCGGCGCTGCGCATCACCGTGCCGCCGCTGCGCCAGCGCGGCGAGGACATTCTGACGCTGTTCACCCGCCTGAGCGAGCAGTTCGCCGATGAATACGGCTGCGAAACCCCGCAGGTGAGCGCCCAGGAGGCGGCGCAGCTCCTGCAGGCGCCCTGGCCGGGCAATGTCCGCCAGCTCATCAACATCGCCGAACGCGCGGTCCTGCAGTCGCGCCGCGGGTCGGGCACCATTGCCTCGCTGCTGATGTCAGATCACGAGGAGATGCAGCCGGTGATGACCACCGAAGGCAAGCCGCTGAAAGAATATGTGGAAGCTTTCGAGCGCATGCTGATCGACAACACCATGCGGCGCCACAAGGGCTCGATCGCCAGCGTGATGGACGAGCTCTGCTTGCCGCGCCGCACCTTGAACGAGAAGATGGCCAAATACGGCCTGCAGCGTTCGGACTACCTCGGCTGAACGGCTCCGCCCGGCTCCTGCGCCCGTTTGCCGGCGCGGGAAACGGGCCGGAAATCACCCATTTTGCGAGCCGGAATTCACGCGGAGTTCCGGCCATTTCCGCACGCGGCGGACTGACCCTGCGCCGAACCGGTTCGGGGCAGGGGGCTTCAGGTATAATTTACCTTTCTTCCGCCGGCTCCCGGCGCGCAGCAAATTCGCCGCTACTGGGCACGAATGGCCATTGTCATTACATGTCCACAGGCTTTATGCTGGCCGGCAGGCAGGCAGCCGCCCCGCGGTCCGCCTGACCCGAAGAGTTTCGCTGGCGTTGGCTTTTGCCCGGCACAATCCGAGAAAGTCCAAGGCCAGACCGATAGGCCCCGCACCGCGGGGCAGTTTAGCGCCCGGGCCGGTTTGCCGGCTCAGGGATAACAGGGCAGGTATCGGGGGCAGCCCCGCCTGCCGGAGAAGAACCGCGATGACGCGCGCGAGAGCGAACAGCATTGAGGCAGGAAGGCCGGGCATGGACCCCGGGACCACCCGCTGCAACGCGCCGTCACTTATCGCCCGGACAAGACACCTCGCCTCACGCGCGCGGCCGCCTGGCAACAGCCGGGCTGCGGGCGTTCAGGTCAGGTGCATCAAGGACTCATGGCCAAGAAAATGCTTATCGATGCCACCCACGCGGAAGAGACCCGCGTTGTGGTGGTCGATGGAAACAAGGTTGAGGAATTCGACTTTGAATCCGACAACAAACGCCAGCTGGCTGGCAACATCTACCTCGCAAAGGTAACCCGGGTCGAACCCTCGCTGCAGGCGGCCTTCGTCGACTACGGCGGCAACCGCCACGGCTTCCTGGCGTTCTCGGAGATCCATCCCGACTATTACCAGATTCCGGTCGCTGACCGCGAAGCGCTGATGGAAGAGGAGCGCGCCTACGCCGAGGCGATGCGCGCCCGCGATGAGGAGGAAGAGACTCCGAAACCGGCGAAGTCCGGCCGCAGCCGCACGCGTTCGAAGCCGCGCAGCACCGCCAAGGCGGAGAAACTCGCGAGCGAGGACGCGGTGGAAACCCTTGAGATTGAGGGCGGCGCGGAGGCAGAAGCCGGCCAGCCCGCCGAGATCGCGGGCATGGAGACCATCGACCTCGACACGGACGGCACCGCTGCCGAAGAGCCCGCCGCACTGGCCGAAGTGCCGGAAGAGGGCAGCTCGCCGATGGAGAGCGTCGCAGAAACCCCGGTCGAGGAACCGCTGGGTGACGACGCAGCCGGAGCGGCTGAGGACGGCACGGACGTGGTTGAAGCCGCAGCTCCGGAAGAGAGCGCTGATGCAGACGCAGGCAAAGACGGCAACGGCTCCGAGGATAACGGGGACGAGACCGGCCGCGCCGATGCCGCCGACAAGGATGAGACCATCGAATCCGTCGCCGACGAGGACGACAGCGAGGACATCCGCCCGCCCCGCAAACCGCGTCCGCGCCGCTACAAGATCCAGGAAGTGATCAAGGTGCGCCAGGTTCTGCTGGTGCAGGTCGTGAAGGAAGAGCGCGGCAACAAGGGTGCCGCTCTCACCACCTACCTGTCGCTGGCGGGCCGCTACTGTGTGCTGATGCCCAACACCGCCCGCGGCGGCGGCATCTCCCGCAAGATCACCAATGCCGTGGACCGCAAGAAGCTCAAGGACATCGCCGCCGAGCTCGACGTGCCCAAGGGCGCGGGCCTGATCGTGCGCACCGCCGGTGCCAAGCGCACCAAATCCGAGATCAAACGCGACTATGAATACCTGCAGCGGCTCTGGGAGCAGATCCGCGAGCTCACGCTGCAATCCATCGCGCCCGCCAAGATCTACGAGGAAGGCGACCTCATCAAGCGCTCGATCCGCGACCTCTACAGCCGCGAGATCGACGAGGTTCTGGTGGAAGGCGAACGCGGCTACCGCATCGCCAAGGACTTCATGAAAATGATCATGCCGTCCCACGCCAAAAACGTGAAGCACTACCAGGACCCGCTGCCGCTGTTCGCCCGGTTCCAGGTGGAAAGCTACCTCGGCGGCATGTTCAACCCGACCGTGCAGCTGAAATCCGGCGGCTATATCGTGATCGGCGTGACCGAAGCGCTGGTGGCGATCGACGTGAACTCCGGACGGGCCACAAAGGAAGGCTCGATCGAGGAAACCGCGCTCAAGACCAACCTGGAAGCCGCCGAAGAGGTGGCCCGCCAGCTGCGCCTGCGCGACCTTGCCGGGCTGATCGTGATCGACTTCATCGACATGGACGAGCGCAAGAACAACGCTGCTGTCGAAAAACGCATGAAGGACAAGCTGAAGACCGACCGCGCCCGCATCCAGGTGGGCCGGATCTCGGGTTTCGGCCTGATGGAAATGTCGCGCCAGCGTCTGCGCCCCGGCATGATCGAGGCCACCACCGCACCGTGCCCGCATTGCCACGGCACCGGCCTGATTCGCTCCGACGACTCGATGGCGCTGTCGATCCTGCGCCAGATCGAGGAAGAGGGCACCCGCCGCCGCTCGCGCGAAGTGCTGGTGCGCTGCCCCGTCTCGATTGCCAACTACCTGATGAACCAGAAGCGCGAACACATCGCCCAGATCGAGGCGCGTTACGGCCTGTCCGTGCGCATCGAGGGTGACGCGCATCTGGTGAGCCCCGACTTCACGCTGGAGAAGTTCAAGACCGCCTCCCGCATAGTGCCGGTGGCCACGGCGCCGGTGGTCTCGGTCGACATGTCGATCATGGACCAGGTCGATGCCGAGGAAGACATCGCCGCCGAAGCGGAGGAGGAGGCAGTCCCCGCCGCCAAGCCGGAGGAGACCGCCGCCGAGCCGGATCAGGACGAGACCAAACCGAAGCGCAAGCGCCGCCGCCGCCGCCGCAAGAAGTCCGGAGCGGGTGAGCAGGAGCAGACGCAGGACCAGGACGAGAGCCAGCAGGAGACAGCTGACGCCGCCGCGCCTGCGGATGCTGCCGCCGAAGCCGAGGCCGGGGAGACTGCTCAGCACGCCGCTGCGGAGAATGCCGGCGGCGAGGCGGAAACGCCCGCCAAGCCCGAGAAGAAGACCCGCACCCGGACCCGCAGCCGCTCGCGCAAGCCCAAGGAGGAGCCGGCCGGGGCAGCCGCAGAGGAGGCCGCTCCCGCAGACGCGGCAGAGGACGCTCCGGCCGCAGACGCGGCCGTGCCCGCGGCAGAGGCTGAGACCCCGGCGGACTCCGAAGCCGGGCCCGCCGCCGCCGGGACCGCCGTGGAACCCGCGGCGGAACCCGTGGCGGAAGCTGGACCGGCTGCGGACCCGGTGGCGAATGCCGCTTCGGCAGAGGAACGGAAAGCGGCTGAAACTCCCGCGGAAGAATCTGTCGCCGCTGAGGCGCAGCCTGCCGAGGCGGAGGCAGACCAGCCGGAACAGGCAGCCGAACCGGTGGCAGAAGCGGCTGAGGAAGCAGAGCCGGACGCGGAGCAGCAACCGGAACCTGAACCCGCCCTGGCTGAAGCGGAGGCTGCGCCGGAACCGGCATCTCCTGCCAAGCCGAAGCGCCGCGGCTGGTGGTCGGCCAGCTGAGCCAGGCTGACAGATAGCGTACAAAAGGCAGGCCATCCGGCCTGCCTTTTTCGTTCTGAACTGCAGCCGCTGCGCCTGGTGCCCGTTTCCCGGCGCGGGAAACGGCCCGGAAAACACGCGTTTTCCGAGCCGGAATTCCGGCGGAATTCCGGGGCTCCTGGCTGCCGGTAAAGGAAGTTCAGCGGCCTCAGCCGCCTTTGCGGATCAGATAGATCTGGTGGCCTTCGGCCTCCCGGTGGCCAAGAAACTCGTGGCCTGCCTCATTACAGAAGTGGGGCACGTCCACCACCGCTGCCGGATCATCCGCCAGCAGTTCCAGCACCGCCCCCGGCGCCAGGGATTTCAGCCGCTTGCGGGCCTTCAGCACCGGCAGCGGGCAGAGCAGGCCGATGGCATCCAAAGTCTCGTTGATCTCGCTCATAACCCGCAGATATGACGGATATTTCATCCTGTCCACAAGGATGTGACCACAGGGCCCAGTGACCTTGTGCGCGGGGTGGCTTATGGCTGGGGCATGTTTGGAATCGAGATCATCGACGCAGGGCTGCTCCCTGCCATGTTCGTGGCGCTGATCGGCGGGCTGATCAGCTTCCTGTCGCCCTGCGTGCTGCCCATCGTGCCGCCTTACCTGGCCTATATGAGCGGTGTTTCCATCAACGAGATCCAGGGAACCACGGCGGCCCGGCGCAAGGCGGTGCTGGCGGCGCTGTTCTTTGTCCTGGGGCTTTCCACCGTGTTCCTGCTGCTCGGCTTCACCGCTTCCGCCTTCGGTGCCTTCGTGCTGCAGAACCAGGAGCTGTTTGCTCAGGTCTCGGGCGTGGTGGTGATTGTCTTCGGCCTGCATTTCCTCTCGGTCTTCCGCATTCCGCTCCTGGACCGCGAGGCGCGGATGGAGGCGGGACAGTCGGGCGGCTCGGCGCTTGGCGCCTATGTGCTGGGGCTGGCCTTCGCCTTCGGCTGGACCCCCTGCATCGGCCCGCAGCTGGGCGCGATCCTGTCGCTTGCCGCCTCCGAGGCCTCGGTCAGCCGCGGCACCGTGCTCTTGGGCGTCTATGCCGCGGGGCTGGGCGTGCCCTTCCTGCTGGCGGCGATGTTCCTCAACCGCTCGATGGCCTTGATGAACCGGATGAAGCGGCACATGGGCACCATCGAGAAGGTGATGGGCGGGCTTCTGGTGGTGGTCGGCGTCGCGCTCGTCACCGGGCTGTTCACCAGCTTCTCCTGGTGGCTCCTCGAAACCTTCCCGGCGCTCGCCCTGCTGGGCTGATCTGAAAGGGGCCAGCGGGCCCCTTTTTCATGCGGCGGTGGTTGTTCCTCAGCGCGGAACAAGGCCGCCAGGCCGCCGCGCATCGCAGCCGCGCCCCCACGCGGCGGCGATTTGACCGAGGCTGGGCGGTTCCTCGAGAGGGTCTACGGATTTGGCCGGGATAAACTGCCAGCTTGGACTCTTCGGGTCGCCCCCGCGCGCGCCGGCGATGCGCGGCTCCGCGCTTGGTTCCGCCGAGCCTTCTTAACCCCGGGTTGACCGCATCTCCCTTACCCTCGAGCCATCGCGCTGCTAGTCTGGCGCGGCAGGCAGAGGGCAGGGCAGGACGTGGAGCAGCAAACGGGCCGGATCGATCAGGTGCGGAGGCGCCGGGTGTTCTATATCCCGGGTTACGATCCCTTTCATCCGCGCCGCTACCGGGAGCTCTACCGCAAGGAATGCGCCGCGCAGGCCGCGGTCTCCGGCTACCGGATCGCGGTTGCCGGCAAGCCCGGTGCAGGCGGCCACGGCTGGCAGGTTGCGGCTGAGATTGAGGACGCGCCGGTGGAGGCGCAGGTCGAGGTGCTGGTCTGGTCCGACCTCGTGCGCGGCAGCATGGCGGCCTCGATCGCGGGCACCTATCTGCAACTGGCCCGCACCGCCTGGATCTATATCTCCACCGGCACGCTTAGGCAGCTGATGCGGCTGCGCAAGGGGCCGGTGATCGCGGCGCTCTACCCCTTGGCGATGCTGCTGGCGCAGGCGCTGCTGGCGCTGTTGCTGGCTTGGGGCGTCGCGCGCGGGACCGGCGCGCTGGCGGCGCTGGGTGGGGCAGGCGGCGGGATCGTGACGGCCGCAGGCTGGGCGCTGGGTCTCGCCGGCGGCTATGCGCTGTTGCGCTGGTTCAAGGCGCGCGACGGTGTTTTATTCGCCTACTACCTGATGCACGACTACGCCCATACCGCGGCCGCCCGCGGCGCCTACCCGGAGGACCTCCAGACCCGGCTGGGGGAGTTCCGCGCCGCCATCACCGCGGCGCTGGAAGACCCGGAACTGGACGAGGTGCTTGTGGTGGGCCATTCCTCCGGTGCGCATTTGGGGGTGTCGGTGCTGGCCGGGATGCTGCGCGCGGGCCTGCCCGCGGACCGCCCGGCGCTGGGGTTTCTGACGCTGGGGCAGGTGGTGCCGATGGTCTCCTTTCTGCCCGGCGCGGCGCAGCTGCGCGCGGACCTGCGGCTGCTGTCGCAGAACGCCGAGATCGCGTGGGTCGACGTCACCGCACCCGGCGACGGCTGCGCCTTCGCGCTCTGCGATCCGGTTGCGGTGAGCGGGGTTGCCACGGACGCCAAGCGCTGGCCGCTGGTGATCTCCGCCGCCTTCACCCAGACGCTCTCCCCGGCCCGCTGGAAGGCGCTGCGCTGGCGCTTTTTCCGGCTGCATTTCCAGTACCTCTGCGCCTTTGATCAGCCCGGCGATTACGACTATTTCCGTATCACCGCGGGCCCGCAGACGCTGGCCGCGCGCTTCCGCGGCCGCCAGCCCTCGAAGTCGCGCATCGACGTGCCGGTTTCGAAGTTCACATCCGTGACCGCGGAGGTGGCCGCCGAATGACAGATACCCTGCCGCCAAAACCCGCCGCGCGGCCCGGCCGCGTGCCGCTATGGCGGTATGCAAAGCTGTTCCGGCAGGACATCCTCTCGGCCCAGCCTGCGCGGCTCTACCGCGCCTGGATGGCGGAGTTCCGCACGCCCTTCTTCCGCTCCTTCCTGCTCAACCAGCCCGATCTGGTGCAGGAGGTGCTAAGGGCGCGGCCCCAGGATTTCCCGAAGTCTGACCGCATCGCCGAAGGCTTGCGGCCGCTGCTTGGCAAGTCGGTCTTCCTCACCAACGGCGCGGAGTGGCAGCGCCAGCGGCGCATCATCGACCCGGCGTTCGAAGGCGGGCGGTTGAAGCACAGCTACCCCGCGATGCGCGCTGCGGCCGACGCCGCGGTGGCGCGGCTCAGCGCCGCAAATGGCCCGGTGGAGATCGAGGCGGAGGCCTCCCACGCCGCGGCGGACGTCATCTTCCGCACGCTGTTCTCGATCCCGATCGAGCACGCGGTTGCGGCCGAGGTCTTCACCCGCTTCCGCGCCTACCAGACCAGCCAGCCGCTCCTGAACCTTGGCGCCCTGGTGCCGCTGCCGCGCTGGATCCCGCGCCTGTTCCGCCGCGGCACCCGCGCCAGCGCCGCCCGCATCCGCGCGCTGATCCAAGGCCTGGTGGCGGAGCGGCAGGCAGCCATCGCGGCAGGGGAGGCGCCGCCGGATCTTGCAACCAAGATCATGACCACCCCTGATCCGGAAACCGGCGCGCGTTTCAGCGCGGAGGAGATGGTGGATCAAGTCGCGATCTTCTTCCTCGCCGGGCACGAGACCAGCGCCTCGGCGCTGGCCTGGGCGCTCTACCTGCTGGCGCTGCACCCGGAGTGGCAGGAGCAGGTGGCGGCGGAGGCTGAGGCGCTCTCGGACGAACGCTTCGCGGCGCTGTCCCGGCTGAAGGTGAGCCGCGACGTCTTCCGCGAGGCGCTGCGGCTCTACCCGCCGGTGCCGATGATGGTGCGCGAGGCCCGCTGCCCGGAACGCTTCCGCGACCGGGAAGTGCCGAAGGGCGCGCAGCTGGTGCTCAGCCCCTGGCACCTGCACCGGCACGAGCGGCTGTGGGAAAACCCGGACGGCTTCGACCCCGCCCGCTGGGCAACGGAGAACGGCAAGCGCTGCGCGCGCGAAGCCTACATCCCGTTCTCTGCCGGCGCCCGCGTCTGCCCGGGTGCGGGATTTGCTATGGTGGAGGGGCCGCTGCTGCTGTCGATGATCCTGCGCCGGTTCCGGGTGACACCGGTAGAGGGGAAGACGCCGATTCCGGCCGCGCATCTGACCGTGCGGTCGCGAAACGGGATCTGGCTGGACCTGGCGCAGCGGGGACCCAAACTTTTCTGAAAAAAGTTTGGGCCAAAGTTTTTTTGGAAAACTTTGGCCTCAGCCCAGGCTTCAGTACCGGCCTCAGCACAGCGGCTGGATCGGCTCGTTGTTGCAGAAGATGACGACCTGATCGCCGTTGATCACCGCGTGATACCCGCGGCGCTGCAATTCCTTCTGCAGGCGGGCGAGTCCGACGTTGCGCTCCACATCGCGCAGCTTGCGCCGCACCACGCCGCCCTGGCGCGCGGCTTTCACGTCGAAAATCTGGTGCATCCAAAACTCGGGCGAAACCGGGCGAACCACATGAGCCATCCCCGCATGCTGCGGCAAACTGGTTAACGCGCCCTTAAGCGGCGCAGCACGAAGAGCCGTATGGCCGAGGCCAGCCCGCAGTCCTCGCCGCGCGCCTCGTCGATTTCTGCGGCGAGGTCGTTGATCGCGCGGCCGTCCTCGGCGGCAATCTCGCGGAAGGCCTGCCAGAAGTCCTCCTCCAGCGAAACCGAGGTGCGGTGGCCCCGCAGGGTCAGCGAATGCTTGCGCGGGCGGCTGTTCATTCGTCCTCGCGCTTGTGGCCGTCGAGGCGCCGGGTCTCCTGCGACCGCTTCGCCTTCTCCAGCTCCTTCTCCGCCTTGCTCCGGCCAAAGGCCACGGCGTTCTGGTCAGCGCGGGCCTTCTTCGCGGCCCGCGCCTTTTCCTTCCGGTACCGGTTAAGGTTGACCGGCTTGGACATCAGCCCTTGGGGCCGATCATCTGCTCGGGCCGCACCACCTTGTCGAAGGTGTCTTCGTCCACGAAGCCGAGACGGATCGCCTCTTCCTTCAGCGTGGTGCCGTTCTTGTGTGCGGTCTTGGCAACGGTGGTGGCGTTGTCATAGCCGATGGTCGGCGCCAAAGCGGTCACCAGCATCAGGCTTTCCTGCATCAGCTTCTGGATGCGCGGCTTGTTGGCCTCGATCCCGAGCAGCATGCGCTCGGTGAAGCTGTCCGCCGCATCGCCCAGGAGCTGGATCGACTGCAGCAGGTTGTAGGACATCATCGGGTTGTAGACGTTCAGCTCGAAGTGGCCCTGGCTGCCTGCAAACTTGATGGCAGCATCGTTGCCCATCACGTGCGCGGCGACCTGGGTCAGCGCCTCGGCCTGGGTCGGGTTCACCTTGCCCGGCATGATCGAGGAGCCCGGCTCATTCTCCGGCAGGATCAGCTCACCGAGGCCCGAGCGCGGGCCGGAGCCCAGGAAGCGGATGTCGTTGGCTATCTTGTAGCAGCTGCCCGCGATGGTCGCGAGCGCGCCGGAAAGGAACACCATGGCGTCATGTGCCGCAAGTGCTTCGAACTTGTTGGGCGCGGTGACGAAAGGCAGGCCGGTGATCTCCGCCATGTTGGCCGCCACGGTCTCGCCCCAGCCCGCCTGCGTGTTGAGCCCGGTGCCCACTGCGGTGCCGCCCTGCGCGAGCTCATAGATGCCGGGCATCGCCGCCTCCACCCGCGCCAGGCCCTGGCGGATCTGATGCGCGTAGCCGCCGAACTCCTGGCCCAGGGTCAGCGGGGTCGCATCCTGGGTGTGCGTGCGGCCGATCTTGATGATGTCCTTGAATTCTTCCGCCTTGGCTTCCAGTCCTTCGGCCAGCTTGGTCAGGCCGGGAACCAGCACGTCGCGCACGCTCATTGCGGTGGCGATATGCATCGCGGTCGGAAAGGTGTCGTTGGAGGACTGGCCCATGTTGCAGTGATCGTTCGGGTGCACCGGGTCCTTTGAGCCGATCTCGCCGCCGAGGATCTCGATCGCGCGGTTGGCGATCACCTCGTTCGAGTTCATGTTCGATTGGGTGCCGGAGCCGGTCTGCCATACGACCAGCGGGAAGTTGTCGTCGAACTTGCCCGCGACGACTTCGCTTGCCGCCTGGATGATCGCGTCGGCGATCTTCGCATCCAGCTTGCCCGAGGCCTTGTTTGCCATGGCACAGGCCTGCTTGATCACACCGAGCGCGCGCACGATGGCCACCGGCTGTTTTTCCCAGCCGATCGGGAAGTTCATGATCGAGCGCTGGGTCTGGGCGCCCCAGTACTTGTCAGAGGGGACCTCGAGCGGGCCGAAGCTGTCAGTTTCGGTGCGGGTAGCGGACATTCGTCTTCTCTCCGTTGAGTATGCTTTCGTATGCCGTTTAGCCTGCGCCCCGGGCCGGGACAACTGGCCAGTTGCGCGCAGCATAGTGTTTCCCTCTGCGAGGTATAGGCCGAATTCACCCAGCGGTTTTGATGCACCGGCGGAGGGGGTGCCATTGCATGCGGGTGGGCTATCTGTACCATGCGCGGGCACGGGATCGCGCAGCGGCGCGGAAGAGGAGGAGAAGGTGCTGACCCATCTATCTGCCGGCCGCCTGCCGGCCGCCGGAATGGTCCGGGCGGGCGGAATCCGCAGGGCTGCCGTTATGGCGCTGGCCCTGCTGGCTCTGCTGTTCTTGGCTCCGGTGGTGCGGGCCGATATTTCCGCCTTTGCCGGCGAGTACAGCGGCAGTGCCGAGGTGGTCAAACCCGGCGGCAAGACCGAGCCGCGGGACATGAGCGTGGTGATCCGTGAGAGCAAGGACGGCTTCACCCTGCGCTGGACCTCGGTCACGATCAAAAGCGACGGCCGCCGCAAGGCCAAGACCTACGAGATTACCTTCCAACCCAGTGGCCGCGGCGATGTCTACGCGGCAGCGATGACGCGCAATGTCTTTGGCCATGCGGTGCAGCTGGACCCGATGAAGGGTGAGCCCTATGTCTGGGCGCGCATTGCGGGCGATACGCTCACCGTCTTTTCGCTCTTCGTAGCGGATAACGGCGACTATGAAATGCAGCAATACGACCGCACACTGGCCCCGGGAGGGCTGGAACTGGTCTATTCCTCGCACCGCAACGGTATTCCGATGCGGGTCCTGCAGACCTTCCTGAAACGGAACTGACGGGCCGGTACCGTCACGCTGTCACCTGGGCCCAAGCCCGGCCGCAGTCTGCGCCGGCTGCACAAATGGCGCGGTGGAGCTCACTGCTTTGATCGCTGTGCCGGCGGCGAGGCGGTTCGGAAAGAAGGAGAAAAGCCGTTCATCGCCGCCGCGCCGGCGGCGCGTATCTGCCTTCGTGTTTCTTCCGCAGCGGCGGCACGCATAGCGGCGTCGCAGCAATGATTTGCGGCCGGCGGAAGCCTGTGCCACATTGCGCTGCAGCCTTGAAAAAAGGCAGCCCTGCGGCTGCCTTCCCTGCTGAAACGCGGCCTATCTCCGGCGCCCGGCCGGGCGCCCGCCTTACTTGCGGAAACTGTCGAGCGAGACCACGTCTGCGTCCTTCTTGGGCGCAGGCTGTGCCTCGGCACTCTCGGGCCCGTCCTCCAGCTCGAACTCCTCGTCAGAGTCGTCGTCGTCCTCATCAGCGGACTCAAAGCGCAGCCCGAACTCCACCGACGGGTCCACGAAAGTGCGGATGGCATCGTAAGGGATATAGAGCGGCTCCGGCGAATCGCCGAAGTTCAGGGTGACGGCAAAACCGTCCTCGTCCACCGTCAGGTTGTCGAACCAATGCTGCATCACCACCGTCATTTCGCCCGGGTAGCGGTCGGACAGCCAGTCGGCCAGCTCCACGTCCGGATGGCCGGTGTCGAAGGTGATGAAGAAGTGATGGGTGCCGGGCAGGCCGTTCTCGGCCACGTCCTGCAGCACGGTGCGGATCAGGCCGCGCATGGCGGCATGCATCAGGTTGCCGTAATCAATTTCGCGGGACATCCAGTTACCCTTTGTTCCTTTGGTCTCAGCATAGGGTGTTTTGCCGGAAACTAAAGGGCGGCGAAATGGCATTTGAAATTATTTTTGCCCGCATGCCCAAGTCCGCCACCCCTGCGCCGCACGGCTGAACGTCGCGCCGCAGTTAGCTGATCGCAAAGGGAAATTCCCCCAGTGCAAGGCCCGCACCCGCCATCAGGGGCAGCAGAAGCAGCAGGTTGCCGCGCACCAGAAGGGCTGCCAGCGGCGCCAGCAGCACGAGGACCAGCGCCTGCCAGTCCAGGCTGGGCCAGACCGGCACCGGCATGTGCAGCGGACCCGCGCCGGCAATCGCGGTTTCGCCAAAGACCACATGCAGAGCGAACCAGACGGAGAGGTTCAGGATCACTCCCGCAACCGCCGCGGTCACCGCCTTCAGCGCGGCGCCGAGCCGCGGGTGGGAGGCGATGCGCTCGACGTAAGGTGCCGCGGTGAAGATCCAGAGGAAGCAGGGCACAAACGTGGCCCAGAGCGCCACCGCTCCGGCGGCGAGGAACATCCCCGTGCCGCCGTTCTGCAGCCCGGCCAGCATGGCAACGAACTGGGTGACCAGGATCAGCGGCCCCGGCGTGGTCTCGGCCAGCCCCAGCGCGTCGATCATCTGCCCGGCGCTGATCCAGCCGTACTGGCTCACAACCGTCTGGCTGACGTAGGCAAGCACCGCGTAGGCGCCGCCGAAGGTGACCACCGCCAGCTTGGCAAAGAACCAGCCGATGCTGGCAAGGAAACTCTGTCCGGCAGCGCTGAGTCCAATCAGCGGCAGCAGCCACAGCCCGCCCCAGAGCGCGATGGTGGCAAGCGTCTGCCGGAGCCGGAAGGGCGCGGCCCCGGCAGGCTCCGGCACGGCGGCACCGCCGCGGATCAGCCCCGCCAGCGCCGCCGCTGCCACCACCAGCGGGAAGGGCAGGTTGAACAGGAACAGAGCCGCAAAGCCGAAGCCCGCCAGCGCCCAGGCCATCCGACCGTGCAGCGCCTTGCCCGCCAGCCGCCTGAGCGCCTGAAGGATGATCAGCACCACCGCCGCCTTGATCCCGAGGAAGGCCGATTGTACCGCGGGCAGCGTGCCGTAGGCGGCGTAAAGCCAGACCAGAACGGCAATTACCGCCGCGCCCGGCAGCACGAAAAGAAGCCCCGCCAGCAGCCCGCCCGGCACGCCGCGCATCCGCCAGCCGGCATAAGCTGCCAGCTGCATCGCCTCCGGCCCCGGCAGCAGCATGCAGAAAGATAGCCCGCGCAGGAAACCGTCCTCGCTGAGCCAGCGGCGGTCTTCGGTCAGCTCGCGGTGCATTACCGCGATCTGCGCCGCCGGGCCGCCGAAGCTGAGGATCCCGATGCGGCCGAAAACCCGCAGCATCTCGCCCCAGGCGGGACGCGGCGGCGCGCCCGCTCCGGCTGCGGAAGGGCCTTCGGGCCCTGCGGATTGAGTGTTTCCCATCGTGGCCTCCTGCTTGCGGGCGCGGGGTGAGCAGAGCAGCCATAGGCCAGACGTTTGCGGGGGTCAAACCCGCGGCCTGCAAGAGGTCAGGCCCAGTCGAGCCGCTGCCCGGTCAGGCAGATGGGCAGGGCGTCGGCGGGAAGCTGGCCGAGCTGTTCGAACAGGGTGAAGTAGTCGAGCTGGCCGTAGGTCGCCGCGATCTTGCCGCCGCGAAACTGCAGCATCACCTGGCCCGTGGCGGACACCGGCACGCCCGTTCCGGCGCTCTCTCCGCTGAGCAGAAGCCGCGCTGCCAGCCAGTCACCCTGTTCCATCGACTGCACGATGGTGACCTTGATATTGCGCATAAGGTTGCGCAGCGCATCGAGGAAGGCCTCAAAGTCGGCCCGGCTCAGCTGCAGGGAAGGGACAACGCCGGAGGCGCTGGTTCCGGGCAGAAAGGTTTCGTCGATGGCGCTGAGATCGCCATCCCGCCAGGCCCGGTCGTACCAGTTTTGCAGCAGTTCCGCTTTAGAGTTGGTCACTTATGCTCCCTTTGGCTCTTTCCTGACCTGACCGCGCTGCCGGTCCCGGTTCACCGGCCTCTGCTGCGCCGGGCGCGGGCTCCACTTGCATTCCTGAAATCTGTTACGGGAAAAGGAAATAGCCCGGTTTGGCAGCGGTGCGCCACTGATGCGGTGCGGCCACACGCGCGGCAAAGCGGCGCAGGCCGGACACGAAGCGGCGGAACATCCGGATTGGAGAGGGCGGCTGAATGGCCGGGGGAGGGAAGTGCAGGTTTCTGTTGCCAGGTACCTGCGAACCCCGCCTTACGCGGCTAGGCGCAAGGGCTTAAAGTTCGGTTTTCCGGACTGCTTACGCAGCCAGGGCAACCGGAGCACGATTGTCGTTGGCAATTATGCTTAGCGGACCGATAACGGTGGTACCCCGCCGGGACAAAGCTAACCCTTTTACACGTTCGTCGATCCTGTTTCGGCCCCAAGTTCCCCCAACGAAGGTATCTGGTGGAGCCGCCGGGTACCGCCCCCGGGTCCGATCCGCTTATTATGAGCGCGTTTATGTCCATAGTTCCACGAGGGAACAGCCCTGATATAGGACAGGTTTTCCGGTTTGCAAAGGGGGGATGCCTGAATCCAGCGAGGATTCCGGGCTGTTATCCGGCGCGGAAAACAGGCGCTGCGCGGCAGGCGGTTTGCCAAGGGCCGAACCTGAAATCCGCGCCGGATTCCAGGCGGTCTTCCGCGCCGGAAAACAGCTGCCTCAGACCAGCCGGCGCAAGGGCGCGCTGTTGCAGAAGGTCACCACCTGCCCTCGGTTCTGAACCGCCTGGAAGCCGCGGGCGCTGACCTCGGCCAGGAAAGCCTCCATGCCGGCGTAGCGTTCGATGTCGCGGATCTTGCGGCGGATCACCTGGCCGTTCTGCACCGCCTTGCACTGAAAGACGCCGCGCATCCAGATTTCCGGAGAGAGGGGTGAGCCGGGGGTGCCCATACGGCAGATGCTGCCGCATCAGGGTTAGCAAAGCGTTGCTGCGCTCAAGCCCCGGTCCGCGCCGCGCGGGCGGCAAAGACGTCCGCCGCCAGCTTGCGGGTTTCGCGCTCCAGCTCCTGCAGCCCCTCGACCGCGGCAGCGCCGCTGCCTGCCTCGATCGCGTCGGCAATTTTCTGGTGCAGTGCGACGATGGCCTGCCGGTCGCGGGCGGTGAAGGTGATCATGTTCATCAAGGGCTGCATTGCCTCCACTGCGCCCGCAAGCTGATAGGACAGCACGGGGTTGCCCGCACCATCGACCAGCGCCCGGTGAAAGGCCACGTCCGAGGCGCAGAAGGCTTCGTCGGTCAGCCCCGGCTGCGACTGCCGGAAGATCTCCGTGCGCATCGTCGCCAGGTGGTCGGCGCTGCGCCGCTCGGCCGACAGGGGCGCGCAGGCCCGCTCCAGCGCATAGCGCGCCTCGCAGGCGGTGTCGAAACTCACTTCGTTCATCGACAGCAAGAGGGTCGAAGTGGTGATCTGCTGCGAATAGGCATCCTCGAAGCTGAGGCGGTTCACGAAAGCCCCGCCCGAGGCCCCGCGCTGGGTGCGGATCAGCGCCTGCGCCGCCAGCCGTTTCAGTGCCTCCCGCACCGTCGGCCGCGAGACCTGGAAGTGATCGGCCAGTTCCGCCTCCGACGGCAGCCGCTCGTCAACGTCCAGCTCGCCCGAGACGATCGCCTCGCGGATCGCCTGCGCTATCTGCACCGATAGCCCGGCAGAGCTGTTGGGGTCGATCTTCATGGGCCATTCCCGTTGCGGCGGCGCGGCGCCATCCGGGGCGCGGGGCACGATTTCATTTGTCTGACATTTAAAAGTCTGACATTTAAAACGCAAGCACCGAGTCGCGCCGGAGGCACCGGAGGGAGACCGGGGCGGCGCAGAGGGCGCACAGGGAGGGAAGCGGCATGAAGGCCATCGTGGCACAACAGATCCGCAGCATGGGCGGCTGGCACTGGCTGGCGCTGTTTGCGCTGATCCTCGGCGCCTGGGGACTGCTTTACGCGATGTCCGTGCCAGCCGATCTGCGCGCGGCGGGGGCCATCTACGGCGCCGATTTCTGGCGCGACTTCTGCACCCTCACACCGGATGCTGCCGGATACCTGCGCATCCTGGCGATGTGGGCGCTGATGTCGGCGGCGATGATGGCACCCACGGCGCTGCCCGCCTTTGCTACCTACGAGGACCTGTCGCACACCGCCGCGGAGACCAGCTTTGCCCGGCTCGCGGGCGGCTACCTCGCGGTCTGGCTCGGGTTTTCCGTGCTGGCGGCGGCGCTGCAGCTGGCGTTTTACCAGGCCGGGCTGCTGAACGCCTTCGGCGATGCCACTTCGCGGCTGCTGCCTGCGGCGGTTCTGATCGTGGCGGGGGCCTACCAGTTCTCGGGCGCGAAGGAGGCCTGCCTCAGCAAATGCCGCCGCCCGCTGACCTTCTTCATGCAGCACTGGGACGAAGGCCCGCTGCGCAACGGGCTGCGGCTGGGCCTTGTTTGCCTCGGCTGCTGCTGGGCGCTGATGCTGCTGGCCTTTGCGGGCGGCGTGATGAACCTCGCCTTCATGGGGCTCGCAACGCTGATCATGGTAATCGAGAAACTGCCTGAAATCGGCCGCTACGTGACCCGGCCGCTGGGCGCCGCGCTGCTGCTCTGGGCGGCGGGGCTGATCTTCAACATAGTCTGACCAAGGGAGAGAGTATCAATGGCACTTGACGCAGAAGTGGGCACCGTGCCCTGGACCATCAAAGGGGAGCTGATCCTCAACTGCAACTGCACCGTCTTCTGCCCCTGCGTGGTGTCGCTGGGCAAGCACCCGCCAACCGAAGGCCACTGCCAGGCCTGGGCCGGGGTGCGCATCGACGAGGGCGAGTACGGCGGCGAAGACCTGTCGGGCCTGAACGTCGGCCTGTTCCTGGAGATTCCCGGCAACATGGGCCGCGGCAACTGGAAGGCGGCGGCCTATATCGACGAGCGCGCCTCCGAAGAAGCCTATGACGCGCTGGTCAACATCTTCTCGGGTGCGGCCCGCGGCACGACCGGCCTGTTCTCCATGCTGGTGGGCGAGTTCCTCGGCGCCGAGCGCGCGCCGGTCACCTTCGAGACCGAAGGCAAGGAGCGCCGCCTGATGGTCGGCAAGAAAATCCAGGGTGCCGTGGTGCCGGTCGAGGGCAAGGACGGCAAGGACATCGTCGTGACCAACACCGAATACTGGATGGGCCCCGACATCACCGTCGCCACCGCCACCAAGGGCCGCGTGCGCGCCTTCGGCCGGGTCTGGGACTTCGACGGCCGTTCGGCCGAGATCTGCCAGATCGACTGGCACGGTCCCAAGTAGGCGGAGGGCAGGGCATGGCTAGCATTTTCCCCTCGCGCCGCGTCCGGCGCACGCCGTTTTCCCCCGGCGTCGAGGCCGCAGGCATGAAAGTCTGCACCGTCTACAACCGGATGATCCTGCCTTCGGTCTTTGCCAGCCAGGAGGAGGACTACCGCCATCTGAAGACCCATGTGCAGGTCTGGGACGTGGCCTGTGAGCGGCAGGTCGCGGTGCAGGGGAGGGACGCGCGCGAGCTGCTCGACCTGATCAGCCCGCGCGACCTCGACGGCATGGCGGCCGACCAGTGCTACTACATGCCCGCCATCGACCGCGACGGCGGCATGCTGAACGATCCCGTGCTGGTGAAACTGGCCGAGGACCACTACTGGATCTCGGTCGCCGACAGCGACTACCTGCACTACGTGCTTGGCATCGCCGATGCGCTGGCGCTGGACGTGCGGGTGTGGGAGCCGGACGTGAGCCCGCTGGCCGTCCAGGGGCCCAAGGCCGATGAGCTGATGGCCCGCGTCTTCGGCGAGGAGGCGAAGAGCATCCGCTTCTTCCGATACAAGCGGCTGCCGTTCCAGGATACCAGCTTCGTGGTGGCGCGCTCGGGCTACTCCAGGCAGGGCGGTTTCGAGATCTACGTCGAAGGCAGTCAATACGGCATGCCGCTTTGGGACGCGCTGTTTGCGGCGGGGGCGGACCTTGAGGTGCGGGCGGGCTGCCCCTCCACCATGGAACGGGTCGAAGGCGGGCTGCTCAGCTACGGCAACGACATGACGCGCGAGAACACCCCGTTCGAATGCGGCCTGGGCAAGTTCGTCAATTCGCCGCGTGATTACATCGGCAAGGCCGGGCTGATGGCGCGGGCCGAGCCCCAGCAGCAGATCCGCCCGGTGGAGATCAGCGGGGAGATCCCGCCGATCACCGCGCCCTGGCCGCTGCTGGCGGACGGCAGGCAGGTGGGTCAGGTCACCACCGCCACCTGGTCGCCGGACTTTGCCACCAACGTGTCGATCGCCATGGTTGCGCGCTCGCACTGGGACGCGGGCACCGTGCTGGAGGTGGAGACGCCCTTGGGCATGCGCCGGGCCGAGGTAAAGCCCGGCTTCTGGATTTGACGGCGCCCCGGGCGCCAATCGGAAATGCGGGCCAGCCCCGCGGAAAGGAGACAGGATGAAAGCTCTGATCGTACGCAAGGAGGGCGACGAGAAGCCCGTTGCCGCCGTCGAGGACATCACCGAGGACATGCTGCCCGAGGCAGAGGTCACCGTGGCGGTGGATTATTCCACCGTGAACTACAAGGACGGGCTCTGCATCGGCCCGGGCGGCGGTCTGGTGCGCAAGTACCCGCATGTGCCGGGCATCGACTTCGCGGGCACCGTGGAGGCCTCCTCGGATGACCGCTACAAGCCCGGCGACAAGGTGGTGCTCACCGGCTGGCGCGTGGGTGAGGCGCATTGGGGCGGCTATGCCCAGAAGGCGCGGGTGAAGGCCGACTGGCTGGTGCCGCTGCCCGCAGGCCTGGACACCCGGCAGGCAATGGCCGTGGGCACCGCGGGGCTGACCGCAATGCTCGCCGTGATGGCTCTGGAAGATCAGGGCATGGAAAAGGACCACGGTCCGGTGCTGGTGACCGGCGCTGCCGGCGGTGTCGGCTCGGTTGCGACCGCGATCCTTGCCAACCTGGGCTACGAGGTCGCCGCCGTCACCGGCCGCCCGGAGCAGGCCGACTATCTCAAGTCGCTCGGCGCCACTGAGATCGTCAACCGCCACGAGCTGACCGAGGTGACCCGCAAGCCGCTGGAAAGCGAGCGCTGGGCGGGCTGTGTCGATGCGGTCGGCGGCGCCATGCTGGGCCGGGTGCTGAAGCAGATGAAATACGGCACCTCGGTCGCCGCAATCGGCCTCGCGGGCGGCGCCGCCATCGAGGGCGCGCTGGTCACCCCGTTCATCCTGCGCGGCGTGAACCTCCTCGGCATCGACTCGGTGATGCAGCCGTTCGAGAACCGCCAGCGCGCCTGGCAGCGCATCGCGAAGGACCTGCCAATGGACAAGCTCGAGGCAATGGTGCAGCCCGCCACGCTTGCGGATCTGCCGGAGCTTGGAAAAGGCATCCTCAAGGGCCAGGTCAAGGGCCGCGTCGTGGTCGATGTGAACGCCTGAGCCCCCTGCATGATGGCGCCGGCCGGCCACTTGGTGGACGTCCGCGCCTGATGTGCTAGGTCTAGCGGTCCGGACGCGCGTCCGGGACCAGTATGTGTCGGAAAACGCGCGGCAATCGCCGCGCGTTATTTGTTAAAAGGTGCCAGTTGGAGTTACCCTAGGTCATCTCAATGCAGTTGCCGGGACCCGCAACAGGGGCCGCGGCAGGCTGACAGGGCGGGCCTGCGGCGCAACCGCGCCCCTGCCCGCATCGTATAACAGAGGGGAGGAAATCCGTGTTTTCAAAGATCATGGTGCCCGTCGACCTGGCCCATGCCAGCCGCCTGGACAAGGCGCTGCAGGCGGCCGCCGACATTGCGCACCGCAACAACCAGGCCGGCCTCGTGCTGGTCGGCGTGACCTCGGCGCTGCCTGGGTCTCTTGCGCATAACCCGAAGGAATACGGCGAGAAGCTCGACGCCTTTGCGTCAGACGTGGCCGGCCGCCACGGCCTCACGGTCAGCGGCCACACCTGCGTCAGCCACGACCCCGCCGTCGATCTCGACGTAACCCTGCTGCAGGCAGCCAAGGACATTGGCGCCGATCTGATCGTGATGGCCAGCCATATTCCGGGCATCAGCGACTACCTGTTCCACGCCCATGGCGGCCGCATCGCGGCGCAGGCGGACATCTCTGTACTGGTGGTGCGCGGCAGCTGACGCGCCGGCTGCCCGCTCAACCCTGCACAAGACCAAGAAAAAAAGGAGGCCTCGATGGCCGACGAAACCACAAATCAAGGCATCCCCGCCCCGGAGGGCGAATCCGATGTCATCGACACCGAATATGAAATCGGCCAGGACAATATCGAAACGAAGATCGGCCCGTTCGGGGTCGACATCCACAATCCCGTCTTCCTGATTTCGGGTGTGGCCATTGTCCTCTTCGTGTTCTACGCGCTGGCCCTTCCGGAGCAGGCCGCAAGCGTCTTCGGCTGGCTGCGCCCGGCGGTCACCAGCAGCTTCGACTGGTTCTTCCTCGGCGCTGCCGACATCTTCGTCCTGTTCTGCCTGTTTCTGATCGTCTCCCCCTGGGGCAGCGTGCGCATCGGCGGCAAGGAGGCGGCGCCCGACTACAGCTACCTCGGCTGGTTCGCGATGCTGTTTGCCGCGGGCATGGGCATCGGGCTGATGTTCTACGGCGTGAGCGAGCCCTTGAGCCACTACTCCACCGCGATGGGCGGCACCGCCGTGCCCGAAAGCGGCGGCGCGCGCACCGACTGGGCACCGCTGGGTGCCGCGGCGGGCGACCAGGCAGAGGCCGTGCGCCTCGGCATGGCGGCCACCATCTACCACTGGGCGCTGCATCCCTGGGCGATCTACGCCATCGTGGCGCTGGCGCTGGCGCTGTTCACCTACAACAAGGGCCTGCCGCTCACCATCCGCTCTGCCTTCTACCCGATCTTCGGCGAGCGGGTCTGGGGCTGGACCGGCCATGTGATCGACATCCTGGCGGTGTTCGCCACCCTGTTCGGCCTGGCCACCTCGCTCGGCTTCGGCGCGACCCAGGCCAATGCGGGCCTGTTCGAGCTGTTCGGGGTCCCCACCGGGGCCACTACCGAGGTGATCCTGATCTCCGCCATTACCGCCATTGCGCTGATCTCGGTGCTGCGCGGCCTCGACGGCGGCGTGAAGGTGCTGTCGGAGTTCAACATGGGGCTGGCGTTCCTGCTGATGATCTTCGTGCTGCTGGCCGGCCCGACGCTGCAGATCCTCTGGGGGTTCCTGTCCAGCCTCGGCGCCTATCTGGAGTATCTGCCCGCGCTCGCCAATCCGGTCGGCCGTGAGGACGTGAACTTCAGCCAGGGCTGGACCGCCTTCTACTGGGCCTGGTGGATCAGCTGGTCGCCCTTCGTTGGCATGTTTATCGCCCGCGTCAGCCGCGGCCGCACGGTGCGCGAGTTCATCATCTGCGTGCTGCTGATCCCCAGCCTCGTCTGCGTGCTGTGGATGAGCGTCTTTGGCGGCACCGCGATCCAGCAGGTGGTTTCCGACGGCTACACCGGGGCGCAGGACGCGGCCCTGGAGCTGCAGCTGTTCCGGATGCTGGGTGAGCTGCCGCTGGCCTCGATCACCTCCTTCATCGGCATCGTGCTGGTGATCGTCTTCTTCGTCACCTCCTCGGACTCCGGCTCGCTGGTGATCGACACCATCACCGCGGGCGGCAAGGTTGACGCGCCGGTGCCGCAGCGGGTGTTCTGGTGCATCTTCGAAGGTGCGGTCGCCATCGCGCTTCTGCTCGGCGGCGGGCTTGCGGCACTGCAGGCGATGGTGATCTCCACCGGTCTGCCCTTTACAATCGTGCTTTTGCTGATGTGCTGGGCGATTTTCAAAGGCCTGCGCACCGAAGCGCGCTGAAGCCTGCCTGACGAGACCCGAAAACGCCCCGGCCTTCCGCCGGGGCGTTTTTCCGTGCAGGGGACTGCGCGGAACAAGGCCGAAGGCCGCCGCGCATCGCCGGCGCGCGCCCAGGCGGCGGCGATTTGGCTGAGGCTTGGAGTGCCCTCGAACAGTCGTACGGACTTGGCGGCCATAAACTGCCAGCCACGATCCTCAGGATCGCCCCCGCGCGCGTCGGCAGCGCGCGGCTCCGCGCTTCCGTGCTGGCGGCGGGGCAGGGCGCTTGACCGCGCCTGCCGCCCTCCTTTACACATCTCTCTGTCCGGACTGCGCAAGCGGTTCCGGGCTGCCTGCGCTCCCTCCGACCACTCACGGGACCGCGGCTCGGCTGGAAGACCTGCCATGTTCCGGGGACCGTCCTCGTGCATGTGCGGGCAGATCCCCACCCGTGGCGCGCAAGTAGAGGAGACAGACGCGATGACCACCCTTGATCTGGACTTTGTCCGGGCCCAGTTCCCGGCCTTCTCGCAACCCTGCCTGGAGGGCCAGGCGTTTTTTGAGAACGCCGGCGGCTCCTACACCTGCCGTCAGGTGATCGATCGGCTTACCCGGTTCTACACCCAGCGCAAGGTGCAGCCCTATGCGCCCTACGAGGCCTCCCGCCTTGCGGGCGCCGAGATGGACGAAGCCCGCAGCCGCCTGGCCGCGCTGATGGGGGTGGAGACGGACGAGCTGAGCTTCGGCCCCTCGACCACGCAGAACACCTACGTCCTCGCGCAGGCCTTCCGCCAGCACCTGAACTCCGGCGATGCCATCATCGTTACCAATCAGGACCACGAGGCCAATTCCGGCCCCTGGCGGCGCCTGGCGGAATCGGGGATCGAGGTGCGGGAATGGCAGATCGACCCGCAGACCGGGCACCTCGACCCGGCCAGGCTGGAAGCGCTGCTGGATCCCAAGGTGCGGCTGGTCTGCTTCCCGCACTGCTCCAACGTGGTGGGGGAGATCAACCCGGTCGCCGAGATCACCGCCATCGCCCATGCTGCGGGGGCTTATGTCTGCGTCGATGGTGTCTCCTATGCGCCACACGGGCTGCCCGATGTGGGCGCGCTGGGGGCCGACATCTACATGTTCTCCGCCTACAAGACCTACGGGCCGCATCAGGGCGTGATGGTGATCCGCCGCGGGCTGGGAGAGGTGCTTCCGAACCAGGCGCATTTCTTCAACGCCGGAACACTCTACAAGCGCTTCACGCCGGCAGGCCCGGACCACGCCCAGGTCGCGGCCTCGGCGGGCATGGCGGACTATTTTGACGCGCTTGCCGCCCATCACGGCTGCACCGATACCGCCCCTTCCGCGCGCGGCGCCTTTGTGCACGACCTGATGCGCAAGCAGGAGGTCTCCCTGCTGCAGCCTCTGCTGGATGCGGTGAAAACCCGCAACGGCCTGCGCCTCCTCGGCCCCGGTGAGGCCAGCTGCCGCGCCCCCACCGTGGCACTGGCCCTCAATCGCCCGGCCGAGCCGGTTGCCGCCCAGCTCGCCGAACACGGCATCATGGCGGGCGGCGGCGATTTCTACGCGGTGCGCGCGCTTCATGCGATGGGCATTGATCCGGGCGAGGGCGTCCTGCGTGTCAGCTTCACCCATTACACCGCGCCCCAGGAGGTCGCGCGGCTGATCGAGGCGCTGGACCGGGTCCTCTAGCGCCGCAGCAACAAGGAGCCCGCATCGTGAGCAGCCAAGCCCCGAGGATCTGGTGGATCCGCCGCGACCTGCGGCTCGCCGACAACCCGGCGCTCACCGCGGCGGCGAAGGACGGCGCGCCGGTGATCCCGGTCTATATCCTTGACGATCAGGAGGAGGACCTTGGTGCTGCGCCCAAGTTCCGCCTCGGCCTCGGGCTTGGCCATCTTGGCAAGACGCTGGAGAAGGCGGGCTCCCGCCTGATCCTGCGCCGCGGACCCGCGCTGGAGGTGCTGCGCAAGCTGGTGCAGGAGACCGGCGCACGCGCCATCCACTGGGAGCGGCTTTATGACCCGCAGGCGATTACCCGCGACAAGGATGTCAAGGCTGCACTGACGCAGGACGGGCTGGAGGCCGCCTCCCACGGCGGCCGCCTGATGTTCGAACCCTGGACGGTGGAGACCAAGACCGGCGGGATGTACAAGGTCTACACGCCCTTCTGGAAGGCAGTGCGGGCCCGCGAGGTGGCCGAGCTGCTGCCTGCGCCGCGGCTCAATACCCCCGAAGACTGGCCCGCAAGCGATAACCTGCAAGACTGGGACATGGGCGCCGCCATGCGCCGCGGCGCCGATGTGGTCGCCGCCCATTGCTGCGTCGGCGAAGAGGCCGCGCGCGGCCGTCTGGAGGAGTTCCGCAGCGAACGGCTCAGTGACTACAAGGAAAAGCGCGATCTGCCGGGCACCAGCGGCACCTCGAACCTGTCGGAAAACCTCGCCTGGGGCGAAATCAGCCCGCACCGCATGTGGCACGCCGGCCGGGACGCGATGCAGCACGGCAGCAAGGGGGCGGAGACCTTCCTCAAGGAAATTGTCTGGCGCGAGTTCGCCTACCACCTGATGTTCCACTCCCCGCATATCCTCGACCAGTCTTGGCGCGAAGAATGGCAGAGGTTCCCCTGGCGCGGGAATGAGGACGGGAACGTCACCGCCTGGCAGCGCGGCCAGACCGGCTACGACTTTGTCGATGCTGCGATGCGCGAGCTCTACACCACCGGCCGGATGCACAACCGGGCCCGGATGATCGCCGCGAGTTTCCTCACCAAGCACTTGATGGTGCACTGGAAAATCGGGCTCAAGTGGTTCGGGGACTGCCTGGTGGACTGGGACCCTGCTTCAAACGCGATGGGCTGGCAATGGGTGGCTGGCTCCGGCCCCGACGCCAGCCCCTTCTTCCGCATCTTCAACCCGGAGGGCCAGCTCGGGAAATTCGACCCCAAGGGCGCCTACGTCCGCCGCTGGATCGCCGAAGGCCAGGAGGAGCCTCCCGAAACCGCCCGGGCTTTTTTCGACGCGATCCCGCTCAGTTGGGACCTCTCCCCGGACATGCAGCGCGCCCAGCCCATCATCGGCCTCCAGGAGGGGCGCGAACGCGCGCTCGAAGCCTACCACGGCAACAGAAACACAAGCTGACAAACAGTTTTCTTGCCAGACCCCCGCCTGCGTCCTAGCATTTTTACCAGAGGTTGCAGGAGATACGGGATGATTTTGACCGATACCCAGGGCCAGAAGGATCTGCCGCGCTACTTCCCGCAGGTCTTTGCCAAGGTGCAGCAGATGCAAGGCGGCCAGCTCGACATTCACCTGCCGGACGGGCGCATCTTCCGCGCCAAGGGCAGAGGGCCCGGCCCGGTGGCGGACCTGCACATCCACCACCCGGACTGCTTCGCCCGGCTGATCCGCGAAGGCGACCTCGGCTTCTCCGATGCCTATCTGGAAGGCTGGTGGAGCAGCACCGACCTGCAGGCCTTCATGGATCTTGTGCATATCGAGGCCGAGACCGCCTATGACGATTTCCGCGGCCAGGCGCTTTTGCGCGCTTACGAGCGCTTCCGCTTCTGGCTGCACCGCAACCACCGCAGCCAGGCAAAGAAGAACATCTCTTATCACTATGATCTTGGGAACGAATTCTACGGTCTCTGGCTCGATGACACGATGACCTATTCCAGCGCCCTGTTCCGGGACGGACAAGACAGCCTGGAGGCAGCACAGCGCGCCAAATACGCCTCACTGGTGGACCAGATGGGGGTGAAACCGGGTGACCACGTGCTGGAGATCGGCTGCGGCTGGGGCGGTTTTGCCGAATATGCCGCGAAGGAGCGCGGCCTGCGCGTCACCGGGCTCACTATCAGCCAAGAACAGTTGAAGTACGCCCAGCAGCGCATTGAAAAGGCAGGGCTATCCGGCCGGGTCGAGTTGCGCATGCAGGACTACCGGGACTGCAGGGGCACCTTTGACGGCATCGCCTCGATCGAGATGTTCGAGGCCGTGGGAGAGAAATACTGGCCTGCCTATTTCAACACCATCCGCGACCGGCTGAAGCCCGGCGGCAGGGCGACGCTGCAGATCATCACCGTTGCCGACAAGCGCTGGGAGGTCTACCGCAAGGGTGTCGACTTCATCCAGAAGCACATCTTCCCCGGCGGCATGCTGCCCTCGCCGAAAGTGCTGCGCGAGCAGGTGGAGAAGGCCGGCCTCGGCGTCGTCCGCTCGATCGAGTTCGGCGACAGCTACGACCAGACCCTGCGGCGCTGGCACGATACCTTCAACAGCCATTGGGAGCAGATCGCCAGCCTGGGTTTTGACGACCGCTTCCGCAAGATGTGGAACTTTTACCTCACCTCTTGCGCTGGCGCCTTCAAATCGGGAAATTGCGACGTGACGCAGATCACCATCGCGCGCCGCTGATCCCAAGTCCGGGGCAGGGACGCGCCCGCAAGGAGCCGACCTGATGCCAAACGGAGCCCGAGCCACCGCCGCACTGTCGCTGGCGCTTCTGGGTTTTGCCGTCTCCTTTCTGGTGATGCCCCTGATGCCGGAAGGCACCGACTTCGGTTATTTCGTGCATGTGAACACCGCCCTGGGCCTGGTATGCGGCTGGGTTGTGATGGGCAAGCGCGCGGGCCGCGGCCTGGTGCCCGCCATTAACAACGGGCTCACCGGCATGGCGGTGATGGTGCTCTGGGCGCTGTTCATCCAAGGCGCCTGGGAGATGTTCCGCCTCGCCATGCGCCACCGCTACGATGGCCCGTTCGAAGCGCTGTCGCAGATCTTCGTGATCGCACTCGACTACTTTTTCGTCATCGCCGTGCCGGCTGTGCTGCTGACGCTGGTCATCGGCGGAGTCATGGCGGGGCTTGCGACCGAAAACGCCTCCCGCCGCTGGCGCTAGGCAAGTTCACTTTTAAATAACAGGTTATATCCCGTGGCTGATCTCTTTCTCTATGGCACCCTGCGCCATCTTCCCTTGCTTGAACTGGTGCTGGGCCGCGCAGGCCAGGCGCTGAATGCCGAAGCCGCCCGGCTGCCGGGCTTCGGCGTCTTCCAAGTGAAGGGCCAGCCCTTCCCGTCAATCGAGGAGTGCGCAGGCATGGAGGCCGAGGGCATCCTGGTGCGGGACCTTTCCGCGGACGATCTCGATGCGCTCAATTTCTACGAAGGCGGGTTCGACTACGCGCTGAAGCCTGTCTCCGTGCTCTGCGCGGACGGACGGGAGGCCCGGGCCGAGGTCTACTTTCCCGAGCCGGGCCAGTGGGAAACCGCCGGGCCGTGGGACCTCGCCGCCTGGGTGCGCGATTGGGGGGCGCTCTCCCTGCGCGCCGCCGAGGAGGTGATGGCCTACCGCGGGCGGATGACGGCCGCCGAAGTGGCGGAGGTATTCCCGTCGGTGCGCCGCCGCGCCGCGGCCTGGCTTGCGGCCCGGGCACGGCCTTCGGACCCGGCGCATGACCTCGCGCAGGACGTCATCGTGCACGAGCACCGCCGCGCCTACATGAACTTCTTCGCGATGGAAGAGATGGACCTCCAGTTCCGCCGCTATGATGGCAGCATGAGTCCGGTTCTGACCCGCTGCGCCCCGATGGCCGGACACGCCGCGGTGGTGCTGCCCTATGACCCCGTGCGCGACGAGGTGCTGCTGGTCGAACAGTTCCGCACGCCGCCTTTCATGATGGGCGAAGCCAGCCCCTGGATGTGGGAGCCGGTGGCGGGCGTCATCGACCCGGGCGAGACCCCGGAGCAGACCGCCATCCGCGAGGCGCAGGAAGAAGCGGGCGTTACCATCACCAGGCTTGAGCCGGTCACCCGCGCCTATCCCTCCAGCGGCGCCCTGGCCGAGGTGATCTTCATCTTTGTCGGCCTCACCGACCTCCGCGATATCAACGGCGGCGGCGGCGTCGCGGGGGAGGGCGAGGATCTGCGCAGCCAGCGCCTCAGCTTCGGCGAGCTGATGGTGGGAATCGACACGCAGATCTATCAGGACCTGCCGCTGGTCACCGCGGCGCTGTACCTCGCGCGTCACCGTGAAAGGCTGCGCTCAGCCGCGCCTTGATCCGCTTCGCGCCTTGTGAAGCGGCACACCCTTGGCTACATCTTCGAATGAACGATCGAAAGGGATACCATGCGCATTGCACGCGATCTGGCTGACGCCATCGGCCACACGCCTCTTATCCGCCTCAACCGGGTCAGCGACGAAACCGGCTGCGAGATCCTCGGCAAGGCGGAGTTCATGAACCCCGGCCAGTCGGTGAAGGACCGCGCCGCGCTCTACATAATCAAGGACGCCGTCGCCCGCGGCGAGCTGAAGCCCGGCGGCACCATCGTCGAAGGCACCGCCGGCAACACCGGCATCGGCCTTGCGCTGGTCGGCGCCTCAATGGGTTTCAAAACGGTGATCGTGATCCCGGAAACCCAGTCCGAGGAAAAGAAGGACATGCTGCGGCTGGCGGGCGCGCAGCTGGTGCAAGTGCCGGCGGCCCCTTACAAGAACCCCAACAACTACGTGCGCTATTCCCAGCGCCTCGCCGAGAAGCTCGCTAAGACCGAGCCGAACGGCGCGATCTGGGCCAACCAGTTCGACAACGTGGCAAACCGCCAGGCCCATGCGGAAACCACCGGCCCGGAGATCTGGGAGCAGACCGGCGGCAAGGTCGATGGCTTCGTCTGCGCCGTGGGCTCCGGCGGTACCCTCGCGGGCGTGGCCGAGGCGCTGCAGCCCAAGGGCGTGAAGATCGGCCTCGCCGACCCGATGGGCGCCGCGCTCTATTCCTACTACACCGAGGGCGAGCTGAAGTCCGAAGGCACCTCCATTACCGAGGGCATCGGCCAGGGCCGCATCACCAAGAACCTCGAAGGCTTCACCCCCGATTTCAGCTACCAGGTGCCGGACGACGAGGCGCTGCCTTATGTCTTTGACCTGCTGCACGAGGAAGGCCTTGTGCTGGGCGGCTCCTCCGGCATCAACGTGGCGGGCGCGGTGCGCCTGGCCAGGGATCTGGGCAAGGGCAAGACCATCGTCACCGTCCTCTGCGACTATGGCACCCGCTACCAGTCCAAGCTGTTCAATCCCGAGTTCCTGCGCGAGAAGAACCTGCCGGTGCCGGAGTGGATGACCCACACGCCGGCCTCCATTCCCGGTGTTTTCGAGGACGTATGACACCCATATTTTCCGCTCTCCGGAGCCTGATTTTGGGGCTGGCCGTGATGGCCAGTCTCGTTTTGCCCGCATTTGCCCAGCTGAATTCGCAAGACCGCGCCTATTTCGAGCGCTGGATCCGCACCGCAGAACGTGCCGAGGAAGTGATCGACGCCCGCCGCGCCTCCAATGCCGCGATGGAGCAGCTGCGCACGGAACTCACCGATTTCCGCCAGACGTTCCTCAATGCCCGCGCGGAGAATGCGGACCGCATCCAGACCGTTCAGGCCCAGCTCGACGCCCTTGGCGATCCGCCCGGGGAAGGAGACAGCGAGCCGGAGGATATTGCGGCCCTGCGTGCGGCGCTGAACACCCAGCTCGACCACCTGAAGGTGCCGCGCACGGTGTCCCAGGTTGCCTACAACCGTGCCGACGGGCTGATCGGCGAGATCGACAAGATCATCCGCGAGCGCCGCACCGAAAGGCTGCTGGAGCGCGGGCCCTCTCCGCTCAATCCGGAGAACTGGGGTACCGCCTTCCGCACGCTGGCCCGCGCGGCCCAGGGCCTCTGGAATGAGACCCTGACCCAGGCCACCAGCGACACCACGCGCGAGAAGGCCCGCAAGAACCTGCCGGCGATCATCTTCCTGCTGGTGATGGCCGCGCTCCTTATCTTCCGCGGCCGCCCCTGGGCGCATTCCGCGGGCGACTACCTGCGCCAGTTCGGCAGCAGCGGCCGCGGTGTCTGGGGCTTCATCGTCTCGCTCTTGCAGGTCGGCCTGCCGCTCTTGGGCATCATCTTTGCCGTCGGCGCGGTGAACCTCGCAGGTCTCACTGGTGCGCGCGGCTCGTTCCTCCTGGACTTCGTGCCGGGCTGGGCCTTCCTGATCCTGTCCTTTCACTGGCTCGGAAACCAGCTCTTTACCAGCAGGATCGACAACGACCTGATCCCGGTGCAGGAGGGGCGGCGCAACATCACCCAGCTGATGGTCGACGTGCTCGCCATTGTACTGGTGCTGCAGGATGCGCTCTCCAAGATGGCCGAGCTGGAAAACGTCGCCGAGCCTGCCCATGCCGTGCTCAGCTTCCCGCTGATCCTGGCCGCGGCGCTGGTGCTTCTGCGGCTGCACCGGATCGGCGCAAAGCGGCGCAAGCAGCAGGAAGGCGAAGAGGATGACGGCGACGACGGCGCCATCGCCACCGGTGCAGGCCACCTGTTCTCGCTGGTGCGCCGCGCGATCTACTTTCTGGGCTTCCTCTCGCCGGTGCTGGCCGCGGCAGGCTACGTGAACGCGGCCGAAGCGCTGATCTACCCGGCGGTATTGACGCTGGCGCTGCTGGCCACGCTCCTGGTGCTGCACCGCTTCTTCGGCGACATCTACGGCTGGCTCTCGGGCAAGGGGCAGGCGGCGCAGGATTCGCTGTTTTCGGTGCTGATCGGCTTTGTGCTCGCGCTCCTCGCGCTGCCGCCGCTGGCGCTGATCTGGGGCGCGCGGGTCGCGGACCTGACCGAATTGTGGTCGCAGTTCCTCGAAGGCTTCCAGTTCGGCGAGACCCGCATCTCGCCCACCGCCTTCCTCACCTTTGCCGTGGTCTTCGCCACCGGTTATGCACTGACCCGGCTGCTGCAAAGCTCGTTGCGCAGCTCGCTGCTGCCCAAGACCAAGATCGACCCCGGCGGGCAGAACGCGATTGCCGCGGGCCTTGGCTATGTCGGCATCTTCCTCGCCGCGGTGGTGGCGATCTCCATGGCCGGGCTCGACCTCTCCTCGCTTGCCATCGTCGCCGGTGCGCTTTCGGTTGGCATCGGCTTCGGCCTGCAGACGATTGTGTCGAACTTCGTCTCCGGCATTATCCTTTTGATCGAACGCCCGATTTCCAAGGGCGACTGGATCGAGGTGGGCGGGCTGATGGGTTATGTGCGCGACATCTCGGTGCGCTCGACCCGGATCGAAACCTTCGACCGCACCGACGTGATCGTGCCGAACTCCGACCTGATCTCCGGCACCGTCACCAACTACACCCGCGGCAACACCGTGGGCCGGGTGATCGTGCCGGTGGGCGTGGCCTATGGCACCGACCCGCGCAAGGTTGAAAAGATCCTGGGCGAGGTCGCCAAGGGCCACCCGATGGTGCTGATGAACCCGGCGCCGACCGTTGTGTTCCAGGGTTTCGGGGCGGATTCGCTCAACTTCGAGATCCGCGCCATCCTGCGGGACGTGAACTGGGTGCTCTCGGTGAAATCCGACATGAATTACGAGATCGCCAAACGCTTGGATGAGGCCGGGATCGAGATCCCCTTCGCACAGCGCGACATCTGGCTGCGCAACCCCGAAACCCTGTATCAGCCGCCGCAGGGCAGCCGCTCTTTCGGCGGCGGCGCCAGCGCGGAAGAAACGCCCCGTCCGGGCCGGGAGCCGGCTTCCGGCCCGCCGCCCAAGCCGGATGTGAGTGACCTGCAGAGCGACAGCACGGAAGGAGACGCCGATGGCGAAAAGTGAGCCCCTCTATCTCAGCGGCACCTATGACCGCTCGGCGGAGACCTGCGTCGCGGAGATCACCGGGCAGGGCGGGGTGGTGCTGGAGGAAACCCTCTTCTACCCGAAAGGCGGCGGCCAGCCCGGCGACAGCGGGCGGCTCGAATGGGAGGGCGGCGCCTGCGCCATTGCCACCACGGTGAAGGACAAGGACGGCCACGCGGTGCTGTTCCCGGCGGAGGGCGAAACCCTGCCGCCCGAGGGCGCGCAGGTTTGCCAGATCCTGGATTGGGAGCGCCGCTACGGCCACATGCGCGTGCACACCGCGCTGCATCTTCTGTCGGTGGTGCTGCCCTTCGGGGTCACCGGCGGCTCGATTGGCGAAACCAAGGGCCGCCTCGACTTCGACATGGAAGAAGCGCCTGCCGACAAGGAAGGCCTGCAGGAGCATCTTCAGACCCTCATCGACCGCGACCTGGAAGTCACCCAGAAGTGGATCACCGAGGAAGAGCTCGACGACAACCCGCAGCTGGTGAAGACCATGTCCGTTGCCCCGCCGCGCGGCGCCGGCCGGGTGCGGCTGGTGCGGATCGGCACCGGGGACGAGCAGGTGGACCTGCAGCCCTGCGGCGGCACCCACGTCAAGAAGACCGGCGAAATCGGCCGCATCCGGATCGGCAAGATCGAGAAGAAGGGCCAGCACAACCGCCGCGTCTATCTGCATCTGGAGACCTGAAAAAAACTTTGCGGGGGCGGCGCATTTTTTGCCGTTCGGGCTCTTGCAATTCCCCCGCCGATCCGTCAAAAGCCCCCTCAACGGAGAGGTGGCCGAGTGGTCGAAGGCGCACGCCTGGAAAGTGTGTAGGCGGGAAACCGTCTCCAGGGTTCGAATCCCTGTCTCTCCGCCATAATTCCCTCGACATCATGAGCATGCATGCCCGTTGTGGCTGAATCGCCCGCGGCAAATCAAGGGCGCTTTGCCGGTCGGGCCCGGGGTGATTCGCCGGCCGCTCCGCGCTGCCCGGGGAGCCGGAAACAAAATCCGCGTTTTCAAGCGATTGGCCCCGGGTTTTGGCGTAAACCGCCAGTAAATTTGTGCGGGTCAATCAAAAATACCGGCGTTTGCAGCTGCCACGGGATTTGTTGCCCCAATGGAAACATTCCGGCATGCGGCTTGCGGCCGATAGCGGCTCTTTACCGGCTGTTACCACTCCTGCCGCAAAATCGCCGCAAGATAGGGAAACAATCGCTGCTGTCCGCCTCCGGAGCAGCGGCGCTTCCGGAGCCTAAGTCCCGTGGCAAGAGGGTTTTTAGATGGTTTTTTAGCTTTGTGCCGGAAATTCGCTCCGGTAAGGATTGGAGGCCCATTGGGGGTGCCTCCTGCCGATGTCCCGGGGGCCGCTGCGCGTGCGTCCGCTCAGCGCGATGCTTGCAGGGATGCGGCGGGCCGGCAGCTGCCACCGGGCTCCCCGGAGTATTTCCGTCAGCGCTGGGGGCGCGTGCAGCCGGATCCGCGGCACGGAATTTGATTGGGGGTGTGGTGCGCCGCCGGGCTTGAGGGCCGGGCGGCATGCCGGGGGAAAGGGAACAGGTAATGGCAACTAATTTCGACAATCCGTATTCGGCAAATCTGGTCGGCCTTTGGGATTTCCGCGAAGGCTACGAGACCCGCGATACCGGGCTGGACGACGGCATCGCGCAGGATGGCGCGGCCGCGGGCCACGCCGGCTTTGGCGGCGGCTGGCTGGTCAACGGCGGCAACCGGAGCGGTTTTGTCGTCGGCGGCAGCCAGGACGCGCCCTTTGACCTCGACCAAGGCAGCATCATCACCTCCTTCCAGCCCGCCGCCCTGCCGGACTCGGGTGTCCAGACCCTGCTCAGCCGCGGGCTTGCCTCCACGGGCGGCAGTGACGCCTCGCACCTGGAAATCCGCATCACCAGCGACGGCGCGGTGGAGATCTCCCATGCCAGCGGCGGCCAAGCCGTGCTGCTCAGCACCGGCCCCGGCTTCTACACCGGCGGCGATCTGCTCAAGGTCACCTACGGCTGGACTGACGGCGGCGTCACTATGCAGGCCGAAAACCTGACGCAGGGCACGAGCACCAGCGCGGGCGAGGATGTCTCCGGCATGACGCTGGACGTGACCGGCGCGGATGAAAGCAGCTTCGTGATCGGGGCGGCCGGCAATGGCGCGCAGACCTTCCAGGGCGCGGTCGACTATGTTGCGGTGCTGGATGGCGATGTCACCAAGGAAGGGCTCGACGGCATCGTCGAAGGCACCGCTGGCGATGACGTGATTGACACCGCCTACACCGGCGATCCGGACGGCGACCGCATCGACAACGGCGATGCCATCGACCCCGCGGCAGGGCCGGACGACGATCTGGTTCACGCAGGCGGCGGGGACGACACCGTGATTGCCGGCGCGGGCAGCGATACCGTGCACGGCGGCTCCGGATCCGACGTGATTCAGGGCGGCGCGGGCAATGACGTGCTCGAAGGCGACAGCGACGCGCCTGGTGCAGGCAGCAGCAGCCGCGAGGTGTTCCAGTGGGATCTCGCGCCCGATCCGGATGACGGCGGGCAGGTCGACGATGGTGACGATCTAAGTGGCGGTTTCAGCCAGGACACCGGCAATGTCACCGTCACATACAGCCAGACCGGCGCCAGCACCGGCGTGGTGAACCGGTTCTCCGACACCTTGCAGTATACCGGCAACATCGACACCGGCGGCGGCGCGGCCGACAGCCGCTCGGGACTTGCCTCGGTTACCAACGGGCAGGACAACCGCGCCACGCACCAGCTCGAGTTCTCCGATCCGGTGGAAAATGTCTCCTTCCGGATCAACGACATCGACGGCGGCGGTGCAGTGCGGGTTACTGCGCTCGACAGCGCGGGCCAGCCGATCACCGTGAATCTCTCCGGCGGCCCAGCCGTCAGCACGCGGGATACCGACGGGGTTCCGGGGGATGACACCGGCGTTTCGGATGGCAGCTACGCCGATGACGATAACCCCAACTACTCCCTCCTGGTGACGATCCCGGGGCCGGTTTCCGCCATCGTGATCGAACATGGACAACCCGGCAGCGGCAACTCCGGCATCCATGTGACCGACATCTACTACGACGCGCTGGACCCGGCCGGCCCGGTGATGCCCGGCAACGACACCATCGAAGGCGGCGATGGAGACGACGTGATCCTGGGCCAGGAGGGCGACGATTCGCTCATGGGCGGCGACGGCTCCGATTCCATCGAGGGCGGCGCCGGCGATGATGTGATCACCGGCGGCCACGGCAGCGACAGCCTGTCGGGCGGCGACGGGCGCGATGTGTTCCTGGGCGGCAACGCGGGCGATATTGTGGATGGCGGCTCGGGCGGTGATGATTTCGACACGCTCGACCTCCAGGGAACGCGTTTCGAGATCGCAGACCGCACGCTGGATGCCGATGGCAACAGTTTTTCCGGCACCATCAACTTCCTCGGCGACGATGGCGCAGTCACCGGTTCGATGCAGTTCCGCGAGATCGAGCGCATCGTGCCCTGTTTCACCCCCGGCACACTGATCGCCACGCCGGAGGGCGAGCGTCCGGTGCAGGGCCTGCAGGCAGGCGACCGGGTGATCACGCGGGACAATGGTATCCAGGCAATCCGCTGGATCGGCGCGCGCACGCTGAATGCGGCGGAGCTCGCCGGTGCTCCGCATCTGCTGCCGGTGCGCATCCGCCGTGGCGCGCTCGGCAACGGGCTGCCGGAACGCGACATGCTGGTAAGCCCCAACCACCGGGTGCTGATCGCCAATGACAAGACCGCGCTGTATTTCGAGGACCGCGAAGTTTTGGTCGCCGCGAAGCACTTGACCGGCTTGCCGGGGGTGGAGCAGGTGGAGAGCCTGGAGACGGTCACTTACATTCACTTCATGTTCGATCAGCACGAGGTCGTGCTCTCGGACAGCGCCTGGACCGAGAGCTTCCAGCCCGGCGACCAGACCCTGCGCGGGCTGGACAGCGCGCAGCGCAACGAGGTGTTCGAACTGTTCCCGGAACTGAAATCGGAACAGGGCCGCGCGGACTATGCCGCGGCGCGGCGGGCGCTGAAGAAACATGAGGCGCAGCTGCTGGTGCATTGACTGCCCGGGTCCGCACCGCGCGGGAGGAGGCGGCGCGGACCGCAGCAGACACCGGAGGGCGGGGCCAAGCATGCCCCGCCTTTTTTCGTGCATGCAACCGGGAGAGCAGCGCTGGTCACAGTATCATTTTCCGGATCATTTTCCGGTTTGTGCCTTGAAGTCAGGGAGCTGCCCGGCTCTCCCGCCACTTGGCCCAGGCCTCTGGCGTGTCGAGATCGGTGAGCGCGCGGTTGCCGGGGAGGGGGATCTTCAAGACCTCCTCTCCAGCGAGAATGGAGCGGCCGCCCTGATCACCCTCGAGCGCCTGCAACGCGGCAAAGCAGCGGCGCGGAAATAGCACGGGATGGCCCGGCGTGCCGTCCTGCGCAGAGGCGCGCAGAATTGGGCTCTGCGGCCCGCCCTGCCGGGCGGCAAGCTGCATCATGTCCTGCGTGGTGATCTCCGGCATGTCGGCGGGCAGGATCATGACCGCATCGGTTTCACCCGGCAGCGCCGTGACGCCGCGGCGGATCGAGGCGGCCATGCCTTCGGCCGCGTCCGGAACGGCAACCGGCGTGGCACCGCGGATCGCTGCGGCGCGCGGGTGGGAGAGGCCGGGCAAGGTGACGAAGACCGGCAACCCGGTCAGCGCGGCGCGGCGGCACATCCGGGTGATCAGGGGCTGGCCGTCTACATCTTCCATCAGTTTGTCCGCACCGCGCATCCTGGAGGAGGCGCCGGCGGCGAGGAGGAGGATGGCGGTCCTGGTCATGACGAAATGCCTGTTCGAGGGGAGGAGGCGGGAGCCTCCGGCGGGGATATTTTTAGCAAGAGGAAGGGCGGGGTCCAGAGGCTCGCGGCAGGTCAAAACTTCTGACCTGTTGTTTCGCGCGCGAAACATCGGGGCAGGCAGGCTGCCGCATCCGTTGCGGGCTTCCCGCGCTGAAACCGCGCGGCGCCGCGGCAACGGCAGAGAGACAGGTCAGGCGCGCTGACCTGTCCAAGGGGTTTTCAGCCGCGCATGCGGGCGCCGTCGGCGTCGAACAGCGGCGTGGTGATGAGGCGGGCCTTGTGCATCTTGCCGAGGATCTCGATCTCCACTTCCAGCCCGTCGCGGGCGTTTTCCGCCGGCACGAAACCGAGAGCGACGGATTGCTGCGCGTGGTGCGAGTAGCCGCCGGAAGTGCAGAAACCCGCCACCGCGCCGCCGAGCCAGATCGGCTCGTAGGCGGTCACATCGGCGTCGCCGGCCTCCACAGCGAAGGCGCAGAGCTTGCGGGCGGGGCCTGCCTTGCGTTCGGCCTCGGCGGCGGCGCGGCCGATGAAATCGGCATCCTTCCCCCAGGCGATGAACCGGTCGAGGCCGGTTTCGGCCGCAGTATAGTCCGGCGAGAATTCCCGCAGCCAGGAGCCGAAGAACTTGTCGAGCCGGAGCGACATCATCGCGCGCATGCCGAAGGGTTTCATGCCGTGCGGCTGGCCGGCCTCCCAAAGCGTGTTCCAGAGCGCGCGCTGGCTGGGGAGATCGCAGAAGATCTCGAAGCCGAGGTCGCCGGTGTAGCTCACCCGCTGCACGATGCAATCGGCCATGCCGACGGTGAGGCGGCGCACGTCCATGAAGCGCATGTCCGAGATGTCTTGCCGCGTGCAGGATTGCAGGACCTCCCTGGCGCGGGGGCCTGCGATCTGGAAGCCGGTACGGGTGTCGGAGATGTTTTCGACCCGGACGCCCTCCGTCCCGTTCTGCTGGAACCAGCGCATGTGGTAGGCTTGGCTGCCGTAAGAAGCGGTGAGCTGGAATTCATCCTCGCTGAGGCAGGAGATGGTGAAGTCGCCGATCAGCCGGCCTTTGGGGGAGAGCATCGGGGTGAGCGACAGGCGGCCCGGCTGCGGCACACGGCCGGCCATGATGCGGTCGAGCCAGGCGCGGGCGCCGGAGCCGGTGACGCGGTATTTGCCGAAGTTGTGGGTCTCGTTGATGCCGACGGATTCGCGCACCGCCTTCACCTCGCGCGCGGTGGCGGCAAAGGCGTTGGAGCGGCGGAAGGAGGGGGTCTCAAACCGGGGTTCGCCGGCTTCGGCGAAGTAGTTCGGCACTTCCAGCCCGTATTGCGCGCCCCAGACCGCGCCCATCTTGTCGAAGATGTCATACATCGGTGTGGTGCGGAACGGGCGGGCGGCGGGCAGCTCCTCGTTCGGGTAGGCGATGGAGAAGCGTTTCTGATAGTTTTCCACGACTTTGGGGCGGGTATAGCCGGGAGTGATCCAGTCGCCGAAGCGGGCGCAGTCCATCGCGAAAGTGTCGCGCTCGCATTCGCCCTCGACCATCCATTGGGCCAGCATCAGGCCGACGCCGCCGCCCTGGCTGAAGCCCGCCATCACCGCGCAGGCGGACCAGTAATTGCGCATGCCGGGCACCGGGCCGACCAGCGGGTTGCCGTCGGGGGCGAAGGTGAAGGGGCCGTGGATCACCGATTTGACGCCCGCGGCTTCAAGCGCCGGGAAGCGCTTGTAAGCAAAGGCGATGGAGTCCTCGATCTTGTCGAAGTCGTCTGGCAGCAGCTCGTGGCCAAAATTCCAAGGCGTGCCGTCCACCGCCCAGGGTTTGCAGGGCTGTTCGTAGAAGCCGATGCAGAGTCCGCGGCCCTCCTGCCTCAGATAGCTTTCGCCGGCCGGGTCCATCACATGGGGGTGTTCCTTGCCGTCGGCCATCATCTGCTGGATCAGCGGCACCTCGTCGGTGACGATATACTGGTGCTCCATCGGGTGCAGCGGGAAGTAGACGCCTGCCATGGCGCCGACCTCGCGCGCCCAGAGACCGCCGGCATTGACCACATGTTCGGCGTGGATGGTGCCCTTTTCCGTTACCACGTCCCAGGTGCCATCGGGGCGCTGGTTGGTCTCGATGACTTTGCAGTGGGTCTCGATGGTGGCGCCGCCCATGCGTGCGGCCTTGGCGTAGGCGTGGGTGGTGCCGGAGGGGTCGAGGTGGCCGTCGAGCGGGTCGTAGAGCCCGCCGACAATGCCTTCGGTATTGGTGACGGGGGCGATGTTGGCGATTTCCCCGGGGCTTACGATCTCTGTTTCAAGTCCCATGAAGCGGTGCTTGGCGCGCTCCGCCTTCAGCATGTCAAAGCGCTCCTGGGTGTCGGCGAGGGTGACGCCGCCGACGTGGTGCAGGCCGCAGGACATGCCGGTGAGAGCTTCGAGTTCCTTGTACAGCTTGATGGTGTAGCCCTGCAGGGCGGCCATGTTGGTGTCGCCGTTGAGCGTATGGAAGCCGCCTGCCGCGTGCCAGGTGGAGCCGGAGGTGAGCTCGGAGCGTTCGATCAGCATGACGTCGGACCAGCCGAGCTTGGTCAGATGGTAGAGAACGGAGCAGCCGACAACGCCGCCGCCGATCACTGCCACGCGGGTGGTGGTTTTCATGGCGCCTCTCCCTGGTTTGGTGCTGCCCTGCATTCTGGACAGAAGTGAACAGTAGTCCAGCACAAAAGCGGCGCAGGGTGTCGTTTCCGTTTCTGGGAGGGTCAGTCCGTGGTGCGGAAGCGGCTGTGCTGGATCACGAAGATCGCCGTCAGAGGCGCCGCGAGGGTGAGGACGGCGACGGTGACCAGGAGAAGCCCAAGCTGGCTGTAATCGGCGGGGGTGGTGATGGTGCCGGCGGCATCGGTGACCTCGCGGGTGACCACGAAGATCTGGTTGAGATACTTGGTGCCAAGGCTCGATGCGGAAAGCGCAAGGTTGGTGAAGGAGGCCATCACGGCGAAGAACGTTGCCTTGAGCCCCATGGGCGCATTGCGGGCGATCCATGCCAGCATCGGGATCATCGCGATCTGGCCCAGAGGCGACTCGACCGCCGTGTCCACCAGCGCGATGAAACGCGCGTCCACCACGCCGCCGGTGAGCGCGGCGGTCCAGTGGTGCAGCCCGTAGTAGAGCGCGATGTTGGGCAGGTTCAGCGCGGCCTCGGTGATGGCGAGGAAGGCGATGAGCCAGACAATGGGGCGGTTGGCCATCATCGGGCGCAGCGCCAGCATGCCTGCAAGCGTGAGCAGCGCGGTGATGAGCGAGAGGACAGAGAGGAACTGCTGGTCAAAGCCTAGGACGTCAATTTCGAACCAGGTGGCGCCGGGGCCGCGCAGCGGGGTGGCGCGGTAGACAAAGATGATGATGGCGGTGCCGATCAGGGCGCGGGCCTGGGCGGCGGGCAGTACGGCGATGAGCTGGCGCATCATGAAGAGCACGATGGCCATGGAGCCGGCAAAGACGGTTTCCTGCGAGAAGGGCAGATCGGCGAGCCCGGCGGCAAGCGAAAGCGCGACAAAGGCGCCGCCGCCAATGAAGTACCAGGAGTTGGGCTTCACCGGTTCGCGCGGGGGCTCGAACCGGGTGCGGATCTCGTCTCCGGTGAAACCCGCGCGGCGGAGGCTGGCGGCCTTCAGCCGTTTTTGCACAAGAGCCAGTCCGACGCCGGAAAGGGAGATTACCGGGATCAGCAGAGCGAGGGTGAAGATCAGCCCGTAAAGCGCTGACTTTTCGGGCTGCGGCAGGGATTCAGCACCTTCGAACAGGGCCACGTTCAGAGCGGCTGCGATGCTGGAGCCGCCGATGACCGCGATGCGGCCCAAGGTCTGCATGGTGGTGTGCAGAGATTTGGTCTCCGCCTCGGGCAGGGGGCGGCCCTGGCTGTCGGTATGGGGCACCGCTTCCACCGACATGGCATCGGCTACCGCGTCCTGCAGCACGAAGCCGCAAGGCGCAAGCAGGACGGAGGCGACGTACCAGGCCCCAAGCGGCATCGCCGCCTGCATCGTCTCCGGTGCGAGAACCATCGCGGCGAGGATACCGTAGCTTGCCGCGAGCAACGCCGCACCCAAGAGGATTAGCAGGTATTTCCAGCGCCAGATCAGATCTACCAGATGGCCGATGGGCATCTTCAACGCCCAGGGCAGCCCGGCCCAGAAGGCCAGCCCCGCGAGGAAGGCGGCGGAAAGGGCCAGCTCCTCCTTCACGTAGAAGGCCGCCGCAACCGAGGTGATGCCCTGGGCGCCAAAGGCGAAATAGACCAGCAGCGGCGGCAGGAAGGACCAGCGCAGCTGGCGGATGAGGTCCAGCACGATGGCGTCGAACCAGTCCCGCGCCTGCTGCGCCGCTTTAATCATGCCGGTTTCATGCCCTCGTGATGCCGCATCATGCCCCTATCACGCTGCCGCCTGTGCTGCCGTCACGACAGAGGCCGGATCTTCAGCCCGGTAATCCGGTTGCCCTCGCGCGAGGTGACCTCGAAACGGAAGCCGTGGAAGGAAAACACCTGGCCCGCGGTGGGGATCATCTGCGCCTCGTGGATGACCAGGCCGGCGATAGTGTTGGCCTCGTTGTCGGGCAGGTTCCACTCGGTGGCGCGGTTGAGGTCGCGGATGGTGGTTGCGCCCTCGACCAGAAAGGCGCCGTCCTGGGTTTTCTTCACCACGTGCTCTTCGTCCGGGTCGAATTCGTCGGTGATCTCGCCGACGATCTCTTCGAGGATGTCCTCAAGCGTTATCAGCCCCTGCAGCGCGCCGTATTCATCGACCACCAGCGCAAAATGCGAGCGCATCCGCAGGAACTGGCGCATCTGCTCATCGAGCGTGGTGGTCTCGGGCACGAAGTAAGGCGGTTTGGCGACCTGGGTGATCTCGAAGTCCTTGATCTGGCTGGCATCGCCATCGGCGCCGCCGATCTGGGCGTACATCTGCCGCAGAAGGTCCTTGGCGTGGATCACGCCGATGATGTTCTCGGGCTCGTCGCGGAACACTGGCAGACGGGTGTGCGGCGAGGTCAGACACTGCTCCAGGATCGCTTCCGGGTCGGCGCTGGCGTCGATCATTTCGATATTGGAGCGGTGCAACATGATCTCCTCGACGAAGCGGTCGGAGAGGTCGAGCGCGCCCAGGATGCGGTCGCGGTCCTCCTTTTCGACTACGCCTTCGGAATGGCCGAGGTGCAGGGCGCCGGCGATTTCCTCACGCACCGCCATGATGTGGCTGTCGGGGTCGATGCGCACGCCGAAGACGCGCAGCACGCCGCGCACGAAAAGGCGCACCGCGCCCACCACCGGGGCCAGCACCGTGATCAGGATGCCGATCGGCCGGGAGACCGCGGAGGCGGCCTTTTCGGCGTTGGAGATGGCGTAGGTCTTGGGCAGCACTTCAGCAAAGACCAGCACCAGGAGCGTCATCACCAGCGTAGCCAGCGCCACGCCGCTTTCACCGAAAGCACGGGTGAAGAGAGAGGTCGCAAGCGAGGCGGCGAGGATGTTGACCAGGTTGTTGCCCAGAAGGACCGAGCCGATCAGCCGTTCGTTGTCTTCAGTGATCACGAGCGCGCGCCTGGCCCCTGCCGAGCCCTTGTCGGCCTGGCTGCGCAGCTTGCCCCGGGAGGCGGCGGTCAGTGCAGTTTCGGACCCGGAGAAGAAGCCGGAGCAGACCAGCAGGAACACGATCGAGCCGGCGGTGATCCAGAAGGCACTGTCGAAAACGGAAGTTGCGGGGTCCATGAGGGTTCCGGATTGTTGAGGTTGTGTACACAGTTATGGGGCCTGGCCCGCGCTGCTTCAAGCGTCAGGCCTGATCCTGCGCCAGCGGATGATGCTCGAGCACCAGTTCCTGCAACCGCGCATCCAGCACATGGGTGTAGATCTCGGTCGTGGCAATGTCCGCGTGGCCCAAAAGCGCCTGGATCGCGCGCAGGTCAGCGCCATTGGCGAGCAGATGGGTGGCAAAGGCGTGGCGCAGCGTGTGCGGGGTCACCTTGTCCGGGGAGACGCCGCCGCTCGCCGCAAGCTCTTTGATCAAGAGGTAGAAGCGGTGCCGGGTCAGGTGGCCGGATTTGCCGCGCGATGGGAACAGGTAGCGCGAGGGCGGATGGCCTTTGGCCACGGCCAGTTCCTCGTCACGGTCGCGCCGGGCGAGCCAGGCGGCCAGCGCCTCGCGGGCAGGGGGCGAGAGCGGCACCATGCGCTCCTTGCTGCCCTTGCCGAGGATCAAGAGCATGCGCGGATCGCCCCGCGCCGCGGCGACGGGCAGGGAGACCAGCTCGCTCACCCGCATGCCGGTGGCGTAGAGCAGCTCCATCAGGCAGGTGTTGCGCAGCCGCGCGGTATCGTTGCGCCCGGCGCTGCGGGCGGCGTCGAGCAGGCGGTCGACTTCCACCACCTCCAGCGTCGCGGGCAGTTTCTTCTCGCGCCCCGGGCCGCGGATCTGCACCGCGGGGTTGCCGGTCCGCCAGCCCTCCTCAAAGGCGAAACGGTAGATCTGTTTCGCCGCAGACAGCCGCCGGGCGCGGGTGGCGCGGGCCAGTCCTTGCGCATCGCAGTGGATCAGATACGCCTCCAGATCGGCCTGCGCGGCGGTGCCGAACGAGAGGGTTCTGTGCGCGAGCCAGGCGGCGAGGTCCTTGAGATCGCGGCCATAAGCGAGGAGCGTGTTCTGCGAGGCGCCGGCCTCGGCCGCTTGGGCTTCAAGGAAAGTGGAAATCCATTGCAGATCGTCGCGCGGGGCAGTCATCTCAGCGCCGCTCCAGAAGCATCAGCTGCAGGGCGGCGCGGCGGGCGGTGTCTTCCAGCCCGACCGCACGGAAGGCGGCAAGCGCGGTGCTGAGTTCGTCGAGGTTGCCATCGGCGCCGTGGGCAAATTGCACCATGCTGCGCAGGATCGCCTCGCCCAGCTGGCCGTTGTCGAGCAGCTTTTGCAGGCTGTAAGGCACCGGCGTGCCCGGTTGGAAACCTTCTGCGATGGCACCCGCAAGGGCGGAGGGCGCGGTGGCATCGCCCGGCCGGCCGCGGGCGAGGGCGGCGAGGAAGCGGGATTCGGCGCCATCGTCCGGCACGCCGTGGGCGGCAAGCTCGTAGCTGGGTGACAGGAGGCGAATACGCCAGGCCAGCGCCGCGGACGGGCCCTCCAGCCCGGCCCGGGCCAGGCGGTCGGCAAAAAGCTCGGCAAAGGCGGTTTCCAGCCCCGCCGCCTGCATTGCTTCCCAGGCGCGGGGCAGGGCGCGGTCCAGCGCCTCGCGGTCCTTGCGCTCCAGCGCGGCCTCGAAGGTCTGAAGGGCAGAGACCCGGTCCCAGACGCCGCCCGAGGCTGCGGGCTTGCGGGTGCTGAACAGGCCCAGCAGCTGGTTCGGCGGCAGCGCGCCGTTTCGTGTCAGGCGTTCGGCAGCTTCGAGCTGCGCCTTCCAGCCTGCAAGATCGCGCAGATCGGCGGCGGCAAAAGCGGGCGGCAGCGGGGCGGTGGGCAGCGGCTCGCCGATCGATTCGTAGAGCCGGAACGTCAACGGGTCCGGCGCCGCGGGCGGCGCGAGCGGCGGTGCCTGCTCATAGAAGTCAGGGTTCAGGAAACGGTCGAGCAGCTCGAGCTGGGCTTGCGGCAGCACCTCCAGCGTGGCGGCTGTCTCAAGCAGCAGCGCCGCGGTGGACCAGTCGCCGCCGCGCATGGCACAGAAGATCCGGGCCGGGTAGCCCGGCGCCAGATGCGGCGCATCGGCAAGCGCCTTGCAGGAACGCTCCTCGCTGCCGGTCAGCAGTGTGGTGTCGAACCAGCGCGCGAACCTCTCGCGGCTGGCGGCAGCGCCGGCATGTTCCAGCAGCGCCTGCGCCGGGTCGGTTGCCCCCAGGGCGATCAGCCGGTTGATCCGCGCTAGCAGGATGCGGTCCCCGCCCTCCGCGGGGGCGCGGGTTTCCGACAGCAGGAGCGTGAACAAGAGCGCCTGCATCGCCGGGCTGCGGCGCACCGGCACGGTTTCGATCAGCTGCGCCACTTCATTCGGCGCGCTGCCGCGCCACAGGCCGACCGGCAACCCGGTCGCCGAGGGCGGCACCAGGCCGATGGGCGCGGGCAGGTTTTCCAGCGGTGTCACCGTCACCGGCGGCGTGGCGGCAGAACCCGTGACCGGCGGCTCCAGCAGCACGGTGCCGGGCAAGGCGGAACGCTGCGGCTTCTCCTTCAGCCAGCCGATTGCCGAAAGCGGCTCTTCCGCTGGTGCCTGGGCGAGGGCCTGGCCTGCCATCATGGCGCAGGCCAGAGCGGCCTTAATCCGCATTCAGCACCACCGGCTTGCGCACCTCGCTGGTGGGGGCACCGAAATCAGCCCCGAACCAGGGCCCGACATAGGCATAGCCAACCAGCCCGATGCCTGCCAGCACCACAATGTAGACAAGGTATTTGATCAAACGACCCATGGGGAATCCGCTGCCTGCTTCCTGCTCTTTTGACCAACTTATATATTCCCTTTTCGGCAAGATCACGTCATTCACTGAAGAATGAGCGAAAATGAGCACGGCGGCCTCAGGACGGCCGCGGCCCTGAAACCTGGGGCGTTGAAGAAGACCATCGTGATGGTGGGAATGATGGGCGCGGGCAAGACCGCGGTGGGCCGGGCACTGGCGGCGCGGCTGGGCGTGCCGTTCCTGGACAGCGACCACGAAATCGAGAACGCCGCCAACATGTCGATTCCCGAGATCTTTGCCCGCGACGGCGAGGCGTTTTTCCGCCAGAAGGAGCGCCAGGTAATCGCGCGCCTGCTGGCAGAGGAGCGCGGGGTGCTGTCAACGGGCGGCGGCGCCTTTCTCGCTGAGGAAAACCGTGAGATCGTGCGGGCGGCGGGCGTGTCGGTCTGGCTGAAGGCCGATCTGGAGGTGCTGTGGAACCGGGTGCGCCACCGCGATACACGGCCCCTGCTGCGCACCGCGGATCCGAAGGCGACGCTGGAGGCGCTGTACCGCGCCCGGGTGCCGCTATATGCAAAGGCGGATCTGGCGGTGGTCTCGGACGGGCAGGCCTCGATTGAAACAATGGTCGACCGGGTGCTGGAGGCGCTGACGGCGCGGCCCGACGTTCTGGAGTGGCAGTGATGGAACAGCGGATACATGTGGATCTGGGCGCGCGCGCCTATGACGTGCTGGTGGGCCCCGGGCTGCTGGCGGAGGCGGGTGCGCACATCGCGCCGCTCCTGAGCCGGCCGCGGGTGGCGGTGCTGACCGATGAGACGGTGGCGGCGGCGCACCTGGATGGCCTGCGCGCCGGGCTTGCGGCCGAGGGCATCGAGATGGTGGCGCTGGCGCTGCCGCCGGGGGAGGCGACCAAGGGCTGGGCGCAGTTCAGCCGTGCGGTCGAATGGCTGCTGGAGCAGAAGGTCGAGCGCAATGACGTGGTGGTGGCGCTTGGCGGCGGGGTGATTGGCGATCTCGCAGGTTTTGCCGCCGCTGTGCTGCGCCGCGGCGTGCGCTTTGTGCAGATCCCGACTTCGCTGCTCGCCCAGGTCGACAGCTCGGTCGGCGGCAAGACCGGTATTAACGCGCCGCAGGGCAAGAACCTGATTGGCGCCTTCCACCAGCCCTCGCTGGTGCTGGCCGACACCCGCGTGCTGGAGACGCTGCCGGAGCGCGATTTCCTCGCAGGCTATGGCGAGGTGGTGAAATACGGCCTCCTGGGCGATGCTGAGTTCTTTGCCTGGCTGGAAGAGCATGGGCCTCAATTGGCGCGCGGCGACATGGCGGCGCGGGTCGAGGCGGTGGCGCATTCGGTGCGGATGAAGGCCGGTATCGTGGTGCGTGACGAGACCGAGCAGGGCGATCGTGCGCTGTTGAACCTCGGCCATACCTTCTGCCACGCGCTGGAGGCGGCGACCGGCTATTCGGACCGGCTTTTGCATGGCGAGGGGGTGGCAATCGGCTGCGCGCTGGCGTTCGAGCTGTCGGCGCGGCTGGGGATGTGTTCCCAGGAAGAGCCCAGCCGGGTCCGCTCCCATCTGAAGGCAATGGGAATGAAGGCGGATCTGTCGGATATTCCGGGCGAACTGCCGGGGGCGGAGGCGCTGCTGGAGCTGATGGGCCAGGACAAGAAGGTGGTTGCCGGCCAGCTGCGCTTTGTTCTCGCGCGCGGCATCGGCCAGGCCTTCGTGACCGCGGACGTACCGGGTGCAGCAGTGCTCTCGGTGCTGCGCGGCGCCGGTGCCTGATGCCGCCGGCCGGCAGGATGGTCTGACAGCAGCACGGCCGCGCATGGCCCGGAGCCCGGCGAATAAATGAAAGAGCGGCCGTTCCGGCCGCTCTTTTTTGCGTTGCAGGCACCTGCGCAGGGGGCGCGTCTTCAGGCGGCGCGGTTGCCCTGGCCGGTATTCTCCGCCGGGCGGCCAGCTGCGGGAGCAGCAAGGGCGGGTGCGGCGGCGGCCGTGAGCGTGGCCTCGCCGATGGTGAACTGCGCCACCAGCTCGCGCAGCTCCTGCGCCTGCTCCGACAGCGAGGTTGTGGCCGCGGTGGTTTCCTCGGCCATGGCGGCGTTCTGCTGGGTCACCACCTCCAGCTCGCCGACGGCGGCGTTGATGTCGCTCATCTGCGCCGACTGCACCTTGATGTTGCCCGCAATCTCGATCACCAGGTCGGAAATCTCGCTCACCTGCTCGTTGACTGCGGCCATGGCCTGGCCCGCCTGATCCACCAGATTCGCGCCATCCTTCACCTGCTCCGAACTGCGTGCGGTGAGCTGGTCGATCTGCTGCACCGCATCGGCGCAGCGCTGCGCCAGCATCCGCACCTCGCTGGCCACCACCGCAAATCCGCGGCCGGCTTCGCCCGCGCGGGCGGCCTCCACCCCTGCGTTCAGCGCCAGCAGGTTGGTCTGGAAGGCGATGTCCTGGATGACCTTGGTGATCTGGGAGATCTCCTGCGAGGACTCCTGCAGCTTGTCCATGGCACTGATGGTGTTCTGCACCACTTCGTCGCAGGAGCGCACGCCGTCACGGGCACTGCCGGCCAGCCGCTCGGCGCGGTCGGCGTTTGCGGCCGACTGCTGCACGCTGCCGGTCAGCTCGCGCATTGCGTAGGTGGTTTTCTCCAGTGTGGCCGACTGCGCCTCCGTGCGGTGCGCCAGATCCATCGAGGCTTCGGCGATCGAGACGGTGCTTTCATCGACGCCGCTCGACAGCTCGCCGATGGAGGAGATCGCCCCGCTCAGCGCATCCAGCGACTGGTTGAAGTCCATGCGGATGGATTTGAACTCTACCGGGAACCATTCGACGATCGGATTGTTGAGGCGCTTGTTCTGCAGGTCCATCAGGGCGCTGCCGATCCGGCGCGCGACGTCCAGAATTTCCTCGCGGCGCTTGGCTTCGATCTCGGCCTCTTCCTTCTGGCGCTGCTGCGAGACGGTGCGCAGGTCCACCACATTGCGCGCCACGGTGCCGATCTCGTCGCGGCGGTCGGCGCCCGGGACCTCCACGTCGGTTTCGCCGCTCCCCAGCTGGCGCAGCGCGCCGTTCAGGACCGCGAGTCCCTTGGTCATGTCACGGGCGACCATCAGGCAGAGCAGCGTGACCGCGGCCAGCAGGCTGCCCAGCAGCACCAGCATCTCGGTGAAGGCGGCCTGGTTGGCGGCGTCATAAGCCGCCATCTCGCCGCGCAGGCGGGAAACCAGGGTCCTTTCGCCCTCGCGCAGCGCGCCCAGCATGGCGGTGGCATCGGCAAACCAGCCTTTTGCGGTGGTGCCGGAGACATCCTGGCCGGAGAGCACCGCGGTGCTAAGCGCGGCGGCCTTTTCCACCGCCGGGTCCTTCTGCAGCGCCGCCAGAGTCTTGCGGTCTTCCGTCCCCGCGAAATCCACAAAACGTTCCAGCCGTTCGGTGTAGCGGGCCTTGATCGCGGCAAAGCGCTGCAGGTCCGCGGGCTGCCAGCCGTTGGTGAAACCGACCGCCCCGAGGGCGCGCACGATACCGGCCGCATCCTTGGCGCGGAGGTAGAGCGACAAGGCTACAGCCTTGCCGGCAATCGCGGGCTCCTCGACCAGCCCGGTGACGGAGAGGCCGGTCTGGATCAGCGCGGTGTTGAGCGCGGTATAATAGCCGACTGCGCCGCTGACCGGCAGCTGGCGGGCGGCGATCTGCGCCCGCACTTCTGCCTTGCGGGAAAGTTCAGAGCGCGCGAATTGCAGCGCCTGCACGGCCTCTGGCGGCAAGGCGTCCGCATCGACCCGGGACAGCGTGTCCAGATAGGTCTTCATCGCCTTGTCGTTGGTTTCGCGCAGTTCCACCAGCGCGTCCGGCAGGCGGGGGCTTTCACCCGCGAGGAAAGCCGCGCTCATCCCGCGTTCGGCCTGCAATGTGTGGACCAGGCTGCCCATGTCCTCCATCAATTCGCCCGCGAGTTCGGTGTTGACCTGGGCGCGCTGGTAAAGGTCAAGGAGCCGCTGCCCCATGAACCAGAGGCTGAGGGCCATCGGCCCGGCCATCAGAAGCGCGATTTTAATACTAATTGGAAGATGCTTGAGGAAGCGCAGTCTCATCCTGGATACCCTGACACGAAATAAATAATAGACTGCGACCACCATAAGGCGGATGCGTTAACATTGTCCTATGGCCCCCGGAACATCCGGCCTGCCCGCGGAGGCGTGTTTGTATCTGACGGTAAGAGAAAAGGAGAGTGCACCCAAACCGTGTCGGGAAGCTTGCTTTCATGTCCGGCGCGGGAGGCGAGCGAAGACCGTACCGGGAGCAGGCCCCGAACGGTGCGGCCGTTTGGCAAGGCGACGCGTTCCCCCGAGCGGGAGAATGGATCCGGCGGGTTTAATATGCCAGGCACGCCGCTAGAGGATCGCTTCGCCGCGCCGGGAAGCACGGTTTGCTGCTGGCCGCCCGGAGTGCGGCAGATTTCTCTGCCGCGGCCCGCTGCTGGCTGAGGAAACCATTACGAAAAACCCCCGCCTGGGGGCGGGGGCTGTCTGGCGCCGCGGCGGCGCGTATCAGAACGGGATTTCGTCGTCGTCGATGTTGTGCGAGGCACCACCGCCACCGCCACCGCCGCCGCCGCCGTAGCCGCCGCCCTGCGGGCCGCTGTCGTAACCGCCGCCATAGCCGCCGCCCTGGCTGCCACCGCCGTAATCGCCGCCCTGGCCGCCGCCGTAGCCGCCACCGCCACCGCCTTCACCGCGGCCGTCCAGCATGGTGAGGGTGGAGCCGAAGCCCTGCAGCACGACTTCGGTCGAGTAGCGGTCCTGGCCGCTCTGGTCCTGCCATTTGCGGGTCTGCAGCTGGCCTTCGATATAGACCTTGGAGCCCTTGCGCAGGTATTGCTCGGCGACCCGCACCAGGCCCTCATTGAAGATCGCGACCGAGTGCCATTCGGTGCGTTCCTTGCGCTCGCCCGTGTTGCGGTCTTTCCAGGTTTCTGAGGTGGCGATGCGCAGGTTGCACACCTTGCCGCCGTTCTGGAAAGTCCGCACCTCGGGGTCGCGGCCCAGGTTGCCGATGAGGATGACTTTGTTGACTGAGCCGGCCATGGGTTCCGTCCTTTTGTATCTGTCTTCGTCGTGTTCTTGCATGCGCCTCCGCAGAGGCCCGGGAAACCCCGAGAGCCCGGTCGGGCCGGAGGGGCAGAAGAGGCGGGCGCGAATCCGGCGCGCCGCGTTCCGGCCACAGTATAGGCCCCGGTCCGGTGAGGGAAGCAGGCTTCTGTGGACAGCTTTGCCCGGCGGGGCGGCCCGGCGGTCGGCAGGCGGCTGGCGGGGCAGGGCGGAGTTCTTCCAATTTTATCGAACCGCCTTATAGTGGGGGAAGTGGGACAGACGGGACAGTGATGATGCGCAAGCTGATTGCGGCATGTGTGATGGCCGCCTGTGTGCCGGACCAGCCGGTGCTGGCGGATATGTTCGGCAGCAAGAACCGGAGGGCGCTGTTTGCCGCCCATACCAAGCTTCTGGATACGCGCGCGGCCTCGCAATACCGGAACTCGGTGCGCCTGCAGCCGCCAGCGGCCCGGGTGCCGGAAGCAGGCGGGAGACTGGCCTACAGCGGCTCTTACCGCGGGCGCTTTCTGGAAATGGCGCGCAAGGCGGCCCGCAAGCATGGGGTGCCGGAAGAGCTGTTCCTGCGGCTTGTGCAGCAGGAGAGCAACTGGAACCCGCGGGCGAAATCGCACAAGGGGGCGCTGGGGCTGGCGCAGCTGATGCCGGGCACGGCGCGGGCGCTGGGAGTGGATCCGGCGGTGCCGCAGCAGAATCTGGAGGGCGGCGCGCGCTATCTTGCGCGCCAGTTCCGCGCCTTTGGTTCCTGGCGGCTGGCGCTTGCAGCCTATAACGCGGGACCAGAGGCAGTGCGGCGCTACAGCGGCGTGCCGCCCTACAAGGAAACCCAGACCTATGTGCGGCGGATCTGGGGCAGCTGAATCCGGGCCGGCCTGCCGCGCCGGGCACTGCCAGCAGCCTGCGTTAACCCCGCGGTAAATTTCCTTGCTGCCGCGTTAAGATCCCGGCAGTGCCATGGGCTTGCCTCAATTTTTCATAAAACTGCCGTCAGTTTCAGGAGGAGCTGCCGTGCAGAGCAGAAGTTTCGACCAGCGGCTGGCCCGTATGGGCTGGCAGCCCGGCCCGGTGCCGAGCCGGGAAATTATCGAGAATCTGATCGGGCGCGCTCAGGCGCGCCCTGGAGCGCGGACCGCGTGCAGCGCCGTGATCTCGCTCGCAGGGGCGGTTTCGGGCCTGGTGATCGGGGTGGGGCTGAAGGGGATGGTGCTGCCGGACTCGCCCTGGGGGCCGGGCACCGGGCTCGCCGGAGCGGTGGGCGGCGGGCTGGCACTGGCCGGGCTCGCGCTATCGCTGGTACTGGCGCTCTATGCGGGGCTGCGCAGCCGCCGCCGACCCAAGCTGATGCAGTTTGCCTCGATGAACCTGCTGATGATCGTGGTGCTGCTGTTGAGCTGAGCCAGCGGTGTCTGCGCCGAGAGGGCAGGTCTAAGGAGAAGTTTTTGCGTCGCCGGCCCTTTACCAAAACCTGCCTGCCGGTCCCGCCAGGACAAAAGGCAAAGCGGTTGACCATAGGCTGCGCGTCAGGCTGCTCGTCGAGTCCATCACCGCGTCCGCCTCGCCCGGCTTGAGCGGCACTCCGTGCGGCCGACTCCGCCGGGACCGTCCTGCTCATGGACAACTTGGGTGCAAGCCGGTCCGGTGCGGCGGGCTCCCGCCATTTGGTGCGGGAGCGGATTTCCAGCTGCGGCTATTCCGCGGCGATCTTGATCACCGGCTTCATCCGGTTGAGGATTTCCTCGCTCAGGTGGCACTTGATCTGATGGCCGTGCCCCATGTCGCGCATCGGCGGCACCTCCTTTTCGCAGAGGTTGCCCGGCACCTGTGACTTCCAGCGGCAGCGGGTCTGGAACGGGCAGCCCGGCGGCGGGTTCATTGCCGAGGGGATATCGCCTTCAAGCACGATATGCTCCTTCTGGACCGATGTATCGGCAATCGGCACCGCGCTTAGCAGCGCCTCGGTATAGGGATGGTAGGGCGGCGAGAACACCTCATCGGTATCGCCCAGTTCAACCACATGGCCGAGGTACATCACCATTACCCGGTCGCTCAGGTAGCGCACGATCGACAAATCATGGGAGATGAACAGCAGCGTGGTCTTTTCCTTGCGCTGGATCTCCATCAGCAGATCGGTCACCGCCGCTTGCACAGAGACATCCAGCGCCGAAACCGGCTCGTCCGCCACCACGATGCGGGCGCCGCCGGCAAAGGCGCGGGCGATGCCGACGCGCTGTTTCTGCCCGCCCGACAGCTGCCGCGGCATCCGGTCGGCAAAGGCGCGCGGCAGTTTCACCAGATCCAGAAGTTCAAGCATCCGCTGCTTGCGGTCCTTTTCCGAGTTGCCGATGCCGAAGATTTCCAGCGCCCGGATGATCTGGCGGCCCACCGTCATCGAGGGGTTCAGCGTGTCGAACGGGTTCTGGAACACCATCTGCACGTCGGAGACGGTCTTGGTGTCGCGCTCTTCGATCGGGACTTGCTCGATGTTGCGGTTGTCGAGCAGGATTTGCCCGTCCGTCGCCGTCTCCAGCCCCATCAGCACCTTGGCGAAGGTGGACTTGCCGCAGCCGGATTCGCCCACGATGGCGAGGGTTTCGGATTCGCGGGCCTCAAAACTGAGGGTTTCGTTGGCCTTCACCACCTTGGTCTCGCCGCCGCCGAAGAGCGCGTTCGCGGCGACCCGGTAGTATTTCTTCAGCTTGTCGATCTTCAGCACCACCTGGCCCGGCTCGGTCTTTGCCTTCTGACCGCTTACCTGAGGCGGTGCGTCCCAGTCGATTTCCTCGAACCGCAGGCAGCGGGTCTCATGCCGGTCATTGCCGGGGACCGGGCGCATCGGGATCACCTGGTCGCGGTCGCAGCGGCCGGCCTCGAAATAGTCGCAGCGGGGGCCGAAGTTGCAGCCCGGCGGACGCTCGTGCGGCAGCGGGAAGTTGCCGGGGATCGCCACCAGCGGGCGGGCGTTCTTGTCGGCGCCAGGCAGCGGGATCGAGCGGAACAGCGCCTGGGTGTAGGGGTGCTGCATCTCGTCGAAGACGTCGTGGATCGAGCCGCGCTCCACTGCCTCGCCGGAATACATCACGCAGATCCGGTCGCAGGTCTCCAGCACCAGGCCGAGATTGTGGGAAATGAACAGCATCGAGGTGCCGTATTTCTTGCCCAGGTCCTTGACCAGTTCGACCACCGCGGCCTCCACCGTCACGTCGAGCGCGGTGGTGGGCTCATCCAGGATCAGCAGCGAGGGTTTCGACATCAGCGCCATGGCGATCACGATGCGCTGCTGCTGGCCGCCGGAGAGCTGATGCGGGAAGGCGTTCAGCATCCGCTCCGGGTCCGGCAGGCGCACGTCCCTTACCACTTCCAGCGCGCGCTTGCGGGCTTCTTCCTTGCTGACGCCCTCATGGATCATCGGGACTTCCATCAGCTGCTGGCCGATCCGCATCGCCGGGTTCAGGGAGGCCATCGGCTCCTGGTAGATCATCGCGATCTCGTTGCCGCGGATGTCACGCAGCTCTTCGGCGCTCATCTCGCTCAGGTCGCGGCCCTTGAACCTGATGCTGCCGCCAACAATGCGGCCGTTCTTGCCCAGATCCTGCATCACCCCCAGCGCCACGGTGGATTTGCCGCAGCCGGATTCCCCGACCAAGCCCACCGCCTCGCCGGGCTGTACCCTCACGGAAAAATCCATCACTGCGGGGATCTCGCGCAGGCGGGTGAAGAAGGAGATCGACAGCTTATCGATCTCCAGGATCGGGCCGTCGTGCTCTGCCAGTTTGTTCATGTTCTTATCTCCCTGTTGGAGCGGGAAGCGCTTCGCTTCCTCTTGCTCCAAATATCCCGGGGGTCCGGGGGCTGGCCCCCGGCCGCTCAGCTCCGGATCAATCCTTCAGGCTCTCTTCGCGCAGCCCGTCTGCAAGCAGGTTCAGCCCCAGCACCAGCGTCAGCAGGGCAAAGGCGGGCGGCAGCGCGGGGTGCAGGTAGATCGACAGCAGCTTGCGGCCGTCATTGATGGTCGAACCCCAGTCCGGGCTTTCCGGCGGCAGGCCGAGACCGAAGAAGCCGAGGGTTCCCAGGAGGATCGTGGTGTAGCCGATGCGCAGGCAGAAATCGACGATCAGCGGCCCGCGGGCGTTGGGCAGGATCTCCCACAGCATGATGTACCAGGGCCCCTCGCCGCGGGTCTGGGCGGCGGCGACGTAGTCGCGCGTCTTGATGTCCATCGTGAGGCCGCGGACGATACGGAATACGGTGGGCGAGTTGACAAACACCACCGAGACGAAGACCACCAGAATGCCGCCGGGCACATCGAAGAGGTCGAGGTCCGCGGGCAGCCCCCAGATCGCGTAGTCCTTGGTGCGGATCAGGTCGCCGCCGGTGGAGACCAGCGACAGGTAGAGCCAGAGGGCGATCCCCAGCACCACGATCAGCAGCGGCGTGCGGACCTTCGGCGTAGTGTAATAGCGCGAGTTCAGAAGCACGGCGAGAAATATGATCGGGAACAGGAACAGCACGATCGCCATGTAGTTCGGCACGCCGGTGGCAACGATTTCTGGGGTGACCAGCAGGTAGAACAGCAGGATCACCGGGAAGGCGAGGATCAGATTGGCGAGGAAGGACAGGAAGGTGTCGAGCCGGCCGCCGTAGTAGCCCGCGGGCAGGCCCAGGGTGATGCCGACCATGAAGGCGAACATTGCCGCGAGGGGCGCGATCTTGATCACCTCCCAGGCGCCCTTCACCAGGCGGCTGAAGACGTCACGGGCAAGGTTGTCGCCGCCCAGCAGATACCACTGGAATTCGCCTTCGGGGGCGCCGGGCAGCGGGGTTCCCGGCAGCTTGTTCTTCATGCCGGAGACCTGGTCCAGCGGGTTGTGGGTGATGATCAGGTCCATGGCGCCGAAGACGCCGGTGAACACCCAGAACATCACCAGCGCAAAGCCGATCATCCCGATGGGGCTGTCGAACAGCTTGCCGTAGAGCCCGAGCCGCCGCTTGAAGGCGATCGACGCGGCAAACAGCGCGGCCAGCGCCAGCCAGACCGGCAGGAAGCGCTGGCTGATGGCCCCGACGATGCCGGCACCGGTGCCCATTGCCACGCCGAGCACCAGGTAGGCGGCGGCCACGGCCACGCTCAGCAGGAACAGCAGCCGCACCGCCGAGCCCGCCATTGTGAGCGGCCCGGCGGCGAGGCTGACGGTGCCGTCGGGGTTGGTGGTGGCGGCAGGTTCCGGCACCACCACGCTGAGGATCATCCAGGTGAGGATGGCGAGCGCGAGGGCGGCGAGCGAAAACATCAGGATCGGGTTAAGGAAGGCGATGGCGCCGGTCCAGCTCAGGGGTTCCATGGTCCAGTTCCTCCCTTACGAAATCCGGATGCGCGGGTTCAGGTAAACGTAGCCGATGTCGGAGATCAGCTGCGTGAGCAGCACAACAAAGACCGACACGACCGAGACCGCGAGCAGGAGCTCGATGTCGTTGTTGCCTGCGGCCTCCACCAGGATCCAGCCGAAGCCCTTGTAGTTGAAAAGGGTTTCCACGATGACCACGCCGTTCAGAAGCCATGGGAACTGCAGCATGATAACGGTAAAGGGGGCGATCAGCGCGTTGCGGAGCGCGTGTTTCAGCACGATGTTGCGGAAGCTCACCCCTTTGAGCCGCGCGGTGCGGATATATTGCGCCGTCATCACCTCGGTCATCGAGGCGCGGGTCATGCGGGCGATGTAGCCCATGCCGTAAAGCGCGATGGTGAGGACCGGCAGGAAGAAGTTCTCGAATGTCGGGTTGTCGGTGGCAGCGGTGGCGGTGCCCTTGAACCACTTGAGCCCGACGGTGGAGGAGGTGAAGACCGCGATAAAGACCACGCCTGAAACATACTCGGGCGTGGCGGTGGTCAGGATCGAAACGGTGGAGAAGGAGCGGTCGGTGACCGAGCCCTCGCGCATCCCCGCCAGCACCCCGATCAGCAGCGCCGAGGGCACCATCAGCAGGAGCACCCATCCCATCAGCCGTCCGGTGTTGGCGAGCCGCTCGGCAACGATGGTGGAGACCTCATCCTTGAAACGGGTCGAATAGCCCCAGTCGCCTTGCAGGATGCCGCAGAAATCGGGGGCTTCGTCAGCAACTTCCTGCGGCACGGTGCCGATGATACAGCGCCCGCGCACGCCCTCCGCGGTCTCCATCGTCCAGCCGGGCAGCACGCCAAGCCATTGCCCGTAGCGGCTGATCATCCAGCCGCCGTGGCCGTTGTTGACCAGCCAGCTGTCCACCGCCTCATCCGACATCCGGAAGTTGCCTTGCGTCTTGGCCAGTTTTTCCAGGTTCGGATAGAGGTTGGTCAGGAAGAACACGATGAAGGTCAGGCACAGGGCCGTCAGCAGCATCACGCCCGAGCGGCGCAGAATGAATAGTCCCATTTGGGGTCCCTGTCGGTCTGGCGGGCCAGTAGCGGCGTCTGCTGCGGATCCGGGCGGGCAGTTCCTGACTCTGGACCTGGCTTGCGGATCGGGGTGGCGCGGGTCCGCTGCGGAAAGTGCTGCGGCGGAGCGGGGGCGCGGGGCACAGGCGCGGGCGGCGGCCGTCGTCGCTGGAGCGCACCGCCCCGGGCGGGGGCGGTGCAGGGGTCATATCAGGGCCGGGCGGCTCAGGCCGCGAAGCCCCACTTGTAGTGGTGATGCTCGAAGGCGATATGCATGTCCGCCCCCATCACGTTGTCGCGCATGTGGCGGTAGAGCGAGCGCCAGTAGGGCTGGATGGTGACGCCTTCTTCCTGGATCAGCGCCTCGCCCTTGGCGGCGACCTCGCGGCGCTTTTCCGCATCGGCGATCGACAGCGCCTCGGTCAGGAGCGCGTCGAACTCGGGGTTCGACCAGCCGAACTCGTTCCAGGCCTCGCCCGACTTGTAGGCCAGCGACCAGATCTGCACGCCAAGCGGGCGGTGGTTCCAGTTGGTGGAGCTGAACGGGTATTTCACCCAGTCGTTCCAAAAGGTGGAGCCGGGCAGCACGGTGCGCTTCACCTTGAAGCCGGCATCGCGCAGCTGGGCGGCGACGGCATCGGTGGTATTGCGGCGCCAGTCGTCGTCGATCGAGATGATCTCGTGCTCGAAGTCCATCATGCCGGCCTCTTCCATCAGGGCGCGGGCGGCGTCGGGATCCGGTTCCTGCCTGGGCAGCTCGGCATATTCCGGGTGAATCGGGCCGATGTGATGGTTTTCGGCCAGCTCGCCGCGGCCGCCGTAGCCGAGTTCCAGGCAGACGGAATTGTCGACCGCCATCTGGATCGCCTTGCGCACGCGCTTGTCGGCATAGGGAGTCTTCCCGTCGACCTCGGCCAGCTGGTTGGGGCGGATCACGATAGTGGACATGGTGACCACTTCGGATTTCTTGTAACCGAGCCCGTCCATCACGTCGATAAATTCGCCCACAGATTCATAGAGCATATCGACCTCTTCCGACTCCAGCGCCGCGAGCCAGGAGGAGGGGTCGGTGCCGAAGTCGATGTATTCGATACGATCGAGCGCCGGGCGGCCGAAGACCTCCTCGCCCCACCAGGTGTGGTCCTCGCTGCGCTCCAGAACCGCCTTCACGCCGACGTCGAGCTGGGTGAGCTTGTAGGGGCCGGTGCCGACGTTCTGGGTGAAGTCGTCGGTCTGGAAGGAGGAATGCACGATGGCGGCGGGGTAATCCGACATATTGGCAATCAGCGAGATATCGGAGGCGGGCAGGTTGAGGCGGACGGTGTGGCTGTCCGCGACTTCGATCACGCCTTCGCCGGCCTTGCCGGTGTCCGCGTCGATCAAAGTAGCGAAACGGCCCGCCATGGAGTTGCCTTCCATCGCCTTGTCGCACCAGCGCTCGATGTTGCGGGCGACATCCTCGGCGGTGAAGTCGTCGCCGTTGTTCCACTTCACGCCCTTGCGGACGTTCAGGGTGTAGACGGTCGCGTCCTCGTTGATCTCCCAGCTTTCCAGGAGCATCGGGCTGAAGGAGCCATCATTGTTGTATTCAACCAGGTATTCCAGGGTGCCGCGGGATTCATTGCCCATTTCGGACCAGTCGTAGGTGCGCGGGTCCTTCAGTGGCTTCACCAGCATCTGCACCCGCAGCGTGCCGCCGTCCTGCATGGGCGCGCCTGCCGCGCGGGCGGGCGCGTCGAGGCCGATCATGCCGTAGGCAGCAGCCGAGGTGACGCCAAGGGCGGTGGCGCGGGTCAGGAACTCGCGGCGGTCCAGCTTGCCTTCGAGCACCTCCCGCGCATGCATCTTCGCGGCCCAGTGGACGGGGGCGCCGTTGATGGTGTCTTTCGTCATGTCGATCTCCCTGTTGCACCGCTCTGGTGTCATTTCTTGCAGACAATGGCACGGCCGAGCGGCCGGCTCTGGATTTCTAACTGTCTGACTGGATTAAACCTTCCCCATGCCGGTATTCCGCATCACTTGGCGGGGTTCGTCAATGCACAGTTTCGGCAAACAGAGGCAAAAAAGCGACATTTCCGGGGTCGCTACTGTAAAATCCGGCGGTGCTGTGCCGATGGACTGGGCAGAACTGCCCAGTTTGCGGCCGAACGGGCGTCCGGGCGCAGGCGCGCCGGGACGGTGCCGGGGAAAGCACCGGGGTCACAGCCTGTTAGGCGGTGGTGCGGGCGCTGCGGCGAAGCTCGCTCGGGGTGCGGCCAGTGTGCTGGGAGATGAAGCGGGTGAAATAGGCCGCGCTGCCGAAGCCGAGCTGGCCTGCTATGTCGCGGATCGGCAGGTCGGAGCCGATCAGCAGGCTGCGGGCCGCGTGCAGCTGGTGTTCGGTCAGCAGCGCGGCGGCGGTCTTGCCGGTCTCCTGCTTGCAGACCCGGGTAAGATGCGTCGGCGTCACCTTCAGCGCTGCCGCGTGGCCTGCCATGTTGCTATGGGCAGAACGGTATTCGGCAATGCGGGCGCAATACGCGCGGCACAGCCGTTCGGCGGCCGGCGGGCGCTGCTCCAGCGGACCCGCCGGCAGCAGCCGCTGCAGCAGGATGCCCGCGAGATCGCAATAGGCGTGCAGGGCCCGCTGCCAGAGCGCGGCGCCGCCTTGCTGTTCGCCCTGCATGGCGTCAAACAGCGTGCCGATACCGGCCTGGTGTTCCGGGTCTGCAACCCGCAGGCAAAGCGGTGCCGGGGGCAGTGCCGCGGGCTCCGCGGCGGCGGCGAGGATGCGGGCCTCGGCATCTGCGGAGAAAGCCGCCGACCAGAGCGTGCCGGCCGGAATGTTCAACAGGCTGTACGGCCCCGCGTCGTGGCATTTGCCCGCAAGCATCAGCTTGGCCGATCCCTTGGTGAGCCAGATCAGCAGGTGGCTGCGGCGGGCATGCGCCAGCGCGGTCTGCCAGGCACCGTCCGGGGCCAGCTGGGCTAGGGTGGCAATTCGGCAGTCGTCGGCGGGGCTCGGATCAAACGGCATAATTTCGCTCGGTATCTTAAAAATTAATTTTTGTAACGCCAAGAGGGCATGAAAAGCCGATTCGGGCAAGGATGCTTAAATATTGAAGGAATTTGTCTGAGGCCGGGCCGCGGGGGCGGCCGGGCAAGAGCCGGCGCGGCGCCGGGGGCGGCTCAGGTCGGGGTCAGGCGGTGCCAGGCCTGCATGCGGGCGCGGAACCAGCTGCGCTGGCGCTTGGCGAACTGGCGGGTGGCAATGGCGGCGCGCTCTCGGGCCTGGCCGAGGGAGAGCTCGCCAGTGACATGTGCCATCAGCTCGGGCACGCCGATCGCCTTGCAGGAAGGCAGCGCCGGGTCGTAGCGGTCCTGCATCGCGCGGACTTCCTCCAGCGCGCCCGCTTCCAGCATTCCGGCAAAGCGCTGGCGGATGCGGGCTTCGAGCCAGTCCTTGGGCGTATCCAGAACCAGCGGGGCGCACGCGGAGAGCGGCAGCGCTGGGGGCGGGGTGTCGTCCTGCCAGTCCGCAAGCGGCCGGCCGGTGGCGCGCAGCACCTCCCAGGCGCGCTGCACCCTGGCGCGGTTCTGGCGGTCGATGCGGGCGGCAGTGCCCGCGTCGAGCCCGTGGAGCAGCGTTTCGAGATCGAGCGCGTCGGCTTCCTTGCGGACCTCTGCCGGGGTGGCGGGGATTTCGGCCAGGCCCTCGGTCAGTGCGGTGAAATAAAGTCCGGTGCCGCCGACGATGATTGGGCGTTCGGGGCCGTCGAGCAGCGGCAGCACCTCGCGCAGCCAGTGGCCCGCGGAATAGGGCGCGTCATAGGGCAGGTGCCCATAGAGCGCATGCGGCGCCCGGGCTTCCTCGCCGGGCGACGGGCGCGCGGTTACCACCCGCCAGCAGTCATAGACCTGGCTGGCATCGGCGTTGACGATGACCCCGCCCTGCGTTTCGGCAATCTCCAGCGCCAGCGCCGATTTGCCCGAAGCAGTGGGGCCGGCAATCAGCACCGGTTTGCCGGGGTCGATATCGGGCAGGTTCATGGCGGCTCCCTCTGGGCGGTTCGAAAAGAGCGGATTTCCGGGAGGTTGCGCCGGGCGCTGCCGCCAGCGGCGGAAACGGGCCGGCGCGCATTGAAACCGGCCGCGATTTGCTCCATTTTGCGCGCAAATTAACCCAGCCATTCTCTGGAGCGCAACATGCCTCAAACCGAAGTACAGCCGGAAGACCGTCCGGCCACAACCTACAAACGTGTCATGCTGAAAATTTCCGGCGAGGCGCTGATGGGGGACCAGGGATATGGCCTGCATCCGCCCACCGTGCAGCGCATCGCCCGCGAGGTGAAATCGGTGCGCGACATGGGCGTCGAGATCTGCATGGTGATCGGCGGCGGCAACATCTTCCGCGGGCTCTCCGGCTCGGCACAGGGGATGGAACGCACCACTGCCGATTACATGGGAATGCTCGCCACGGTGATGAACGCGCTGGCGATGCAGTCGGCGCTGGAAGGCATGGGGGTCTTCACCCGGGTAATCTCGGCGATCCGCATGGATGAGGTGGCCGAGCCCTACATCCGCCGCCGCGCCGTGCGGCACCTGGAGAAGAAGCGGGTCTGCATCTTTGCCGCTGGTACCGGCAACCCCTATTTCACCACTGACACCGCGGCGACGCTGCGCGCCAATGAAATGGCCTGCGAGGCGATCTTTATGGGCAAGAACGGGGTCGATGGCGTCTATGACAAGGACCCGGCCATCCACGCCGACGCGGTGCGCTATGACGAGATCAGCTATGACGACGTTCTCGCCAAGCGGCTGCGGGTGATGGACGCCTCTGCGATTGCGCTGGCGCGGGACAACAACCTGCCGCTGATCGTTTTCCCGCTGGACGAGCCTGGCGGCTTCCGTGGCATTCTTGCAGGCGAAGGCACCTATACCAAGGTGCAGGACTGAGGCCGGGCTTCCGGCACGGTGTGAGTACAGGACGGGCTGTGCGGCCCGTCCGCCGGTCTGCCGCCGCCGCCTGACCCTGCAGAGGAGGCGGATGGCCGCTGGCGGAGGCGAAGCTGGCGGGCCTTGCGCCGCAAAAGCGGCAATGAAACCTGCGGCGGATCGCTATACAATGACCTCCCAATGGCTTAAGAGCCTCATGAAGACCGCCTCACACAAGGGGAGAGAGCAGCATGTCTGACGAATTTGAACTGGATACCGACGCCCTGAAACGCCGTATGGACGGCGCGATGGCCAATTTGCGAACCGAATTTGCATCCCTGCGCACCGGCCGGGCCTCGGCTTCGATGCTGGAGCCGGTGATGGTGGATGCCTACGGCTCGATGACGCCGATCAACCAGGTCGGCACTGTGAACGTGCCGGAGCCGCGCATGGTTACCGTCAACGTCTGGGACAAGGGCCTGGTCGGCAAAGTGGAAAAGGCGATTCGCGAATCCGGGCTTGGCATCAACCCGCAGCTCAATGGCACCATCATCATGCTGCCGATCCCCGAGCTGAACGAGGAGCGCCGCCGCGAGCTGACCAAGGTTGCGGGCCAGTATGCTGAACACGCCCGCGTTGCCATCCGCAACGTGCGCCGCGACGGCATGGACCAGATCAAGAAGGCCAAGGCCGACGGCATGTCCGAGGACGACCAGAAGTTCTGGGAAGCCGAGGTGCAGGAACTGACCGACAAGATGATCAAATCGGTTGATGATGCGCTTGAGCACAAGCAAGCTGAGATCATGCAGGTCTGACCGCGGATCATGCCGGGAGCCTCCGATACGCACGCCCAGGCCGCCGCTGACGCGGCCAGGGACACGGCGGCGGCCGGGCCGGGCCCGCGCCACGTCGCCATCATCATGGACGGCAACGGGCGCTGGGCCCAGGCCCGCGGCCGGCCCCGGCTGTTCGGCCACCACGCGGGCGCCAAACGGGTGCGCGAGGTGGTGGAATGCTGCCCGGCTCTGGGCATTAAGTACCTGACGATATTTGCCTTTTCGACCGAGAACTGGAAGCGCACCCAGACCGAGGTTGCAGGGCTGATGAGTCTGTTCCGGCGGTATATCTCCAAGGAGATGAAGGCGCTGGCCGCCAAGAACGTGCGGGTGCGCTTCATCGGCGACCGGCTGCGGCTCGATGCCAAGCTGACCGGGCTGATGGACAAACTGGAGCGCGAGACCGAAGGCAACGACGGCACTCACCTGACCATCGCGCTGAACTATGGCGGCCGGGATGAGGTGGCGCGCGCCACCAAACGGCTGGCGCGCGATGTCGCGGCGGGCAAGCTCAGTCCCGAGGACGTCGATCTGGAAACCTTGCCGCGCTACCTCGACACCCATGTTCTGCCGGATCCTGACCTTGTGATCCGGACCAGCGGGGAGGCGCGGATCTCGAACTTCCTGCTCTGGCAGTCGGCCTATGCCGAGTACGAGTTCATCGACACGCTATGGCCGGATTTCACCTCCGATGAGCTGGCGCGGCTGTGCAAGAGCTTCGGCAGCCGCGACCGCCGTTTCGGGGCGGTGAAAACATGAGCGGCGGCACAGCAGGCGGAACCGGCGGCAAGGGCCGCTGGGCGGATCTGGCACCGCGGGCGGCTTCGGCGCTGGTGATGATTCTGGTCGCGGGCTTTGCGGTTTGGGCCGGCGGCATGGTGTTTGCCGCGATGGTCGCGGCGCTGGCGGGCGGCATGGTCTGGGAGCTGGTCCGGATGCTGGACCAGGGCCGCGGCACTAGTGCGCTGCTTTTGGGGGGCTTGTGTTTTGCCGCGGTGCTGGCGGCGGCGCTGCTGCCGCCGATCTGGGCACTGCCGATTCTGGCGGCACCGGCACTGGCGGGGGCAGGGCAGCTGTCGCGCAACCGGGGCTATTTCATCGGCTTCACGCTTTGGGTGATGTTTGCCGCCTTCGGCTTCATCTGGCTGCGCAACGTGCTGGGCGCGCCCTGGATGCTGTGGCTGATCGGCCTGGTGGTGGCGACGGACGTGGCGGGCTACTTCGCGGGCAAGACTTTTGGCGGGCCCAAGCTCTGGCCGCGTGTCAGCCCCAAGAAAACTTGGAGCGGCGCGTCGGCCGGCTGGCTGGCGGCGGCGCTGACGGGAGCGGGCTTTGCCGCCGCGGCGGGGCTGGGCATCGGCATCGTGGCACTATCGGTGCTGCTCTCGATGGCGAGCCAGGCCGGCGACATCGCCGAGAGCGCGCTCAAACGCAAGATGGGCGTGAAGGACTCGAGTGCGCTGATCCCGGGCCACGGCGGTCTCCTGGACCGCTTCGACGGCATGCTGGGCGCGGCGGCCATGTTCCTGGCGGCGCTGCCCTTCCTGGGATAACCAGAACGGAAGAAACATGCGGAAGATTTCCATATTCGGGGCCACCGGGTCGATTGGGCAGAACACGCTCGACCTGATCCGGCGCGCTCCCGGCAGCTATGACGTGGTGGCGCTGACCGGCGGCGCCAATATCGCGCAGCTGGCCGCGGATGCGCGGGAGTTCAGCGCGGATGTGGCCGTCACCGCTCATGCGGACCGGCTGGAGGAACTGCGCGCGGCGCTGGCGGGGTCCGGCGTGGAGGCGGCGGCGGGGCAGGCGGCGCTCATGGAGGCCGCAGCACGGCCTGCGGACTGGATCATGTCCGCGATCGTCGGCGCGGCCGGGCTGGCACCGGGGCTGGAGGCCGCAAAGCACGGCACCACGCTGGCGCTTGCCAACAAGGAATCGCTGGTCTGTGCAGGCCCGCTCCTGATGCAGACGGCGGCGGAGCACGGCGCCCGGGTTCTGCCGGTCGACAGCGAGCATTCGGCGGTGTTCCAGGCGCTGGCGGGCGAGGACACCTCGGCGGTAGAGCGGGTGGTGATCACCGCTTCCGGCGGGGCGTTCCGCGACTGGCCGCTGGAGAAGCTCGCAGACGCCACCCTGGCAGAGGCGTCCTCGCACCCGAACTGGGACATGGGCCAGCGGATCACCATCGACAGCGCGTCAATGTTCAACAAGGCGCTGGAAGTCATTGAGACACGGGAATATTTCGGCATCGCGCCTGAGCGGATCGAGGTGCTGGTGCATCCGGAATCTCTGGTGCACGCGCTGGTCGGTTTTTCCGACGGCGCGCTGATGGCGCATCTCGGCGCACCCGACATGCGCCATGCCATCGGTTACGCGCTGCACTGGCCCGAACGCCGCCCGCTGCCGGTGGAACGGCTGGATCTGGCCCGCATCGGGCAGCTCAGCTTCCGCGCGCCGGATCCGGCCCGCTACCCGGCGCTCCGGCTTGCCTATGAGGTGATGAAGGCGGGCGGGCTGATGGGAGCGGCCTTCAACGCCGCGAAGGAACAGGCGCTCGACGACTTCATTGCGGGCCGCATCCGCTTCACCGATATGGCCGCCGTCGCAGAGACTGTACTGGAGCGCCTGGCGGCGGAGCCGGGCCTCATCAATGCCGCAATGACGCTTGATAACGTGATGCAGGTTGACCACATATCCCGGAAAGAGGCCGCAAAAGCCGCCGCAGAACGCATAGGGTAGACCATTGGACGCACTCTCTTTCGTCCCGCAGTTCGGCGGGTTTCTCTATACCGTTGCCAGTTTCGTGGTGGCGCTGTCGGTGATCGTGGCGGTGCATGAGTATGGCCACTACATCGTCGGCCGCTGGTCGGGCATCCATGCCGAGGTGTTCTCCATCGGCTTTGGCCCGGTGCTGTGGAGCCGCGCCGACAAGCGCGGCACCCGCTGGCAGATCGCGCTCTTGCCCTTTGGCGGCTATGTGAAGTTCCTGGGCGATGCCGATGCGGCGTCGGGCAAGGATGCCAAGACCATGGCTGCCGCTGCAGGCGATGCTGCGGCGCTGCGCCGGACCATGCATGGCGCGCCGCTCTGGGCGCGCTCGGCCACGGTGGCGGCGGGGCCCGTCTTCAACTTCGTGATGTCGGCGGCGATCTTTGCCGCCATCGCGCTGACGCAGGGCGTGCTGCGCGACCCGCCTGCCGTGGGCACGCTGGCGCCGCTGCCGGGGTTCGAGAACGGGTTGCAGGAGGGTGACGAGCTGTTGACCGCAGGCGGCCTGCCGGTGCCGGATTTTGCTGACACCGCTGCCTGGGCCGCGTTCCGTTCCGGGCTGCCGCAGGAGCATCCGCTGGACTACACCGTCCGCCGCGATGGCAGCGAGATCGCGGTGAGCGGCCCTTACCTCTACCCGCCCTATGTGCGCGGCGTGGTGCCGCGCAGCGCGGCGGCGGATGCCGGGCTGATGCCCGGTGACGTGATCACCGCGGTGGATGGCAGCCCCGTCGTCTCTTTTGACCAGTTGAAGACCCATGTGGAGGCGGCGGACGGCAAGCCGCTGCTGCTCTCTGTCTGGCGGGATGGAGAAGAGGTGGAGATGGCGCTGGCGCCGCGGCGCACCGACGAGCCGCAGGCGGATGGCGGTTTCGCCACCCGCTGGCGCATCGGCATCATCGGCGGGCTGGCCTTTGAGCCTGCAACCGAGCCTGCCGGGCTGGGCGCATCTCTTGTGGCCGGCGCGGCGCAGGTCTGGGCGGTGGTGGAGACCTCGCTGTCGGGGCTGAAGCACATGATCACCGGCGCGATCAGCACCTGCAACCTCTCCGGTCCCATCGGCATTGCCGAGACCTCGGGCGCGATGGCGAGCCAGGGGGCAGAGAGCTTTATCCGGTTCATCGCGGTGCTGTCGACCGCGGTGGGTCTCTTGAACCTGTTCCCGGTGCCTGCGCTCGATGGCGGCCACCTGATGTTCTACGCCTATGAGGCGGTGGCGGGCCGTCCGCCGAGCGACCGGGCTGTGCGGGTGCTGATGTCCCTGGGCGTGGCGATCGTGCTGGGGCTGATGCTGTTTGCGCTTGGCAACGACCTGTTCTGCTGATCCGGCCTGAAGCTGGTTGAGGCTGGCCATTCCCGGCCTTCGCGGCAGTTGGGCCGCATTCCTGCCCAACTGCCGCCACATTCCCCCGTTAACGATTTTCTAATCGGAAACAGGCTGCCGCCCGCCCGGGTGTGGAGTGCGGCGGCTGCACAAGCACAAACTGGGGGTAGCCATGCAAGACGCTCTTACGCAATCCTGCCGCGGGCTTGGGCTGTTGATGCGGCTCAACTGGGACCGCGCACTCACCGCCTTCACCATCGTGGCGGCGCTGGCGGCGGCGGGCTGGGCGGTGCCTGCCTGATTCCGCGCGTTCCCCGCCGTGATTCGGCGGCGGGACCAACCCCCCAAATGCGGCCTTGTTGGTTTTGACAACCGCATGCAAACCCGCTACGCACGTGCCAAAGCGGCTACTATAAGCGGGTTATAAAGAATGGTTTGGGGGAAAGTCGCAGGTAAATCCTGTGGGCAAAAGAAATCGGGCATCAACATCTTGTACCGGAAAGTGTCGGCAATTTCTCTGGCCGTTGCCTTGGGTTACGCCTTGGCACCGCTGCCTGCCGGCGCGCAATCCTACCGCTTCACCGCGGTGGAAGTCGAAGGCAACCAGCGCATCCAGTCCTCGACCGTCGTGGCCTATACCGGCATCGGGCGCGGCGAGGCGGTGAGCGCCGGCGAGCTCAACGACGCCTACCAGCGCATCGTTGACAGTGGTGTATTTGAGACAGTCGAGCTGGAGCCGCGCGGCAACACGCTGGTCATCAAGGTCACCGAATTCCCGACCATCAGCCAGATCAGCTATGAGGGCAACCGCCGCATCAAGGACGAGACGCTGGAGGAGGTGGTGGAATCCGCCCCGCGCCGGGTCTTCAACCCGGCCCAGGCCGAGCGCGACGCCGCGGCCATCGCCGATGTCTACAGCGTGCAGGGCCGCCTGGCTTCGCGGGTGACGCCGCGCATCATCCGGCGCAGCAACAACCGAGTCGATCTGGTGTTCGAGATTTCCGAAGGCGACACCATTGAGGTTGAGCGTGTTTCCTTCACTGGTAACCGTGTCTTTTCCGACCGCCGGCTGCGCCGGGTGCTGGAAACCAAGCAGGCGGGCATCCTGCGCGCTTTCATCCGGGCCGATACACTGATCGAGGACCGCCTGGAGTTCGACCGTCAGGTCCTGCGCGATTTCTACCAGTCGCGCGGCTATGTTGATTTCCGCATCAACAGCACCAACGCCGAAGTGACCCGTGCCCGCGATGCGGTCTTCCTCGTGGTGGATGTGACCGAAGGCCAGCAGTTCCGCTTTGGCGAGATCTCGGTCACCAGCGAGATCCCCGAGGCGCGTTCGGCCGAGTTCTTCCGGGCGCTGAAGATCAAGCCCGGTGTGGTCTATTCGCCGACGCTGGTGGAGAATTCGATCGACCGGATGGAAGGGCTGGCGGTCAAAAAGGAAATCGACTTCCTGCGCGTCGAGCCCCGCGTAACCCGCAACGACCGCGACTTGACGCTGGACGTGGAGTTCGTGCTGACCCGCGGCCCGCGCGTGTTTGTCGAGCGCATCGACATCGAGGGCAACACCACCACGCTGGACCGGGTGATCCGGCAGCAGTTCCGGGTGGTGGAGGGCGACCCCTTCAACCCGCGCGAGATCCGCAACAGCGCCGAACGCATCCGCGCGCTGGGGTACTTTGCCGAGGCTGAGGTGGACGTGCGCGAGGGCAGCTCGCCCAGCCAGGTGGTGGTCGACGTGGACGTCGAAGAGCAGCCCACGGGCTCGCTCAACCTCGGCGGCTCCTATTCGGTGACCGACGGTTTCGGGCTGAATGTCGGCGTGACCGAGAACAACTTCCTGGGCCGCGGCCAGCGGCTGTCGTTCTCGGTTTCGACCGCGACCGAGGCGGAGCAGTATGTGCTGGGCTTCACCGAGCCCTTCCTGCTTGGCCGCGAGCTGCGCCTGGATCTGGACCTCGGCCTGACCGAAACCGACTCCAGCTTCTCGCAATATGACACCAGCCGGGCGTTCTTCAGCCCGGCGCTGACCTTCAAGACCGGCGAAAACTCGAGCGTCCGGCTGGGCTACACCTGGAAGCAGGACGAAATGCTGCGCCGCGACGACGACCCGAGCGGGCTGGACCTGGGTCCGGTGGTGCGCAGCGAGACCGCACAGGGCGAGCGGTCGACCAGTTCGATCGGTGTTGCCTACCGCTATGATACCCGCTTGACCGGCCTGGACCCGAATGCGGGCTTCCTGGTCGAGATCGGCGCCGACTACGCGGGTCTTGGCGGGGACAATGAATACCTGAAGACCAGCTCCAAAATCGTGGCGCAGCGCACGGTCCTGAACGAGGAGGTCACCCTGCGGGCGACGCTGGAATCCGGAGCCCTGCAGTGGAAGAGCGACGGTTTCAGCCGTTCGATCGACCGCTACGTTCTGACGCCCTCGATCATGCGCGGCTTCGAGCCGGGCGGCATTGGTCCGCGCGATGTCTCGGCGATGGCGGGCGGCGGCAACTACAACGACTTCCTGGGCGGCAACTACTATGCGGTGGCGCGGTTCGACGCGGAATTCCCGCTTGGCCTGCCCGAGGAAATCGGCATGCGCGGCGGTCTGTTCTACGATGTCGGCAACCTTTGGGGGCTGGAAGACGTGAACACCTCCGGTGCGGACATCGAGGGCCGCAACGGCTCCTACCGGCATGTGGTGGGCGTGTCGCTGCTGTGGACCACGGGCATCGGCCCCCTGCGGTTCAACTTCTCCAAAGCTTTGAAGAAAGAGAGCTTTGACGAAGAGCAGAACTTCGACCTCACGCTGCAGGCGAAGTTCTGAGGCGATGCGCGGCGGCGGGCTGAAGCTTGCGGCCGCGCTGGCCTGCCTCGCGGCGGCGCCGGTGCTGGCCCAGACGCCGGGATCGGAGCCCGGAGCGGCGGCTCCCGGCACGTCTCCCCGCGGCAGCTTTCTGCAAGGCTATAACGGCGGTGCGGGCTTCCGGCTTGGCACACCGCAGAGCGGCATCCTGACCATCCAGCCCGAACGGCTGTTCTCCGAAAGTGCCTATGGCAAGCGGGTTGCGCGCGAAATCGAGGCGGAAGGTGCGGTTCTCACCGCTGAAAACCGCCGCATCGAGGCCGAGCTGCGCGCCGAGGAGCTGGAACTGGCCGAGCGGCGTGCAGAAATGGAGCCGGAAGCTTTCCGGGCGCTTGCCGATGCTTTCGACGAGAAGGTGCAGGAGACGCGGCGCGCGCAGGATCAGAAACTGCGCGAGATCAGCCAAATGGGCGAGAGCGCGCGGCGCGAGTTCATGACTGCCTCGCTGCCGGTTCTGCAGGAGATCATGCGGGAGACCGGCGCGGGGGCAATCCTTGAGCATTCCTCGGTGTTCCTGAGTGCCGATTCCGCCGATATCACCAGTCTCGCCATTGCCCGCATCGACGCGGTGCTGGGCGACGGCAGCACCTCCCGCAGCCGCGCGCCCTAGGTGCAGCCAACTGTCCGGATCCGCCGCCAGCTTGCCGAAACCGCCGCCGCTTGCTAGGGACGGCGCAACACTTCTGAAATCCTTTCCGCAATCCATGGGAAAAGCACGCATGACCACCGAGCTGCAAAGCGCCGATATTCAACTGATCCAGCGGATCCTGCCGCACCGCTACCCGTTCCTGCTGGTGGACAAGGTGGTTGATATCGACAGCTACAAATCGGCGCGCGGCATCAAGAACGTGACCATGAACGAGCCGCATTTCCAGGGCCACTTCCCGGGCACGCCGATCATGCCGGGCGTCACCATCATCGAGGCGATGGCGCAGACCGCGGGGGTGATGCTGGGCGTTGGCATGGATATCGTCGACACCGATCTGCTGATCTACTTCATGAACATCGACAAGTGCAAATTCCGCCGCAAGGTGGTGCCGGGCGATGTGCTGGAGATGCATGTGGAGACCCTGCGGGGCAAGCCGGGCGGCAAGATCTTCAAGTTCTCCGGCCGTGCCACGGTGGATGGCGAAGTGGCGGCCGAGGCCGAGTTCTCGGCCATGGTGGACGTGCAGAAGGACGCATGAGCATGAGCCGGATTCACCCCAGCGCCGTGATCGAAGAAGGTGCCAGGATTGGCGAGGACTGCGAGATCGGCCCGTTCTGCGTGGTCGGCCCCGATGCGGTACTGGGGGACCGGGTGGTTCTGAAATCCCATGTCGTTGTCACCGGCGATACCGAGATCGGCGATGAGACGGTGGTCTTCCCGTTTGCGGTCCTTGGCGAAATCCCGCAGGATCTGAAGTTCAAGGGCGAGAAAGCCCGCACGGTGATTGGCAAGCGCAACCGCATCCGCGAGCATGTGACCGTGAACGCGGGCACCGAGGGCGGCGGCGGGATCACCCGCATCGGCGATGACGGGCTGTTCATGGCGGGCTGCCATATCGCCCATGACGCCCAGGTCGGCGACCGGGTGATCGTGGTGAACTCCGCCGCGGTGGCCGGGCACTGCGTGCTTGAGGATGATGTCATTATCGGCGGTCTGTCGGGCATTCACCAGTGGGTGCGCATCGGCAAGGGCGCCATCATCGGCGCGGTCACCATGGTGACAAACGACGTGATCCCCTATGGCCTCGTGCAGGCGCCGCGCGGCGAGCTGGACGGTCTGAACCTGGTCGGGCTCAAACGCCGCGGCGTGGCCCGCAGCGACATCACCGCTCTGCGGGCGGCCTTTCAGATGCTGGCGCAGGGGGAAGGCACTTTCCAGGAGCGCGCCAAGCGGCTGGGGGACGAAACCGACAGCGACTACGTGCAGGAAATCGTTGCCTTCATCACCGGCGGCAGTGACCGTTCCTTCCTGACCCCGGGGGGCTGAGCCATGCTGGCTGTGATCGCGGGTTCCGGGCAGCTGCCTGCCGAAGTCGCCGCCCGCGCCCCGGGGCGGCCGCTGGTCTGCGCGATGGAAGGGTCGCTTCCGGACTCGGTGGACCCGGAGATTGTCTTCCGGCTCGAGCAGCTCGGCAGCTTTCTTGAGCGGCTGAAGGCGGCGGAAGTCACCGAGATCTGTATGGCGGGCGCGGTGCGCCGGCCGAATATCGACCCTGCCGCAATCGATGCGGCCACCCTGCCGCTGGTGCCTGCGCTGCAAGGCGCGTTGGCTTCCGGCGATGACGGCGCACTGCGGGCAGTCATCGGGATCTTCGAACAGGCAGGCTTTGCCGTGCGCGCCGCGCATGAGGTGGCGCCGGACCTGCTGATGGCCGCAGGCGTGCCGACCCGCGTGCAGCCGGGTGAGCTGGACAAGGCGGATGCGGAACGCGGGGCGGAGATCGTCGCTGCGATGAGTGCCGCCGACATCGGCCAGTCCTGCGCCGTGCGCGGCCGCCAGGCGATTGCGGTCGAGAACATCTTCGGCACCGACTGGATGCTCGCGGTGCTCTCCCAGCGGCCGGACGGGCAGGGCGGGCTCATGTTTAAGGCGCCCAAACCAGGCCAGGACCGCCGCGCCGATCTTCCCGCCATCGGTGCTGCGACGGTAGAAGCGGCGGCCAGGGCCGGGCTCTCCGGCATCGTGCTGGAGGCGGGCGGCGTCATCGTGCTGGATCAGGCGGCGGTGATCGAAGCCTGCGACCGTCTGGGGTTGTTCCTCTGGCTGCGTGAGGCATGAGCCTCAAGGTCTTCATCCTCGCGGGCGAGCCTTCGGGCGACCGGCTTGGCGGGGCTCTGATGCGGGGGCTCAAGGAATTGGAGCCCGGTGTCTCCTTTGAGGGTATCGGCGGGCCGGTGATGGCCGCGCAGGGGCTCAGCTCGCGCTTCCCGATGGAGGAGCTGTCGGTCATGGGGCTTGCCGAGGTGCTGCCCAAATACCGCCATCTCAAGCGCCGTATCCGCGAGACCGCCGAGGCGGTGCTCGCGATGCAGCCGGACGTGCTCATTACCATCGACAGTCCGGATTTCTCTCTGCGGGTGGCGAAGCTGGTGAAAGCTGCGAGCACCATCCGCACCGTGCACTACGTGGCGCCCTCGGTCTGGGCCTGGCGGCCTGGCCGGGCGGCGAAGATGGCGGGGGTCATTGACCACGTGCTGGCGCTGCTGCCGTTCGAGCCGCCCTATATGGAAGCCGCCGGGATGGAGTGCGATTTTGTCGGCCACCCGGTGGTGTCGGAGCCGCAGGCCACGCCGCAGGAGATCGCCCGGTTCCGCGCCGATTTCGGCCTTGCCGATGCGCCGTACTTGCTGGTGCTGCCGGGCTCGCGCCGCTCGGAAGTGGCGCGGCTGGCGCCGGTTTTTGGCGAGTCGGTGAAGCCGTTCCTGGAGGCGCACCCGGACTACAAGGTGGTTGTGCCCGCCGCGGAACCGGTGGCTGACCTTGTGCAGCAGCACCTGGGCCTCTGGCCGGGCAAGCCGATCATGCTGGACCCGCGCGCGCTGACACCGGAGCTTGCCGCGGCCCGCAAGCGCGCGACTTTTGCCGGGGCGGAGCTGGCGCTGGCGGCCTCTGGCACGGTGTCACTGGAGCTGGCCGCAGCGGCGACGCCGATGGTGATCGCTTATGACTTCCAGTGGCTGACCTGGCAGATCATGAAACGTATGGCGCTGATCGACACGGTGACACTTGTGAACCTGGTGAGCGACACCCGCGTGGTGCCGGAATGCCTCGGCCCCGCCTGCACGCCGGAACGCATCGCCGCCAAGCTCGGCGAGGTGGCACGGGCGCCCGGGGCGCAGAAAGCGGCTATGGCGCTTACCATGGAGCGGCTGGGCCGGGGTGGCGAAGCTCCCGGTCTGCGCGCGGCGCGGGCGGTGCTGGAGCGGCTCGGCTGACGGGCATAAGCGACCCGGTTTCCGGACAACTGGAGTAAAGCAGGGCGCTGAGCCTGCGTTTATCTTTCGGATTGAAGGATTTGGCTGAGACGCGCCCAGGGGCAGGTCTGACCTTGCGCGCCGGTTTGATTCTTCCGGGTGCCGGGCCGCGCCGTGGTGCCGCCTGAATGAAGACAAGGCCGCTTTTCGCAGGCGGGCAGGCTGCCGCTTGAAACCAAGTGGATCTCGAAAGGGATGCTCAGCGCGGAGCAAGGCTGCTAGGACGCCGCGCCCCCACGCGGCGGCGATTTGGCTGAGGCTGGGCTCTCGCTCGAGAGGGTCTACGGGCCTGGCCGGGATAGACTGCCAGTCAGGCCCGTTCGGATCGCCTCCGCGCGCGCCGGAGATGCGCGGCTATTCGGCGGAAGCAGCCGCATTCATTGGGGGCGCAAAGACGTCTGCGGCGATCTCCGTATCGGTGAGGATCGCCGCCCTAAGCGGCATTCGAGCTGTCGGGGGCTGCCTCAGTATCCGCGCCAGATCCAGCCGCCGCCGAAGATGCGGCTGCCCTCGTTTGCGTAAAATACGCAGGCCTGGCCGGGGGAGACGCCCTCTTCCGGGGTCAAGAGCTCCACCTCGGCCTCGGTCTCCGACAGCGGCCGGATGATCGCCTCGCGCGGGGGGCGGGTGGAGCGGACCTTGACCTTCAGGTGCCATTCCTCGCGGCTGGTGAAGGGCGCATCGCCGAGCCAGTTGATCTCACGCACCGGAATCTTGCGGGTAGCCAGCATCTCCTTGGGGCCAACCACCACCTGCTTGGTGTCGACATCGAGCTTCACCACGTAGAGCGGTTCGTTCAGCCCGCCGATGCCGAGGCCGCGGCGCTGGCCGATGGTGTAGTGGATCACGCCTTCATGCGTGCCCAGCACCCGGCCGTCGGCATGCACGATCTTGCCCGGCTCCGCAGCACCCGGTCGCAGCTTCTCGATTACGGAGGCATAGTTGCCGTCGGGCACGAAGCAGATGTCCTGGCTGTCCGGCTTGTCCGCCACCGCCAGCCCGTATTGCGCGGCCAGTTCACGGGTGGCGGCCTTGGAGGGCAGATGACCCAGCGGGAAGCGCAGGTAGTCGAGCTGCTCCGGCGTGGTGGAGAACAGGAAATAGCTCTGATCGCGATTCGCATCCTCGGCCGAGTGCAGCTCGGGGCCATCGGGACCCATCTTGCGCTGGATGTAGTGGCCGGTTGCCATGCAGTCTGCCTCGAGATCCTTGGCGGTCTCCAGCAGGTCCTTGAACTTCACCCGTTCGTTGCAGCGGATGCAGGGCACCGGCGTGGCGCCGCCGAGGTAACTGTCGGCAAATTCGTCGATTACCGCATCCTTGAAGATGTTTTCATAGTCCAGCACGTAGTGCGGGAAACCGCGCTCTTCCGCGACGCGACGGGCGTCGTGAATGTCGATGCCCGCGCAGCAGGCGCCCTTCTTGGCGAGCGCCGCGCCGTGATCGTAGAGCTGCAGCGTCACCCCCACCACGTCATAGCCTTCCTCGGCCAGATGCGCGGCCACCACCGAGCTGTCGACGCCGCCGGACATGGCGACCACCACCCGGGTCTCCGAGGGCGGTTTGGCAAAGCCGAGCGAGTTGAGTGCGGTGTCTTGGTCCAGCGCCATTTGGCAGCTCCTAAGGCAGGGGGGCAGGCGCCGCAGAATATAGGAAAATCCTAAGAACTCTCAAGGGGCGTGGTTCACGCGCCGTTAAGCCAGATCGGCGAAACCTGTGGGGGCAAACGAAAAGAAGACGATCCGTAAAAGGATGACACTATGTTCTTGAAGAAAGTTGACGGCCCCCGGGCGGTCACGCTGCCCGATGGCTCGATCATGACACGCGCCGATCTGCCGCCGGAAACCACGAAGCGCTGGGTCGCCTCGCGCAAGGCGGCCGTGGTGCGCGGGGTGCTCTACGGGCTGATCCCGCAGACCGAGGCGCTGCGCCGCTACAGCCTGAGCGAGGAGGAGTTCCGCAGCTGGGTATCCGCGGTTGCCGACCACGGCGAGGAAGCGCTGAAAACAACACGTCTCAAGGAATTCCGGCAGCCATAGTGCTTTTAACGGTGACGACCCTGAGTTGAATATGCGAATTAACCATTATGGTAACGGGCCATTAACTTTTTTCCAGCAGGGTTAACAGGACCTGAGGGAAACAGTGTACAGGCGGAGACAATAATTATGCGCATTCTTCTGGTTGAGGATGATCCCACCACGGCGAAAAGCATCGAGCTGATGCTGACCCATGCCAACCTGAACGTCTACACCACGGACCTGGGGGAGGAAGGGATCGATCTGGCCAAGCTTTACGACTACGACCTGATCCTCCTGGATCTGGGGCTGCCGGATATGAACGGCCATGAAGTGCTGCGCCAGCTGCGCATGTCGCGGATCGAGACGCCGATTCTGATCCTGTCCGGTGCTGATGATACCGACAACAAGATCAAGGGCTTCGGCTTCGGGGCCGACGATTACCTGACCAAACCCTTCCACCGGGAGGAACTGGTGGCGCGCATCCACGCGATCATCCGCCGCTCCAAAGGGCATTCGCAGTCGATCATCAAGACCGGCAAGATTGCGGTCAACCTTGACGCCAAAACGGTGGAAGCCGAGGGCAAGGCGGTGCATCTGACCGGTAAGGAATATCAGATGCTGGAGCTCCTGTCTCTGCGCAAGGGCACCACGCTGACCAAGGAGATGTTCCTCAACCACCTCTACGGCGGCATGGACGAGCCCGAACTGAAGATTATCGACGTTTTCATCTGCAAGTTGCGCAAGAAGCTCAGCACCGCGACAAACGGCGAGAATTACATCGAAACCGTTTGGGGCCGTGGCTATGTGCTGCGCGACCCGCAGGAAGATCAGCTGCCGGACGGCCAGCGGCTCGCCGTCGGCGCCTGACCCGCGCCCTCTTCGCCACCAGAACAGCGGGGCTATGGCGCCCCGCGTCCCGGGTGCGGCTGCCAGGCACGCTGGAACGATAGGACTGCGGGTTGCGCCCGCTGCAAAGACCCGCTTGCGCGGGTCTTTTTCGTTTCTCCGCCGCTGGACGCGCCGGACGCGGCGGCTTATCACCGTGCCAGGAACGAAAGGGGGCCGCGGGTGGCAGAAACATCGGACAACAGCGCCGGGGGCGGCGCGAACGCGGCGCTGCGCGCCGAATTTCTGGACCTCGAGAAGCGGCTGCGCGCGGCGGATACCGCCTATCACCGCGACGACAGCCCGGAAATAAGCGACGCCGAGTATGATTCGCTGAAGCGGCGCTACCAGGCGCTGGCCGAGGCGCATCCCGAACTGCGTGCCATCGCCAGCCAGCTGGACAGTGTCGGCGCACCGGTGGCGGCGGGCTTCGGCAAAGTCCCCCACGCGGTGCGGATGATGTCGCTCGGCAATGCTTTCGAGGACGCGGATGTCGCCGATTTCGACCGCAGCATCCGTAAATACCTTGGCCTGGAGGCGAGCGCTCCGCTTGACTACACTGCTGAGCCCAAAATCGACGGGCTGTCGCTCTCCCTGCGCTATGAGCGGGGCAGGCTGGTGCAGGCCGCGACACGCGGCGATGGCAGCACGGGCGAGAATGTCACCGCCAACGCCCGCACCATCGCGAGCATTCCGCAGAGGCTTGATGGTGCGCCGGAAGTCCTGGAGGTACGCGGCGAGGTCTACATGAGCCATGCCGATTTCGAGGCGCTGAATGCGCGCCAAGCAGAGCGCGGCGGCAAGACCTTCGCCAATCCTCGCAATGCCGCAGCCGGCTCGCTGCGGCAGTTGGACGCCGAAATCACCCGATCCCGCCCTTTGCACTTTTTTGCCTACAGCTGGGGAGAATTGAGCGCGCCACTTGCCGGCACGCAAATGTCGGCCATTGCACGGCTGCGGGAGCTGGGGTTCGAGACCAACCCGCTCACTGAACTCTGTACCTCTGTAGAGGACATGATCCGCCATTACCGCAGCATCGAGTCGCAGCGCGCGACGCTTGGCTATGACATTGACGGCGTGGTCTACAAGGTGAACGATCTGGGGTTGCAGGAACGGCTCGGCTTCCGCTCCACCACGCCCCGCTGGGCGATTGCGCACAAGTTCCCGGCGGAGTTGGCCTGGACCCGGCTGGAGGCGATCGACATCCAGGTGGGCCGCACCGGCGCGCTCTCTCCGGTGGCGCGGCTAACACCGGTGACGGTGGGCGGCGTCGTGGTCTCCAATGCGACGCTGCACAACGAAGACTATATTGCGGGCCGCGACTCCAAGGGCGCGGAGATCCGCGGCGGCAAGGATATCCGCATCGGCGACTGGGTGCAGATCTACCGCGCGGGCGACGTGATCCCGAAGGTGGCCGATGTCGACCTCTCGCAGCGCCCCGAAGGTGCCACGCCGTATGACTTCCCGGAGACCTGCCCGGAGTGCGGCAGCCCCGCGGTGCGGGAAGAAGGCGACGCGGTGCGGCGCTGCTCCGGCGGGATGATCTGCCCGGCACAAGCGGTGGAGAAACTGAAGCATTTCGTTTCCCGCGCGGCTTTTGACATCGAAGGGCTTGGCGCCAAGCAGGTGGAGCAGTTTCACCAAGACGGCTGGATCAAGGAGCCAGCGGATATCTTTGATTTGGCACGCAATTACGGCTCTGGCATTCAGCAGCTCAAGAACCGCGAAGGCTGGGGGGAGAAATCTGCCTCGAGCCTGTTTGCCGCCATCGCGGAAAAGCGGCGGATTGAGTTTGCGCGGCTGATCTTCGCGCTTGGCATCCGCCACGTGGGCGAGGTCGGCGCACGCGATCTGGCGCTTCATTACCGCTCGTGGGAGGCGCTGGCCGAGGCGATGGACCGGGCCCGCCCGGCCGCACTGGCGCACCGCGCCGCAGATGAGGCAGAGGAGCAGGAGCGCAAGGCCGCTGCCGATGAGGGCCGCCGCGCCCGGATCACCGACACCCGGGCAGCCGCCGTCGCCGCCTGCAAGGTGCCGGCGGAGGCGGCCGCCGCCTGGGCCGATCTGATCGGCGTCGATGGCATTGGTGCGGTGCTGGGGCTGTCGCTTTCGGATGCCTTTGCCAACCCGGAGGAACGCGCGGCCTTCGACCGGCTGGTCGAGCGGCTGGAGGAGATCGTGCCGCCGGATGCTCCTGCCGAGGGCAGCCCGGTGGCGGGTCTCACCGTGGTCTTCACCGGCACATTGGAGAAAATGACCCGCGCCGAGGCCAAGGCGCGCGCGGAATCGCTGGGGGCCAAGGTCTCCGGCTCGGTCTCCAAGAAGACCGATATCCTGGTGGCCGGGCCGGGCGCGGGTTCCAAGGCGGCGAAGGCGGCGGAGCTTGGTATCCGTACCCTCGACGAGGACGAATGGCTGGAGTTGATCAGCGCGTCATGAGCGGCCGTCCGGAAATCCTGTTTCCGCTGTTTGCCGGGGCCGAGACCCTGCCGGGGATCGGCCCCAAGACCGTGCCCAACCTCGCGCAACTGGATATAGAAACCCCGCGTGACCTGTTGTTTTCCCTGCCTTATTCCGTTGTGGACAGGCGGCGGCGCGGGACAATCCGGGGCGCGGAGCTGCCCGGCGTTTTGACGGTTGAGGTCACCATCGGACGCCACCGGCCTGCGCGCAGCCGCGGCGGTGCCTACCGCATCCAAGTGGAGGACGCGGAGGAGGCGTTCCAGCTGGTCTTCTTCCACGGCCGCAGCCGCTATCTTGAGGCGCAGCTGCCGGAAGGGTCGCGCCGCGTGGTCTCGGGCAAGGTGGAACTGTTCGACGGGATCGCGCAGATGGTGCATCCCGACCACATGCTGCCGTTGGCCGAGGCCGATGACATTCCGCCGTTCGAGCCGGTCTACAGGCTGACCAGCGGCGTCACGCAGAAGACGATGTACAAGGCCGCCCAGGGCGCGCTGGCACGGGTGCCGGAGCTGCCGGAGTGGAACGACCCGGCGCTCACCGCGCGGGAAGGCTGGCCGCGCTGGCATGAGGCGATCCAGGCCGCGCATCACCCTCAGGGCGCGGAGGATCTGGCGGCGGAGACTCCGGCGCGGGCGCGGCTGGCCTATGACGAGCTGTTTGCCCATCAGCTCACCCTGGCGCTGGCGCGGCAGACCGAGCGCAAGAGCCGAGGCATCCAGAGCCGTGCCACCGGCCAGCTGCAGGCGCGGGTGCTGGAAGCGCTGCCGTACCGGCCGACCAATGCCCAGGCCCGCGCGATCGAGGAGATCAGCGCCGACATGGCCGCCCCCAAGCGCATGAACCGGCTCTTGCAGGGCGACGTGGGCGCGGGGAAAACCCTGGTTGCTTTCATGGCCTTGCTGGTTGCCGTTGAAGCAGGCGGGCAGGGGGTGATGATGGCCCCGACCGAGATCCTCGCGCGGCAGCACCTGGAAGGGCTGAGGCCTTTGGCCGAGGATGCGGGCGTGGTGCTGGAGCTGCTCACGGGCCGCGACAAGGGTGCTGAGCGCAAGGCGAAGCTCGCGGCGCTGGAACGCGGCGACATCCAGGTGCTGGTCGGCACCCATGCGGTGTTCCAGCAGGATGTGGCTTTCCGCGACCTGCGGCTGGCGATCGTGGACGAACAGCACCGCTTCGGCGTGCGCCAGCGCATGGAACTGGCGGAGAAGGGCAAGGGCGCGGATGTTCTGGTGATGACCGCAACGCCGATCCCACGCTCGCTGGCGCTGGCACAATATGGCGACATGGACGTCTCGGTGCTGGATGAAAAGCCGCCGGGGCGAAAGCCGGTAAAGACCGCCGTGGTCAGCACCGAGCGGGTGCAGGAGGTGGTGGAGCACCTGCGCAAGGCCATTACCGAGGGGCGGCAGTGTTACTGGGTCTGCCCGCTGGTCGAGGAATCCGAGGTCATGGACCTCACCGCTGCGGGTGAGCGCTTCAAGCATCTGCGTGCGGCCTTGGGCGAGGGCACGGTGGGGCTGGTGCACGGCCAGATGCCGCCCGCCGAGAAGGATGCCGCGATGGCCGCCTTCCAGGCGGGCGAGACCAAGGTGCTGGTGGCGACCACGGTTATCGAGGTGGGGGTGAACGTGCCCAATGCCTCGATCATGGTGATCGAGCGGGCAGAGATCTTCGGGCTCGCGCAGCTGCACCAGCTCCGGGGCCGGGTCGGGCGCGGCAGCGCCGACTCCACCTGCCTTCTGATGTATCAGCCGCCGCTCACCGAGGGCGGGCGCAAGCGGCTGGAGGTTTTGCGCGAAACCGAGGACGGTTTCCGGATTTCCGAGACCGATTTGCAGATGCGCGGGGCGGGCGACATGATCGGCACCGCGCAATCAGGGCTCCCGCGGTTCCAGATTGCCGATTTGGAGCGCCAGGCCGGGCTGATGGCTACGGCGCAGAGCGACGCGCGGGCCTTGCTTGCGGCGGATCCGGCGCTGGAAAGCGCGCGCGGCAAGTCGGCGCGGGTGCTGCTGTGGCTGATGAAGCAGGACCGGGCAATTCGTTTGATTTCAGTAGGGTAGCGGTGGTTCGGTCCCGGTCCGGCCCCGTGTTCTCATCCGTGTTCGCAAATGTTCTCAAAAAGTTCTTTACAGGCGGGGCGTAAAGTGAGAACAAAGGGGCAACAAAACAGCCAAAGAGCACACACCCTGACAGACTGGAGGCCCGAGCCATGATGATGCAGATTAAGACCGCCCTTCAAAATGCCGAAGCGACCCTGCTGGAGGACGCCGTTGGCGCCGCAGCGCTGATGGTGATGCTGGTGGCGGCCCTGCATCTGCCCGGGTTGTTCTGAACCCCGAAGTTTTCCGAATTGCGCTCTGGCGTGCCGGGCCGGTTTCTTCCTGTCCCGGAATGCCTCAAGGGATCATCCGCCTGTCCCGATCCCGCTTTGGATTGACCCAAGATCCAAGCAGCCGGTCCGGGTCCCGCACGCCAGGCGCATGACTGCCGCCGCCATCCCTGCCCGGATGCGCGGCGGTTTTTTCTGCAAGGCGTACTGCCGTGCGAGACGCAGCAAGAGGCGCTGGCGGCGAAGCGTAGAGCCGCGCATCGGCGGCGCGTGCGGAAGCGATCCGGAAGGGATGCTGCTGGCAGTTTATGTCCGCCAAGTCCGTAGAACTCACTAAGGGACCGCCCAGCATTGGCCAAATCGCCGCCGCATAGGGGCGCGCCGACGATGCGCGGCGGCCTGCGGCCTTGTTCCGCGCGGGTGCAGTTCGAAGGGCTTTCTAGAGCGGTAGGTTCAGGCGCATTTTGCCTTGGCTGCGGCCTGCATCGCTTCCAGCGTTGCTTCCAGCGCCAGCATGATCGAGGCGTGGCGGTTCTTGAAGTCCGCCGCGGGCTGCAGCACCTCGAGCCCTTCGAAAGGCGCCTGCGGCGCCGGGCCGCCCTGCGTCAGCATTGCCTTCAGCTCATCGCGCGCGGTCTCGACCTCTGCCAGTGTGCGGCCGATCACATTGGCACCGACCACCGCGGCGGAGGCCTGGCCCAGAGCGCAGGCCTTCACGTCCTGTCCAAACTCCGCGATGCGCCCGTCTTCCACGGATACATCAACGGTCACGGTGGAGCCGCAGAGCGGCGAGCGTTTCTTCACCGTGGCGTCGGGATCGGAAAGCCGGTTCTGATGCGGAATGTCGGCCGCCAGCGCAAGGATGCGGGTGGAATAGAGCTTGATGAGATCAGTTTCGCCAGACATGGCTCCCCCGGGCTTTCCCTGCTGCGTGGTTCCCCATACATAGGGAGCCTAGTTCCAGATGCAAAAGGTTTTTGCCATGTCCTTCGATCCCGCCAGCCTGAAATTTGACGCGGCCGGCCTCATCCCCTGTATCGCCCAGGACGAGGCCTCGGGCGAGGTGCTGATGATGGCCTGGATGAACGCCGATGCGGTGGCGCGCACGCTGGCGAGCGGCCGCGTCACCTATTGGTCGCGCTCGCGCCAGGCGTTCTGGGTGAAGGGCGAGAGCTCGGGCCATGTGCAGGAACTGGTGGACCTGCGGGTGGATTGCGACCGCGACTGCCTGCTCGCGGTGGTGCGCCAGTCTGGGCCCGCCTGCCACACCAACCGGCGCAGCTGTTTTTACACCTCGGTGCGCGACGGGGAAGAGATCGAGCTGATGCAGCCGATGGCCTGATTCTTTGCGCAAGGAGACGGCCCTGGCGGGCCGTGCCTCCGGCGGGGGTATTATTGGTCAGAAAGTGGCGGCGGGGAGCGGCCGGGGAGCCGGCGGTTCAGCTCGGCGCAAGCGGCAGGTCGAGGCTTTGACGGATATCCTGCGGGGTGGCGCCCTCGGCGCGGTATTTGGCGATGGCGCGGGCGTCGTCGCGTTTGGCGAGGCGCTTGCCGGTCTCGTCCCGGATCAGCCGGTGGTGGTGGTAGACGGGCGCGGGCAGCTTCAGCAGCGCTTGCAGCAGCACGTGTATCTGCGTTGCCACGAACAGGTCGGCGCCGCGCACCACATGGGTGATGCCCTGGTCGGCGTCATCCACCACCACCGAGAGGTGGTAGGAGCTGCCCATGTTGCGGCGCACGAGGATGATGTCTCCGACGGTTTCGATGAGCTGGGCGGGGTCCGGCGCGTGTTCGCCGGCATAGGCGCTGCCGGTCTCGGTGAAGCTGCGCAGCCTGGCGGTTTTCACTGCCTTTGCCATGTCGAGGCGGATGACGTCGCGCTCCGTGGCATTTGCCATGGGGCGGCTGCGGCAGGTCCCGGGGTAGATGCGGCCGTCGGGGCCGAATTGAGGCACGCCCTCCTGCGGGGCGCCGGCCGCTGCTTCGATATCTGTGCGGTTGCAGCGGCAGGGGTAGGTGAGGCCCATCTCCGTCAGCTGGCCCAGCGCGGCGCGGTAGCGCGGCAGGCGGTCTGACTGGCGCATCACCGGTTTCGGCCAGGAAAGGCCGAGCCAGGCGAGGTCCTCGTAGATCTGCGTCTCCCATTCCGGCCGCGCGCGGGACTGGTCGATATCTTCGATGCGCAAGAGGAACCGGCCGCCCGCCTGGGCGGCCATGTCCTGCGCAAGCAGCGCGGAATAAGCATGCCCCAGATGCAGCGGTCCGGTTGGAGATGGCGCGAAACGGGTGGTGAATGTCACGCTTTCTCAATCACGTAGACGGTGGACTTCAGGTTAATTCCGGGCAGGTGGTCGCCGTGTGCGCGGAACAGCAGCCGCGCGGCGGAGCAATCGAGCCAGTCGTTGAGCTTGCCGGTGTAGGCGCGGTCCTCGAGCGCGTGATCATTGTAGGAGAAGGCAAACAGGCCCTTGCGGCCGAGTGCGTGCATGATCACGTCGAAGGTCGCGGGCGGCGCGGCGCCGGTGCCGAGCACGCCGCAGCCGACGATGGCGCGGTAGCTGCCGGGCTTCACCGGGGCCTTGTCGTTGAGATCGAGCAGATCGAGCTTGCGGTAGATGCCCTTGTCCCGGGCGCGGTCCAGCATTTTTGGCGAGGGGTCGAGCCCGTCGATCACCCGATAGCCCGCGGCGCGCAGGGCCAGCCCCGCCAGCCCGGTGCCGCAGCCGTAGTCGAGCACAGGTGCCTCCGGATCGGGCAGATACTTCCAAAGGGCGGCGGCGATGCGGGCAGGGGTGGCATAGCCGCTTTCCCCGATCTCGTCCTCATATGAGGAAGCCCAGCTCTCGTAGAGCTCGCGGATGGTGCCGGGGTCCTTTGCCCCGAAGATGCGGTCGAGAAATTTGTCTCCCATACCCGCATGTTAACCGGGGTGCCGGGGGGGCGTCCATCAAAACTTGGAGAGCCAGCCGGTCCAGGCCTCCTTGGCACGGTCGGTGTAGGCCTTGTAGCGGTCCTTGCGGCCGCGGCGGCCGCCCTTCAGGCCCTCGACCGGGCGGAACAGGCCGAAGTTCACGTTCATCGGCTGGAAGGTCCTGGCCTCGGCGCCGCCGGTAATGTGGTGAATGAGCGCGCCCATGGCGCTGTCCTGCGGTACCTCTGGCAGCTCCTGGCCGAGAATCTCCGCCGCAGCGAGGCGGCCTGCGAGCAGGCCCATGGCGGCGCTTTCCACGTAGCCTTCGACGCCGGTGATCTGGCCGGCAAAGCGGATGTGGGGTTTCGACTTCAGCCGCATCTGCGCATCCAGCAGAGTGGGCGAGTTGATGAACGTATTGCGGTGGATGCCGCCGAGGCGGGCGAAGCTCGCATTTTCCAGCCCCGGGATCATCCGGAACACCTCGGTCTGAGCGCCGTATTTCATCTTGGTCTGGAAGCCCACGATGTTGAACAGCGTCCCCAGCGCGTTGTCGCGGCGCAGCTGGACGACGGCGTGGGCTTTCTCATCCGGCTTGTGCGGGTTGGTGAGGCCCACCGGCTTCATCGGCCCGTGGCGCAGGGTCTCGCGGCCGCGTTCGGCCATTACCTCGATTGGCAGGCAGCCGTCGAAATAGCCGGCGGTTTCGCCCTCGTGGAACTCGGTCTTGTCGGCGGCGAGCAGCGCGTCGATGAAGGCCTCATACTGGTCCTTCGTCATCGGGCAGTTGAGGTAGGCGGTGCGCTCTTCCTCGGTCTCGCCCTTGTCGTAGCGCGACTGCATCCAGGCCTGCGACATGTCGATCGACTCGGCATAGACGATTGGCGCGATCGCGTCGAAGAAGGCGAGCGACTCGGCGCCGGTTTCGGCCTGGATCGCGCGGCCCAGTTCCGGCGAGGTCAGCGGGCCGGTGGCAAAGATCCAGTGGCCGTCATTCGGCAGGCTGGTGATCTCCTCGTAGGAGACCTCGACATTGGGGTGCGCCTTGAGCTTTGCGGTCACGGTTTCGGCAAAAGGCTCGCGGTCGACGGCGAGCGCGCCGCCTGCGGGCAGGCGGTGCTCATCGGCGGTGGCCATAATCAGGCCGCCTGCCTGGCGCATTTCCCAGTGCAGCAGGCCCACCGCGTTCTGCTCGTCATCGTCCGAGCGGAAGGAGTTGGAGCAGACCATTTCGCCCAGGTTGCCGGTCTGGTGGGCGAAGGTTTCCACCTTGGGGCGCATCTCGTGGATGACCACCTTGACGCCCATGTTGGCCGCCTGCCAGGCGGCTTCGGATCCGGCCATGCCGCCGCCGACGATATGCAATGTCTGTGTCATGCGCTGCACATAGGGCAGGGGCGGGCGCGGTGCAATATGCGGCGGGAGGGAGGGGCGTGCGGGAAGGTTGCGGAAACCGCGCGACGCAAGACAGTGGTCTGCCGTATCACGCCATTCTTCGGGCCGGGGGATTTGGGGCCGCCGCTTGCGGAATGCCGCACCGGTGAGAGAGAACCGGCGTTGGAGGGACCTTCGCAAGCAGCGGCCCAAATTGCGCAGGCCGCGGTGAGAGGCGGGCCTTGCCCAATCTTTGCCATCTTTGCGCCTTTATCGAAAGGCGCCGTATGGAAACAATAAATGGCGAAAGGTAAACAAAGGCTAAAATTTTCCAGAAATTCTAACGAGTGTCCGGAGGGCGATTGGGATGTCCCAGCGCGGGACAAGGGCGAAGCCCGCCGCGCATCGCCGGCGCGCCCCCACGCGGCGGCGATGCGTCTATCCGTTCCGGCTTTAGCCGTCCTGCCACTTGGGTGTGCGCTTCTCCAGGAAGGCGGCCATGCCCTCTATGGTGTCGCGGTAGAGCAGGTTCTCCACGATCACATCGCTGGTGTAGGCATAGGCCTCATCCAGCGGCAGCTGCAGCTGCTCGTAGAAGGCCTGCTTGCCCACCTTCACCGCGGCGCCCAGCTTGGCGGCGATGGTTTCGGCCATGCGTGTGGTCTCTGCCTCCAAGTCTTCGGCAGGCACGGCGCGGTTCACCAGGCCCAGCTCGGCGGCGCGGGCGGCGCTGATGAACTCGCCGGTGGTGAGCAGCTCAAACGCCTGCTTGCGCGGGATATTGCGCGAGAGCGCTACCATCGGCGTGGAGCAGAACAGGCCGATGTTGACGCCATTGACGCCGAATTTCGTGCCCTCGGCCGCGACGGCGAGGTCGCAGGAGGCGACAAGCTGGCAGCCAGCGGCGGTGGCGATGCCGTGGACCTGGGCGATTACCGGCTGCGGCAGCTTCTGCAGGCCTGTCATTACGGCTGTGCAGCGGGCGAACAGGTCCTGGAAATAGGCCTTGCCTCCGTCCTCATTCGCGCGGCCTGCGGTCATCTGCTTGATGTCGTGGCCCGCGCAGAAGCCCTTGCCCGCGCCGGAAAGCACCACGGCCTTGATCGTGCTGTCTTCACTCAGCGCGTGGATCTGTTCCTGCAGCGCGGCCAGCATTTCGTCCGAGAGCGCGTTCAGCCGCTCGGGCGCATTCATAGTCAGCCGGGCAATGGCGCCGGTGTCGTGACGTTGCAGAATTGTCATCTTGCTCTCCTCCCGAAGCTTGGGGCAACTCTATGCGCAGGCCGCAGAAAGGAAAAGCATGGCACTTGCATTCGACCGGGAGGGGCTGGGCGCCTACCTCAAGGAGATATTTCCGCAGGTGGCGGAGGATTTTGCCATCGACGCGCTGGACGAAAGCGGCCTCAGGATGCGGCTGCTGACTGCGGAGCGGCATTTGCGCCCGGGCGGCACGGTGTCGGGGCCGTCGATGTTTGCACTGGCGGATTGCGCGGTCTACGCGCTGATTCTGTCGCGGCTGGGGCCGGAGGCGCTGGCGGTGACTACGAACTGTTCGCTCGATTTCATGCGCAAGCCGGTGGCGGGGACCGATGTGATTGCCGAAGCCCGTCTCTTGAAGCTGGGCCGGGTGCTCGCCGTCGCCGATGTGCTGATGTATTCCGAAGGGCATGAGGCGCCGGTGGCGCGGGCCTCGATGACCTATTCAATCCCGCCCAAGCGGTAGGGCAGGCGCGCGGGTATCAGAGCGCCCGGGCAAGCGGCTGGCCCAGCTTCACCAGGGTTTCGCGGCCCTTGGCGCTGTTTGCCACGAGGTCGTCTGCAAAGCGGATGCGGCCCGGCTCGAAGACCACCACCACGGTGGAGCCGCCGAACTTGAAGAAGCCCTTCTCCTCCATCTTCGCGACCGCGCCTTCGGTCCTGGTGTTGACGATGCTGCCAACCCCGAAGGCGCCGACCTCGACAAAGGCGTAAGTGCCGCAGGTCCCGGTCTCCACCAGGGTCCAGCTGCGCTTGTTCTCGCCAAAGACGTCCGGCCCGGCTCCCAGCGCGATCGGGTTCACCGAGTGCAGCGCGCCGCCGATGTCCTGAATGGCCGTGATCCGGCCCGCGGCGGGGAAGTGGTAGCGGTGGTAATCCGCCGGGCACAGCCGCACGATGGCCAGCGCGCCGCCAAGAAAGCGCTCCGCGATCCCCGGCAGCATGCTGCGTACCGACATCGGATGGCCCTTCACCGGCACGAAGGTGTCCCCGTCCAGCTGGGGGAACACCAGCACCCGGCCGTCGGCGGGGGAGACGATGTCTTTCGGATCATCGCTGTAGGGGCGCACCTCGGGCTTCAGGTGGCGGATGAAGAACTCGTTGAAGCTCTTGTAGCTGTCCTGCGGCGCGGCGGCTTCGTCCATGTCGATGCCCAGCTCCGCGACCACCTTTGCAATCTTGCCCTTGGACAGCGGGGAGTCGAACCAGGCCCCCATCAGGCGGCTGACCAGCGCGGAGCGGAACAGCAGCTTTTCCACCGGCCGGGCACTGGCGGACTGGTAGGCCCAGCGGATCCATTTCTCGCCGAGCACGGCTTCCTCGAAGGTTTCGCCGGTCTCGCGGTCAACAACAAGAATGGGGTCGCGCTGCATGTGGTCTGGCTCCGGATTGATCGTGCAGCGCCTAGCAAAACCCGCAGGCCGGGCCAAGAGCGAACAGGCCCGCGGCACCGCGGCGGGCTGCCCGGGGCGGGCGGGCACGAAAAAAGGGGGCCGAAGCCCCCTTGTGCCTCCCGCTTACGGGAACAGCTTTTTGACGTAGTTCGGCAAGGCGAAAGCGGCCTTGTGAACTTCGGGGTTGTAGTACTCCGTCTCGATCCCGGCGGCGGTAAAACGCGCCTGCAGGTCTTCAAGGCTCACGTTGCGGGCCTTGTCCGAGTGGCTGCCCCAGCCGAAGGCCATCGGCCCGCCCGCGTAGGTCGGGATGGTGGCCAGGTAGCAGGAGGCATCGGCAAACAGCGCCTGGAACGCCCGCAGGGTGCCGGTGAGCTCGTCGCCTTGCATGAATGGAACGCCGTTCTGGGTGACGATGATGCCGTCCTCGGTCAGCGAACGCGCGGCGTGGCCATAGAAGGTATCGGTGAACAGCACTTCACCCGGCCCGATCGGGTCGGTCGAATCAACGATGATCACGTCGAACTTCTCGGTGTTCTCTTTCATGAAGAGCGCACCGTCGTTGATCACCAGGTTGAGGCGCGGATCGTCGAAGGCGCCTGCGCTCAGCATCGGCAGGTACTCTTTCGAGAAATCCACCACGCCGCCGTCGATTTCCACCATGGTGACATGCTCGACCGATTTGTGGCGCAGCGCCTCGCGGGCCATGCCGCCGTCGCCGCCGCCGATGATCAGCACGCGCTTTGCGTTGCCATGCGCCAGGATCGGCACATGGGTCAGCATCTCGTGGTAGATGAAGTTGTCGCCTTCGGTGGTCTGCACCACGTCGTCCAGCGTCAGGATGCGGCCGAACTGGCCGTTCTGGAACACTTTCAGGCGCTGGTGCTCGGTGTTGCTGTCATAGAGCATCTCGTCCACGCGCAAACGCTGGGCATAATGCGCATGCAGGCTCTCGGTCACCCACTCATGCTTGACGGCATCAGTCATGCCGCCACCTCTTTGGCGATCAGCTCCTCCCCGCGCAGCAGTTCGCGCACTTCCACCAAGTCGGTGGAGAAGGCTTCTTTCAGCACGCCGACGGCCTTCCACGGCTCGGCATCGCCGCACATGAAGACGTCAAAGGCGCCATAACCGATTTCCGGCCAGGTGTGCACGGAGATGTGGCTTTCGGCCAGCACCGCAACGCCGGAGACGCCTTGCGGCGAGAACTTGTGGGTATGGATGTGCAGCAGCGTCGCGCCGCAGACGTCCACGCAGTCGCGGAAGGCCTTCTGGATGCGCGCTTCGCAGTCCAGGCCGGTGCCCTTCATCACCTCGATGATCAGGTGGGTGCCGGCAAAGACCTTGCCATCCTTGCGGATGAAGTGATCCTCGCGGTCCGACTCCACAATGGCGTCGATGTTCGCAGTCGTTACACCGCGGTCGGTATCTTCCTCATGGGCGCCTGTCTCCAGACCGATCCCCAGTTGGAAGAGGCTGGCGTCTGTCATGGCGCTCCCCTTCGTTCCAGTAGATGACAATCCAGACGGCCCTTAGCGCCCCCCCGGATAAGGGTCCGGGGTTGGGATCGGTGCCGAAAGTGATGGGGCATTTAGGGACGCCCGAAGATTCGATCAACCTTTAATTTCCGCATGGCTGCTACCCGGCTGAAAGGCGGGCAGAAAAACGGGCGCCGGTCCAGCCGTTCCTGCCCCCGGGACAGGCCGCGCGGCCCGGCCTCTCTGCCTGTCCGTCATCGCTTCAACGCTGGCCGTCTGACCTGGGGAATGCGTGCCAGGCCGGGCGGCCGCTATCTGACCGCAAAATACTCCCGCGGGAGGCTCCGGCCGATGCCGGGAAAGGCCCTCTATCTTCTGAAGGGAGGGCCTTAGCCTTGATCTTGTACAAAAAAAGGCCGGGGACGAGCCCCGGCCGTGAAGTGGTTCCTTTGCCCGGGGATCAAGGGCGCCAGAACGGAAGAGTGGCTTCATAATGGGCGTCCATGCGGCTCAGCCCGATGTCCTTCAGTTGCGCGTCGGTCAGCCGGTGCAGCTGTTTGCGCGTGCGGCGGCGCAGGCTCCACTTGGTCACCGATACCGCAAAGACGATGGCGAACTGCGCCAGCGCCGGCAGGGCCGGGCGGCTGCTGAGATAGGCCATATGGGGGTTTGCCGTCTGCGTCATCTGTGCCATGGGAGATATCCTGTTATTGTATCAATACAATCCTATTGCGTCATTGCCATTTTTTGATACAAAGATCGGAACACTTTGTCCAAGGGTGGATTGTAATGGGTACAATTTGGCCGCAGAGCCTGAACGGGGCCAAGGGCCCCAAGTACAAGAAGGTGGCCGACACCATCCGCAGCGCCGTGGAGGCGGGCAGACTGAGTGCCGGTGTAAAATTGCCGCCTGTGCGGGAACTGGCCTATCAATTGAACATCACTCCCGGAACCGTTGCGCGGGCCTATTCCATCCTCACCGACGAAGGCGTGCTGGAAGCCGAGGTCGGGCGCGGGACCTTCGTAGCAGAGAAGAAGACCCCGGTGCCCGATGACGTTTGGTCGCGGCAGCTGCATCTCCTGGAGGTGAAGGATCCCAATTCGGTGAGTCTGTTCAGCCCGCGGATTGCCGACATGGGGCAGGTGGCGGCGGTGCGCGAGGCTTTGCAGAAGGTGGCGGAGGGCGATGCGGCCGGCTTTCTGAACTACCCGACCCGCGATGCCTACCGCCCGGTGCGGCAGGCGGCGGCGGACTGGCTGTCGGCGTCGGCGGTGGGACCGGTGGGGGAGAACGACGTGGTGCTGACCCACGGCGGGCAGAACGGCCTGATCGTCGTTCTGCAGACTCTGCTCAAAGAGCCGCAGCCGGTGGTGATGGTTGAGGATCTTTCCTATGCCGGCTTCCGCCGCGCGGCCGATCTGGTGCGGGCGCAGGTGGCAGAGGTGGCCATGGACCAGCATGGCGTCCGTCCGGATTCGATGGAGCTGGCGATCCGCAAGACCGGAGCTTCCGTGCTTTGCACCAGCGCCGAGGTGCACAATCCCACCGGCCTGTTCACACCGCTCGAACGGCGCAAGGAGATCGTCGCAGTTGCCCGGCGCCACGGGGTTCAGATTATCGAGGACGACTGTTACCGGCTGGGCGAGGCGCGGGCGCCGGGCTACCGGGCGCTGGCGCCAGAGCTTGCGTGGCATCTCTCCTCGCTGTCGAAGATCCTCACGCCCGCGCTGCGCATCGGCTTTGCGCTGGCGCCGGAGGGGCGCGGCGCGGATCTGCGGCGGTCGGCGGAGCATGGTTATTTCGGGCTGGCCCATCCGCTTGCCGAGCTGGCCCGCATCCTGCTCAGCGATCCGCGCCTGCCGGGGCTGATTGCGGCGGTGCGCGCGGAGATGGCGCGCTATGTGCGGGTCGCGGTCAATGCGCTTGGCGGTTTTGATCTGACCTGGAACCCGGAGGTGCCCTTTGTCTGGCTTAAGCTGCCGCAGGGGTGGCGCGCTGCCGCCTTCACCCGCGCCGCCGAGGCGCAGGGGGTGCAGATCCGCTCCGCTGATGAGTTCGCCCTGCGCGACGGCCGCGCGCCCAACGCGGTGCGCATCGCGGTGAACGGCCACGTGCCGCTCAAGCGCTTCGAGGAGGCGATGCTGCGGCTGCGCGCGCTTCTGGACAACCCGCCGGAGCAGATCAGCGTGTGATTAGCTTGGGGTATTATTATACCTAAATTGCAAGTATCTGAAAACGCTTTATTAAATCATCTTGGGGGCTGTTGACGCGGCATTGTGATGGCCTTAAACCCCCTCCATCGCATTCAGGCGGGTCCGCAGCGGATTCTGCCTTCACGACAAACAGGATTGACCTGCCATGAAAACCTTCTCTGCTACTCCGGCAGACATCGAGAAGAAGTGGATCCTGATCGACGCCGAGGGCGTTGTTCTGGGCCGCCTTGCCTCGATCGTCGCCATGCGTCTGCGTGGCAAGCATAAAGCGTCCTTCACTCCGCATATGGACATGGGCGACAACGTCATCATCATCAACGCCGACAAGGTGCAGATGACCGGCAAGAAGCGCGACGAGCACTTCTACTGGCACACCGGCCACCCGGGCGGCATCAAGTCGCGCACCAAGCAGGAGATCCTGGAAGGTGCACACCCGGAGCGCGTCGTGTTCCAGGCTGTGAAGCGCATGCTGCCGGGCAACCGCCTGTCGCGCCAGCAGATGACCAACCTGCGCATCTACGCTGGTGCCGAGCACCCGCATGAAGCCCAGAGCCCCGAAGTTCTGGATGTGAAGTCCATGAACAAGAAAAACACCCGGAGCTGATACCGATGGCTGATCAGATCAACACTCTCGAAGAGCTGGGCGCCGTTGCAGGCGTGGAAGCTGTCGCCGAAGAAACCATCGCGCGTGAGCCGGTTCGTGACGAACTGGGCCGTGCCTATGCCACCGGCAAGCGTAAGGACGCTGTTGCCCGTGTCTGGATCAAGCCGGGCTCCGGCAAGGTCGAGGTGAACGGCAAGGAAATCAGCAAGTACTTCGCCCGTCCGGTGCTGCAGATGATTCTGCGCCAGCCGTTCCAGGTGGCCGGCGTCGAAGACCAGTTCGACGTCTACGCCACCGTCAAAGGCGGCGGCCTCTCCGGCCAGGCCGGCGCGGTCAAGCACGGCATCTCCAAGGCGCTGCAGCTTTACGATCCCGCCCTCCGCGGCGCGCTGAAAGCGGCAGGCTTCCTGACCCGCGACAGCCGCGTGGTGGAACGGAAGAAATACGGCCGCGCCAAGGCCCGCCGTTCCTTCCAGTTCTCCAAGCGCTAAGCTTCGGAGCAGGAATTTCAGGGAAAGGCCGCCCAAGGGGCGGCCTTTTTCTTAGCCTGCGGCGTCCGCAGCGGGGACCGGCACTGGCTTTTGCGCTGTTTTGCCGTATCATGGGGCAGTGCTTCCTGCCGGGGGACGGCCCCCATGGCCCAGACTATTTATGAAAAATACGGCGGTTTCAGCGCCATCAGCCGCGTGGTGATGACCTTCTACGAGCTGGCGCTCGAGTCCGACCAGATCGGCGGCTATTTCGAAGACGTCGACATGCCGCGGCTGATCGATCATCAGACCAAGTTCATCTCCTCCCTGCTGGGCGGCCCCGCAGCCTTCAGCGATGCGCGGCTGGAAACGGTGCACCGGGCGCTGGGGATCAGCCACGCCGATTTCGATGAGATGGGGGCGCTTCTGCGCGAGGCGCTGGAGCAGCATGGCATCTCCGAACCCGATATCCGCCAAACGCTGGCCGCAATCGAATCCAAGCGCGGCATCATCGTTGCCCGGGACGCGGCATGAGCCTCGCGGCGATCAACGAGCAACTCCTGCGGGCCATCGGTGTCGGGGTGGCGGTGGTGCGCGCCGGTGACCTCCGGTTTGTCTTTCACAACCAGCCCTTTGCGGAATGGTTCGGCACGCCTTCTGAAGACGCGGTGCTGACCGCGGTGATCGAGGGGCTTGATTCGGCCCAGCTGGGTCCTCTGTGCAGCGAGGGGCTGCGCTATTCGGCGGAGCTGAAGATCAAACGCAAGCGGCGCACGCTGATCTTTGCGGTGAATATCTCGCTGGCGCGGCAGCTCGAGGAGCCGCTGCTGGTGGTGGAATGCCAGAACATCACCCGCATCCGCGAGCTTGAAAGCATGATCGACAGCTATTCCGCCATGGTGGAACGCAACACCCGGGAGCTGGAGCGGGAGAAGGAAAGAGTGGAGCGGCTGCTGCTCAACCTGATGCCGCGGCAAGTCTACGAAGAGTTCAAGACCTTCGGCGTGGTGACCCCGCAGCTGTATACCGATGTTTCGGTGGTGATGCTGGATTTTGTCGATTTCACCGATTTCGCCTCGCGCACTGACCCCACCGTGACGCTGGGCGAGCTGAACGACATCTTCACTGCCTTCGACCGCATCGTCGAGCAATACGGCTGCGAGCGGATCAAGACCATCGGCGACGCCTACCTGGCGGTGGCAGGAATGCCGGAGCCGGTGCCGGAGCATGCCACTGCGGTCGCCCATTGCGCGATCCGCTTCCTGCGCTACCTCGAGCGGCGCAACGAAAGCCACCAGTACAAGTGGCACGCACGGATCGGGCTGGGCAGCGGCACGGCGGTCGGTTCGGTGGTGGGCATCCAGAAGTATGTCTATGACGTCTTCGGCCCGGCGGTGAATCTGGCCTCTCGCCTGCAGGTCTTTGCCAAGCCGATGAAGATCGTCGCGCCGGAGGCGATGAAAGCGGCGCTGTCGGAGGAGTTCCGCGTTGCCGATCTTGGGCCCGAAGAAATCAAGGGCATCGGCGAGGTGCGGCTGGTCAGTGTCGAGGCCGAACTCGGCACCCCGCAAAGCGCCGCCCGGTTCTAAGCGCCGCCGCCGCCGCGCGCGCGGCGCCAAGGCATTTGCAAACGCCTTGGCGCCTGCCTCAGCTGTCGGGACCGATCAGCCCCAATCCGCGCAGGTAGATGCCGATGCCGCTTTCCAAGAGATCCTCGGGCGGGAAGGGCGAGGTGGCGCCCGGAGTGTTGCGGGCGTAAAGCTCCACCACCCCGTGGCTCATCGCCAGAATATGGGCCGAGAACATCGAGGCGGGCGGGCGTTTCTCCTCCGGGATGTGGCGGCTGAGATCCGCCGCCGCGCGCTCCAGGATGCGGCGGGCGCGGGCGGCGGCGTCGGCCAGTTCCGGCGTGCGGTTGACGGAAACGCCGCTTTCGAACATCGCGATGTAGTGGCCGGGATGCTTGCGGGCAAAGGCGAGATAGGCGCGGCCCGTGGCCTCGAACGCCGCGAGCGCCGAAGGCTGGTACTTGTCGTAGGCGTGCTGCATCAGGTCGGCGAACATCAGGTAGCCCTGGCGCGCGGCCTCGGCGATCAGGTCTTCGCGGCCCTCGAAATGGCGGTAGACAGCGGCGGGTGTGACGCCGGCTTGCTTGGCCGCCTGCGACAGGGTGAAGCCGGTCGGGCCCTTTGCCTCGATCAGCCGCAGCGCCGCCTCCACCAGCGCCTGGCGCAGGTTGCCGTGGTGGTAGCCGCGTTTAGGCATCCCAGATGTCCGGCCCGCCGCAGATGCTGCCGTCGAGCGGCCCGATGGCCTGCGCGTCCTTGCCCGCGTAGTCCACCGCGTGCAGCACCCGGCGGATCGCCGCCAGCCGGGCGCGGCGCTTGTCGTCGGAGCGGATCACCGTCCAGGGCGCTTCCGCGCAATGGCTGCGCGCGAAGGTCTCGGCGATGGCATCGGTGTAGGCGTCCCATTTCTCCAGCCCCTGCACGTCGATCGCGCTGAGCTTCCAGTGTTTCAGCGGATCGCGCTCGCGCGAGAGGAAGCGGCGGAGCTGCTCGGCGCGGCCGACGTTGAGCCAGAGCTTGAAGAGCTGGATGCCGTCCTCTGCCAGAGCCTGCTCGAATCCGGTGACCTGATGGAAGAAACGCTCGCGCTCGGCGTCGGTGCAGAAGCCGAAGACCTTCTCAACCACCGCGCGGTTGTACCAGCTGCGGTCGAAGAAGACGATCTCCCCGGCCGAGGGCAGATGCGCGATGTAGCGCTGGAAGTACCATTGCGTGCGCTCCGTCTCGCTAGGCTTGGCCAGCGCCACGGTGCGGGCGCCGCGCGGGTTGAGGTTTTCGCGGAAGCGTTTGATGGTGCCGCCCTTGCCGGCCGCATCGCGGCCCTCGAACAGGATGGCGATGCGCTGGCCGCCGGCCTTGACGCCTGCCTGCATCTTCACCAGCTCGATCTGCAGCGCCTCCATCGCGCGGTCGTAATCCTTGCGGTCCATCCGCTCCGAATAGGGGTAGCCGGGGCTGGGGATCTCGCCCTTTTCCGTATCGCGCAGAGCGGCGCGGACCGCCTCGGGGGCGCCGCTGGCGGCAAAGGCGCTGATCGCTCCGTCAAATGGCAGCTGCATGTAAAACTCCCCTTGGCTCAATTCCTTATACGGGCGCTGGTGCGGAAGCGCAGTATGGAATGTGAATCCTTTTAACGCAAACCGGCCCGGCACAGGATGGCTCAGTGCAAACTGGCCTCGCGCAGGCCTGCGCGGGCGGCGGCGCGGTGAACGGCGGCGGCGACCTCTTTGGTGGCGGCCTGGTGCGGCATGTGGCCAATGCCATCAAGCAGCGTGAGCCGGGCCGAGGGCACGTCGCGGAGCAGCCTCTCGGCGTGCAGTGACGCGGCTACGGTAGTGTCGGCGCTGCCGTGCACGATTTCCACTGGCAGGGTGAGCTTGGGGTAATGCGGTGCCAGCGCCTTGATCTCGGAGAGCAGATTGGCGCGCTGCAATGCATTGGCGCGCAACGTCTTGCGCCGCAGGGTAAGGCCGGGGCCGAAATGCTCGGCGTAGCCCTTGGGCACCGGCTGCGGGGCAAACACATAGGTCAGCGTCTCGCGGACCTTGGCCTCGGGCACAAAGGCGGTGAGCGCGGGCACGACCAGGGCGCGCCCGAGAGCGGAGGAAGTGACGCGGTAGAAGGTATCGAGCGGCGTGTCCCAAGGGTGCGAGGGGCCTGCGACATTGACCAGCGCGGAGAGGCTCTCCGGATAATGGACTGCCCAGGCCAGCGCCACCGCGCCGCCGTAGCTGTGGCCCAGCACCACCGGCCGCACGGCGCCGAAGCGGGCGGCTGCCTCGCGGAGCAGCGCCGCCTGCTGGCGGATGCTGGCGCCCGTGCGGTTGATGCGGTCGCTGTAGCCCAGCCCGGGGCGGTCCACCACCAGAATGCGGTAGTCCTCGGCCAGCGCCGGCGCCAGGCGGAAGGTCATGTCGCGGGTGTTGCCGCTGGCGCCGTGGATCAGCACCAGGTCGGGCGCGCTGCCGCGGGGCTGTCCGGTCTCCAGCACGTGCACGCGGTGGCCGTCCACCTCCACCAGCTGGCCGCCCGGCGGGTGGCTGGCCTCGGCCCGGGCCTCGCGCTGCTGCGCGCGGATTGTGGTGAAGGCAACAGCTGCCGAAAGCGCCAGCGCCCCGAGGAGCATCGCCCTACGCACCGATCCGGTCCAGCTCGTACGGCGTGGTCTGGTAGATCTCGTTGATCCAGTTGCCGTAGAGCAGGTGCGCATGGCTGCGCCAGCGGTTCAGCGGCTTCCGCGCCGGGTCGTTCTCGGGGTAGTAGTTCACCGGCACGTTGATTGCGGTGCCGCTGGCGATGTCGCGGTCGTACTCCTGCTTCAGGGTGTCACTGTCGTACTCGAAGTGGTTGAAGATGTAGAGCGCGCGGTGCTGCGGATCCTCAATCAGGCAGGGGCCGACCTCGGGGCTGCCAAGGAGGGTGCGCAGAGCGGGCCGTTCGTCGATCTCTTCCTGCTTCATTTCTGTCCAGCGGCTGACCGGGATCACGAAGTCATCAGAGAAGCCGCGCAGGTAGGGCGAGGCCGGCGCGAGGTTCTGGTGCCGGAAGCAGCCAAAGGCCTTATGCTCCAAAATGTATTTCCGGACGCCATGGAAATGGTTAATCATCGCCATGCCGCCCCAGCAGACGCCAAAGGTGGAATGCACGTTGGTCTGGGTCCATTCGAAGACCTCGCGCAGCTCGTCCCAATAGGTGACCTCATCGAACTCCAGGTGCTCGACCGGGGCGCCGGTGATGAGGAGGCCGTCGAACTTCTCGTGCTTCACCTCCTGGAAGGGGCGGTAGAACTCCTCCATGTGCTCAGCCGCGGTGTTCTTGGTCTGGTGCTCGGTCATCCGGATCAGGCTCAGCTCGATCTGCAGGGGCGTCGCGCCTATCAGCCGGGCAAACTGGTTCTCAGTCTGAATTTTCTTGGGCATCAGATTGAGAAGCCCGATGCGCAGCGGCCGGATGTCCTGCCGTGCCGCCTGATCCGGCGACATGACCATCACGCCTTCGTTCGTCAGAACGTTGTAGGCGGGAAGGTCTGCGGGGATCTTGATGGGCATGGCTGTATCCTGATCTGCGGAAGTGCGTGCGGTTTAACGGAAATGGAGAGATAAGCGGGTTAGCTCCGGGCCTCAAGAGCGGAAGCGATCAACTCATTGAAAGTGGCCTCGTCCCTTACGCTGGCGATCTGGTCGGCGGTGACAGTGACGCCCCAGTTGTCGGCCATCGCCTGATAGCGCGGCTGCCGGTGCGCCAGCGCCTGGGCGTAGGTCCAGCGGATAAAGGCATCGGGATCGACTTCGCCCTCGTCCAGCCGGTTCTGGGCCAGGTATTCCTGCCAGACCCGGTCGAGGAACGCGGGCTGGTAGGACATCGGCTTGGGGGCGCGGTCGAAACGGCGGATCAGCTCTTCGGTATGGGCCTCGTCGCCTTTGATCCAGACCATCAGCGTGTGTTTCGAAAGCTCTGTCAGGATCGGGTCGGCGGAGTCCTCCGGTTCGGCCCATTCGCAGATCGACCCGCCGGTGTCGCAGATAAAATGCGGGTAGCCATAAAGCTGCCGTGCGCGGCTGATGAAATACTCGGTGTCCATCAGGGCGCGGATTTCGGCAACGCGGAACTGCTCCTGGCGGCGTTTGTATTCATTGATCGGCAAGCCGCCCTTGGCGACATCGCCCGGCTTGCCCAGATAAGCGGCAACGGGGGTGAGGTTTTCAAACGTGATGTTGGAGCCGATATAGATCGAATCCGTCAGCAGCAGATCGCGCAGGAAGGGCACCTTCATCGCCTCCGCCTTGGCGTTGTCGGCAATGTATTCGCCCATGTACCGGGTGCCGATGCGGTAGTCGACGGAATAGTGGAACCATTGCCCGGCGCCGCGCAGGAGATTGCTGACGTGGGTTTTGCCAAGGCCCGACATGCCGAAAAAGAGCACGCGTTTGGCGGGCGCATCGCGCCAGTCCTGGGCGGAAGAGTAAAGCATGGGCGTATTCTGGTCCTTAGAGATGTTCCGCCTTGCTAGCGGCGCCGGCCGCGCCGGTCAATTCCGCGCGCGCCTGCGCCGCAGCCGTGGCGTGCCGTTCAGGACCAGAAGCCCCGCCGCGAGAAGGGCAAAGCCGGCAAAGGCCTGGGGCCTCAGAGTCTCGCCCAGGACCAGCGCGCCGAGCAGGATCGCCACCGGCGGGATCACCAGCGTGACCAGCATCAGGTTGCCGCTGCCCGCGAGCGCCAGCACCCGGTAATAGAGCAGGTAGGCGCCGGCGGTGGCGATAAGCGAGAAATAGGCCACGGCGCCCCAGGTGCCGGGCGCCAGGGATGGGTCGGGCACCCCGTCGAGGATCAGCGCCGCGGGCAGCAGCACCAGTGTGGAGCCGGTGAGCATCCCCGCCGCCGCAACCTGCGGCGCAAGCCCGCGCAGGGTAGACCGCGCCCAGGCGCTGGCGAAGGCATAGGAGAGCGCACCGCCCAAAACCGCGAGCTGCGCGCTGCTGCGCAGGTCGAAATGGGCAAACTGCTCCAGCCCGATCGCGGTGGCAACACCGAGGAAGCCCAGGGCCACGCCGCCTGCGCGCCTGAGGCTCAGCCGCTCGTCGGCAAAGGCCAGCGCCGCCACGATCACTCCGAAGATCGCGGTGGCGGCGTTGAGGATCGAGGTCAGCCCGGTCTCGATATAGAGCTGCCCCCAGGCCATCAGCGCAAAAGGGATGACGTTGTTCAGAAGCCCCATCACCAGGAAGGCGCCCCAGACCCGCGGCTCCCGCGGCAGCGGCAGGCGCATCATCAGCACCACCAGCCACAAAAGCAGCGCCGCCCAGCCGCAGCGGTGCAGCACCAGCGTCACCACCGGGATCTCGTCCAGCCCGAGCCGGATCGCGAGGAAGGAGCCGCCCCAGATCAGCCCGAGCAGCATCAGTTCGGCCCAGGCGCGGGGGGAGAGGGTCATCTGTGTCATGCCTCAGGGCTAGCGCGAGAGGCGCGCGCAGGCGACCCGTTTCCTGCGGCAAACGAAAAACCCCGCCCGGAAAGGGGCGGGGTTTGAAATTTCCGGCCAGCGGAAGGCTCAGAAGTGGAAGCCGACCTTCAGGCCAAAGCTAACCGCGTCGTTGTCCTGGAAGTTGGCAACCGGATTGCCGCCGGGCGAGGCGACCGCATCGCCGAGATCGGTGTAGCGGACACCGGCGGAGACGGTCACATTGTCCTGCTTGTACTGCACGCCCACACGGATCGCCTCGTAGCCGTGGGTCGGCGCCAGCGGCGAAACCAGATCATCCCCGTCAACGTCGGCATAGATCAGCGCCACCGAGCCGGACCAGTTGTCGTTGAAGGCACGGCCGACACCCAAGGTGTAGGTGACAGAATCGTCCAGGTCGATCAGGTCGACGGAGCGGCCGGCAAGGGTGCTGAGGCCCGGCACGACCAGATCGGTCACGCTGTGCTCGGCCCAGCGGATGTTGGCAAAGGCCAGCGTGTCGGCCGCGATGCCGGTCTGGAAGTCGAGGTTGACCGACTGCGGCGTCTTGGTCTTGGTCGAGGTGTTGGCGGTGGCACCGGTGGCAAAAGTCTCGTTCAGATCGAAATCGTGCTCGATTTCCGAGCTGTAGGTCAGCGCCGCGCGCAGGGCGATCTCGGGGACCTCGTAGGCCGCACCAGCGACCCAGCCGAAAGCGCCCTCCTTGTTTACCATCACGTTGTAGGTGCCGCCGATAGAGGTGTAGGCCGCGCCGGCGAGATTGATTTCCCCGTCGATCTCCTGGTAGCGCAGGCCGCCGTGCACGCTGAAGCGGTCGTTGAACTTGTAGCGCAGCAGTGCGGTCAGAGCGTTTGAATCCGCCTGTGCCCTGGTGCCGCCAAGCAGGGCGGAGCCGCCCACCGGGTAGTTCACGTCCACGCCCCAGGGCTGATCGAAGATCAGCGCGAAGGAAAGCTGCTCATTAATGTCCCGCTTGTAGCCGGCCCCGAACATATTGAAGCGCTCGCCGACGTCTCCGCTGGCCGAGCCGAGCGGGTTCAGCGTTGTGCGGTCGTTGCCCGACAAGTCCACGGAAGTGGTGGCAGCCGAGAACTCCGCGTAGTTGCCTTTTTCGAAGATGATGCCGATAGGCTGGCCGGTGCGGTCCAGGCCGCTGGCCATTGCAGAACCCGATGCCAGCGCCAGGGCCGCTGACGTTGCAAGATAGCGTTTCATTGTTCCTCCCTCAGTTGCGGCCTGGGCGGGCCGCTTTGGGCGAACGTAGTCGGGCAGATTTCCGCAGATCAATATTTACCGAACGGCAACTTGCCGCATACGCACTGCGCCGCTGCGTCATGCAGGCGTTTTCGCAACGGTTCTGGCGGTCAGGTTGAGGTAGTTGCCCAGACAGATCAGCGCCGCGCCGCTCAGCACCCAGATTTCCAGCGCCTCACCGTAGATAAGCATTCCCAAGACCGCGATTAGCGGCAGCCGGGCGAAGTCGACCGGGGCAACCACGCTGGCCGGCGCCATCGACAGGGCCGTGGTGAGGCAGAAATGCGCCGACAGGCCCGCCAGCCCGATCAGCACCAGCCAGGGCAGGGTGGCGGCGGCGGGCAGAGCCATGCTGCCATCCCAGCCTGCCGCGAGAAGGCCCATGCCGAGCTGCATGAGCGTGAGCCAGAACAGGATCGAGCCGGTGCTCTCAAACCGGGTCAGCCGTTTGGTTAGGATTGCAGTCAGCGCGAAGAACACGGCGCAGCCCGCCGCCGCCGCGATGCCGGCATTCAGGGTTTCCGGGCTGGGGCGGGCGACAATCAGGATACCGGCAAAGCCGAGGGCAACCGTCGCCGCCTTGTGCCGGGTCAGCGCCTCACCCAGCAGGAGCGGCGACAGCAGGATCACCCAGAGGGGCGATGTGAATTCCAGCGCAAAAACCTGAGCCAGCGGGATCAGCGTCACCGCAAAGAACCACAGATTCTGGCCGGTGAAATGGCAGATGTTGCGCAGGAGGTGCGCGCCCAGCCGTGCGCGGCTGACCTGGTGCCAGCGGCCGGTGAGGCTGAGTACCGCGCAGACCACGATCAGCCCTGCCAGGCTGCGGTAGGTCATGATCTCGAAAGTGTCGAGGCTGAGCCCGGCTTCCCGTCCGGCAATCGCCATCGCCGAGAAGGAGAAGACCGCTCCCATCATCCATAGAGCGGCCCGGGCCGGGCCGGAAAGCTGCGCGGTCATGTCTGCCTCCTGTCTGCCTCCCCGCAGAGGAGGCGTATTTAGCACCCGCGGGTCAAGCCGGAACTGCCTGCGCCGGGGCAGGCGCGGCACCGGCGGAGCCCCCCAGGCGGCAGCCGGCCTTTAGGTGCCGCTCTGCCTGGGGCTGATCCATCTTGCGTTGCCGCGGGATCTGCAAGTCATTGCCTGATCAAAAGAAAAACCCCGGCCGCGAGGGCCGGGGTTTAGCAGATAAGGGCTCATTCCCACTCGATCGTGCCCGGAGGCTTGGAGGTGATGTCGTAGGTGCAGCGGTTAATGCCCTTCACCTCGTTGATAATGCGGGTGGCGGTTTCGCCCAGGAATTCGTGGCTGAACGGGTAGTAGTCCGCGGTCATGCCGTCCACTGAGGTGACCGCCCGCAGGGCGCAGGCGTAGTCGTAGGTGCGGCCGTCGCCCATCACGCCGACGGTGCGCACCGGCAGGATCGCGACGAAGGCCTGCCAGATCTCGTCATAAAGCCCGTGCTTGCGGATCTGGTCGATGTAGATCGCATCTGCCTCGCGCAGGATCGCCAGCTTGTCGCGGGTGATCTCGCCCGGGCAGCGGATCGCCAGACCGGGCCCCGGGAAGGGGTGGCGGCCGATAAAGCTTGCCGGCAGGCCGAGCTCGTGGCCGAGCGCGCGGACCTCGTCCTTGAACAGCTCGCGCAGCGGTTCCACCAGCTTTAGGCCCATCTTCTCCGGGAGGCCGCCCACGTTGTGGTGCGACTTGATGGTGACCGAAGGGCCGCCCGAGAAGGAGACCGACTCGATCACGTCCGGGTACAGCGTGCCCTGGGCCAGGAACTCGGCGCCGTCGATGGTGTCGGCGTGTTTCTGGAACACGTCGATGAACAGCTTGCCGATGATCTTGCGCTTGGTTTCCGGGTCCGAAACACCTTCCAGCTCGCCGAGGAACAGGTCGCTCTCGTCGGCGTGGATGAGCTGGATGTTGTAGTTGTCGCGGAACATCTTCACGACTTCTTCCGCCTCGTTCTTGCGCAGAAGCCCGTGGTCGACAAAGACGCAGGTGAGCTGGTCGCCGATCGCCTCGTGGATCAGCACCGCCGCGACCGAGGAATCGACGCCGCCGGAGAGGCCGCAGAGCACCTTCTTGTCGCCGACCTGCTCGCGGATCAGGCGGATCGCCTCTTCCTTGTAGGCGCCCATGGTCCAGTCGCCGGTGAAGCCCGCCAGCTTCACGAAGTTCTCATAGAGCGTCTTGCCGTTCGGGGTGTGGTGCACCTCGGGGTGGAACTGCACGGCGAAGAAGTTGCGCTCCAGGTCCGCGGTGATCGCGAAGGGGGCGTTGGGGGAGGTGCCGTAAACCTTGAAACCCGGTGCGATTTCAGAGACATGGTCGCCGTGGCTCATCCAGACCTGCTCGCGCTCCTCCAGGAACCACCCGGTGAGCAGCGGGATGCGCTCCTCGGTCGGGGTCACATAAGCGCGGCCAAACTCGGCGGTGCCGTGGCCCGAGACCACCCGGCCGCCAAGCTGATGCATCATCACCTGCTGGCCGTAACAGATGCCGAGGATTGGCACGCCGTAGTCGAAGATCTCCTGCGGCACCCGCGGGGAGCCCTCGCGGGTCACGCTGTCCGGCCCGCCCGAGAAGATCACTGCTTTCGGCGCCAGTTCGCGCACGAAGTCCATGGTGACATTCTGGTAGGGGTGGATTTCGCAATAGACGTTCAGCTCGCGCAGGCGGCGCGCAATCAGCTGCGTGACCTGGCTGCCAAAGTCGATAATGAGGAGGCGGTCATGGGATGTCTCTGTCATGTGCCGCCAATACGTCGAAGCCGTTGCTGTGACAAGTGCCTATGGCCGGGCGGCCCGCAAAATTGCGGGCCGGGCCGGCTTGATAGGTATCACGGCACAGGCTTGCCCTGGGCCAAGGTGTAAAGTTCAAACCACTCCTCGCGGCTCAGGCTGATGCTCAGCGCGTCGCTGAACCTGCGGATGCGGTCCAGGCTGTTGGTTCCCATGACCGGGAGGATGCGCGCCGGGTGTGCCAGCAGGAAGGCAACCGCAATGGCGGCGCGATCGGCATCATTGGTAGCGGCCAGCTCATCCATTCTCGCTGCGAGGAGGGAGTTGCCGTGCATCAACGCACCGCCGCCGAGCGGAGACCATGCCATTGCCGGCAGTCTGCGCTGCTGCAACGCGGCCAATGTGCCGTCGGTAAAGGCAGAAAGCTCCGCCAGGCTCAATTCGATCTGGTTTGTCACCAGCGGCTGCGACATTGCCGATTGCAGCAGATCCATGTCCCAGGGCCGGAAGTTCGATACGCCCGCGGCACGGATCTTGCCTTCCGCCACCAGGTCGTCCAGGGCGCGGCCGGTTTCTTCGTGATCCATGAAGGGGTCGGGGCGGTGGATGAGGAGCAGGTCCAGGTAGTCTGTGCCGAAGTCGCGCAGGCTCTGTTCGGCGGCTCCAAAAATATGCGCGGCGCTGGTGTTGTAGTGCTTCACTGGGGTGCTGTACCGCTCAGACGGAGCGACGATGCCGCATTTGCTGACGATCTCGATTTTCTGGCGCAGGCCGGGAGCTGCTTTCAGTGCTTCGCCCATGATCGCTTCCGCAAGGTAGCCGCCGTAGATATCGGCCTGGTCCAGCGTGGTGATGCCCTGGTCGAGGCAGGCGCTGATCTTGCTGGTGATATGAGCGGCCGAGCTGTCTTCCCCGTCGGCAATCCGCCACAGGCCATAGGCAATGCGGCTGAACGACAGGCCGTCCGTCAGTGAAATCCGGTCCATGGAGCATTCCCTTTTCCGCCAGGGTACTGGTGTGTGTTAGCGCCAACGATCAATGCCAGTCTTTCCGGGGGAAAGGCAAGCCGTGTCAGCGGAAATCCCGGCCGGCAAGTCCCGGCCAGCAGATCCCGGCCCCGGCAGCCCGGCAAGCCGGGCGGTGCGGGAAAATGCCGCTGATATGTCGCTTTTCAACTTGAATGGCCGCTATCTTTCGGCGCGAGGCTGCGGGAGGGCGGTAAGTACTTCGGCAATGAATGCCCTTGGTGAGGACAAACCATGACAGAAGCAGCACCGCGCCGTCGCGCACGGGGTGGCGGCGGCGCCGCCCGCCGGGCCGAGCGTACCAGCGTCAAGATCGAGACCGCGAAGTACATCGAGCGCAACATCCCCAACTTCGAAGTGCTGAACGAAGAGGCGCTGGAAATCATCGAGCACAACGCCGAGACCATCCTCGAGGAGGTCGGCGTCAATTTCGTGAACAATCCCGGCGCGCTGAAGCTGTGGAAGGATGCCGGTGCCGACATATCGGGCGAGCGCGTGCGCATTCCCCGCGGCCTGGCGCGCAAGCTGTGCGGGACCGCGCCTGCGGAATTCACCCAGCACGCCCGCAACCCCGAGAAATCGGTGGTGATCGGTGGCAGGAACCTGGTGCTGGCGCCGGTCTATGGCCCGCCGTTTGTGCGCGACGCCAAGGGCGGCCGCCGCTACGCGACGATGGAGGACTTCAACAAGTTCGTGAAGCTCGCCTACATGTCGAAGTGGCTGCACCACTCCGGCGGGACGGTGTGCGAGCCCACCGACATTCCGGTGAACAAGCGCCACCTCGACATGCTGATGGCGCATATGACACTGAGCGACAAACCTTTCATGGGGTCGGTCACAGAGCCGGTGCGGGCGCAGGATTCGGTGGAAATGTGCGGCATCCTCTTTGGTGAGGAGTTCGTGCAGAACAACACCGTGATGACCTCGCTCACCAATATCAACTCGCCGATGACCTTCGACGACGTGATGATGGGCGCGCTGGAAGTCTATGCGAAGAACAACCAGGCCTGCATCATCTCCCCCTTCATCGTCGGCGGTGCGATGGCACCGGTGTCGGTGGCGGGCACGCTGACTCAGGTGCTGGCCGAGGTGCTGACCGGCGTCGCTTACAGCCAGCTGGTGCGCCCGGGCGCGCCCGCGATCTTCGGCGCCTTCGTGTCCTCGATCGACATGAACTCCGGCGCGCCGACCTTCGGCACCCCCGAGGCATCGCTGGTCACCTATGGCGCAGGCCAGCTGGCCCGTCGCCTGAACCTGCCGTTCCGCTCGGCCGGTTCCTTCTGCGGCTCCAAGCTGCCGGATGCGCAGGCAGCCTATGAAACCGCCAACTCGCTCAACATGGGCCTCTTGTCCGGCGTGAACTTCATGCTGCACGCCTGCGGCTGGCTGGAAGGCGGGCTGGTTGCCGACTTCGAGAAGTTCGTGATGGATGCCGACCAGCTGGGCGCGCTGCATGGGCTGGCGAAAGGCATTGCCGTGGACGAGAATGGCCAGGCGATGGATGCGATCCGCGAAGTCGGCCCCGGCGGCCATTATCTTGGCTGTGCTCACACCCAGGCCAACTTCAAGTCAGCGTTCTGGAAGTCCAACCTGCTCGATTACAAGCCGTTCGAGACCTGGGAAGAGGAAGGCGCGCGCGACACCTATGCGCTGGCGACGAACCGGGTGGATCACCTGCTGGCGACCTATCAGCAGCCGGAGCTGGATCTCGGAATCAAGCAGGCTCTGGAAGAGTATGTGGTCAACAAAAAGGCTTCGATGCCGGACGCCTTCATGTAACACATCCTGACCTGCCCGGCCGATGCAGACGTCACGCGGCCGGGGGTGCAGATACAGGCGGGCAGGGGGGGAATCCTTCTGCCCGCTCCGCACGGCGGCCCGCTGCGGCCGCCGTTTGCCAGCCGGAGGCGCTGGTAAGGCGTTCCAGATACTCCGCTTCCCCCGCCAGCGCGATCAGCAGCTCGACGTGGCGAATCAGCGAATAGCCGGCCTCGCCGCGCTGGCGGCTCTCCTCCATCCCCTGTTCCAGTTCCATCAGCTGCAGCGCCGCCTCAGCCGGGCGCGGCAGCGGGCCGTAGCCCAGGACGCGCGGCAGATCGCGTTTTCGGCAATAGGACTGTGCACCCAGCCGGGCGCTGCGGCTCAGCAGCCGGGGGCGGCGCAGAGCGGTGAGGCGGCTATAGAGATCCTGCATCGGCTTTCCCTTTCCTGGCTCAGGACGCATCTCATTTAACACAACTTTTAAGGGTGTTGCGGCGGCTAGGATACCGGCGTGCGGTACCTTGTTTGATGATTGGTTTTTTTCGGGAGACAATGGGCGGTAATCTGAAGTTTTGTTCAAAATCAGATGGCTATACGCTGAATTGGCTGTGGGGAACCCTGTGGGCAAATGGTGGATAGCTGCCTGGGAGACTGCCGGGGAACTTGAAACATGCAGATATTGCCACACGCACCCTTGCCTTCCTGGGTGCCCGAGGAAGTGGGCCGCTACCTGGAGCATACCGAAAGCGGCCGGTCGATACGGCAGCTCGCCCGCAAGGCGGGATGCCATGCCTCCACCGTGCTGCGTCAGGTGCGCCGGGTGGAGGCCCGGCGGGACGATCCTCTCATTGACGGCGCACTGGCGCAGCTGGCGGCGCGCTGCTTTGCCCGTTCGGGGGCGCTGCCCGCGCTGGCGGAGGCGCAGAGCGCGGACATGGACTGGTCCGGCGAGGGGTTCGAAAGGAAGGCCGAGGAGGTGCTTGCGCTGCTGAGCCGAAGCGGGGCCGTGCTGGCGGTGGCAGGGGAGATGGAGAAGGCGGTGGTGGTGCGGGACGGAGCGGACAGAGGAGCGGCTCAGAAATCCGCGGTCGGCAAGGCCCTCGCCGGGGCGCTGGCGCTGCTGGACTGGATTGCCTGCACGCGGCCGGGCAGGATCAGCCGGTACCAGATCACGCCCGCCGGCCGCAGTGCCCTGAACCGTATTGTCGCAAGCCGCGAAAACCGCGCCCGCGCGGCGCTGGAGAACGGCTTTGCCGAGGGGCAGGCGCCCTTAATGGGCCAGTCGGCGCTGCCCGGGCGCCTGCGCAAGTCACGCTACGGGCTGGGGGAGACGCCGCTCGACATGCTGGCGCGGCTCACCGACCGGGAGGGCGACCCGTTCCTCACGCCCAGGCTGGTCAGTGCGGGCAGGCGCCTGCGGGAAGACTACGAGCTGGCGCAGATCGGCAGCCACATCTCCCGCGGCGAGCAGCACTTTACCCCCGGCAACTGCGCCCTGCGCAGCTCCGATCAGCCGGTGTGCCAGACCGCCGAGGCGGCGCGTCTGCGGATGACCGAGGCGCTCAACATGCTGGGCCCGGGGCTAAGCGATATCGCGCTGCGCTGCTGCTGCTACCTGGAGGGGCTGGAGACAGCGGAGCGCCAGCTCGGCTGGTCGGCGCGCTCGGGCAAGATCGTTCTGCGCATCGCCCTGCAGCAGCTTGCAAGCCACTATGACGCGTTGCCGGAGCGGGAGGCGGCGATGATCGGCTGAGACCTGGGCCGCGAAGCCGCCAGGCGGTAAGTTGCGCGTCGGCGGCGCGCGCGGTGGCGATCCCTAGGGCAGTGCTTGGCAGTTTATACCCGCCAAGTCCGCACAAATTATCGACGATACCTCAAGCATCTGCCAAATCGCCGCCGCGTGGGGGCGCAACGGCGATGCGCGGCGGCCTTCGGCCTTGTCCCGCGCCGGGGACACAAAGCAAAACGGGCCCGCCGTTGGCGGACCCGCTCTCTGTTCCAAGAGGAAGGCCGGTCAGGCGGCGACTTCGGCCTTGGCTTCTTTCAGGTGCTTCAGCACGGTCTCGGGCGAGGAGACGCCATAGGGGTCTTCCGGGTGGTTATCCGACAGGCCCGGCTCTTCGAACCAGGCTTCGACAACACCATCGTTGACGATAGCCGCGTAGCGCCAGGAACGCGCGCCGAAGCCGAGGTTGTCCTTTGCGACCAGCATGCCCATCTTGCGGGTGAACTCGCCGGAGCCATCGGGGATTACGCCGACGTTCTTCAGGCCATGCGCTTCGGCCCATTTGTTCATCACGAAGCTATCGTTCACCGACATGCAGTAGATCGCGTCGATGCCTTCGGCCTTGAAGTCTTCAAAGCCCTTCTCGAAGCCCGGCAGCTGGTAGGTCGAGCAGGTCGGGGTAAAGGCGCCGGGCAGCGAGAACAGCACGACGCGCTTGCCCGCGAAATAGTCCGCGGTGGTCTTGTCTTCCCAGCGGAAGGGGTTCGGGCCTTCGATCGACTCGTCACGGACACGGGTCTTGAAGGTCACGTCGGGCAGTTTCACGCCTGCTTTCATCTCAACATGCTCCTTGAGTTTAATATTCTGGTTCGCGCGCACGGTTATAACGATTCTAATCCTGCATCAACCGGGCTGCGTGCCGCGGGTGCCGCGGATGCAAAGCGCCGTTGCCGCGCTGCAGCGATGAAGCCGGGATATAGGCGGTTCTGCCGGGAATTCCAGACCCCGGGCCCGCCCCCCCTGCGCGCAAGAAGCCATGACTGCGGCACAGGGCTGCCTTGCCGATCTGGCCGTGCCATCCGCGGCAGGCTATGTTACAAGCCGGAAAACTTCAGTTGCCGGAAGGGACGTTCCAAGTGCGAGACCTGAAAATCCCCGAGCAGCGCCACCCCGAGAAGGCGCACCGCCCGGATAATGCTCAGCCGAAGAAGCCAAGCTGGATCCGGGTGAAGGCGCCGGGCGGCAAGGGCTATGCCGAAACGCACAAGATCATGCGGGAAAACAACCTGGTCACGGTCTGCGAAGAGGCGGGCTGCCCGAACGTGGGCGAATGCTGGAGCCAGGGCCACGCCACCATGATGATCATGGGCGAGATCTGCACCCGCGGCTGCACCTTCTGCAACATCGCAACCGGCCGCCCCGACGCGCTGGATGTGTTCGAGCCGGGCCGCGTCGCGCATGCCGTTGAAAAGCTGGGGCTGAACCATGTGGTAATTACCTCTGTGGACCGCGACGATCTGGAAGACGGGGGCGCCGATCACTTCGCCCAGACCATCCGCGCCGTGCGCCACCGCAGCCCCAAGACTACGATCGAAATCCTGACCCCGGATTTCATCAAATGCGGCGACCGCGCGCTGGAGGTGGTGGCCGAGGCGAAGCCGGATGTGTTCAACCACAATCTGGAGACCGTGCCCGGCCTCTACCCGGAAGTCCGTCCCGGCGCGCGCTACTTCCATTCGCTGCGCCTCTTGCAGCGGGTCAAGGAGCTGGACCCGTCGATCTTTACCAAGTCCGGCATCATGGTGGGCCTGGGCGAGGACTCTCAGGCGGTGCGCCAGGTGATGGACGACATGCGCGCGGCGGATGTCGATTTCCTCACCATCGGCCAGTACCTGCAGCCGACGCCAAAGCACCACGCGGTGGACCGCTTCGTGACGCCGGAGGAGTTCAAGTCCTACGAGAAGGCGGCTTATGGCAAGGGCTTCCTGATGGTTTCCGCGACGCCGCTGACGCGCTCGTCCTACCACGCGGGCGACGATTTCGCGCGCCTGCGCGAGGCCCGCAACAAGAAGCTTGGCCTGGCATGACGCCAGAGCGGCTGGCGCAGCTCACTTCGCTGCGCCACAGCTTGCACCAGATCCCTGAAGTATCCGGCGCGGAAGAGAAGACCGCGGCGCTGATCACTAAGTATTTGCGCGGGTTCAAACCCGACGCGCTGCTCACTGCGCTGGGCGGGCATGGCGTCGCTGCGGTCTTCGGCGGCACTGCGGAGGGGCCAACGGTGCTGTTCCGCTGCGAGCTTGATGGCCTGCCGATCGAAGAGCTCTCCGCTCAGCCCTACCGCTCGACCCATGCGGGCCGCGGCCATCTCTGCGGCCATGACGGCCACATGGTGATGGTGGCCGCATTGGCGGCGCAACTGGCAGATCAGCGGCCAAGGCGCGGACGGGTCGTGCTACTGTTCCAGCCGGCCGAGGAGACCGGCAAGGGTGCCGCCGCCGTCATTGCAGATCCGCAGTTCGAGCGGATCAAACCTGACTATGCTTTTGCATTGCACAACTACCCCGGGTTGGCGCTGGGCCGGGTTGCGCTGTGCGCCGGGCCTGCTAACTGCGCCTCGCGCGGGATGCGCATCCGGCTGACCGGCAAGACCTCACACGCTGCCGCGCCGCAGGATGGCATCTCACCTGCCGCTGCGATGACGCAGCTGATGCCGGAACTTGCCGCGCTGGGGCCGGGCGGCGCGCTGGGCGCGGACTTTGCGCTTACGACGCTGACTCATGCGCGGCTCGGGGAGGCCACATTTGGCATCGCGCCGGGTGAGGCGGAGATCTGGATCACCCTGCGCACGGTGAACGACAGGCGCATGGCAGAGCTGGCTGGCGCGGCAGAGGCACTGGCGCGGCGGGTGGCGGCCGAAGAAGGACTCGCCTGCGCCATTGCCTATGACGACATTTTTGACGCCTGCACCAACCACCCCGAGGCAACGGCGATACTCGATGCAGCGGCTGCCGCCGCAGGCCGCCCGGCGGAGGTTTGGAAGGCGCCGCAGCGCTGGTCAGAGGATTTTGGCCAATTCGCCCAGGTGGCCAAATCCGCGATGTTCTGGCTCGGCGCCGGGGAGGATCAGCCGCAGCTGCACAACCCGGACTACGACTTCCCCGATGCGCTGATCCCGGTGGGCGCGGGCGTCTTCTCGGCCGTCGTCGACGCGCTGCTCAATGGTGAGACGGGCGGCAACCGCTAGGGTGCCGCCCGCCTGAATTACTGCTGGTTTCCAGGGCGGGGCCCCTTATTCCTCGTCGGTAAAGCGCACCTTGCCGATGTGCGGCAGGTTGCGGTTGCGCTGCGCGTAGTCGATTCCGTAACCCACAACAAATTCGTCCGGGATTTCGAAGCCGATCCAATCGGCGCGGAAATCCACCTCGCGCCGGGACGGCTTGTCGAGGAGCGCAATCGACTTCAGCCGCGCGGGCTTGCGGCTTTTCAGCAGGTGGACGACATGGTTCAGCGTGTGCCCGGTGTCGACGATATCTTCGACCACCAGCACGTCGCGGCCTTCAATGGCGCCGCGCAAGTCCTTGAGAATACGGACTTCCCGGCTGCTCTCCATAGAATCTCCATACGAAGATGCCTCCAGGAAGTCGACTTCGATGGGCAGGTCCAGCTCGCGCACCAGATCGGCGATAAAGACGAAGCTGCCGCGCAATAGCCCGACAACCACCAGCTTGTCGGTGCCTTCGAACTCCCGCTGAATCTCGCCGCAAAGCTCCTCGATCCGCGCTGCGATGGTCTTGGCAGAGATCATCACATCAATGACATATGGACGCTGTGACATGGGTGCCCCCTTGAAATTTCCGCGCGTTCATATGACATCACGCGCCACAATAGTAGCAGGAAATTCAGAGAAGCGATGCCCATCCATTCGGAAACCCGCCAGCTGCCTTACAGCGCCCAGCAGATGTACGATTTGGTTGCGGATGTCGCGGAGTACCCAAAGTTCCTGCCCTGGTGCGCGGCCGCACGCATCCGCAGCCGCACCCCGTTTGGCACCGCCGAGATAATGGAGGCGGATCTGGTGATCTCTTTCAAGGTGTTCCGCGAACGCTTCGGCAGCCGGGTCACGCTCTACCCCGAAGAATACAAAATCGACACCGAGTATCTGGACGGGCCGTTCCGCTATATGAAGTCCAACTGGGCTTTCGCCCCGCGCGGGGACGGCAGCTGCGATGTCTCCTTCTTCGTCGACTTCGAGTTTAAAAACGCGGTGCTGCAGGGGATTATCGGTGTGGTCTTTAACGAGGCGATGCAGCGCATCGTGCGCGCCTTCGAGCGCCGCGCGGCGGAGCTTTATGGGCCTGCCGCCCGCTGAACAGGCCGGCTGTTTCTGTCCTGCGAAGCGCGCGCTCGCGTTAACTTTCTGGTAACCAGTGTTACCAAATCCCTGTCCTGTGCCGGGTGCTGCCATGTTTTGGCCCTTTTTCAGGGGCTATTAAAATGCAGCTAAAATGCGAACAGGTGTTAAAGATGGATATTGGAATTCTCGTCCCCGGAACCTCCGGTCCCAGCAGCGCGCAAAGCAGCCAAAACTCTGGCGCCCAGAACGATGAGGCCCAGGAAAGCGGCACAGGCGGAGCAGTCCAGCCCGCCGCAGAGAGCAAAGCCTCAAACGGCGGTACCTCCGCTGACAGCGGCAGCAGCGACAGCCAGGCGGGTCAGCAGGCCGCGATAGAAATGGCAGACGCGGCCAGCGCCGCCAAGGCCCGCGCCCAGGCTGCTCTGGACGATGCCCGCGCCGCGGCGCTGATTGACAGCGTGAAAGAGGCCGCAGAGGCCAGCAGCACCGCCGCCGTCCTGATCGCGCCCGAGCAGGATTCTGCGGCCAATACCAATGCGGCTGCCTCGGGCTATGAGGCAGGCGCAGCAGCGGCCGCGCTCGCGGAGCCGGCCAAACAGGAGCTTACTGCCGCGGCCTGAGACCCGGCGTAACAAAAAGCGGCCCCGCAAGAGGGGGCCGCCTGCGCCCGGCCATCGCGCCGGGCTGTCCGTTTGCAGCTGGGTCAGCTGTTCATGTCGTAGGCGCGCTCACCATGCACCGAGACGTCGAGCCCGTTGGTCTCGCTCTCTAAGTCCACCCGCAGGGAGGTGAGCGCGGCGGTGAGTTTCACCAGCGCGATGGTGACCACCACGGTGAAGATGCCGACTACGGCCAGCCCGCCCAGTTGCGCAGCCCAGGTGCCGGCGCCGAAGACCGCAATCATGATGGTTCCGAAGATGCCGCCCACGCCATGCACCGCGAAAACATCCAGCGTGTCGTCGATCTGCATCCGGTTGCGCACGAGGTTCACCGCCTCCTGGCACAGGATGCCTGCCACCGCGCCGATGACCAGCGCTTCCACGGGGCCGGTAAAGCCGGAGGCCGGGGTGATCGAGGCAAGGCCCGCGATGGTGCCGGTCACCAGGCCGACGAGCGACGCGCGGCCGTGCTTGATCTTCTCCCACAAGACCCAGCTGAGCGAGGCGGTGGCGGCGGAGATATGGGTGACGGTAAGCGCCATCGCAGCACCGCCGTCCGCGGCCAGCTGCGAGCCGCCGTTGAAGCCGAACCAGCCGACCCAGAGCATCGCCGCACCGATCATCACATAGCCCGGGTTGTGCGGCGGGATGGTGCGGTTTTTGCGGGGGCCGAGGAAGAAGGCGATGATCAGCGCCGCGATCCCCGCGGTCTCATGCACCACGATGCCGCCCGCAAAGTCGCGCACGCCGGTTTCTCCGAAGATGCCGCCGTCGGCCAGGAAGCCGCCGCCCCAGATCCAATGCACCACCGGCGCGTAGCACAGCAGCATCCAGAGGCCGGAGAACAGCAGCACGAAGCCGAAGCCGACACGCTCCACATAGGCGCCGACGATCAGCGCGGGCGTGATAATGGCAAAGGTCATTTGGAAGGCGAAGAAAAGAACCTCGGGCAGGGTGCCGGAGAGGCTCTCGGCGGTGATGCCCTCAAGGAACATCTTGTCCAGCCCGCCCCATAGGCCGGAGGTGCCGCTGCCGAAGGCGATGGAATAGCCAAGCGCCAGCCACAGAACGCTCATCAGACAGGCAATTGCATAGCAGTGCATGAATACGCTGAGCACATTGCGGGCGCGCACCAGCCCGCCGTAGAACAGGGCAAGCCCCGGCAATGTCATGAAGAGGACCAGGGCCGTGGCCACAATGATCCATGCTGTATCGGCTGCATTCATCCGGTTGCTCCTTCCCGTGCAAATCCCTTGAGCAGAGGTGAAAGCCCAAGCCGGGCGCGGGAAAAAGCGGCAGGTTGCGCCGGGGCGCACAAAATGAGGGCTTTTGCAGAAGTGCCGGTTTTTTGGGCCGGTATCAGGCCCCGGTGCTCAATTCGCGTTCGATTTGCGAAACCGCCTGCAAGATCAGCATCAGCGCGTGGTCGCGGGCAGCCGCGCGCACCTCGGCCCGTCCCGGCGCGCCGAACTCCACGGTTTCGGTCATCACATTGCGGCCTTTGCGGGCGAGGCCGAAGCAGACCCGGCCCACGGGCTTGAATTCCGACCCGCCCGGCCCGGCGATGCCGGTGACCGAGACCGCAAGGGTGGTGCCCGCGGCCTTGAGCGCACCTGCGGCCATCTCCGCCGCGGTTTCCTCGCTCACCGCGCCGGTGGCTTGCAGGGTCTCGGCCGTGACACCCAGCATCTGCATCTTGGCAGCATTGGAGTAGGTGATAAATCCGCGGTCGACCACGGCGGAGGAGCCCGCGATATCGGTAAGCGCGGCCGCGATCATGCCGCCGGTGCAGCTTTCGGCCGTGGCGATGGTGATGCCTGCAGCGGCGGCGCGCGCGATCAGCTCTTCCGCGACGCCGCTCACAGCCCCAGCACCCCGTGCGAGAGGCCCGCGAGCAGCACCACGCCGATGGCGGCGAGGATGCCTGCGATGATGTCGTCCATCATCACGCCAGTTGCGCCCTTCTGCCGGTCGGCCCAGCCGACGGGGCCGACTTTCCACATATCGAAGATGCGGAACAGCACGAAAGCGGCGATCCAGCCGGGCCAGAGTTCGGTGATCTCGATGCCCTTGGACCAGGCCGGGTAGGAGATCGCCCAGAGCGCCACGAACTGGCCCGCGACCTCGTCGATGACAAATTCCGAAGGGTCAAGGTCCTCCTTGCCGCGGGTCATCACCTCGGCGGCCCAGACTCCGGCGGCAAAACAGATGAGCGTCGCCGCAGCCAGGAGCAGGAAGCCGCCCAGCTGGTGCAGCCCGTAGGCCATCGGCAGCGCCGCGAGCGAGCCCCAGGTGCCCGGCGCCGGGCGCAGGTAGCCGACCCCGAAGACGGTGCCGATGAGCGTTGCGGCCCTCATGCCTTCACCAGCGCGGCGGTGGCAAGCGCGGCGATGCCTTCGCCGCGGCCGGTGAAGCCCAGCCGCTCTGATGTGGTTGCCTTGATCGACACGCGTGTTGCATCTATGCCAAGGATTCCGGCCATCACGGCGGTCATTTTTGCAGAATGCGGGGTAATCTTGGGGTATTCGCAGACCAGCGTGCAATCGACGTTGGAAATAGTGAAGCCGCGCTCGCGCACGAGGTTCGCGGCGTGGCGCAGGAAGATTTCGCTCGCAGCACCTTTCCACTGCGGATCGGAGGGCGGAAAGTGGCGGCCGATGTCGCCCTCGGCCAGCGCGCCATAAAGCGCATCGGTGACGGCGTGCATGCCGACGTCGGCGTCGGAATGGCCCTGCAACCCTTTTTCGTGGGCGATCTCCACCCCGCAGAGCGTGACGCTGCCGCCCGGTCCGAACCGGTGCACATCATAGCCATTGCCAAGCCTGATATCCATTTCTGCTCCCAGAATGCGTTCGGCCCGGGCGAAGTCCCCGGGCTGGGTAATCTTTATGTTGTCGGGCTCGCCCGGAACGATGGCGACGTCAAGCCCTGCGGCGCGGGCGGTCTCCACATCGTCCGCTGCGCCGCCGGGATGGGAGCGGTGCGCGGCGAGGATCGCGTCAAAGCGGAAGCCCTGCGGCGTCTGCGCCGCAAAGAGCCCGTTGCGGTCCTGCGTCCCGGTGACCTTTCTGTCGGCCCCGGTCCAGAGCGCGTCGGTAACGGCGAGCGCCGGCGCCGCTGCAAGATGTTCGTCCAAGGCGCTGATAACGCTGCGGATCAGACGCGGGCTCACGCAGGGGCGGGCGGCGTCATGGATCAGGACTTTGTCGATGCCTGCGCCTTCGAGTACTGCTAGCCCGTTCAGCACCGAGGCCGCGCGCTCAGGCCCGCCTTCTGCCGGGATCAGTCCGGGTCTTGCGGAGAACTCCTCCCAAGCCTGCGCGTCCTCCGCCGAGAGAACAAGAACAATGCGCTCCACACCCGCCTTTTCAAAGGCGTCCAGCGTCCAGTCGATCACCCGGCGGCCCTTCAGCGGGCGCCATTGCTTGGGCAGCCCGCCGCCGGCACGGGTGCCGCGGCCCGCGGCAACGATCAGGGCAGCTGTGGTCATGAAAACCTCTTGGAAATGCTGGCCATTGTTTAGGAGGTGGCGCAGGAAGAGGCAATCACCGGTGTCCGGCTGCTTAAAAATTAGGCAAATGCGGTTTGCCCCTGCCTTGCATTGCGCCGCTTCGTTGTAGCATAGCGGTGCCCTCGGATAGAAACCCTGCAGATGCACAAGGATTAGGCAATTGTCCTTCACGCTTGGAACCACCTCCATGACCCCGCCCATTGCGCTGGCGCCGATGGCCGGAATCACAGACCGCCCGTTCCGTGACCTGGTGCGCTCTTTCGGGGCGGGGCTGATGGTGAGCGAGATGGTGGCGAGCCAGGAGATGGTGCAGGCCAAGCCCGGCGTGCGCGAGCGGGCCGAGCTCAGCGCCGATGTGGAGAACACCGCGGTGCAGCTTGCGGGGCGCGAGGAGTACTGGATTGCCGAGGCCGCAAAGCAGGTCGCAGGGCAGGGCGCGCGGATCATCGACATCAACATGGGCTGCCCGGCCAAGAAGGTGACCAACGGCTATTCCGGCTCTGCGCTGTTGAAGACGCCGGACCACGCCCTGCGCCTGATAGAGGCGGTGGTGGGCGCGGTGGATGTGCCGGTGACGCTGAAAACCCGGCTGGGCTGGGATGATAACTGCCTCAATGCGCCGGACGTGGCGCGCCGCGCGGCGGAGGCCGGGGTGCAGATGGTGACCATTCATGGCCGCACCCGCTGCCAGTTCTACAAGGGCTCGGCCGACTGGGCCGCGATCCGGGCCGTGAAAGAGGCGGTCGATGTGCCGGTGCTCGCCAATGGAGATATCGTCGATACCGCCACCGCGCGGCAGGCGCTGGAACTGTCTGGCGCCGATGGCGTGATGATCGGCCGCGGCACCGGGGGCAAGCCTTGGCTCTTGGCGGAGGTGGCGCATCACCTCTGGGGCACCCCGATGCCGGAGATCCCGGAGGGCGATGCGCTGGTGGAAATGGTTTCAGGGCATTACGAGGCGATGTTGAGATTCTATGGCGCGGAACTCGGCTTGCGCGTCGCCCGCAAGCACCTGGGCTGGTACATGGATGAGGCGGGCACAGGGGCAGCATTGCGCCGGAGGGTTCTGACCGCGAAGCAGCCCGCCGAGGTGCTGGCGCTTCTGCCCGAGGCGCTGGCGCCCCAGCACGGGGAGGCCGCTGCATGAGCGACAGCGCCGCCCTCTGGGCCTCCCTGCCGGTGCCTGCCTTCCTGATCGACGCGCATGACCGCATTGCCGATGTGAACGGGCCCGGAGAGGGCTTCCTCAATGCTTCCCGCAAGGCGCTCATCGGCCAGCCGGTCTGGGACACGCTGGCGATCGACGCGCCGGTGGAGGAAGCCTTTGCCCGCGCCCGGGTGCAGGGCACGCCGCTGTTCGTGAACGATATCGACGTGGGCTCCGGCAGCCGCGCGCCCCTTCAATGCGCGGTGCAGGTAGCGCCGTTGCAGGGGCAGGACGGCGTGATGCTGATGATGGTGAGCCCGCGCGAGCTGGCTGGCCGGATGACGCAGACACATAGCGCCAAGTCCGCGGCTGCGTCAGCGATCGGCATGGCGGAGATGCTGGCGCATGAGATCAAGAATCCGCTGGCAGGCATCACCGGGGCGGCGCAGCTTCTGAGCATGAACCTGTCGCAAGACGACCTGGAGCTTACCGACCTCATCGTGAGCGAGAGCCGCCGGATCGTGAAGCTTCTGGAGCAGGTGGAGCAGTTCGGCAACCTCTCGGAGCCGGACTTCCAGCCGGTGAACCTGCACGACCTGCTGGACCGCGCGCGCCGCTCCGCGCTTCTGGGATTTGGCGCGCACATGCGCATCACCGAGGAATACGACCCATCGCTGCCGCTTGCCTGGGGCGATCAGGACCAGCTGCTGCAGGTGGTCCTGAACCTCCTGAAGAACGCTTCGGAAGCGGCTGGCAGGGACGGCGGGCATATTCACATCCGCACCTACTACGAGCACTCCTTCCGCCTGCGCCGCAGTGACGGTACCGGCAAGCTGCTGCCCTTGCAGATCGAGATCCGCGACGACGGGCCGGGGCTGCCGGAGGCGATTAGGGATGACATCTTCGACCCGTTTGTATCGGGCCGGGAAAACGGGACCGGGCTGGGGCTTGCTCTGGTGAGCAAGATCATCTCGGACCACAATGGCTGGATTTCGGTCAGTTCCGTTCCGGGCAAGACCGTGTTCCGGCTGTCGCTGTCGCGGGTTCCGCGCGGCCGCGGCCAGCAAGAGGACTGATGCCATGGACGGCACCGTACTGGTCGCTGACGACGACCGCACCATCCGCACTGTTTTGACCCAGGCGCTGACCCGCGCGGGCTGCAAGGTGCATGCCACTTCCTCGCTCACCACGCTGATGCGCTGGGTTGCGGAAGGAAAGGGCGACGTGGTTATCTCCGACGTGATGATGCCGGATGGGAACGGGCTGGAGATGCTGCCCAAGATCCAGGCGGACCGGCCCGGGCTGCCGGTGATCGTGATTTCGGCGCAGAATACCATCATGACGGCGATCAAGGCCGAGGCGGCTGAGGCCTACGACTACCTGCCGAAGCCCTTCGACCTGCCGGAGCTGATGAAGCGTACCGCCAAGGCGCTGGCAGAGAAGCGCACGGTCCAGGCAGCGCCCCGGTCCGATGCCCCGGAAGAAACCGAGGAACTGCCCCTGATCGGGCGCAGTGAGGTAATGCAGGCGCTTTACCGGCTGATCGCGCGGGTGATGAATACCGATCTGCCGATCCTGATCACCGGCGAGAGCGGCGCGGGCAAGTCGCTGATTGCACGTTCGATCCATGATTTCTCCGACCGGCGCACCATGCCCTTTGTGCATGCAGGGGCGGCGGGCCTGGCTGAGCTGGAAGGCCCCGCGCGGCTGCTCGCGCAGGCGCGCGGCGGCACCCTGATGTTCGACGAGCTCGCCGATTTGCCCGAAGAGGCGCAGGCGCGGCTGGTGCGGATGATGGACAGCCCTGGCGATCACGCGCCGCGCTTCATGGCGTCCAGCCAGCAGGACCTGGCGGCGGCGATGGAGGAGGGGCGGCTGCGCCAGGATCTCTACTACCGGATCTGCGGCACCGTGCTGCATGTGCCCCCGCTGCGCGACCGGGTGGAGGACATCCCGCTGCTGGCAGAGCATTTTCTGGTGCGCGCTGAGAACGAGGGCGCGCCGCACCGGACGTTGAGCCAGAAGGCGCGCGAGGCGCTGCGCCATTGCCGCTGGCCGGGCAACGTGCGCCAGCTGGAGAATCTGATCCGCCGGCTCGCATTCACCGCCCGGAACGAAGAGATCAGCGAGGAGGAAACCCTCACGGCGCTGGGCCCGCAGGCCGGGCCGGAGCCCGCGGCGGGGGTCACGAACGAGAAGCTCTCGGAATCGGTGCGCCGCCATCTGCAGCGTTATTTTGACTTGCATGGCGACCTGCTGCCGCCGCCCGGGCTCTACATGCGGCTCCTGCGCGAAGTGGAAACGCCGCTTATCGAAATCGCCCTTGCTGCAACCGGCGGAAACCAGGCGCGCTGCGCGGAGCTGCTCGGGATCAACCGGAATACCTTGCGTAAGAAGATCACCGATCTGGATATTGAGGTGACACGGCGCCGCAAACTGATGTAATCTCGCCACATAACAGTGGCCGAAACGCGATTTGCCGTGTGCTGGCCACGAGATATGGCGGTGACCCGGAAGTGGTCACACATCAGGATGAGGGCAGTCGGTGGCGCAGAAGTCACATCTCCGCTCGGCATACGGGCCATTCACAGCCTTGGACCGCTGGCGGAAGACCCGCAAGGCGCGCAACATCGGCACTCTGGGGCTGGTGCTGCTGGGGCCGTTGCTGACGCTGCTGACCTATCTGGTGATCGGTCCGCTGGGCCATGGTGCTTCCTCCAAACCGCTCCGGCTGATTCTGCTGGCGGACCTCGTCTACATCCTGTCGATCGCGGTGCTGGTGCTGACCCAGACCGTGCGGCTGTTTGCGGCGCGGCGGTCAAAATCGGCGGGCTCCCGGCTGCACCTGCGGCTGATCGGCGCCTTCGGCTTCCTGACGCTGGTGCCCACCGTGATCGTGGCGGTTTTTGCCGTACTCACCGTGAACGTGGGCCTGGAGGGCTGGTTCTCCCAGCGGGTGCGGCAGGTGATCGGCAGCTCGCTCGCCGCGGCGGAGGCATATCAGACGCAGCAGAAGGACGATCTGAGCGAAGACGCCCGGGCGCTCGCGCGCTACCTCGACAACAGCCGGTCGCGCAGCTTCTTCATCAACGACGCCGAACTGCGCCAGGTGCTGACTCAAGGCCAGCTGCAGATCCAGCGGGGTCTGCGCGAGGCTTATATCATCGACGGCGCGGGCGAGATCCGCGCCCGCGGCGAGCGGTCCTACGAGTTCGACTACGAGGAGCCCAGCCCGAGTCAGATCGGCGCCGCGCAAGCGCAGGGCTTTACCCTGATCGAGGATTGGGACAACAGCGAATTCCGCGCCCTGGTGCCGCTCGACGCCTTTGTGGACCGCTATCTTTACATCAGCCGCGACGTGGACGGCGAGCTTCTGAACCTCCTGGACGAAACCCAGGAGACGGCGCACCTTTACCAGCAGCTGGAAAGCGAGCGCGGCCGGGTGCTGTTTGAATTTGCACTGCTCTACCTCGGCTTTGCGGTGATCTTGATCCTCGCGGCTATGTGGCTCGGCATGTGGTTTGCCGAGCGGCTCTCGCGCCCCGTCGGGCGGCTCACCGTTGCGGCACAGCGTGTCGGGGCCGGCAATCTGGACGTGCAGGTGCCGGAAGAGGGCGACAGCGGCGACGAAATTGCTCAGTTGGGTCAGTATTTCAACCAGATGACCCGCGAGCTTAAGGCGCAGCACGGCCGCTTGATCGAGAACAACCGGCAGATCGAACGCCGCCGCCGCCTGTTCGACTCGGTGCTGTCTTCGGTGACCTCCGGGGTGGTCGGGCTTGATCCGGACGGGCGCATCGCCTTCGTCAACCGTTCGGCCGAACGGCTGCTGGACTGGCAGGAGGACCAGCAGTCGCTGGCACTGGCCGTTGCCGTGCCCGAGTTCGGCCCCTTATTCGATGAGCTCTCCGCGAGCGGCGCCGACGTGGTGCAGGAGGAGATCAAGGTGACCCGCCAGGGCCGCCTGGAGAACCTGCTGGTGCGGATGGCGCCGCGGCGCTCGGGGGAGGGGCGGCTGGAAGGTTATGTGGTGGCCTTCGACGATGTGACCGACCTGGTCAGCGCTCAGCGGATGGCGGCCTGGGGCGACGTCGCGCGGCGCATTGCGCATGAGATTAAGAACCCGCTCACCCCGATCCAGCTCAGCGCCGAGCGCATCAAGCGCAAGTTCGGCCCCAAGCTGGAAAACGAAAGCGATGCCGACCAGATGCGTTCGATGACCGATGTGATCGTGCGCCAGACCAACGACCTGCGCCGGATCGTGGACGAGTTCTCCAAGTTCGCCCGCATGCCGGAGCCGGAGCGGCGCGAAGAGGACCTTGCCCAGCTGGTGCGCGATGCGGTGATCCTGCAGCAGACCGGCCAGCCGGAAGTGAAAATCACCGCCGAGCTGCCAGAGGCGCAGATGCCCGCTGATCTGGACGCCACCATGATTGGCCAAGCGCTCACCAACCTTATCAAGAATGCTGGCGAAGCGATTGAAAGCCTGAAGAAAAAAGGCGCGCCAGAAGGGCATGCGCCGGAGATCCGTGTGACCGCCGGGCGCGCTGCCAATGGCTATGAAATCCGCATTGCCGACAATGGTATCGGCCTGCCCGAAGACCGGGCACGGCTGTTTGAGCCCTATGTGACGACCCGCGACGCGGGGACCGGGCTGGGGCTTCCGATCGTCAAGAAGATCATCGAAGAGCACGGGGGCACGCTCACGCTGGAAGATGCCCCAACCTTTGACGGGCAGGCGCACTTCGGTGCCATGGCCGTCATCCGCCTGCCCGCAGCAGCACGGGCCGGTGCGCACAACAAAGCGACAGTGAAAGCAGGTCTGACATGAGTGACATTCTGATTGTGGACGACGAGCGGGACATCCGCGAACTGATCTCCGACATTCTGGAAGATGAGGGTTATGCCACCCGGAAAGCGGGCAGCTCGGACGAATGCATGGCGCAGCTGGAGGAGGCGGCGCCGGCGCTGCTGATCCTCGATATCTGGCTGAAGGACAGCCAGATGGACGGCATCGACATCCTGAAGACGGTGAAGCGCGAAAGCCCGGAGATCCCGGTGGTGATCATTTCAGGCCACGGCAACATCGAGATCGCGGTAGCGGCGATCAAGCAGGGGGCCTATGATTTTATCGAGAAACCTTTCAACATCGATCAGCTGATGGTGGTGATCCGGCGCGCGATGGAAGCTTCGCAGCTGCGCCGCGAGAACACCGACCTGAAGCGCAAGGACAACGGCACGGCCGAAATGATCGGCGCCTCGGCAGCCTTCCGCACCCTCGCTGGCCAGCTTGACAAGGTGACCAAATCAAACGGCCGGGTGATGCTCACCGGCCCCGCGGGCAGCGGCAAGGAGATCGCAGCGCGCTACATCCACGCCAATTCGGCCCGCGCCGCGGCGCCCTTCGTCACCGTGAACTGCGCCAGCATTGAGCCCGAGCGCATGGAGGAAGTGCTGTTCGGCCGCGAAAGCCCCGAACGCGGGGTAGAGCAGGGCCTCCTGGAACAGGCGCATGGCGGCGTGGTGTTCTTCGACGAGGTCGCGGACATGCCGCTGGGCACTCAGTCCAAGATCTTGCGGGTGCTGGTCGACCAGCAGTTCCAGCGCGCGGGCGGTACCGAGAAGATCCGCGTTGACCTGCGGGTGATCTCCGCCACCAACAAGGATCTCGACGCCGAGATCGAGGCGGGCCGCTTCCGCCAGGAGCTGTTCCACCGGCTGAACGTGGTGCCGGTGGCGGTGCCCTCGCTCGCCGACCGGCGCGAGGATATCCCGCTCCTGGCCGGCCACTTCATCCGCCAGTTTAACGAGGCCCAGGGCCTGCCGCTGCGCGAGCTGACCGAGGAAGCGGTGGCGCTGATGCAGACAATGACCTGGCCAGGCAACGTGCGCCAGCTGAAGAATCTGGTGGAGCGGGTACTGATCCTTGGCGACGGCAGCGGCCCGATCGAGGCAAAGGATCTGCCGCGCGATGAGGAGAAGCCGCAGGGCGACGGTCGGGTTGTGCTGTCGGGGGCACTGGCAACGCTGCCCCTGCGCGAGGCACGGGAAGCGTTCGAGCGGGAATATCTGCTCACCCAGATCAACCGTTTTGGCGGCAACATCAGCCGTACCGCATCTTTTGTCGGGATGGAGCGCTCGGCGCTGCACCGCAAGCTGAAGTCGCTGGGAGTTGTGACCTCGAGCAAGGCGGGCGCTCGGGTGGCGCGGGTCGAGGCGGATGCGGAGGCGGCAGACGCGGTCTGAAACCGGCAAGCAAGGCCGCCGGGCCGGGACGTTCCCGGCCGACCGTCTGCCTACCCGCCGGTGGCAGTCCCCATCAGCGTGGTGCCGTCGCGGGTTCTCAGCGCGCAGTTGTCCGCGGTGAGCGGCGGCAGCGCGGGCCCGGCCGCGCGGGCCTGGCCCTGCGGGCAGCGTGCGAGACTTAGCTGCTGGTAGCCCTTGCCAGCCATGCAGGCGCGCTCCAGCCGCAGCCGCAGGGGTCGGTTCACGTCCACCGAGTAGTAGCTGCCTTCCACCCAGATGCTTGAGTGGTAGTGGCAATCGCCATGGTGGCAGAAGCGGCCGCCGGGGCGGTAGATGGGCGGGCGCTGGCGGATCTGGCTGGCGACCGGGGCCTGCTGCAGCGCTTGCGCCTGACAGGCCAGCTCATCCGCTTGCAGGCGCGCCACCATCGCGCCCTCCTTGTAGTAGACCGGCAGCGGCCCGCAGGCGGCGAGGCCCAGCATCGCCAGGGCAGCGGCAGATATCACGCGCATGTCGGGCATGGGCAAAGAATGCCTGCAAACTGAGGGCCTTACAATTAAATTGACCGTGATGGCCCCATCTGTCATTCAAACCGGGCAAAAAGGCGCCCAAAGGACAGGCTCATGAAGGTTATCATCTGCGGCGCGGGCCAGGTCGGCTGGCAGATTGCCCGCCACCTTTCCGGCGAGCACAATGATGTCACCGTGGTCGACAACAACCCCGACCTGGTGCGCCGCGCCACCGATACACTGGACGTGCAAGGGGTTGCGGGCTTTGCCTCCTACCCGGACGTGCTGGAGCGGGCGGGCGCGCGCGATGCCGACATGATCATTGCCGCCACCCATTCCGACGAGGTCAACATGGTGACCTGCCAGGTGGCGCATTCGGTGTTTTCAGTGCAGCGAAAGATCGCGCGGCTGCGGGCCAAGAGCTACCTGACTGCGATCTACTCCGACCTTTACCGCCGCGAGCACCTGCCCATCGACGTGGTGATCAGCCCCGAGCGCGAGGTTGCCGCGGCCGCGATGCTGCGGCTGTCGGCGCCGGCCGCCTTTGACATCGAAACCTTCATGGGCGGCAAGGCGCAGCTTCTGGGGATCCAGATCGACGAGCAGTGCCCGGTGGTGAACACGCCGCTGCGGCAGCTGACCGACCTGTTCTCCACCCTGCGCGCCATTGTCGTGGGCGTGCGCCGGGAGGGCACGCTGTTTGCGCCGGAGCCGGGCGATCAGCTGTTTGTGGGCGACAGCTGCTATGTCTTTGCCCATGCCGAGGACGTGACCCGCACGGTGGAGGTTTTCGGCAAGACCGAGAAACGCCAGGATCGCGTGGTGGTGGTGGGCGGCGGCAATGTCGGGCTGGAGGTCGCGAAGGCGCTGGAGGCGCGCACCAGCCGCATCCGCGCCAAGGTGATCGAGCGCGACCGCAAGAGCGCCGAGCGCGCCGCCGAGGAGCTGGAGCGCACCATCGTGCTGAACGGCGACGGTTTGGACCGGGCGCTGATGATCGAGGCGGGGATCGAAAAGGCCGACGCCATGCTGGCGGTCACAGATGACGACCGCACCAACATGCTCGCTGCGGTGCGCGCCAAGGCCGAGGGCTGCCCTTTTGCCATTGCGCTGATCAACGATCCGACACTGGTGGCGCTGCTGCCGCATCTCGGCATCGACGCCTACATCAACCCGCGCTCCACCACGGTGAGCTCCATCCTGCGCCATATCCGGTATGGCCGGGTGCGGCAGGTCTACTCGCTGGGCGACGCCGAGGCGGAGATGATCGAAGCCGAGGTGCTGTCTACCTCGCCGATCGCGGGCCAGATGATCCGCGAGACTGATTTTCCCGAAGGCGTGCTGGTTGGCGGTGTTCTGAAAAACGGCGAGATGCTGCGCCCCACCGGGCAAACGCGGATCGAGGAGGGTGATGTGATCGCGCTCTTTGCCATGGCCGACGATGTGCCCGAGGTGGAGCGCCTGCTGCAGGTCTCGATCGATTACTTCTGACATGGCACGCAAGGTCAAAGCCTCCTACGGCATCCTGCGGCTGCCCTTATTCCTGCTTCTCTGGGGCGCCGCCTCTCTGGCGATGTGGGTGCCCGCCACCCATGCGCTGGTGCAGGACGACCACCACGCCGCGCAGAGCTTCTTCTTCGCCGGCCTCGGCGGGCTGGTGCTGGTGGGGCTGACCGGCCTCTCGCTTGGAAATCGTGTCCCGCGCTACGGTATGCCAGGGCAGCTGCTGTCGCTCCTCGCGGCCTTTGCGGTGCTGCCGCTGTTTCTTGCGGTGCCGGTGTACGAGGCGATGGTGAACACCCGGTTCCTGAATGCCTATTTTGACATGGTGAGCGCTATCACCACCACCGGCGCGGATGTGTTCAACGACCCCGCCCGCCTGTCGCCCAGCGTGCACCTGTGGCGGGCGATGGTGGGCTGGATGGGCGGCCTGCTGATGTGGATCGCCGCCTCCGCGGTGCTGGCGCCGATGTCGCTGGGCGGCTTTGAGGTCACCGCAAAGGGGGTGCCGGGTGGCGGCACGGGCCTGCCCGCTGAGATGCAGAAGGCGGATCCGCGCCGGCAGCTGGTGCTGGTGTTCCGGACCCTGGCGCCGGTCTACTGCGGGCTGACGCTGGTGCTGTGGCTCCTCCTGATGATGACGGGCGAGCGGGCGCTGGCAGGGCTGGGCCACGCGATGTCAGTCATGGCGACCTCGGGAATTTCCGCCACCGGCGGGGTGCAGAACGCCGCAAGCGGCATCCCGGGCGAGATGGTGATGTTCCTGTTCATGTTCTTCGCGCTGTCACGGCTCACCTTCTCCAGCGATACCGTGACCTCCGGACATGGCCGCCTGGACCGCGACCCGGAGTTCCGCACCGGGGTGCTGATCATCCTCAGCGTGCCCGTCGTCCTATTCCTGCGCCATTGGGTTGCCGCCTTCGAGGTCGCGGCCACCGCGGACCCCCTTCAGGCGCTGGCGGCATTTTGGGGGGCGCTGTTCACGGTGATGTCTTTCTTGTCGACCACCGGCTTCGAAAGTTCGGAATGGGCCGCGGCGCAAGAATGGTCCGGGCTGCAGACGCCCGGCATGATCCTTCTGGGGCTTGCGGTCTTTGGCGGCGGTGTGGCCACCACGGCGGGCGGCGTGAAGCTGCTCAGGGTCTATGCGCTCTACCTCAATGGGCTGCGCGAATTGGAGCGGCTGGTGCATCCGCATTCGGTGAGCGGCGAGGGCGACCGCGCCCGCCGCCTGCAGAAGAACGGCGCCTATGTGGCGTGGGTCTTCTTTATGCTGTTTGCGCTGTCGCTTGCCGTCATCAGCATTGCGCTGGCGGCGGTGGGCACCAATTTCGAGCAGTCGATGATCCTCGCTATCGCGGCGCTGTCCACCACCGGGCCCCTGACCGAGGCCGCAGCCAGCGCACCGATCGTGCTCAATCAGCTCACCGATCCGGCCAAGCTGATCCTCTGCGTCGCGATGGTCGTCGGGCGGCTGGAGACGCTGGCCTTCATCGCGCTCCTGTCGCCCAACCTGTGGCGCAGCTGATCGGGCGGATGCCGCTTCTTCGCAATGTTTTTCGGGTGGAATCTGGTTTCAAGTGCGTCCATACTCAAAGGAATCCGGCGCGCTCGCGCATCGCGCGCAGCAAGAAAAAAGGCGAGATAACAAAAATGGCTTCGGACAGACAGAATCTTCAGGATGCCTTCCTGAATCACGTTCGCAAAACCAAGGTTCCAGTCACAATTTTTCTGATCAACGGGGTCAAGCTGCAGGGTGTGATCACCTGGTTCGACAATTTCTGCGTGCTGCTGCGCCGCGACGGACAGTCGCAGCTGGTCTACAAGCATGCGATTTCGACCATCATGCCGGCCCAGCCGATCAGCCTTTATGAAGGTGAAGACGCCTCTTGATGGAGCATGACAGGAAGCAGACCCGGGCCTGGGTTCTGCATCCGGAAATCAAATCGGACAGCGACCGGCGCGACCCCGGCTTCGCGCTTGAAGAGGCCGTGGCCCTGGCCGCGGCCCTGCCGGATCTGGAGGTCGCGGGCTCGAACGTGGTGCGCTTGCCCAAGGCCCATCCCGGCATGCTGTTCGGCTCGGGCAAGATCGAAGAGCTAAGCAATATCTTCAAGGCCGAAGAGGTCGAGCTGGTGCTGATCGACGGGCCGGTTTCGCCGGTGCAGCAGCGCAACCTGGAGAAGGCCTGGAAGGTCAAGATCCTCGACCGGACCGGGCTGATCCTGGAGATCTTCTCGGACCGCGCGGCCACCCGTGAAGGCGTGCTGCAGGTCGAGATGGCGGCGCTCAGCTACCAGCGCACCCGGCTGGTGCGGGCCTGGACCCACCTGGAGCGCCAGCGCGGCGGTCTTGGCTTTGTCGGCGGCCCCGGCGAAACCCAGATCGAGGCCGACCGGCGGGCCATCGACGACCAGCTGGTGCGCCTGCGCCGCCAGCTCGACAAGGTGGTGAAGACCCGCGCGCTGCACCGTGCGTCGCGCGCTAAGGTCCCGTACCCGATTGTCGCGCTGGTGGGTTATACCAACGCCGGCAAGTCGACCCTGTTCAACCGGCTCACCGGGGCCGAGGTAGTGGCCAAGGACATGCTCTTCGCCACGCTCGACCCGACCATGCGCCGGGTTGAGCTGCCGGACGGGCCGGAGATCATTCTCTCCGACACGGTGGGCTTTATCTCGGACCTGCCGACCGAACTGGTCGCCGCCTTCCGCGCCACGCTGGAGGAGGTGCTGGCCGCCGATGTGGTGCTGCACGTGCGCGACATCAGCCACCCGCAAACCCGCGAGCAAGCCGCCGATGTGGAAGCGATCCTTGCCTCGCTCGGGGTGGAGGAGGAGCGCGCCCGGATCGAGGTCTGGAACAAGCTGGACCTGTTGCCGGAGGAAGAGGCCGCCGCCCGCCGCGACCGCGCCGAGCGGGAGGAAGGCATCCACGCGATCTCGGCTCTCACAGGTGAGGGGCTCGATGCGCTTCTGGCCGACGTGGCGGAGAAACTGCAAGGCGTGCGCCACGAAGAGGTGCTGAGTCTCGCGTTTTCGCAAGGCAAGCAGCGCGCCTGGCTGTTCCAGCAGGACCTGGTGCAGAGCGAAACCCAGACCGAGGATGGCTTCGAACTCACTGTGCTCTGGACCGAACGGCAGAAGGCGCAGTACAGGAAGCTGTGAACGCTGCACCATTCGGCTCGTGAAATAAGAAAGCCCTCCGTTTATGGAGGGTTTTTTTGTTCGGGCGCGCACGGTTTCGGAGCCTTGATGGTTGCTTTCTATGTTATCAGGGAAAGGAGATAAGCCGCGCATTGCCGGCGCGCGCGGGGGCGATCCGGACGGGTATGGCTGGCAGTTTATGTAGGCCAAGTCCGTAGAACCCATCAAGGGAGTCCCGATCCTCAGCCAAATCGCCGCCGCGTGGGCGCGCGCCGGCGATGCGCGGCGGCCTGCGGCCTTGTTCCGCGCTTTGTGTCGCTGCGACGGCTCAATCCCGCGGGCTGATCCGTGTCACCCCCACGGCTGCGGCGCGGGCCAGTTCTTCGTCGAGCGACATCGGGATATATTCGCCGCGCCGCCAGAGCTGGGCCATGTCGTCGTAATGGCGGGACAGGAAGTGGCCGGACTGGCCGGTCGACAGGATGAAGACCGAGCTGTCGGGATCGGCGAAGTCGTAGACCCCGCGGTAGCCCGCCGCGTGCACGTTCTGGAACGGCGCCGGGTCCTTGCCCGAACTGAGGCCGCGCTGAAGCGTATTGTCGCCGCCGCTGGTGGACTGGCGGATGTTCACGAAAAAGCGCAGAAGCGGCACTTCGCCCAGCACCGGGTGGTCGTGTGTGGCCTCATGCGCGTCGCCCCAGCGCAGTGATTCCAAGGTGCCGCCATGGTGCTCGGAGATCCAGATCAGCGCATCGTCGAGTGCCAGCCGGGCCATCTCGGCGCAGGTCTCGACCGGCGTGCTCTGGCGCACGTCGCACCAGGCGGAGGCGCCATCGACGTCCCGGTAGACGCGCTCGATAAACAGCGGCTCGACATGGGTGAATTCCTTCGCGAGCGGCCCCAGCTCATCCGTGATCAGCCGGCTTTGCAAGGCGCGCAGCCAGGCCGCGTAGATCAGCGGCTCCGGCAGATGCTCGTTCATCTCGCCATTCCACTCCGACAGCAGGGTGAGCGCCTTCTGCCGCCGCCGTTCGGGCGTGCCCTCGGGCGCGGCCTCGCCGGTGAACCAGAGGTCGGCGCCGATCAGCGGCAGGAGCGCACGGGCGGTAAAGGACACGGTGTCGAGCTGCGCCTCGATAAAGCTGTCGCGGGTATGCACTTCGCGGTCCTGCATCAGCTTTTTCCAGCGGTGAATGCGCTGGGTGTCGCCCCAGTCATAGGAGACGTGATCGGGGAAGGGCCGGTCCAGCAGCTTATTGTTGGTATTGCCGAGGATGCCCCCGGCAGGGCTCATGAACTCCGGGTTTTCCTCATATGGCGCGCGGCCCTGCCAACGGTTTTCTTGGCGCCAGCCCTGGCTCGGCATCCTGCCTTTGCTGTTGTGGCGGGCGTCGCGCTGGGGGAAAGCGCCGACCGTCTTCATCGCGATGGTGGTGCGGTCTGCAAGGGTGAGGTTTTGCGAGGGTGCAATGAAGTCCTCTCCGGCAGCGATGGCTTCTTGCACCGTTGCACTGCGCATCAGATTCAGCGCCGCGGTCATCGAAGTGTCATCGGGGCTGAGCGCAGTCCAGCCTAGCGCCACCACATGGCCGGGCGGAGTAATGGTCGAGAGGTTGAACAATGAGCCGGGCAGCACCGGGCCGTTGCGGGTCCAGCGCAGGGTGAGGGTGACGGGTGCTGCGCCCTTGATTTCGATAATAGAAGGACGGGAAATGAAATCCTCCCAGCCGTCTTCGGTTTTGTACTGCTTGGGGTTTTCCGGATTCAGCTGTTCGATGAACAGGTCCATGTCGTCCAAATAGGAGGAGGTGACGCCCCAGCCGAGTCTTTCTGAGCGGCCGGTAATCACCGCGGGAATACCGGGGATGGTGCCGCCGATCACCCCGCCGGTGCCGAGTTCCAGCCGCGCCAGATACCAGATCGCGGGTGCGCTGAGGCCGAGGTGCGGGTCGTTGGCCAGAAGCGTGCCGCCCGCAGCGGAGCGGTCCGGTGCGGCGGCCCAGGCGTTAGAGGCCCCGCCGAGCCCGCGGGGGGCAAGCGGGAACAGCAGGCTGTTATCTTCGACCGGTGCGGCGCCGGCAACCTGCGTGATGCCGGGAACCAGGCTGGCGTATTCCGGCAGCGCCGCGACACCTTCGCCCGGTGCATCGGGCAGGATATCCCTGAGCCGGGCCTCATCCTCCAGCGCGAGGGAAACACGGGCACGCAGGATCTCCCCGTGCATGTGGCCGGAGAGCTGCAGCGCCATCAGCTTCATCACCGCGATGCTGTCGGCGGGCTGCCAGGGGGCGACAGGCATGTTGAACAGGAACATTTCCGGCGCGCCCCGTCCAAGCGCATCTTCGTTGATCTCGGTCAGGCGGGCGTTCACTCCTGCGGCATAAGCCTTGAGCGCGGCGAGCGTCTCGGGCGACTGGTCCTCCACCGATTGCTGCGCCAGCCGGTAGAGCCCGAGGCGGCGCAGGAAGACGTCGGTCTCCACCGTGCGGGGCCCGAAGATCTCCGACAGGCGGCCTTGGGCGGTGCGGCGCAGGACCGCCATCTGCCACAGCCGGTCCTGGGCGTGGGCATAGCCGAGGCCAAAGTAGACATCCTCGTCACTGGCGCCGTAGCTGCCGAAGACGTGCGGCACATTGGCATTGTCGCGCACGATCTCCAGCGGCGCCGCGGGGCCGGGCAGGGCGATTTCCTTGTCATACCCGGGCAGTGATTGCGCGGCGAGGAAATAGGCCAGCGCAAGCGCCAGAACCGAAAGCAGGGTAAGCCCTGCGGCGATGCGCAGGAGCCAGCGGAAAAGACGTCCCATCAGCGGCAGAAGTCCTCAGGTAATGGTTGCGGTCCGTTGCAGGGTGATTGCGCCCGGCGGCGCGGCTGCTAGGGTTGGCCGCAACATATGCGAAGACGGAACAGGGGAAAAGCAAATGGCGAAACTGGCGTTTCTGGGGCTGGGGGTGATGGGCTATCCGATGGCCGGGCATCTCGCGGCGGCGGGCCATGAGGTCACCGTCTACAACCGCACTGAATCCAAGGCGCGCAAATGGGTCGGGGAGCACAAGGGCGGCTTTGCGGCAACGCCGCGGGCAGCAGCCTCGGGTGTGGAGATAGTGATGGCCTGTGTCGGCAATGACGATGATTTGCGCGCGGTCTGCCTTGGCCCGGACGGGGCCTTTGCCGGCATGGCAAGGGGCAGTATATTCGTCGATCACACCACGGTGTCGGCCAAGGTTACACGCGAGCTTTATGCGGCGGCCGCAGAGCGCGGAATCGCTTTTGTCGACGCGCCGGTCTCGGGCGGCCAGGCGGGGGCGGAAAATGGTGTTCTGTCCGTGATGTGCGGCGGCGATGAGGAAGCCTTTGAAGCGGTGTCGCCCGTGATCGATGCCTATGCCAAAATTTGCCGCCGCCTCGGCGGGAGCGGCGCCGGGCAGCTGGCCAAGATGTGCAACCAGATTGCAATTGCAGGCCTTGTGCAGGGGCTGAGCGAAGCGCTGCATTTCGGTGAGAAGGCGGGTCTGGACGGGCGCGCGGTGGTCGAGGTGATCAGCCAGGGCGCGGCGGGCAGCTGGCAGATGGTGAACCGGCACGAATCCATGCTGGATGACCAGTTTGAACACGGTTTCGCAGTCGATTGGATGCGCAAGGATCTTGGCATCTGCCTGGCGGCGGCGGATGAGGCCGGCGCCAGCCTGCCGGTCACTGCGCTGGTTGATCAGTTTTATAAGGACGTGCAGCGCATGGGCGGCGGGCGCTGGGATACTTCATCCCTGATCAAGCGGCTCCGCGACCTTGGTTAAGGTGCGCCGGATAACGTTCTGAAAGAAATGGCCTTTCCTTCGGGAAAGGCCATGCTTCCGGCAGGGATGTTTTGGCCGAGAGGAAACGAGGACGCGCCTGCTTCCGTCCGCCGTCAGGGGATGATGCGGGTGTATTTGGTGCCTTCCAGCGTGGCGCCGACCCGGAGGCCGGCCTGGCCGAAGACTACTGCCAGCACCGGCGAGGTGAGCGTGTTGGTGTCGGCGGTAAGTGCATTGCCTTCGTCGCGCACCACATACTCTACGTCGGCGCCAGCCGCCCAGCCGGAGGACCGGCGGAAACCCGCGAGTGCGTCCTCTGTCATGAAGAACAGCACGTGGGCATATTGCTGGGCACCGATTTGCAGCCCTGCGTTGCCCTTCACCGTGGAGTAATAGTCCACGGTCACGCCATTGATGCGCAGCGCGCCGCGGCCGTAGGCGCCGCCGAAGACAAAGCCTGCTTCGGTCACCAGCGGCATCACCAGCATGGCAGTGGCTTTTTCAGCCAGCGTCACGGTATTGGGGTAGCGGCTGTACATCTGGTTCAGAGTGGCATCGACCCGGGCGTCGATGGTGGCGGCGTTGTTGTTGCCTACGCCATTGCCGCAGGCGGCGGTGACGCCGGCACCGGCCAGCGCGCCAAGCGCAAAGCTGCGCCGGGTCAAACGGGAAGAGGAAATTCTGCTCATGTCTCAGGGGCCTGTAATGAGTTGCGGACGGGGCCGGTTTGCTCCGGCTCTGGCGGTGGTATACGCGGAAAACCGCTGCCTGTCATCCGCCGTGACGGGCGCGCGGCGGCTTCCCGCTGAAAAACCCTTGCGTCTGTGCAAAGTCGGCTTCAGCCGTTCAGCAGTCGCGCCGCCTCCGGTGCAAAGTAGCTGAGCACGCCGTTGCAGCCCGCCCGTTTGAAGGCCATCAAGCTTTCCATCATCACCTTTTCGCCATCAATCCAGCCGTTCTGCGCCGCGGCCTGGATCATCGCGTATTCGCCCGAGACCTGGTAGGCATAGGTCGGCACGCCGAAGCTGGACTTCACCCGGTGGCAGATGTCGAGATAGGCGATGCCGGGCTTCACCATGACCATGTCCGCGCCCTCCATCAGGTCGCGCTCAATCAGCCGCAGCGCCTCGTCGCTGTTTCCGGGGTCCATTTGGTAGGTCTTCTTATCGCCCTTGAGAGCGCCGGAGGCGCCTACCGCATCGCGGAACGGGCCGTAGTAGGCGGAGGCATATTTGGCGGAGTAGGACAGGATCGCAACGTTGTGGTGGCCCGCTTGCTCCAGCGCCCGGCGCATCGCGCCGATACGGCCGTCCATCATGTCGGAAGGGCCGATGATGTCAGCGCCGGCCTCGGCCTGGGCGAGGGTCATCTTGACCAGCGCTTCCACCGTGGCGTCGTTGACGATCTCGCCCTCCACCACATAGCCATCATGTCCATTGATGTTGTAGGGATCCAGAGCCACGTCGGTCATCACCGCAAGACCGGGCGCGGCGGCTTTGATCGCGCGGATCGCGCGGTTGGTGAGGTTTTCGGGGTTCCAGGCCTCGGCGCAGTCTTCCGTCTTGAGGCTCGGGTCAGTGTAGGGAAACAGGCAGACCGCCGGGATGCCGAGTGCCTGGGCCTGCAGCGCGGCCTCGACGGCCTTGTCGACCGAGCGGCGCAGCACGCCGGGCATCGAAGTGATGGGCTCCTCCACACCGTCGCCTGCGCGGATGAACATTGGCCATATCAGATCGCCCGGGGTGAGCGCGGTCTCCCGCACGAGATCGCGGATCGCGGCGCTGCTGCGGGTACGGCGCAGGCGGGCGGCGGGAAAGGGGGCTACGGTGGGCTTCATGGCGTACTCTCGTTTTTGCTTGCCCTTGGGTGGCACGGAAGGGGCGGCAAGAACAAGAGCCACATTCGCCGCGTTTGGCAAGCCGCAGGTTTTGCGGGCTTGCCTGCGCCGCGCGTGCAGTTGATATAGGAGCCTCAGGCAAGATCGGGCCGAAGGGCCGGCAGCGGAAGGATGGGGCTCGGGTGGATCTGTTTAACATTCTTTATGAACTGATTGACCTGCGGTCCTTTTCCAACCTTTGGTACTGGATATCGCTGGCGGTGATGTGGTCTTCGGCCAGCCATTGGGTGCTGGGGGTGCCGTTTGACATGGTTTACCGCGCGCGCCGCAATGGCGGGCAGGCGGCGCAGGACTTGGAGGACATCGTCCGGATCAACGTGAACCGGCTCCTGTATGTGGCCGAGGTTTCCGGCCCCTGGCTGCTGGCGCTCGGCTGCTTTGTTCTCACCATGCTGGGGCTTCTGGGGTTTCTTTACCTGGTGGAGTTTGCCCAGGCGGTGTTTCTGCTTATGTTCCCGATGGCAGTGGTGAGCCTGATCAGCCTCGCCACCGCGCGCCGCATCGCGCAGGAACAGGCGACGGGTGAGGCGCTTCGGCGGCGGTTGGCAACCTGCCGGCTCATCATTCAGTTCGTAGGGCTGGTGTCGATCTTCGTCACCGCGCTGTGGGGCATGTATCAGAATCTGACCATCGGGGTCTTTTGAGGGACCCGGCGTTGCGCCGGGGACAAGTCGGGAAAGGGCAGGCATGGCACGGCAGGCAATCACCATGGGCGGCGCGCCGGAGGGTTATGATGCGCGGCTGATCCTGAAGGAAGTGAAGAAATCCGGCGGCCCCGTCCTGCATGTGGCGCGCGACGACAAGCGGATGGAGGCGATGCGCGCGGCGCTGGCCTTCTTTGCTCCCGATATGCCGGTCTTCATATTTCCGGGCTGGGACTGCCTGCCGTATGACCGGGTATCGCCGAACGCCGATATCTCGGCCGCGCGGATGGCCACGCTGGCGGCGCTTGTGCACCAGATGCCGGAGCACTTTGTGCTGCTCACCACGCTCAACGCTGCCAGCCAGCGGGTGCCTGCGCGCGAGGTGCTGCGCGAGGCCGCTTTCACGGCGCGGGTGGATCATCGGGTGGATGAGGATGCCCTCCGCAAGTTCCTGGTGCGCATGGGGTTCACCCAGAGCCCGACGGTGATGGAGCCGGGCGATTACGCGATCCGCGGCGGCATTATCGACATCTTCCCGCCGGGCGAAAGCGGCCCGGTGCGGCTGGATCTGTTCGGTGACGTTCTGGACGGCGCCCGCAGGTTCGATCCGGCCACCCAGCGCACTACGGAAAAGCTGGAGATGGTGGAACTGGCACCGGTTAGCGAAGTGATCCTGGATGAGGCGGCGATTACCCGTTTCCGGCAGAACTACCGCATAGAGTTCGGTGCTGCGGGCACCGATGACCCGCTGTACGAGGCAGTGAGCGCGGGGCGCAAGCACCAGGGCATCGAGCATTGGCTGCCTTTCTTCCACGAAAAGCTTGAGACGCTGTTTGATTACCTGCCGGAGGCGACGGTCACGCTCGACGATCAGGTAACCCCGGCGCGGCTCGCGCGGTGGGAGACGATTGCAGACCAGTACGAGACTCGCAAGCAGGCAATGACCCAGAAGGGGCGGATGGGCACCGTCTACAAGCCCGCGCCGCCGGGTCTGCTGTATCTTGACGATACCGCATGGGAGCAGGCCACCGCGGCGCACCGGATGGTGCAGTTCCATCCGCTGCCGCAGGCCTCCGGCCCCGGAGTCGTGGATGCGGGCGGCCGCATCGGGCGCAATTTCGCGCCCGAGCGTCAGCAGGAAAACATCAGCCTTTTCGGAGCTTTGGCCGAGCATCTGAAAGCGAGGATGCAGGAGGGCCCGGTGCTCATCGCCTCCTATTCCGAGGGCGCGCGCGAGCGTCTCACGGGCCTCATCGAGGACGAGGGCCTGGCGGAAGCGATCCCGGTGCGCGACGGCACCCGCATCGGCAAGTCCGGCCTGCACCTTGCGGTCTGGGCGCTGGAGCACGGGTTCGAGGCGCCGGATATGACGGTGATTTCGGAGCAGGACGTGCTGGGCGACCGGCTGATCCGCGCGCCGAAGAAGCGCCGCAAGGCGGAGAACTTCCTGACCGAGGCGCAATCGCTCTCGCCCGGCGATCTGGTCGTGCATGTGGATCACGGCATCGGCCGCTACCAGGGGCTGGAGGTGGTCACCGCCGCCGGCGCCGCGCATGAGTGCCTGCTTCTGGAATATGCTGAAGAGACAAAGCTTTACCTGCCGGTCGAAAACATCGAGCTACTGTCGAAATACGGCCACGAGGAAGGGCTCCTGGACAAGCTTGGCGGCGGCGCCTGGCAGGCCAAGAAGGCCAAGCTGAAAGAGCGCATCCGCGAGATGGCCGACCGGCTGATCCGCATCGCCGCCGAGCGCGCCTTGCGCAAGGCGCCGGTGATGGATCCGCCGCCGCACGCCTGGGAGGAGTTTTCGGCCCGCTTCCCCTATCAGGAGACCGACGACCAGCTCCGCGCGATCGAGGACGTGATGGCGGATCTGCATTCGGGCCAGCCGATGGACCGGCTGGTCTGCGGCGATGTCGGCTTCGGAAAGACGGAGGTGGCGATGCGGGCGGCCTTCGTGGCCGCCATGTCCGGCCTTCAGGTTGCGGTGGTGGCGCCGACCACGCTGCTGGCCCGCCAGCACGCCGCCTCTTTTAAGGCGCGGTTCAGGGGCTTTCCCCTGGAAGTCAGGCAGTTGTCGCGCTTTGTGTCTTCCAAGGAAGCGAGCCAGACCCGCGAGGGCCTCGCCAAGGGAACAGTCGACATCGTGATCGGCACCCATGCCCTTCTGGCCAAGAACGTCCGGTTCCAGAACCTCGGCCTGCTGGTTATCGACGAGGAGCAGCACTTCGGCGTCGGCCACAAGGAACGGCTGAAACAGCTCCGCTCCGACATTCATGTGCTTACGCTCACGGCGACGCCTATCCCGCGTACTTTGCAGCTTAGCCTCACCGGCGTGCGGGATCTCTCGATCATTGGCACGCCGCCGGTGGACCGTCTTGCCATCCGAACCTATGTCAGCGAGTTCGACCCCGTCACCGTGCGCGAGGCGCTGTTGCGCGAGCATTACCGCGGCGGGCAGAGCTTTTACGTGGTGCCCCGCATTACCGACTTGCCGGAGATCGAGGAGTTCCTCAAAGAGCAGCTTCCGGAGCTCACTTATGTAATCGCGCACGGGCAGATGGCGGCGGGAGAGCTGGATGACCGGATGAATGCCTTCTACGACGGCAAGTTCGACATCCTGCTCGCAACGACCATCGTGGAATCCGGGCTCGACATTCCGACCGCGAACACGATGGTGGTGCACCGCGCCGACATGTTCGGCCTCGCCCAGCTCTACCAGATCCGCGGCCGGGTGGGCCGCTCGAAAACCCGGGCCTATGCCTACCTCACCACCAAGCCGCGCCAGCGCCTGACCGCCACTGCGGAGAAGCGGCTGCGGGTGCTCGGTTCGCTCGACACTTTGGGTGCGGGGTTCACGCTGGCCAGCCAGGACCTCGATATCCGCGGTGCAGGCAATCTTTTGGGCGAGGAGCAGTCGGGGCAGATGCGCGACGTGGGCTACGAGCTTTACCAGTCGATGCTGGAGGAGGCGATTGCCAAGATTCGCACGGGCGAGATGGAGGGTCTGTCGGACGCCGACGAGCAATGGGCGCCGCAGATCAACCTTGGCGTGCCGGTGCTGATCCCCGAGGACTATGTTCCGGATCTCGACGTGCGCCTGGGGCTTTACCGGCGATTGTCCTCGCTCACCACCAAGGTGGAGCTGGAAGGCTTTGCCGCGGAGCTGATCGACCGCTTCGGCAAACTGCCGAAGGAGGTGAACACGCTGCTCCTGGTGGTGCGGATCAAGGCAATGTGCAAGCGCGCAGGCATCGCCAAGCTCGACGGCGGGCCCAAGGGTGCGACGATCCAGTTCCACAACGACAAGTTCGCATCGCCCCAGGGGCTGGTGGAGTTCATCAAGGCGCAGGACGGGCTGGCCAAGGTGAAGGACAACAAGATCGTGGTGCGCCGGGACTGGAAGAAGGACAGCGACAAGATCAAAGGCGCCTTCGCCATTGCCCGCGACCTCGCCGAGAAAGTGGTGGCGGAGAAGAAGAAAAAGGCCAGGACCTGACCCAGGCGCCAGGGAAATTGGGATTCTTCTGGTAAATTCCCTTGCAGGAAATTTGCTCAGCCGCAGCAGCCGTCAGGGACCATCGCGGCCTGAGCGCAGAAACAGGAGGCGCCGACCGCGCGGTCGGCGCGCGCCAGCGCCAGGTCCAGTTTCTGTTGTATGTGTTTGATCTCAACGTGTTTTCCGCGGGCTTTCAGGCAGTCGTGCAGCCCCTTGAGACTCCAGACGTTGCCCGGGTGGATTGAGGCACGCGGCAGCGTGCTGTCGAGGCCGAGATCGGCGCGGTAGACGGCTTCGGCTTCTTTCGAACGTCCCTGTTCGAACAGCAGTGCGCCGAGCGCGTGGCGGGCGGGCTGCATCCAGCCCCAGGGCTCGTCATAGGGGAGGCTGTCGTCAAGCTCCGCCGAGCGGCGCAGGTGGTCAAAAGCCGTGTCAAAGTTGCCCTTGCGGTATTCAATCTCCCCGCGCAGCATTTCTGCAGCAATTTCAAGAAGGTCCACCACGCGGTTGTTGTGCAGCAGGCGGCTTTCCGGCACCCGTGCCATCGCCTCGAGGAAGCGCGCTTCCTCGGCCTCAGCCTCTGCGACCCGGCCGGTGGCGGCAAAGGCGATGGCGCGGGCATAATGCGTGTTTGCGGAGAGCGTGCGGTACAGGTCCGTGTCGGCGGGCAGCTCCAGTGCCATTGCCTCCTCCCAGCGCCCGAAGCGCACGAGAATATGCGGCAGCATCGCAAGATAGCTTTCGAAATAGTCCGCCATCGGCGGGCTTTCGATACGCAGCATGGCCTCGGGCGTGGTTTCCCACATGGCCTTATTGGCGCGCAGGGCCGGTTCGATCTGGCCAAGGAACAGCGCGCCGTAGATCACAAAGTGGTAGTTGTGCAGGCGGTAGCCGGTGTAGATGTTGAAAGCGCTTTCGCGGGCGTAATACTTGAGGTCGGCCTCCACCGCCTTCTGGTTCCAGTGCACGACGCCGTGGTAGTCACCGCAAAGCACATCGATATGGGTCGGCATATGCACCAGGTGGCCCGCGTCCGGCACCAGCGTGCGCAGCACGTCGGCGGCCTTCAGCGCCTTTTCGGGGGTGGGCGACATCTCCATCAGGTGGACGTAGAGGTGCAATATGCCGGGATGCTGCATGGCGCCGGGAGCGGCCTGCATGGCGTCCTCCAGCACATTCCGAGCTTCCAGAGTGGCCGCGCCTTCCGCCGGGGTGCCGCGCTTCAGGTCCCACATCTGCCAGGGGGTGAGGTTCAGGAGGCTTTCGGCATAGACGGTGCGCAAGTCCAGATGGTCCGGGCAGGCGGCGAAAGCAGCGCGCATCGCATCGGCAAAGGCGTGATCCCAGCCGTGCATGTCCGCGGCCGGCGTGCGCTGCGGATAGCGGGCGGTGAGCGCACGGATCAGCTGAATCTCGGCCTCCGTGCAGCCGTCCTCCAGGCAGGCGAGTGCGGCTTGCGTTGCGTCATAAGCGACCGCGAGCGCGTCCGCGCGGCCCTTGTCGTCGCGCAACGCCCAAGGGAGGTTGTAGTTCGGCCCGGCGGCATAGGCTATGCCCCAATGCGCCATGGCACAGCGCGGATCGTGCGCCAAGGCGCGGCGGAAGCAGGCGATGGCCTCGTCGTGGTTATAGCCGTAGGTCCAGATCAGGCCGCGATCGAACCAGAATTGCGTATCGGGTGAGGTGGTGGTCACAGGGCAGGTGTAGCTGCCGAGGTTGTAGCCGTACCGCATGAAAAAACCTCCCCAATCGTCTGGAGAGGTTAGGCGCGGGCCGGTGCCCGGGCAAGGCGGTTTCGGGTGCGGATCACTCGGCCGGCAGCCGTTCCTCGGTCCGGGCCATTTGCAGCATCAGGAAGAACGCCAGCGAGGCCATCGCCAGAAGCCCGCAACCCAGGGGCAGCAGTGAGCCGTCGAACATCAGCCCCACCGGCGCGGCGATCAACGCGGCCAACACGGTGGAGATCGAGCCAATCACAGAGGCGGCCATGCCCGCGATGTGGCCCATCGGTTCCATCGCGATGGCGTTGAGGTTTCCAAGCGTGGTGCCTGCGAGGAAGAAGACGCTGGTCTGCCAGAAGACGAAACAGGCAAACAGCACATTCTGGGGAAGGCCGGCAGTGCTCAAAAGCAGCATGATCGTGCAGACCGCGATCTGCACCCGGAGCGACCAGGTCACGATGCGGCGCATGCCGACGCGCACAACGATGAACGCGTTCAGCACGCTGGCGGTGCCTGCCATCAGGGCAACGAGGCCGAACCAGAACGGAAAGCTTTCGGCGCGGCCGAAGATCACGTCATAGATCGGCTGCACCATGGTGAGCATGGTCAGCAGCATGCCCATGCACAGCGCCTGCACCAGGATCGACAGCCGCACCGAGGGATGGGCGAACATCTCCTGCACCGCGGCCATGAGGAGCGGCATGCGGAAGGGGCGGCGGTCCTCGCGGGCCAGCGTCTCGGGCAGGCGCAGACCCATCCAGAGCACCATGATGACGGCAAACAGCGCAAAAGCGAGGAAGATACCGCGCCAGCCGGAGAACGCGATGATGCCCGCGCCCAGCATCGGCGCGATGGCCGGAACCAGAGTGAAGATCATCATCGCAAGCGACATCAGCTTGGCCATTTCCCGGCCCGCAAAGAGGTCGCGGACGATGGCGATCCCGACGATGCGCGGACCCGCGGCACCCAATCCCATCAGCACGCGGGAGACCAGCAGCACCTCCAGTGACTGCGCCAGCCAGGCCGAGGCCGCCCCTAGAATGTAGAGCGCCGCGCCCCCCGCGATCACCCGCTTGCGGCCGAAGGCGTCGGACAGCGGCCCTGTGAAGAAGGTGCCGATCCCGATGCCCAGCATGAAGGCGGTCAGCACCAGCTGGGCGCGGTTGACGTCATCCGGGCTGAGCGCGGCACCGATTTCCGGCAGGGCCGGAAGCATGGCGTCGATCGAAAAGGCAATGGTGGCGAACATCATCGCGATCAACGCCACGAATTCGGCCTTGGCCATGCCGTGCGCAGGGGAATTCGACATCTGGAACCTCTTACACCTCTTCAGGCGGCGCCGGGGATCGGTCCGGACTGGGAGGCATCCGTTCCGGGTATCACGAATCCCCGGAGCGGACCAGCACCGCGCTGCACAGAACGCTGTGCATTGTTGCGATGCTTAGAGGTTTGCGTGGCTCAGTCCGCGCTGCCATCCGCCAGCTGGCTGCGCAGGTCCGCGATCACCTGCTGCCAGAGTTCGGGCGGCTGGGCGCCGGGCACGGCGTGCTGGTTCGCGATGATGAATGTGGGCACCGAGGTCACGCCCATCTTGCGCGAATGGGCATCGCGGGTGCGGATGGTCTCCACGTCATTGTCCCCGGCCAGCAGCCGCGCGGTCACCTCAGAGTCCATACCGATGGAGGCGGCGATCTCCGTCAGAACGCCACGGTCGCCGATGTCCTGCGCCTCTGCAAAATAGGCCTCGAACAGGGCATCCACCGCGTGGGTCTGCTTACCCTCGATACCGGCCCAATGGATCAGCCGGTGCGCATCCAGCGTATTCGGCGTACGCTGCATAGCCTCGAAGTTGATGCTCAGCCCGGCCTTCTCCGCATGTTCGACCACCGGCGCATAGGCCTTCACAGCACCCTCCTTGCCGCCGAACTTGCGCTCAAGATACGCGCGCCGGTCCATGCCCTCGCGCGGCATGTCGGGGTTCAGCTGGAAGGGGTGCCACTCGATCACGAAGGGATGGTCCGGCTCTGCGGCCAGCGCCCTGTCCAGATTGGCCTTGCCGATGTAGCACCAGGGGCAGATCGGGTCGGACAGGATGTCAAGTTTGACGGCGGTCATGCGGATGTTCCTTTGAAACAGGCGGGCAGGGCGCGGCGGAGGAGCTTGCCGTTGGGGCCTGCGGGCAGGGTGTCGAGGCGGATGTAGGCGCGCGGCTGTTTGTACCGTGCCAGCCGTGCACTGGCAAAGGCCGCCAGGTCATCGGCATTCAACTCTTCGGGACCGGTGTAGAAGGCGGCGATTATAAAGGTTCCGGGCTTCACCTCCACCGCCGCCACGCCGGCCTGGGTGATGCCGGGATGCCCGGCCAATGCAGTCTCCACCTCTATCGGGGAGACCCGGTAGCCGCCCGCGTTCATCATGTCGTCGCTGCGGCCGGCGTAGCGGATGGCGCCGGTACCGGTCATTGCGCCCAGGTCGCCGGTCATGAACCACTCGCCCTGAAAGCGGGCGCCGGTCTCGCCGGGCGCGTTGAGGTAGCCGAGCATCAGTCCGGGGTCGGAGCGGTGCACGGCAATGGTGCCTTCCGCGCCGCGCTCAACCACACCTTCAGGGCCGACGATGGCCACCCGCCGGCCCGGCTGCGGGCGGCCGAGCGTGCCGTCTTCAGCGGGCGCTCCGGGGGCGGCGGAGATGAACGTGGAGCATTCTGACATGCCGTAGGCTTCGTATAGCGGCTTGCCGGTGGCAGTCTCCCAGGCCTGCTGCAGATGGGCCGGGAGCTTTTCTCCCGCCGCAAGCCCGTGGCGCAGGTCCGGAAGATCCAGCGGGCCCTGCGCGAGCATCTTACGGTAAACGCCTGGGGCGGCAGCAAAAAGCGTGGCGCGGTGGTGCTTAAGGAGCGTGGGCAGTAGCTCCGGTGTTGTGCCGGGGGCCGGGATCAGGGCAGTGGCACCGTTGGCCCAGGGGTCCATCAGCCCGGTGCCCAGCGTGAAGGTCCAGTTGAAGGCGCCCGCGTGCAGCAGGCGGTCCTCAGGGGTAAGTCCATACCAGCCCTCCACCATCATCCGCCGGGCCCAAATTGCCCGGTGTGCATGAGCAACCGCCCGCGGGCTGCCGCTGGTGCCGGAGGTGTAGACCACGTAAGCCAGCCGCTCCGGATTTCCCATCGCGTAGCCGCAGGGCGGCAGTGCCTGCATCGCGCAGAGTTCCTCGCGGGTGATCTCATGCGGGTGGGGCGCGGAGGCAATGGCGGGGTCGCGCAGCACCGCGGCGGGCCAAAGCTCTGCGAGGATGCGCGCCACTTCCGGCCCGGTCAGCTGCGGCGAAGTGGGCACCGGAACCAAGCCCGCGGAAATGGCACCGAGGTAGGCGACCGGGAACTCAACCGTGTTGCCGAGCCGGAGCAGCACCATGTCCCCGGGCGCAAGCCCCGCGTTCAAGAGCCCTGTTCCCGTGCCGCGCACCGCGGCCTCCAGCCGCGCATAGCTCCAGTCCCCGGCGCTGTCCCCGGAAACAATCGATAACGCCGTCTTCTGCGCCAGCCGGTCTGCATGGCGCAGCACGTAGGCGGCGAGGTTGAAGGGAGAGGGGCAGGGCGCAATTTGCGCCGGATCGGAAAGGGCCAGCATGGGGGATGGCTAGCCCGTGCCGTCCTGCGTTGCAAGCCGCCGCGGAGGCGCATATAGAGTGGTCATGACGGACCGCGACCCGAAATCCCTGATCACCATCGCCCGCGCCAGCGGCGGTGAAGAAACTGCCGAACCGCTCGATCTGGGCGCCCGGGTGCGCGAGCTGCGCAAGGCGCGGGACTGGACGCTGGAATATGCCGCCAACCAGGCGGGGCTCGCGCGTTCTACCCTGTCGAAGATCGAAAACGGCCAGATGTCACCGACTTACGAGGCGTTGAAGAAGCTGGCGGTGGGGCTTGAGATCTCGGTACCGCAGCTGTTCACGCCGCCGCAGCGCGATCAGGTGAATGGCCGCATGACCGTGACGAAATCTGGCGACGGGTCGGCCCATGCGACCGCCACCTACGAGCACGAGCTTCTGGCCGACGGGCTCACCCGCAAGCAGATGCTGCCCTACCGCGCCCGTGTCCGCGCCCGCGCGATGGAGGAATTCGACGGCTGGGTGCGCCATGACGGCGAGGAGTTTCTCTATGTGCTGACCGGGGTGGTTAAGCTCTACACCGAGTTTTACGAGCCGGTTGAAATGCGCCGCGGCGACAGCGCCTATTACGATGCTGCCATGGGGCACAATGTTATCTCGCTCAGCCCGGAGGATGCGACGATCCTCTGGGTAACCTCGCTGGCCTGACCGGGACTCTTGCCTGCCTGCCTTAGTTGGTGCGGCCGTCAAGTTCCTTGAGCAGGCTTTCGATATAGAGGAAATCATCCACCTCCTCCCGGGCTTCGGTGAGGGTCAGATGGTGGGTGCGGGCCAGATAGGCGACGAATTTGTCCCGGTCTTCCACAATGGAGGGCGCCTTGCTCACTTTCAGATATGGAAAGCGCTGTTTGATGCGGGGCATCCTGTCGAACCAGCTGGCAGCTGCTGCTTGTACAGGCATGGGGGGCACTCCCTGACAAACGGTTTCTAGCTATCGGACCCTGATGGTAACACTTTTTGCCGTTGATGTAACGATTGTGCGAAGGTGTTGCCGCCGAGCCACGAATTTGGGCGGGAAGCTGCCGTTCCCGCCCATGCCGCACTCAACACTGAAGCAGGGTTTCAGGCCTTGGCAAACAGCCGCGGCAGCACCGCCTGGCCGAGGCCGACGGCGATCAGCTGCATCAGGATGAACATCGGGATATGGCCCGGATAGATACCTGCGAAGGTGTCGCTGAAGCCGCGGGCGATGGTAACCGCCGGATTGGCAAAGCTGGTGGAGGCGGTGAACCAATAGGCGCCGGTGATGTACAGGCCAACCAGCGCGGGCACCGCCTCGGGGCGGGAGCGCAGGCCGCCGAAGATCACGAACAGGAGCCCGAAGGTCGCCAGCACCTCAGCCAGCCACTGGGCGCCGCCGCTGCGGTGCATGGTGGCAGAGCTTTGCAGCACATCCAGGCTAAACATGCCGTGGCAGGCCCAAACCCCCAGGATGCCGCCGCAGACCTGAACAAACACATAGGGCGGCACGGCGCGCCAGGCGTGTTGGCCGCGCAGAGCAAAGGCAAGTGTGACGGCCGGGTTGAAATGCGCGCCTGACACCGGGCCAAGCGTGGTGATGATGACGTATAGCATGCAGCCCGTCGCTACCGCATTGGCCAGAAGCGCCAGCGCCACGTTTCCGTCGGCCAGCCGCTCGGCCATGATGCCGGAGCCGACAACGCTGACCAGCAGCATTGCGGTGCCAAGACCCTCAGCGAGCAGCTTCTGGCCGGTCATGCCAGCTCTCCGATGCGGGCCAGTTCTGCGCGCAGCTGCTCCGGCGCCATCTCCTTGAGTGGCAGCGCCAGCAGCGCCTTGGCGCGCCGCTCCAGCGTCTTGAAGGCGGCGCGGAAGGCGCGGTCCCAGTCCTCGGGCTTGGCCGCGGCCGGGTCCGGCACGCCCCAATGCGCCCGCAGCGGCGCGCCGGGCCAGACCGGGCAGGTTTCACCCGCGGCGGCGGCGCAGACAGTGATCACCAGATCCATTTCCGGCGCGCCCGGCCCGGCGAATTCGTCCCAGCTCTTGGAACGCGCGCTGGAGACGTCGATGCCCTTCTCCGTCAAAAGCGCAAGCGACTGCGGATGCACCAGCCCGGTCGGCGTGGAGCCTGCAGAGTAGGCGCGTACGATTCCGCGGCCTGCGTGGTTGAAGATCGCCTCCAGCAGGATTGAGCGGGCGGAGTTGCCAGTGCAAAGCACAAGGATATTCATCGGTTGAAGCCTGTTGTTGAGGTTAATGGGAGGGCTGCATCCGGCCGATATCATCGACGCTGTGCTGCAGGGACATGCGGTCCAGCGTCTCATACGGCAGCGCGGTAAAGGCGCGGATGCGGTTGCGGAGAAGCCCATAGGCCTGCTGGAAGGCGAGGCGCTGCCCGGCCTCGGTGCCATCTGCCTTGACCGGGTCCGCGACGCCCCAGTGGGCGCTCATCGGCTGGCCGGGCCAGGCCGGGCATTCCTCGTTGGCGGCTTGGTCGCAGACGGTGAAGATGAAGTGCATCTTCGGCGCGTCCTCCGCGGTAAACTGGGTCAAATTCTTGGACCTGAGGCCGGAGGTGTCATAGCCCTTGGCCTCGAGCAGGGCTGTCACCTCAGGATGCGGCCCGCGGGAAGGGCGGGTGCCCGCAGAAAAAGCATGGAACCTGCCGCTGCCTTCACGGTTCAGGATCGCCTCGGCGAGCAGAGAACGGGCCGAGTTGCCGGTACAAATGAACAGCACGTTCAAGGGCGCCCGGGCGGCGGGCAGGGGCAACGCTTCTTCAGAAAAAGGGGCGCAGACATCCGGCCGGTTCTGGCAGCAGCCCGCGAGAAGATCGTCGAACATCCCGCGCAAACCGGCAAGGTTTGCGCCATAGAACAGCGAGGTGCCCTGGCGCTGCTGCGAGATCAGCCCGGCCTGTTTCAGCACCCCGAGATAGGCGGAGGCGGTGTTGGGCTTGAATCCCAGCGCGGTGGCGATCTCACCCGCCGGGACGCTGTCCGGATAGCGCCGCATCAAAAGGCGGAACAGCGCAAGTCGGTTCGGATGCGCGAGGGCGGCAAGCTTATCGGAGATTTCTAATTCCATAATTCGCGAATTACGGAATTAGATGCCGTGAGTCAATCCGCCCAAGCCGGAAAAATGGCTTGGGTCGAATCAGGTCTTTTGTGGGATTGAAGGGGAGGCGGTCAGTCCGCCTGCCACCACCAGACATCGGGCATGAAGTCGGTGCGGTCGCCGTAGACCGGCAGCACATCCGGGTAGCGCATTTCCTTCACATGGGCGATGCGGCCGGTGTCGAAGTTCCAGAACGGGATGACATAACGTCCGGCGGTCAGCACCCGGTCGAGCGCGCGCACGGCGGCGGTGAAATCATCCGGGTCTTCCGCGGTCAGCATGGCGTCGATCATCGCCTCCGCGGCGGGGCTGTTCATACCCATGAGGTTGCGGCTCCCGGGGGTTTCCACCCCGTCTCTGCCCCAGTAGTAGCGCTGCTCGTTACCGGGGCTCAGCGACAGCTCGCGGCGGTAGCGCGTGAGGTCGAAATCATAAGCGTTTTCTCGTTCGACATATTGAGCGTTGTCAACGGTTTCCGTTGCCAAGCTGATACCCAGCCTCTCCAGGGCACGGGCGTAGATTTCGGCAACAGTCTTCATTTCGGCATCGCCTTGGCGGATCAGCAGGGAGAGCTCCAGCGGCTGGCCTCCGGCGTTGCGAAGCACGCCGTCCACGACGGTCCAGCCGGCCTCGCTCAGGAGCCGCAATGCCTCTCGCAAATTTGACCGGTTGCGCAGGCTGCCGTCACCCTCGGGTAGGCTGTAGCCGTCCAGCGTACCGGGCACCAGACTGTCCGCAAAAGGCGCGAGCAGGGCTTCCACCTTGCCGGTTGCGGGCCCGGGCTGCATCGCCAGATCCGAGCCCGAGAAATAGGAGGTGATGCGGCGCGGCGTGGAACCAGCTACGGTGGTGCTGATGTACTCGTAATTGAAGGCCAGGATCAGTGCCTCGCGCACGCGCCAGTCATCGAGCGGCGCCCGGCGGGTGTTCATGACCAGACCGGTCATGCCGGAAGGGCGCAAATGCGGGATCTCGCTTTTTACCACGTCGCCGCGCTGGATCGCCGGGAAGTCGTAGTCGTTTTCCCACTTGGCGGCGTTGAACTCGCGCACCGCGCTCAGTTCTCCCGCCTTGAAGGCCTCCATCAGCACGGTTTCGTCGCCGAAGAAGTCGATCCGCATCTCGTCGAAGTTCTGGGTGCCGCGGCGGAAGGGCAAATCTTTGCCCCAGTAATCCGGGTTGCGTTTAAAAGTCACGAAGCGCCCCGGCTCATGATCGCTGACCACATATGGCCCGGTGCCGACCGGGGCGCCCTCGATAGCGCCGCTGCCAAAGGGCTTGCCCTCGAACTGCGCCTTCTTCAGCACCGGCCGCATGCCGGCGATCAGCGCGAGCTCCCGGTCTTCGGTGTTGAATGTGAGGCGCAGGCTGCGGGGGCCGGTCTGCTCGATTCTCTCCACCTTGGTCCAGAATCCGCGGTAGCGCGGATGGCCCTCGGTGCCGAGGGTTTCATAGGACCAGATCACGTCCTCGACGGTGACCGGGCTGCCGTCGGAGAATCGCGCCTCCTCCCGGAGAGTGAATTCGACCCAGGACCGGTCTTCCGCCACCTCGATTGATTCGGCCAGCAGCCCGTAGAGCGTGAAGGGTTCGTCCCAGGAGCGGCCCATCAGGCTCTCGTATCCCCAGAACCTGAGCTGCCACGGCGGGGTGCCTTTGAGGGTGAACGGGTTCAGGCTGTCGAAGCCGCCGGTGTTGCCGAACACCACCCGGCCGCCTTTGGGAGCGTCGGGGTTCGCGTAGGGTAAAGCCACAAAATCCGGTGGCAGCGCGGGGTCGCCATACATAGCTATGCCATGGCGCGGTTCCGCACCTGCGAATCCGGCGCCCGCCAGCAGGGTGATTCCCGCCAGCATACCGCGCCATTTGTGAGAGATTATTGACCGCACTTGCCTAGCCATCCCGCTCCGCCCTTATTTTCTTGAGCCTGCACGCTACGAGCGCTTTTTCGTCTTTTCAAACTTTTAGCTTGGATGGAAGCCGGAAATTGCTTATAAAGGGATCACTGCTCGATAGGTTTCTTGCCTGTATGAAACCTGCCTCAATAACTGACGCCCGCCTTGTGCGGGCGTTTTTTTGTGCGGTATCCCCTGATCCGTGGCGCGAAAGCGCGCCCTGGTCCGGGACGGCTTTGCCGGAAAATCAAGGCTGACCCAACGTCAGTGTGCGGTCAGCGGCTGCGGGAACACCCGTCTGCTCTTGCGCGTTCCCTTCGCGCCTGCAGCATGGCAGAGTGCAGCCAGTTACGTTCAATCAGACCCGAGGGGAAGCCCATAATGTCCTTGCATGGAAAAACTGCCGTCGTCACTGGCTCCAATTCGGGAATCGGGCTGGGGGTTGCGCGCGAGCTGGCGCGGGCCGGGGCCGATGTGGTGCTGAATTCCTTCACCGACCGGGAAGAGGACCACGCCCTGGCTGCGGAGATCGCCAAGGAATGCGGCGTCACTGCGCGCTATATCCAGGCCGACATGTCCAAGGGCGCGGAATGCCGGGCGCTGATCGAGAAGGCGGGCGCCTGCGATATCCTGGTGAACAATGCGGGCATCCAGCACGTGGCGCCGATCGACACCTTCCCTGAGGACAAATGGGATGCGATCATCGCAATCAACCTCTCCTCCGCCTTCCACACCACGGCTGCCGCGCTGCCGGTGATGCGGGCTGCGGGCTGGGGCCGGGTGGTCAATATCGCCTCTGCCCACGGGCTCACCGCATCGCCCTATAAGTCCGCCTATGTCGCGGCCAAGCACGGCGTGGTCGGCATGACCAAGACCGTGGCGCTGGAGACCGCCGAGGAGCCGATCACCTGCAACGCGATCTGCCCGGGTTATGTGCTGACCCCTCTGGTGGAAGCGCAGATCCCCGACACCATGAAGAAGTACAGCATGGGCCGCGAGGAAGTGATAAAAAAGGTCATGCTGGAGCGCCAGCCGAGCCGGGAGTTCGCCACGGTGGAGCAGCTCGGTGGTACTGCGGTGTTTCTCTGTTCCGATGCCGCCGCCCAGATTACCGGCACCACTATCAGTGTCGATGGCGGCTGGACAGCACTGTAAGGCGGACGACGGGAAAGGGGCCGGGCCCCTCCTGGCCCTTCGGGGCCAATTCACCCCCGCGGTAATTCCGGTCAGAAAGTAAAGGACGGATCATGGCGAAGCGGATCAATCTGGCTCTGCAGGGCGGCGGCGCGCATGGCGCCTTCACCTGGGGGGTGCTGGACCGGCTGCTGGAGGCGGAGGAGATCGAGGTGGCGGCGATCACCGGCACCTCGGCGGGCGCTTTGAACGGAGCGGCGCTCAAGGCGGGCCTGGTGCATGGCGGCCGGGACGGCGCGAAGGCGGCGCTGGATGCTTTGTGGCGGCGTATGGGCGCGGTCGGCGACATGCGCTTTGCCCACTGGTTTGCCAACTTTGATGCGGTGGCCTGGGCCGGGGTGATGGAGGCGGCAATGCCGTTTTCTCCGCTTGAGGCGGCGAGTCAGATGATTTCGCCGTACCACTACGGGCCGTTCTACGATAACCCGCTGCGGGACGTGGTGGAGGGGTTCAACTTTTCCGAAGTCTGTGCGGATGAAGGCCCGGAGCTGTTCATTTGCGCCACCTGCGTGCGCAGCGGCAAGATCCGCATCTTCGAAGGCGATGAGCTGAGCACCGAGGCTATCCTGGCCTCGGCCTGCCTGCCGGATATGTTCCAGGCGGTGGAAATCGAGGACCCGGAGACGGGGCGGATGGAGGCTTACTGGGACGGCGGATTCACCGGCAATCCGGCGCTGTTTCCGCTGTTCCGCGATGACCTGCCTGGGGATGTGCTGATTGTGAACATCAACCCGCTGGAACGCGACGAGATCCCGAAGACGCCGCAGCAGATCCGCAACCGGGTAAATGAGATCAGCTTCAACACCTCGCTCCTGCGCGAGCTGCGCGCGGTCAGTTTTGTGCAGCGGCTGATTGCGGAAGGAACACTGGAGCGCGGGCGGATGAAGGAGGTCTTCGTGCATATGGTCGCCGATGACGACCTGATGACGCGGCTGTCAGTCACCACAAAGCTGGTGCCGGTGCCGCAAATCCTGACCCGGCTGAAGGCGGCCGGACGGCAGGCGGCGGAAGTATTCCTTGACCGTCACGAGGCCGATTTGGGAGTGCGCTCCTCCGCCGATCTGCCAGCGATGTTCAGTTAGGCGGCGCTGTCGCCTGCGGGCTTGCGGCCCTGTCCGGCCGGGCGGCTCGGGTCCTTGGCATTGGGGTAGACGAGCCCGGCCGAGATGACCAGCTTGGCCGCATCCTCTACCGTCATGTCGAGTTCGACCACGTCTTCTTCGGGGAAGAACAGAAGGAAGCCCGAAGTCGGGTTCGGAGTGGTAGGAACAAAGATGCTCATCAGCCGGCCGCTGACATCGGCCCGGTCGGAGACCTCGCCCTTCGCGGTTGTGGAGATAAAGCCGATCGCCCAAATTCCCTTTCGGGGGTACTGGATCAGGCACGCCTTGTCGAAGCTGCGTTCAGCCTGGGCAAAGACGGTTTCGGAGATCTGCTTGATGCCGGAGTAGATCGTGCGCACCACGGGCATGCGGTCGACGAGGCGCTCGGCAAAGCCGATCAGCGAGCGGCCGATGATCCCCTTGGCAACCCAGCCCACCACGATGGTGAACAGCAGGAAGATGATCAGCCCGACGCCGCGCAGGTTGATGCCGATATACTGCTCGGGGCGGAATGTGGCAGGCACCAGCGGCAGCACCACACTGTCGATCCAGCCCATCACGGTCCATAGCAGCCAGACCGTCAGCCCGACCGGCGCGATGACGACAATGCCGGTGAAGAAAGACGCCCGGAGGCGTGCAAACAGGCCCGGGCGGCGGTGGGGTTCTTGGTCAAATGGCGTGGTCATCGGTCTGCTTGGCGGAATTGGGTGATGGGAACCTAGGCACGGTCCCGGGGCGGAGCAATGGCCCCGCCCCGGAAATCAACTCAGCCGCGCAGATTGTTGAGTTCCTGTGCGATCTTTGCCGCAAGCCGCGCATTGTTGCGCACCAGCGCGATGTTGGCAGTGAGCGAACGGCCCCCGGTCAGTTCGAAGATGCGCTGCAGCAGAAAGGGGGTAACGTTCTTGCCCGCGATGCCCTGGGCGTCGGCCTCGGTCTGGGCCTGTGCGATCACCGGGGCGAGGTCTTCGGCCGGGATCTCGTCGGCGGCCGGGATCGGGTTGGCGATGAGCTGGCCGCCGGGCAGGGCCATGGCCTGGCGGGCGGCGTGCGCGCGGGCGATCTGGGCCGGATCATCCATGCGCAAGGGAGCCTTCAGATCGGACTGCGCGGACCAGAAGGCGGGGAAGCTGTCCTGACCGTAGGCGATCACCGGCACGCCCTGGGTTTCCAGCACTTCCAGGGTCTTCGGCACGTCGAGGATCGCCTTCGCGCCCGCTGCGACCACGGTAACCGCGGTCTGCGCCAGCTCCAAGAGGTCAGCGGAGATGTCGAAGCTGGTCTCCGCCCCCTTGTGCACGCCGCCGATGCCGCCGGTGGCAAAGACCTCGATCCCTGCGAGCCGGGCCGCGATCATGGTTGCGGCGACGGTGGTTGCACCGGTGCCGCCGGTGGCGATGCAGGCGGGCATGTCCGCCCGGGAGATCTTGGCGACACCCTTGGCCCGGCCGAGCGCCTGGAGTTGGTCCGGCTCAAGCCCTGCGTGCAGCACGCCTTCGATCACCGCCATCGTTGCAGGCACTGCGCCCGCGTCGCGGATGTCCTGCTCAACCTGGGCGGCGACTTCCACGTTCTGCGGGTAGGGCATGCCGTGGGTGATGATGGTGCTTTCGAGTGCCACCAGCGGGCGGCCTTCGGCCTTGGCGGCCTCAACTTCGGCGGAATAACGGATCTCGATCAAAGCGGGGGTTCTCCTGAAACATAAGTGGCAGCAGCCTTGAGCGCCGATGCCAGCGCGGGTTCGCGGGCGGCGCCGCGGGCCTCGGCCGCGATATGCGCGGCCATGAAAGTGTCGCCCGCGCCGGTGACGCGCGCGACTGTTACCCGCGGCGGCACCAGGGTGATGGCGCCCTCAGCGCTGGCTTCGGTGGCGGAGCTGCCGCCGTCGGTGACCAGGACCCGGGCAGCGCCGCGGTCCAGCATGGCCCGGGCGGCGGTTTTGCTGTCGGTGAACTCGGCCTGGCAGAGGATGCCGGCTTCCTCCAGGTTCACGTAGAGCGTGCCGCGGGTATGGGCGAGGAAGGGGCGCAGGCGCTCGGCCTTGCCGGGCGAGGCAGGGGCGACGCGCAGGTCTGCGCGGGCAAAGGCGGGGCTTGCCAGGATATCGTCAAGCAGCGACAGGGTGAGGTTCCCGTCGAGCGCCACCTGGCCTGTATAAGGCGCGGCCTCACTGCCAAGCGTGCCATCCGACAGCGGGCGCAGGATCTTGTCGCCCGCCGCCTCCAGCGAGTGGGCATCCGCAATGGCGGCGATCAGCCCGTTGGCGCCTTCGACGGCCATGTAGCGGTCGGTCGGCAGGTCCTCGGAGCGGTAGACGTGATCGGTGATCAGGCCAAGGTGGCCGCAGGCGGTGATCAGCTCGTCCCCTTCGGCGTCGCGGCCAACGGCGGTCAGAAGGCCCGGGCGCAAGCCGAAGCGCGCCAGCGTCATCGCAATATTCATCGCAACGCCCCCCGGGACCCGGGTGATCCGTCCCGGCATGTCGGAGCCGCGCTGCATTTCCATCGGGCAGCGGCCGATGATGTCCCATAGGACCGAGCCGATGCACAAGATTTCGGGGGCCTGGCTGCCGGATTGTTGTGTCATAGCGTCCTATTGCCGCCTTTTGGGCGCTGCCGCAAGCGGGATCGGCTGCGGGAGGACCGGGCTCAGCCTCCGGGCACGGCAAAGGTGAGCGATGCCCAGAGGCTTTCCCAAACTGCATCTTCGCCCTCCGGAGCCGGGCGCAGGACCACGGCATTCAGAAGGTACTGGTGACCGGGCAGGACCGGAATCGCCGCTTCGCCAGTGTCCGAGGTTTCAACTGTCTGCCGGGTCACGCCGCCGTCCGGGCCGCGGGCAAAAACCTCGACCTGCACGTGCGGGCGCGGTCCGCCCTGGTAGAGCAGCCGCACCGGTATCGTGTTTAAGTATGTGGTGTAGGGGTTGGCGAGCGCAACGAATTCCGTCTCGAGCCCGGTCTCGCGGTCGCGGCCCGTGCCGCCGCCAATTGCCACCAGCGACTTGGCGTATCGGGTATAGCGCTCGCTGAACCCGGCCTCGGGGAGACCGCGCGCCAGATGCTGAGAGCGGATGCCCCTAATCTCTTTTTCCTCCGTAAACCTCTGGAACGCATCCCAGTTGTCATAACGGATGGTCTGCGGTTCAGTTTGGTGCAGCAGCAGCCACAATCCATCACCAACGGGGCCTGCCTGCAGCGCGGGCATGTCACCGGAACGGCCCTCATAGCGCTCGGCGCCGCGGCTGCTGATCAGATCGAAACGGGCGATGCGGTGGCTGAGATAGGGCTGCTCGGCGCCCATGAAATGCTCTCCGTTCCTGAGCCGCGCGATGAGCGGCGCGCCTGAAGGGGCTTGATATTTCTCCGGCGCAATCCAAAACTCGTGGGACAGCCCCGGCGCCGCCGCGGCGGCGAGGCCGAAGAAGAACATTTGGCAGAACAGGCGGAACCGCATGACGTTGACCTCGGCAGTCCAGACCGGCGCCTTTGGGCTGCAGGCCGTGTTGCAACTGCTTGTGTTTAATCTGATTGCCGTCTGTCTGGCAATTGCGCCACGGGCGGCGGCTCATGAGGTGACCCCGGCGATTGCCGATTTTACCGTGGAGGGGGGGCGGATCAGCATCAGTCTGCGGCTCAATGCCGAGGCCCTGGTCGCCGGGATCGACCTCGACGGTCTGAGCAATACGGACAACGCCTCTGGCGCGGCTGATTATGACGAACTGCGCGCGCTGCAGCCGGAGGAGCTGGAACCGATGCTCCGGCTTTTTGCGGAGGACTGGCTGCCGGGGTTCGCGATCGACGCCGGCGGTCCGGTCCCCTTGGCGCTGGAGGCGGTTGAGATCCCCCCGGCCGGCGACACCATCCTGCCGCGCGCCACCCTGTTGCGGCTGAGCGGCGCGGTGCCGCCGGAGGCGCGCAGCCTGCGCATCGCCTGGCCGCAGGGCTCCGGCGGGGTGGTGCTGCGGCAGCACGGGGTGGAGGAGCCTTATACCGGCTACCTGCAGGGCGGCGAGCGCTCGCCGCCCGTGCCGCTCTCCGGCGGCGCCGCGAAGACGCCGGTGCAGGCCTTCGCCGAATATGTGCCGGTCGGCTTTTCGCATATCCTGCCCAAGGGATTGGATCATATCCTGTTTGTGCTGGGGCTGTTCTTCCTGAGCCCGCGCCTCCGCCCCCTCTTGGTGCAGGTGAGCATTTTCACTCTGGCGCACACTATCACGCTGGCGCTTGGCGCCTTGGGGATGGTGAACGCAAACCCGGCGGTAGTGGAGCCGCTGATTGCGCTTTCGATCGTCTTTGTTGCGGTGGAGAACGTCTTTGCCCGCAAGCTGCATAGCTGGCGCACGCTGGTGATCTTCGGCTTCGGGCTGCTGCACGGGCTGGGCTTTGCCTCGGTGCTGGGCGCCTTTGGCCTGCCGCCTGCGCATTTCGTGCCGGCACTGCTGGGCTTCAATATCGGGGTCGAACTGGGCCAGCTTGCGGTGATTGCCGCGGCCTACCTCGGCGTGCGGCTGTGGTTCGGGCGGCACCCGAAGTACCGCGGCCGGGTGGCGATCCCGGCCTCGATCACAATTGCGCTAATCGGCGGCTACTGGTTTACCGAGAGGATGCTGGAGGTGCTTTAGGCGGGCGGGGCAGCCTGAGCCGTCTCAGCCCATTGCGCGCTTCAGGGTCTTCAGCGCGGCAAGCGGGTCCTCGCTGTGCCAGATCTCCTCGCCGATGGCGAAGAAGTCGGTAAAAGGCGCGATCTGGCGCATCAGCTCCTCGGTCAGGCCGCCTTCGGCCACCACAGGGATTTCGATCATCTCGGACCACCATTGGAACAGCTCGAGTTCCGCCTGGGTGCCGTCTCCCAGTCCCGAGGTGCCGACGGGGCCAAAGCTGATGTAATCCGCACCCGCTTCGCCCGCGGTCATGCCGTCGTGCTGCGAGGCGCCGCAGAAGGAGCCGACGATGGCATCGGCGCCAAGCGCCTTGCGCGCCGCCCGCACCGAGCGCGAGGCGTCGGTCAGATGCACGCCGTCGAGCCCCAGCCGCTCGGCCAGGATCCGGTGGTCGGAGATCACCAGCGCCACGTCGCGCTGCATCGTCACTTCGCGCAGCGCATCGCCCGCGCGGCTCAGCGTGTCCTCGTCCCGGCTGGCCAGATCAAGCCGCACGCAGGCGATATCGACCTCGTCCAGGACACGGCCCAGCAGCGCCGGGAATTTGCCCAGCTCAAAGCTCGGCGGGCTCACCAGGTAGATCTGCGGCTGCTCCGGGGCGTTAGCGGGGGTGTCCATCACGTTGGTCCTTTTGCCGGGCGGGTGTGCGGGCGTTTGGCCGGTGTTTACCCGATTTGCCGCCGGACGCAAGGATTTGCGCAGACCGCACACGCCGATCCCGGGCAGAACAAGGGCGCAAGACCTTGCCCCCCGCCGCTGCCGGGATTACAGCAAGGCGGATCTATTTCAGAGCACCCGGAGACCCAGATGCCCACCGGCACCCCTCAGCCCGCCTTTGTCCTTGTGCGCCCGCAGATGGGTGAGAATATCGGTGCCGCCGCCCGGGCGATGTGGAACTTCGGGCTGGACCGGATGCGCATCGTGGCGCCGCGGGACGGCTGGCCGAACCCCAAGGCGGTGGCTATGTCCTCGGGCGCGGGGCGGCTCCTGGACGAGGCGCAGCTCTGCGCCGATCTGCCGGAGGCGCTGGGGGATTGCACCTATGTCTTTGCCACCACCGCACGCCAGCGCGGGCTGACCAAACCGGTCTACAGCCCCGAGCGCGCGATGCAGATCGCAGCCGGGAAAATCGCCGCGGGCGAGAAGGTCGCGGTGCTGTTCGGGCCCGAACGCGCAGGGCTGGAGAACGAGGATATCGCCAAGGCCAACGCCATCATCTCTGTCCCGGTGAACCCGCTTTACGCCTCGCTCAACCTCGGCCAATGCGTGCTGCTCACCGCCTATGAGTGGATGCGCCAGTCCGGCGAGGTGGTGCATGAGACCACTGACCTCGGCCGCAAGGGCGACTGGGCCACCGGCATTGAGGTCGAGAAGCTGGTGGAACACTACGAGGAGCGGCTTGAGGAGGCCGGGTTCTTCTTCCCGCCGGAGAAGGCCGAGGGCATGAAGGTGAACCTGCGCAACCTCTGGAGCCGCATGCGGATGACCCGGTCAGATGTGCAGATGCTGCACGGGATCCTGCGGCAGATGGTCCGCTGGAAGGACCGCCAGGACTAGGGCCGCTGGACCTTCCCCGGCACCGGACCTAGCTTTGGCAGCAACAGACGATGAGGCAAGCATGAGCAAACGCAGCATTTTCGAAGAGGTCGAGGGCGAAAAGTCCGACGCCCCCGCAGCACAAACCGGCGTGATCGACCGCGGCCGCGGCGGCGCGCGCAGGGCGATCCGGGTCTGGCTGATGCTGCTGTTTGCACTGGTGGTTGCGATGATCGTGGTCGGCGGGCTGACCCGGCTCACCGACTCCGGCCTGTCGATCACCGAATGGCGGCCCGTCACCGGGGCGATCCCGCCAATGTCGGAGGCCGAGTGGCAGGCGGAGTTCAGCAAATACAAGCAGATCGATCAGTGGCGCATCCAGAACCAGTGGATGGAATTGTCCGATTTCAAGGAAATCTACTGGTGGGAGTGGGGGCACCGGCAGCTGGGCCGCGTGATCGGCCTGGTTTGGGCGCTCGGCTTCCTCGGCTTCCTCGTCGCGCGCAAGATCCCCGCGGGCTGGACCGGGCGGCTGCTGCTGCCGGGCGTGCTGGGCGGTGTGCAAGGCGCAATCGGCTGGTGGATGGTGGCCTCCGGCGTCACCCAGGGCGAGGGGATGACGGCTGTGGCTTCCTACCGCCTTGCGGTGCATCTGGGGCTTGCCTTCGTGATCCTAGGCTTCCTGGCCTGGTACATCCTGCTCCTCGGCCGCAGCGAGCGCGAGCTGTTGCAGGCCCGCCGCGCCAAGGAGGCCAAGCTGTTCGGCCTTGGCACCGGGCTGATGCATTTTGCGTTTCTGCAGATTCTTCTGGGCGCGCTGGTAGCGGGCATTGACGCAGGCCGGTCCTACACCGACTGGCCGCTGATGGGCGGCCAGGTGATGCCGCCGAACCCTTTCATGATCGAGCCGGTGTGGAGAAACTTCTTTGAAAACCCGGGGCTGGTGCAGTTCATCCACCGGGTCGCAGGTTACCTTCTGTTTGCCTTTGCCGTTGTGGCCTGGCTGCGCGGCCGCCGCAGCGCCCATGCGCGCACGCGCTTTGCCTTCAGTATTGCCTTTGCGGCCCTGTCGGTGCAGGTGGTGCTGGGCATCGTCACCGTGCTTTATGCCGCGCCGCTGCATGCGGCCATCACCCATCAGCTGGTGGCGGTGCTGGTCTGGGTGCTGATCCTGCGCGCCCGTTTCCTCGCCGCCTATCCGGTTGCAACCTTGATCAAGGACCATTGAGACATGAACGCATTTGATGACCTGATGGCGTTTGAGCGCGACACCCAGGCGCTGGGGCAGATCGCGGGCCGCCTTGGCTGGGACCAGGAAACCGTGATGCCGCGCGGCGCGGCGCCGCAGCGGGGTGAGGAGATGGCGGCAATCGAATCCGTGCTGCACGCCCGCCGCTCGGACCCCCGCATCGCCGAGTGGCTGGAGCAGGCCGAGGCCCCCGATGACGCAGGCAAGGCGCAGCTGCGCGAGATCCGCCGTGCCTATGAACGCGCGGTGAAAGTACCCGGCGATCTTGCCAAGAAGATTGCGCAGGTCACCTCGGAGGCGCAGGGAAAATGGGCCCAGGCGCGCGCCGACGACGACGTGCCCGCCTTCCTGCCGGTACTGGAAGAGGTCGTGGCGCTGAAACGCGAGGAGGGCCAGGCGCTGGCCGCGGGCGGCCACGTCTATGACGCGATGGTCGAAGATTACGAGCCCGGCACCACCTCCGCGGAGATTGCCGCGATCTTCGATGCCATGCGCCCCAAGCTGGTGGAACTGCGCGGAAGAGTGCTGGAGAAACCCGCGCCCAAGGGGCTGGAGGGAACCTTCGCCGAAGCTGCGCAGATGGAGCTGACCCGCAAGCTGGCCACGGCCTTTGGATACGACATGCACCACGGCCGTGTCGACAAGGCGGTGCACCCGTTCAGTTCGGGCTCCGGGCTGGATGTGCGCATCACCACGCGCACCAGCGAAATCGATCCGTTCAACTGCTTCTACTCGACCATCCACGAGGTCGGCCACGCGGCCTACGAGCAGAACATCAGCCGCGGCTTCCTGCTGACGCCGCTGGGCCGGGGTGTGTCGATGGGCGTGCATGAAAGCCAGAGCCGGATCTACGAAAACCAGCTTGGCCGCGGCCGCGCCTTCACCGGGTGGCTGTTCGAGGAAATGCGCGCCGCCTTTGGCGATTTCGGCGTGGCGGATGCGGAGGCCTTCTACGCGGCGGTCAACACCGTGCACCAGGGCTACATCCGGACCGAGGCGGACGAGCTGCAGTACAACCTGCACATCATGCTGCGTTTCGATCTGGAGCGTGCATTGATGTCGGGCGATCTGGATGTCTGGGATCTGGAAGCCGCGTGGAACGACCGCTTTGAGAGCGATTTCGGCTATAAGGTCGACAAGCCCTCGAACGGCTGCTTGCAGGATGTGCATTGGTCGGTGGGCCTGTTTGGCTATTTCCCGACCTATGCGCTTGGCAACGTCTATGCCGGCTGCCTTTATCAGGCGCTGCAGCGTGATCTGCCGGGGCTGGATGTGCAGCTGGCGGTGGGCGATACCAGCGCCGCGACCACCTGGCTGCGGGAAAACCTGCAGCAGTACGGCAGCCTGCGCGCCCCGCGCGAGACAATCGCCCATGCCGCCGGTATGGACCCCGCGCCCGGCCCGCTGCTGAGTTACCTCGAAGATAAGTTCACCCGGATTTACGGGCTTTGATCCCGGCGCCGGTGCCGGTTGTGTTTCCGGTACCGGCCGCTGCTCCGGCAGGCGGCGCGGGGGGCGGGGTTCCGTCAACGGGGCTGGGGCGGCTGCGCTGCCCCGAAATTGCCTTATTTCGGGCGCATGCTTCCAGCCTCACTGAAGGTGAGCAGGAGACCGCACCGATGCATACCGCCGTTGCCTATCTGATCTTTGCAAGCTTCGTCTTGTCGCCGACCCTGTTCTGAAACCCGTACCGGGATCGCTCAGATCAGCGCCATACGCTCCGCCCGCTCCGGATCGGGGAAGGGGCGGTAAAGACCGAACTCTGCCCGCGCAATCAGGGCAGAGACATTGGAGTAGAGCCGCTCCACCTCCTCGTCATGTTCGCCCAGCACGCGGAAGGCCTGGTCCAGCTGGGTCATGTCGCGGAACTCGATTTCCAGAAGGAAATCGCGGCAATTGTCCCCGGCGAGGTTCAGCTTGCGCCGCAAAAGCCGCCAGCACTGCACCACGCCGCGCTCCTTCAGATAGCCCATCCATTGGTCCACCGCGCTGGCAAAGCTTAGCGCCTTGGCTTCGTGATGCAGGTCGATGGAGCAGTGATAAAGGTTCATGAGACGGCCCGCCGCAAAAGATACACTTTCGGGTAGAGTGGCCGAAATGCCTTAGGGAAGGGTTAAACGCAAAACGCCGCCCCGTGACAGGGCGGCGTCGGGATTTTGCAGCGGAAGAGGGCTATTATTCCGCCTGCTCCTCCTCATCCCCGTTTTCGGCGATCCAGGCGACCGAGACGACCTCCTCGCCCTTGCCGGTGTTGAACACCCGCACTCCGCCGGCCGAGCGCGAGCGGAAGGAGATGCCGTCAACCGGAACCCGGATCGACTGGCCCTTTGAGGTGGCCAGCATTATCTGGTCGTCCAGTTCCACCGGGAAGGAAGCGACGATCTCGCCGCCGCGCATCGCCTTGTCCATTGCGGTAACGCCCATGCCGCCGCGGCCGCGCACCGGGTAGTCGTGGCTGGAGGACAGCTTGCCGGAACCGCCGGCGGTGATGGTCAGGATCAGGTTCTCCGCCGCCGACATCTCCGCATAGAGCTCGGTTGAGAAGTTCGGATCGGCGACCGCATCCTCGTCCGAGGTTTCGGCATCGTCGGTCAGGCCGGCCATGGCGCGGCGCATCTTGAGGTAGGCGGAGCGCTGTTCCGGGGTGTACTTCGAATGGCGGATCACCGACATCGACACCACCCGGTCGTCGCCGCTGAGCCTGATGCCGCGCACACCGGTCGACTCGCGGGAGTTGAACACGCGCACGTCAGTGGAGCGGAAGCGGATCGCGCGACCCGAATTGGTGAACAGCATCACGTCGTCGTCTTCCGAGCAGATCCGCACGTTCACCAGTTGAACAGACCCGTCCTCGGGCAGCTTCATCGCGATCTTGCCGTTGCGGCGGACATTGGTGAAGTCGGACAGCCGGTTGCGGCGCACGTCGCCCGCGCTGGTGGCAAAGACTACCTGCAGGTTTTCCCATTCCTCGTCCGGTACATCGACCGGCATGATGGCGGCGATCGACACTCCCGGCGGGATCGGCAGGATGTTGACGATGGCCTTGCCCTTTCCGGTGCGGCCAGACTGCGGCAGGCGCCAGGTCTTCAGCTTGTAGACCATGCCATCGGTAGTGAAGAACAGCAGCTGGGTATGCGTATTGGCCACAAACAGCGTGGTCACCACATCCTCTTCTTTGGTCTGCATGCCGCTGAGACCCTTGCCGCCGCGTTTCTGCGAACGGAAATCGGCCAGCGGCGTGCGCTTGATGTAGCCGCCGGAGGTCACGGTCACCACCATGTCCTCACGCTCGATCAGGTCCTCGTCTTCCATGTCGCCGGACCAGTCGACGATCTCGGTGCGGCGCGGCACCGCAAAATTGTCGCGCACCTCGCGCAGCTCGTCCGAGATGATCCCCATGATGCGCTCGCGCGAGGAAAGAATCTCGAGGTATTCCTTGATCTTGCCCGCCAGTTCTTCCAGCTCGTCGGTGACTTCCTTGACGCCGATCTGGGTCAGGCGCTGCAGGCGCAGCTCGAGAATGGCGCGGGCCTGGGTTTCCGACAGGTTGTACGTCCCGTCGTCATTGGCGGTATGGGTCGGGTCATCGATCAGCGCGATATATTCAAGGATCGGCTGGGCCGGCCAGCGCCGGGTCATCAGCTTTTCACGTGCCTCCGCCGCGTCAGTGGACTGGCGGATGGTTGTGACAATCTCGTCGATATTGGTGACCGCCACCGCCAGGCCGCAGAGCACATGGCTGCGCTCGCGCGCCTTGCGCAGAAGATGGGCGGTGCGGCGCGCCACCACGTCCTCGCGGAAGTCGATGAAGGAAGTCAGGAAGCGGCGCAGGGTCAGCTGCTCCGGCCGGCCGCCGTTCAGCGCCAGCATGTTGCAGCCGAAGTACGTCTGCATCGGGGTGAAGCGGTAAAGCTGGTTCAGCACCACCTCGGGCGTTGCATCGCGCTTCAGCTCGACCACTACCCGCACGCCGTTGCGGTCGGATTCGTCCTGAACGTGGCTGACGCCTTCGATCTTCTTTTCGCGGACCTGCTCGGCGATCTTTTCGATCATCGCGGCTTTGTTCACCTGATAGGGAATCTCATCCACGACAATGGCATAGCGGTCTTTCCTGATCTCCTCAACACGGGTCTTTGCGCGGATGATCACGCTGCCGCGGCCTTCGAGATAGGCCTTGCGGGCGCCAGAGCGGCCCAGCATCACCGCGCCGGTCGGAAAGTCCGGGCCGGGAATGTAGTCGATCAGCTGTTCGCTGGTCAGATCCGGGTCCTCGATCAGCGCGAGGGTGGCATCCACCACTTCGCCGAGGTTGTGCGGCGGTATGTTGGTTGCCATACCCACGGCAATGCCGCCCGCGCCGTTGACAAGCATGTTGGGGAAACGGGCCGGCAGTACTGTCGGCTCGCGGTCCTTGCCGTCATAGTTGTCCTGGAAATCAACGGTCTCTTTCTCGATATCCGCCAGCAGCGCCGCGGCGGGCTTGTCCATGCGTACCTCGGTGTACCGCATGGCGGCCGGGTTGTCGCCGTCCATCGAGCCGAAGTTGCCCTGGCCATCCAGCAGCGGCAGCGACATCGAGAAGTCCTGCGCCATGCGCACCAGCGCGTCATAAATCGCCGAGTCGCCGTGCGGGTGGTATTTACCCATCACGTCGCCGACCGGGCGCGCCGACTTTCGGTAAGCCTTGTCGTGGGTGTTGCCGGATTCGTGCATCGCATAGAGGATGCGCCGGTGCACCGGTTTCAGCCCGTCCCGCAGATCGGGGATGGCGCGGCTGACGATGACCGACATCGCATAGTCCAGATAGGACGTGCGCATCTCGGCCTCGATGGACACCGTGGGGCCGTGGTATGCTGGCCGTTCCGGCAGATTTTCGTCCGTGTTTTCAGGAGTTTCCGGCGTATCGCTCACGTTGGCTGCCCGCTCTTTCTTTTGGGTCTATATCTTGTGTCCGTACCCTATCAGATACTGCATATGGGGCGCAAGCTGACAGCCCCTGGGGCCGGAAACAGCCCGTTCACGAAGAGATAACACTCTGTTTTTGCAGAAATTAACAAAATACGCTCTAGGATGAGGATGAGGGGGTAGTTTTTGGAGGCTTAAGAATGGAGACCACCGAGACCGAGCTGATGCTCAAGGGATACGGGCTGACGATAGCCGAATTCACCTATCACATGCCCGATCACACCCATGTCCTGAACACGTTCCTGTGGCAGGATTACGATCTGGCGCCGGATCATCCGCGGCTGTTCAAGTTCATCGAGTTCTGGCAGCGCGAGATCGAGGGCCCGTTGCATTCGGTGCGCTTCAACCACCGCAAGATGATCGGCCCAGGCGAATGGCGCAACGTGGTTGGGGAATTCCAGATCCACTGACCAAAGCGGCGCCCGGCACGGCCCGGGCCCCGGCGGCACGGATCCCGGCGGGCCTCAGGCCGAACAGCTTGCCCCGCCGAGGACGCAGAACTTGGCGCAATGGGGATGGTTCAGCGGCACCGGCCGCTCGGCCTGCTCCAGAGTTTCGCCCATTTCGAACTCCGGCGCATAAGGCAGCAGGGTGCATGCCAGTACCGCCGGCCGCGCAGCGCCCTTGCGCTTCACCACCATCCGTGAGGAGGCGCACATCACGCTGTCCGGCCGCTTGCCCAGGATGTCCCAGCATGCGGTGGTGATTTCCGGCACCTCGACGCTTTCGTCCATTTCTGGAAACAGCACCGTCTGGCCGGGGTCGGCGGCGTCGATGGCAAAACCCTCGCGCTCGAACAGCGCCGCGTAGCCCGCGCGTGCCTCCGCCTCACTTTCGCCCCAGACGGTGCGGCCCGCCACCGCCATGCGGAAGCCCGCGTCCCGCAGCCAGCGCATGCCCTCCAGCGTCTTTTCAAAACTGCCCGCGCCGCGCTCGGCGTCGTGCAGCCTCGCGCTGTGGTGGTCGACCGAGACCCTCAGAGTGAGCTTTTGGCTGTAAGTCTCGCACAGGGCCCGCAAACCTTCGCGCACCGCCGGGCGCATCATCGGCCGCATCGCGTTGGTGAGAATCAGCACCTCATAGCCGCGTGCCAGCGCCGCCCCGGCCATCGCGTTCATTTCGGGGTTCATGAAGGGCTCGCCGCCGGTGAAGCCGATTTCGCGCACCGGCCAATTGCGCGCCGCAATCTGGTCCAGGTAGTCCTCGACCTCGGCGGCGGTCAGATAGACCAGCGCGTCATTTGTGGGCGAACTCAGGATATAGCAGTTGCTGCACTCGATGTTGCACAGCGTGCCGGTATTGAACCAAAGGGTCTCCGGATGGGTGAGCGGCACAAGGGCACGCGGCTGACCATCTGCCGTCACTTTCGGGTGCTGGAATTTCCCGGCGTTTGCGACGGATTTCTGAAGGTCTTTCATGCGGATGTCCTTTTGGGGCGGTTCCTTTCGCGGCAAGCTAGCTTATACTGGAAGGGAAATGAAAGCAGCCGGACAGGCACATGACAGGGATGTGAAGCCGCGGCACGTGGCCCCTGAGCCGGCCCCCAGCAGGAAAAGAAGGGGATAAAAGCCACATGGTTTCGCGTGTGATACCGGTCGACCCGTTTGATCTGGTGATCTTTGGCGGCACGGGCGATCTGGCCCGGCGAAAGATCCTTCCAGCGCTGTTCCGCCGCCATTGTGCGGGCCAGCTGCCAAGGGGTGCACGCATTGTCGGCGCGGCGCGCTCGGATATGGATACCCCGCAATACCGGGCCCTGGTCGCGGAAGCACTGCACCAATACGGTGGCGGCGAAGCTTCCGGCGCGGTGGTGGAGGCATTTCTGCAGCAGGTGAGCTATGTAGCGCTCGACGCCCTGGGTGAAGAGGGCTGGGAGTCGCTCGGTGCGCTCTTGCGCCTGCCCGGAGCCGCCCAGGTGCGGCTGTTCTACTTCTCGGTCGGTCCCAGCCTGTTTGCGCCGCTGGCGGAGCGGCTGCATGGACATGGGCTCACCCATGCCGATGCGCGCATCGTGGTGGAGAAGCCTTTCGGACATGACCTGGAGACCGCCCGGGCGCTTAACCGCACCCTGGCCAGCCATTTCCAGGAAAGCCAGATCTACCGGATCGACCACTACCTCGGCAAAGAGACGGTACAAAACCTGATGGCCGTGCGCTTTGGCAACATGCTGTTCGAGCCTTTGTGGAACAGCCAGTATGTCGACCACATCCAGATCACCGTGGCCGAGACCGTCGGCGTCGAGGGGCGCGAGGAGTATTACGAGCGCGCCGGCGCCATGCGCGACATGATGCAGAACCACCTGATGCAGCTGCTCTGCCTCATTGCGATGGAGCCTCCCGCCAAGTTCGACCCGGATGCGGTGCGTGACGAAAAGCTGAAGGTGATCCGCGCGCTCGATCCGGTGGAGCCACACCACATTGTGCGGGGCCAGTACCAGGCGCGGCTGGATCCGGAGGACCCGCACCCGTCCTACCGCGGGTTGGTCGGCAATCCGCGCAGCACGACCGAAAGCTATGCTGCGCTAAAAGCGCACATCAGCAACTGGCGGTGGGCGGGCACACCGTTTTACCTGCGCACCGGCAAGCGGCTGGTGAACCGGTCTTCCGTCATCAACGTGATGTTCAAGGACGCGCCGCATTCAATCTTCGGGGCGGAGGCCGGACGCCACGCCAACCACTTGAAGATTCGCTTGCAACCGAATGAAGGTATTACACTTAGTGTCACCATCAAGGAGCCGGGACCCGGTGGCATGCGGCTCATCGACGTGCCGCTGGACATGAGCTTTGCCAAGGCGCTCGGGCCGGAAAGCGGGACGCCCCCGGATGCCTACGAGCGGCTGATCATGGATGTGGTGCGCGGCAATCAGACCCTCTTCATGCGGGGTGACGAGGTCGAAGCCGCCTGGGCCTGGACCGATCCGGTAATTGCGGGGTGGAAGTCCCGCGGCGATGTGCCTAAACCTTATGATAGCGGTACCACCGGCCCGGACGACGCCAATCTGCTGATGCGACGGGATGGCCGGGAGTGGAGGGGAATCAACCCATGAATGTTAACGAATACCCGGATCGGGATATGCTGGCGATCGAGGTTGCCAATGAAATCGCAGGCGATCTGAAGACGCATCTGCTGCATCACGACAGCGCTTCCTTTGCAGTGGCGGGCGGCACCACGCCGGGGCCCATCTTTGACGATTTGTGCGCAGCGGATATCGAATGGGACCGGGTGCGGGTGATGGCGACGGATGAACGCTGGGTCCCGCCGGAGCATGAGCGCTCCAACATGCGGCTGATCCGCGAGCGGCTGTTGTCCCATCGCGCCGCCGCTGCCCGCTTTGTGCCTTTCTATATTGAGGGCAAGGAACCGGAAGCGGCGCTGGCGGAGCTGGAAAGCGCGGTTATGCCCGAGTTGCCGCTGTCGGTGCTGCTTTTGGGCATGGGTGAGGACATGCATACCGCCTCACTGTTCCCCGGCGTTGCCGGGCTGGCCGAGGCGCTGGCTGCCGATGCGCCGCCCTTGGTTGTGATGCGGCCTGACAGCCAGCCGGAAGCGCGCATCAGCCTAAGCGCGCCGGTCCTGGATGCGGCGATTGCCAAACATCTGGTGATCTATGGCGACGCTAAACGCGAAGCGCTGGAACGCGCTGCCACACTGCCGCCGGAGGAGGCGCCGATTCAGGCGGTTCTTTCCGAGGTTACCGTTCATTGGGCTCCTTGAGACAGGAAAAGGCGAATGTTTGAGAAGTTGAAGTCGCTTCATGCCGGGCTGCAGAACCACCGGATCGAAACTTTGTTCCAGGACGATCCGCTGCGTGCGGAAGGCTTCAGCCTGCGCGCTGACGGCATGCTGTTCGACTACTCCAAGACCGCGATCACCGCGGAGGTGCGTGCGGCGCTGATTGAGCTGTGCGAGACGCGCGGGGTGGCGGAACGGCGCGCTGCGATGTTCGAAGGCAGGAAGATTAACGAAACTGAGCAGCGCGCGGTCTTGCACACGGCGCTGCGCGACCCCGACGGCCTGCCGCTGGAGGTGGATGGCCGCGACGTGCGCGCGCCGCTCAAGGCGACGCTCACGCGGATGGAGGACCTCGCGCGCCGGGTGCGCAGCGGAGTGATGGCGGGGCCGGGCGGAGCCTTCACTGATGTGGTCAATATCGGCATCGGCGGTTCGGATCTGGGCCCCGTGATGGCGACCTTGGCGCTCGCGCCCTATCACGACGGGCCCCGCTGCCATTTTGTCTCCAATGTCGATGGCGCCCACATTCATGACACGCTGCAACAGCTTGATCCGAAACGGACATTGGTGATCGTCGCCTCCAAGACCTTCACCACGATCGAAACCATGACCAACGCCAGGACCGCGCGCCGCTGGATGGAGGCGGGAGGCGGTGATCCGGCCGCGCAGTTTCTCGCGCTTTCCACCGCTGAGGACGAGACAAGCGCCTTCGGCATCCCGCCCGAGCATGTCTTCGGGTTCGAGGACTGGGTCGGCGGGCGCTACTCGGTCTGGGGGCCGATCGGGCTGAGCCTGATGCTGGCCATCGGGCCGGAGGATTTCCGCGCCTTCCTCGACGGCGGGCGGGCGATGGACGAGCATTTCCGCACCGCGCCCTGGCAGGAGAACATGCCGGTGATGCTGGCACTCACCGGAATCTGGCATCGGCAGGTCTGCGGTCATGCCACCCGCGCGGTGCTGCCTTACAGCCAGCGCCTGCAGCGGCTGCCTGCCTACCTGCAGCAGCTGGAGATGGAGTCCAACGGCAAGTCGGTGGCGATGGATGGCTCGGCGCTGGAGTATGAGAGCGGCCCCGTGGTGTGGGGTGAGCCCGGAACCAATGGGCAGCATGCCTTCTATCAGCTGATCCACCAGGGTACCAGCGTGATCCCGGCCGAGTTTCTGGTGGCGGCGCGCGGCCATGAGGCGGAGCTGGCAGAGCACCATAGGCTGCTCGCGGCAAATTGCCTGGCTCAATCAGAAGCGCTGATGCGCGGCCGCGGCCTGGAGGAGGCGCGGGGGTTGATGCGGTCCAAGGGGTTCGAGGGGGCTGAACTGGAGCGCCAGGCGCGGCACCGCGTTTTCCCCGGCAACCGGCCCTCGACCACGCTGCTCTTCCCGCAGCTTACGCCATATGTGCTGGGCCAGATAATCGCGCTGTATGAGCACCGGGTGTTTGTCGAAGGTGTGATCCTCGGTATCAACTCCTTTGACCAGTGGGGCGTGGAGCTGGGCAAGGAACTGGCGAACACCCTCGCGCCACTGCTTGCAGGCGAAACCGGCGCGGAGGAGAAGGATGGCTCCACCCGCCAGTTGATCGCCTATGTGCGGGAAGCAGGCTGAGACTGCCGGAGACGCATTTTTGTAAAGCTATTCCTGCAAAGGCGAGGGCTGGCGGATGCCTGGTTAGGTGCGATTTTGCAAAGGGCGGCCCGGTCCTTACGCAGGCCGGGCCGTATGCACTCAGGGCACCGTGACGTTGCTGGTGAACGTATTGACGAACTGGCCGCTCTCCGGGTCGGTCAGCGAGGAAAATTCGCCGCCGCCCTTGGCCTCCTGCCATTTGCCGGTACCGCCGCTAACTTCCCAATCGCCGGTAAGAGCGCCGGTCTCGTCCATCGCCTTGGCGGTCCAATGCAGCACTACTGTATCGCCCGCATTGTCGGTGAAGGCGCAGATGCCGTTGCCATCTGCCGCGCCCGAGGCGATCTCCACCGCGCCGAAGCAGGGGCCGGCTGCGCCCTGCATCGGATGGGATTCGTCCCCCATTTCGACGCTTTCGTAATCGGAGCGGATCTGCATCACCATGTGGCTCTCGGCGATCTCGGTCACCGTGCTGCTGCTGATCCCCATGCCTTTGCCCGGCTGATCCCAGGTTGTCTCTGCACCAGCCGGAGCGGCGACTGCGGCACATGTGGAAATTGCGGCGGCGGTGAGATATCTGCGGTTCATGAAATTTCCCCCTCCAGAAATACGGCCCGCCAAGGTGCGGGTCCGATCCGCAAGTATAGCATGAATCGGGAGAGGGCGTTCAGCGTCGAATGTGCGCCTTGGGAACTGCCAACCGGGCGGAGCCTTTGAATACTCCGCCCAGCGGCCGTATCGAGCGGTTGTATGTCAGGCAGTTTCCAGGTGCGGAGCGGGCATATCACAGCCTTTCTGGGTCATCTGCGCGGTAATAGCGTCATAGTTGCCCTTCGCAGCCGAGAGTGCGGTGGCGTGGTCTTTGGTAGCCGCGAGCGCAAATGCAGCGGGCCAGAAAAGCACAAGCGCCACGCCGGTAGCAATAGCGTCATTGGTGGCGGCCTGCTTCTGTTCCGCGTTCAACAGGTTAAGCCGGGAAACGATTTCGTTCCGCTCCGCCATAAGCTGGGCACAAGATCGTCCTTGGTAGGAGGAGGGGCTGACATAGCTGGCGGCGATTTTGTCCGGATTTTGAGCGCAGCCCGCCAGTGCAACGGCGGCGGCAAGAATCCCAGGGACAGTATTCTTCATTGGATATTTCCGTTTTGTTGAACTGAATGGAAACAATTGGAACTTGCATAACAAAGGCACTCTTCTATCGCAGCGGCATATTCACGAGAAGCAAAAAATGTCTCGAATGCTCGCTAGAGCAGTCGGTCGTTCGCGACAAAAAAACGGAAGTGGGAAGGTGGAGCGGGTAGCGGGAATCGAACCCGCGCGTTCAGCTTGGGAAGCTGACAGGCTACCATTACATCATACCCGCCTGTACCTGCTGAGGTAGCCAAATCGCCGGGGCGGGTCAACGGCGAAAATGCACAAACAACAGCGGCCCGCAGGCCGCTGTTTCTTCGGAGGCGCTATGCCTCCTGCCCGGTTGGAGTATCACCGGGACAGGTGGTCAGTGGTGAACAAATAGTCATCTTCGCCGGAGTGGCAGGCAATGCAGCCGGCATCCATGCCCTTCGCCACCCGGCCGGCAAGCCGCATGCCAGCGGGGTTCTTGTCGATTGATCCGTCGGGGAGGTACTTGGCCCAGAACCAGTCCTGATTGTCCGGGTCATAACCCGCTTCGCGGCGGAACATCACCGTCACCGCAGCAAGGTGCGTCGCCGGGTCGGCCAAAACCTGGCTCGCCTCCACGCCTTCGGGGCCGTAGTTGCGCTTGATGACCAGGTCGCCGGTGTGTCCGTTCAGGCTGGCGGTGGTGTAAAAGGTTTCCAGCATCATTCCGTGCGGCGCCACCCCGTCGTAAGGGAAGCTGCGCAGCATACCTTCTCCTGCCAGGTTCAGTTCGGTCATCACGCGCCACAGCTCGGCGGCGTAATCAGCATCGGCGTCGGTACCAAAAGCCGCCTCCTGGGCGGCGGCCGGACTGGCGGCCGCCATGGCCAGCGCTGCGGCGATAGCAAAGTGTTTCATCTCCAATCCTCCCAGTGAGCCCCTCGGATCATCCTAACGCCGCTGGCCGGTCCGGCCCAAGACCGGCGCGCCCGGTTTCACCTGCCTGTGCGCAAGCGTGACTGGACGGGGCAGGGCGGGCCGCAGGATGCTGGGTCAAACCAAAGGGAGTCACAAATTGCTGAAGCGAATCTTTTTCCTTGCTGCCGCTCTGGCGCCTCAGGTTTCTGCCGGGGCGGAGGCCCGCGTCTGTATCGAAAACGCGTCCGGCAAGAGCCACTTCTTTGTTGCCGAAGCGGCGGATGGCAGCCGGGAGTCTGGCAATTTAGCGCCGGGCGGGCAACTCTGTGCGGCGGGGGGCGAGCCGGGAGCGCGGGCCGTGGTGTCGGTATTTGAGAATGCGCAGCACCTGGAGGGCTGTTCGCGGCTCACCCCGATGGGACAAAGCGAAAGGCTGATCCGTTACGCCGATTTCGACCGCTGCGAATGGCGCTCCCACAGCCGCTAGCGCGCGCCCTGAACTGGCGCGCACCGGTCTTGCTCCAGGCTCTCAGCCGCGCCGCCGGCGTCTGCGGCCGCCGCCATCGGCTTCGCCGCCAGTGTTAAAACTGACGTCGGGCAGGGTGACAACGCTTTCGAGGATCGGGAAGGGCTCGGCCGAGTTGGGAATGGCCGAGGCATTCACGAAATGCTCCTGGAAGCGCGGCTCGACCGCGGTTTCGATCTTCACGATGTTGCGCACCGTTTCCTCGATCTCACGCCGGGCGTCGGTGTTCAGGAGCGCGATGCGGGCCCCGGTGCCAGCCGCGTTGCCGGCCGAGGTGACCTTCTCCAGCGGGCAATCGGGGATCATGCCCAGCACCATCGCGTGTTTGGCCGAGATATGCGCGCCAAAGGCCCCGGCCAGAACCACCCGGTCCACCGTGTCGGCGCCGAACTTGTCCATCAAAAGCCGCGCACCGGAGTAGAGGGCGGCCTTGGCCATCTGGATCGCCCGGATGTCCGGGTTGGTCACGGTGATTGTGGGGCCGCCATCCGCGGAGCCGTCCCACAGCAGGTAGGCATTGGTGCGCCCGTCCTGGATGCAGCGGGGAGAGCCGGTCTGCGCGGCAGACCCGATCAGGCCGGAGGCGTCAAGCACACCTGCCAGCCGCATCTCGGCTATCGCCTCGATGATGCCGGAGCCGCAGATGCCGGTAATGCCGGTGGTGGCGATGGCCTCTGCAAAGCCCGGATCATCCGACCACAGATCCGAGCCGATTACCCGGAAGCGCGGCTCCTTGGTCTCGGGGTTGATCTCCACCCGCTCGATCGCACCTGGCGCGGCACGCTGGCCACTGGAGATCTGCGCGCCCTCGAAGGCGGGTCCGGTGGGGGAGGAACAGGCGAGGACTTTGTCCTTGTTGCCGAGCAGGATCTCGGCGTTGGTGCCCACATCGACCACCAGCACCAGATCTTCGGACTTGTCCGGCGCTTCCGACAGCGCGACCGCCGCGGCATCGGCGCCGACATGGCCTGCGATGCAAGGCAGCAGGTAGACGCGCGCGGCAGGGTGGATGTTCAGGTCCAGTTCCGCCGCCCGCAGCGCCAGCGCATTGGAGGTCGCCAGCGCAAACGGCGCCTGGCCCAGCTCGAACGGGTCGATGCCAAGGAACAGGTGGTGCATCACCGGGTTGCAGACAAATACCGCGTCGACGATCAGCGCTCTGTCAATCTGCGCTTCCTCGGCGATTTGGGAAAACAGCGCGTTCATGCCCTCGCGCACCGCGCGGGTCATTTCCTGATCGCCGCCCTTGTTCATCATCGAATAGGAGACCCGGCTCATCAGGTCTTCGCCAAACCGGATCTGCGGGTTCATGATGCCGGAGGAGGCGGCGACCTCGCCCGATTGCAGATTGCACAGATGCGCGGCGATGGTGGTCGAGCCGAGGTCCACCGCAAGTCCGTAGATCGGGCCTTCGTAGAAACCCGGCCAAATGTGCATGATCTTCGGCGGGTGGCTTTCGTCGCCCAGATGCACGGCGACAGTCACTTTCCAGCCGCCCTTCCGCAAGGCGGGCTGGAGGCTGTGCAGGATGTGCAGGTCGGTTTTGACGTCCTTCAGCTCCCATTGGGTTTCCAGCGCTTCGATCAGCCGCTCCATGTCGCCCGAGGGCTTGTGCATGTCGGGCTCCTCGACCTCGACATAGAACAGCCGGGTGGAGGGGTTCATTACGATGTCGCGGGCCTCGGCGCGTTTGCGCACGACCTGGCGGTGAACCTGGCTTTCTGGCGGCACGTCGATCACGATGTCGCCCTGCACCGTGGCTTGGCAGCCCAGGCGGCGGCCTTCGGTAAGGCCCCGCTTGTCCTTGTAGCGTTGCTCCACCTTGTTCCATTCGCTGAGCGCGCCGTCCCGCACGGTTACGCCATGCTTGGGGAACTCGCCGTAGGAGGGCGTTACCTGGCACTTGGAGCAGATGCCGCGGCCGCCGCAGACCGAGTCCAGATCGACGCCAAGCTGGCGGGCGGCGGTCAGCACCGGAGTGCCCACGGGGAAGCGCCCGCGTTTGCCGGAGGGGGTAAACACAACGAGAGGTTCGTCAGCCATGCCTGTGCCTTTTGGTTCCGCAGTTTGGGCGGAGCATATGGGCTTTTGCGGCAGACGAAAGGCGGGGCGCGGCATTTTCCCGTCTGCGGGCGGCATATTGGCCAAAATCATGCCCGGGAGATGCGGATTTTTCCCGCTGGTGCAGGCCAGTCGGTGCGCGCGCTGACCCTGCGTCGGGCAAACTTGCCTGTGGCCTCTTCCCCCCCGGCAGCATCTGTGCAATAGGGTCACCGCCAAACGGGGTTATGCATGGGGACGACAAATGCAGATTCGTGAGGCTCTCACCTTTGATGATGTTCTTCTGGTACCGGGCGCATCCGACGTGCTGCCCAGCACCGCCGATACCCGCACGCGGGTCACCCGCTCGGTGTCGATGAACATCCCGCTGCTCAGCTCTGCCATGGACACGGTGACTGAATCGCGGATGGCCATTGCGATGGCGCAGGCGGGCGGCATCGGCGTCATTCACAAGAACCTCTCCGCTGAGGAGCAGGCGCAGGAAGTGCGCCGGGTGAAGCGTTTCGTCTCTGGCATCGTCTACAACCCGATCACGCTCACCGCCGATCAGACCCTGGCGGATGCCAAGGCGCTGCAGGAGAAATACCGGGTCACCGGCTTCCCGGTGGTGGATGCACAGGGCCGCGTGGTTGGCATCGTCACCAACCGCGACATGCGATTTGCCTCCGATGACAAGACCCCAGTGTCGGTGATGATGACCTCCAACAACCTCGCCATGCTGCAGGAGCCCGCGGACCTGGAGGAGGCCAAGTCGCTAATGAAGGCGCGGCGGATCGAGAAGCTGCTGGTGAGCGACAAGAATGGCAAGCTCACCGGCCTGCTGACGCTGAAGGACACCGAGCAGGCGGTGCTGAACCCGACCGCCTGCAAGGATGACCTGGGCCGCCTGCGGGTGGCTGCGGCGACCTCTGTGGGCGACAGCGGCTTTGAGCGCTCTGAAGGGCTGATCGCCGCGGGCGCCGACATCGTGGTGGTGGATACCGCCCATGGCCATTCCGCCGGAGTGCTGGAAGCAGTGAAGCGGATCAAGGCCCAATACGGCAAAGTTCAAGTGATCGCGGGCAATGTGGCCACCGGTAACGCAACCCGCGCGCTGATCGACGCGGGCGCGGATGCGGTGAAGGTCGGTATCGGCCCGGGCTCGATCTGCACCACCCGCATGGTGGCGGGCGTGGGCGTGCCGCAGCTGACCGCAATCATGGACTGCGCTGCTGCTGCCGGCGACACGCCCGTCATTGCCGATGGCGGCATCAAGTTTTCCGGCGATTTTGCCAAGGCGATTGCGGCTGGCGCTTCCTGCGCCATGGTCGGCTCGATGATCGCGGGCACCGATGAATCCCCTGGCGAAGTGATCCTCTACCAGGGCCGCTCGTTCAAATCCTACCGCGGCATGGGCTCGATGGGCGCGATGGCGCGCGGCTCGGCCGACCGCTATTTCCAAAAGGATGCCGCCAGCGACAAGCTGGTGCCCGAGGGCATTGAGGGACAGGTCCCCTACAAAGGCGGCGCCGGTGCGGTTATCCACCAGCTGGTAGGCGGCCTGCGCGCAGCGATGGGCTACACCGGCTGTGCTACCGTGGAGGAGATGCGCCAGAACTGCGAGTTTGTGCGGATCACCGGCGCGGGTCTCAAGGAGAGCCACGTGCATGATGTGCAGATCACCCGTGAATCGCCGAATTACCGGGTGGGCTGAAGATGTTGCGCGCCGCGGTTGAAGCGCTGCCGCCAGGGCGCGGGGCATGACCCCCGCGGCCCGCTGCCAGGCGGCGATTGAGATCCTGGACCAGGTATTGGAGGGCGCCTCCGCGGAACAGGTGCTGACCGCCTGGGGCCGCCGCAGCCGCTTTGCCGGCTCAAAGGACCGCGCTGCGGTGCGCGACCATGTGTTCACCGCGCTGCGCTGCCTGCGGTCCCATGCGGCGCTTGGCGGGTCGTGGTCGGGCCGCGGACTGATCCTCGGCGCGATGCGCGAGGCGGGGGAGGACCCGGCCGCCATCTTCACCGGCGAGGGCCACGCGCCGCAGCCCCTCACTCCCGCCGAACGGGCGCTGCCGGCGCTGCCGGAGGGGGCCGAGCGGCTCGATATTCCCGACTGGCTCTGGCCCGCTTTCAGTGCCAGCCTTGGCAATCAGGCCGAGGCGGCAGCGCTGGCACTGCGCTCCCGCGCGCCGGTGCATCTGCGGGTGAACATCGCGCGTGCGAGCCTGGCGGAAGCGCAAGAAGCGCTGGCGCAGGAGGGCATCGCCACCGTGCCGCACCCCGCTGCGGCGACCGCGCTGGAGGTCACTGAGGGTGCACGCAAACTGCGCAACTCTGGCCCCTACAAATCAGGTATGGTCGAACTGCAGGACGCTGCCAGCCAGGCGGTCTGCGAATTGCTGCCGCTGGCCGATGGCATGCGAGTGCTCGACTATTGTGCAGGCGGCGGCGGCAAGAGCCTTGCGATGGCGGCGCGGGCACGGGTTGCACTCTTTGCCCACGACGCCGATCCGCGCAGGATGAAAGACCTGCCGGACCGCGCGGCGCGTGCGGGCGCTCCGGTTCAGCTTCTGGAATCCAGTGAACTGGAGAAGGCCGGGCCCTTCGATCTGATCCTTTGCGACGCGCCCTGTTCTGGCTCCGGTTCCTGGCGGCGGGCGCCCGAAGGTAAATGGCGCCTAACACCCGGTAAACTACAGCTGCTGCGCAAAACCCAAGGTGAAATCCTTGCCGCTGCGGCCCCTCTGGCAGCGCCGGGCGGGGTTCTGGCTTTTGCCACATGCTCCATGCTGGAGGAAGAAAACTCCGCCCAAGTTCAAGCGTTTATCGCGCGGAATGAAGGCTGGCAGATGACTGCCGAACAGAGTTGGCAGGTGCAGGAAGGCACCGATGGTTTCTACGTTGCCGTGTTGACGCGCGCGAAGGCCGGTTGCTAGGTTCACTCCCGGAAAACCTATGTTTTTCTTAACGTGGTTTTAACTCAACTTGCCGCGTTATTGCGGCACCAAGCACTGTCCATGGAGCCGCAATGATCGGTCGCCGAGAAACCTCCGTCCCGGAATTGCGCGTCTATGCGCCTGAACATGCCCGGCTTGCGGCGACACTCCTGCTGGCGGTGATGCTGATGCTTGCCCCTTGGCTGCTGGCGCTGCCTGAATGGATGGGCCGCGGCTTTGTGATGGTGGGGCTGACGCTGGTGGCGGTGGCGGGGCTGATGCTGTTGCAGACACGGCTGCGCCTCAACGCCCGCGCGATGGCGGCGGAGCTGCTCACCGGCTTCATCGAAAAGGATGCAACCCCCAGCTTTGTCACCGACGATGACGGGATGATCCACGCCTGCAACGCTGCCGCGGTGAAACGTTTTCAGGACGCGTCCAAGGAGACCCTGGCAGGCACGCTGCGCTCGGTGCTCGCAAACCCATCGGCGGTGCTGTTCCGTCTGCAGAACCGCGCCCGCGTTGATGGCGCCGCACGTGAGGACATCGTGACCCGCCGCGGCCACGTGCGGCTGGCGGTGCACCAGATGAACGGCGGCAGCTATCTGTGGCGGGTTGAGGATATTCTGGAGCGCGCAGGCTCCGGCCGCGGCGCGGAAGCGGTGGCAGTGCCAATGATCACCGTCGGCCGCACAGGCGCCGTTCTGTTTATGAACGAGGCCGCCCGCGGCCTGATCGGCGAGCGGGCGAAGTCCACCGACAGGCTGTTCCCCTCGCTGCCGGTGCTGCCAGGGAAGATCAACACGCTCAGCACCAAGTCCGGCCCGGTGCAGGTGCTGGTCAGCGAGAAGAACCGCACCCAGGGCCGCAGCGAGCTCTACATGATGGAGGTCGACGAGAAGGAACTGGCCGCGGGACAGGCGGGCTTTGAATCCCTTCCCGTTCCCTTCCTGAAAGTCGCGCCCTCGGGTGAGATACTGACCGCCAACAAGATGGCGCTCCGGCTCCTCGGCATTGACAGCTGCGGCAACCGCAAGCTCGGCCAGCTGATGGAAGGCCTGGGCCGGCCGATGTCGGACTGGCTGCGGGATACGGCGGACGGGCTTGCCCCGAACAAGTCCGAGTTCCTGCGCGTGGCGCGCCGTGACAAGGAGGTCTTTGTCCAGATTACTCTGACCCGTATTCTGGAGGAAGGCGCGCCGGTGCTCATTGCGGTGCTGAATGACGCGACCGAGCTGAAAACGCTGGAAGCGCAGTTCGTCCAGAGCCAGAAGATGCAGGCGATCGGCCAGCTCGCCGGCGGGGTGGCGCATGATTTCAACAACCTGCTGACCGCAATTGCAGGCCATTGCGACCTGCTCCTGCTGCGCCACGACCAGGGCGACCAGGATTACGGCGATCTGATCCAGATCCACGAGAATGCCAACCGCGCCGCCGCGCTGGTCAGCCAGCTGCTGGCGTTTTCGCGCAAGCAAACCCTCCAGCCCGAGGTGCTGGATGTGCGCGACACGCTTTCGGACCTTACACATCTTCTGAACCGCCTGGTGGGTGAGAAGGTCACGCTGACGCTCAGCCACGACCCGGTGATGAAGGCGATCCGCGCCGACAAGCGGCAGCTGGAGCAGGTGCTGATGAACCTGGTGGTGAACGCGCGGGATGCGATGCCCCAGGGCGGCGAGATCCGGGTGGAAACCGAGGTGCTGTCGCTCGACGGCCCGCTGGAGCGCGACCGCGCCACGGTGCCGGAAGGCGACTGGGTGACAGTTAAGGTCTCGGACGAGGGCGTGGGTATCGCGCCGGACAAGCTGCAGAAGGTGTTCGAGCCTTTTTACACGACCAAACGCACCGGCGAGGGCACCGGGCTGGGCTTGTCGACCGCTTATGGCATCATCAAGCAGACCGGCGGCTATATCTTCGTGGATTCCGTGAAGGGCCACGGCACCCAGTTCACCCTGTTCTTCCCCGTCTACAAGCAGCAGCCGCAACTGCAGCCCGCCGCCAGGAGCGAGGACAAGGCCGCCGCCGCTAAGCACGGCGAAGGCGTGGTGCTCCTGGTGGAGGACGAGGCGCCGGTACGGGCTTTTGCCTCCCGCGCGCTCAGGATGCGCGGCTACACTGTCCTGGAAGCGGAATCGGCCGAGGACGCCCTGCGCACGCTGGAGGATCCGGGGCTTACCGTGGATGTCTTCGTCACCGATGTGGTGATGCCGGGCATGGACGGGCCGAGCTGGGTGCGCGAGGCGCTGAAGGAGCGCCCCGAAACCCGCGTGGTCTTTGTTTCCGGCTATGCCGAGGGCGCCTTTGGCGAAGCGGAACCGATGGTGCCGAACTCGGTCTTCCTGCCAAAACCTTTTTCTCTCAACCAGTTGACGGAAACTGTTCACGCGCAGCTGCACTAAGGTTTCCGGTACTGGAAGCATCAGGGGCCGCCCAATTTTTTGGGGCGGCCCTCTTCTTTGGCGCGGGACAAGGCCGTCAGGCCGCCGCGCATCGCCGTCGCGCCCCCACGCGGCGGCGATTTTGCTGTGGCTGGGTGGTCCCTCGAAATCGCGTACGGACGAGGCCGGGATAAACTGCCAGTCACTTTTGCCGGATGGCCTCCGCGCGCACCGGCAACGCGCGGCTCCGCATCTCAGCAAGAATGTTCAGCGCGCCGGTATGCTGTCGTAGAGATCGAACTCCGCTGCCCGCTTGCGCCGCACCAGCGCCTCGGTCTCAGGGCTGACGTCCAGATGCGCTTGCGGGCTCACGTTGCGGCGCTGTGTCGTGATGCTCTGCTCCAGCCGCGTTTCCAGGAAGGTGCGGAAGGCGTCCTGGTCCTCGTAGCGGAACAGGTGGGTGACCTTGCAGCCGTTGGCCTGCGGCTCGAGAAACTTGGCCTGGCTCCCGACATTGGCAAAGCCGGGGGGCTTGCCCTTGCAGGCCGCATGCAGGAAGGCGTCGAAGGAAATGCCCCTGGTCGAATTGGGTTTGCCTTCCATGAATGAGCGCTGGCGGAACCGGTACCAGCTGCCGAGCCAGCTGAACGGCTCGCGCATCACCGCCGCCACTTCCAGCTCGGCATCGCAGACCTTCTCGTACATTGGCCGGATCCAGCGGTTATAGCGGAACAGCGGCGCATGCTTCAGCTCCGGCGGGTCGGAGATCGCCAGGTCGGCGCGGTTCCGCAGAGCATCCTGATAGGCGGTGGTGCCGGTCTTGGGCACCGACAGAAGCACCAGCCGTTCTTTGAAAAAGATCATCATTTCGTTAACTGCCCGGTAAATCCTGCTGGCTTCATTCAACCTTAAATCAATCTTTAACACCTCGCACCCGCTTCTGGTACAGCAGAAACCAGTTGCAATGTTCTCGTTTTGATCGCATACGGAACAAGAGGCGAACAAAGCAGTGATTGCCGCACGCCCCGGTGTGTGACACATAGAAAGGGACAAGGGACTATGGCGGATCTTTTGACCATGAAGAACAAGATGAGCGGTGACAAGCAGAAGGCGCTGGACAGCGCGCTTGCCCAGATTGAGCGGCAGTTCGGCAAGGGCTCGATCATGAAGATGGGCGACGGCAGCGCCGCCCAGGAGATCGAGGCCAGCTCGACCGGCTCTCTGGGCCTGGACATCGCGCTGGGGATCGGCGGCCTGCCGATGGGCCGGATCATCGAGATCTACGGTCCGGAAAGCTCGGGCAAGACCACGCTGACGCTGCATTGCATCGCGGAACAGCAGAAGAAGGGCGGCGTCTGCGCCTTCGTCGACGCGGAGCACGCGCTCGACCCGCAGTATGCCGCGAAGCTGGGCGTCGACCTGGACGAGCTCTTGATCTCGCAGCCCGACACCGGCGAACAGGCGCTGGAGATCACCGACACGCTGGTGCGCTCGGGCGCGGTCAACATGGTGATTGTCGACTCGGTGGCGGCTCTGACGCCGAAATCCGAGCTCGAAGGCGACATGGGGGACAGCAGCGTCGGCGTGCAGGCCCGCCTGATGAGCCAGGCAATGCGCAAGCTCACCGGCTCGATCAGCCGCTCCAAATGCATGGTGATCTTCATCAACCAGATCCGCATGAAGATCGGCGTGATGTTCGGCTCGCCCGAAACCACCACCGGCGGCAACGCGCTGAAGTTCTACTCCTCGGTGCGCCTCGACATCCGCCGCATCGGCTCGATCAAGGACCGGGACGAGGTGGTCGGCAACCAGACCCGCGTCAAGGTGGTGAAGAACAAGGTGGCGCCGCCGTTCCGGCAGGTGGAATTCGACATCATGTATGGCGAAGGCATCTCCAAGATGGGCGAACTGCTGGACCTCGGCGTCGCCGCGGGCGTGGTCAACAAGTCCGGTGCCTGGTTCTCCTACGGGGATGAGCGGATCGGCCAGGGCAGGGAGAACGCCAAGCAGTTCCTGCGCGAAAACCCGTCCATCGCCTATGATATCGAGGACAAGATCCGGGCCTCACACGGGCTGGAGTTCCACCGCCCCGAGACGGATGGCGCCGACGATATCCTCGAGGCCTAAGCACCCGGTAGTCTGATCAATTCACGGGCGAAGGGGCGTGGCGAGGGCCGCGCCCCTTTTTCGTGCGGCTGGCGGCCTTCCCGCTGTGGACAGTGCCCCGGCGGGGCGGTAAACCTGCCCGGACCGCTGAAAAAAGCCCGTAAGAGATCCCGCACATGCCGACGCTCAACGATATCCGTTCAACCTTTCTGAACTACTTTGCCAAGCAGGGCCACGAGATCGTGGAGTCGAGCCCGCTGGTGCCGCGCAACGACCCGACCCTGATGTTCACGAACTCCGGCATGGTTCAGTTCAAGAACCTCTTCACCGGGGTCGAGACCCGCGACTACAAGCGCGCCACCACCTCGCAGAAATGCGTGCGCGCCGGCGGCAAGCACAACGACCTCGACAACGTGGGCTACACCGCGCGCCATCACACGTTCTTCGAGATGCTCGGGAACTTCTCCTTTGGCGATTACTTCAAGCAGGAGGCGATCCCCTTTGCCTGGGAGCTGATCACCAAGGATTTCGGCATCGACAAGAGCCGCCTGCTCACCACCGTCTACCACACCGACGACGAGGCCTTCGAGATCTGGAAGAAGGTCGGCGTGCCGGAAGACCGGATCATCCGCATCGATACCTCCGACAACTTCTGGCAGATGGGGCCGACCGGCCCCTGCGGCCCCTGCACCGAGATCTTCTATGATCACGGCGACCACATCTGGGGCGGCCCTCCGGGCAGCAAGGACGAGGACGGCGACCGCTTCATCGAGATCTGGAACATCGTCTTCATGCAGAACGAGCAGTTTGAGGACGGCTCGATGAAGGCGCTCGATATGCAGTCAATCGACACCGGCATGGGGCTGGAGCGGATCGGCGCGCTGCTTCAGGGCAGCCATGACAACTATGACACCGACCTGTTCAAGGCGCTGATCGAGGCTTCGGCCGAGGCCACCAGTGTTGACCCCTATGGGGATCAGAACGTGCACCACCGGGTGATTGCCGATCACCTGCGCTCCACCTCCTTCCTGATTGCCGATGGTGTGATGCCCTCCAACGACGGCCGGGGCTACGTGCTGCGCCGCATCATGCGCCGCGCCATGCGCCATGCGCATCTGCTGGGCGCGAAGGATCCGGTGATGCACCGCCTGGTCCCCGCGCTGGTGAGCCAGATGGGCGGCGCCTACCCGGAACTGGGCCGCGCCCAGGCGCTGATCGAGGAAACCCTGAAGCTGGAGGAAACCCGCTTCAAGCAGACGCTCGACCGCGGTCTGAAGCTGCTGGATGACGAGCTGGCGGGCCTCGGCGAGGACGCGCCGCTGCCGGGCGAGGCTGCCTTCAAACTTTATGACACCTACGGCTTCCCGCTGGACCTCACGCAGGACGCACTCCGCGAAAAGGGCCGCAGCGTCGATACAAGGGGCTTCGATGCCGCCATGGCCGAGCAGAAGGCCAAGGCGCGTGCCGCCTGGGCGGGGTCCGGCGAAAGCGCCGACAGCACCATCTGGTTCGACATCGCCGACACCCACGGCGCCACCGATTTCCTCGGCTACGAGACCGAGACAGCCGAGGGCCAGATCCTCGCTATCGTGCAGGACGGCGGTGAGGTGAAAGAGGCAGGCAAGGGCGCAAGCGTGCAGCTGGTGCTGAACCAGACGCCGTTTTATGCCGAGGCCGGAGGCCAGGTTGGCGACAGCGGCGAAATCCGCATCGAAGGCGGCGTGGTCCGTGTCACCGACACCAAGAAAGCCGCGGGCGTCTTCATTCACTTCGGCGAAGTAACCGAAGGCACCATCAGTACAGGCGCGGCCGCGCAGCTGGAGGTCGACCACGCCCGCCGCACCGCGATCCGCGCCAACCACTCGGCAACGCACCTGCTGCACGAGGCCCTGCGCGAGGCGCTTGGTGATCACGTCGCGCAGCGCGGCTCCCTCAACGCCGAGGACCGTCTGCGTTTCGACTTCAGCCACGCCAAGGCGCTGAGCGCTGAAGAGCTGGCCAAGGTCTCTGCCGATGTGAATGCCTACATCCGCCAGAACACGCCCGTGGAAACCCGCATCATGGCGCCGGACGACGCCCGTGACCTGGGCGCGCAGGCGCTCTTCGGGGAAAAATACGGCGACGAGGTGCGCGTAGTCTCCATGGGCCGGGCGCCGACTGGCAAGGGCCAGGACGGGCATACCTATTCCATCGAGCTCTGCGGGGGCACCCATGTAAAGCAGACCGGCGACATCGGCGCCTTCGTGATCCTGGGCGACAGCGCGTCTTCCGCGGGCGTGCGCCGCATCGAGGCGCTGACTGGCGCCGAGGCGTCCCGCTATCTGGAGGAAGAGGCGCTGCGCATGGCCGAGGTCGCAAGTGCTCTGAAAGCCCAGCCGTCGGAGGTGATGAGCCGCCTGAAGGCGCTGATGGACGAACGCAAGAGCCTGCAGAACGAGGTTGCGCAGCTGCGCCGCGAGCTGGCGATGGCCGGCGGTTCCGGCAATGGCGGCGGCGCGGAAGCGAAGGTGGTCGACGGCGTCAAGTTCCTCGCGCAGGTGCTGAATGGTGTGTCGGGCAAGGACCTGCCCGCGCTGATCGACGAGCACAAGGCACGGCTGGGCTCCGGCGCGGTGCTGCTGATCGCAGATGCCGGCGGAAAGGCCGCGGTGGCCGCAGGTGTGACCAGCGACCTGACCGGGCGCGTCTCTGCGGTGGATCTGGTCAAGGCCGCGGTTGCCGAACTCGGCGGCAAGGGCGGCGGCGGCCGGCCCGACATGGCCCAGGGCGGCGGCAAAGATGCCGCCAACGCAGATGCGGCCATCAAGGCTGCCGAAACCGTATTGGGAGGATAAGCAAATGGGCGCACTCTGGATCGCGCATGTCACCGTTACCGACGCCGAGGCCTACGGCAGATACGCCGAGCTGGCGGGGCCTGCCATCGCCAAGCACGGCGGCGAATTTATCGCCCGGGGCGGCCGCTTTGTGCAGCTGGAGGGCAAGGAGCGGCCGCGCAACGTCGTCGCCCGTTTCCCCAGCGTCGAGGCGGCAGTCGACTGCTACAACAGCCCCGAATACCAGGAGGCCTTGAGCCACGCGCGCGACGCCTCCGAGCGTGAGCTGATGGTGGTGGAGACCAGCGAGTAGGCCAGAGTGCCTGCCGCAAACACCCCGCCGGTTTGAGTATTTCGGGAAAGATGAAGGGGAGCGGTGCTGGCCGCTCCCTTTTTCCGTCAGTATGGGTTGCGCGGGCTGCGGTCGGCTGAGAGGCTCTGCTGGCGCCGCTCCACCAGGGTTTCGATGGCATCGGCCAGATGCGACTCCTGGATATTGTAGTCTTCGCGCGCCAGCCGGATACGGTGGGCTTCGATCATCACATCTGCATGGGTGTAGCCGGCGGGCGGCTCAAACCGGTAGCAGGCAAGTTCGATCAGGAGCCCCATCGGGTCCTTGAAATAGATCGAGTCCATAAAACCGCGGTCCTTGGGCCCGGAATGCCCGATCCCGCGCGCCTCCAGCCGCTGAACGGCCTGGCTGAAGGTGGCCTTGCTCACGTTGAACGCAAGGTGATGCACGCAGCCCGGTTCGGTGGGGGTGCGGCGCGGGTCCGGCGTGCGGTTTTCATTGGTGAAGACGGTGATCAGACGGCCATCCCCCGGATCGAAGTAGAGGTGGCCTTCGTCCGGGTTGTCCAGGTTCGGCTGATCGAAGACAAAGGGCATCCCCAGCACGCCCTCCCAGAAGTCGATCGATGTCCGCCGGTCTGCTCCGGTCAGCGTGATATGATGGACGCCCTGCACTTGCAGCTTCTGCATCTGTTTCTCCCCCGATTTTGGGAGACGGTAGCACGGCAGATGCAGACAGCAAAAAAAGGCCGCCCAGGAGGGCGGCCTTTTATTGGATCAGCTGGCGGCCTTGGCCATCCGCTTGCGCTCGTGCGGGTCGAGATAGCGCTTGCGCAGACGGATCGAGTTGGGGGTCACTTCCACCAGCTCGTCATCGTTGATGTAGGCGATGGCCTCTTCCAGCGACAGGGTGATGGGCGTGGTCAGACGCACCGCGTCATCGGTGCCCGAGGCGCGCACGTTGGTCAGCTTCTTGCCCTTCAACGGGTTCACTTCCAGATCGTTGTCGCGCGAATGCTCGCCGATGATCATGCCGGTGTAGACCTCGGCCTGGGCGCCGATGAACATCTTGCCGCGCTCTTCGAGGTTCCACAGCGCATAGGCCACGGACTGGCCGTTCTCCATCGAGATCAGCACGCCCGCGCGGCGGCCCGGGATCGCGCCCTTGTGAGGCGTCCAGCCGTGAAACACGCGGTTCAGCACGCCGGTGCCGCGGGTGTCGGTGAGGAATTCGCCGTGGTAGCCGATCAGCCCGCGCGAGGGCACATGGGCGATGATGCGGGTCTTGCCGGCACCGGCCTGGCGCATCTCCACCAGGTCGCCCTTGCGCGCACCGGTGATCTTCTCGATCACCGCGCCGGAATACTCGTCATCCACGTCGATGGTGACTTCTTCCACCGGCTCCATGCGCTGGCCGTCTTCCTCGCGCATGATCACCTGCGGCCGGGAGATCGACAGTTCGAAACCCTCGCGGCGCATGTTCTCGATCAGAACGCCCATCTGCAACTCGCCGCGGCCGGAGACCTCGAAGGCCTCGCCGCCGGGAGTGTCGGCGATCTTGATCGCGACGTTGCTTTCGGCCTCTTTCATCAGCCGATCGCGGATCACCCGGGACTGCACCTTCTTGCCATCGCGGCCTGCCAGCGGGCTGTCATTGATGCCGAAGGTCACGGTGATGGTGGGCGGGTCGATCGGCTGGGCGTCCAGCGGCTCGTCTACCGCCAGCGCGCAGATGGTGTCGGCCACGGTGGCCTTGGACATGCCGGCAATCGACACGATGTCGCCTGCCTGGGCTTCCTCGATGTCCTGCTGAGCGAGGCCGCGGAAGGCCTGAATGCGGGTCACGCGGAACTGCTCGATCTTCTGACCTACGCGGGTCAGCGCCTGAACCGTGGCACCGACCTTCAGCTTGCCGCTTTCAACGCGGCCGGTGAGCAGACGGCCGACGAAAGGGTCGCTGCCCAGCGTGGTCGCCAGCATGCGGAAGTCTTCGTCCTGGCGGGCGATCTGCTTGGGCTTGGGCACGTGGTTCACTATCAGGTTGAACAGCGCGTGCAGATCCTTGCGCGGCCCGTCAAGTGACGGGTCGGCCCAGCCGGAGCGGCCCGAGGCGTACATATGCGGGAAGTCGAGCTGGTCCTCGTTGGCGTCGAGCGAGGCAAAGAGGTCGAAGACCTCGTCCAGCGCCCGGTCGGGCTCGGCGTCGGGTTTGTCGACCTTGTTCAGCACCACGATCGGGCGCAGGCCAAGCGCCAGCGCCTTGGAGGTGACGAATTTCGTCTGCGGCATCGGGCCTTCGGCGGCATCGACCAGCAGCACAACGCCATCGACCATCGACAGGATACGCTCCACCTCGCCGCCGAAGTCGGCGTGGCCAGGGGTGTCGACGATGTTGATGCGGGTGCCGTGCCATTCGACCGAGGTCGGCTTGGCAAAGATGGTGATGCCGCGCTCGCGCTCGAGGTCGTTGGAATCCATTGCGCGTTCCGCCACCGCCTGGTTCTCGCGGAAGGCGCCGGATTGTTTCAGAAGCTCATCTACCAGTGTGGTCTTGCCGTGGTCGACGTGAGCAATGATCGCAATGTTGCGCAGGTCCATGACGTATGCCTTTGTAAGGAAGTTGGGGCGCGCATAGCCCGATACCGGCCCGAAGACCAGAGGAAATGCGCTTGATTGCCCCGCAAAGGCGGATCAGCGCCCCTTTCCGGGCGCTTGGGTCAGTGGCCGGAGGTCTTTGAAAACAGGTGGATGATGATGATGCCGGTCATGATCAGTACCATGCCCAGCACCGCGGGCCAGTCCAGCCGCTGGCCAAACACCACAAAGGCAATGACCGCAATCAGCAGGATGCCGAGCCCGGACCAGATGGCATAGACCACGCCAACCGGCATGAATTTGAGCGTGAGCCCCATCATGTAAAAGGAGAACCCGTAGGCCACCAGCACGAGGAGTGACGGCCCGAGCCGGGAGAACTGCTGGCTGGCTTGCAGCGCCGTGGTGCCGATGGTCTCCGCCGCGACGGCGATGATCAGGTAGACGTAATGCACGGGCATGGTGCTTTCCCTCCTTGGCGGCGGCCGGTTGCTCCCGGGGTAGCGGATTGCGGCCGCGCGGGAAAGCTCGGAAACGGCACCAACTGGCGCAATTCCGCAAGGCGTGAGGGGGCATTGGCGTTTCCGCAGGTAAGTGTGCGCAAATGCACTGGACCGGCGGGGCGCCGCCTCTTAGGGGAATGATCAGGGTCTTGCCGTATTTTTAGGGGCATTGTCCTGATTCCCTTCACCCGCCAAGGAGCGCCGTAATGTGCCGCTGGGCCGCCTATATCGGAGCCGACATTTTCCTTGAGGACATCGTCACCCGGCCCGCGCATTCGCTGATCGTGCAGAGCCAGAGTGCCGCGAAGTGCAAGACCGCGACCAATGGCGACGGCTTTGGCGTGGCCTGGTACGGCACACGGTCGGAGCCGGGACTCTACCGGGACGTCTTGCCGGCCTGGTCCGACACTAACCTCAGGGCGCTGGCGCATCAGGTCCGATCGGGGCTGTTCCTGGCGCATGTGCGTGCGTCCACGGGTTCAGCGATCAGCCGCAACAATTGCCACCCCTTTGCTGCCGGGCGCTGGAGCTTCATGCACAACGGCCAGGTCGGCGGGTTCGAGCGCTTCCGCCGCTACGCCGACATGTGCATTCCCGATGCGCTGTACGAGCACCGCAAGGGTGCGACCGACAGCGAGGTGCTGTTCCTGCTGGCTTTGCAAGAAGGCCTCGACACCGGGCCGAAGGCAGCGCTGGAGCGGGCGGTGGCACGGATGGAGGCGCTGTCGCGGGAGCGGGGCAGCACACCGCATATGCGGCTATCGGTGGCGATGTCGGACGGGGAGCGGCTTTTTGCGGCGCGCTACTCCTCCGATCACATTGCGCCCTCGGTCTTCTACCGCTGGTGTCCGCAGCTTGGCGGCTGGGCGGTGGTGTCGGAGCCGCTGGAAGATACCGGCGCCGCCTGGAACGAGCTGAAGCCCGGGCAGTTCCTGACGCTAAGCCGCGAGGGAGCGGAGGCCGAGGATTTTGTGCCCGGCGGGATCACGCAAGCAGCCTGAGGATTGGGCTATAAGTAATTGTTATTGAACTGAAAATGAAGCGCGGAACCGGAGTTAGGCCCCGCCACGCTGCGCAAACCAGGGCTCCACTTGCGCACGCACGTGGTCCCACAAGGCGGGTGCGCCGCGTGCCACCTTGGCTCCGACACGGGTGTCGAGCTGCGCAAGGGTCACCTCGTAATCGACCCAGCTGCCGCCGCCGTTCATCAGGTTAAGCAGCACCGGCTGCACCCGGTCGATGGACTTGGCAAAGCGGGCTTCGGGACACACCGCGGCCTCAAACCGCTGCCAGAGTGCGCGCAGCGGCACGCCTTCGTCCTTAGGCAGCAGCCCGAACAGGCGCGCGGCGGCGGCTTCCTCGCGCTCGGCGAGCGCAGCAAGAACCGCGGGATCGGTGACGCTGTGAATGGGCGCGTCGCCGGCGTCAATTTCGACCAGATCATGTAGCAGCAACATCCGCAGCACTTCGTCGAGGTCGATTGGCATTGCGGCGTGCTCAGCCAGCACCCAGGCGTGCATCATGACGTGCCAGCTATGTTCAGCTGAGTTTTCATGCCGCGTACCGCCGCCCAGCTTGGAGGCGCGAAGGACGCCCTTCAACTGATCGGATTCGTTGAGAAATTCCATCCTGCGCGCAAATTCGGCACAAGGTGCTTTGCCGGTCCCGTTCAGAAGCGTCATGGCCTGGGCATAGGCATGCGGCAGGGCCTGCTCCAGCGCCGCGGCGCGGCCGCCTTCGAGGTTGCGGCGGACAATCCCGATATGGCCCGGCAAGGGCGCGCGGCCGCAGAGGGTTTGGAACACCGGCTGGCAATGGTCGAGCCGCTTGGCAAATTGCGCATCGGGGGTCTCCGATGCCTCGAACTCATGCCAAAGGCGCAGCATTTCATCTCCCTGATCGGGAGGCAGCAGGCCGAACAGCCGGTCGGCAGCGGCCTGTTCGGCGGCGGCGACGGCCTGCCAGTCGGACGCGCTGTCGATCGGGTGGTCGCCCGCGTCGATCTCAACCAGGTCGTGCAGAAGCAGCATCCGGATCACCCGGCCGATCTCCACTTCCGGCGCGGCATGAGGCGCCAGCGCCAGCGCATAGAGTGCAAGGTGCCAGCTGTGCTCGGCGGAGTTCTCTGCGCGGGAGCAGTCGAGGATCAGGTTCTGCCGCTCCACCTGGCGGAGTTTGTCGGCTTCCAGCAGGAAGGCGAATTGCGCGTCGAGCCGGGCGCTCACGCTTGCCCCGCCTGCCTGGCCGCGAGCGCTGCTTCGGCCGCGGCCTGCGCTTCAGCCACCTTGCCGTTCAGGAACGTGCGCGCCTTGCGCTCGGCCAGGCGCACGCGCATTTCGGTCAGAAACGCTTCCTCCAGCGATTGCGAAGCGGCGGCCAGAACCTGGCCGACTTCCACATATAGCCGGTCCTCGCCAATGGCGTCCTGCACTTTCAGCGTGTCCTCAGCCAGTTTGGCGGCAAGCGTTTCAATGGTGGACGCCATCAGCGGCTGTTCTCGGTCAGCCTGCGTTTCACATAGTCGCTGACATTGGTTATCAGTGTGTCCATGTGCTTGTCCTGGAAGAAGTGATCTGCGCCCTCAACCTCGGTATGGGTGATGGTGATGCCTTTCTGCTCGTGCAGCTTGCCCACAAGGTTGGCGGTATCGGCCGGCGGCGCCACGCGGTCGGCGGTGCCGTTGATAATCAGGCCCGAAGACGGGCAGGGCGCAAGGAAGGAGAAATCATACATGTTGGCGGGCGGCGACACCGAAATGAAACCGGTGATCTCGGGCCGGCGCATCAGAAGCTGCATGCCAATCCAGGCGCCGAAAGAGAAGCCCGCAACCCAGCAATGCTTGGAGTTGGAGTTCATCGACTGCAGGTAGTCCAGCGCGGAGGCCGCATCGGACAGCTCACCCACACCCTGGTCATATTCGCCCTGGCTGCGCCCGACGCCGCGGAAATTAAAGCGCAGCACGGTGAAGCCCATGTTGTAGAAGGCGTAATGCAGGTTGTAGACGACCTTGTTGTTCATCGTCCCGCCGAACTGCGGATGCGGGTGCAGCACGATGGCGATGGGGGCGTCTTTTTCTTTTTGCGGATGATAGCGGCCTTCGAGGCGGCCTTCGGGTCCAGGAAAGATGACCTCAGGCATGGGTGGTTGGATCCTACTCTCGTTTTCGGGCGTGCCGGCAGAAAACTTGACGAGTTCCGTCGGGCATCTTAGAACGGTTCTAATCACGGCGGGCGGGTGTCCGCCGTCCGTCAGGCTGAGATACGCACAGACGCGGTCAAGGTCAATGATGACGCAGTGCTGCGCTGAATTCGAGGGGTGAAGGATGAAGCTATCCACAAAGGGGCGTTACGCAATGGTTGCGCTGGCGGATATCGCGCTTCAGCCAGCCGGGGAGCTGGTGTCCCTCGGCGATATCTCGAAACGGCAGGATGTTTCGCTGCCGTATCTGGAGCAGCTGTTTGTGAAGCTGCGCCGCGCCGGCCTGGTGGAGTCGGTGCGTGGCCCGGGCGGCGGCTACCGGCTGGCAAAGCCCGCTGCCGACATCCGCATCGTCGATGTGCTATCCGCGGTGGATGAAACCGTGGATGCGATGCACAAGGGCGCGGGCGCTTCGGGCGCGCTGTCCGGCAGCCGGGCGCAATCGCTGACCAACCGGCTGTGGGAAAGCCTGAGCGCACATGTCTATGTTTTCTTGCATCAGACAAAACTGTCGGATGTGGTCAAAAACGACCTTGCGCCCTGTCCGGCGGTACCGAGTCTGTTTGCGGTGGTCGATGATTGAGGGGGCGGCAAGGCGGGAAAGCTTTGCAGCCACCGGCGTTTACGCTTATGAGGCAGCAGCAGCACGGAAAAAGATGACTCCATGACACGGGTTTACCTCGACCATAACGCCACAACCCCGCTGAGGCCCGAGGCCCGGGATGCGATGATCGCGGCGATGGACGTCTGCGGCAACCCGTCGTCGGTCCACGCCGAGGGCCGTGCAGCCAAGGCGCTGGTGGAAAAGGCGCGGGCGCAGGTGGCGGCCGCCTTTGGTGCCGATGGGGCGGACATCGTCTTTACCTCCGGCTCTACTGAGGGTGCGGCCCTGGCGCTGGAGGGCAGAGGCCTGCACGGCGCAGGGGTGGAACATGACGCAGTGCGCGCCTGGACGGTTGAGGATCTAGCTGTAACGCGCGACGGGGTAGTCGAAATTCCGGATCCCGCACAGGCCGCGGTGCAGCTCGCCAATTCGGAAACAGGGATCATACAGGACCTGCCGCAGGGGCTCGCCGTCACCGACGCCACGCAGGCATTCGGCAAGCTGCCGGTGGCTTTCAACTGGCTCGGCGCACAGATGGCCCTGGTCTCCGCGCACAAGCTGGGCGGGCCCAAGGGCTGCGGCGCGGTGGTGATGCGGCGCGGCACCGATCTGCCTGCGCGCATCAGGGGCGGCGGCCAGGAAATGGGCCGGCGCTCGGGTACTGAGAACGTGATCGGCATCGCAGGCTTTGGCGCCGCGGCGGAAGCGGCGGCCCGGGATCTTGCGGATGGTGTTTGGGAACGGGTTGCCGAACTTAGAAATATTCTAGAAGAGGCTCTTGTGGCCGGCGCAAGCCATACTATTTTTGTCGGGAAGGCTCAGAAGCGGCTGCCCAACACGCTTTGCTTTGCGGTGCCCGGCTGGAAGGGCGAGACGCAAGTGATGCAGATGGATCTTGCGGGCTTTGCGATCAGTGCGGGCAGCGCTTGTTCCAGCGGCAAGGTGCGCGCCAGTGCGGTGCTGACCGCCATGGGATACAGCGAGGCCGAGGCGCAGGGCGCGGTGCGTGTCTCGCTCGGGCCCGCAACAACAGAAGAAGAGGTGCTGCGCTTTGCCGAAGCGTGGCTGGCAAAAGAAAAGAAACATCGCGCCCGCGCGGCGTGAATGAGGAGAAGATGATGGCCGCTTTGGACCAGACCCAAGTCAAGGAAGGTGTTGACCAGGAGACCGTGGACGCGGTGCGTGAAGTGGGCGGCGCCTACAAATACGGCTGGGAAACCGATATCGAGATGGAATACGCGCCCAAGGGCGTGAACCCGGATATCGTCCGGCTCATCTCGGAAAAGAACGAAGAGCCGGAATGGATGACCGAATGGCGCCTCAAGGCCTTTGAACGCTGGCAACAGATGGACGAGCCGCAATGGGCGATGGTGCATTACCCGGAGATCGATTTCCAGGACCAGTACTATTACGCGCGGCCCAAGTCGATGGAAGTGAAGCCGAAGTCACTGGATGAGGTTGATCCCAAGCTGCTGGCTACTTACGAAAAGCTCGGCATCCCATTGAAAGAGCAGATGATTTTGGCTGGTGTGGAAGGCGCCGAGGATGCGCCCGCCGAGGGCCGCAAGGTAGCTGTGGACGCGGTGTTTGACTCCGTCTCCGTTGGCACCACTTTCCAGGCGGAGCTGGAAAAGTCCGGCGTCATTTTCTGCTCGATTTCTGAAGCAATCAAGAAGCACCCGGAACTGGTGAAGAAATATCTCGGCTCCGTGGTGCCGGTCTCCGACAACTTTTACGCCACGCTGAACTCCGCCGTCTTCTCCGATGGCTCCTTTGTCTATGTGCCGCCGGGCGTCCGCTGCCCGATGGAGCTGTCAACTTATTTCCGCATCAATGCGGAAAACACCGGCCAGTTCGAGCGCACTCTGATCATTGCCGACAAGGGTTCCTATGTGAGCTACCTGGAAGGCTGCACCGCGCCGCAACGCGACACCGCGCAGCTGCATGCCGCGGTGGTGGAGATCGTCGTCGAGGAAGATGCCGAAGTGAAGTACTCCACCGTGCAGAACTGGTATCCCGGTGACGAGACCGGCAAAGGCGGCATCTACAACTTCGTGACCAAGCGCGCCGACTGCCGCGGCGACCGCGCCAAGGTGATGTGGACCCAGGTCGAAACCGGCTCTGCCGTGACCTGGAAGTATCCGTCCTGCATCCTGCGCGGCGACGACAGCCAGGGCGAGTTCTATTCGATTGCAATCACCAACAACTACCAGCAGGCCGACACCGGCACCAAGATGATCCACCTTGGCAAGCGCACCAAGTCGCGCATCGTCTCTAAGGGCATCTCGGCCGGCAAGGCGCAGAACACTTACCGCGGGCTGGTGTCGATGCATCCGAAGGCGAAAAACTCGCGCAATTACACCCAGTGCGACAGCCTGCTGATCGGCGACAAATGCGGCGCCCATACCGTCCCCTACATTGAGGTGAAGAACAACTCCTCCCGCGTCGAGCATGAGGCAACCACCTCCAAGGTGGACGACGACCAGCTGTTCTACTGCCGCCAGCGCGGCATGGACGAGGAAGAGGCGGTCGCCCTGGTGGTGAACGGCTTCTGCAAGGACGTGCTGCAAGCGCTGCCGATGGAATTTGCGATGGAAGCGCAGCAGCTGGTGGCGATTTCGCTCGAAGGCTCGGTGGGCTGACCCACCGCCTCCGGACCCCGGCATGAGATCCCCTGAGGGGGCAAGGAACAAGGCGGGCCAAGCGCCCGCAACAGAACGCGAAGCGAGGAAAATAATGCTTGAGATCAAGAACCTGCACGTCAAGCTTGAAGAAGAGGAAAAGGAAATCCTGAAAGGCGTCGACCTCACCGTCGAAGCCGGCAAGGTGCATGCGATTATGGGGCCGAACGGCTCCGGCAAGTCCACGCTGTCTTATGTGCTGTCGGGCCGCGACGGCTATGAGGTTACCGAGGGTTCAGCTTCGCTGCTTGGCGAAGACATCCTGGAAATGGAGCCGGAAGAGCGGGCCGCGGCCGGCATGTTCCTGGCGTTCCAGTACCCGGTTGAAATTCCCGGCGTCGGCAACATGACCTTCCTGCGCACCGCCGTGAACGCACAGCGCAAGGCGCGCGGCGAGGAGGAGATCTCCGCGTCCGACTTCCTGAAGCTGGTCCGCGAGAAGGCCAAAAGCCTGAAGATCGACGCCGACATGCTGAAGCGCCCGGTCAACGTCGGCTTCTCCGGCGGTGAGAAGAAGCGCAACGAGATCCTGCAGATGGCGATGCTGGAGCCCAAGCTCTGCATCCTTGACGAAACCGATTCCGGACTCGATGTGGACGCGATGAAGCTGGTGGCCGAAGGCGTGAACGCACTGCGCGATGAAGGCCGTGGCTTCCTGGTGATCACCCACTACCAGCGCCTGCTGGACCACATCAAACCCGACGTGGTGCACATCCTGGCAGACGGCCGCATCGTCAAGACCGGCGGCCCCGAACTCGCGCTGGAAGTCGAGAACAACGGTTACGCCGGCATTCTGGCAGAGGAGGCGTAAATGGCTCTGCCCGAAGTCAAGCAAAACGCTACTGAGGCGCGGCTTGCCGCGCTCACCCTGCCGGAGGGCGGCTGCCTGATGAAGGCGCGCCAGGCGGCGCTGTCGCGGGTTCAGACCATGGGTTTGCCCTCGCGCCGCGATGAATACTGGAAGTACACCAAGCCCGACACTCTGGTGCAGGCCGAGACGCCCAAGGCGGCTGTTTTCGAGACCGGCGAAGCGCCGATGTTCGATGATTTTGACCGTCTGAAGATCGTGTTCGTGGATGGCGTGTTTGATGCCGAAGCGTCCGACGATCTGTCGCTGGAGGAGATCACCATCGAGCGCATTGCCGACATCTGCAGCAAGGACATCCACTGGGCCAAGGATTTGTACGGCGTTCTCGAAGCGCGCGGGCAAACGCCGGTGGAACGTCCGCTGGCGGCGCTCAACACGGCCTTCGCCGCCGACGGTGTGGTGATCCATGTGACCGGCACCCCGTCCAAGCCCGTGAACCTGGTCTACCGCCATGCGGACGAAAGCTCGGACGCTATCCTGCACCACGTGATCAAGGTCGATTCCGGTGCGGCGGCGACCATTCTGGAAAACGGCCCGGCGGCCGCACGTTTCAACAAGTGCATGGAGATTGACGTTGCCGATGGCGGCACCCTGCATCTTGTGCGCGCGCAGGGCCGTGACCATGAACGCCGGGCGGCTACCCACCTGTTTGCGCGTCTGGGTAAGGAGTCCGTGTTCAAGTCGTTCACGCTTACCGTGAATGGTGTGCTGACCCGCAATGAGGCGGTGGTTGAACTGACTGGCGACGACGCGGTGGTCCATGTCGCAGGTGCCTGTGTTGGGGATGGCGAATTCCACCACGACGACACTGTCTTTATCACCCACGACGCCGTGAACTGCGAAAGCCGGCAGGTCTTCAAGAAGGTGCTGCGCAACGGTGCGACCGGCGTGTTCCAAGGCAAGATCCTGGTGAAGGAAGGCGCGCAAAAGACTGACGGATATCAGATTTCGCAGTCTTTGCTTTTGGATGACGACAGCCAGTTCCTCGCCAAGCCCGAGCTTGAGATCTATGCCGACGATGTGGCCTGCTCGCATGGCTCCACTTCCGGCGCGATCGACGAGGAAGGCCTGTTCTATCTCCGCTCGCGCGGCGTGCCCAAGGCGGAGGCGATCGACCTGATGACCCTCGCCTTCCTCGCTGAGGCGGTGGAGGAGATCGAAAACGGCGACGTGGCGAACGCGATCATCGCCCGCCTGCAAGGCTGGCTGGCCCGGCGCCACTGATGTCCGTCACCACGGATATCCCCGCAACCTACAGGGGGCCGCGCAGGGTGTTTGCGCGGCTTCTTGGCGCGGGCCCGCGTGAAGACCGGCTGCTGGCGATGCTGATTGCGGCCTGCTCTCTCCTGTTTGTCGCGCAGATGCCAAAGCTGGCGCGGCAGGCGCATCTGGAGGGGCAGGAGCTGAACATGCTGCTGGGCGGGGCGCTGCTCGGCCTGGTGTTTATCCTGCCGCTGATGCTTTATGCGGTGTCTTGGTTTGTGCACCTGATCGCACGCGCTGCAGGGGGGCAGGGCAGCAGCTATCGCTCCCGGCTGGCGCTGGTCTGGGCGCTGCTTGCGGCGAGTCCGCTGATCCTGCTGCACGGGCTGGTGGCTGGTTTCATCGGCCCGGGCCCGGCGCAGGATCTTGTGGGCTTTTTGTGGTGCGTGGTGTTCGTGTGGTTCTGGGTATCCGGCCTGATCCAAGGCTATTGGGCGCGGGCATGAGCGTGCTGGCTGACTTCGCCCTCCTGACGGTGAGGACGCCGGGGGAAGCGGCGCGGCGCCTGTTGGAGCGCAGCTGGAGCCGTGAGGTGCTCTGGACCGCGTTCCTGCTGTCGGTGGTGCTCAACACGCTGGTCTATACGCTCCAGCAAGTCCTGTTCCCGCTGCCCGCCGAGGTGCTCGTGCCGCGGTTTTCGCCTGGCGTCTATTTTGCGCTGATGATGGCGGTGCAGATCGGCTTTATCGCCATGCTGACCACCACGGGGCGCTGGCTTGGCGGCGACGGTGATCTCAAGGCGCTGCTGGTGCTGGTGGTATGGCTGCAGCTCCTGCAGGCCGCCGCCAATGCCGTTGTCAGTTTCGTTTTCCTGGTGCTGCCGATCCTGGCTGCCTTGCTGAACCTCGGAGTCAATTTACTGGCGTTCTTCATCCTCTTGCATTTTGTCAAAGAGGCGCACAGCTTCGGCTCCGTCTGGCGGGCGCTGGGGGTTGTCCTGATGGCCAGCCTGATCCTGCTTTTCGCCGCTATTTTTCTTGCCGGTCTGATCGGGCCGGCCAATCTGGGACTGCCCGACAATGTATGACGTGGAAAAAATCCGTGCCGACTTCCCGATCCTCTCGCGCGAGGTGAACGGCAAGCCGCTGACCTACCTGGACAATGGCGCCTCGGCCCAGAAGCCGAAGGTGGTGATCGACGCTGTGAACCGTGCGTATGCCGAGGAATACTCAAACGTTCACAGGGGCTTGCATTACCTTTCTAACCTCGCGACAGAAAAGTATGAAGCGGTCCGCGGCACCATTGCGCGTTTCCTGAATGCAGCCGACGAGCGCTCGATCGTGCTGAATTCCGGCACCACCGCGGGTATCAACCTGGTAGCCTATGGCTGGGCCATGCCCCGCATCGGGCCCGGCGACGAGATCGTGCTGTCGGTGATGGAGCACCACGCCAATATCGTGCCCTGGCACTTCCTGCGCGAACGCCAGGGGGCAGTGCTGAAATGGGTCGATACCGAAGCTGACGGCAGCCTCGATCCGCAGAAGGTGATCGACGCCATCACCCCGCGGACCAAGCTGGTGGCCGTTACCCAATGCTCCAATGTGCTGGGCACCGTGGTTGACGTGAAAACCATTACCGCGGCGGCCCACGCCAAGGGCGTGCCGGTGCTGGTCGACGGCTCGCAGGGCGCGGTGCATATGCCGGTCGACCTGCAGGACATCGGCTGCGATTTCTATGCGATCACCGGCCACAAGCTCTACGGCCCCTCCGCCTCCGGCGCGATCTACATCCGCCCCGAGCGCATGGCCGAGATGCGCCCCTTCATCGGCGGCGGCGACATGATCAAGGAAGTCAGCAAGGACCAGGTGATCTACAACGACCCGCCGATGAAGTTCGAGGCCGGCACGCCGGGCATCGTGCAGATCATCGGCTTGGGCGCGGCGCTGGAATATATGATGGATCTCGGCATGGAGGACATCGCCGCTCATGAGGCTTCCTTGCGCGATTACGCGCTGGAGCGGCTTGGCGGTCTGAACTGGCTCACGCTGCAGGGCACCGCACCGGGCAAGGCGGCGATCTTCAGCTTCACCATGCAGGGCGCGGCGCACGCGCATGACGTCTCCACCATCCTCGACAAGAAGGGCGTGGCGGTGCGCGCGGGCCACCATTGCGCCGGGCCTCTGATGGATCACCTGGGCCATTCCGCAACTTGCCGCGCATCCTTCGGCCTCTACAACACCAAGGCCGAGGTCGACACTCTGGTCGACGCGCTGGAGCTGGCGCACGAGCTCTTCGCCTGATGCAAAGCTCCTCAAGGGCCTTCCAAAGCCCTTGGGTTGCGGTGAGGAGAGCGCTTATCTTGCGGAATTGCCCGCGCTCAGGTGCCTGTCGACCATCCGCTGGACCATTGGTGCAAAGTGCCAATAGTCGGGCGTCTCCATATCCGCGCGTTTCCCCGCCTCATCCAGGTAGCGCACCGCGATGATCTGCTTGAGGTTCGGGTTCTTCTCGAATTCCGCCACTTCCTCCGCGCTCATCGGCCCGCCTTGCAGGTTCAGCGAATGGATAGAGGCTTCTGAAAGGCGGTTGAAGTAGTCCGGCCTGGTTGAGCAGAGGTAGCGCTTCGCCGCCACGTGATAGCGCACGCAATCGGTGATCACCGGCGGGAAGAAGCGCTCCAGCACCTCGGCTCCGGCCTCTTCGTGGAACCGGTCCTCGGTGTCTTCCATGCTGAAGGTCCCGAATTCGCTGGTGAAATGGCCGATGTCATGCAGCAGCGCGCCGACGATGATCTCCTCCGGCTGACCGTTCGCTTCGGCAATCGTCGCGCCTTGCAGCATGTGCTCGGTCATGGTGACGGGCTCGCCGAGGTATTCCTCATCGCCGCGGCGGTCGAAAATATCGCCGATGAAGGCGACGATATTGTCCTTGGTCAGCGTGCTGAAATCCGGCTTGCTCATCCCATCAGCCCCCGAGTTGCGCGTTGAGAACGTTGAGCGTGGACAGGAGCCCGTCCTTGTCCGCGTAGGCGCCCTGCAGCCAGCGGGAACCGGACCCGGAATAGCCCAGCCGCGCGTGCAGCACGCGGGTGTTGTCGACGATGAAGCTCTCGCCGGGCTCCAGCTTGAACGAAACGCCCATCTCCGGATCGTCGATGATCTCGCCCAGGCGGCGGTAGGCGGCGTAGCAGGCTTCCATCTTCTCGAACGGCACATCCACGAAGGGCGCGGATGAGCGGTTGTTAAAGCGGATGCCAGTCATCTCCCCATCGGGCGACAGTTCGATCATCGGGCGGCGCGATGTCAGATGCACGCCGTCGCTGCCCTTGTACTCGAAGCGCGCAGGATAGCCCGCCAGCAGGGCAAAACCTTCCGGGTCGTCCTCCCGCAGCCGCTCCGCGGCGCGGAAGCCATCCACGACGATGCTGTCGCCGCCTTCGGCAGAGTTTTCCAGGCAGTAGAGGATCTGCAGCGTCGGAACCGGGTCGCGGTAAGGATTGTCGGTATGGGCCTGCAGGCCAAGCCCGGTGAAGGCGAGGTTGGTGGGGTTCACCTCAGTCCGAACCTCGAAGTGGCGGCCGTAGTTGGTCTCGCGGATGAAGCCGAACAGTTCCACGCAGTCGATCAGCGCCCCCTCGCGGACCGGACCGTTTTCCAGCTTGGCAAAACCGAGCCGGGCAATCGCGGCGAGCCAGTCGCGCTTCGCTGCGGGGTCGGACTGCACTGCCTCCCAGTCGTAGGCGGGAGCCGAAAGGCGGCTGTCCCATGTTTCGACACCCTCGGGCGAGCGGCCAAATTCCGTATCCCGATCAACGTCGTAGGCGTGGTTCTTCAGCCATGCACCGGGGAAGGTGGTGGTCTTGCCCTCGGGCGCGAAGGTGACGGTCAGCGCGCCGTCATCCACGGCGGCGGTGCTGATCCGGGTATCTTCCGGGATGTCGCCAATTGTGATCAGCCGCTGGCCGTTGCCGGGGGCGCGGGTTTCCGGATCCAGCGCATTGTCGCGCAGCCACACCGCGTGGAAGCGATGGCTGCTGCCATCGGCAAAGCTCACAGTCAGGAAGCGGCCGGATGCATCGGCAGTGACGGAACGGGGCATGGTATCTCTCCGGTTGGGCCTGGTTCACGCTTGCCTGGCTAACGGGACCTAGCCATTAATAGAATGGCGTAATTTAGGGTTTGAGGCCAAAGTTTTCTAATGGCAGAGAAGCGCACTCCGAAACGCCTGCCGCCGCTCGACTGGCTGCGCGTGTTCGAAGCCGCCGGCCGGCATGGCAATTTCACCGCAGCGGCCGAAGAATTGGGCGCGACACAGGGCGCCGTGAGCCAGCGCATCCGCAACCTGGAGGGCTGGCTCGGCCGCAAGCTGTTCCTGCGCGCGGCGCGGGGCGTGGCGCTCACCGTTGATGGGGAGAGCTATCTGCCGCTGGTGCAGGACTCGCTGCGGGCGCTGGAGCAGGGCACTGACAACCTCTTTGGCCAGGGATTGCGCGAGCTGCGCATCGCGGCGCTGCCCTCGCACCTGGAACTTCTGGTGCTGCCGCGGCTCGGCCGCTTTGCCGCTGCCTTCCCGGGCCTGCGCCTGGTCCTGGATACCGTGCCCAAACGCGGCGAGTTTGAGGCCGCGGGCGGGGCGGTCCACATCCGTTATGGCCGGGGCGAATGGCCGGGCCGCGAAACGGCGCTGGTCGCCGGAGAAGTGCTGCAGCCGATGACGGCACCGGGCTGCGGCGAGGATTGGCGCCGGCTGCCGGCAATCGGCCTGCGCGGCGAGCGGCCGGGGTGGAGCGAATGGGCGCGGCTCACCGGGGAGCCTGCGCCGGAGCATGGCTGGCTCTCGGCCGACTCGATGTCGCACGCCCTGCAAGCAGCGCGGATGGGGCAGGGCGTTGTCCTGGGCTCGCGTGTGCTGGCGCGCGATTGCCTTGATGAGGGCCGTTTGCAGGCCGCGCCCGCACTGGAGCTCGCAATTTCGGAAGGCTACTGGCTGACCTGGCCGCCGAGTATCGGCAAGTCGGCGCGGCAGAAAGCAGTGCTCAAGGCGCTCCAAGCAACGCTGGCGGACTGAACTGGCCTAGTGGCTTGCATGGGCCAGGGGAAGTGGCGCACCTGAGAGGATTCGAATGTGGTACTTAAAGTATACGAAAACAACTTCTTAAGGTGCGAAGTTGAAGTAGATGTTGCGGGATTTGTTGCGGGGATTGTAGCGGGGGCGAAGAGTGGAAATCCTCCAAGCGAGATTCGCGATGGCTGCGAGCTTTCAGGTCTCATAAGCAAAGGCGGCCGACTAGCGTTTAAGCTGAGTCCGCCAGCGGCATTTTCCTAACCTAAAGTTGCGCTGAACTTGGAACAGAGTGATCAATCTCTAAGTTCGGAGCGAAGCCAATCCTAGATATATCATCAGCATCTTGCGGTGATCCCGGATTCGCTTCATATTTGTTGTGTGACAATGCCGCCGTTCTGGAGGAGAAACTTTTGGATCAAGAACAGACCAATTTACCCGCACAAATTGCCGACGCCATCGTGGCAATTCCGAAAGGATTGACTCCAGGTGTGGTTAAAGCTCTCGATCGCTTGGTGGGCGCGGCGGTCGATGTACCGGTAGCGTGGCTCCATCAGAAAAAGGCGAAGATCGACGCCCAAACGGAGTCGTATAAGTTAGTTGAACGCAGCATCGCAAGCTCGGTGGCCTCGGGAGCAAGTGGCGATCCCGAAATAGCGGAGCGGGCAATGAACACACTTGTTAGAAAAGAGTACCGCAAGCAATCGAACAGAGAGGCGGTTGCCGCCGCAATGGTGGCGAACTTGACCGAGCACTCCGACGAAGCTAGCGGGCACAACGAAACCCCTGTCTCCGCTGCTGAGTTGGATGATGACTGGCTGAACTTGTTTGAAAGATACGCTGAAGATGCGTCGAGCGAGCGTCTTCAAGGGCTATGGGGCAAAGTACTGGCTGGCGAAATCCGCCGCCCTGGGCGATTTTCACCAAGGACACTTCGCTTCCTCTCTGAATTTTCTCAAGCCGACGCCCTGACATTTGAAGAATTCGCGAAGTGCGCGTTCGGTGATCTGGCCCCGAAGAGCGCGGTGATTAAAGACCCTACGGCCAACATCAGCCATCTGGTCAATTTGGAAGCAAGCGGGTTGGTGCAGGGAGCCAGTGGACTTGGCTTGAAGAAGACCTTCCGTTTTAATGATCAGGGTCTGGTTATCTTTCGGGAGGGAGACCTGGTGATCATCCTGAGCGGCGAACCAGGTAAGGAGTGTTCTTTCGAGGTGTTAATTCTAACACCACTCGCACAGGAGGTTCTTAGCCTGGTAGGAAGTCGAAATGCGAAGGAGTCCGCCAAGCTGGTAGCGAACGCTATAAGGACTCCGCTGATTTTTGAGGCCCATCTCGGCGTAATACCAAATTTGGATGGTAGTAATGGAGTCCGCTTGATGGAGGTGCTTTGGCAAAAGGAAACGCCTGAAGCCCAAATCGTTGAGGGAACCGCGAGCTAGACTGCGGATAGCCCAAGTTCCGACGGCACTGGCAGCCGGTCGAGTCGTTGCGCAAGGGGGCTGCGAGGGGCGAAGCGCTAAGTAACACAATATACTTATTTCGGTGCTTTTTGGACATCGCACAAAATTTGGACATCGCACAAAATAATGCGGACATAAGCACTTGCGACGGAGGCGCCGATGGCAAGCGCGGCGCTAATTTTCGACACGAATGCAGTAGCGAACTGAAAGATATCCAAACCAATATACCTGCGTTGCCCGCGCGGATGTTGCGGGATTTGTTGCGGGATATGCTGCCTCAGTTCCTCAGTTCTCGCAACGCCCAATCCTAAAAGGCGACCTTAATCCTTTGAATACACACAATATTTTGTGCATCCTGGCGGAACATGATCAAGGGGGAGAGTGGCGCACCTGATAGGATTCGAACCTATGGCCTCTGCCTTCGGAGGGCAGCGCTCTATCCAGCTGAGCTACAGGTGCCTGGATGTGCGGCGGGTATAGCGGGCAGCGCCCGTGGCTGCAACGGCAAATTTTCCCGGAACCGATTTTATTCTCAAGCGTTTTTCCGGCGAAGGGACAAAGAACGCATGAACCAGGCAGCAATCGCAGCAGATAAAAAAAACCCGTGTGCAGGAACACACGGGCCCAGGCGGGTAGATGGTACCCGTAGCTATGTCTCAGCCGTTCCAGCTGCGGACCTGGCCGCAATCCATATGCACGAAATTGGAGCGCGCGTATTTGCCGACGCCGCCGGCGCGGCAGGCTTGTGCCGCTTTAGCCATCTGCCCGACCGAGCGCGAAGCGAGGCGCAGGTCGGCAGCCTGACCGCGCATATGGAGGGAGTTCTTCGCCACCCCGCGCGACCGGCGCCTCAGCATGGCGTTGGTCTTGGGGCTGCGGTACCCCGACAGAAGCATGTAAGGCTCGTTCACGTCGAGCAGGTTGTGCGAGGCCGCCATGATGTCGATGGTGCGCAAGTCCATCTGCTTGACCTCATCGGTGCGCCAGTCCCGCATGATGTGATTAATCTCGGCTACCGCGTCTGCGATATATTCACCGTCGATCCAGTAAACCATGTCGAGCCGTTCCCCGGTGCGGCCCGAGTACATCCGGATGCGGCGAATGTCACCGCCGCCGCGAAGAAAGCCTGCCGCATTCGAGAATGTTGGGGCTGCCGCTACTGCCGTCGCTGCGAATACACCCAAAAGGGAACGCCGGGACAAGCCCGTGCTCTTGAATTCTGCCATGATTCCTGTGCCGTCCCGTAAGCAATTTCGTCCTGCCAATTTGCCCGATGTTACGGGCGCGCTAACCTTCTTAGTTAACGTGAGGTGTATATGCCACAGGCGGAATCATGAGCCAAGTTTTGATTGCTGCACTACGGGGAATGAGCCGGATTTCGGCGAAATCCTGCGCATGAGGGGAGGGCGATGGAACTTTTCCCCGCGACTGTGGCGCGGCCGCCGCATAGCAGCGGCGCGGGTGCATCACCAGCAGACTATCCGCAATGCGATAGGGCGGCATGCTCTGGCCTTTACCGGAATTTCAGGTAGCAACTGCCAAAATAGAACATCGAGCGGCTTTAAGGATTTGAAGAGATGAAGCGTGATACCGCCGGAAAATTTGTGCCGACATTGAAGGCCGGCCTGTTCGCCCTGGCCTTGGGCGGGCTTGCCGCCACCGGTGGGCGTGCGGCGGATCAGCATCCGGTGCCCCCCGCCTTCCGTCAGGCTGTGGCCGAGGCTTCAGCGGCGAGCGGCGCGGTGGCGGCTTTCTACCGGCAGAACGGCTATCAGGCGATCTGGACCGCCCCGGGCGCGGCAGCAAAAGCGCGCCGCGCGGCTCTGATTGCTGCGCTGGAGGAAGCACCCGCCCACGGGCTGCCCGAACGCTCGGCCGAGGTGCGCAATCTGCTGTCACTGCTGCGCGACGCCCGCACCACCCGCGATCTCGGCGCCGCAGAGGCGGCGCTGAGCATGGCGCTGGTCGACTTTGCTACCGATCTTCAAACCGGCATTTTGGTGCCCTCGCGCATCGACGAGGGCATGGTCCGGAAGAAGCAGACGGTCGACGGAACCGCCTTCCTGCTTGGCATCAGCACGGAGCAACCTTTCGCCTACATGCGCAGCCTGGTGCCCGCGACCCCGCAATACCGCGCGCTTCTGCGCGAAAAGACGCGGCTGGAGAAGGCTTTGGCCCGTGGCGGCTGGGGCCCGGCGGTACAGGCGGACAAGCTTGAGCCCGGCGAGGAGGGTCCGGGAGTTGTGCAGTTGCGCAACCGGCTGATGGCAATGGGCTATCTCTCCCGCAGCGCCTCCCGCCGTTATGACGCGGCGTTGGAGCAAGCGGTGCGAAGCTTTCAGGCCGCGCACGGGCTGACGGTTGATGGTGTGGCCGGTCCCGGCACGCTGGGTGAGGTCAACAAGCCGGTGCCGGAGCGGTTGAAGTCGGTGATCGTCGCGCTGGAGCGGGAACGCTGGCTGCCCGCCGACCGGGGCGCACGCCACGTGCTTGTTAACATGACCGATTTTTCCGCAAAGATCATCGACGACGGTGAAGTCACCTTCGAGACCCGCTCGGTCATCGGCAAGAACACCCATGACCGCCGCAGCCCGGAGTTCTCTGACGAGATGGAGCATATGGTCATTAACCCGAGCTGGTACGTGCCGCGCTCGATCGTGACCAAGGAATACCTCCCCCAGCTGCGTAGGAACCCAAATGCGGTGAGTCATATTCAGGTGACCGACCGCCGCGGCCGCGTAGTGAACCGCGGCTCGGTGGATTTTTCGCAGTATACCGCGCGTAACTTCCCGTTTTCGATGAAGCAGCCGCCCAGCCGCGGCAATGCACTTGGCCTGGTCAAGTTCATGTTCCCGAACAAGTACAACATCTACCTGCACGACACCCCCCAGAAGAGCCTGTTCGGCCGCGAGGTGCGCGCCTTTTCGCATGGCTGCATCCGCCTGGCGGAACCGTTCGAATTTGCCTATGCGCTGCTCGCCCGGCAGGAGGAAAACCCCGAGGAATTTTTCCACCGCGTGCTGAACACCGGGCGGGAAACCCGGGTGAACCTCGAACAGAAGGTGCCGGTGCACATCATTTACCGCACCGCCGTGGTCAGGAATGACGGGCGCGCGGAGTTCCGCCGCGATGTCTATGGCCGCGACGCCAAGGTCTGGGCCGCGCTGGAGCAGGCAGGGGTGGTGCTGGCCGGCGTTCAAGGCTAGATAGCGGGCCCAGACAGGATAAGCTGAAAGGGCCTGCCATGTTCACAATCCGCCAGATTTCCGAGCAGCTGGGCGCCGAGGCGCAGGGCGACCTCGATCTGCAAATCACCGGCGCGGCCGAGCCTCAGGATGCGGGGACGGACCAGCTGGCGATGGCGATGGCCCCGAAATACGCCGAAGGCCTCAAGGCCGGCAGTGCCCGCGCCGCGATCCTGTGGGAAGGTGCGGATTGGCGGGCTCTGGGGCTGAAGGCCGCGATTTTTGCTCCGCGCCCGCGCATGGCAATGTCCGGCGTCACTGCGATGCTGGACCGCGGCCAGGGCTTTAACAGCGGCATCCATCCTACTGCGGCGATCGACCCGACGGCTGTGCTCGGCGAAGGCGTGAGCGTGGGCCCGCTTTCCGTAATCGGCGCCGGGGCAAAGATCGGCGCGCGGTCGGTCATTGGCCCGCAGTGCCATATCGGTGCAGACACCGTGATCGGCACCGACGCCCAGCTGCGCGAGATGGTCTCCATCGGCGCCCGTGCCCGCATCGGAAACCGTTTCCGGGCCCAGCCTGGTGCGCGGGTCGGCGGCGACGGATTCTCCTATGTTACACCCGAAATTTCCGGTGCGGAAAACGCCCGCAAGACCATGGGCGACCAGGGCGAAGCGCAAGCGCAGTCCTGGGTGCGCATTCATTCGCTGGGCGCCGTGACAATTGGCGATGACGTCGAACTGGGGAGCAACTGCACCATCGACAATGGGACGATTCGGGACACGGTGATCGGGGATGGCTCCAAGCTCGACAACCTTGTGCACGTCGGCCATAACACCCGCGTCGGCCGCGATTGCCTGCTTTGCGGTCAGACCGGCGTTTCCGGCTCGGTCGAGATCGGCAACAACGTGGTCTTGGGCGGTCAGACCGGCGTAGTCGACAACATCTTTATCGGTGATGGAGTGATTGCCGGCGGCGGCACCAAGATCCTGTCCAACGTGCCCGCGGGCCGGGTCATTATGGGGTATCCGGGCGTTAAGATGGAAACCCACACCGAGATCTACAAGGCACAGCGCCGCCTGCCGCGGCTGATGCGCGACATTGAGGCGCTGAAAAAGGCGGTTTTCAAGTAACCGCCGACTGAGTACATCTGCCCCAAACCCACCGGATCAGAGGTTGCCGCATGAGTACGCAGGAAAAGGTTATCGGGATCATCGCCGAGCAAGCGGTGCTTGAACCCTCGGATGTGACCCTGGACAGCACTCTGGAAGATCTGGGGATCGACAGCCTCGGCCTGGTCGAAAGCATCTTCGCGATCGAGGAAGCCTTCGACATTACTATCCCATTCAACGCCAACGCACCGCAGGAGAGCGATTTTGACATCTCCAGTGTCGCTGCGATCGTGGCCGGCATCGAAAAGCTGCGGATGGAAAAAGCATAAACGCCGATGAAACGCGTTGTGATCACCGGGGCGGGCACCATCAACGCCCTAGGCCATTCTGTTCCATCCACGCTGGAGGCAATGCGCGAGGGGCGCTGCGGTATCGGCGCGCTGGAATTCCGCGACGTGGAGAGGCTGGCTGTCCGCATCGGCGGCCAGGTCCGCGGGTTTGAGGCCGAAGGCCGTTTCAACCGCCAGCAGATGAGCCTTTACGACCGCTTCACCCAGTTCACCCTGACCGCCGCCAAGGAGGCGATCAGCCAGGCTGGGCTGGAATTCCACGGCGAGCTGTCGGCAAAATCCGGCGTCGTACTCGGGACCGCGGGCGGTGGTGTGTCGACCTGGGATGACAATTACCGATCGGTCTATGAGGACGGCAAGAACCGGGTGCATCCCTTTGTCGTGCCGAAACTGATGAACAACGCCGCGGCCAGCCATGTCTCGATGGAGTTTAACCTTAAGGGGCCGAGCTTCACCGTCTCCACCGCCTGCGCGTCGTCGAACCACGCGATGGCACAGGCTTTCCAGCTTGTGCGCAGCGGCATGGCGCCGGTGATGGTTACAGGCGGCTCTGAATCCATGCTGTGCTTTGGCGGCGTCAAGGCCTGGGAGGGCCTGCGCGTCATGTCCAAGGACGCCTGCCGCCCATTCAGTGCCAACCGCAACGGAATGGTGCAGGGCGAGGGGGCCGGCGTTTTTGTTTTTGAGGAATATGAGCACGCCCGCGCCCGCGGCGCTGAAATTCTGTGTGAAGTCGTGGGCTTCGCGATGACTTCTGATGCGGGCGACATCGTCATGCCCAGCAAGCAGGGCGCCGCGCGCGCGATGGCTGGCGCCTTGCAGGACGCGGGCGTTGCGCGCGAGCAGGTCGGCTACATCAACGCCCACGGGACTGGCACCGCCGCCAACGACAAGACCGAATGCGCCGCGGTGGCCGATGTCTTTGGCCCCCATGCGGACGATCTGATGATCTCTTCGACAAAATCGATGCACGGGCACCTGATCGGCGGCACCGGCGCGGTGGAACTCCTGGCCTGCGTCATGGCCCTGCGCGATGGCGTCATCGCCCCCACAATCGGCTATGAAGAGCCGGACCCGGAATGCGCCCTGGATGTGGTGCCCAACGAGGCCCGCGAGGCTCAGGTCGAGGTGGCGCTTTCCAACGCTTTCGCATTTGGCGGGCTGAACGCGGTGCTGGCACTGCGCCGGATATGAGCGCCAAACCCGGCAAATGAAAAACGCCGCGGCCTGGAGAGCTGCGGCGTTTTGTTATTTAGGTCAAGATGTTGCGGCCTACTGTTTTACTACGTCCACCACGTTATAGCCCGCGGTGAACCCCTCCAGCGACAGATCCATCGTCACCACCTGGTCGGGCGCCGGGGCCGGGCGCAGCGACAGAACCGCTTTCTTGCCCTTCTTGAAGGCGTCGATATCGCCCTGGGTCAGGCCGATCTGCGCAACGCAGCCCATCTGGTTGCAGAAGGAGTAGTTGTAGCGCTTGCCCGGTGCACCATCGACAGAAATTGTCAGCGCCGCGGGCAGCAACGTCTCCAGCGGTACGATTACGGTCGCACCGGCCACGGCCTGCGCGCCTTCCTGCTCGATCCGGAACAGTGAAAACTCGGCAATCGCATTTCCCTCGGGACCTTTCATCACCTGCAAAAGCGAGCAGGGATCGGTTTCCTCCTCGGTGCGCACGCATGCCAGATCCCAGGCACCGTGCTTTTCTTTCGAGTAACGCTGGCCCATGCGCGGCTCATCATTCACGGGCTGCCCCAGGTCGAGCACGCTGTCGGCCGATTCAGCCGTCTGCCCTGCGGTCTCTGCCTCGGTCTGTGCAGCCGGTTCGTCTGCCGCGGTATCCTGCGCGGCAAGGGGCGCAGCCAGCGCGAGGACTGCGGCCAGCGTGATCGGGGTCAGGGTCTTCAACATGAAAGCCTCATTTGTCTAAGGACGTGCGCAATCGCTGTAACATGCCGTTTTCTTGCTGTCAGGGGGAAAGCGGCGCGCGGCGGGAAATCCGCGTACTGAAACTTGGCTTGGGAAACGCCTGATATCAGACCAAAAAAGGGAACCAGGCGGTCCCCTTTTTCGTGGTGCGTCTCCCCGTCGGACTGGCCGACTTAGTTATTGCGTAGGACGTTACGAAAGGGCTGGCGTCCGGTCAACAAGCAATAGAAAAAAAATGTGACGCAGTGGGCCACCGCAGGGGTTATAGGCGTATCGTAGGATAGCTGGGGCGGAAAAAAGCCGTGCCCAGGGGCACGGCCAGTCTGACAGGGAGGAAATGTCCGCCCTAGCAACCGCATGTGCAGGGCGGGCAGGATCAGTCTCCCATTTATGGGTTAAGAAACATTTTATCCACAGGCGGCGGCGCGCCGCGGGAGGGCACGGGGATGAACCAGCAGGCAGAGACAGGGCTGATCTTCATTGGCGGCGGCGGTGAAGGGTACGGCGAGGCACAGGAGTTGCGCCTGAATTTTTCGAACCGCCACGGGCTGATCGCGGGCGCCACAGGCACCGGCAAGACGGTGACGGTTCAAATCCTCGCAGAAAGTTTCTCGAACGCCGGGGTTCCGGTGTTCTTGGCAGATGTGAAGGGCGACCTCTCGGGGCTTGCAAAGGCGGGCTCGCCCGAGGCGAAATTGCACGACGCTTTCTCGGCCCGGGCGCAGCAGATCGGTTTTACCGGCTTCACCTATCACGCTTGCCCAGTCACTTTCTGGGATCTCTTGGGCGAGAACGGCCACCCGGTGCGCACCACGATCGCCGATATGGGGCCCCTGCTGCTGGGCCGCTTGCTGGAGCTGAGCGAGGCGCAGGAAGGCGTGCTCAACATTTTGTTCCGGCTTGCCGACGATGAAGGCTTGCCGCTTCTGGACTTGAAGGACCTGCAGGCGCTGCTGCTGTGGGCAGGGGAGAACCGCGCAGCGCTGGCCAGCCGTTTCGGCACCATCCCCTCGGCGTCCATCGGTGCGATCCAGCGGCGGCTTCTGGTGCTGGAGAACCAAGGCGGGGGCAATCTCTTCGGCGAACCGGCGCTGGCGCTTTCGGACCTGATGCGCCACAGCGCGGAAGGGCGCGGTATGGTCAACATTCTGGCCGCGCACAAGCTGATGGCCGCGCCCGGGCTTTATTCTGCGTTCCTTTTGTGGCTGCTGAGCGAACTGTTCGAGGAGCTGCCTGAGGCTGGCGATGCGGAAAAACCCAAGCTAGTGTTCTTCTTTGACGAGGCGCATCTGCTGTTCGACGATGCTCCCAAGGCGCTCGTTGACAAGGTGGAGCAGGTGGCGCGGCTGATCCGTTCCAAAGGAGTGGGGATCTATTTCATTACCCAGAAGCCCGCCGACATCCCCGAGGACATCCTTGGCCAGCTTGGCAACCGCATCCAGCATGCGCTGCGTGCCTTCACCGCGAAGGACCGCAAGACGCTGGCGCAGGCCGCCGCCACCTACCGCGACAATCCGCGCTTCTCGATCGAGGCGGCGATCCGCGAGGTGGGCGTGGGCGAGGCGGTGACCTCGCTTTTGGAGAAGAAAGGCGTGCCCGGCGTGGCCGAGCGCACCCTGATCCGCCCGCCAAGCTCGCAATTGGGGCCAATCAGCGATGAGGAGCGGGCGGAACTGGTGCAGGCTTCGCCGATGAAAGCTAAATACGGCACCGCGCTCGACCGGCATTCCGCCCATGAGATCCTCACCCAAAGGGCGGCGGCGGCGGCGAAGGCGGCTGAGGGTCAGGAGCCTGAGGGCCGTGCCTACGCCGAGCCGGGCCGCCATCCCCGGCCTTGGTCGGCGCCGCCAAAGAAGGAGCGCCGCAGCGACAGCCTGACCTCGGCCTTGCGCGATGCGGTGATCAAGGAGCTGAAGGGGACCAGCGGCCGGCGCCTGGTGCGGGGCATTCTAGGCAGCCTGTTCAAGGGGCGCTGATCTGCCGCCGAGGCTGAAAAAAGGGGTTGGCTGATGCCAACCCTTTGCCTCCGGCGGGGATATTTTCAGCAAGAGGAAGCAGACGGCGCCTCAATGTGAGGCGCCGTTTTTCTTTACTTTTCAGGGATCAGCCCGCGCGGGCTGAACCTCAGCACCAGGAGCAGGATCAGCCCCATGGTGAACAGGCGCATGTGCGAGGCGCTCTCCAGAAGGTGCGCCTTGAGCGCACTGCCGTCAGCAAGGCCCGCTGTGACGACCTCGATCAGCATCAGCCCCATCGGCTCCACCTTGATCCAGAAGAACCAGATCAGCAGACCGCCGAGCACGGCGCCGAAGTTGTTGCCCGAACCGCCCACGATCACCATCACCCAGATCAGGAAGGTAAAGCGCAGCGGATTGTAGGTGCCGGGCGTCAGTTGGCTGTCGAGCGTGGTCATCATCGCGCCCGCGATGCCGCAGATCGCCGAGCCGAGCACGAAAATCTGCAGGTGGCGGCGGGTCACGTCCTTGCCCATGGCTTCGGCTGCGATCTCATTGTCGCGGATCGCGCGCATCATCCGGCCCCAGGGGCTCTTCAGTGCCATCTGCGCCATCCACAGGATCACCAGCAGCACCACGGCAAAGAGCACCGCGTAGATCAGCTTCACGTAGATGGTGGAAGCCTCGACCGGGTTCAGCCCGAAGGAGGCCGCGCGCTCCACAAAGCCGGGGTCGGCCTGCAGGTCGACCTCGTATGCCATGGGACGGGGCAGGCCGACCACGTTCTTCACGCCGCGCGACAGCCAGTCCTCGTTCTTCAGAACTGCGATGATGATCTCGGCAATGCCCAGCGTTGCAATCGCCAGGTAGTCCGAGCGCAGCCCCAGCGCGGTCTTGCCAATCAGCCAGGCGGCTCCCGCCGCAAGCAGCCCGCCTGCGGGCCAGGCCAGGAGCACCGGCAGGCCCAGCCCGCCGATGTTGCCGGCCAGCGCCGGGTTGATCGCCTCGACGCCTTCAACACCGGGATCGAGCAGCGCGCGGTAGACAATGAAGCCCGCAACCAGCACCGCCACGATCAGCAGCCCGCGCAGCGTGCCCGCGGGCATCATGCGGGTGATCATGATTGCGCCCGCAACCGTGAGCGCACCCAGCACCAGAGCCATCGCGATGCTGTAGCCGCCGGCACTCCAGGCGCCGGGCGCCGGCGCGGTGGAGGTGAGCACCACGGCAAGGCCGCCAAGCGCGGTGAAGCCCATGATGCCGACGTTGAACAGCCCGGCAAAGCCCCACTGCAGGTTCACCCCCAGCGCCATGATGGCCGAGATCAGCCCCATGTTGAGGATCACCAGTGCGGTGTTCCAGGAGCCCGAGAAGAACAGGATGTCGGTCGCGCCTTCGGCCAGGATCAGCGCGGCGACAAAGACGAACAGAAGCGAATGTTTGACAGTGCCGGTCATACCGCTTTCCCTTTGAAGAGGCCCGTGGGCTTGAACAGGAGGACGACGACAAGCAGCGCGAAGGAAACCGCGAACTTGTAGTCGGTGCTCAAGAGCTGCACCAGGCCGTCCGGCGCCAGGCTTTCCGGCAGCGCGTAGGTCAGCACCTTCTTCCAGGCGTAGGTGATCATCACCTCAGAGAACGCGATGATGAAGCCGCCCGCGATCGCCCCCAGCGGGCTGCCCAGCCCGCCAACGATGGCAGAGGCGAAGATAGGCAGAAGAAGCTGGAAATAGGTGAAGGGTTTGAACGACTTGTCGAGCCCGTAGAGCACGCCTGCAATAGTTGCGAGCGCCGCGACGATCATCCAGGTGTACATCACCACGCGTTCGGGGTTGATGCCGGACAGCAGCGCCAGATCCTCGTTATCCGAATAGGCGCGCATCGACTTGCCGGTGCGGGTCTTGTTCAGGAACCAGAACAGAAGCGCCACAACGATCACCGCGGTGATCACTGTGATGGCCTGCGTCGTCTTGATCGCCAGGCCTTCGTCCAGCCCGGTCATCTGCTTGAAGGTGCGGGCGTTGATCAGGAAGCGCGCGCCATCGGCAAAGCGCTGGTCGTCCGGACCGATGATGAAGCGCACGAGGCCATTCATCATGAACATCACGCCCAGCGACACCATCACGAAGATCACCGGCTTTGCCTTCTGCGCCCGGTAAAAGCGGTAGACGGTGCGGTCAGTGAAGAGCGCGATGGCAATGGTCGCGAGGATGCCGAGGGGCAGGGCGAGCAGGGCGGTCGGCAGCGGGCCGAGGTTGATCCCCATCGACTGGAACCACCAGGTGAACAGGATCGTCACCATCGCGCCAAATGCCATGGTGTCGCCGTGGGCAAAGTTGGAAAACCGCAGGATCCCGTAGACCAGGGTCACCCCAAGCGCGCCGAGGGCGAGCTGGCTGCCATAGGCCAGCCCCGGGACCAGCACGAAATTGGTAAGCGCCACTAGGGCGTTGAGAAGGTCCATCACTCAGCCCCCCAGGAAAGATTTACGCACTTCGGGATCGGCCAGAAGCTCTTGCCCGGTGCCGGTATAGGCATTGCGGCCCTGCACGAGCACATAGCCTTTGTCCGCGATTTCAAGTGCTTGCTTGGCGTTCTGTTCCACCATCAGAATTGGCAGCCCGGTGCGGGCGACCTCGATGATGCGGTCGAACAGCTCGTCCATGACGATGGGCGAGACGCCCGCGGTGGGCTCGTCCAGCATCAGCACCTTGGGTTTGGTCATCAGCGCGCGGCCGACGGCCACCTGCTGGCGCTGGCCGCCGGACAGCTCGCCCGCGGGCTGATTGCGTTTCTCGCGCAGGATCGGGAACAGGTCATAGACCTGCTCCATCGTGCCGCGGAAATCGTCGGTGCGGATGAAGGCACCCATCTCCAGGTTCTCCTCCACCGTCATTGAGGTGAAGATGTTGCTGGTCTGCGGCACGAAGCCCATGCCCTTGACCACCCGGTCCTGGGGGGAGAGCTGGGTGATGTCCTCGCCATCGAGCCGAACGGAGCCCGCACGCACGTCGAGCATCCCGAACACCGCCTTCATCGCGGTCGACTTGCCGGCGCCGTTCGGGCCGACGATGACCGCGATCTCGCCCTTGTCGACGGCGATGGTGCAGTCGTGCAGAATGTCCGGGCCTTTGCCATAGCCGCCCGTCATCGCCTCGCCGATCAGGAACGGGCCGCCGTCCACCTTGCGTGTGGGGCCGCTCTTCATGTGCGCCGGCTGCATGGTGCCGGCACCCTGCGGGTTGGTGATCGAGGCGTCCTTGTTGCCGTGATCGTCCTGGTAGGGGTTGCCGCTCATGTTCCCGCCTCCAGCTTATTCTTATTTTTCAGACCGGTTCCGAGGTAGGCTTCAATCACCTGCTCGTTTGCCTTGATCTCGTCCAGGGTGCCTTCGGCCAGCTTCTTGCCTTCGGCCATGCAGATCACCGGGTCGCAGAGGCGGTCGATGAATTCCATGTCGTGCTCAATCACCACGAAGGTATAGCCGCGCTCCTGATTGAGCCGTTTGATGGCGTCGGCGATAGTGTAAAGCAGGGTGCGGTTTACGCCGGCGCCAACCTCGTCGAGGAAGACAATCTTGGCGTCCACCATCATGGTGCGGCCGAGTTCAAGCAGTTTCTTCTGCCCGCCGGAGATCTGGCCCGCCTTGAGGTCCGCGATATGGCTGATGGTGAGGAACTCCAGCACCTCGTCGGCCTTGGCGCGCAGCGCGCGTTCCTCGTCGGCGATGCGCTTGCGGCCGAACCAGGTGTTCCACAGCGTCTCCCCCGACTGGCCGCCCGGAACCATCATCAGGTTCTCGCGGCAGGTCATCGAGGAGAATTCATGCGCGATCTGGAAGGTGCGCAGCAGACCTTTGTGGAACAGCGTGTGCGGCGGCAGGCCGGTGATGTCCTCGCCATCCATGGTGACGCGCCCGGAGGTCGGTTCCAGAACGCCTGCGATCACGTTGAAAAGTGTGGTTTTTCCCGCACCATTGGGTCCGATCAAACCGGTTATGGAGCCCTTTGCGATTTCAAGCGAGGCGCCATCCACCGCATGGAACCCGCCGAAGTGCTTGTGCAAGTCCTCGACGACGATCATGTCATGTAATCCCCTAGCTGCATTTTGCAGCCCCTTTAATTTGGAACAGCCCGGGCGGAACCCGGGCTGATCGCTGCTAGCTGATGCGTGGCTGGATCAGCGGAAGCGGACGGTCTCGTTCTTGCCGTCCTTGACTTCGATCTCGCGGTAGGTGCCGGCGCTCTCACCCGGCTCGATCAGCTCGACGCCGGTTGCGCCCTCATAGTCGATCTCACCACCGTTCGCGAGGATCTCCAGCGCCTTGCCCAGTTCGCCCGGGTTGATCTTCTCACCCGGCGCGTTGGCGACATCCATCACCTTGCCGGCATAGTCGCCCGGCTTCATCGAGCCCGCCGCCTGCATCGCCAGCATCAGAAGCGCGGCAGCGTCATAGCTTTCGCCGGTGAAGGAGGTGGTGCCATCAAAGCCGGCTTCCTTGGCCATCTCGGCAAAGATACCCGCGCCTTCACTGTCAGAGCCCGCGATCTGGCCGAACGAGCCGTCGAGATCAGGGCCGACGTTCTTGGGCAGGGAGTCGCCAATCATGCCGTTCGGCAGGCCGAAGGTGTCGAACGCGCCGCTGTCCAGTGCCGAGCGGATGATGCCCAGTCCGCCCTGGTCGAGGTAGCCTGCAACCACCAGAATGTCGCCACCGGCCGAGGCCAGCGAGGCCACTTCAGCCGAGTAGTCGCCCTTGCCGTCTTCATGCGCGGCAACGATGGTCACTTCGCCGCCCTTGGCTTCGAACGCCTTGGAGATCGAATCCGACAGGCCCTTGCCAAAATCATTGTTGGTATAGGTGATGGCGATCGACTCGACACCACGGTCGGTCAGGATGTCGGCCATGATCTCACCTTCGCGCGCGTCCGACGGCGCGGTGCGGAAGAACAGCCCGTTGTCTTCCATCGCGCTCAGCCCCGGAGAGGTGGCGGAGGGCGAAATCATCACCATACCGTTGGCCAGAGCAACGTTCTGAAGAACAGCGCCCGTGACGCCGGAACAGTCGCTGCCCATGATGCCGCTGACGCCTTCGGCGATCAGCTTCTCGGCATTTGCAACCGCAAGGCCATTGTCGATGCAGCCGGTATCGGCGCGCACCGGGGTCACCGTGGCGCCGTCAAGCAGCTTGCCGGATTTGGTGACTTCCTCCATCGCCAGCTCCGCCGAGGCAGCCATGTTCGGGCTCAGCGATTCAATCGGGCCGGTGTAGCCAAGCAGCACCCCGATCTTCACTTCCTTGGCGTGGCCGCCGGCGAAGGCGGTGCCCGCGGTCAGCGCGGCAGCCGCGGTGGCCATCAGCAGTTTTTTCATCTGTAAACTCCCATTGTTGGAACACACGAAAATGTTCCCTTCGGACCCTAGGCAAGGCGGTTACAAAAGAAAAGTTCTTATTGAACCCGCCCGGATGCCCGGAATCCCCTCCTCCTTGGCCGCGCGGTTCTTGAATGTTGTGGCGCGGCTCCGGCAGGCGTTTATATCGAAAGCGGCATAAGGGAAAGACTTTCATGGTACGGACACTCCTCTTCCTGACGCTTGCCGTGCTGCTGGGGCCGCTGATGCGCCCTGCAATGGCCGAAACGCTTCCCAGCAGCATGGGCGAACTGCGTCTCACCCGCATGGCTGAAGGGCTGGATGTGCCCTGGGGCTTCGACTTCCTGCCCGACGGCGGTGTCCTGGTCACCGAGCGGCGAGGACGGCTTTACTACCTTCGGGACGGGCAGAAGCGGCGTGTCGAAGGGGTGCCGGCGGTGGCGGCGGAGGGCCAGGGCGGGCTGCTGGACGTGATGGTGCCGCGCGACTTTGCCCGCTCGCGGGAAGTGTTCCTTACTCTCTCCCGCCGCCAGGGCCGCGGCGCAGGCACCGCAGTCGCCAAGGGCCGGCTCGACCCGAGCAACGGCCGCCTTGATGGCGTTCGGGTCATCTTCGAGGCTGCTCCGGGCGCCCGCGGCGGGCGCCACTTCGGCTCCCGCATCATCGAAGCGCCAGACGGAACGGTATTTGTCTCCCTCGGCGAGCGCGGCGACCGCTCCAGCGCACAGAACCTGCGGCTGCATCAGGGCTCCATCGTCCGCATCAACCGGGACGGCTCAATTCCGTCCGATAACCCTTTCATCAAAAATCAGAATGCCCGGCCCGAGATCTGGTCTTACGGCCATCGCAACCCGCAGGGAATGGGGCTGGATCTGAAGGGGCGGCTGTGGATCTCGGAGCATGGCGCGCGCGGCGGCGACGAGGTGAACCTGATTGTGAAGGGCGCAAACTATGGCTGGCCGGTGATTTCCTACGGGCGCCATTACTCCGGCGCCAAGATCGGCGAGGGCGTCGCGAAGGAAGGCATGCAGCAGCCGGAGTGGTACTGGGACCCCTCCATCGCGCCCTCCGGCCTGATGGTCTATTCAGGGGCGCTCTGGCCGGAGTGGCGAGGTGATATTTTCGTGGGCTCGCTGAAGTTCAACTACATATCGCGCCTGGAAGGCACGCCCTTGAAGGAACGCGAGCGGCTGCAGAGCCCCGAAACCGGCCGCATCCGTGCGGTGAAGGAAGCGCCTGACGGCAGCATCTGGTTCGCCTCGGAAACCGAGGGGGCGCTGTTCCGGATCTCGCGCTGAGGCGCCGCCCGGCACGGAGCGCTTCCTGCCAGGCCTCTTAGGCCTTGTGCGTCGCCGCTTTACTGCCGCGCTCGCGGTAGGGAGTGGTGTCGTAATGCGCCCGGTAGCACTTGGAGAAATGCGAGGGTGACGCAAAACCGCAGGCGAGCGCCACGTTGATCACGCTCATGTCAGTTTGCATCAGGAGGTTGCGCGCTTTCTGCAGCCGTAACTCCATATAGTAACGCTTGGGCGAACGGTTCAGATAGCGGCGGAACAGGCGCTCCAGCTGGCGGGTAGACATACCGACATCCTGGGCCAGCACCGAGGGGCTGATCGGCTCTTCAATATTGGCTTCCATCATCTGGATAACCATAGACAATTTTGGATGTCTCACGCCGATGCGCGTGGGGATGGACAGCCGCTGAACGTCCTGGTCGGTGCGGATCGAGGAATAGATCAGCTGGTCCGCCACTGCATTGGCCAGTTCCTCACCGTGGTCATTGGCAATCAGCTTCAGCATCAGGTCGATAGAGGAGGTGCCGCCTGCGGTCGACAGCCGGTTGCCGTCGACCACAAACACCGACTTGGTCAGGTTCACCTCTTCGAACTCCTCGGCAAAGCTGTCGGCGTTTTCCCAGTGGATGGTGGCGCGCTTACCGTCCAGCAGCCCGGCTTTTGCCAGCGTGTAGGCCGCGGTGCACAGGCCGCCAACCATCAGCCCCTTGCGGGCCTCACGCCGCAGCCAGGCCAGCAGCTTCTTTGTGGTGGCCTCCTGCACCGCAATGCCGGAACAGACCAAGACGACATCGTCGCGCTGCAGCTCGCTGAGGTCGCCATCTACCGAAAATGTCGTGCCGGCCGAGCAGGTTACCGTCTCTCCGCCTTCACCCGCCAGCGTCCAGGTGTAGATTTCGCGACCGGCCATGCGGTTGGCAATGCGCAGGCATTCAACGGCAGAGGCAAATGACAGCATGGTGAACTTGTCGAGCAGCACAAAAACGAACCGTTTCGGCTGGCCGGCGGCAATGCTGGAAGTGGCAGGCTTGCGTTGCGTCGGCATGGCAGGCGTCCTTCAAAATGCAGTCGCACCGCGGGAGTGATCCGCGGATGTTCAGAAACCGTGTTCACAGCTTGGACGCCGGGTCAAGTAGGGCGGATTCTAAACTGGCCAGCCCAGCTGCTATTTTGTATAGAACACTCCAATTATTCCAGAAATATCCCATAGGCGGAGACAAGGTCATGAGCGAATGGCAAAAATCGGACTGGCGCAGCAAGCCGCGGGTGCAGATGCCGGAGTATACCGATGCGGCAGCGCTGCAGGCGGTTGAGGCTCAGCTGTCCAAATATCCGCCTCTGGTCTTCGCTGGCGAAGCCCGCCGGCTGAAGCAGCACCTCGCTGCCGCGGGGCGCGGCGAAGCCTTTCTGCTGCAGGGTGGCGACTGCGCCGAGAGTTTCGACCAGTTCAGTGCCGACGGCATCCGCGACACCTTCAAGGTGATGCTGCAAATGGCGATGGTGCTGACCTATGGCGCCAAGGTGCCGGTTGTGAAGGTCGGCCGCATGGCGGGCCAGTTCGCCAAGCCGCGCAGCGCGCCAACCGAGACCGTAGGCGGCGTCGAGCTGCCGAGCTACCGCGGTGACATCATCAACGACCTCGCCTTCAGCGAAGGCGCGCGCCGCCCCGATCCCGCACGCATGCTGCAGGCCTACACCCAGGCCGCGGCCACTGTGAACCTGCTGCGCGCCTTCTCCACCGGCGGTTACGCAGATGTGCATCAGGTGCATGCCTGGACCCTTGGCTTCACCGAAAGCGAGAAGGCCGAAGCCTACCGCGAGATGGCCAACCGCATCACCGACACGCTCGACTTCATGCAGGCAGCCGGCGTCAATAGCGATACCGCGCACACCCTGCATACGGTAGAGTTCTACACCAGCCATGAAGGCCTGCTTCTGGAATACGAAGAGGCACTGACACGGCTTGATTCCACCTCCGGCAAATGGCTGGCTGGTTCCGGCCACATGCTGTGGATCGGCGACCGTACCCGGCAGCCCGATGGCGCCCATGTGGAGTTCTGCCGCGGCGTGCTGAACCCGATCGGCCTGAAATGCGGGCCCACCACCACGGCCGAGGATCTGAAGGTGCTGATGGCCAAGCTGAACCCTGACAACGAGGAGGGTAAGCTCACCCTGATCGCGCGGTTCGGCGCCGGCAAGGCCGGCGAGCATTTGCCGCGACTCGTCAAGGCGGTGAAGGAAGAGGGCGCCAACGTGACCTGGGTGTGCGACCCGATGCATGGCAATACAATCAAGTCCTCCACCGGGTACAAAACCCGCCCCTTCGACTCTGTGCTGCGCGAGGTGCGCGACTTCTTCGCGGTGCATACCGCCGAGGGCACCACGCCGGGCGGTGTGCACTTCGAGATGACTGGCCAGGACGTGACCGAATGCACCGGCGGCGTGCGCGCGGTGACCGAGGAGGACCTCTCGGACCGCTACCACACTGCCTGCGACCCGCGCCTTAACGCCAGCCAGTCGCTGGAACTGGCCTTCCTGGTGGCCGAGGAGCTCTCTACATTGCGCCAGTCCCAGCAGCCGCGCCAGACCGGCTGAGCCGCGGCGGGGCGGCAGCAAGAAAAAAACGGGCCGCAGCTTCTCGTAAGGGGGCTGCGGCCTTTGTTTGTTCGGTATTCCGGTCAGCTTGCGGCCTGCAATACCTCCGCCAGCCGCTTGGCGCTTTCTACTGAAGCCCCTTTGTGCAGCGGCCAGCTCTGGGTGAGCCCTTCGAGGATGAGCAGCAGCTCGATCTCGCGCCCTGCAAGCCCGGCGGCCGCAGCCGCCGTTGTGGCGACTTCCGCCTTGTGGCGCCGCAGCAGTTGGCGCAGGACACCGTCGCCCGGAGCGGCGGCGACAGCAGCATGGAACAGGCAGCCGTGCGCGGCTTCCCGCGCCATCCAGTCGCCCACCCGTTCGATCAGCACCGGAAGCGCCGCTTTAGCATCCTCCGGCAACTCATTGAAAACATGCTCAAGATACCGCTGGTGGCGATGCACCAGCGCGGCCTGAACCATATCCGCGCGAGATGGCGTGTATTTGTAGAGCGTGCGCAGGCTGACTCCTGCGGCATCACGGAGATCTTCGACGCTTGGTTCCGCGAAACCGCGTGCTGCGAAGGCCTGCTCGAGCCCGGCGGCAATTTTCTTCTTGGTGTCACTCATTCTTGACCCTGTAGAATGATCCCTCTACCAACACAAGTAGAGGAACCATTCTACCACGCGACCTGTGAGGAAAGGGGAGAATATGACATTGCCAGAAACCATGTGCGGTGTGGTGCTGACCGGGCACGGCGGGCTCGACAAGCTTGCATGGCGGGAGGATCTGCTGGTGCCGTCGCCCGCACCCGGAGAAGTTCTTATCCGCGTCGGCGCCACGGCAGTGAACAACACAGACGTGAACACGCGCATCGGCTGGTACTCAAAAAGCGTGCGCGGCGACACGGCTTCGGGTGCTGCGGCCGGGTATGACAGGGAAGCCGAAGACGGCAGTTGGTCCGGCGCCGCGCTGCGCTTCCCGCTGATCCAAGGCGCCGATTGCTGCGGCGAGATCGTCTCGGTGGGCGAGGCCGTGCCGGAAAGCCGTATCGGTGAACGGGTTCTGGTCCGGCCCATGCACCGGCCCGCAGGGGCCGAGGACGACTACCAGCTTGTAACATTCGGTTCCGAGCGCAACGGCGGTTTTTGCGAATACACCACCGCGCAGTCGAAGGATGCAATTGCGGTGAAATCCAATCTGTCGGACGTGGAATTAGCCTCTTTTCCCTGCGCCTTTTCAACTGCGGAAGGCATGATCCAGCGCAGCGGCCTTGGCGCGGGGCGGGTGCTGATTACCGGCGCCTCCGGCGGTGTGGGTTCGGCCGCGATCCAGCTCGCCAAGCGGCGCGGCGCCCATGTCACTGCGCTTACATCGCCTGGCAAAGAAGAAGCGCTCAAGACACTCGGCGCTGACAGCGTGCTTGACCGCGACGGCCTGCTGCCCGAGCACAGCTTCGATGTGGTGCTCGACCTCGTGGGCGGGCCGCGCTGGGAAGAGCTGATCGGCGCGCTGCGAAACGGCGGTTGCTACGTGACTTCCGGGGCTATTGCCGGGCCGATCGTGGAGCTGGACCTGCGCACGCTTTACCTGCGCGACCTGTCGCTGCTTGGCAGCACCTACCAGCCGGACAGCGTCTTCACCGATCTGGTCAGCTATATCGAGGCGGGGGAAATCCGTCCGGCCCTGGCCAGGACATATCCGCTGAAGGAGATCAGGGCCGCGCAGGAGGCATTCCTAGACAAATCTCACGTGGGCAAGATAGGCCTGTGCGTGCTGCATGCTTGAATAGACCCATTCAAACCCCTGCCACATAATAAAAAAAACGCCCCCGGAGTTCTGTCTCGGGGGCGCCAAGTTTCAAGAGCTATGACCTTAGCCTTGAGTTTCGAAAATCCGTATGTGCGGTCCGCCCCGGGCGGGCGGTGCGGCTTAGTCGCGGCTGACCACCAGCCGCAGGTGTCCGCCGCGCTTGGCAGTGTCGCCCTCGGGCTTTGCTGCCGCTGTATCCTTGCCGGAGTTCCTGCCGGTGGTGCGGTCGAGAAGCGCGCGGGCCTCCTCCAGGATCGAACGTTCCGGCGCGAAGCGCGCCTGGGTTTCGGCAAATCCCGGGTTCGGGCTGTTTACGTCCCCTGGTTTCGCGGCTACGTCGGACGCTGGCAGCGGTGTGGTTCCTGCACGCGGTTTGGCCTTGAATTCCGGCGTTCCTTCGGCTTTGCCGATACTGCGCATCTCGATCGAGGAGATCGAGAACCGCTGCGAGCTGCCAGCGGTATAGTCATCGGCCACCAGCACCCCCAGTGCCCGGCTGATGTCGCCAAGGTCGCTGCGCAGCGGCAGCAGCAGCATGTGAGCGGGCCGCGAAGCGGTGCGGCGCGGGGTTTCGATCTGCAGCGACAGCTCCACGATGGCGGGCGTGTCGAACATGTGCTCCATTGCCGAGCTGAGCTGCTTGCGGGCATCGGTGGTGAAGAAAGCGGTAATTGGCATGCCGCGCACTTCCATGCCCGCCAGCTCGTTCACGTTTGAGCCCGCAAGGCGGAACCGCGAGATGCCCGGCGCGATGCGTTCAAGGATGAAAGTCTGGCTCAGGATGTTTTCCAGCCCGCGCGGATCGATCTGCGAGCGGCAGGGCACGTCGTCGCCCCGGCGCAGGGCGGTCCAGTAGGCCTCGGCCTGGCGCAGCGGCGACAGCGACCCGCGATGACGGAAGCGGTCCATCGAAACAACCTTTTCTTGACCCGTGGTCTTGCCCGTGGTGGTGCGGCCGCCAAAAATCATGTCCGTTCCCTCGTCTCTTCCGGGATTTACTCGGCCTGTCAGCAGCTTGCCTCTGCTTAACGAATAATGCCGGAATGGTTACCCTGGAGTTAATATGACACAATCTTACTAAACTTTGGACTACTTCCTTAATCAATGGTTAACGAATTGGGCAGTGGCCTCCATCCGTTTGATCTTGCGCGCTATACTTTTGAGACAGTAGAGCAGGGCAGACCCCTGCCAACAGAAAGCACCGCCTTATGACGATCCGCAGCATGACCGCCTTCGCCTCCGCCCAGGGCAGCTCCGGGGCGCATTCCTGGACCTGGGAAATCCGATCGGTGAACGCCAAGGGGCTGGATCTGCGCCTGCGGGTGCCCGACTGGCTGGAGGGGCTGGAGGCCCATATCCGCGCATATCTGGGTAAGACGCTGGCACGCGGCAATGTCTCGCTCACCCTGCGCGTCAGCCGCAGCGAGGAAAGCGCTGCGCAGCTGCAGGTGAACCGTGCCGCGCTCGACTCGGTGATGGCCGCGCTGGCTGAGGTAAAGGCGGCGGCGGACCGCAGCCACGTCGCGGTGCATCCCGCCTCCGCGGCCGAGATCCTTGCCATCCGCGGGGTTGCAGAACAGGCCTCGGGCGAAGATGACCCGGCTCCTCTGGTCGCGGTTCTGAGCAAGGAACTGGAAACCCTTGTGTCGGAATTCGTGCAAATGCGTGAAACCGAGGGCGCGGCGCTGGCCCTGTTGCTGCAGGAGCGGCTGGACGGGATCGCGACGCAGGCCAAGGAAGCGGGGATCCGCGCGGATGCCCGTAAGGACAAGGCGGCTGAGGCGCTGAAGGCAAACCTCGCCCGGGTGCTGGACAACAGTGAAGGAGCCGATCCGGACCGCGTTGCGCAGGAACTCGCGCTGATCGCGGTCAAGGCTGACGTGAGCGAGGAGCTGGACCGGCTTGGGGCTCATGTCGAAGCGGCGCGCGGGCTGCTGTCCAAGGGCGGCGCGGTGGGGCGCAAGCTGGATTTTCTGATGCAGGAGTTCAACCGCGAGGCAAATACGCTCTGCTCCAAATCGCAGGACAGCCGCCTGACTGAAATCGGGCTGGAACTCAAGACCCTGATCGACCAGATGCGCGAGCAGGTGCAGAACATTGAATGAAGGAGAGAACGCCATGGCAAACCGGCGCGGACTGCTGATCATCCTCTCGTCGCCCTCGGGCGCGGGCAAATCCACGCTGGCGCGGCGGCTGATGGCCTGGGACCCTGGGCTGAAGTTCTCGGTCTCTGCCACCACCCGCGCGCCGCGCCCGGGCGAAGAGCACGGGCGCGAGTACTACTTCATGAGCGAGGACGCCTTCAAACAGCAGGTTGCCAAGGGTGAGATGCTGGAGCACGCCCATGTCTTCGGCCATTTTTACGGCTCCCCTGCGGGGCCGGTGAGGGACACCATCGAGGCGGGGCAGGACGTGCTGTTTGACGTAGACTGGCAGGGCGAGATCCAAATCCGCAATTCCGACCTCGGCAAGCACGCGCTTTCGATCTTCATTCTGCCGCCCTCGATCAAGGAGCTGCGCCGCCGCCTCGAAACCCGCGCCCAGGACAGCGACGAGGTGATCTCCAAGCGGATGCTGAAGAGCTGGGACGAGATCAGCCACTGGGGCTACTACGACTATGTGCTGGTGAATGACGATCTGGACGAGACCGAAGCGCGCCTGAAAACCATCGTCGAGGCGGAGCGCATGCGCCGCATCCAGCAGCCAGGCCTCCAATCCCATGTGCGCGCCCTGCAAACCGAATTCGAGGAGTTGTCATGACCCTTTATGCCCTTGGCGCTCACACGCCTGATCTGCACCAAGATACCTGGGTTGCACCCGATGCCAACCTGATCGGCCAAGTGGTTCTGGAGGAGGGGGCCTCGGTCTGGTTCGGCTGCACCATCCGCGCCGATCACGAGGAAATCCGCATCTGCGCAGGCGCCAACGTGCAGGAAAACGTGGTGATGCATATCGATGCGGGCTACCCGCTCACCGTGGGCGCGGGCTGCACCATCGGCCACAAGGTGATGCTGCACGGCTGCACCATCGGCGAGAACACCCTGATCGGCATGGGCGCCACCGTTCTGAACGGCGCAAAGATCGGCAGGAACTGCCTGATTGGCGCCGGCGCGCTGATCACGGAGAACAAGGAAATCCCCGACAATTCGCTGGTGATGGGCGCGCCGGGCAAGGTTGTGCGCACGGTGGACGCCGCGCTGGAGGAAAAGCTGCGGCAGAGCGCGCTGCACTACCAGGAAAACATGCGCCGCTTCCGCAGCGGGCTGAAGCCGCTGTAAACGGAGGCGCAGGCGGAGCGGCAGGCGGCCCGGCGGCGGGAGCCTGTCACGCTCCGGTTGCAATCTGTCCTTACACGGGGCGGAACCGGTGAGCCAGCGGCAGGAGGCGCCATGACCAAGCAGTTGATCGACGGCTTTCTGGCCGCGGTGCCGATGCCCGCGGTGATGGTCGACCAGACCGAGCGGTTCATCGCCGCCAATGCCGAGGGCCTCACGTTGCTGGGCGAGAACATCGTCGGGCGTCATTTCGCCACAATCCTGCGCCAGCCCAGCGTCTCTGCCGCGATCGAGACCTGCCTGCGCGAGCGCCAGCCGCTCTCCGCGCGCCATCTGGCCAGCGATGGGGCGCAGGAAACCAGTTTCAACGTTACCCTGCGCTACGTGCCCGGCATTGGCGCGGTGAACGCCGGGGCGGTGCTCGTCTGTTTCGAGGACGTCTCCGAGCGCGAGCAGGCGGGCCAGATGCGCCGCGACTTCGTGGCCAATGTGAGCCACGAGCTGCGCACGCCCCTGACCGCGCTGATCGGCTTCATCGAGACCCTGCGCGGTGCCGCCCGCGACGATGCCGAGGCGCGCGACCGCTTCCTGTCCATCATGGAAGGCGAGGCGGGCCGGATGAACCGGCTGGTGGGGGACCTCTTGTCGCTGAACCGGGTAGAAAGCGAGGAGCGTATGCGCCCCAGGGAGCAGGTCGACCTGCGCGCCCACCTGGCTTCGACGCTGAAATCGCTCGGGCCAGTGGCCAAAGCTGCAAGCTGCACGTTGCATCTGGAAGCGCCGGAGGTACCGGTCACGGTGACGGGCGATCCCGACCAGCTGCAGCAGGTCTTCACCAACCTGGTTGAGAACGCGATCAAATACGGCGGCAGCGAGGTTCGGGTAATCCTTACCGGGCCTGCGCGCGATCCGGGGCTGCGCTGTGCGGCCGCAAGCGTCGCGGTGCAGGATGACGGGCCGGGAATCGACCCGCTGCATCTGCCCCGCCTGACCGAGCGGTTCTACCGCGCCGACAGCCACCGCTCGCGCGAGTTGGGCGGCACCGGGCTGGGCCTTGCGATCGTCAAACATATCGTCAACCGCCACCGCGGCCGCCTGCGGATGGAGAGCACGCCGGGGCAGGGCTCTGTTTTCACGGTAATATTGCCGAAGTGAAAGGGCGGGCGCGGGGTGCCGGGGCGGGTTTGCGCGGTTCATCGTTTGTCACAAAACCCCGGTGCCCTGCCGTCTTTGTCATGAAGCTGTTACACTGGTGTCACAAAAGCCTCATGCCAGGCTTTTAGGAGAGGCGCCAAGGTTACCGGCAGGTGACCGTAAATAGAAACTCAAGGAGACTGAGATGTCCTTTGTGAAACTGACCGCATCCGCATTGGCGATTTCCGCCGTTTCGGCCACCGCTGCCGCCGCCCGTGACCAGGTCCAGGTTGCCGGCTCCTCTACGGTGCTGCCCTATGCGTCGATCGTGGCAGAAGCCTTTGGCGAGAATTTCGACTTCCCGACCCCCGTTGTTGAATCCGGCGGCTCCTCGGCCGGCCTGAAGCGCTTCTGCGAGGGCGTCGGCGAGAACACCATCGACATCGCGAATGCCTCGCGTCAGATCAAGGACTCCGAAATGGCTGCCTGCGCCGAAAACGGCGTGACCGACATCATCGAGGTGCGCATTGGCTATGACGGCATCGTCTTTGCCTCCGACATTGAGGGCAACGCTTACGAGTTCACCCCTTCAGACTGGTTCCTGGCTCTGTCCGACAAGGTGCTGGTAGACGGCGAACTGGCAGACAACCCGAACACCACCTGGGCCGACGTGAACCCGGATTTCCCGGCCACCGACATCCAGGCCTTTATCCCCGGCACCAAACACGGCACCCGCGAAGTCTTCGAGGACAAGGTGATCCTGGCAGGCTGCGAGGAAACCGGTGCGTTTGAAGCCATCATGGAAACCAACGGCGGCGACGAGAAGGCAGCCGAGAAGGCCTGTATCGCACTGCGCACCGACGGCAAATCAGTTGACATTGACGGCGATTACACCGAAACCCTCGCCCGCATCGAATCCAACAAGGATGGCATCGGGGTCTTCGGCCTGGCCTTCTATGAGAACAACACCAACAAGCTGCAGGTTGCGACCATGTCGGGCGTGACCCCCTCGACCGAAACCATCGCCTCCGGCGAATACCCGGTTTCGCGGCCGCTGTTCTTCTACGTGAAGAAGGCCCACATTGGCGTGATCCCGGGGTTGAAGGAATATGCCGAGTTCTTCGTTGCGGACGAAGTCGCAGGTCCTGACGGCCCGCTGGCCGAATACGGCCTGGTCGCGGATCCGGAACTCGCCGAGACCCAGGAAGCCGTCGCCAATGAAACCGTGATGGGCGGCCAATCCTAATCGCCCCGCGGCACTAAGAACCGGGCCGGAGCGGATTTCGATCCGCCCCGGCATTGCTTTTGAGCGGACCCGCGCCGCGCCTATCTCTGCACCCGCCAAACGGAGCCATCCATGCCTATACTCTGGCTTGTCATCCTCTTGCTTGCGCTTGCCGCGGCCGGCTTCATGCTGGGCCGCCGCCGGGCCCTCGCGACAGCCGGGGGCGATGCGAAAGCCCTGCATTCGCTGCCGTCTTACTATGGCTCAAACGTCGCCCTGACCGCGCTGGTGCCCGCGCTGGCGGTGCTCGCGGTGTGGCTGCTGGCGCAGCCCGTCCTTGTCGACAGCCGCGTCTCCGCCATGATCCCGCCGGAGCTGATCCCCGAAAGCGCCAGCCGCGGGCTTGTGATGTCAGACGTGCGCCGCCTGGCCGACGGGCTGGACGTTGCGGTTGAGCGGGGTGTGCTGACCGGCCAGGAGGCACGTGCGCTGGACAGCGCCGAGACCGACATCCGCGCCCGCCTCGGCGAGGTTGGCGTCGCGCTTGGTTCCGAGGTGCGTCCCGAAGTGCTGCGCGCCGCCCAGGCCTACCGCAGCTTTTCCAACACCGGCGCAGTTGCCATGTCGGTGGTGGTCGTGCTGCTCGCGGTTGGAGGATTTGCCGTGGCTTACGGCAAGACCCACAAGGATTTCCGCGCCCGCAACGCGGTGGAGCGGGGCATCCTCGGCTTGCTGATCCTCGCCGCTTCGCTGGCGATCCTGACTACCGTGGGCATCGTGCTTTCGATGCTGTTTGAGACCGGCAACTTCTTCCGGCTGCATTCCTGGACCGACTTCTTCTTTGGCGGCACCTGGTCGCCGAACTTCCGCGGCGGCAGCGAACTGTCGATCCTGCCGCTGCTGTGGGGCACGCTCTACATCTCCTTCATCGCACTGCTGGTGGCGGTGCCGGTGGGGCTGTTTGCCGCCATCTACCTGTCGGAATACGCCTCGGGCGCAGTGCGCGCCGTCGCCAAGCCACTGCTGGAGATCCTCGCGGGCATCCCGACCATCGTTTATGGCTTGTTCGCCTTGCTGACCGTCGGCCCGGCGCTGGCCAACGTCTTCGCCAAGGGCGGTTTGCTGGGCGTCGAGTGGATGTCCGGCGCCACCTCGGTGCTGACCGCGGGGCTGGTGATGGGCATCATGCTGATCCCCTTTGTCTCGTCGCTGTCCGATGACATCATCAATGCGGTACCGCAGGCGCTGCGCGATGGCTCGCTCGGCCTTGGCGCCACCCGCTCGGAGACCGTGCGCCAGGTGGTGCTGCCGGCGGCGCTGCCGGGGATCGTCGGCGCGGTGCTGCTGGCGGCCTCACGCGCGATTGGCGAGACGATGATCGTGGTGATGGGGGCAGGGGCAATCGCCAAGTTCTCGCTCAACCCGCTGGAATCGATGACCACGATCACCACCCGAATCGTCAGCCAGCTGACCGGCGATACCGATTTCGCCAGCCCCGAAACTCTGGTCGCCTTTGCCCTGGGCCTGACTCTTTTTGTCCTGACCCTAGGCCTCAATATCCTGGCGCTCTACATCGTGCGCAAATACCGGGAGCAGTACGAATAATGACCGACTTCAGCCAGAACAGCGGCGGCGCAGAGCCGGCAGAGAGCTCCCGCCACGGCGGCTCGCTGCTGGAACCCACCGACCGCACCCGCAAGCGCAACGCGGCCGAGGCCCGCTTCAAGGCCTATGGCATCGCCGCCATCGCGGTCGGACTGATCATGCTGGTGATCCTGGTCACCAACATTCTTGGCCGCGGACTCGGCGCCTTTCAGCAAACCTTCGTCACGCTGGAGGTGGAGCTGTTGGCGGACAAGCTCGACAAGAAGGGCAACCGCGACATCGAGGACATCAAGAAGGTCACCACCTTCGGCTATTCGCCTATCATCAAGCAGGCGGTGGCCACCAAAGTCGAGGAACTGGGTATTGAGAACGGGCTGAAGGCCAAGGAGCTGACCGGCATTCTCTCCAAGGATGCCGCTGCACAGCTGCGCGACTACGTTCTCGCCAACCCCGATCAGATCGGCGAAACGGTAAAATTCCGCTTTCTCGCTTCCGGCCGGGTCGACGGTTATATGAAGGGCCGGGTGACCCGCGACAGCATCGCCAACGACAAGAGCATTTCCGTAGCCCAGCTCGACCTCGTGGACGCGCTGGCCGAAGCGGGTGTGCTGCAAAAGTCCTTCAACCCCGATTTCATTTTCGGTGCTGATGCCTCCGACGCGCGCCCCGAAGCGGCGGGCATGGGAGTTGCGATGGTGGGTTCGCTGTTCATGATGCTGGTGGTGCTTGTGCTGGCGCTGCCGATCGGCGTTGCGGCCTCGATCTATCTTGAGGAATTTGCGCCGCGGAACTGGATCACCGACCTGATCGAGGTGAACATCTCCAACCTCGCCGCGGTGCCGTCCATCGTTTTCGGCATCCTGGGCCTGGCGGTCTTCATCAACTACATGCATCTGCCGATGTCCGCGCCGCTGGTGGGCGGGCTGGTGCTGACGCTGATGACGCTGCCGACCATCATCATCTCCACCCGCGCGGCGCTGAAGGCGGTGCCGCCGTCGATCCGCGACGCCGCGCTTGGCGTTGGCGCCTCGAAGATGCAGTCAGTGTTCCACCACGTGCTGCCGCTGGCCGCACCCGGAATCCTGACCGGTACCATCATCGGCCTGGCGCAGGCTTTGGGTGAGACCGCGCCGCTGCTCCTGATCGGCATGGTCGGCTTCATCGCTTCCAACGCGCCGGAAAGCCTCTCCGAAGGACTGCTGTCGCCGAACTCCGCCATGCCCGCGCAGATCTACGAGTGGGCCAAACGTGCCGATCCGGCCTTTTACGAACGCGCCTGGGGCGGCATCATTATCCTGCTGGTCTTTTTGGTGACGATGAACACGATCGCGGTGATCCTGCGCCGCCGCTTTGAACGCCGCTGGTAAGAGGGGCAAGAGACATGAACGACATGACCGCGATGGGAAACACCATGGACACCCAAGACATCAAGATCTCCGCCAAGGACGTGAACGTCTATTACGCCGACTCCCATGCCATCAAGGACGTGAGCGTGGAGATCGAGGACAAGACGGTTACCGCCTTCATCGGCCCCTCGGGCTGCGGCAAGTCCACCTTCCTGCGCTGCCTCAACCGGATGAACGACACCATCGACATCTGCCGGGTGAAGGGCGACATCCTGCTCGATGGCGAGGACATCTACGACAAGCGCGTCGACCCGGTCCAGCTGCGCGCCAAGGTCGGCATGGTGTTCCAGAAGCCGAACCCGTTCCCGAAGTCGATCTATGACAACGTGGCTTATGGGCCGCGCATCCACGGCCTGGCCAAGAACAAGGCGGAACTCGATGAAATCGTTGAAAAATCCCTGCGCCGCGGCGCCATCTGGGATGAAGTGAAGGACCGCCTGGACGCGCCCGGCACGGGGCTTTCCGGCGGCCAGCAGCAGCGTCTCTGCATTGCCCGCGCAGTGGCGACCGAGCCGGAAGTGCTCCTGATGGACGAGCCGTGCTCCGCGCTCGACCCGATCGCCACCGCCCAGGTGGAAGAACTGATTGACGAGCTGCGCAGCCGCTACTCGGTGGTGATCGTCACCCACTCGATGCAGCAGGCCGCGCGCGTGAGCCAGAAAACCGCCTTCTTCCACCTTGGCAACCTGGTGGAATTCGGCCCCACCGGGCAGATCTTCACCAACCCCGAAGACCCCCGCACCGAAAGCTACATCACCGGCCGGATCGGCTGAGGCGAAGGAAACAGACATGACCGCACAACATATCGCATCCGCCTTCGACCGCGACCTGGAGGCGATCCAGGCCCGGATCATGAAGATGGGCGGCATGGTCGAAGCCGCGATCAAGGACGCGGCTCAGGCACTGGAGACCCGCGACGAGGAGCTGGCGCTGGCCACGCGCAAGGCCGACAAGGCCATCGACGCGCTGGAAGAACTCATCAACGAGGAAACAGCCCGGCTGATCGCCCTGCGCTCGCCGACCGCGTCCGACCTGCGGCTGGTTCTCTCGGTGATGAAGATCGCGGGCAACCTCGAACGCATCGGCGATTACGCCAAGAACATGGCCAAGCGTACCGGCGTGCTGGTGCAGGGCCCCAATATCTCCGAAGGCGCTGCGGCGCTGCGTCGGATGGCGCGCGAGGTGGAGCGGATGCTGAAGGATGCGCTCGACGCGTACATTCAGCGCGACGCCGAACTCGCCCGCGACGTGATCGCCCGCGACCGCGATGTGGACCAGATGTACAACGCCCTGTTCCGCGAGTTCCTCACTCACATGATGGAAGACCCGCGCAACATCTCTGCCTGCATGCACCTGCATTTCATTGCCAAGAACACCGAGCGGATGGGCGACCACGTGACCTCGATCGCGGAACAGGTGGTCTACCTCGTGACTGGCGAGAAGCCGGAAGAGGACCGCAAGAAGGCTGACACCACCTCGACCACGCCGCAGGAGCTCTGATCGATGGCTGCCGAACAGCCCACTGTTCTGGTGGTCGAGGACGAACCCGCGCAGCGCGAGGTGCTGGCCTACAACCTCGAAGCAGACGGGTTCCGCGTGCTGAAGGCCGCTGATGGTGAGGAAGCGCTGCTGAAGGTAGAGGAAGACCTTCCCGACATCCTGATCCTCGACTGGATGATGCCGCATCTCAGCGGCATCGAGGTCTGCCGCCGGCTGAAAGCGCGCAGCGAGACCCGCAACATCCCCGTGATAATGCTGTCGGCCCGGACCGAGGAAGTGGACAAGGTCCGCGGTCTTGAAACCGGCGCCGACGATTACGTGGTAAAGCCCTATTCGGTCGCCGAGCTGATGGCGCGGGTGCGCACCCAGCTGCGCCGGGTACGGCCATCCACCGTGGGGATGCGGCTGGAGTATGAGGACATCGTGCTCGATTCCGAAACCCACAAGGTCAGCCGCGCCGATCAGCCGCTGAAGCTCGGGCCGACCGAATTCCGCCTGCTCTCCACCTTCATGGAAAAGCCAGGCCGGGTCTGGAGCCGCGAGCAGCTGCTGGACCGGGTCTGGGGACGGGACATTTATGTCGATACGCGGACTGTGGACGTGCATATCGGCCGCTTGCGCAAGGCGCTGACCCAGAACGGCGGCTCCGATCCGGTGCGCACCGTGCGCGGCGCAGGCTACGCGTTGGGATAAGCCTCGGCGGGCCGGGACGCCCGGCCTCGCCGCAGATACGCCAGAGCGGTGCACTGGGGGTGTACAGGCGGTGCACGCATGTCACCCCTCGCAATCTGCGCACCAATCAGCGCGGCAGCGGGTCTTCCGGCTGCGCCTTGCCAGCCAGCCACTCGCGGAACTTTATGAGGGCAGGGGCCTTGGCCTTGGCCTCCGGCCAGACCAGGTAATAGGCGCCCGCGCTCTCCACCGGTTCCGGGTGCAGCGCCACCAGCCGCCCCGTCGCCAGGTCCTGCTCCACCAGGTAATCCGGCATCAAGGCCACGCCCAGCCCATGCAGCGCCGCCTGGGTAATGGTTGCGAATTGATCATAGAAAGTGCCGCTTGGATCGGTGCTGAGCGCAACGCCCTGGCCCTCGAACCACTCCCGCCAGGCCTTGGGCCGGGTCTGGATGTGCAAGAGCGGCAGCTTCAGGAGGTTTGCAGGCGCGCCAAGGACGTGCCCCTCCAGCAAGACAGGCGCGCAGACCGGCAAAAGCTGTTCGTGCTTGAGCAGCAGCGCCTCCGTCCCAGGCCACTCTGAATTCCCGTAATGTATCGCCGCATCAAAGGGTTCCACAGAAAAATTGAACGGTTCCAGCCGGGTCGACATGTTGATGGTCACGTCCGGGTGCAGCCGCGCGAACTCCGGCAGCCGCGGCATCAGCCAGCGCATCCCGAAGGCCGGCAGGATGGCGAGGTTCAGCGTCCCGGCCAGCGGCTCGGCCTGCAAACGCAGGGTGGACTGGACGATTTGATGCAGCGCCTGCCGGATCTCCGCGGCATAGTCGCGGGCCGCCGGGCTCAGGCCTAGCCGCTTGCCGTCCCGTTGCACCAGATCCTGGCCCAATTGCCGCTCCAGTGTCTGAATTTGACGGCTTACGGCTCCTTGCGTAAGCGACAGCTCCGCCGCCGCGGCCGACGCGCTGCCAAGCCGGTCCAGCGCCTCCAGCGCCCGGAGGGAGGAAATTGACGGAAGAAATCTGCGGGGCGCCACCATATATGAGTGAATGTCATACTTGTTTGCAAAAGTCTCGCTGTTTTTCGCGTTTACCTCCCGTTAGGGTCCGGCCAAGCAATTCTGGAGGACAACACCATGAGCGACAAACCTGCACTGCGCGCCAAGGACGCGCCCGACCTTGGCCGCTTCACCTGGGATGACCCGCTGCGGCTCGATGACCAACTTAGCGAAGACGAGCGTATGATCGCCGCTTCGGCGCGTGCCTACGCCCAGGAAAAGCTGCAGCCGCGCGTTCTAAGTGCTTATGAAAACGAAGAAACCGATCCGGAGATCTTCCGCGAGATGGGCGAAATGGGCCTCCTGGGCACCACTATCCCGGAGCAATACGGCGGACTTGGCGGCGGCTATGTCTCCTACGGCCTCGTCGCCCGTGAGGTGGAGCGCGTCGACAGCGGCTACCGCTCGATGATGTCGGTGCAAAGCTCGCTGGTGATGTATCCGATCTACGCATACGGCAGCGAAGAGCAGCGCATGAAATACCTGCCGAAGCTGGCGTCTGGCGAATGGATCGGCTGCTTCGGCCTGACCGAGCCGGATGCCGGCTCCGACCCCGCGGGCATGAAGACGCGTGCGGAAAAAACTGAAGGCGGGTATAAACTTACCGGCTCCAAAATGTGGATCTCCAACGCGCCGATCGCGGATGTCTTCGTGGTCTGGGCCAAATCTGAAGCGCACGGCGGTAAGATCCGCGGCTTCGTGCTCGACAAGGGGCTGAAGGGCCTCAGCGCGCCGAAGATCCAGAACAAGGCGTCGCTGCGTGCCTCCATCACTGGTGAAATCGTGATGGACGGCGTCGAAGTTGGCGAGGACGCGCTTCTGCCGCATGTGGAAGGTCTGAAAGGCCCGTTCGGCTGCCTCAACCGGGCCCGTTACGGCATCAGCTGGGGCGCGATGGGCGCAGCCGAGGCCTGCTGGCACGCTGCCCGCCAATATGGGCTCGACCGCAGCCAGTTTGGCCGACCGCTGGCCAACACCCAGTTGTTCCAGTTGAAACTGGCCAATATGCAGACCGAAATCACCCTTGGACTGCAGGCATCTCTTCGGGTCGGGCGCCTGATGGACGAGGCTAACGCCGCGCCGGAGATGATCTCCATCGTCAAGCGCAACAACTGCGGCAAGGCGCTGGAAATCGCCCGCATGGCGCGTGACATGCATGGTGGCAACGGCATCAGCCTGGAGTTCAACGTGATCCGCCACATGGTGAACCTGGAGACGGTGAACACCTATGAAGGCACGCACGACGTGCACGCGCTCATCCTTGGCCGGGCTCAGACTGGGCTGCAGGCATTCTTCTGATCGGTGCCCTGCGGCGCGGGCGACGACCTGCGCCGCATTTTCGCAAAATGACCACGCAATACCGCAAATCGCGTTCGCTCTGGAAAATCTGCAAATTTCCAACCAAATGAGAGCGCTCGACGGCCTCCAGATAAGGTTAACATTCCGCATCCGCCGGCGGGATTTTCCTTTTGGACTTAGATACTTGAATATCCGTTGGTTAACAGGCGTCGAACATTTTGCGCTTCTTCAGCAGGTCGGGAAATGCTCCGGACACGGCAGCATGGAAAATGCAAAGGCAGCCGAAGGCAGGCATGCAATGGCCTGTAGAGGGAATAATGCAAAGGTGAGAGCAACATGGCGTCAGCCTCCGACTGTAAAATGCACCGCTGCAAGGTCTGTATTGCAATTATGCCCGCCAGTTTGCGCAAGGCGAGCGCTGCTATCCGCAGCAGGGATTGGCAAATCTGTCCGTATTAACAGTATGTTACCGTAAGCTAAGTGGCGAGTTCAACCGTGAACTAGCGTTGGGCCACGTTTGTTCATCGGGTTTTATTCATCGGGTACCGCAGGGCACCATTTTTGAAACTTCGCAAAGTCCTGTAATCCGTATTATGTTGATAGACGGTCTTTGCGATGCATCCAAACGTCGGTAAGCCGTTTAAGATCCCGCGGCCCTGCGGATCAGCGTTTCAGAGGCCGCATCAGCCCTTCCTGCGCAACGCTGGCGACCAGACGGCCGTCTTCGCTATAGACGGCGCCCCGGTTGAAGCCGCGGCCGCCACCGGCAAAGGGTGACTCCATTGTATAGAGGTGCCAGTTTCCGAAGTTCACCGGCGCATGAAACCAGATCGCGTGGTCAAGGCTCGCTGTCATCTGCCGCGGTTTGTGGAACGTCAGCCCGTGCGGCCGCAAGGCCGAGCCCAAAAGACCGAAGTCCGAAGCATAAGCCATCAGCACGTGCTGCAGCTTGGGATTTGCGCCCTTGGCGGCCTCCATCCGGATCCACATGTGGTTGACGTCGCTCGCGGCCTCCGGATCCAGCGGGTCGCGCGGCGCGACTTCACGGATCTCGAACGGGCGCGGCCGAGTGAATTCCGCGCGCTTGGATGCCTCCACCCGGTGCGCGTTCTGCTGCAGGAGCTCATGGCGCGAGACCAGGCTGTCCGGCGGCGGCACGTCCGGCATGCCGCGCTGATGCTCCCAGCCGTCTTCTGGCGCGTGGAACGAAGCTGCAAGGTTTAGGATCTGCTTGCCGTTCTGCATCGCCACGACACGCCGCGTGGTGAAGCTGCCGCCGTCGCGGGCCGGATCGACCTCGTAGATCACCGGCCGCGCCGGGTCGCCGGGACGGATGAAGTAGGCATGCAGCGAATGGCACGGGCGGTCCGGCACGGTTTCGTAAGCGGCGGTCAGCGCCTGCGCGATGACCTGTCCGCCGTAGATGCGGGTTGGCGTTTCGCCGCCCGATCCCTGTCCGCGGTAGAGGTTGGCATCGAGCTCCTCGAGATCCAGGAGATCCAGGAGGTTTTTTGCAGTATCAACCATTTACCGGCCTTCCGTAATGTGATTGGCGTGGAGATTACTCCGTCAGCGCGCCATGCACCAGCGCCTTCAGCTCGGGGCGCGCAGGGTAGCTGCTCGAGGGTGCGAGCTGGGTCAGGAAGACAACCGAGAGGTCCAGCGCCCGGTCGACCCAGAAGAAGGTCGAGGCCATGCCGCCCCAGCTGAAATCGCCAACCGAGCCGGGGCAGCGCGCACGGGCCGGGTTCAGGACCACGGCGCCGCCGAGACCGAATCCCATGCCCTCCATCGGCTGCTCCGCAAAGCTCTGCGGGCCCATGGCTGCGATCTCACCAGGCAAATGGTTCTGCATCATGAAATCGACAGTCCCAGGGCTAAGAATATGGCCGCCGTCGCAGGCGCCCCGGCAGCGCAGCATCTCAGCAAATCGCATGTAGTCGCCGATGGTGCCGGTCAGCCCGCCGCCACCGGAATGCAAAGTGGCGTATTCAAACGGCGAGCCGCCGGGAGCATCGGCCAGCCGCAGCCGGGTGCCGCCAAGCCCGGCGCTGTTGAGCGCCATCGCATCCCCGGCCAGCGGCGTATAGAGAGACGCGAAGCGGTCGCCGGTGCCTGGCGCCACACGGAAGGCGGTCTCATGCATCCCCAGCGGCTCCAGGATTTCGGACTGGAAGAACTGCGCAAGCGGCTTGCCGGAGACCACCTCGACCACCCGGCCGATCACGTCGATGGAGACGGAATACTCCCAGCGCTTGCCGGGCTGGAACGCGAGCGGCAGATCGGCGAGGCGCCGGGTCATCGTGGACAGTTTGCCTTGGTCGGGTTTGAACAGAAGGTCCTGCTCCGCCATTGCTTCCGGCAGAACGCCGGGGTTGAACGGGTAGCTCAGGCCGGAGGTGTGGGTCAGCAGCTCGTGCAGCGTCGGGCTGCGGCTCGGTTCGGTCTGGTCGATGCATGCGGCACCCGCCACCAGTGCCCGCATATCAGAAAATTCCGGCAGGAACGCGCTCAGCGGTGCATCAAGATGCAAAAGCCCGCGTTCAACCAGCATCATCAAGGCCACAGAGGTCACTGGTTTAGTCATCGAGTAGAGCCGGACTACTGTATCGCGGGTGAACGGCAGATCCCGTTCAATATTCCGGAGGCCTGCCGTGTCGAAATAGCACTCCGCCCCGCGGCGGTGGATCAGCAAGGCGCTGCCTGCAAATTTCCCATCATCCACATAGCGTTGCTGCCATGCCTTGATGTGCTGCACCCGGTTATTGTCCATCTCTCGCCCCTGCTCGCTCGGCCGCGTATTGCCATCATGCGCCGGCGGCGGCCGCGGGTCGAGGGGAATGCGCGAGCTGGTAATGTGCATTGCGAGCCAAACCGCTCATTCGCTGAGCGCCTGTAAGCCCTGGCGCGCAAACTCCGGCACATAAGTCCCGAGGCGGAGAGCCTGTTCCGGATTGGAAGCGGCGCCGTCCAGCGCCCGCTTGCGCACCCCTTGCAGGATCGCGGCCATGCGGAAGAAGCTGAAGCCGAGGCAATAGCCGAATTGATCCACGCCCGGCAGGCCGCGGCGGCGGCAGTAGGCGTCGATGAACGCGGCATCTTCCGGCAGGCCAAGCGCGGCGCGCTCGAGCCCGGCAAGGCCCCTGCCCTCCGGCCCTGGCGGCATACGCCATTGCATAATGACGGCAGCTAAATCGGCGTATGGATGGCCGATGGTCGACAGCTCCCAATCCAGGAGCGCGCGGCAGGACGGGCCATCCGCGGCAAAGATCATGTTGTCGATGCGGAAGTCGCCATGCACAAGCCCGCGCTGGCCGTCCTGCGGAGCCCTTTCGCGCTCCAGCGCGGCGATCAGCTCCTCCATTTCCGGGATGCTGCCGGTTTCGCTCGCGCGGTACTGCCCGGTCCAGCGGCTCAGCTGACGTTGGAAGTAGTCTCCCGGCGGGCCGTAATCCGCCAGGTCAACGGTCTCGGCGTCCACGTCGTGCAACGCGGCGAGCACCCGGTTCATTTCGTCCGTGATCGCTGCCCGTTCTTCCGGGCTCGCTTCAGGGAGCGATGGGTCGAGGAAGCTGCGCCCGGCGATATGCTCCATCACGTAGAAGTCCGAGCCCAGCACGCTTTCGTCCTCGCACAAGAGATGCATCCGGGCGACGGGCACCGCACTGCCGGCCAGCGCACGCTGCACGCGAAACTCACGGTCGATCGCATGGGCCGATTTCAGAAGTACCCCTGGCGGCTTGCGGCGCAGCACGTAGTTTCCGGCTTGGGTCAGGAGCAGGAAAGTGGGATTCGACTGACCGGTTGCGAACTTCCGGGCCTCAACCGGGCCGTCAAACCCTGGCAGGCGGCCTCTCAGATAGGCGGACACTGCCTCCAGATCGAGGGTTTGGGTCGTGGCCGTCATGTCTCCTCCCGCGCTCTCCGCCTTGTTTTCCCGCAGGCTGGCATGCCGTGGCGGTTGAAGCAATGGCCGCGCCAGCCAGGCAACACGACGTCACGAGCGCGGCAAGGACCGCCCGCAAAATTGACAAATTTAAAAGCAGCTCAACGGACATGTCCGATATTGTGGACGCGCACTGGAATGCAATTTCAAGGGCTGTGCGATCCGAACCTTCCGACAGCAATTTCGCAATCCGGCCGTAAAAAATATATCTCATTTAATGACGGGGAAATCGCGCCGCTTCCCGGCAAATTGCCCACAAGTCTTGCAAGGCAATCGAGCCAAGACCGTGCCCCGTGTAATGCAAGACCCGAAGATCCGTTGCATTCTGGATGCATTTTCAGAAAGCCGGTTGCTGGCCAACAGCTGCTCCCTGCCCCCAAGCGGCGTTCCGGCTCTGCCTGACCGGCGGCTGAAGGCATCCCTAGTGAGGCAAGAGCCTTATACGCGTGGGAAGAAAGGATGCTTCTAGCCGCGCAACGGCTAAAATTCCCCCTTAGCCCTTTACCCGGAAATGGCGTAGAACAATAGAAAGAAGAACGAAAAGGAAATACCCCCGATGCACAGTATCATGGTTTTGAACGGGCCGAACTTGAACCTGCTGGGCACCCGCCAGCCAGAGGTCTACGGAACGGAAACCCTGGCCATGGTGGAGGACGCCTGCACCGCCCATGCCAGCAAGCTGGGGCTGCACGCCGTTTGCGTTCAATCCAATCACGAGGGCGCTCTGATCGATGCCATTCACGCCGCGAAGGGTGTGCATGCCGGCATCATCCTGAATGCCGGCGCCTATACCCATACGTCCATTGCCTTGATGGACGCTCTGATCTCTGTCGAGATTCCTGCGGTGGAAGTGCATCTGTCCAACATTCACGCGCGCGAAAGCTTCCGCCATCAGTCCTATATCGCGAAGGCCGCGCTTGGGCAGATTTGCGGATTCGGCTCCTACGGTTACCTGCTGGCACTGGATGCGCTGGCAGCGCACTTACGGGGCCGGACGCCTGCATGAAAGTCACGGAATACCTGAACTTTCTTTGCGGCGTGAACAGCCTTGAGGCGCTGTGGAAAGCCCATGTGCGCCAAATGAGCAGCTATGGCTTCGACCGCCTGCTGTACGGCTACACCCGCTACAAGACCGATACTTCCCTGGGCGATCCCGAAGATTTCGTGATCCTGAGCAATCACACGCCCGAGTACCTCACGGGATACCTCCATGAGGGCCTTTACTCTGATGCACCTATGCTAAGGTGGGCCTTGGAAAATGAAGGCGCCAGCAGCTGGCTGAGAGCTCAGGAGCTGGCCTCCAGCGGCGCCCTTCCACCCGAGGCAAAGCGCGTCTGTGACTTCAATGAGCGGATGAACATCACCGCCGGCTACACGATAAGCTTTCCCAGCGTGTCGACGCGGCACAAGGGCGCGATTGCCCTGGCTGCCGCAGGCGGAACTACTCAGGCGGATGCCGATGCAATCTGGCAGCGGCACGGCCACGATATCGAACTGATGAACAATGTCGCGCACCTGAAGATCCTCACCCTGCCCTATGCGCCTCCGAACCGCACACTCACCAGGCGCCAGCGCGAAGTGCTGCAATGGGTCGGCGACGGAAAGACAACGCAGGACATTGCCATGCTGATGGGGCTGACCTCCGCGACGGTTGAAAAGCACCTGCGCCTCGCGCGTGAAGCGCTGGCAGTAGAGACTACGGCGCAGGCAGTATTAAAGGCCGCAATGCACAACCAGATGTATATTGTGGAACCGTCAAGCCTTCCCTGAATTGCAAGCGTTAAGTGTCCGAAAACAGGTAAGGAATTCACTACTACCTTCTTCGTACCAAAGCCTGCATTCTACACGTGTTCCGTGAGTGGTGGCTTTAGCCTGGGAACTATTGGTTGTGACCCCCTGCGATTTCAGGGCTCTCACTGCTGTCCGGGTGCCGACGTGTATTGATCCACGCCGGCATCCGTTATTCGGAGGAGTCTCGCCTATCCCCATCGGTGGGACTCCTCCCCCCTGCCCTAGCTACACCCGCACCCTCAAAGCTGCAGGCTTGCGGGCCAGCACACCCGGAGCGCACCCCGGAACATGCGAAAGCCGGCGGAATGGCCGCCGGCTCTCCAAATCACAACGGTCCAATTGGCCCGCGGGCTCAGCCCTGAGCGGCCTTCGCCACCTCGGCTGCGAAGTCTTCCTTCTCGACTTCGATGCCTTCGCCCACTTCCACGCGGACAAAACCGGTGATGGTGGCGCCTGCTTCCTTGGCGGCGGCTTCCACTGTCAGGTCGGGGTTCACCACGAACTGCTGGTTCAGCAGGGTCGACTCGGCGACGAATTTCTTCATCCGGCCTTCGATCATCTTTTCAATCACCTGCTCCGGCTTGCCGGACTCGCGGGCGATGTCGATCTGAACCTGCTTTTCCTTCTCGACGATGGATGCATCCAGCTCGGCTTCCGACAGCGCGGCCGGGTTCACGGCTGCGATGTGCATCGCGACTTGCTTGCCGATGGTGTCGTCGCCACCGTTCATCGCAACCAGAACGCCGATTTTGCCCATGCCCTCGGCCGCAGCATTGTGGACGTAGGAGACCACGGTCTCGCCTTCCAGCTTCTCCATGCGGCGCAGCGACATGTTCTCGCCGATGGTGGCGATCTTGTCGGTCAGGGTCGCCTCGACGGACTTGCCGCCCAGGTCGGCTGCCTTCAGCGCTTCGACGTCGTCGGCGTTCAGGGCTGCCTTGGCGATGCCGGCAACCATGGACTGGAATTCGCCGTTCTTGGCAACGAAGTCAGTTTCCGAGTTCACTTCAACCGCAACACCCTTGCCGCCTTCGACGACAACGGCGACGAGGCCTTCGGCGGCGGTGCGGCCGGATTTTTTGGCAGCCTTCGCCAGACCCTTGGTGCGCAGCCAGTCTACCGCGGCTTCCATGTCGCCGTTGTTTTCGACCAGGGCTTTTTTTGCGTCCATCATGCCTGCGCCGGTGGATTCGCGCAGTTCTTTCACCATTGCTGCAGTGATTGCCATGTCAGGCTCTCCTCAATTCAGAACAGGTTCGGGGCAGGCGCTACCTGCCCCGCATGTCAAATCCGTGACGGACGGATCAGGCGTCTGCGGCTTCTTCAGCCACGGCTTCCTCGGCCGGGGCTTCTTCCAGCGCGCCGAGGTCAACACCTGCGGCACCCAGCTGAGCCGACATGCCGTCCAGCGCCGCACGGGCCACCAGATCGCAGTACAGCGAGATCGCGCGGGACGCGTCGTCGTTGCCGGGGATGATGTAGTCAACGCCATCGGGCGAGCAGTTGGTGTCGACAACCGCGACAACCGGGATGCCCAGCTTCTTGGCTTCGGCGATTGCCAGCGCTTCTTTCTTCACGTCGATGACGAACAGCAGGTCCGGCACGCCGCCCATTTCGCGGATGCCGCCCAGCGACGCTTCCAGCTTCTCCTGGTCGCGTTCCATGCCCAGACGCTCTTTCTTGGTCAGGCCTTCGGCGCCGGAGGACATCTTCTCGTCGATTTCCTTCAGGCGGTTGATCGACTGGGAGACGGTCTTCCAGTTGGTCAGCGTGCCGCCGAGCCAGCGGTGGTTCATGTAGTACTGCGCGGACTTCTCCGCGGCTTCGGCGATCGGTGCGGAAGCCTGGCGCTTGGTGCCGACGAACAGCACGCGGCCGCCTTTGGCAACGGTGTCACGCACAACCTGCAGCGCCTGGTCCAGCATCGGAACAGTCTGGGTCAGGTCCATAATGTGGATGCCGTTGCGCGCACCGTAGATGTAGGGTGCCATGCGCGGATTCCAGCGCTGAGTCTGGTGGCCGAAGTGAACGCCAGCTTCCAGCAGCTGACGCATGGAGAACTCGGGAAGAGCCATGCTATCTTATCCTTTTCCGGTTTAATCCTCGGCGGGGGTCTCAGAGCGGTCGCTCCAACCGGCGGTCCGGCGGGGATGTCTCCCCCGCACAGGCCAAACCCCGCCTGCGGGTTCGTACGCGGGCCTATAGAGCAGTTCCCCGGGCAAGGCAAGGCTGCTTGCCCGGAAAAACACACAGTCCTCAGGAATTATCTTCCCAAAAACCGCCAGCCTTCACAGTAGCAAAGGCTTTTGCGGCCAGCGCCTTGCGGTCTGGAAACTCCGACACATTCAAAGGCGCGTGCCACATCACCTCCACCACGCCCTGCCGCGGGGCGGAGAGCACCTTCAGCAGATGCGGGCCAAAGTCCATGTCGCCCCACCAGCCATAAAACCGCGGCGGCGCTCCGGCGGGCGCGGTGTACCGTAAAGTGACCGGCTGAATGTGGCTGCCATGGCGCAGTCCGTCGTTGAAGAATGGCGCAAAAAGCGTTGTCTTAAATGGTAAAATCCGAAGTCCATCGGTCGAGGTGCCTTCCGGAAAGAACAACAGCTTGTGCCCTGCCGCCAAGCGCTTGGCAAACAGCTCGGTCTGCGCACGCGCCTTCTGGCGGTCCCGCTCGATAAACACGGTGCCGGTCGCGCGCGCCAGCCAGCCGATCCCGGGCCAGCCCGCAACTTCCGCCTTGGAAACGAAATACACCCGCTTCTGCGCATTCAGCACGAAGATGTCGAGCCAGGACGCGTGGTTTGCCACGACCGCGCCGGGCTGCCGCATGATCTGCCCCCGGCTGAGGCAGCTGAGGCCGAGGATTGCCAGAGCCCCGCGGCAAACGGTTTGAGTCAGGAAGGGCGTGAGCGGCCGGCGCAAACCAAACAGCGGCCGCTCCAGAAGCCGCAGCAGCAGCAAGACCGCAAGACTGCCAAACACTAGCGTGCCGAGCAACAGCCCGCGCAGAAGTGCCCGCCCCCAGCCCGCCACGCCGATACGGACGGGATCGGGCGCCTCGCTGCTCTGCCAGCTCATCGTCATCGCGCGCCGCGCCCTTCGGTGTAGATCCGGCTCTGCCTTGTGTTCATCCTCGCCGTATCCAGGATCAGGCACACATCGGTGGTGTTGAAGTCGTGATCCACATAAGCGCCCTCACCCACGAAACCGCCGAGCCGCAGATAGGCCTTGATCAGCGCAGGCATCGCCAGCATGGCGCGGCGGCGGTCGAGCTCAGCAGCCGGCACCAGGTCCATGTTCTGAAACACCTTGGACCGCGCCCGCAGTGCAGGCGGCGCCAGGTGATTGTGGTGCAGCAGCGCCAAAGGCTCCGCCAGCGCGCGCGGATCGGTGCCGTGAAAGCTGGCAACGCCGAACAGAATTTCGATCGCATGCTCCTGCACATAGCTCGCAAGCCCGGCCCAGAGGTGATACATCGCCATGCTGCCGCGGTAGTCGGCGTGCAGGCAGGAACGCCCCAATTCCAATAGCTTGCGGCCCGAAGCTATCAACGGCTTCAGGTCATATTCGCTTTCCGAATAGAACTGCCCGGCTGCTGCGGCCTGATCGCCGCGCATCAGCCGGTAGACACCGGCAATCCGCCCCTTGCGCTCGTCGCGGAGCAGCAGGTGATCGGAGAATGGATCGAACCGGTCACGCTCCAGCCCGGCGGCATGGTCGACCATCGGCCCGCCTGCGCCCAGCTCGCGCACGAAAACCTCATAGCGCAGCGTCTGCGCCGCGCGCAGGTCTTGCTCGGTGGCAGCGATGGAGACGGAGAATTCGGACGCCGGAACGGGCATGGGCATATCCTGAAGGCTTCTGGCTTGCGCTGACCCGGCTCATACGGCACAGAGGACGCAAAGTCATAACAATTGGCGATGATCTGTTAACTTTTCGTCAACCCTTATGGATCAAAGACAGGGATCAGGGATACGCGCGATCCATCAATTACCAGCTTGCCTTGGTCGGGGAAGTTTACCGTGATCTTGCCGCCTGTGTTGGATTGCACCTGGCCGACCCCCCATTCCGGATGGTCGGGGTGCTTCACATACATGCCCGGGGCGAGAATAGCATTGAGGTCATTCATTGGCGGGTGGCCCAAGTCGGAGGAACGTCATGAGTGTAGATAACGCCAATCTCGCCGCATTGGTAGGGTCGCGGATTTGCCACGACCTGATCAGCCCGGTCGGGGCTATTAACAACGGGCTGGAACTGCTTGGAATGGCAGGAACAATGGAAGGGCCGGAACTGGACCTGATTTCCGACAGCGTTTCCAACGCCAATGCCCGCATCCGGTTTTTCCGGATTGCATTCGGTTCCGCAGGCGATCAGCAGATGGGCCGGGCCGAGGTTGTCTCGATCCTTGCGGACATCAGCAAGGCAGGCCGCGTTTCCTACCAGTGGTCGCCTTCGGAAGGCGGTACCCGCAGCGAAGTGCGCATGGCGTTTCTTGCCGCGCTCTGCTTGGAAGCCGCGCTGCCCTTCGGCGGCACCATTAGCGTGCTCTGCGCCGACGGCAGGTGGAGCGTGATCGGCGAAGGCAGCAAGCTTAGCGTCAATGACGAGCTTTGGGCCCGGGTCAGCGGCGGCACCTCCAGCGCCGAGGTCACCCCGGCGCTGGTGCAATTTGCGCTGCTGCCGGAGGCTGCCAAACAGGCTGGCCGCACCGTCCGTGTCGAACAGACGCTGGAACGGATTACGCTGCAATTTTGATATATGCAGCATTATTGCAAGGAGACGCCGGGCGTGACGCCCGGCGTTCTGCGTTTCCGCGAGAGTGTAAGTTCAGGCCCGCGTGGTGCCGTCGCCGCGCACCAGGTATTTGAAGCTGGTGAGCTGCCGCGCCCCCACCGGCCCGCGCGCATGCATTTTGCCGGTGGCAATGCCGATCTCCGCCCCCATGCCGAACTCGCCGCCGTCGGCAAACTGGGTGGAGGCGTTATGCATCAGGATCGCACTGTCAAGTTCGGCAAAGAACCGGTCGACCGCCGCAATGTCTTCGGTGATGATGCAATCGGTGTGCTGAGAGTGATGCGTGCGGATATGCCCGATCGCTTCGTCGATGCCGCTCACCTGTTTCGCGGCAATGATGGAATCGAGGTATTCCTTGCCCCAATCCTCACCTGTCGCAGTAACCATGCCCTCCGGGCCCGGCAGGCCGGCCTCAGCCCGTATCTCCACGCCGGCACCGGCCAGCGCCTCAAGAACCGCCTTGCCCAGGGTCGGCGCGATGTCCTGATGGATCAGAAGGCATTCCGCGGCGCCGCAGATGCCGGTGCGGCGGGTCTTGGCGTTCAGCACCACGTCCAGAGCCTTTTGCGGATCGGCGGCCTTATCCAGGTAAATATGAACGATGCCTTCGAGATGGGCAAAGACGGGCACCCGCGCCTCGCGCTGGACCAGCCCCACCAGCCCCTTGCCGCCGCGCGGCACGATCACGTCAACGTAATCCGTCATCGTCAGAAGCTGCTGCACCGCCACCCGGTCACGGGTCGGAACCAGCTGCACCGCATCCTCAGGCAGTCCAGCCGCACGCAAGCCCTCCGCCAGGCAGGCATGAATGGCTTGCGAGGAGTGGAAACTTTCCGAGCCGCCGCGCAGGATCACCGCGTTGCCGGACTTCAGGCAAAGCGCGCCAGCGTCGGCGGTTACATTGGGGCGGCTTTCATAGATGACACCGATCACGCCCAGGGGCGTACGCACGCGCTGGATCTTGAGGCCGCTGGGCTGCTCCCACTCTTCCATCACCTCGCCCACAGGATCAGGCTGGCCCGCCACTGCGCGCAGGCCCGCGGCAATGCCCTCGATCCGCGGCTCGTCCAGCATCAGCCGGTCCATCATCGCGGCACTCAGGCCTTTGGAGCGGCCGAAATCCAGATCCTTGGCATTGGCGGCAATGATCTCCGCGCGGCGGGACCACACCGCCTCCGCCGCCGCGTTCAACGCTTTCTCTTTGCTCTCAGCGCTAGCCGTGGCCAGCTTCTGGGCCGCCTGCTTTGCACGCATGCCGAGGTCCGCCATCAAAGCGGGGATGTCGTCGTTGTCTTTCATATGTCTCGCGCCCCTGCCGGTTCCCGTCTGGCACGCTCGAGTGCCCTCCGGCTCACATATAGTATGGGATGTTTAGGTCAAAGCGCCATATCATCGCGGTGGATCAGCGCGGCACGGCCGGGATAGCCCAGCGTGGCCTCGATCTCCCGCGACTGGCGGCCCTGGATGGCCCGGGCTTCCTCAGCGGTGTAACGCGACAGCCCCTGCCCCAGTTTGCGCCCATCTGGGCCGAGGATGGCCAGCGGTTCGCCGCGGCCGAAGTCCCCCTCCACATGCCGTACGCCTGCCGGCAGCAGACTCTTGCCAGAACGCAGCGCCTTGGCCGCGCCCTCATCTACCGTGAGCACGCCGCGGGTCTTCATTGCGGCGATCCAGCGCTTGCGCGCAACTTGCGGATCATCCTGCGCCGCAAACCAGGTGCAGGGCGCACCCTCTTCAAGCGTTTTCAACGGGTTCAGGAGGGAACCTTCAGTGATCACCATGGCGCAGCCGGCCGCCGTCGCCATCTTGGCCGCAAGCAGCTTGGTGATCATCCCGCCTTTCGACAGGCCCGAAACGCCATCGCCGGCCATCGCCTCAATCTCCGGCGTGATCGCGTCAATCCGCTCGAAGCGGCGCGCCTCCGGATCGATTGCGGGATTGGCGCTGTAGAAGCCATCAACATCGGACAAGAGGATCAGGCAATCGGCCCCGACAGTGACCGCCACCTGTGCCGCCAGCCGGTCATTGTCGCCGTAGCGGATTTCATCGGTTGCGATGGTATCGTTTTCGTTAACGATCGGCACCGCGCCCATCGCAAGAAGCGTTTCCAGCGTCGCGCGCGAGTTCAAATAGCGGCGGCGGTTTTCGCTGTCCTCCAGCGTGACCAGCACTTGCGCGGTGGTGATCCGGTGCGGCGCCAGCGCTTCCTCGTAGGCCCGGGCCAGCCGGATCTGTCCGACCGCGGCCGCGGCTTGCGACTGCTCCAGCGGCAGTTCGGCCCGCGGCAGCCCCAGTACCCCGCGGCCAAGCGCAATGGAGCCGGAAGAGACCAGGATCACGTCGATGCCTTGCGCCTTCAGCCAGGCCACGTCATTGGCAAGCGAATGCAGCCAGCCCGCGCGCAGCTCACCGCTTTCGCGATCCACCAGCAGCGCGGAACCGATCTTGACGACGAGGCGCCTGCAGGCCCTCAAGGTTGCCAAGGCGCGTCCTCCTCCGCGGGCTTGTGGCGCAGACGGTCATCGTCTATCTGGGAACGCAGCGCACGCAGCACCTCGTCCACGCCCTCGCGGCTGACACCCGACATCACCATCACGGATCCGCCCGCAGCGGCCTCCAGCGCGGCGCGTTTTTCTTCGCGTTCTTCCGGGTCAAGCGCATCGGCCTTGTTCAGCACGGTAACGCGCGGCTTTTCTGCCAGGTGGCCGCCATAGGCCTCCAGCTCACCGATGATGGTCTGGTAATCCTCCACCACCGTCTCCGAGGTGCCGTCGATCAGGTGCAGAAGCACCGCACATCGCTCGACATGGCCAAGGAAGCGGTCGCCGATGCCGCGGCCTTCGTGCGCGCCTTCGATGAGGCCGGGAATGTCCGCAACCACAAATTCAGTGTTGTCGATACCAACCACGCCAAGGTTCGGATGCAGGGTGGTAAACGGATAGTCCGCAATCTTCGGCCGCGCGTTGGAGGTCGCCGACAGGAAGGTCGACTTGCCCGCGTTCGGCAGCCCCAAGAGGCCTGCGTCGGCAATCAGCTTGAGCCGCAGCCATATGGTGCGATCGACGCCTTCCTGACCCGGGTTGGCCCGGCGCGGCGCCTGGTTGGTGGAGGATTTGAAATGCAGGTTGCCAAATCCGCCGTTGCCGCCCTTGGCCAGCAGCACCCGTTCGCCCACCTCGGTGAGGTCGGCGAGCACGGTTTCCTCGTCCTCATCCAGGATCTCTGTGCCGACCGGCACACGCAGCACGATATCGTCGCCATCCTTGCCGCTGCGCTGCCGTCCCATGCCGGACTGGCCGTTCTTGGCAAAGAAATGCTGCTGGTAGCGGAAGTCGATCAGCGTGTTCAGCCCTTCGGTGGCCTCGGCCCAGACCGACCCGCCCTTGCCGCCATCGCCGCCATCGGGGCCGCCGTATTCGATGTACTTCTCGCGCCGGAAACTGACACAGCCGTTCCCGCCCGCGCCCGATCGGATGTAAACCTTTGCCAGATCGAGGAATTTCATGTGAGCTCCTTAATGCAGCGGAGATATGGCCCTGCCGCGTCGTACCCCGGAAGCAGACTGAAGCTGCCGCCCAGGCGGTTTGTCTTGCCTTACCGTAAAGCGCGTGCCGCGCCAATCACAGTTTTCGGCTGTAGGTCCAAGTCGGTACCGTCGCGTTGCGGGCGACCGAGTAGCTTTCGGCATCGCCCAAGTAATCGAAGCCGCAATGGATCAGAACCCGGGCCGAAGCTGGGTTGTCCTGAAAGACGGACGCGAACATCGCCGCATTGTTTTGCGGGTTAGCATCGACGAGCGCCTTCAATGCGGCGGAGGCAAGGCCAGTATTCCAGAAGGGCGGCGCGGTCCAATAGGAGACCTCGGACTGGTTCCGGTCCATCCGCTTCAGCCCGATGACGCCTTTCAGTTCGGCATCGCCATCGCTGGTGCCGTCGATAACCCAGACGTCCTCATCCCGCACCTCGGACATTGCGCGGGCGACAAATGCCTCCACAGCACCAGGCGGCAGAGGGTGCGGGATAGATCGTGTCATGCGGGCAACGCGCTCCTCGCCGACGTAATGCGCGATCAGCCCGGCGTCGGACTTTCGCAACGGCCGCAGAATGAACCTTTCGGCCTCAATAACCTGCTGGCACACGATCTGTTCCAAATTCATGGCTTCCCTCCTCCACGTCCAAAGCCGATCCCCTGCATGATTTGCAGATGGGTGCGGCGGGGGTTCAAAGCAAGCGCTACCCGGTTCAACTTGCACAATAAATTCCGTTACCGCCGCTGCGCCGACGCCACCGTGGCCGGGCGGTTTTCACCGCCGGGTGCCCTCTCCGGAACCCGCAATGCGGAAACAGCAAGGGGGACCGGCTGTATAGCCGATCCCCCCTAAGATTTCTTTACCCTTCGGGTCGGCTTACTCAGCGGCCTCCGCCACTGGGAGAACCGATACAAAGGTGCGGCCTTTGAGGCCTTTGTGGAAGGTCACTGCGCCATCGGTGGTTGCAAAGATGGTGTGATCCTTGCCCAGGCCAACGCCTTCGCCCGGCCAGAACTTGGTGCCGCGCTGGCGCACGATGATGTTGCCTGCGATGGCCGCCTGGCCACCGAACAGCTTCACGCCAAGGCGGCGACCGGCAGAGTCGCGGCCGTTACGGGAGGAACCGCCAGCTTTTTTATGTGCCATTCGTCTTTCTCCTTAGCCTTTGGCCAGCTCTTTGGCCTGCTCAACCCATTCGGGTTTCACTTTGACCGCTTCGATAGCAGCAATGTCGTCTTCCGACAAGGCCGCGATCTGGGCAAAGCTGGTGAGGCCGGCATCGTTCAGCTTCTTGGCAGCGGCGGGGCCGACACCGGTGAGCTGGGTCAGATCGTCGGAGCCGGCAGCAGCGGCGGGCGCTGCCTTGGCTGCGGATGCGTCACCCTTGCCGGTCGCGGCTTTCACGCCGGTGGCGTCCGCGCCGGAGGCCAGGATCTCGGTGATCTTGACCAGGGTCAGCTTCTGACGGTGGCCCTTGGTGCGCTTGGAGGAGTGCTTCCGGCGGCGCTTCACGAAGTGGATCAGCTTCTCGCCTTTGATCTGCTCGATCACTTCCGCCTGCACGGCGGCGCCTTCCACCAGCGGAGCGCCCACAACGGGGGAGTCGCCGCCAAGCATCAGGATGTCGTTGAACTGGATGGTTTCGCCAGCATCAGCAGCCAGTTTTTCCACGCGGAGCACATCGCCCGCCTGAACCCGGTACTGCTTGCCGCCAGTCTTGAGGACCGCAAACATATGCGTCTTTCCTTTTCCAACCGCGTCCTTCGGCCCCCGGTTTCGGGTGTTGTGGCGGATGCCGCCCCGGACAGCGCGCCCTTCGCGGGCGTATTACAAAAGAACCCCGGCGCACGGAATCCGGGCCGGGATGCGGGCTTATGAAACAGAAGGCGGTGAGTTGTCAACCGCTCCGGCAGCGATTTCTGAACCTGCCGCTGTAACGGACGCAGCAGCCCTGCACTCAGATATCCTGTTCCGGCGTCAGATCCTTCATCCGATAGGCCAGCGCCTCGAAACGGTTGGCAGTGATCTCATATTGCACCGCGTTCAGGAGCTCGTAAACGCGCTGCATTTTGGGATGCTCAAGCGCCTCGGCATAGGCTTCGACCTCTGCGTCGGTGAAGCCTTGGTAGGTGTAGGCCGAAGAGGCCAGCCCCGAAGCCTCCAGCGCCACGCGCAGCGCATCATCCTGCTCCGCCAGATAGGCACGCAGCTCCGCCGCATCCAGGTCCAGCTCGATCAGCCCGGCGGCCGCTGCAGCCATAATAAAGCGGAACTGGATCTCCTGCAGCGCCTTCAGCCCGGTATCGGCCGCGTCGATCGCCCGTCCCAGCCGCTTGAACAGCTCGACCCGAGGGCTCCCCGCTTTCACCAGGGCCCCAATGATACGCTCGCCCGCCTCAGCTTTGACCTCCTCGTCGCGCACCCGGTGGGCGGCATTTTCTGCGGCCACCAGCCGCACGCCAAGGGGCGTCTCGTAGAATTCGGCGGCATGGGCGAGCGCATCCTCGTCGAGCGTTTGCTCCAGAATATCCAGTGCGATTGCCCGCATCGCGGAAGTCTCGAACACTTCCTCGGAAAGCTTGGTCCACTCCGCGCCGAAGCTGCCAGCGTCAAATCCAAGCAGTTCGGGTGCGCCCGCGGCGGAGAAGGCAATGCTGTCCAGCGCGACATCAAAACCCGTGACCTCCAGGAAAGCCTCGATCCGGGCCCGCTCTGCCGCTTGCGCGGGCAGCACTCCAGCCAGGATAACGAATACGAACGCGCCCGCAGCGCCAATCCGGCGGCGGGATTTCAGCATCAGAAGGAGTATCTGGGTCATACCGCAAATTTAGCCAAAAAGCCTGACCGGGCAATGCGGTTGCAGTTTTTTTTACGTGCAGGCTATTTCCGCCTTGCACGCGTCTGGAAACAACATTAAACCGCGCCTCACCCCCCGCGGAGAGGTGCCGGAGTGGTCGAACGGGGCGGTCTCGAAAACCGTTGTGGGTGCAAGCCCACCCAGGGTTCGAATCCCTGTCTCTCCGCCACTTTTTCCCGAAAGACGCTCCCAGATCGCGCGAAGCCGCTGAGGCCGCTAGGCCCCATACCGGTTTGCCGTGCGTATCTTGCCGCGAACTCAGAAAGCGCCGTTTCCTTCCCCTTCCCGGTTCCGCCAGCGGCATGCTGGCCCTGATGGACCATATGCTGGACGCCAGTGCAGCACTTCCGTAGGCCCTGGCGCCCCTGCGCACGTGACGCGCGCGAAAATGCAAAAAGGGGGAAGGTTTCCCCTCCCCCTCGCACCGTATATCTCACACCGGCGCGGATCAGGCGCGGCGCCGGCGGCCGCCGCCGCGGCGGCCGCGGCCTTCGCTTTCGCCTTCAGCGGCCGGCGCCTTGTTGAACCTGATCCACTCGCCACCGTGCGAGTCATTGTTGGTCAAAAGGTTGGCGGCGCGGATCGCCTCCATCTCTTTGCCCGCGCGCGGCTGGGTCGAGCCCAGGCCGAACATGGTCACGAAGGTCTCGTCATCCATGCCTTCCGGAAGGATAATGCCGGCCGCTTCGACCTGTGCCTTCTTTTCTGCAATCGCCTTCTGCGTCACCGGCAGCGCCACCGGGTTCATGATCGCCGAGGTCATGCCTGCCCCCATTGCCATTGGCAGGAAGGCGTTGTTAATGCCGTGGCGGTTCGGCAGGCCGAAGGAGATGTTGGACGCACCGCAGGTGGTGTTGACGCCCAGCTCCTCGCGCAAGCGGCGCACCAGCGCGAACACCTGGTTGCCCGCGGTCGCCATCGCGCCAATCGGCATCACCAGCGGATCGACCACGATGTCGTGTGCGGGAATGCCGAAATCGGCCGCGCGCTCGACGATCTTCTTGGCGACGGCAAAGCGCACATCCGGGTCTTCCGAGATGCCGGTGTCGTCATTGGAGATCGCCACAACCGGCACGTTGTACTTCTTGACCAGCGGCAGCACGTGCTCCAGGCGCTCTTCCTCGCCGGTAACGGAGTTCAAGAGCGGCCGGCCCTGGGCTGCCTTGAGCCCGGCTTCCAGCGCGCCGGGAACCGAGGAGTCGATGCACAGCGGCACGTCGGTAAGCCCTTGCACCAGCTCGACGATCTTGGTCATCAGCGGCGGTTCGGTCTCGTTCGGGTTGGGGTTGGAATTATAGACCACCCCGGCATTGATATCGAGAATGTTGGCGCCCGCCATCACCTGCGCCAGCGCGTCTTTCTCGACAGTGGAGAAATCGCCGGCCTCCAGCTCGGCCGCCAGTTTCTTGCGGCCGGTTGGGTTGATGCGTTCGCCGATCACGCAGAACGGCTCGTCAAAGCCAAGGATCGCGGTTTTGGTTTTTGATTCTACGACTGTACGGGTCATTGTTGATCCTCAGGAATTGACCGGCTGCGCCGCGGCGCCGCCATTGTTGATGGCCCAGGTGGCATTCGTCTTGATGCCGCCCAAGGGGAAGAAATGAACGTTGGTGATATTGAAATCCGGATGCGCGGCCTTATAGGCGGCAAGCTCTGCGACCACGTCGTTGGGTTCGTAGGGCAGCAGCAGCTTGGAGACATCCATCGCCCGCTTCTGCAGCACTTTCAGCGACGGGCCAACGCCGCAGGCAATCGCGAATTTGATCAGCGTCTGCAGCTTTGCAGGGCCCGCAATGCCGATATGGATCGGCAGATCGACACCTGCAGCCTTCAGGCCATTGGCCCATTCGATGATGGGCTTGGCTTCAAAGGCGAACTGGGTGGCCAGTGCCATCTTGGCATCGGTGCGCTCGGAGAATTTCTGCTTCCACATAAGCGCTTCGACGACGTTTTTGGTGGAACCGTCCGGGTCGATGTCCTTGTTGCCTTCGGGGTGGCCCGCGACATGCAGGTTAGTGAACCCAGCCTTGTCGAACAGGCCAGTTTCGAGAAGCTGCATAGAGCTGTGGAAGTTGCCATGCGGCTGTGCCACGCCGCCCGCCAGAAGCAGCGCCTGCTTCACGTCCGCCTCGCCCTGGTAGCGCGCGATCCAGTCGGCGAGAGTTGCCTCGTCCTGGATGATACGGGCCGGGAAATGCGGCATTACCGGGTAGCCTTCGGCGTTCAGCCGCTTGGCGGTCGCCACCATTTCCTCGATCGGAGTGCCTTCGATGTGGGCGATGTAGACGCGGGTGCCCGCCGGCAGCAGGTCGCGGAAGTCATCGACCTTGGAGGCGGTGCGCGGCATCACTTCGATGGAATAGCCCTGCAGGAAGGCCTCCACATCGGAGTTGACGGGCTGAGCAGCGGCGGTGTCACGTTTTTTGAAGTTCAGCAAAGCCATCATGGCCTCCCATAGTGGTGTCAGGCTCACGCCCATCCGTCATTCGCGATCAGCGCCTTCAGGCGGTCCTGATCGTATTCCCGTTCCAGGCGGGCGGCTTCCGACTCGGCAATGTCACCGGGCTCGCCCTCGGCCGAAAACGGCTCGGCCTTACGCCATTCGGCGAGATAAGCATCGGCGTCCTTGGCGTTGACCTTCATCGCGGCACGGTCGATCGCCTGCTCGAAGCGCTCCTCCAGCTGGCGCTTGGCGCCGCGGCGGCCTTTGCCTACGATGACCTGCGCGGGAATATCGCGCCAGTACACGATGGTGACTTCGGGCATCCCGAGATTTCCTCCTACCTGATTAAACCACCTTCTAGTGCGGCTGCGTATTCCGCGTTGGTCGGATTTCGACAACACGGGGGGTTTGAGCGACGTTTTGGCCTGCGCCCCTGCCCGGCCAACCTACGGGGCGCGGCGCGGGAAAGCCACCGGCGCGTTCCGCCAAAATCTTCATGTGGATTATGAATCTTTGCCTTTAACGGTGACCGGTGCGGGCGCGCGGATTGCAATTTCGCCCTCCCGTTGCCGAGCAGCGGCTTGCGCCTGTGCACGCACGCACCTATTCTCTCAAGCAACACGATAATCGGAGGGCGTGAATCATGGCGCCCAGGCGCTCGAAAGGTGCGGGCGCGTTTCCCAAGGCGGTAGAGACCCCTGCACCGGCCCGGCCCGATCCAGATGCGCTTTATGCCGCGCTGGATTTGGGCACCAATAGCTGCCGCATGCTGATTGCCCAGCCCAAGGGCAGCGGCTTTCATGTGGTGGACAGTTTCTCCAAGTCGGTGCAATTGGGCGCCGGACTGGAGCGGACCGGACGGCTGTCGCGGTCCTCGATGGCGCGCACCATCCAGGCTCTAAGGATCTGCCAGCAAAAGCTCAAACGCAACCGGGTGCGAAGGATGCGCCTGGTTGCAACCGAAGCCTGCCGGCGGGCCAAGAACGCCCGCGACTTCATCCGCCAGGTCAAACGCGAAACCGGCCTCACCCTGGAAATCATCCAGCCCGAGGAGGAGGCCCGGCTCGCGGTGATCTCCTGCGCGCCTCTGGTCTCCACCAAGACAGAGCAGCTCCTGGTGGTGGACATCGGCGGCGGCTCCACGGAGCTGGTCTGGATCGACATCTCCTCGGTGCCGCGGCGCGACCGGCCCTCGGCGATCATGCGCCTGCATAACGGCTTCCACGCCGCCGAAAACCCGTTTCCCGCGGCCAAGGTGGTGGATTGGATCTCGGTGCCGCTCGGCGTGGCCACCCTGCGCGACCAGTTCAACGACGTGGAGGATGACGCCGCCCGCTTTGCCCTGATGAGCTGGTTCTTCGAGGAAAACCTCGCGGATTTCGCACCCTACAAGGACGAGCAGGCGCGCGCGGGCTTCCAGATTGTCGGCACCTCCGGCACGGTGACCACGGTCGCCGCCTCCCATCTCGGGCTGAAACGCTATGACCGCACCAAGGTCGACGGGCTCAGAATGACAAGCGATCAGATTGACAAGGTGATCCGCGGTTATCTAGAACTCGGGCCTCACGGCCGCCGTCGCGACCCCCGCATCGGCGAGGACCGGCAGGCGCTCATCATGTCCGGTGCTGCCATCCTGCAGGCGCTCCTGCGCTGCTGGCCGACCGACCGGCTGTCGGTAGCGGACCGCGGCCTGCGTGAGGGCCTGCTTTACGCGCAGATGAGTGCGGATGGCGTTCTGGAGGACGGCCCCTTCTAGGCGGGGCCGGAAAATTTCAAATTTTCCGGGCCGGAATTTTCCCAAAATTCCGGGCCCCGGGGCAGATGGTGGCGGATATGGCAAAGACACCGACCGGAAAGAATACATCGGGCCGCGGCCAGCGCGACCTGAAGGTGCGGGTGAAAAGCGCGCGCGGGCGCAAGCTCAGCTCGACCCGCTGGCTGCAGCGGCAGCTCAACGACCCCTACGTGCGCCGCGCCCAGGCCGAGGGCTACCGCGGCCGCGCCGCCTTCAAGATCATGGAGCTCGACGACAAATTCCGTTTTCTGGTGCCGGGCGCCCGGGTGGTTGATCTCGGCTGCGCGCCGGGCGGCTGGGCGCAGGTCGCGGTGAAGCGCATCAACGCTCTGGGAGAAAAACAGGGCAAGGCCGTGGGCCGCATCATCGGTATCGATCTGCAAGAGGTCGAACCGCTGGCGGGGGCCGAGTTCCACCAGCTCGACTTCATGGACGACGGCGCCGACGAACAGGTCAAGGAATGGCTGGGCGGCAAGGCTGACCTGGTGATGTCGGACATGGCCGCCGCCAGCTCCGGCCACAAACAGACCGACCACCTGCGCATCATCTCGCTCTGTGAAACCGCGGCCTATTTCGCCTTCGACGTGCTGGAGGAAGGCGGCACCTTCGTCGCCAAGGTGCTGGCGGGCGGCGCCGAGGGGGAGCTGCAGAAACTGCTGAAGCAGAAATTCACCAAGGTGGCCAACGTGAAGCCGCCCTCCTCGCGCGCCGACAGTTCCGAGAAATTCGTGGTCGCCCAGGGGTTCCGCGGCTAACGGGCGGCGCCGGCAACGCCGGGAATTGTTCGCCTCAGGCGCGCACCGCCGAGGGGCTTGGCCGCAAGGAGCGGGTCGCGCGGTCGCGCAAGATCAGGCATTCCGCTTCGTTCCTGTCGCTGGGGCGCGTTACCTTGGCCGTGCCGGCGCCCCGGCCAGCGTTGGCCCGCTGCCAAAGCGCTTTCAGCAGGTTCCGGGTCTTTGGCGTCGTCCGCATGATGGCATTCCTGTGCAGATGCTGTCTTTGCTTCGGATAACCCGCCTTTGCTTCCGCAACGGGGCCGTACTGTGGCGAAACCGCCGCGCAGCCGGCTCAACTTTCGTCCTGCGGTGCCTCCGCGATCTGGTTGGCCATGTCGATCAGAGCCCCGTTGAACTCGGCGCCAAGGATCAATATCGCCGAGTTCAGGTAGAGGAAAATCATCGCCGCCATCGCACCGGCGAGCCCTGCATAGGTCGCCGAGTACTGCGCAAAGGAACTAACGTAGAAGGCAAAACCGCTGCCCGAAGCCAGCCACAGCAAAAGCGTCAGCACCGCCCCCGGCAGAATCCGCCGCAGCCGGTGCACACGGCCCGGCAGAAGCACATGGAATGCCAGCACCGCCCCCGCCGGCAGCGCCAGCGCTAGGATGCCGCTCAGCCCCTGCTCCCAACCCTGCGGCACGGTGGCAAAGGGAATGAGCTTGGTGATGTGGCGCACGTAGAGCGGCAGGATCACCTCGAAGACGGCAACGGCCAGAACGCCCGCGCCCCCCATGATGACAAGGCCGATGCACAGCGCCCGCGCGCGCCAGAACGGCCTGGTATCGGTGTCATGATAGGCCTGCACCATCGCCACCCGCACGGCATCTACCCCATTGGAGGCGAAATAGAGCGCAAACAGTGCGCCTAAAGTGGCCAGCTGCGTGTTGGAGGTACGCAGGACTGCCCGAAGTTCCGTCAGCAGCGGCCGCGCAACACTGTCCGGCCAGACACCGAAGACCTGCTCGGTCATCGCTTCCAGTTCAACCTCGCGCGAAAGCATCCCCGCAATGGTGCCCGCCAGCGCCACGGTGAACAGCACGAAGGGAAACAGCGCCAGCATCATCGACATAGCGATATGGCTGCTCATCACCCAGCCGTTCTTGCGGTTGAAGCGGCGGGCCGCGGTCAGCAGGGCGGCGGGCCAGCAGTTGAGAGGCGGCAGCACGGACATGCGGGCAACGTTCCACAGCAAAAGAAAAAACGCCAGCGTCAAAGCAGAAAAGCCGGAAGTTTCCATGCGCTTGCTGCAAGCAGTTGCAGCGCGGCTGTGCATGTGCAGAGATGCGGAGCCGAATGTCATCCATAATGGAAGGCCGTATGCACTGGTTCACCTTCAGTTCGACCACCGTCGCTCTCGTCTGGATTGCCGCCGCCTTTGCCGCGATCAGCGCCGCCCGCACTGCGCGCACGCCCCAAGGGGCGATCGGCTGGGTGGTATTCCTGCTGGCCGCCCCGGTCGCGGCCCTGCCCGCCTATCTCGTCTTCGGCCACCACCGGTTCCGCAGCTACCGCAATGCCCGCCGCGCCGCGGAGCAGGTGGTGAGGGACATGCGCAGCTACACGCGGACCCATGCCGGGGCTCCGGTGCAGGTCAAGGTCAACACCGCCCCCTTCGAGGCGATCTCCGGTCTGCCTGTCTGCGGCGGCAACAGCTTCGAACTGCTGATCGACGGAGAAGAGACCTTCAGGTCGATCTTCGAGGCCATCGACGCCGCGCAGGACTATATCCTTTTGCAGTATTACATACTGCGCGCAGATGATCTGGGTATGGACCTGCAAAAACGCCTCATCGACGCCGCCGGGCGGGGTGTGGCCGTGTGGGTCATCACCGACAGCATTGGCTGTTACACCCTGCCGGGCAGCTATCTGGAGGCGCTTGAGGACGCAGGCATCGATATCGCCGAGCCTGTGGCGCCAAACCGCCCCTGGCACCGGCTGCGCGTCAATTTCCGCAATCACCGCAAGACCGTGATCGTCGACGGCAAAACGGGCTTCACCGGCGGACTCAACGTCGGCGACGAGTACCTGGGCAAGGACCCGGCCTTCGGAGCCTGGCGCGACACGCACCTGAGGGTGACGGGTCCGGCGGTCCAGCAGCTGCAGCTGTCGTTTGCGGAGGACTGGCACTGGCGCACCCAGGAGCCGATCCTCGACTTGCTGGCCTGGGATGCGGAGCCCTCGGACGAAGACCGCGCCGCGCTGGTGGTCTCGACCGGCCCCGGCGATAACACCGAAAACGGCTCGATGCTGTTTTTCTCCGCCGTCACTGCAGCCCGGGAACGGGTCTGGATTGCCTCGCCCTACTTCGTTCCGGATCAGGACGTGACGGCCGCGTTAAAACATGCCGCTCTGCGCGGGCTCGATGTGCGCATCCTGATTCCCGAAACCGCCGACCACTATCTTCCCTGGCTGGCGGCCTTTGCCTACTTCGATGAACTGCGCGCCGCTGGCGTCAAGATCCTGCGCTATCGGGACGGGTTCATGCATCAGAAGGTCTTCGTCATCGATAACTCGATCACCGCTGTTGGCACCGCCAATCTCGACAACCGCTCCTTCCGGCTGAATTTCGAGACCATGGTGCTGTATTTCGACGAAGACTCCGCAGTGCGTGCCGCGCAGATGCTGGAGCGGGACTTTACGAAAGCGCAGGAGTTGATCACGCCGCTTGAGGACCAGAAATGGCCGGTGCGCCTGCTGGCGCCGCTGGCCCGGCTTCTGGCGCCAGTGCTCTAGGATCTTTCCCCGGGCGCGCCGCCGTTCAGGGAGAACATCCGCCCCATCACACTGACCAGGAATGCGGTGCTGACGCCGAACGCCAGCATCCCGGTTACCGCTGCAAAGGCCGCAAAAATCCGCAGACCTGGGCCCAGCACTACATCGCCGTAGCCGAGCGTCGTGTACGTGGACAGCGAGAAGTAGAGCGCCGTGTTCCACTCTCCAATCGCACCCACCATCATGAAGGCCGACGCCCAGATCCAGACCTGCGCTGTGTGGGCCAGCACGATCAGGCCGATCGCGATCATCAGAATGGCCGCATTGTGCCGCCGCCCGTGCGGCGCCGGGAACCGCTTGGACAGCTCCGCAAGCAGCGCCGCGCACCAGACCAGCACCGCGATCTCCAGAAACAGGCAGACGCCAAGGTAGATTGAGCCCATGATCAGCTGGTGTCCCACGGGTCTTGCTTCTCCTGCCTGACTTTGTGCGCCTCTTGGCCGAGGGCAGCGTAAGGGGGCACGCCAGCACATGCAATTGCCCCCGGCGGCCCTGTGACGGAGCTGCACTGGACTTCCCTGCCGCGGCGCTATTCACTGCGGGCACTCGCGCGAAACACTTGGAGACGCCGGAGGGCCGCCCGCCGTGGTGCTGAGGATCAAGAATGTGACGAAAGCCTTCCCCGGCCAGAGTACCGGTGAGGCCGTGCTGAAAGGCGTGTCGCTCGAGATCGCGGCGGGCGAAAGCCTGGCTCTGACCGGCGACAGCGGCTCGGGCAAGAGCACGCTTCTGCACCTGGCCGGCGCTTTGGACCATTTCGACAGCGGCGAAATCGAGATTGGGCGGACCCCGCTTTCGGGTCTTGGGGACGCGGCACGGGCAGCGCTGCGGCGGCGTGAGGTGTCATTGGTGTTTCAGCAGTTCAACCTGGTGCCCTCGCTCACCACCGGAGAAAACATTTCGCTGCACGCGCGGCTGGGGCAGCGCTGGGACGCCAAATGGGGCGCGGAACTGACCGCCCGGCTTGGCCTCTCCGATCTGCTCCACCGCTACCCTGAGCAGCTTTCCGGCGGCCAGCAGCAGCGGGTTGCCATCGCCCGCGCGCTGGCGTTGCGCCCTGCCCTGCTGCTCGCGGATGAGCCCACTGGCAATCTCGACGAGACGACGAGCGGCGCGGTGATGGAGCTGATGCTCGACTTGGTGCGCGACAGCGGTGCAGCTCTGTTTCTGGTCACCCATTCTGCAGCCATTGCGTCGATGCTGGACCGGCAGCTGCACCTGCGCCACGGCCGGGTCGCATGATCGCCGCCGCTATGGGAGCGATCCTGTCGCATTGGCGGCGCCACCCCTTTCAATTGCTAACTCTTGCCGTTGGTCTCGCGCTGGCGACCGGATTGTGGTCGGCGGTCCAGGCAATTAACGGCGAGGCCCGCGCCAGCTACGCCCGCGCCGCCGCGCAGCTGGGGCTTGCCGGCACCGAACGCTTGGCAGCGCGCAGCGGCAGCATCCCGCTGGCCCGCTATGTAGCTCTGCGACGGGCGGGCTGGCAGCTGGCGCCGGTTCTGGAAGGCCGCTTGAGAATCGGGGTGGAAACCCATGATTTAATGGGGATAGACGTGCTGAGCCACCCGCTGGTTCCGGCGCTGGCCGAAGCAGCCGGGGAGGACAGCGCCGCGCCGCTTGATGCGCTGCTGCCGCCCGGCCGCCTGTTTGCCCATCCGGACACCGCCGCCCGCATCCGCGGGGGGCCGGACCTGCCGCCGCTCACCCGCTCAGAGGCACTGCCGCGCGGGGTGCTGGTGGCGGACATCAGCCTCGCCAGCCGCCTGCTGAGACAGCCGGAAAGCCTCTCCTACCTGCTCATCCTGCCCGGGCAGCGGCGAGGCCTTGCCCCCCTGTCACAGCTCGCGCCCGATCTGCTCCGGGTCCGCGGCGGAAGCAGCGCCGCCGGGACCGAGCGGCTGACGGACAGTTTCCACCTCAACCTCACCGCCTTTGGGCTCCTGTCCTTTGCGGTGGGGCTGTTCATCGTGCAAGGCAGTATCACCCTAAGCCTCGAACAGCGCCGCGGGCTGATCCGGACCTTGAGGGGGCTGGGCGTGCCGATGCGGCTGCTGGCGGCGCTGCTGCTCTGCGAACTCGCAGCGATTGCCCTGCTGTCGGGCACCGCCGGATTGTTGGGCGGGTACTTTGTGGCGGCGGCGCTTCTGCCGGATGTAAACGCGACGCTTGCGGGGTTATACGGCGCGCCGGTGGACGGCAGCCTGTCGCTGCGTCCGGCATGGGTCCTCTCCGGGCTGGGCATGGCCCTCGGCGGCACCGGCCTGGCCTCGGCGCAGGCGCTGGTTTCGGTGATGGGGATGCCGCTCCTGGCTGCCCCGGCGGCGCATGCCCGCGGCCAGCAGGCCGGGCGCTCGCACCTTGCGGCGGCGCTTGCCGGGGCCGGCTGTATTGCGGGGGGCATCGTAGTCCTGCGGCTGTTCGGCGGCTTGACCGCGGGGTTTGTGTTTCTCGGCGGGCTGATGCTGGGGGCCGCACTCTTGCTGCCCTGGCTGATCGCGCAACTGCTGCGGCTTGGAAGCCGCCTGGCGCATCGCCCGCTGGCGCAGTGGCTCTGGGCCGATGCCCGGGCGCAGCTGCCCGGCATGGCGCTGGCGCTAATGGCGCTGCTGCTGGCACTGGCAACAAATATCGGCGTGGGCACAATGGTTTCGAGCTTTCGGCTCACCTTCACAGGGTGGCTCGACCAGCGTCTGCCGGCCGAGCTTTACGTGACCGCCAGCTCTGATTCCGAGGGCGCCGCGCTGGAAGTCTGGCTGGCGGAACGCGGCGTCACTGCTCTGCCGATCCGCTCCGCCGAAAGCCGCTTCCAGGGCGCGCCGCTCAGGATCTATGGCATCAGGGACCACGCTACGTACCGCCGCAACTGGCCGCTGCTGCAAGCGCAGCCGCAGGTCTGGGAGGCGCTGGCCCGTGGCGATGCGGTGCTCATCAACGAGCAGCTGGCCCGGCGCAACGGCATCGCCCTCGGGCAGGAAATTGCGCTTCAGGCGGGCTGGACTCTGCCGGTTGCAGGCATCTACTCCGACTATGGCAACACGCACGGACAGGCGCTGGTCGCGCTGCCCGCGCTGCTGGAACGGACACCGGAGGTGCCGAACCGCCAGTTCGGGTTGCGCCTGAGGCCGGCCGATGTGCAGGGAATGATGCAGTCGCTGCAGCAGCACTTCGGCCTGCCGCGGTCCGGTATGGTGGATCAGGCCACGCTCAAGGCCCAGTCGCTCGCGATCTTTGACCGCACCTTCGTCGTAACAGCGGCGCTGAACCTGCTGACGCTGGCGGTAGCCTGTTTTGCAATCCTGTCCAGCCTGCTGACGCTCTGGAACCAGCGTCTGCCGCAGCTGGCGCCGCTCTGGGCGATGGGGGTCACCCGGCGGCAGCTGGCATGGGGAGAGGTCCTGCGCAGCGTGCTGCTTGCTGCGCTGACTGCTGTTCTGGCACTGCCTCTGGGGCTTGTGCTGGCCTGGGCGCTGCTCACCGTGATCAACACAGAGGCCTTCGGCTGGCGGCTGCCGATGCACCTTTTCCCGGGAGACTGGCTGCGCCTGATGGCGCTGGCTCTCACCGCTGCGGCCCTGGCGGCCGCGTTGCCTGCCCGCCGGCTGAGCCGCCTGGCGCCGTCGGAATTGCTGAGGGTCTTTGCCAATGAACGTTAAAGCCGCACTGATCTGCGTTTTCGCTTTCGCGGCCTCTGCCGTTTCCGCGCAGGGCTATGCCGGACTGGCCGCAGAGGCGGAAGGTTTCGCCACGCCAAAGAGGGGCGAGCCGCTCCGCTTTCCCGAGGACCACGGGCCTCATCCAAATTTCCGCATTGAATGGTGGTACTTGACCGCCAACCTTGAGGCATCTGACGGGGCTGAATACGGCATTCAGTGGACCCTGTTCCGCTCCGCCTTGGCACCGGGCGAAGGCGGCGGCTGGCAGAGTCCGCAGATCTGGTTTGCCCATGCCGCGTTGACCTCCGTGGACAGCCACCACTTTGCCGAGCGCATTGCCCGCGGCGGCATCGGCCAGGCAGGCGTGACCGCGACGCCCTTCGCCGCCTGGATCGACGACTGGGAGATGCTCGGGCGCGCGGGCTCTGACATGGAGGCGCTAAGCGTTATCGCCCGCGGCGAAGACTTTGGCTATTCGCTCACGCTCGCCGCAGACGGCCCGCTCGTGCTTCATGGAGATGCGGGCTATTCGGTGAAATCCGCTGCCGGCCAGGCGAGCTATTATTATTCGCAGCCCCATTTCCGTGTGAGCGGAGAGATCACCCTGCCCTCCGGCCCGGTTCAGGTCACCGGCCACGGCTGGCTGGACCGCGAATGGTCGAGCCAGCCTCTGGCCGAGGATCAAAGCGGCTGGGACTGGTTCTCGCTGCGTTTTGATGACGGCGCGAAGCTGATGGGCTTTGTCCTGCGCGGGGAAAGCGGCGATTTCACCTCCGGCACCTGGATCACTCCGGAGGGCAGCGCCGAGCCGCTTCCGCCCGGCGCTTTTCAGGCCGAACCGCTGGAAACCTCCACCGTGGCAGGCCGCGAGCTTCCCACCACCTGGCGCGTGCTGCTGCCGGAAAAAGCCCTCAACGCCGAGATCGAAGCGCTCAATCCCGGGGCCTGGATGGGCACATCGTTTTCCTACTGGGAAGGCCCGGTGCGCATCCGGGGCAGCCACAGGGGCCGGGGCTACCTGGAGATGACCGGATACGAATGAGGGCCCCCGGAGGCGCCCTCATTCAGATCTGTTCGCACGCGTCAGCGCACCACGAAGACCGAGCAGTCCGAGTGCCGGATTACCCGCGCTGCATTGGGCCCAAGCAGGTAATCTTTCAGATCCGGCTTGTGAGCGCCAATCACGATCAGGTCGGTGCCCGCCTTCTCTGCCACCTTCAGTATCTCCTGGTAGGCAGTGCCCGTGGCGACGAGGTGGCGCACCTTGGCGTTGCGCTCCTCACCCAGGATCTCGGCGCAAAGCTCCTGAAGCCGCCGGGTCGCGTCCTTCACGGCGTTCTCATGGTGATGCTCCTCGAAGAAGCCCGACACCCAGCTTTCGCCGAAGTCCGGCAGCACGTTCAGCACGTCAAGCTGCGCGCCGTCCATTTCCGCCATGCGGGCGCCCTCCCGAAGCACCTTCTCGTCGGTCTTGCGGTCGCTCAGTTCGACCGCGCAAAGAACGGATTTGCTCATGCCGGTACTCCTTCCTCCGTTTCACGGGCCCGGCCGCGCTGCATCAGCGCCACAAGGGCGATCAGCAGCAGCGCCGGAATGAACATCAGCTCCTTGGGCAGCTGGCTGGCCGGAGCCTTCACCTCGACGATCCGCACCGGCTCGTCGGCGTAGAAGTCGAAGTTCTCCAGGCTTGGCGAGGCCGGCGTGCCGAACATCGGCTCTTCCAGCTTCACGACCCCGTCTTCTTCCAGCAGCATCAGGCCGAAGTCATCCACCATTTGCGTCCCGTCCGAGCCATCCGCTGTGAGGGCCAGCGTGGTCGACGTCATCTTGGATGTGTCGAAGTCCGGGCCTTCAACCAGGATGCGGATCTCGTCGCCCGGAGCGGCCTCATCCAGCGCCTTCGCCAGCTGCGCCGGCGGCACTTGCGTGAAGGGCGGCATCACCCTGTCCATGAAGAAGTCCGGCCTGAACAGCGCAAAGGCAGCAAAGATCAGGAGGATGCTCTCGTAGATCCGGTTGCGGCTCACGAAGTAGCCCATGGTGCCGGCCGTGAAGACAAGGATCGCTATGGTCGCCGAGACCGCCACCAGTATGCCCTGCACCCAGCCCACGTCGATCAGCAAGAGATCGGTGTTGAAGATGAAGACAAAGGGCAGCGCCACGGTGCGCAGGGAGTAGAAAAAGGCGGTGAATCCGGTGCGGATCGCGTCGCCGCCGGAAACCGCGGCGGCGGCGAAGCTTGCCAGTCCCACCGGCGGCGTCACATCCGCCATGATCCCGAAGTAGAACACGAAGAGGTGCACGGCGATCAGCGGCACCACCAGGCCCGACTGCGCACCAAGCTCCACCACGACACCCGCCATCAGTGAGCTCACCACGATGTAGTTGGCGGTGGTGGGAAGCCCCATGCCGAGTACCAGAGACAGGAGACCCACCATCACCAGCATCAGGATCAGGTTGCCGCCCGAAATGAACTCGACCAGCTCGGACATCACCTGCCCCACGCCAGTCAGCGTCACCGTGCCCACGATCACGCCGGCAGTGGCGGTGGCCAGCGCGATGCCGATCATGTTGCGGGCCCCGTCAATGAGACCATGCCAGAGATCGAAAAGACCGTCTTTAAAGGCACTTGCCATCCGGCTTTCACCGCGGAACAGCGCCTTTAGCGGCTTCTGGGTGATCAGGATTACGAACAGCAGCGCGGTCGCCCAGAAGGCTGAAAGACCAGGCGATTTCTGCTCGATCATCAGGAAGTACACCAGAACGATGATTGGCAGCAGGTAGTGCAGCCCCGCCTTATAGATCTCCGCCACCACCGGCAGTTCGACCTTCTCGGAGTTGGGATCATCAGGGACCAGATCATCGACCCCCGCGGCCAGCCACAGGAGCGCCACGTAGGCCAGCACCACCAGGGCTGACAGCACCAGGCCGGAGGCATCGGGCATCAGCGAAACGACCGCCCGGACCGGATACTGCACGCCGTAGCACAGCGCAGCGAAGCCTGCGAAGAACAGCGCCATGCCGCCGATGGTGCGGCCCATCGACACGACCCGGTCGCCCAGCGTCGGCATGTTCCGCTTCACCGCTTCCAGATGCACGATATAGACCAGCGCGATGTAGGAGATCGCGGCCGGCAGGAAGGCATGGGTGATCACCTCGACATAGGAGATGCCGACGTATTCCACCATCAGGAAGGCCGCGGCCCCCATCACCGGCGGCATGATCTGCCCGTTGACCGAGGATGCGACCTCGACCGAGCCAGCCTGCTCGCTGGTAAAGCCCACGCGCTTCATCAGCGGGATGGTGAAGGTGCCGGTGGTGACCACGTTGGCAATCGAGGAGCCGGAGATCAGGCCGGTTGCGGCGGAGCCCACGACAGCGGCCTTGGCCGGGCCGCCGCGCAGGTGGCCAAGCGCGCCGAAGGCCATCTTGATGAAGTAGTTGCCCGCGCCCGCCTTATCAAGGAGGGCCCCGAACAGCACGAAAAGAAAGACAAATTTGGTGGAGACACCCAGCGCGATGCCAAACACGCCCTCGGAGGTGATCCACATGTGACTCATCGCCTTGCGGATGCTCGCGCCCTTCCAGCGGATCACTTCGGGCACCCATTCGGAGGAGCCGAAGAAGACATAAAGGAGGAAGATCGAGGCGATGATCGCCATTGCAGGCCCCAGCGCGCGGCGCGCGGCCTCAAACAGCAAGAGCAGGCCGATGAAGGCAAAAATGGCGTCCGTCTCATCCGCGAGCCCGCCGGAATCGACGATCTTCTGATAGAAGAAGTAGCCATATAGCGCGATGAGCGTGCCCGCGATGGCCAGGATCCAGTCGACCGCCGGCACGTGGCCGCGCGGGCTGCTCTTGAAGGCGGGATAGGCCGCGTAGGCCAGGAAAATCGCAAAGGCCAGATGAATCTGGCGCGAGTTGTTTACCACGCTGCCGGGCAGCAGCACATTGGCCAGCGGCGAGGCCAGAACGACTTGGAACACCGACCAGATCACCGCGACGATGGCAAGGAACAGACCCACGGACCCTACCGGGTTGCGGGCCCCTGCGTCGGAGGACGCGACCAGTTCCTGAAGCTCTTCTTCGCTAAGCGGTCGATTTCCCTGAGCATCGGATGTCATGGATAATCTCCCCTGGGGCCGCCTTCCCTGCGCGGCCTGGATATTTTATAGCCGGGAGGCTGTCCCTCCGGGGCTGAAACGGGGCACCCAGCGTGCCCCGTCCCTCGTCACTTGAATAGGAGCCGGCCGGTTACTCGATCCAGCCCTTTTCCTTGTAGTACTTCTCGGCGCCCGGGTGCAGCGGCGCCGACAGGCCGTCCTTGATCATTTCTTCCGGCTTCAGGTTCGCAAACGCCGGGTGCAGTTTCTGGAACGCCTCGAAGTTTTCGAACACCGAGCTGACCACGGCATAGACCGCGTCCTCGGAGACGTCCGCGGAGGTCACGAAAGTTGCGCCCACACCGAAGGTATTGGTGTCTTCGTCGGTGCCGCGGTACATGCCGCCGGGAATGGTGGCCTTGCGGTAGAAGGAGTTCTCTTCCACCAGCTTGTCGACCGCCTCGCCATTCACGTCGACCAGGACGGAATCACATGCCGTAGTGGCTTCCTGGATCGAGCCGGACGGGTGCCCGACGGTATAGATCATCGCGTCGATCTGGTTGTCGCAGAGCGCCGCCGACTGCTCGGCCGCCTTGAGCTCGGTCGCGAGGGCGAAATCTTCCATGCCCCAGCCCTTGGCTTCCATCAGCACTTCCATGGTGCCGCGCTGGCCGGAGCCCGGGTTGCCGATGTTCACGCGCTTGCCTTTGAGGTCATCAAAGGTTTCGATGCCGGTATCGGCGCGGGCCACCACGGTGAAGGGTTCCGGATGCACCGAGAAGACGGCGCGCAGGTTCTCAAACGGACCCTGCTCCTCGAATTTGGAGGTGCCGTTATAGGCGTGGTACTGCCAGTCGGACTGGGCCACGCCGAACTGAAGCTCACCTTCGCGGATGGTGTTGATGTTGTACACCGAACCGCCGGTGGATTCGACCGCGCACTTGAAGCCATGCTCTTTACGGCCCTTGTTCACCAGGCGGCAGATGGCGCCGCCGGTGGGGTAATAGACGCCGGTCACGCCGCCGGTGCCGATGGTGATGAATTCCTGCGCCATCGCGGCCGGTGCCATGATGGCGGCCGAGACCAGGGCGCCGAGGCCCAGCTTGGTGTGTGTCATGATCAAGTTTCTCCCACTTGTCTTATGATTTTGAGCGCCGCCCAGCACCCCTGCGCCCGGAAACGCGTAAGGCATTGGCCGTACCGGATGAAATCAAACCGACGGGCAGCACCCGTGCGGAATTTCGCACGTGCAAAAGCGTTTCACCGGCAAGATGTCAAGTCAAGGGTGCTATTTTTTGACGCACCCCATCAAAAGAATGTTTTTCGCGCGGATGATACAGCCTGCGAATTTTTCCCCGTTTTCCGCGGGGCGCGGCGCCCGATGACGGGACAAACGCGCCGCTGTGCGATCCGCCTGACGCCGACGGCCGCTTCCGGTTCCGGCGCGGGGCGGCTCTGGAAAACTATCGCCAAGCGCCCGTTAAAACGTGTGTCGATTGACTTGATTGCAGATGACACAACGCAACCCTGGCGATATTAACGCGCTCGCCAAACACCAAACAAAAGAACCGGCCCTATTCCACCCCCGTTCAACAGGCGAGGACTATGGCGTGACTTTGCTCAGCCAGTTGCTATCAGAAAACCCCAAGGTGCATGATTTCTGGACGCTGGAACGCAGCGTCTCTGCAGCCGCACGGCTTTTGCCGCGCTGCGACCGCCCCGCGCTCTTGTGCGATGTTCAGCCGGAATTTCCTTCCACCCCCCGCTGCTGGGACCTGATTCTGACTGCCGCGCACGAACGCGGCCTGCGGGCGCGTTAGCCGGGCACGACCGAAGCCGCCGGGTTTGATATTCTGCGGCGGCCGCCTATCCTTGAGCGGAACTGAAAGAACCGGGAGGGCGCTCATGCGGTGGAGAGGACGGCGCGGCAGCCGCAACATCGAAGACCGGCGCGGACGGCGCCCGATGGGCCGGGCCGCGGGCATTGGCGGGCTCGGTGCGGTGCTCTTGGTGGTTGCCGGGGCCTTCTTCGGCGTCGACCTCACCCCGCTCTTGCAAGGCAATGCCCCGCCGCCCTCCGCCACCCGCCAGCCGACTGCGGCCGATCAGCAGGCGGGACAATTCGTTAGCGTCGCCCTTGCCGACACCGAAGACGTCTGGCGCCAGATCTTCGAACGCCAGCTGGGCCAAAACTACGACCCTCCGGTTCTGGTGCTGTTCACCGGGGTGACGCAATCACCCTGCGGCGGCGCCTCCGGCGCAACCGGGCCGTTCTATTGCCCGCTCGACAGCAAGATCTATCTCGACACCGCCTTCTTCACCACGCTCAGCCAGCGCTTGGGCGCGGGCGGCGATTTCGCCGCCGCCTATGTGGTCGCGCATGAGGTGGCGCATCATGTTCAGCATGAACTGGGAATTCTGGAGCAAACGCATCGGGCCCGCGCCAGCTCCAGCGATGTCGAGTCGAACCGGATCTCGGTTCAGGTGGAGCTGCAGGCAGACTGTTTTGCCGGTATCTGGGCGCGCTATGCCCGGGATGCTCTGGGCACGCTCGAGCCCGGCGACGTTGAGGAAGCGATGAACGCGGCGAAGCAGATCGGCGACGACACGCTGCAGCGCAACGCAGGCCAGGCGCCGCGGCCGCATACCTTCACCCACGGAACCAGCCAGCAGCGCCAGGCCTGGTTTGCGCGCGGCTATGAGTCCGGCAGCGTCCGCGCCTGCGATACCTTCGCTCCAGGCACTCCCTGAGGGAGGCTCTGCTGACGCATCTCTGTCTTGCGCCCGGGCTTCATTTCGGCAACACCAGCCGCTAGGATCGCCCGGCAAACGCTCCGCGCGCAGCCACAGCCAAAGGACATATCGCCATGAAAGTGAACGGCACCCATTACCGCTCTTTGTGGTGGGATCATCAGAACGATGTCCTGAACATCATCGACCAGCGCTGGCTGCCGCATGACTTCCGCGTGCAACCGGTTGAAACGCTTCAGGACTTCGCCGACGCCATCGTCGAGATGCGGGTCCGCGGCGCGCCGCTGATCGGGGCCACCGCAGCCTATGGCATGGGACTGGCGATGCGGCTTGACCCGTCGGACCGGGCGATGGACGAAGCCTGGAGCTTCCTCAACGCGACCCGCCCCACCGCGATCAACCTGCGCTGGGCGCTCGACCGCTGCCGCAACCGCCTGCGCCCCTTGCCAGAAGGCGAGCGCGCTGCGGCCGCGCTCGCTCTTGCGCATGAGATCGCGGACGAAGACGTGGAAATCAACCGCCGCATCGGACAGCATGGCCTGGAGCTGATCCGAGAAATTGCGGCCGGGAAGCCTGCGGGCGAGCCGGTGCGCCTGCTCACCCACTGCAACGCCGGCTGGATCGCCACCGTCGATTGGGGTACAGCGACCAGTCCGATGTACCAGGCCCATGACGCCGGCATCCCGATCCACGTTTGGGTCGACGAGACCCGCCCCCGCAACCAGGGCGCGCTGACCGCTTGGGAGCTAGGAAGCCACGGCATCAGCCACACCTATGTCACCGACAACGCCGGCGGCCACCTGATGCAGCATGGCGAGGTCGATCTGGTCATCACCGGCACTGACCGCACCACCCGCCGCGGCGATGTCTGCAACAAGATCGGCACCTACCTGAAGGCGCTCGCCGCTAAGGACAACGGCGTGCCCTTCTACGTCGCCCTGCCCTCGCCCACCATTGACTGGACGGTCAGCGACGGCGTGGCCGAGATCCCGATCGAGGAGCGCAGCGCCCGCGAGGTTACGCATGTGCAGGGGCTCGATAGCGGGGGCGGCATCGGCGCGGTGCAGGTCACGCCCCAAGGCACAGCGGGCGGCAACCCGGCATTCGACGTGACGCCGAACCGGCTGGTCACCGGGCTGATCACCGAGCGCGGCATCTGCGCCGCCAGCGAGGAAGGCCTAGCCGGGCTGTTCCCCGAGTTCGCGACGCGATCCGCCTGAGCCGCGCTGCCATGTCCCTGACGCCCCCGTACACCGACACGCCCGAGCTGCGCCAGGCGGTGATCGACACGTGCCTTGCAATGAACGCCGCCGGCATCAACCAGGGCACCTCCGGCAATATCTCGGTGCGGGCGGATGGGGCGATGCTGATCACGCCTTCGGGCGTGCCCTACGCGCAGATGGCGCCGGAGATGCTGGTGCGGATGCCGCTGGATGGCAGCCCGCCCGAGGCCGGGCAGAAGAAACCGTCGACCGAGTGGCCCTTCCACCTCGCGATCCTCACCGCCAAGCCGCAGGTTCATGCGGTGGTACATGCCCACCCTGTGCATTGCACGGCGCTGGCGATGAACCGGATGACCATCCCGGCCTGCCACTACATGGTGGCGGCCTTTGGCGGAGACGATGTTCCGCTGGCCGATTACGCCCTGTTCGGCAGCAAGCAGCTCTCGGACAACATCCTGCGCGCGCTTGAAGGGCGCTCCGCCTGCCTGATGGCCAATCACGGCGCGGTCACCACAGGCGAAAGCCTGGCCCGCGCGCTCTGGCGGATGGAGGAGCTGGAGACTCTCGCCAAGGGCTATGCCGCAAGCCTCGCAATCGGCAAACCGGCGCTGCTAAGCGCGCCGGAGATGGCGGAGGTCGCCGCAGCTTTTGCAGATTACGGCCTGAAGGACAGCCGCTGAGCGTCTGCCCATCGCCCGGACTAAGAAAAAGGGATTACGTGAACAAAGCCACGTAACCCCTTGAAACCCTTGGTACCCAAGGCCGGACTCGAACCGGCACGCCCGCAAAGGCGGGGGATTTTGAATCCCCTGCGTCTACCATTCCGCCACTTGGGCCACGCTCTGTTCCTAGCCAAGCGCGCAGACAACGTCCAGTGCCAAATCGCGCCTCCGATGGCGAAATTTTACGGGGCGGCGCGCCCTCGGGACGGGAAAGCTTGACGCTGCCACCCCCGCGTGCCAACAGCTTAGATCGAGGAGATTAACGAACCACGGGGCGGTATGCTGAACACCCTTTATGCGCGCACCATGGCGCTGGCTGATCACCCCAGAGCATTGTGGCTCCTGGCACTGGTCTCCTTTGCGGAAAGCTCGGTCTTCCCGATCCCCCCCGATGTGCTGATGATCCCGATGATCCTGGCCCGCCCCTCGCGCGCCTGGCTGATCGCGCTGATTGCGCTTCTGTCCTCGGTTGCGGGCGGCATGCTGGGATATCTGATCGGCGCCTTCTTCTACGACAGCATCGGCCAGCCGGTGCTGGAGGCGATGGGCAAAGGCGCCGCGATGGAAGAATTCAATACCCGCTTCAACGATTTCGGCTTCTGGGCCGTCCTCGGCGCGGGCATCACACCTTTCCCATACAAAGTGATCACCATCATGTCGGGCTGGACCGGCATGCCGCTTGGGACCTTTGTTGCCACTTCGCTTCTTGCACGGGCGCTGCGCTTCTTTGCGGTAGCGGCGCTGTTGTGGCGTTTCGGAACGCCGGTGCGCGATTTCACCGAACGCCGGCTGGGGCTGGTGTTCTCCGTATTCATGGTGATGCTGCTCGGCGGCTTCTTCGTGGTGAGGTATATCTGAACATGCACCGTATCCTGATCCTGATCGCGGCCGGAGGCTCGGTGGCGCTGCTGCTGGGCGCGCTGGGCTTCCAGTACATCGGCGAAATGGCGCCCTGCAAACTCTGCTACTGGCAGCGCTACCCGCATGCCGCCGCCGCCGGTATCGGCGTGCTGGCGCTGGCCGTGCCGCTGGTGGCCCTGCCCTATCTCGGCGCGCTGGCCGCGCTCACGTCCGCCGGCATCGGCGCCTTCCACACTGGGGTCGAGCGCGGCTGGTGGGAGGGCCCCTCAACCTGCACTTCCGGCCCTGTCGGCGGTTTAAGCCCCGATCAGCTGATGGAGCAGATCATGGCAGCGCCGCTGGTGCGCTGCGACGAAGTGCCGTGGGAGATGTTCAGCTTGTCGATGGCGAGCTGGAACGCAATTGCCTCGGCCGGCCTGGCGGTGCTGTGGTTCGCTGCCGCCAACCACCTGCGCAAACGCGCCTGAAACACCGGGCGGAAGGATCACTGTCGCCTTGCAATTGCTTGAAAAGAGAAGCTAAGTCTCCTTCTTTGTGGCCAGGAGCAGATTGGTCTCGCTGCTCACTACGCCTTCAAACAACCGGATTTTCGCAAGTGCCGCGTCCAGCGTTTCCAGCGTTTCGGTGCCCAGCTCGACGATCAGATCCCAGCGGCCGTTGGTAGTGTGGATGGCGCGCACCTCCGGCAGGCCCTGCAGCTGGCGGGTGATGCGGCTGGCGCCGCGCCCCTCGATGCCGATCATCATCAGCCCGCGCACAGGATCGCGCAGCACGTCCTCTTTCAGCACCACGGTGAACCCCAGGATGTCGCCGCGGGCCTGCAGCCGCTCGATGCGGGCCCGAACCGTGGTGCGCGACAGGTTCAGCCCAAGCGCCAGATCCGACAGCGACGCGCGCGCATTGTGGCGGAGGGCTGCCACCAACCGCTCGTCCGTTTTGTCCATTTCACTTCCCAACTTGACCAGTTGACCCACATTATGGGCAAAATGCTTGCTGGTTTCCATCACGAAACGGAAGGAAATGATAGAAAATCATCAACCCGCAAAGAGGCTGAATCCTGTGTCCACGCAACATTGCATCCTGATCGGCGCCCCGGTCGACAGCGGCAAACGCCGCGCCGGCTGTCTGATGGGTCCCGACGCCTATCGCACCGCCAACATCGCCGGCGCCCTGCAGAGCCTGGGCCACACGGTCGAGGACCTGGGCAATCTCGCGCCCGACACTCATGAGCCGGACAACGGCGAAGGGCTGGTCTTTGCCCGCAACGAAACCATCGGCTGGACCTCCCGCCTCGCCCGCACGGCCGAGGAAGCGATGAATCGCGGCCTGCCCGTGTTCTTGGGCGGCGACCACTCGCTGTCGCTCGGCTCGGTCAGCGGCGTGGCTAATTTCGCCGCCAAGGCGGGCCGCCCGCAGTTCGTGCTCTGGCTCGATGCGCATACCGATTTCCACACGCCCAAGACCACTGACAGCGGCAACCTGCACGGCACGCCGGTCGGGTATTTCACCGGCCGCAGCGATTTCGATGGCTTCCCGAAGGTGGCCAACCCGGTGCCGCAGGAGAACGTCTGCATGATCGGCCTGCGCTCGGTCGACACCGAGGAGCGGCTGGCCCTTGAGGGCAGCGCCATCCGCACTCACGACATGCGCGACATCGACGAGAACGGCATTGCAGGGCCGTTGAACCGCTTCCTGGAGCAGGTTGCCGCCGCCAACGGCATGCTCCATGTTTCGCTGGACGTGGACTTCCTCGACCCCTCCGTGGCGCCCGCCGTGGGCACCACCGTGCCCGGCGGCGCCACCGTGCGCGAGGCGCATCTGGTTTGCGAAATGCTGTATGATTCCGGGCTGATGACCTCGCTCGACCTGGTGGAGCTGAACCCCTTCCTGGACGAGCGCGGCCTTACCGCGCATCTGATGGTCGACCTCTGTGCCTCCACCCTTGGCCGCCGGGTTTTCGACCGTCCGACCCGGAGCTACCGATGAACAGCCTGCAGGCCCCGGGTGCGGTGGTGATGATCCGCCCGCACCACTTCCGCTCCAACCCGGAAACCAGCGGAGACAATGCGTTTCAGACACTTGCGCGGAACAATGAAAGCACCGCCGCTGTACAGGCGCTAACCGAGTTCGATCAGGCGGTTGCGGCCTTGCGCGACACGGGCGTGACCGTACACGTCTTTGACGACGAAGGCTCAGAGACGCCGGACAGCGTGTTTCCGAACAACTGGTTCTCCACCCATGCCGGCGGCCATGTCGCGGTCTACCCGATGTTCGCGCCCAACCGCCGCAAGGAGCGGCGCTGGGACGTGATCGAGGTGCTGAAGCGCGACTACCGCGTGCAGGACGTGATCGACTATTCCGGGCTGGAGCAGGACGGGCTGGCGCTGGAAGGCACCGGCGCCATGGTGCTCGACCATATCGGCCGCATTGCCTACACGGTGAAATCCAACCGCGCCGACCCGGTGCTGCTGGAGCGTTTCTGCACCCATTTCAATTTTGAGCCCATGGTGTTCGAGGCGAAGGACGCGCAGGGCCGCGACGTCTATCACACCAACGTGCTGATGGGCATCGGCACGGATTACGCGTTGATCTGCCTGTCGATGCTGCCCGACGCAAGACGCCGGGCCGAGGTTGCCGCGCGGCTGGAGGAAACCGGCCGCGAGGTGATCGACCTCACCCCCGAACAGATCGCCGCCTTTGCCGGCAATGCGCTGGAGCTGTCCGGCAAACGGCGGCTCCTGGCCCTGTCGGCCCGCGCGCTTGACGCGCTCAGGCCGGAACAAACCGCCGTGATCGAGCGCAGCGCGGACCTGCTGCCGCTCTCCATTCCCACCATCGAAACCGCAGGCGGGTCGGTGCGCTGCATGCTGGCAGGCATCCACCTCAGCCCCCGTGAAAGGAAAACCGCATGACACAGCCTTCGGACAAGGCGCTGGTGCCCTTCGTCAGCGTCGACAACATGATGCGCCTGATCCACGCAACCGGGATCGAGCAGATGCTGCGCGATCTGGCCGACTACGTGGAGGAAGACTTCAAGCGCTGGGAACTGTTCGACAAAACCCCGCGCGTCGCCAGCCACTCGGATGTCGGCGTGATCGAGCTGATGCCGACTTCGGATGGCGAGGCTTACGGCTTCAAGTACGTGAACGGACACCCCAAGAACACTTCCGAGGGCCTGCAGACCGTCACCGCCTTCGGCCTCTTGGCTGATGTTTACACCGGTTACCCGGTGCTCCTGACCGAGATGACAATGCTCACCGCGCTGCGCACCGCCGCTACTTCAGCAATGGCTGCCAAGTACCTGGCCCCCAAAGGGTCCACCACGATGGCGATGATCGGTAACGGCGCCCAGTCCGAGTTCCAGACGCTGGCGATGAAGGCGATCATCGGTCTGAAATCCGTTCGCCTCTACGACAAGGACCCGGCCGCAACCGAGAAATGCGCGCGGAACCTGCAAGGGCTTGGGATTGAAGTGGTTTCCTGCAAGACGCCCGAAGAAGCCATCGAGGGCGCGCAGATCCTCACCACCTGCACCGCCGACAAGCAATATGCCACCATCCTGACCGACAACATGGTCGGCAGCGGTGTGCATATCAATGCCATCGGCGGCGACTGCCCGGGCAAGACCGAACTGGCGCCGGGCATCCTCAGCCGCTCCGATGTTTTTGTGGAATATCCGCCCCAGACCCGCATCGAAGGCGAGATCCAGCAGATGCCGGAGGACTTCCCGGTCACCGAGCTTTGGGAAGTAGTGGCCGGCAAGAAGCCTGGCCGCAGCAGCGAGCGCCAGATCACCCTGTTCGACAGCGTCGGCTTTGCGATCGAGGATTTCTCCGCTCTGCGCTACATTCGCGACCGCATCAAGGGCACCGATTTTTTCATCGACCTGGACATGCTGGCCGACCCGGACGATCCGCGCGATCTCTTCGGCATGCTGCAGCGCGCCAAGGCCTGATCAGGCCAAACAGCGGCGCCATTGCTGCGCCGGCTCCTCATGCAAACATGTCACGGCGGCCCGCCTGAACGAGGCCGCCGGCATCTCCGCTCCCGCCTGTGGGTATGTGCTTCCCGGCACCCTTCGGCAGCCGACAAGGGGATCAGATGGCCCGCCGAAGCGCCCTTCGCGGCCTATGGGCGGGAGCGGAAATACTCGCGTCAGGCGTCGAGCTCGGTATCCCAATAGAGGAAGTCCATCCAGCTTTCATGCAGATGGTTGGGCGGGAACTTGCGGCCGACATTGCGCAGTTCCTCCGCCCCCGGCCGCCGCGGCGGCTTGCGCAGCGACATCCCGGCCCGGTGCAGCGACTTCGAGCCTTTCTTCAGATTGCAGCCCGCGCAGGCGGCGACCACGTTTTCCCAGCTCGTCACACCGCCGGACGCGCGCGGCACCACGTGGTCGAAGGTGAGGTCGCCTTTGCTGCCGCAGTACTGGCAGCGGAATTCGTCCCGCAGAAACAAATTAAAGCGCGTGAAGGCCACGCGCTTTTGAGGTTTTACATAGTCTTTCAGAACCACCACAGAGGGTATTCGAATCTCGGTACTGGGACTGTGCACAACCTCATCGTATTCAGCAACGATGGCGACGCGGTCAAGCCAGGCAGCCTTGACAGCATCCTGCCAGCACCACAGCGACAAGGGATAATAGGACAGCGGCCTGTAGTCCGCATTCAGCACCAGCGCCGGGTGCTGTTTGAGCGCGCCGGGCGCCCTGACAAATTCCGTCCTGAAATCGCCATCCATATGAACGTCTTCCTTGCCCTGACCTTCCGTCTAGCGGAACCAGGGCGGGGAACCCGCCCCAGCCTAAGTTGACTATATATCGTGGTTGCAACCTGACAAGCCCTGTTGATCCACAATATCTCGGGAGATTCCTAGGGCCTTTGCGTTACGAACCTGTGACGGCAGAACGACTTATCCACAAGGAAGCCCGGTCCGGGAGGCCTTGCCAGCCCGGTGCGCGCGCAATATTGCCCAAGGATGACCCGCCTCATCCGTTTCAACAAACCCTATGACGTGCTGCCGCAGTTCACCGACCGCGGCAGTGAAGGAAGCCCCCGCAAGACCTTGAGCGACTTCATTTCCTGCCCCGGAGTATACCCCGCCGGGCGGCTTGACCGTGACAGCGAAGGGCTCATGCTGCTGACCGACAATGGCCGCCTGCAGGCCTGGATCAGCGACCCGCACCACAAGATGGCGAAGACGTACTGGGTGCAGGTCGAGGGGGAGCCGGATGCCGCGGCGCTCACGGCACTGGCCGAGGGCGTGGAGCTGAAGGACGGCATGACCCGCCCCGCCAAGGCCCGGCTGATCGCGGAGCCGCCCAATCTCTGGGCCCGCACCCCGCCGGTGCGCGTGCGCAAGACTGTGCCAGACAGCTGGATCGAGCTGGTGATCCGGGAGGGCCGCAACCGTCAGGTCCGGCGCATGACCGCGGCGGTGGGCCACCCGACCCTCCGGCTGATCCGCTATGGTATCGGAACCTGGACGCTGGACGGGCTGGCGCAGGGAACCTGGGACGATCTGGAACCGCCCCGCGTGCCCGGCCCGCCAAAACCCTCACAGAAGCCGCCGCGCAAGCTTAGAGCGCCAAAACGCGGCACGGGTGACAGGCCCCGCCGCCGCTGATAGCCTGCCCGCATGACATATGACCCGCTGCCTGCAGCCCCTGCCCCAGCTGAAATCCTGGAAGCCGCGCTTTACGTGGATGATCTGAACGCGGCGGAGGAGTTCTATGGGCGGATAATCGGCCTGGAGAAGATCCAGCGGGTGGAGGGCCGGCACGTGTTCTTCCGCGTCGGCGCCGGAACGCTGCTGCTGTTCATCGCGGAGGAGACGGTGAAACCGCCCGGCAACCCGCGCCTTCCCGTCCCACCGCATGGCTCCCGGGGGCCGGGGCATTTCTGTTTTGCCCAGCCGCGGCAAGCCATGATGCAGATGCGCACGCGGCTCCTCGCGGCCGGGGTTGCCGTGGAAGCCGAGTTCGACTGGCCCAACGGCGCCCGCTCGCTCTATTTCCGCGACCCGGCCGGCAATTCCCTGGAAATCGCCGAGCCGCACCTGTGGCAGGGCTAAGGCAGCAGCGGCGACCGGATAATCGCTAATTCTCCGGCCGAAATCTTTGCCGGATTTCTGCTTCCGCAGAACGACCGATTGGGGTCAGAGACCCAGCTTGTCGCGCATGAACGCCAGCGCCACGCTCAAGCCGTCGGGCGCGATGCCATGGGCAGTGCCTTTCTGGATATGGGCGAACACATCCTGGAAACCCGCCTCCTGCAGCGCCTCGGCGGCTTCGGGCAGGGATTGCACCGGCACCACGTCGTCCTGATCGCCATGCACCAGCAGCACCGGCATTTTCGAGATGGCCTCGTCCTTCAGCAGATCCGGGTTCAGCAGACGGCCGGAGAATGCCACGATCCCCGCCACCGGATCCTCGCGGCGCGGCGCCACGTGCAGACTCATCATCGTGCCTTGGCTGAATCCGAACAGCACCACCTGCTCGGGCAGCACGTCCTCATCGACCATCAGCGCATCGAGGAAGGCGTTCAGATCCTCGACTGCCGCCTGCATGCCGCGCATCGCCTCCTCCTCGGAGGAGCCGTCGATCCACGGGATCGGGAACCACTGGAAGCCCATCGGCGCACCGGCGCAGGCTTCAGGCGCATCGGGGGCCACGAAGAGCGTATCCGGCAGGTGCTCGCCCAGCGGATCGGCAAGGCCCAGCAGATCGGCTCCGTTGGCGCCGTAGCCATGCAGGAACACCACGACCGAGCGGGTCTGGCCGGAGACCGGCTCCCTGCGGCCGGCATTGAGTACACGAGTCATCGGATTCCTTCCCTGTCCTTCGCCACCCGGTAATAGGCCCAGAGAATGCGCGCTGCAACCGACCGCCAAGGCGACCAGGCCTCGGCCATCTGCCTGAGCGCGCGTTCCCGCGGCCGCTCCGGCAGATCGAACAGCACCCGCGCGCCTTCTTGCAAGGCGAGGTCGCCGGGCGCAAAGACATCGGCACGGCCCAATGAGAACATCGCGTAGATCTCTGCCGTCCAGGCGCCGATCCCGGGCACCTCAACCAGTGTGGCGATCACCTTCGCATCAGGTGCGTCACGCAAGCCTTTGAAATCAATCTGTGCCTCCGCCAGCGCGCGGGCATAGCGGATCTTCTGGCGGCTGAGGCCCGCGGCGCGCAGGTCGTCGTCGCTGGCCCAGAGGATCTTGCGCGGCCCGGTGAGGCGCGCCGCCTTCAGCCTTGCCCAGATTGCATTGGCCGAGGCGACACTCACCTGCTGGCTGACAATTGCGCTCAGCAGTTCGGCAAAGCCATCGGGCTTGCGCCGGAGCGGCAGCGGTCCGGTAAGCTGCAATGCCCGCGCAAACCGCGCGTCCTGAGCCGCAAGCCAGGCCGCGCCCTCCTCGACACAGGCCGGGGTGGTGATGATGCGCCCAACGTCCAGGGCGCAAGCTTGCCGATCTGACGCCACGTCACTCGCCTCCAGGCTCAAAGCGGGCTGCAAATGCCGCGCCCTCCAGCGCGGCAGGCGGCTTGCCCCGCGTCATATTCGCGGCTACGCATCCCATATGACCATGAGCATGACCACCCCCAGCGACAGCGTCGCCAAGAAAAACGTCGCGATTCTGGTGCTTGCGCAGGCGATCCTGGGCGCGCAGATGCCGATGATCTTCACCATCGGCGGGCTGGCGGGGCAATCGCTCGCCACCAACCCCTGTTTCGCCACCCTGCCGATCTCGCTGATCGTGGGCGGCTCGATGCTGGCGGCGACGCCGATTTCGGCGATCATGCAGCGCTGGGGACGGCGCGCCGGGTTCTTCGTGGGGGCCGCTTTTGGTGCCATTGGCGGGCTGGTCGGGGCCTATGGGCTCTACCTAGGATCGTTCCAGGTGTTTCTGATAGGCAGCCTGCTCACCGGCGTCTACATGAGCGCGCATGGTTTCTATCGTTTTGCTGCCGCCGACACCGCCTCCGAAGCGTTCCGGCCCAAGGCGATTTCCTACGTGATGGCGGGCGGACTCGCTGCGGCCATAATCGGCCCGCAGCTGGTGAAGGCGACAAGCCAGACCTTCGTGATCCCCTTCCTTGGCACCTATCTGGCGGTAATTGCGGTGAACGTGCTGGGGGCAGCGCTGTTCCTGTTTCTCGACATTCCAAAACCGCCCGCGCCTGCGGTCGATGCACCGCGCGGCCGCAGCCGGGGCGAGCTGCTGAAGACACCGGTGATTGCCGTCGCGGTGATCTGCGCGATGGTGTCCTATGCGCTGATGAACCTGGTGATGACCTCGACCCCGCTGGCGGTGGTCGGCTGCGGCTACTCCGAGGGCCGGGCCGCGGATGTAGTGACCTCGCACGTGCTGGCGATGTATGTGCCGTCGTTCTTCACCGGCCATCTGATTGCCCGCTTCGGGGTGGAGAAGATCGTCGCCGCCGGTCTGGTGATCCTTGCCGGAGCTGGAGCTGTGGCGCTGCAAGGCGTGGAGCTTGGCAATTTCTTCGTGGCTCTCGTGGTCTTGGGTGTCGGCTGGAACTTCGGCTTCATCGGCGCGACCACCATGCTTGCGGGCGCGCATGAGGCGCATGAGCGCGGGCGGATGCAGGGGCTCAACGATCTCCTGGTGTTTGGCGGTGTGACCGTGGCCTCGCTTGCCTCGGGCGGGCTGATGAACTGTTCCGGCGGCAACCCGGTGGACGGCTGGAATGCGGTCAACATGGCGATGGCGCCTTTCCTGGTGCTGGCGGGCGGCGCGCTGCTGTGGCTGGTGCTGCGGCCGCGGGAGGCGTAAGCGCACACGCGCTTCTTTTCGACCATCCAGCCCGGCCGAAGGCCGGGCCGCGCCCGACCCTCCCCCCGGGAGGGCGCCTTGCAACCTCCCGACACGATCAAACGGTGCTCCTTTCAGAGACAAACCGGCCCACACGGAAGTCGCGCACGCCCTCCCAGGCTCGGGCGCGGCCCTTCCCGCTTTACATGGGTTGTGGCACTACCACCGCCCCAGCGCCGCGCGCCACATCAGGCCGCTGCGCTTGCGGAACTCGCTCTGGCCCAAGGCGCCCTGCACCACCCGCTCGGGCTGCCGGATGGCCTGCCGCAGGATCGCCCCGGCCTGCCAGCCGGCCAGCAGCGCTACTCCGGCCTCGCGCGAGACCTTGCCGCCCGCGGCCCGTGCGCCTTCCAGCCGCTCCAGCCCGCGCCGGGCCAGCGCCTGCACCGCCTCCGGCGTGCCTTCAACCAAAGGGATACGGTTGCTGCGCTCCAGCTCGGGGATGGCGCGCAGCCAGTTGGCGATGCCGGCCCCATAGGCAAAATCGCGCACCACGGCCTCATCGGCCTCTCCCAGCGAGCCCGCCGCCATCCACATCAGCGACCCGGCGGTGGCGTCGATATAGGCATCAAACGCCGCAGCGTCCTCGAATGAGTCACGATAGATGTCCCAGCGCCGCGCTTCGGCCATGCCGTCGATCAGACGGGCAAACTCCGGCTTCAACAGCCCCCCCAACGGGGTCGCGACGAAATGACGGCGTACCGGCTTGCCAGCCGCGATCTCCGCACCCACGTCGCGCCACCACTGCACCCGCATCTCGGCGATCATGCTTTCCTGGCTGGCCCAAGGCGCACGGGCGAGCTCCACGTTGAAGGCATAAAGCGCAAACAGCAGCGGCCGCGCCGCAGGCGGCGCCGCCATCGTGGCCAGGAAGCGGTCCGGATCCCCCTTCTGCACCAGCTCCGCGCAGGCGGTCAGGTCGTCGTCAAACTGCATCCGCCTGCCCGGCCGCACCGTCATGGATTAGCTTCCAGCGGATCGCATCCAAGAGCGCCTCGAAGGACGCGTCGATTATGTTCGCGCTCACGCCAACCGTGGACCAGCGGCGGCCTTTGCCGTCCTCGCTGTCGATGATAACACGGGTCACCGCCTCGGTGCCGCCCTGAGTGATGCGCACCTTGAAGTCGACCAGCCGCATATCCTCAAGCTGCGCCGAATAGCGCCCCAAGTCCTTGATCAGCGCCTTGGCGAGCGCGTTGACCGGCCCGCGGTCGCTGCCGGTCTCATCCAGCGACTCGCTGACCGAGAGGCGCTTTTCGCCATCGACCTTCACAACCACAACCGCTTCCGAAAGGCTCACCATGCGGTTGTACTTGTTTTTGCGCCGCTCAACCGTGACCTTGTAGCGCTTTACCTCAAAGAGATCATGCAGCTGGCCCAGCTCATCCCGCGCCAGGAGCTCGAACGAGGCCTGCGCGGTGTCGTAAGAATAGCCTTCCGCCTCACGCGCCTTGATCCGCTCGAGGATACGCGCGAGCGCCGGGTCGCCTTTGGCCACGGTCAGCCCGGCATCGGTGAGCCGCTTGCGCAGGTTCGACTGGCCCGCCTGGTTCGACATCGGGATGATGCGCGCATTGCCAACGACGCCCGGATTGATGTGCTCGTAGGTCGACGGGTCCTTCAGAATCGCGCTGGCATGCAGTCCTGCCTTGTGTGCAAAGGCCGAGGCGCCGACATAAGCCGCCTGGCGCTGCGGCACCCGGTTCAGGATATCGTCAAGCATCCGGCTTACCCGGGTCAGCCCCGCCAGCGCCTCAAGGCTCACGCCAGTCTCGAAGCGGCTGGCGTACGGCTCCTTCAGCAGAAGCGTCGGGATCAGCGCGGTGAGATTGGCATTGCCGCAGCGCTCGCCCAGCCCGTTCAGCGTGCCCTGAATCTGCCGCGCCCCGGCCTCGATCGCAGCAAGCGAACAGGCAACGGCATTTTCCGTGTCATTATGGGTATGTATGCCAAGTTTTTCACCCGGAATTCCGGCCTCGATGACCTTGCTCACGACACGGGAGACCTGCGACGGCAGCGCGCCGCCGTTGGTGTCGCAGAGCACCACCCAGCGTGCCCCCGCTTCCAGCGCAGCGCGGCAGGCGGCCAGCGCGTAGTCCGGATTTTCGCGGTAACCGTCGAAGAAATGCTCGGCGTCAAACAGCGCCTCTCGCCCCGCCGCCACCACGTGGGCGACCGAGGCTCGGATGTTCTCGAGGTTCTCCACAAGCGCGATCCCCAGGGCGTGGGTCACGTGGTAGTCATGGCTCTTCCCCACCAAGCAGACGGTGCCGGTGCCCGCGTTCATCACCGCCGCCAGAACATCGTCATTGGCAGCCGAGCGCCCGGCCCGCTTGGTCATGCCAAATGCGGTGAGCCGCGCCCGCGTCTGCGGCGCCTCGGAGAAAAACGCGCTGTCGGTCGGGTTCGCCCCGGGCCAGCCGCCTTCGATGTAATCGACGCCCAAATCGTCAAGCGCGCGGGCAATCTTCATCTTCTCTGCGGTGGAGAATTGGACGCCCTGCGTCTGCTGCCCGTCGCGCAGGGTGGTGTCGTAGAGGTAGAGGCGCTCGCGGGTCATGAATGTTTCCTTCCGCCCGCGGCGCTTGCGGCACGGGCAGCGCCCGGCCGCCCCGTCAAACCAAAGGTTTGCCTTCGGCAAAACGGGCGGGCGCTTCTCGCCCACCCGCGGCCGGGCACTGCCCAGTGTTGATTGCATCCAGCCATCACAATGCCTCCAGCTTCGCAGCATCGAAACCGGCGCCTGGCACCAGTTCAACACCGGTCTTGCTCATCCGCACCTCGAGACCGGCCTGAACATAAGCCTCTTTCAGCCGGTCCACTTCCGAAAAATCCTTGCTCTGCATCGCCGCCTCGCGAGCTTGGAAGAGCCGGTCCTCATGAAGAGACAGGTCAGCCACCGGCGCCTCCGCCCATGCACCCATCTCATCGGTCAAAAGCCCCAGCATCTGTGCCGAGGCGAGCAGCTCCGCTGCCTCGCCCGCCGCGGCGAGCTTGTGCAGTTCGGCAATGGCGCCTGCGGTGTTGAGGTCATCCGCCAGCGCCTCCAGAACCGCGGCAGCAGCGCTGGACGCGGGCTCGATGCCCGCGGTCAGCGCCCGCCACTTGCGCAGCGTGGCCTCAGCGTCCCTGGCCTTTTTGACGGTCCAGTCCATCGGCTTGCGGTAGTGGGTATGCAGGAACACAAACCGGATCACCTCGCCTGGATAGCCTTGGTCCAGCAGGTCCCGAACGGTGAAGAAGTTGCCCAGCGACTTGGACATCTTCTTGCCCTCGACCTGCAGCATCTCATTGTGCAGCCATACCTTCGCAAAGCTGTCGTCGCCATTTGCGCAGCAGCTTTGCGCGATTTCGTTCTCATGATGCGGGAACATCAGGTCGTTGCCGCCGCCGTGGATGTCGAAGGTTTCGCCCAGAAGCTCGTGGGACATCGCCGAGCACTCGATGTGCCACCCGGGCCGTCCGCGGCCCCAAGGGCTGTCCCAGCCTGGCAGGTCGTCACTTGAAGGCTTCCACAGCACGAAGTCCATCGGGTTCTTTTTGTAAGGGGCAACCTCAACCCGGGCGCCCGCGATCATGTCATCGACCGAACGGCCCGAAAGCTTGCCGTAGTGCGCCTTCCAGCTGTCCACCGCAAAGAGCACGTGGCCGTCGGCGGCGTAGGCGTGGCCCTTTCCGATCAGGTCTTCGATCATTGCCACCATCTGCGGGATGTATTGGGTTGCGCGCGGCATATGGGTTGGCTCCAGCGCGCCCAGCTCGCCCATATCCTCCAGGAACCAGGCGGTGGTCTCGGCGGTGATATCGCCGATGGGACGGCCGGTTTCGGCGGCGCGGGCGTTGATCTTGTCGTCCACGTCGGTGAAGTTCCGCACGTAAGTCACTGCCTCATCGCCGTAAACGTTGCGCAACAGCCGGAACAGAACGTCAAAGACCACCACCGGGCGCGCGTTGCCCAGATGCGCCCGGTCATAGACAGTAGGACCGCAGACATACATCCGCACATTGCTGGCGTCGATCGGCTGAAAGACCTCCCGCGTCCGTGTCTTTGTGTTGTGCAGCCTGATCGCGATATCCTTGGTGTCCATGCCCGGTCCTTTCACATGCCCGGCCCACGCGGACCGGCGCTCCCTTCACGCGCAGCGCGGGCTTAGCAACTTGTCAGGAAAATGGAAACGACAGAAACCGGCCCGCTGATATGTCAGCAGGTAATGCAGCAGATCATCGCGATGGGGTTCTGTTTCATGCAGGCTGGATAGCACGGGTTTTGCGCTCCGCCAAGCCTGCCGTGCGCATGATGCAGGGAAAGATCCGCAAGATCCGGGTACCTGGCAAATGGAAAGGCCGCCCGGGCTGTCCCGGCCAACGGGACAGCCGGAACGGCCTTGGGGCGCGGCCGCGCTAACAGGCGGCCCGCGCCGAAGCCCCCGGCGGGCTTAGAAGTGGAAGGAGGCGCGCACCGCGACAGAGGTCGCCTCTCCGCCAACACCGGAATTGCCGAATTCGTCGAAGTCATGCTCGAGGACTTCGCCGCCGACGCTCCACTGGTCGTTGACCTTGTAGGCGAGGCCCAGGCCGTAGAATTCGCCGGTCTCGTCGCCGATCGAGGTCTGTGCTTCCGCCACACCAGCGGTCACGTAACCCAGCACGGGGCCGAAGTCATAACCGGCCTTGACCTTGCCGCGGGTCACGGAGTCGACGTTCGCGACGCCGCCGCCAATGTCCACGTCGGTCTCGTCATGTTCGATTTCACCACCCAGCACAAAACGGCCGAAGTCGTGGTTGTAACCGCCGTGGATACCATAGGCGGTGTCGTCGCCCGAGAGGCCGTTGTCGGCGTCGGCATCAAGCTGGCCAACCTGGCCACCCAGATAGAAACCGGTCCAGTCCCCACCATAATCGACCACCGGAACCGGGGCCGGCGCGGGCGCCGGTTCCACGACCGGTTCACTCAGATTGCCGGCAAATGCCGCACTGCCCATTGCGGCGGCGATGGCTGTCATAGCTACGAAACGAGTCATTTAGACTTCTCCTTTTGCAGTGCCAGCGCATTCTCTGCGCCGGTGGAGGGTACAAAAGGTCTTGGCGCCGGGATTTCCAGAGGCGGCATGAACCAGCCCTTGGATTTTGGCAGTGATTTGCCGAAACGCCTATCGCGTCTGCATTTTTCCGCCAGTCACCGGTTCCGGAGTTCCGCGCCGGCCATTGAAAAACCCGCGCCGCGCACCCAACTAGCACCGCTAAAACCGAAACGCGGCGCCCAGCGACAGGGTTTCGCCCTGTGAAGCAGATGAGCCGCTGGACGGCCCGGCCTGATGGTGCAGAAGCTCCCCGGTGAGTTGCAATGCGCGGTTGAGCGAAACCCGCATGCCCAGCCCCAGCACGGGCCCGCTGCTGCGCCCGGCGCGCGTGTCTGCCTCCACCCGTCCTAGGGTGACATAGCCAAGCGCCGGGCCGAAGTCGTACCCGGCCCGGGCGCGCAGCTGGCGGGTTTCTTCGGCTTCGAGAGCGCGGGCCAAGGGCCCGTCCTGAGTAAGCGCGACCATACCCCCGAGCACGAGGCTCCCGAAGTCACGGTCGTAGTCCAGCCGCAGAGTAGCGGCCTCCGCGGCACCGCGCACTGGCGTGCCACGAGGCGCGTGATTCGCAGCGGCAGCCTCTCTGGAGTTTGCGAAAGAGAACAGCGGCCGGCTCCAGTCGCTGGCATGGGAAGGAACGGCGAGGCAGGCGAAGGCCGCGGCAGCGGTCAGGAGAGGTCGGATTTTCCAAGCTGCTGGCATGTGGCTTTGCCTTTACTGTGCACGCCGTTTCTGCGCGCCATCCCTGGACCGCCAGTCTCGCCGGCAAGTCTTAATATTTCGTTCCCGGCACTGTGCCACCGCAGCCGCCGCAGTGCCAAAGGAATTCCCCCGCCGCTCGGCAAGCTGCCTTGCATTTTATCCAAAATTAACCGGGGCGCGGCAAAATGACAAAAACCTGCAGCAGTGGGCGCAGCTCCGATGGGGCATGAAAAAGATGTCGCTTTTTTCATTGAGGTCGCGAACGCGATAGAATCGCACCGCCCAAATGCCACTCTATTGCAAACCGGAGGAGGGGCCGCATGCAGGGTGAGCGCTGTTCAGTCAGCCTGGTCTACCGCACCATCGGAGCGGCGCGCGGCCGTGCTGCCCGGGGGCGGCCGGTCTGAGGGGGACGCTTTCCGCCTTCCACCTCACTTGAAAATCAGAGACTTAGCATGAACCAGACTGCACAGACCGCCCGCACCGCCCGCAGCGGTGGACGCAACGCACGCCGGGCCGCCCGCGCCGCCGCCCTGCCCGATCATCTGCGCGCCGTCCGCCCCGGCCAGGAGGGCGGCTCCCTCAAACTCCTGTCGCAATCCGACATGGAAAAGATCCACGCCGCAGCGCTCGAGGCGCTGGAGCGCATCGGCCTGGCTGATGCGCCGGAAAGCGGCATCGCGTACCTCACCGCCGCGGGCTGCACCCTCGGCGCCGACGGCCGTATCCGCTTCCCCCGCACGCTGGTCGAGGACACCATTGCCAAGGCCAACCGCTCGGTCACGCTGTTCAGCCGCGACGGGCGCATGGATCTGGAGCTTTCGGGCACGCGCGTGCACTACGGCACCGCCGGGGCTGCGGTGCATATGGTCGATGCGGAGGGGCGCAATTACCGCGACTCCACGGTGCAGGACCTGCATGACGCTGCCCGGATCTGCGACCAGCTCGACAACATCCACTTCGTGCAGCGGCCGATGGTCTGCCGCGACATCGCCGACAACCGCGAGATGGACCTGAACACGATCTATGCCGCCTGTTCGGGCACCACCAAACATGTCGGCACCTCCTTCACCGATCCAAGCTATGTGCGCGACGCGCTGGAAATGCTGCACATGATCGCGGGCGGCGAGGACAAGTGGCGGGAACGGCCCTTCGTGTCGAACTCCAACTGCTTTGTCGTGCCGCCGATGAAGTTTGCTACTGAATCCTGCCAGGTGATGGAGGAATGCATCAAGGGCGGCATGCCGGTGCTCCTGCTGTCGGCGGGCATGGCGGGGGCCACCGCGCCTTCGACCATTGCCGGCGCGATCGTGCAGGCCACCGCCGAATGCCTCGCCGGGCTGGTCTACGTAAACGCCGTGAAGCCCGGCGCGCCTGCGATCTTTGGCACCTGGCCTTTCGGGCTGGACCTGCGGACCGGGGCGATGTCCGTGGGCTCCGGCGAGCAGGCCCTGCTCAGTGCGGGCTGCGCCCAGATGCATCATTTCTACGACCTGCCCGGCGGCGCCGCGGCGGGCGCCTCGGACGCCAAGCTGCCGGACATGCAGGCGGGCTGGGAGCAGATGTGCTCCAACGTGATGGCGGGGCTGTCCGGGCTCAACATGATCTACGAAGCCGCGGGCATGCATTCCTCGCTGCTTGGTTTCTGCCACGAGTCTCTGATCCTTGCGGATGACATCATCGGCCAGGCGCTGCGCTGCGTGCGCGGCATTGAAGTGACGGAGGAGACCCTCGCGGTGGACCAGATCGCCGAGGTCTGCCTTGGCGGCAGCGGTCATTACCTGGGCACCGGTCAGACCCTGGGCCGGATGCAGGTTGACTATGTTTATCCGTCGCTTGGCGACCGGACTTCACCCAAGGAATGGGCTGAGCGCGACAAGCCTGACCTGGTCGCCAAAGCGGTCGCCCGCAAGGAGCGCATCCTGTCCGAACGCGCGGTGGCGCGGTTCGACGCGGAAACCGACGCGGCGATCCGCGCGCGCTTCAACATCCACCTGCCGGCCTGAACGGGCATTGCCCGTACCCTAGAAAAGAAAAAGGCCCCCTCCGATCCGGAGGGGGCCAGTTGAGCACCGGTCGGGCTCCTTCATTGACTGCCCGAGTGTTTTCTTGCCTGGGCCTTCCCGGTGTTCAGAGCGGGCGCACCCGCTCCAGATTCTTCAGCTGCAGCCGGATGTGCCGCCGCAGGTATTGCACTTCATGCAGGTGCCGTTGCGCACCAGCGTGTAGTTGCCGCATTCGCCGCAAGCCTCGCCTTCGTAGCCTTGCATCTTTGCTTTCACGCGCGCGTCCATGCCGGCGGAGCTTTGCGCCGATGACTGCTCGGATGTCTCCGGGACCAGCGTCTGCAGCGCCCGGACCGGATCTGTGCCGGTGCCAAGCGCAGTGACATCACCCTGGCCGCCTTGCAGCACTACCAGTTCCTGCGGCAGCCGCTTGCGCAGGTAGCCGGTGGAGGAGATCTGCTTCAGCACTTCCAGCGAGCGGCTGGCCGCGCTCTCGCTCAGCTCGGTGAGGTTGGAGACACCCTCCTCCTCGCCGCGGCCAAGATCGTCGAAAGTGGCGCCTTCCGGCTTTACATGGGCCAAATCGGTGCGGTCGAGGTAGGAAACCGCCAGCTCGCGGAACACGTAGTCAAGGATAGAGGTCGCGTTCTTGATCGAGTCGTTGCCCTGGACCATGCCTGCGGGCTCGAACTTGGTGAAGGTGAATGCGTCGACGAACTCCTCCAGCGGCACGCCGTATTGCAGGCCGACGGAAACCGCGATGGCGAAGTTGTTCATCATCGCCCGGAAGCCTGCGCCCTCCTTGTGCATGTCGATGAAGATCTCGCCCAGGGTGCCGTCTTCGTACTCGCCGGTGCGCAGGTAAACCTTGTGGCCGCCGACCACCGCCTTCTGGGTGTAGCCCTTGCGGCGGTGCGGCATCTTGGTGCGATGGCTGCGCACCAGCTCCTTCACCACCACCTTCTCGATGATCTTTTCCGCCAGCACGGCGGCCTTTTCCTGCTGCGAGCCGCTTTCCAGCACCTCGGCGGCCTCGTCGTCATCCTCGACCAGGGCGGCCGCCAGCGGCTGGCTCAGCTTGGAGCCGTCGCGGTAAAGCGCATTGGCCTTGATGCCGAGGCTCCAGCTCAGCTCATAGGCGTTCTGGCAATCCTCGATGGTGGCCGAGTTCGGCATGTTGATGGTCTTGGAGATCGCGCCCGAGATGAAGCTCTGCGCTGCCGCCATCATGCGGATGTGGCTGTCCACGCTGAGGTAGCGGGTGCCCTTCTTGCCGCAGGGGTTGGCGCAGTCGAAGATCGCGTAATGCTCTTCCTTCAGATGCGGCGCGCCCTCGAGCGTCATGGTTCCGCAGACGTGGTCGTTTGCCGCCTCAATATCGGCCTTGGTGAAGCCGAGGTGGCGCAGCAGGTCGAAGGTCGGATCGTTCAGCTTCGGCCCCGGGATGCCGAGCACGCCGGTGCAGAAATCCTCGCCCAAGGTCCACTGGTTGAAGACAAAGCGCACGTCGAAGGCGGATTCCAGCGCGGCGTCGATCTTGGCAATCTCGGCCGGGCCAAACCCGTGCCCCGCCAGCGAGGTGTGGTTGATCGCGGGCGCATTGGCGATGCTGCCATGGCCCACCGCGTAGGAGACAATATCGGCGATCTCGGCCGAGGAATAGCCCAGCCCTTCAAGCGCCGAGGGCACCGAGCGGTTGATGATCTTGAAGTAGCCGCCGCCGGCCAGCTTCTTGAACTTCACCAGCGCGAAGTCCGGCTCGATACCGGTGGTGTCGCAGTCCATCACCAGGCCGATGGTGCCGGTCGGGGCAATCACCGTGGTCTGGGCGTTGCGGTAGCCGTACTTTTCGCCCAGCTCCAGCGCTTCGTCCCAGGCACCGGCGGCAAGGCCTGCCAGCAGCGGGTCGGCGCAATTGGCAATGTCGAGCGGCACCGGCTTCACCGAGAGCTGCTCGTAGCCCTCCTCCAGCCCGCGCGCGGCGGTGCGGTGGTTGCGGATCACCCGCAGCATGTGCTCGGCGTTCTTGGCATACCCGGGGAAGGCGCCCAGCTCCGCCGCCATTTCGGCCGAGGTGGCATAGGCGATGCCGGTCATCAGCGCCGACAGCGCGCCGCACAGGGAGCGGCCCTCGTCGCTGTCGTAGCTGTAGCCCATGTTCATCAGGAGGCCGCCGATATTGGCATAGCCCAGGCCCAGGGTGCGGAAATCGTAGGAACGCTGCGCGATTTCCTTCGAGGGGAACTGCGCCATCATCACCGAGATTTCCAGCGTCACCGTCCACAAGCGGCAGGCGTGCATGAAGTCATCGGCCTGGAATTTGCCGTCCTCGAGGAAGGTGAGCAGGTTCAGCGACGCCAGGTTGCAGGCGGTGTCGTCGAGGAACATGTACTCGGAACAGGGGTTCGAGCCGCGGATCTCGCCATCTGCCGGGCAGGTGTGCCACTCGTTCACTGTGTCGTGGAACTGGATGCCCGGATCGGCGCAGGCCCAGGCGGCGTGGCCCACCTTCTCCCACAGGTCACGCGCCCGCACCACCTTGGCAACGCGGCCGTCGGTGCGGTTGATCAGCTCCCAGTCGGCGTCTTTTTCGACCGCATGCAGGAAAGCATTGGTGACGCGGATCGAGTTGTTGGAGTTTTGGCCCGAAACCGAGCTGTAGGCCTCGCTGTCCCAGTCGGTGTCATAGGTCGGGAACTCGATCGAGGTATGGCCCTGCTTGGCGTAGTCCAGCACCCGCTTGATGTAGGTCTCCGGGATCGCGACCTTCTTGGCCTCGCGCACCGCCGCCTTCAGCCTGCTGTTCACCGCCGGGTCATAGGCATCCGCCTCGGCGCCGTCCCAGCCGCGGATCGCCTCGAAGATACCGTTCAGCATCTTCTCGTGCATCTTGGAACCCGCGACGATGGAGGCGACCTTCTGCTCCTCGATCACCTTCCAGTCGATGAATTGCTCAATATCGGGGTGATCGGCGTCGACGATCACCATTTTTGCTGCCCGACGGGTTGTCCCGCCCGATTTGATTGCGCCCGCCGCGCGGTCGCCGATCTTCAAAAAGCCCATCAGGCCGGAGGACTTGCCGCCGCCGGACAGTGCCTCACCCTCGGCGCGCAGGTGGGAAAAGTTCGTGCCGGTGCCGGAGCCGTATTTGAACAGCCGCGCCTCGCGCACCCAAAGATCCATGATGCCGCCATCCTGCACCAGGTCATCGCTCACCGACTGGATGAAGCAGGCGTGCGGCTGCGGGTGCTCGTAGGCAGAGGCGGATTTGGTCAGCTTGCCGGTTTTGTAGTCGACATAGTGGTGCCCCTGCGCCGGGCCGTCGATGCCGTAGGCCCAGTGCAGCCCGGTGTTGAACCACTGCGGCGAGTTCGGTGCCGCGCGCTGGGTCGCGAGCATGAAGCGCATCTCGTCATAATAGGCGCGGGCGTCTTCCTCGCTGGTGAAATAGCCGCCCTTCCAGCCCCAATAGGCCCAGGCGCCCGCCAGCCGGTCGAACACCTGCTTGGAGGAGGTCTCGCCGCCCATTTCCGCGCCCTCGTCGGGCACTGCGCGCCACAGGAACTCGGGCACGCCCTTCTCGCGCACCTTCTTGAGCCGCGACGGAACGCCCGCCTTGCGGAAGTATTTCTGCGCGATCACATCGCTGGCGACCTGGCTCCAGGTGGCGGGCACTTCGATGTTGTCGAGGCGGAAAACGATGGTCCCGTCGGGGTTGCGGATCTCCGAGGCCGTCTTGGCAAAAGCCAGCCCGGCATAGGCGTCCTGCCCGGGTTTCGTGTATTTCCGTTCGATCTTCATGCCCTGCCCCTTCTCAAGCTGCATCTCACTTGCCGGATGCGCCCCTGCACCCGCCGCCGGCCGTCCCGAATGCGTCATCGCACTGTGCAACCCCGCGCACTGCCGCGGCCCTCACCGGCCTGTTACAAACCTGTTAGCAATGTTCCGGCGTTGTTGCTTCTGGCTCCTGATCTACAATATCTGGTGTCAGCGCAACCGGTGAACACAATTTGACGTATTCGGACACAAGTGGTCAATGCAAATTTTCGGGCTGACACCCGATCTTTCCTGTTGACGCTCCCGAGGCCTTACCGGGCCGTGCCGGACGGTTTGATTCATCCACAGCCTTTAATGGGGCGGCGGCGCACAACACTGACGGCTTCCCTTCTAATTTCTTACGGAAAGGTAAAGGTTTGCGACCGGTCAGAGCTGTTGCTGGCAGACCAGCACGGCGGCTGCCAGCGCAAATCATCCACATGCGGCTTCTTTGCATCGTCACCAAGTTTTTTTCTAGCTTGAAACATTCTGCCGCTGCAGCAAGGCCGGCAGATGATGCCTGTTCGCGGCAAAGGGTTGAGAAAGGGTTAATGTGCAAAATTCACGAACGCAGCCGTCAACCATGCCCGCCCGCAGGCGCAAATCAAAGAAACTCTGAGTGGAAAGTGGTCGGGGCGGCGAGATTCGAACTCACGACCCCCTGTACCCAAAACAGGTGCGCTACCAGACTGCGCCACGCCCCGGACCGTGCGCCTTCCTATCGCCGCAAATCTGATTTGAAAAGCCCTAACAGGGCCAAACCGCTGTTTCTTGCGAAAAAACCGGGTGCCGTAGCTGGCTGCCCTTGGCAATGCCATGGCGCCGGGCCAGCCCGCCGTTGATTTCCAGCACCGCGAAAACTTCGCCGCCGCCGGAAATCGGTGTCAGATCGCCCGGCACAGCGTTCTCATGCACCAAGGTGACAGTGCCATTCGCATCGAGAAAGATGATATCCAGCGGGATCAGCGTGTTCTTCATCCAGAAGGCCGCAGGCTGCGGCGCGTCGTAGACAAACAGCATCCCCGCACCTTCAGGCAGGGTTTCGCGGAACATCAGCCCGCGGGCGCGCTCTTCTTCGCTGTCGGCGAGTTCAACCGTGAAAGCCGCCTGCCCCCAATCCCCGCGTAAATCCACGCGATCGGGCCGGCATTCCGCCGCGGCAGCGTCGGCAGTCAGAAATATTGCGCCGGCCAGAGCTGTCAAGCTCAGCCGCCGCACGGCGTCAGTCCTGCTCGGAAGGCAGCAGCGCCGCCTCCCAGGCCAGCACCTCAACCGCCATACGGCCGCGTTTGCCGTCGATCACCCGCATCGACAGCGCCTCGCCCGGCTGCAGGTCTGCCAGCCCGGACTGACGCAGAACCTCGACATGCAGGAACACATCCTCGCTGCGGCCGAACACATTGGCGAAACCGAATCCCTTGCCCTTGTCGAACCACTTGACCCGGGCCGGCTCCAGCGGCTTGCTCTGTACTGTGCCCATGTCGAGGTTGGCGAAATCGCTCAGCACCGGCGTCTCGTCCCGTTCGGGCGGCGCGATCGACAGCACCTCGACCGCCTGCACGCCGCGGCCGGTTTCCTGGGTAACCACTTCAATCCGAACGCCGTCCGCCACGGAGCTTTGGCCGAAGTTGCGCAACACGTTCACGTGCAAAAGAATGTCGGGGCCGCCCTCGTCAGACACGACAAAGCCGTAGCCCTTGGCCGGGTCGAACCACTTCACGAGCCCCTGAACCCGCTGCAAGCTGCTCAGATCTTCTGCCACGAAACTCTTCCCACTGCGTTTTTTATTATAGTCATAAACTGATGCGCGATTTCAGTTATTGAGTTCAAGTATTAAATTTTACCATTGTCGCAAATCTTATATTGACGCTGGGTCAAAAATCCCAATCGGGCAATCAGGGGTTGAGGCGGACAATTTCCCAACGCGCATTTGGGTTTTCTCGGCGCCAGCGGAACCGGTCATGCAGGCGGAAGGCGCCATCGGCCCAGAATTCGATCTCCAGCGGCACGATCCGGTAACCGCCCCAGAACGGCGGGCGGTCCGGGTTCGGGCCCTGCTGCGCGGTCACCTTGGCGACCTCGGCCATCAGGGCGCCACGGCTGGCCAGGGGCTGCGACTGGCGGGAAGCCCACGCGCCGAGGCGGCTCTTGAGCGAGCGCGAGCGGAAATATTCATCGGCCTGCGGCCCGTCCTCGCGGCTCACCGTGCCGCGCACGCGGATCTGGCGGCGCAGCGATTTCCAATGCATCACAAAAGCCGCCTTGCCGGTCGCCTCAAGCTCTTGCGCCTTGGCGCTTTCGTAGTTGGTGAAGAAGACAAAGGCACCGTCCTCGATCTCCTTCAGGAGCACCATGCGGGCATTCGGCAGCCCGTCCGCATCCACCGTCGCGAGGGCAATGGCATTGGGATCATTCGGCTCGCTGTTTTCCGCTTCTGCCAGCCAGGCGCGCGCAATGGCAAAGGGGTCCTCGCCTGCAAAGATTCCGGAGCGGTCGGACATGGGGCACCTCCTGGCGGGCATTTCACTGTTCGGGGGGGAAGTTATGCAGCTTCAGCCACCGCCACAAGGGCGTGCGCTCTTGATGCGCGGCGCGGGGCATACTAAAGGTCGCATAATTAACAGATCACAGGCGGAGAACCTGCATGTCTAGTCAACTGATGGCCGGTAAGCGCGGCCTCATCATGGGCCTGGCCAACGACAAATCCATCGCATGGGGCATTGCCAAGGCCTGCGCCGATGCCGGGGCCGAACTCGCCTTTTCCTATCAGGGCGAGGCACTGAAGAAGCGGGTCGATCCGCTGGCGGCGCAACTGGGCAGCGAAATTGTTCTGCCGTGTGACGTCTCCGACGAGGCCTCGATCGACGCGCTTTTCGCCGGCCTTGAGGAGAAATGGGGCAAGCTGGACTTCGTGGTGCATGCCATCGGCTTCTCCGACAAGAACGAGCTGCGCGGCCGCTATGTCGACACCAGCCGCTCGAACTTCCAGATGACCATGGACATTTCCGTGTTCTCCTTCACCGCCGTTGCCAATCGCGCCGAGAAGCTGATGAGCGAAGGCGGCTCGATGCTCACCCTGACCTATTACGGCGCAGAGCAGGTTATGCCGCATTACAATGTGATGGGCGTCGCCAAGGCGGCGCTGGAAGCGTCGGTCAAATACCTGGCCGAGGACCTGGGCAAGGACGGCATCCGTGTCAATGCGATCTCCGCCGGGCCAATCAAGACGCTGGCCGCCTCGGGCATCGGCGACTTCCGCTACATCATGAAGTGGAACGAGTACAACTCTCCCCTGCGCCGCAACGTGACCACTGATGATGTCGGCAAGTCGGCGCTTTACCTGCTGTCGGATCTCAGCTCCGGGGTGACCGGTGAAAACTTGCATGTGGACGCTGGCTACCACGTGATCGGCATGAAGGCGGTTGACGCGCCGGACATCGAAAAACGCTAAGTCAGCTTCTGCGCCGGGCCAGCTCCCGGCGCAGCCCTTCCAGGCCCCGCGCCATGGCCCAGCGGTGATTTGCCGCGAAGGCGGGCCACAAGACCGGCGCCAGCAGCCGTAGCACCGGCTTGCCCACCGCCACCCGCCAGTCATAGCGGATATCGGCGGTCTCGCCCTCCTGGACCAGCCGCCAGATCCCTTGCCCCTCAAGATCGCCGCTGGCCCGGATTTTCCAGCCGTGCGGGCGGTTGGCCTCCGTCACTTCTCCGATCCACCGCAGCGTATAAGGCAGTCGGCCGCGGGTGAGGAACGCCACCCTGCGCCCGACCCCATCCTCGCTGCCCGCCTCCAGGATCTGCACGTCGAGGTAGACGTCGCCCCACCACTCCGGGAAACGGGTCACATCACCCAGCACCTCGGACACGTCCTCGATCCGGGCCGGCACGCGCCAGCGGCTTGTCAGCAAGCGGGGTTTCATGCCTCGGAGTCTAGCACACTTCCCTTTGCGGCGCTGTTCGAGTATGCCTGCGCAAAAAACATGGAGATCGTGATGACCGACCGCCTGCCGCATGAAAAGGGCTTTCACATCAGCTGGGACCAGATCCACCGCGACTCCCGCGCGCTGGCCTGGCGCCTCGACGGGCAGGGCCCGGGCGACGGCACCTGGCGCGCGGTAGTGGCGATCACCCGCGGTGGCATGGCGCCGGCCATGATCGTCAGCCGCGAGCTCGGCATCCGCACCGTCGACACCATCTCGGTGCAGTCCTACCACCATCAGGCCCAGGGTGAGGCCGAGGTGCTGAAATCCCCCGACCAGGCGCTGATGGGTGACGGCGAGGGGGTGCTGGTGGTGGACGATCTGGTCGACAGCGGCAAGACGCTGGAACTGGTCCGCAAGCTCTATCCCAAGGCGCATTTCGCCACCGTCTACGCCAAGCCGCAAGGCCGCCCGATGGTCGACACCTTCATCACCGAAGTGAGCCAGGACACCTGGATTTTCTTCCCCTGGGACATGGCGCTGCAGTATGTCGAGCCCTACCGCGGCAAAGACTGATCCTGTCCTCGCTAAACGCTGGCTGAGGCGTGCCTCGCGAGGCGCGCCTTTTTACGTGCATTACGCCGGACGCGTAACCGCCTATTTTCCTTGAGCCGCCGCGGGGGGCGTGCCAGACAGGGCGGCGCAAGGCGCGCTGGCGCCGCGCCTAACGACAGACAGGCCCCAGGAAACCGTTCATGCACAACAGCCGCACCCAGGATACCTTCGTCTCCCCCATCGTTGAATCCCGCCGCTGGCTCGACGGGGCCGAGTTTACCTCGGATCGCCCGCTGCTTAACGTAAGCCAGGCCGCCCCTGCCGAAGCCCCGCCCGAGGGGCTGCGCCGGGCCATGGCAGAGGCGTCGCTGAACAGGGTAGACGCCCATCTTTACGGACCGGTGCTGGGCGATCCTGATCTGCGCAGGGCGCTGGCCGCGCAGATCTCCAGCCACTACGGCGGAGAGGTTTTCCCGCCTCAGGTGGGTATCACCGCTGGCTGCAACCAGGCCTTTGCCGCGGCCATCTCGGCGCTGTGCAATGAGGGTGACGAGGTGATTATCCCGGTGCCCTGGTACTTCAATCACAAGATGTGGCTCGACATGATGGGCGTCACCGCCGTTCCACTGAAGGCCGGCGGCGCAATGCTGCCGGACGTGGACGCTGCCGCGGCGCTGATCACCCCGCGCACTCGCGCCATCGTGCTTATCACCCCCAACAACCCCTGCGGCGTCGAATATCCGGACGGACTGGTGCAGGCCTTTTACGATCTCGCCCGCAGCCGCGGCCTCGCACTTTTGGTGGACGAGACCTACCGGGATTTCGACAGCCGGGAAGGTCCCCCGCACGCACTGTTCCAGCGCAAGGACTGGGACGACACGCTGCTACACCTCTATTCTTTTTCCAAGGCTTACCGGCTGACCGGCCACCGGGTCGGAGCGGTCGTGGCCTCCCCGGCCAAAATGTCCGAAATGGAGAAGTTTCTCGACACCGTCACCATCTGCCCGGCACAATTAGGCCAGATCGGTGCACGCTGGGGGATCGAGAACCTGCAGGACTGGCTGGCGGGCGAGCGGCAGGAAATCCTCGACCGCCGTGCCGCGATCGTGGAGGGCTTTCCGGCGCTTGCCGCCCGCGGCTGGGAGCTGCTCGGATGCGGTGCCTACTTCGCTTATGTAAAGCATCCCTTCGACGCCGCGTCCGAGGACCTTGCCCGCAAACTGGTCCGCGAGGCCGCGGTGCTGATGCTGCCGGGCTCCATGTTTATGCCCGAGGGCGACGCGGACGGCGCGCGCCAGTTCCGCATCGCCTTTGCCAATGTGGACCGCGCAGGAATCGCGGAGCTGTTCCGGCGCTTGGAAACCTTCCAGCCCTGAGCGTACCCCCTGCCCGCTGCCGCATCTTGCCCCGCCGCGGGCAGGCGCGTATTCAGGCAGCAACACACCCCGCGCCAAGCGCCGCGGGCACAGAAAAATTGAAGAGGGCATCATGGCCGCAGGCATGAAAAAGCTATCCAAAACCTTCGTCTGGATCCTGATGGGGATGCTCATAGTCGGCCTCGCGGGCTTTGGCGCCGTGAACTTCACCAGCTCCGCCTCATCGGTGGCGCAGGTCGGAGACGAGGAAGTCAGCATCGGCGACTACGTGCGGGAGCTGCGCCGCGAACAACAGGCCCTGCAGGCACAGTCCGGGCAGGCGGTGACGATCGCCCAGCTCAGTGCCTTCGGAATCGACCGCGTGGTGCTGGGCCGCCTCGTTTCGCTCGCCGCGCTCGACCACGAAGCCAAGCAGCTCGGCCTGTCCATCGGCGACGAGAACCTGCTGCAGGAACTCGGCGAAATTCAGGCCTTTCAGGGCATCAACGGCGGCTTCGACCGCGGCGCCTACCGCTTCGCGCTCGAGAACGCCGGGCTGAGCGAGGCCGAGTTCGAAGAAGATCTGCGCCGCGAAGCCGCCCGCACAATTGTCCAGCGGGCGATCATGACGGGCACCGAGATGCCCGCTGCCCTGACAGACACGCTGACCGGTTACATCGGCGAGCGCCGCAGCTTCTCCTATGTGCAGCTCAACGCCGATGACATTGCGCTGACCGCCGAAACTCCCTCGGACGAGGACCTCAAAGCCTTCTACGCCGCCAACCCGGACCTCTTCACACTGCCGGAAACCAAGGTAGTGACCTACGCTGCGCTGCGCCCGGAGATGCTGGTGGACGAAATGGATGTCAGCGAAGACACCCTGCGCAAGCTGTTCGAGGACCGCGCAAACGAGTACCAGCAGCCCGAACGCCGCCTGGTGGAACGGCTGGTCTACGCCAATGAGGAGGCTGCCGCCACCGCCAAAGCCCAAATCGAATCCGGCGGTGCCACCTTTGAAAGCCTGGTGGCTGACCGCGGCCTGGCGCTTGAAGATGTGGACATGGGTGATGTCACCGAGAAAAGCCTCGGCGCGGCCGGCGCCGAAGTCTTTGCAGCCGGCGTAGGTTCGGTTGTCGGCCCCCTGCCCTCAGCTCTTGGCCCGGCGCTGTACCGCGTGAACGGAAAGCTGGAGGCCCAGGTCACCACCTTCGAGCAGGCCGAGCCCGAGCTGCGCGACGAGCTTGCCACGGACCGCGCCCGCCGCCAGATCGAAGCGCAGGCCGAAACCATCGACGACCTGCTCGCAGGCGGCGCCACGCTGGAGGAGCTGGCAAAAGAAACCGGCATGGAGCTGGGCCGGCTGAACTGGACCGAAGACAGCAGCGAGGGCATCGCTGCCTATGAAGGCTTCCGCAACGCCGCCGCCGCAATCACTGCCGAAGACTTTCCCGAAGCGGCGTTCCTCGACGATGGCAGCGTCTTTGCACTGCGTCTCGACGAGGTGCTCCCGGAACGCCCTGAGCCCTTTGAAGATGCCCGCGGGAAAGTGCTGGAAGCCTGGCAGGCCGACCGCCTGAACACCGCGCTGCGCGAAGAGGCGGAAACCCTGCTGGCAGCCGCCAAGGAAGCTGGCAGCTTTCCTGGAGATGCCGAGGTGCAGGAGGAAACCGGTCTTACCCGCACCGCCTATATCGAAACCGTTCCGGCGGACCTGATGGCAGAGGTCTTCAAGATGGAAGAAGGCGCTTTCAGCATGGTGCTGGGCGGAACCTCCGCCGTCGTGGTGCAGCTTGATGGCATCCTGCCGCCCGCCGAGAACGACGACATGCAGATGCTGGCCGAGGCGCTTGGCGCCCAGCTTGACCAATCGCTTGCCCAGGCGCTGTTCCGCGCCTACGTGCAGGATGTCCAGACCCGGGCCGAACCGCAGATCGACCAGCAGGCGCTCAACGCGGCGCAGGCGAACTTCCAGTAAACGAGGCGGCACCCGATGGCATTGACCCCCGATTTCGACACCTTTGCAAAGGCTTACGAAGCCGGCGAGAACCAGGTCGTCTACACCCGCCTGGCCGCCGACCTCGACACGCCGGTGTCCCTGATGCTAAAGCTGACCGGTGCCCAGAAGGACGCCTTCATGCTGGAATCGGTAACCGGCGGCGAGGTGCGCGGGCGCTATTCGATCATTGGGATGAAGCCGGACCTGATCTGGCGCTGCCGCGGAGAGACCTCCGCGCTGAACCGCTCCGCGCGCTTTGATGCGGAGGATTTCGCCGAACAGCAGGGCAACCCGCTCGACCACCTGCGTGCGCTGATCGCAGAAAGCCGCATCGACCTGCCCGAAGACCTGCCGCAGGCCGCGGCGGGCCTGTTCGGCTACCTCGGCTACGACATGATCCGCCTTGTCGAGCACCTGCCAGACGTGAACCCGGACCCGCTCGGCCTGCCGGATGCGCTGATGCTGCGGCCCTCGGTGATTGCGGTGCTTGATGGCGTGAAGGGCGAGGTCACCGTGGTTTCCCCCGCCTGGGCCGCAGAGGGCCGGAGCGCCAAGGCGGCTTACGCCCAGGCCGCGGAGCGGGTGATGGATGCGGTGCGCGACCTGGAACGCGCGATGCCCGCCGAAACCCGCGATCTCGGCAGCGCGGATGAAATCGCTCCGCCGCTGTCAAATTTCACCAAGGACGGCTACATGGCTGCGGTGGAGAAGGCCAAGGAGTACATCCGCGCAGGCGACATTTTTCAGGTGGTGCCGGCACAGCGCTGGACGCAGGAATTCCGCCAGCCGCCGTTTGCGCTCTACCGATCGCTTAGGCGCACCAACCCCTCGCCTTTCATGTTCTATTTCAACTTCGGCGGCTTCCAGGTCGTCGGGGCGTCCCCCGAAATCCTGGTCCGGGTGTTCGGAAAGGAAGTCACCATCCGCCCAATTGCCGGCACCCGCCCGCGCGGCGCCACCCCGGAAGAGGACAAGGCGCTGGAAGCAGACCTGCTCGCCGACAAGAAGGAGCTGGCCGAACATCTGATGCTCCTGGACCTCGGCCGCAACGACACCGGCCGCGTGTCAAAAATCGGCACCGTGCGCCCGACCGAGAAGTTCATTATCGAGCGCTACAGCCACGTGATGCACATCGTCTCCAACGTTGTGGGCGAGCTGGCCGAGGACAAGGACGCGCTTGACGCCTTCTTTGCCGGCATGCCCGCAGGCACCGTCTCCGGCGCTCCCAAGGTGCGCGCGATGGAAATCATCGACGAGCTGGAGCCGGAGAAGCGCGGCATTTATGGCGGCGGTGTCGGCTATTTCTCGGCAGGCGGTGACATGGACATGTGCATCGCGCTCAGGACCGCCATCGTGAAGGACAAAAACCTCTACATCCAGGCCGGCGGCGGTGTTGTCTACGACAGCGACCCGGAAGCCGAGTATATGGAAACGGTGCACAAATCCAACGCGATCCGCCGTGCCGCCGCAGACGCAGCAATGTTCACCGGCAACGGCAATCTTTGACCCCGGCGCAGACCGCGGCCGCAGCCGCTGTCTGACCCGAATACCTTCGCCGAAGACCCGGCGCCACTTGAGGCGCCGTTCATGCTTCCGCCCGGCTACTTCTCCGGCAGCTGCGCCTCCAGCGTTGCCGAGACCGGCGCCAGCGCCACCTGGTTTGCACGGTCCTGCAGGCCCCAGATCAGCAGCGCCGACACGGTGTCGGGCTTCAGCCGGCCCAGCATCGTCACCGCGCCTTCCTGCCTCGCGCGGAACGCGGCCTGATCGAGGAAACGGCGGATCGCGCGCGGGTCCTGGCCAGCGCCGTCGAAATCCCGGAACACAACGCCCGCCGGCACACCCTCGCGCAGTGCAAGCTTCTGCACAGTGTTCAGCCCGCTGTTCTGGGTCAGAAGCCCATACCCCGCCGCGGCGGCAAAATTGGTCACCTGATCGGCCAGCGGGCGGTTGCCCTGGATGCCGGTCTCCACGCCTTCGAGGATTGCCACCGCCTCGGGCAGGCGGGTGCGCCAGACCTCAAGCGCAGTCTCCGCGTCCTGCGGCGCTGCGTTGCGCGGCAGGTCCGTAAGCAACAGGACCTCGAACCCGGCCGCCCGGTGCATGGCCATCTTCCGCTCCGCCTCCGGGTCATCGGGGTCGATTGCGATACTCAGCGGGTAAGGGAAGTCCGCCAGCGCCTCGGCGCCCAGCGAGCCTGGCGCGTCGATCAGCACAATCGACATCAGCGGGCGGCCTTCGGGATTGGAGAAAGGGACCGAAAAATCGGCAAACGGGGCCGTGCTGGGCTCGGCTTGCGTCGCAGCGCGCTCGGTCAGCGGCACCACCGGCGTGCCGATACCCGGCCCTTCCGCAGCCCCGGAGGCGCCTTCATCTTGTGCGGAGCTGGCCTCCGCCGCCTCTGCTTCCGCGCCGGGGTCCGGTTCGGCGGTCCCCGGCAAGACCGTCACCGCAGGCAAATGGGTGGCCTCCGGCGCACTGCCGATTTGGGGCGCGTTGCGGTTGGCGGGGCCAAGAGTGCCGCGGGGCGCATCGGGGCCCTGGCCGATAGCAGGCGCTTCAGGGGCGCCGCCCGCCCCCGCCACGACCTCTGCCGCGGGCCGGGGCGCTTCCATGCTGCCTGGAGTGCCCCCGGTCTGACCAGGACGCTGCTGCGCGGGCGGCCGCGGCGCAACGGTCACGACAACCGGGCCGTTGTCTGCCTGCGGCGCAGAAAGGCCTTCTGGTTCTACTGCTTCCGGACCTGCGGCACCGGCGGACGGCTGCCGGCCGGGCCCGGGGTCCGCCGCGGGCAGATCCGCGCGCGCAGCCGGAGTGGAGCCGCTGCCCACATCCGGTTTCCGCGCAGGCATGAGATCTGCGCCTTCCAGCGCGCTCAGGTCGTCGCGTTCGGCCCTGCTCTGCGGCACCGTTGGCAGGGCGCCGGCGAGATCCGCGTCCCGGCCCGGTGCCCCGTCAGGTACGCTTTCAGCCTCTTCTGCCACCGGCGCGGGTGCTGCAGGCGGGGTCTGCGCGACCTCCCGAACGGTTTCCGGCAGCGGCACCGACAGCGACCACATCGCCAGCCCGCCCGCGGCCAGAACAGCCCCGACACTCACGCCCGCCAGAAAATCCCGCATGCCTGCCCTGCCTCTCAATCTTTCCTGCCGGCCTTCCTGCCAGCCTTGCCGCCAGACCGCCAGCCCGGCGCCTTCTGCTCTGCCCGCAGCTGGCCCGGTCAAACGCCCTTCCTGCCCTTGACGCTGCCCTGCATCCCTGAGCATGTATGCTGCAGCCACTATACTGCGGCGCGGCCCCCGCCCGCCAGCCCTTAAAAGAGCCTGCCAAGATGCTGCTGCTGATCGACAACTACGATTCCTTCACCTACAACCTCGTGCATTATCTGGGCGAGCTGGGCGCGGAAATGGAAGTGCGCCGCAATGATGCCATCGACGTGCAGGAAGCGATGGCAATGCAGCCCGCGGGCATCCTGCTGTCGCCCGGGCCCTGCGACCCGGATCAGGCGGGCATCTGCCTTGCGCTCACCGAAGCGGCGGCGGAGACCCGAACCCCGCTGCTGGGCGTCTGCCTCGGCCATCAGACCATCGGCCAGGCATTTGGCGGCAAAGTGGTGCGCTGCCACGAGATCGTGCACGGAAAGATGGGTCGGATGCATCACAATAACACCGGAATTTTCAGAGGCTTGCCGTCGCCCTTTGAAGCAACGCGCTATCACTCGCTGGTGGTGGAGCGCGACAGCCTCCCCGATTGCCTTGAAATCACTGCCGAGCTGGAAGACGGCACCATCATGGGGCTCCAGCACAAGGAGCTGCCGATTCACGGGGTGCAGTTCCACCCGGAATCCATTGCCTCGGAACACGGCCACGCGCTTCTGAAGAATTTCCTCGACGTTATGAAGGTGCCTGCATGAGTGACCGCCTGAAACCGCTGATTGGCGCGGCCGCCGAACGGCCGCTGACCCGCGCCGAAGCGGAATTGGCCTTCACCCTGCTGTTCGAGGGCGAGGCCACGCCGAGCCAGATTGGCGGTCTGCTGATGGCCCTGCGCACCCGGGGTGAAACGGTGGACGAATACGCCGCCGCCGCCTCGGTGATGCGCGCCAAGTGCAACGCGGTGAAGGCACCGGCCGGCGCGATGGACATCGTAGGCACCGGCGGTGACGGCAAGAACACGCTGAACATCTCCACCGCGACGGCCTTTGTCACCGCGGGCGCGGGCGTGGTCATCGCCAAACACGGCAACCGCAATCTCAGCTCCAAGTCCGGCACCGCCGATCTGCAGTCGCAGATGGGGATCAACGTGATGGTCGGCCCGGAAGTGGTTGAGAAGGCAATCAATGAAGCCGGAATCGGTTTCATGATGGCGCCCATGCACCACCCCGCGACCCGGCACGTCATGCCGACCAGGACCGAGCTCGGCACCCGCACCATCTTCAATATCCTCGGCCCCCTCACCAACCCCGCAGGCGTCAAGCGCCAGCTGACCGGGGCGTTCAGCCGGGATCTGATCCGGCCGATGGCCGAAACCCTGAAAACGCTGGGCTCGGAACGTGCGTGGCTGGTGCATGGCTCCGATGGCACCGACGAGCTGACCATTACCGGCGTCACCTGGGTGTCCGCGCTGGAGGAAACCGGCACGCTCCGAGATCTGGAGATCCACCCGGAGGATGCGGGGCTGCCTGTACATCCCTTCGAGGCCATCGTCGGCGGCACGCCCGGGGAAAACGCCACCGCCTTCCGTGCGCTGCTCGAGGGTGCGCCATCGGCCTACCGCGACGCGGTGCTTTTGAACTCTGCCGCCGCGCTGGTGGTTGCGGGCAAGGCCGGCAGCCTGACGGAAGGCGCGGAAATGGCGGCACAGTCGATCGACAGCGGTGCCGCCAAGGCCAAGGTCGCAGCGCTGGCCCGGATCACTTCCGAAGCATGACAGATCTGCCGCGTGGGCTGGGCGGCTGGGCCCGCCTGCCTTTCTTCACCACCCACTGGCCTGCCATCGCCGCCGCATTGGAGGCGGAGGACGCACCTGTCGTGCCGCCCACGGACCAGCGCTTTGCGGCTCTGCAACTGACCCCGCCGGAGGCCACACGGTTAGTGATCCTGGGCCAGGACCCCTATCCGACCCCCGGCCATGCCCATGGCCTGGCGTTTTCGGCCGAGCCGGGCGTGCGCCCGCTGCCGCGTTCCTTATCCAATATTTTCAAAGAGCTGGAGGATGATCTTGGCGTCATTCGCACCACCGGCGACCTGCGCGGCTGGGCACGCCAAGGCGTTCTGCTCCTCAATACTGCCCTCACCGCACCGGCCGGGGAAGCCAATGGCCACAAGCATCTCGGCTGGCACCATCTGGCGCACCAGGTGCTGGAGATGACGTCTGCCCGCCCCACCGCTTACATTTTCTGGGGCAATGCCGCGCAGAAGCTTGAAACCCATATCAAACCGGGCGAACACTTGATCCTGAAGAGCCCCCATCCCTCGCCGCTTTCGGCACGGCGGGGTTTTTTTGGGTCAAAGCCATTTTCGAAAGTGAACAATTGGCTCGCCGCGCGCGGCGCTGCCGCGATAGACTGGAACGCATGAACGGAGCCGCTGGAATGACGGAAAACGTGCTCGACAAGATCAAGGCCTACAAGCTCGAGGAAGTGGCCGCAGACAAGGCAGCAAAACCATTCGAGGAAGTAGAGGCCGCGGCCCAGAACGCCCCGGCCCCACGCGGTTTTGCCAAGGCGCTGATGCAGGCCAGCCGCGACGGCTACGGACTGATTGCCGAAATTAAGAAGGCCAGCCCCTCCAAGGGCCTGATCCGTGCCGATTTCAACCCGGGCGAGCTGGCCAAGGCTTATGAGGCGGGCGGCGCTGCCTGCCTCTCGGTACTCACAGACACGCCCAGTTTCCAGGGCGCCAAGGAATACCTGGTGGAAGCGCGCGAGGCCTGCAGCCTGCCGGTGCTGCGCAAGGATTTCATGTACGACCCCTATCAGGTCGCCGAGGCGCGTGCGCTTGGCGCCGACTGCATCCTGATCATCCTCGCCTCTGTCTCCGACGCGCAAGCGGCGGAGCTGGAGCAATGCGCCTTCGACTGGGGCATGGACGTGCTCCTGGAAGTGCACGACGAGGCCGAACTGGAACGCGCCTGCAACCTGAAATCGCCGCTGGTGGGCATCAACAACCGCAACCTCAAAACCTTCGAGACCACGCTGGACACCACCCGCACCCTGTCCCGCCTGGTGCCCGCAGACCGCACCATTGTCTGCGAAAGCGGCCTGTCCACCCCCGAAGATCTCGCCGACATGGCCCGCTATGGCGCCCGCAGCTTCCTGATCGGCGAAAGCCTGATGCGCCAGGAAGACGTGGCCGCCGCCACCCGCGCGCTGCTGGCAAACCCGCTGACACCGGGCGCAATGTAGGGAGACGGAGCAATGAGCCTCACCCATTTCGACGCTAAGGGCGATGCCCATATGGTGGATGTTTCGGACAAGCCGGTGACCGCGCGCGTTGCCACCGCCGAAGGCCACATCGTCATGGCGCCGGAAACCTTTGAAATCATTTCCGAAGGCCGCGCCAAGAAAGGCGACGTGCTGGCGGTGGCGCGGCTGGCGGGAATCATGGGGGCGAAGAAGACGCCGGAGCTGATCCCGCTCTGCCACCCGCTGCCGGTCACCAAGGCTGCGGTGGAGCTCACGCTGGACCCCGACCTTCCCGGCATCCGCATCGAGGCCACAGTAAAGACCACCGGCCAGACCGGCGTCGAAATGGAGGCGCTCACCGCCGTCTCCACCGCAGCGCTCACCGTCTATGACATGGCCAAGGCGGCCGATAAGGCAATGCAGATCGGCGGCATCCGCGTCATTCTCAAGGATGGCGGAAAATCAGGACGTTACGAGGCCTAGATGATCTCCGTCAGCGACGCTCTCAGCCAACTTCTCGCCCTGGTCTCCCGGCTCGGCAGCGAAGACGTGCCGCTAGAAGACGCCGCGGGCCGGGTGCTGGCGCGCGAGGTTCAGGCGACCCGGGACCAGCCGCCGTTTGCCTCCTCGGCGATGGATGGCTACGCGGTCCGCGCCGACGAGGCCGAGCAGCACGCGATGTTCAAGGTAATCGGCGAAGCCGCGGCAGGCCACGCCTTTCCGGGACGCGTCGGGGCGGGCCAGGCCGTGCGCATCTTCACCGGCGCCCCAGTTCCGGAGGGGGCAGGCAAGGTGGTGATCCAGGAAGACGTGACCCGCAGCGGTGATCTCATCACGCTCACCAGCCCGCCCGGCCCCGGCACTCACATCCGCCCGCAAGGCGGGGATTTTCCGGCGGGTGAAACAATCACAGCACCACGGCGGCTTGCTCCAGCGGATATTGCTTTGCTGGCCGCGATGAACATCGCCCGGGTTCCGGTCACACGCCGGCCCGAAGTGGCGCTGATCTCCACCGGGGATGAGCTGGTGATGCCCGGCGGCACCCCCGGACCGGAGCAGGTCATCGCCTCCAATACTTTCGGGCTGAAATCACTGCTCGAAGCCCTTGGCGCCCGCGCCCGCATCCTCCCGATTGCCCGCGATACCGAAACCGCCCTGCGCAGCGCCTTTGCCCTCGCCGAGGGCGCGGACCTGGTGGTGACCATCGGCGGCGCATCGGTCGGCGATCATGATCTGGTCGGCAAGGTTGCGCAGGAACTCGGCATGGAACGCGCCTTCTACAAGGTCGCGATGCGCCCGGGCAAGCCGCTGATGGCGGGCCGGCTCAATGGCGCGGCGATGGTGGGGCTGCCGGGCAACCCGGTTTCCGCCATGGTCTGCGGCCACATCTTCCTGGCACCGATGATCCGCGCGATGCTTGGCCTGTCCGCGATTGAAGAGCCCCGCACCGCCCCGCTCGCCGCGCCGCTTGGCCCCAATGGCCCGCGCGCGCACTACATGCGGGCGGCGCTCGGGGCCGACGGCCTGCGCGCTTTCGGGAACCAGGACAGCGCCCTTCTCTCCGTGCTGGCCCGCGCCGACGCTCTTCTGATCCGCCCGCCGCAGGATGGCGCGCGGGAAGCAGGTGAAGCAATGCAGTATATACCGCTTTAAAACCCACGGGCCTTTCCCAAGACAGCCGCACCACAACCCCGCGCTTGGCGCAGTTTTTGCCTTCCCCGCAACTCCGAGCAGAGCTGTTGACACAAAACGGGAACATGCGTAGAACAAAATGAAACACCCTTGAGGCGCGGAGGCACCACAAATGCTCACCAAGAAGCAACTGGATTTGCTGGAATTCATTCACGGCCGGCTGCAGCGCAACGGGGTGCCGCCCAGCTTTGACGAGATGAAAGTGGCACTCGACCTCAGGTCGAAATCCGGCATCCACCGGCTGATCACCGCTCTTGAAGAACGCGGTTTCATCCGGCGCCTCGCCCACCGCGCCCGCGCGATCGAGATCATCCGATTGCCTGAAAGCCTAGGCGGCACGGCTGAGCCCCAGGGTTTCGCTCCCCGGGTAATCGAGGGCGGCCAGGGCGCGGCCGATACTGCGCCGGCGGCCTCCTCCAGCCCCGCCGCGGTGGAGCTGCCGGTAATGGGCCGCATCGCCGCCGGTGTCCCGATCGAGGCGATCAGCCAGGTTTCCCATCAGGTCGCGGTGCCGGGCGCGATGCTGTCCTCCAGCGGCCAGCACTATGCGCTGGAAGTGCGCGGCGACTCGATGATCGAGGCGGGCATCAACGATGGCGACATCGTGGTGATCCGCGAGGCGAGCACCGCCGACAATGGCGATATCGTCGTGGCCCTTGTCGAAGGTCAGGAAGCGACACTGAAACGCTATTACCGCGAGGGCCGCATGATCGCACTGGAGGCCGCCAACCCGGCCTATGAAACCCGCCGCTATTCGGCGGACAAGGTCGAGGTGCAGGGGCGCCTGGTGGGCCTGATCCGCAGCTACTGAGCCGTAAGGCGGGCCGCTGGGGGCCACACGGAGGGCAGTTTTTGTGCCGGTCTGGCCCCACCCTGTGCCGTCCACAGCCGTGCACCGCTCACCTCCCGCGCGGTGCGCAGCTTCCCTTCCGCACTGATGGCGATACTGCCGGTCTGAATCAGGTCCTCAGGCGTAAGCAGCAGGCAGCCATCCTGCGGAAACGCGCTCTCCGGTGTTACTGTTGAGACCAGGATGTCTCCCGGGCCGCAATGCCCCGCCGCGGCAAGTTTGCGCTTGCCAGGCGCGTGCACCAGCTGCCCGGCGGGGCCGCGCCACACCGCCGGACCGCTGCCGGCTGCCTGCCAGCGCCCAGCGGCATCGGCCTGTGAGGCAAAATCGCCATCGTTCTCCAGCCAGATGCCCGCAGTGAACCCCTGGCTCTTTGCCCGCGACAGCGCCCGGCCCTCTGGCCCCATCACTCCGACGAGACCGCCAGTGTCGGCGATCAGCAGGAAGGGCCGCTCCGCCTGCTGCCAGAGCCAGAAAGCCGCTGCCGCCGGCAGCAGTCCCGCCAGCCGCATCCGCCCCTGCCAGAGGGCCAGGAAAAGCAGACCTGCCGCCAGCAAGGGCAGCACCCGCGGACCCGGCGCCGCGACCGCGGACAAGGCGCCCTCCAGCCCCGACACGCTCCGAGCCACCGCCAAGATCCATTCCAGTCCCCAGCGCATCACCGCCAGCGCCGCGCCCTCCAGCCCGAAGGGCAGCAGGCAGGCGGCCAGAACCGCAGATGGGATCACCACCGATCCCATCACCGGCACCGCCAGCAAATTGGCCAGGAGCCCGTAATGCGGCAGCGTATTGAAATGGGCCGCAGAAACGGGCGCGGTCGCCAGTCCCGCCACAGCGGAGGAGATCACAAGAGCCGCCACCGGGCGCAGCCAGCGCGGGCCGAGGCTGATCTCCGCTTCACGCAACCAGCCAAAGACAGCAACCAGTGCCGTTGTGGCGGCAAAGCTCATCTGGAAGCCAGGGCTGAGCAGGCTCTCCGGCCGCCGCAGCAGCACGATCACCGCCGCCACCGCCACCGCGCGCAGCGTGATTGCACGGCGGTTCAGCAGTACCGCGGCAAACATAACTGCCACCATGATAAAGGCGCGCTCGGTCGCGACATTGCCGCCCGACAGCATCAGGTAACCCGACCCTGCGGTCAGCGCCGCCACAGCCGCGATTTTTTTGCCCGGCAGACGCAGCGCCAGGGGCGGCACCAGCGCCAGCGCCACCCTCAATGCGGCAAAAACAAACCCGGTGAGCAGCCCCATGTGCAGGCCTGAGATTGCCAGAAGATGCGCCAGATTGCTGTGCCGCAGGGCTTCCAGGACTGGGTCTGGCACGCCGCCGCGCACCCCGGTCATGAGCGCCGCGGCAAAGCCGCCTGCCTCACCCGGGAGGCGTACCTGCAGTGCTTTCGCGATGCGGTGGCGCAGCCGCTCAACCGCCAGCGCATCGCCCGCCGGTTCCGCCAGCAGCACAGGCACCCGGGTATAGCCGAGGCTGCCCAGTTCCTGGAACCAGGCATGGCGGCGGAAGTCGAAGCCGCCGGGCTCGGCCGGGCCTTGCGGCGGCAGCAGGTGCGCCGTCGTCATTACCCGCGACCCGGGCACGGGCAGCCGATCCGCCGCCATCAGCGAGACACGCACCCGCGCGGGCGTCCGCCGCGGCGGCACGTCCGCCAGCCGCACCTGATCGAGCGTCATCCGAAGCGCGCCGGTCTGGGAGCGGTCGAGCGCCACCAGCCGCCCTTCGACAGGACCATAATAGCGGAAGTCCAACACCGGCGCTGCAATGTGGTGGGCGCGCGCGCCGCCGAGGCAAAATCCGGCCGCAAGAAGCGTCGGCGCCCAGGCCAGGAAAGCCAGCTCCCGGCGGCGCAGCGCGAGACCCGTGCAGCAACAGAAAACCGCGGCCGCAGCGGCATATTCCACTGCGCCTGGTTCGAATTTCAGGCTAAAGTAAAGGCCGATCCCCGCGCCCAGCCACACCGGCACCCAGGGGAGAAGATATCCCCGCTGCCGTTGCAACATATCCGCGATGGCTGGTCCCAGCCGCATGCTTGCCCCCCGCCTTCTGGCCCGGTAGACAGACGCAACTCTAGGCCTCACACGGTTTCCAAAAGGTAAATCCCCCTCATGACCAAACCGGTTGTCACCCGTTTCGCCCCCTCTCCCACCGGCTTCCTGCACATCGGTGGCGCCCGCACTGCGCTTTTCAACTGGCTTTTCGCGCGCGGCCGCGGCGGCAAGTTCCTCCTTCGGATCGAGGACACCGACCGCGAGCGTTCTACCCCGGAGGCGACCGCGGCCATTCTGCAGGGACTGGAATGGCTGGGCCTGGACCACGACGGTGAGGTGATCAGCCAGTTCGCGCGGGCAGACCGCCACGCCGGGGTGGCCAAGCAGCTGCTGGCTGAAGGCAAGGCCTACAAGTGTTTTGCCACCCAGGAAGAAATTGCAGCCTTCCGCGAGCAGGCGAAGGCCGAGGGCAAGTCCACCCTCTACCGCTCGCCCTGGCGAGACGCCGATCCGGCCACGCACCCGGACATGCCATACGTAATCCGCATCAAGGCACCGCAGGAAGGCGCAACGGTCATCAAGGACGAGGTGCAGGGCGATGTGACGATCCGCAACGACCAGCTCGATGACATGATCCTGCTGCGCTCGGACGGCACCCCGGTCTACATGCTGGCGGTGGTGGTCGATGACCACGACATGGGCGTTACCCATGTGATCCGCGGCGACGACCATCTGAACAACGCCGCCCGCCAGATGATGATCTACGAGGCGATGGGCTGGGAAGTGCCGGTCTGGGCGCATATCCCTCTGATCCACGGGCCCGACGGCAAGAAGCTCAGCAAGCGCCACGGCGCGCTTGGCGCGCAGGAGTACCAGGCGATGGGCTACCCGGCGGCCGGCATGCGCAACTACTTGGCCCGGCTGGGCTGGAGCCATGGCGACGACGAATTTTTCACGGATGCCCAGGCCAAAGAGTGGTTCGGGCTCGACGGCATTGGCAAGAGCCCGGCCCGGTTCGACACCAAGAAGCTGGAAAACCTCTGCGGCCAGCACATTGCCATCAGCGATGACGCTGCATTGCGGCAAGAGATCGAAGCCTACCTTGCTGCGGCGGGCAAGCCTTCGTTGAGTGACGCACAGTCAGCCGGGCTGGAGCGGGCCATGCCCTGTCTGAAGGACCGTGCGCGCACCTTTCCGGAACTGCTTGAAAAAGCCCACTTTGTTCTGACCTCACGGCCTATTGAACGGGATCAGAAAGCTGAAAAGGCGCTGGCATCTGTATCCGATGGTATACTGGAAGAATTGACGCCGCAGTTGCAAAATGCTAGCTGGGTCCGTGACGATCTGGAGGTGCTTCTGAATGATTTTGCGGAAGCGCATGATACCAAGTTCGGCAAGCTGGCGGGTCCCTTGCGGGCTGTGCTGGCGGGCCGCGCGGTAACGCCTTCGGTGTTCGACATGATGCTGGTTCTGGGCCGCGAGGAGACATTGGCCCGGCTTGCTGACGCAACGGGCTGACCTGGCGTTAACCACCAGGTAAGCCTGCTCCGATATGACCACGCCTGCGCGTATCCGCGCAGGTGCTGCCCCGCATCAAGAGGCCGGACCGGCCGCTTGGATGCCTGTAAGAGGAAGGGACGCCCATGACCGAGACCAAGAAATCTGCCACGCTCAGCCTTAACGGCAAGGATTACGAGCTGCCCATTTTTTCGCCGACGGCCGGGCCCGATGTCCTCGACATCCGCAAGCTCTATTCGCAGGCAGGGGTCTTCACCTACGACCCGGGTTTCACCTCGACCGCCAGCTGCGACAGCACCATCACCTATATCGATGGCGATGCCGGGCATTTGCTGCACCGTGGCTACCCGATCGACCAGCTGGCCGCCAAGTCGCATTACCTCGAGGTCTGCTACCTGCTTCTTTACGGGGAGCTGCCGACCGCGGCCCAGCTCGAGGACTTCGAGACCCGGGTGACCCGCCACACCATGGTGCACGAGCAGATGCACAACTTCTTCCGCGGCTTCCGCCGGGACGCCCACCCGATGGCAACGCTGGTCGGCGTGGTTGGGGCGATGTCGGCCTTCTACCATGACTCCCTGGACGTGAATGACCCCTGGCAGCGCGAGGTCGCCGCGATCCGCCTTATCGCCAAGGTGCCGACGATTGCCGCGATGGCCTACAAGTATTCGATCGGCCAGCCCTTCGTCTATCCGCGCAACGATCTCGATTACGCGTCGAACTTCCTGCACATGTGCTTCAGCGTGCCGGCCGAGGAATATCACGTAAGCCCGATCGTGGCCCGCGCCATGGACCGGATCTTTACCCTGCACGCGGACCATGAGCAAAACGCCTCGACCTCGACGGTGCGGCTGGCGTCTTCCTCCGGCGCCAACCCCTTCGCCTGTATTGCGGCCGGCATCGCCTGCCTCTGGGGTCCCGCGCACGGCGGCGCCAACCAGGCCTGCCTGGAGATGCTGAAAGAAATCGGCACCGTCGACCGCATCCCCGAGTTCATTGCCCGTGCGAAGGACAAGAACGACCCGTTCCGCCTGATGGGCTTTGGCCACCGCGTCTACAAGAACTTCGACCCGCGCGCGACGGTGATGAAACAGTCCGCTGACGAAGTGCTGGACCTCATGGGGATCGAGGACAACCCGATCCTGCAAGTCGCCAAGGAACTGGAAAAGCAGGCGCTCGAAGATCCGTATTTCGCCGAGAAGAAGCTGTTCCCAAACGTCGACTTCTACTCCGGCATCATCCTCGAGGCGATGGGCTTCCCCACCTCCATGTTCACCCCGATCTTTGCGGTGAGCCGCACCATCGGCTGGATCTCGCAATGGAAGGAAATGATTGCCGACCCGCAGAACAAGATCGGCCGCCCGCGCCAGCTGTACCTGGGCGAGACCCTGCGCGATTACGTGGACATTGAAAACCGCTGACCGCCGCTGCGAGACGAGACACGGAGCGCCCCGCTTTTGCGGGGCGTTTTTTTTTTTGACCGTACTCTTTACGCTGTATGCAGGTTTCCCAAGGGCAGATTGCCCCTAGCGCGAGGCATCCCGTAGCTTTTGCAAATCCCGGCGCCCGCGCGGCTTTCCACAGTCAGGAAACAGTACGGGTGCGTTACGGCAGCCGTCCGGAAACAGGACACAAATCATACGGGAAGTTGACGCAGAATGCACAACCTTTTAGGAAGTTCTTAAGCATTTCAGGGGCGCGGGACCGAGGCAGGAAAAACTCCCATGCCTCCCGCGCGGTTAGACGGCAGGATATTTCATGGAACTTCTCATTCTTCTTGGCCTGGGCCTCACGGCGGGCACTTTTGCGCTGCTGGACGACGATGACGACAGCGGAAATTCCGAGGAGGGGAACACAGACGAACGTCAGGGAAGCTCCAATCCAGAACCGGAGCATTACGAAAGCAACGAGGCCGCGACCATTACCGCCACCGATGCAGCGAATGACATCATCGGAGGCAGCCAGGATCAGTCTATCTTCTTGCGCGGCGGCGACGATTTGGCAGAGGGACGCGGCGGCGACGACCGGATTTTCGGGATGGACGGCGACGACTTCCTTACCGGCGGATCCGGCGACGACTTCCTGCGCGGCGGGTCCGGCAATGACTTGCTGGTTGACGGTTCCGGGTCGGACACACTGCACGGCGACAGCGGTAACGACCTTATTGTGGCGACGTCTACCTTCGATGGCGAAGGGCTCGCGGGGTTCTACCGCGGCGTTGCAGAAGGCAGCATTACCGATCCCGCCAGCATCAACGAGCATTACACGCCAGCCACCGATACCGACACCGGCGCAGACAGCGTGTCAGGCGGCGGCGGGAATGACAGCGTGATCGCCGGTGAAGGCGATACTGTATCCCTGGGCAGCGGCAACGACATGCTGGCAGTCGGAGACTGGCATCAATCCGATGACGACCCGGTCTTTGTCACCGATTTCGACCCCACCGAAGACGTGCTTGTCTACTCGCACGATGGTGAGGGCACGATGCCGGACCTCTTCGTCATGCATCTTGAAGACGGGACCGGCGGGGGCCAAGGCTCGGCACTTCTGTTTGCCGATAACGCCCTTGTCGCACGGATGCCGGGTGCAGGAGGCCTGCTGTCGGTCAGCGACATCAGCATAGTAGAGCGGACAGCAGAGAGTTCCCTGCTGTCCTGACGGCTATTCCAACAACCGTGGAAAGGGAACGGCCTCAGCGCCCTTCGAATTTCGCGGGGCGCTTTTCCATGAAGGCGGTGACGCCTTCCATAAAGTCGCGGCTCTTGCCGCATTCGCCCTGCAGATGCGCCTCGGCCGAGAGCTGTTCCGGCAGGGTGCGGTTGGAGCTTTCACGCAACGCGGTTTTGATGGCGCCGAACGCCTTGGTCGGGCCGTTGGCCAGGTACTCGGCGCGGGCGCGCCAGTGTGCTTCGAACCGGTCATCCGGCACTGCTTCCCAGATCATGCCCCAGTCGCTGGCCTGGCGCGCGGTGATGGGTTCTGCAAACAGCGCCGCCCCCATTGCCTTGGCCAGCCCCATCTGCCGCGGCAGGAACCAGGTGCCGCCGGCGTCTGGTATCAGGCCGATACGGGCAAAGGCCTGCATAAAAAAGGCGCTTTCCGAAGCGATCACCACATCCGCGGCCAGCGCCAGATTGGCCCCCGCCCCGGCGGCAGCGCCGGTTACGGCAGAGATCGTCGGCACCGGGCAGTCATAGACCGCTTCCAGCATCGGGGTGTATTCGTCGCGCAGCGTGCGCTCCAAATCAAGACTGCCTGCGCTGCTCGCATCGCTCAGATCCTGGCCCGAGCAGAAGCAGCCGCCCGCGCCCGTCAGCACCACGGCGCGCGCCTCCTGGCCCGCAAGCCGCATCGCATGGGTGATCTCGGCACGCATCTGGCTCGTCAGCGCGTTCTTCTTCGCCGGGCGGTTCAGCGTGATCACGGCCAGCCCGTCTTCCAGCGCAAACAGAATTTCTTTGTAGTCCATAGCGTGCCTCACCTTGATTGCGGCGGCCGCGCAGGGGCGGCCGGTTTGGCCGCATGGTGACGCAAAGCCTGCCCGCCGGAAAGGCGGACCCGGCGTCATTCGTCGAGGATTTGCTTCAGCCGTTCGCGTTCCTCGGGGCTCAGGCCGCGCTCCGCCGCCTTGGGCGCGCGCGACCGCTTGCGCACGTAGACCGCACCGATCCCCAGCGCGCAGAGCAGCATCAGGGGGCCCGCCGCCCACAGCAGCCAGTTGGCGCCGCTCACCGTGGGGCGCAGCAGCACGTATTCGCCGTAGCGGTCGACGATGAAGCCGATCGCCTCACGGTCGCTGTCGCCCGCCATCAGCCGCTCGCGCAGGAGGATGCGCAGGTCGCGGGCGAGTTCGGCGTTGGATTCGTCGATGCTCTCGTTGCGGCAGACCAGGCAGCGCAGGTCCTTCGACAGTTCCCGCGCGCGGGCTTCCAGCGCCGGGTCGGCCAATACCTCGTCCGGTTCCACCGCGCTTGCGGGCAGCGGCGCCAGCAGGCTCACGGAGACCAGTGCGGCCAGCATCAGCGGGATCAGTCGCAGGCGTCTCATTCGGCGGGCACTCCTTCGCTGCGGGTCCTGCGCGCGCCCGCGGCGACGCGGAAGCGGCGGTCGCTGAGGCTCAGCAGGCCGCCAAGCGCCATAAGGATCGCGCCGCCCCAGATCCAGTTGGCGAGCGGCTTGATATAGGTGCGCACGGTCCAGCCGCCATTATCCTGCCGGTCGCCGATCACCACGTAGAGGTCGCGGGTCAGCCGGTAGTCGATCGCAGCCTCAGTGGTGGGCATCCTGGCAACCGGGTAGTCGCGCTTCTCGGGATAAAGCGTCGCCACAGGCTGGCCCTCCCGGGTTACCTCGATGCGGGCCATGGAAGTGAAGTAATTCGGGCCGCGCGCCCGCTTCACTTCGGCGAGCTCCAGTTCATAGGCGCCGACGCTGAACGGTTCACCGATTTGCGCTACGCGGATGTCCTCCTGCTCCCAGGCGGTGAGGCCCGCGATGGCAAAGATGGTGATGCCAAGGCCGGCATGTGCAACCGCCTTGCCCCAATCCGCACGCGGCAGCCGCGTCAGCCGCCGCAACCGGTTCGACCTGCCGACACGCAGCCAGAGGTCGGTAAAGGCCCCGAACACCACCCAGGCGCCGAGGAACAGCCCAACCGGCCCCAGCGCCGAGCGTCCGGTCTGCAAGGCCCAGGCCAGCACGCCAAGAGCCACCGCCAGAAGGAAGACATAGCGCAGCTGCCAGGCAGCCCGCCCCAGCCGCCCGCGCTTCCACGGCAGCATGGCGCCAAGCGGCAGGATCAGCCCCAGCGCCACCATGAAGGGGGTGAAGGCCGAATTGAAGAAGGGCGGGCCAACCGACAGCTTCCGGTCAAAGGCCATCTCCGCCACGATGGGCCAGAGGGTGCCGAAGAAGACCACAAAGCAGCTCACCGCGAGGAGGATATTGTTGGCCACCAGCGCGCTTTCGCGGCTGACCACGCCGAAGACCCCCTTGGCCTCCATCGCCTGCGCCCGCGCGGCAAACAGCGTGAGCGCCCCGCCGGTGAAGACCGCGAGGATGATAAGGATGAACACCCCGCGCTCCGGGTCATTGGCAAAGGCATGAACCGAGGTCAGCAGGCCCGAGCGCACAATGAAAGTGCCGATCAGCGAGAACCCGAAGGCGAGGATCGCGAGCAGGATGGTCCAGCTCTTCAGGCTCTCGCGTTTCTCCACCACGATGGCCGAATGCAAGAGCGCCGCCGCCAGGAGCCAGGGCATAAAGGAAGCGTTCTCTACCGGGTCCCAGAACCAGAAGCCGCCCCAGCCCAGTTCGTAATAGGCCCACCAGGACCCAAGCGCGATGCCGATGGTGAGGAAGATCCACGCGGCCAGCGTCCACGGCCGCACCCAGCGCCCCCAGGCAGCATCGATGCGGCCTTCGATCAGCGCGGCCACAGCAAAGGAAAACGCCATCGAAAGCCCGACGTAGCCAAGGTAGAGGAACGGCGGATGGAAGGCGAGCCCGGGGTCCTGCAGCAGCGGGTTCAGGTCCTGCCCGTCGAAAGGCGGAACGGCGAGCCGCTCGAAGGGGTTGGAGGTGAACAGGATGAAGGCAAAGAAGGCGACGCCGATGGCGGCCTGCACCGACAGGACACGCGCCTTCAAAGTCGGTGGAAGCCCCTCGCCGAACACCGAGGCCAGCGCCCCGAACAGGGCGACAATCAGCACCCAGAGCAGCATCGAACCCTCGTGGTTGCCCCAGGTGCCGGAGATCTTATAGAGCATCGGCTTCGCCGAATGGCTGTTGAGCGTCACCAGCTTCAGCGAGAAGTCCGAAGTGATGAAGGCCCACATCAGCGCGCCGAAGGCAAAGGCGGTGAACAGGAACTGCGCCTGCGCGGCTGGTTCCGCCACGGCCATCCAGCCGGGCCATCGTTTCTGCGCGCCGATCAGGGGGACCACCATCTGCACGAGGGCGATCATGAAGGCGAGGATAAGGGCGAAGTGGCCAAGCTCTGTAATCATGCTTCCCCTATATGCCGATCCGAAGGGGCCGCCAATGGGCATCGCCGCGCCACGCCGCCGCAGTGAGCAAATTGTGATCAGCTGCGCAGCCGCTTCCACTCTTCCAGGGCCGGATTGGCATCCGGTGCGGTGGCGTCCAGCCGGGCGGCGGCATCGGTGCCGGTGCCGGCCGGCCCCGGCCGTGCGGCGCGCATGGCGTCCAGTGCCGCGATATTGCCCGCCGCCTCCGGCAGGCGCGCGATGCTGGCAGCAATGCCCTCCTGGAACTCCTGCGCCTTCACCTGATGGCGCGCGCCGAAATAGAAGGACACGATGACCCCCAAGAGCCACCACAGCGGCTCGGGCACCAGCGCGATGCCCTGCATCCGCGCGGCAAACCACAGGGGGTCCGCCAGCGCCGCAACCATCAATCCGATGGTTCCGAGTGCCAGCATCGGCCGCGGCAGGCGGTTGACCCCGTCCATGAACCGGTCGAACCTCCCCTTGCGCCCGGTCCGGAATTCGGCGCCGAATTGCGAGAGCGCCGCTGCGCGCAGTTCGTAAGCGCGCGACGCGCCGGCTTCGGCGTTTTCCCGAAACACTTCAACCGTCTCCCGCAAAACATTCTTTTGCGTTCCAAAAGTCATGGTCAGAAAGTCGCCGATCAGCCCCATGCCCTGGTCCTTTCCGCAAATTGCTCCGAACTGAGGTGATAACGCGGGGAGATGAACTCTTCTGCCCGCTTGATCCAGCCGCCCTTGCCGCCCGCCCGGCTGCGGGCGTATTTTCGGCTGGCCGGGCGTCGGTCGGCGAGGCGGAAGTAGTAGTTGCGCCGCGCCACGCCGTAGGCATCGCGCAAGACCGCTTCCGAGACCGCCGCCGCGCGCGCCGCGGCCTCGGCGGTCTCGGGGCCAATCACACCGTCCGCCGCCAGTTTAAAACCCATCTCGATAAGCAAGCGCTGCAGGATACGCACCGCGTTGCTGCCGGCATTCACATACATGTCGAAGACGGGCGCCTGCAGGCATTCGGGCAAGCGGTTGATCTGCGGCTGCTCGAAATAGTGGCGCACGAATATCTCCGCCGCCTCAGCACGGCTCAGGCGATGCAAATCCGCGATCCCGACCCCGCCGTCGCCATCCAGATCCAGCCCCAAGCGGCGCAGCGTTGTAAGCGTGACCCCGTGTTTGGTAGCTCCGCCCGGATCGTCGGGGTCATTCACAAACCCGCCCTCGCGCACAACGATAGTGTCGGCAATCTCTCTAACCGTCAGCATGGCACCTCACCTTTTGCAAGGTTCATCCTGGCCAAAGCCCGCTAACCCCGCGTCACCGGAGCGACCGCGCCCGCGGCAACACGGCGTATGAAGACGATCTGATGGCCGGTCCGCCAGATGCTGCAAACCCCGCAGGATGGCAGTCCCGCGGGGCCCTTTTCGACAAAATCAAAGCGGCAGTGTCAGCTTTCGGGCTCCTTGTAGACCCCTTGCTCCTTCAGCGCGTCCATTACTTCCTTGGGCATATAAGTTTCGTCGTGTTTTGCAAGGATTTCAGAGGCTTCAAACACGCCGTTCACGTAGCGACCGGTACCCACCATGCCCTGATTTTCCTCGAACAGGTCGGGAAGCACGCCGGTATAGGCGACAGGCACAGTGGCACCGCCATCCGTCACCGCAAAGCGCACGGTCTCGCCCTGGCCGCGCTGTATGCTGCCTTCCTCGACCAGCCCGCCGATGCGGAAAACCTCTTCCGGCGCGGGCGGCGCCTCCATCACCTGGCTGGGCGAGCGGAAATAATTGATGCCGTCGCGCATGGCGTAGCCGATCAGCACCGTCGCAACCGTCAGCGCCAGAGCGGCCACGGCGATGACCTGGATCCGGCGCTGTTTCTTCAGGTTCTTCATCACATCCTCTTCAGCACCCTGGCGGCGCCCCCTGCCCCGGCTTACGGGAACAGCGGCGCCATCATCAGGCCCAGGGTTTCCTCTTCACCTAACATCAGGTTGGCGTTCTGCAAGGCCTGGCCGCTGCTGCCTTTGGTCAGGTTGTCCAGCGCGGCAAAGACGATGGCGCGGCCGTCGATCCGGTCGGCGGCAACGCCAATGTGGCAGAAGTTCGAGCCGCGCACATCATGGGTCGAGGGCGCGGCGCCAAAGGGCAGAAGCTCGATGAAGGGCTCATCGGCATAGGCTTTTGCAAAGGTGTCGTAAATCGCCTGCGCATCGCCCCTCACGTAGACGGTCGCGAGGATGCCGCGGTTCGCGGGAATCAGATGCGGGGTGAACTGCACTTTCACCGGGCGGCCCGCCAGCTTGCTGAATTCCTGGTCGAATTCGCCGAGGTGCCGGTGGGTGCCGCCGATGGCATAGGGGTTGCAGCCCTCGCTCAGCTCCGCATGCAGGAGGTTTTCCTTCAGCGCGCGCCCGGCGCCGGAGACCGCACATTTCAGGTCGAGAATGATCTCATCCAGGTCAATCACCCCGGCAGAGATCAGCGGCCGCAGCGCAAACTGCCCGGTGGCCGCGTTGCAGCCGGTGCCCGCCACCAGCCGCGCGGCGCGGATCTCGTCACGGTAAAACTCGCTCAGCCCGTAGACCGCCTCTTCCTGCTGCGCCAGCGCCGCATGCGGGTTGCCGTACCATTTCTCGTATTCGGCCGGGTCGCGCAGGCGGAAATCAGCAGAAAGGTCGACGATCTTCAGATCCTTTGGCAGCCGGGCAATCACTTCCTGGCTGGTTTTGTGCGGCAGCGCGCAAAAGCAGAGGTCGATGCCGGAGAAGTCGATCTCGCCAATGGTGCAAAGCGTGGGCAGCTCCATGTGGCGAAGGTGCGGGAAGACCCCAGCCATCTCCATGCCCGCCTTGCGCTCGGCCGCCAGGGCCGCGATTTCGATGTTGGGGTGTCCTGCGATCAGCCGCACCAGTTCGGCGCCGGTGTAGCCGGAGGCTCCAAGGATGGCCACTTTATGGGTCATGTCCGACCTCGTCTTTCAATGTGATATGCTGGTTCCGCAATCATTTGCGGACGGCGATAAGGGGATACGCGGGCCTGTGCCTTGACCTGAAGCAATCTCAGGTCCCTTGTGCGTTCAGGCCGCCTGAAAGGTGATTTCCCGTCGAAGGAACTGCGTCGCGCGGTCCCCAACGCGGGCCGGGTTGCCGGTGGTGAAAAAGCCGCCGGTGCCGTTTCCATGCATGTCCGGATGCCGCTGCAGGTAATCGGCGAGACTGTCGGCGACGAGGTCACCCTGGCTGAACACCTTGACCTCCGGGCCAAGGGCAGCCTGGAAAACATCCTGCATCAGCGGATAATGGGTGCAGCCGAGGACGGCTGCTTCAGGATGCGGCATCTTGCGCTTCAGCGCCTCCACATGGCTGCGCACCAGCGCTTCGGCCAGAATCATGTCGCCTTCCTCGATCGCATCGACGACGCCTCCGCAGCTCTGCGCCTCCACATCGACGCCGATGGCGCGGAACGCCAGTTCCCTCTGAAAGGCGCGGCTGGCAACGGTGGCAGGAGTGGCAAACAGCGCCACGTGCTTGACCGCGACTTCGCGCGGCGGAGAGTTGTCGCCCCACCGCCGCTCGGTCAGCGCCTCGATCAGCGGCACAAAGACTCCCAGCACGCGCTTGCCCTTGGGCAGTCCGCCCTCCTGCATCCGCCTGAGCGCAGCGGCGGACGCCGTGTTGCAGGCGAGGATCACCAGGTCGCAGCCCTTGTCCCACATGTTGCGGACCGCCGCCGACGTCAGCTGGTAGACATCCTCGGCATCCCGCACGCCATAGGGCGCATGGGCGTTGTCGCCGTAATAAAGGAAGTTCACATCCGGCAGACGTTTCTGCGCGGCATTCAGAACGGTCAGGCCGCCAAGGCCTGAATCAAAGATTCCTACAGCCATAAAGCTCTCTCACGCGCGGTAGTGGGGCCCGGCCCCCTGCTCAGGGTGCGGGCGGTGCTCGAAACAGCTATTACGTGGCTTTGCCGGATAAATCCACGCCTTTCGCCTGACACGGCGCCGCAGCCGCACATACAGCGCGCGAGGGGTCTCCGGCCCGGTGCTTCGCCTCGAATTCGAAGCCAAGCATTTCAGGGTCCATTGGCTCGGGCGCAAGCGCATAAGTCGCCTGTCGAAGGCAGGTCATTATCATCCGCGCATCGCCTGCCAGCGGGTCCAGAACGTCGCGGCCGATAGGCTCGCCCACCACCACCCGCACCGGAGATCCGACGCGGGTCCTGAATTCCTTGATCAGAAGCCCCATCCGCAGGGTCGTGTGCAGATGGCTCGCGATCTGGAACAGCCGCGAGGTGTGGCCGTCGAAATAGACCGGCACCGCCACGGCATTCGACTTGGCCAGCATGCGCGCGGTGAAGCTGCGCCAGCCCGGGTCCATCGGTCTCGAGAAAGGCCTGGCTGCGGTCGACACGGTTCCGCCAGGGAATATCCCGACGGCGCCGCCCTGACCGAGGTACTCGAGCGCGGTCCTGCGGGTCTCAATGTTGGTGCGCAGCGCCTCCTTGGTTCCGGCAAAATCCACCGGCAAGACAACCCGGTTCAATTCCCCGGCGTTGCGGAACACCTGATGCGCGAGAATGCGGAAGTCACCCCGGGCCTGCTGCAGCATATGGCCCATCATCAGACCGTCGAGAATGCCGTAAGGGTGGTTGGCGACCAGCACCACCGGCCCGTTCCGCGGGATGTTCTGAAGCGAGCCTGCCAGCACTTCCAGTGTAAGCCCGTAGCGCTCCATTATCACCGACCAGAAGTCGCGGCCTTGCGCCAATTCCACGTCATAGCCCTTCGCCCGTCTGATCAGCCCCAGGCGGCCGGTTGCGTTTTCCATCAGCCGGATCATGAGGCGCCCGCCGCGGCTTTCGGCAGCATCGGCATAGGAAATGTCGCGGGCGGTGTGGTGATGAGCTGTCATGCGCCAGTCTCCGTCGGCGGTTCAGTTCCCCGGGGATGGGGAGCGCAGCGCAGCCTAGCGGATTCCTGTAACAGCGCCATTACGGCGCAGGCGAGGATATCCCGACGAGGGCACTGCGCTTGGCTGGCACCCGGGGCATTGCCCCGGACTCCGGGGTATTTCCGGTCAGAAAGTACCCAGGACCAACAGCCGCAAGCGTGGCAGCGCCGCGCCAAGGCGCGGCGCCCGGGCCAACGGGCTGGAGGCAATTCGTGATTGCCGGAAGGAGGGCGGGAGTGGACCGCCCGTCCTTAACACGCGGGGCGGCTTATTCGGCCGCTTTGTTAACGGCTGCGCCAGGGTTGCGCAGGGTGGCGAGCAGCTCTTCGCGGCGTTTTGCGGCCTTCTGCTCGTTGGCCATCTTCACCGGACCGAAGCCGCGGATCTGCAGCGGCAGCTCGGCCAGCGCCACCAGGGGCTCGAGGATCTCGGGCCGCGCCTTGGGCAGCCATTCGGCCATGTCGGCCTCATACTGCTTGATCAGCGCGCGCTCCATCCTGCGCTCTTCGGTGTAGCCGAAAATGTCGAGCGGCGTGCCGCGCAGGCCCTTGAACTTTGCCAGAAGCCGCAGCCAGCGCTCCATCCCGGGGCCGAACTTGCGCTTTTTCGGGCGGCCGTTCGGATCCTTGCCGCCGAGGATCGGCGGGGCGAGGTTGAAGGAGATTTTCAGGTCGCCCTCGAACTCGGCTTCCGCCTTCTCCCGGCTCGACAGAAGCAGGCGCGCCACCTCGTATTCGTCTTTGTAGGACAAAAGCTTGTGGTAGCCCTTCGCCACCGCTTCCTTCAGCGCCGTGTTCTCTATACCTTCCAGCATCTTCATGTAGCGTTTTGCCAGCCCCTTGCCCTGGTAGGCAATGAGTTGATCTCGGCGGAATTCGATCTTCTGATCCAGGGACTTGGGCAGCTCGACCACTGCCTTCGGCGCGATGAGCTTCTCCGCATCCGCCGGGTGCAGCACCGCCCAGCGGCCGATCTCGAAGGCGCGGAGGTTCTTCTCCACCGCGGCACCATTGAGCTCGATAGCTTCCTGGATCGCCTCAAGGCTCACCGGTACCAGGCCGCGCTGCCAGGCACCGCCGAAGACCATCATGTTGGAGAAGATCGAATCGCCCATCGTGGCACGCGCCAGCTCGGACGCGTCAAACAGCGCCAGCCGGTCGCGCAGCCGCGCCTCCAGCGCCACCTGCAGCCGGTCGGTGGGCAGGTTGAACTCGGTGTTGCGGGTGAACTCGCCGGTGATGATCTCGTGGCTGTTCACCACCGCGCCGGTCTGGCCGGTGGCGGTGAGGCCAAGGGTCTTGGCGCCCGCGCTCACCACCAGGTCGCCGCCGATCAGCGCGTGTGCTTCGCCCGTGGCCACGCGGATGGCCGAGATGTCCTCGGGCTTCTCCGCGATTCGGCAATGGATGTGGACCGCGCCGCCCTTCTGGGCGAGACCTGCCATTTCCATCAGGCCTGCGCCCTTGCCGTCGATCTGCGCCGCCTGCGCCAGAACCGCACCGATGGTCACGACGCCGGTGCCGCCGACGCCGGTGATCACCACGTTGTGGGTGCCGTCGATCTGCGGCAGTTCGGGCATCGGCAGGTCCGGCAGCTCCAGGCTGGCGGTCGCCTCCTTGCGGATCTTCGCGCCTTCCACTGTCAGGAACGACGGGCAGAAGCCGTTCAGGCAGGAGAAGTCCTTGTTGCAGGACGACTGGTCGATCGCCCGCTTTCGGCCAAGCTCGGTGTCCTTCGGCACGATCGAGACACAGTTCGACTGCACGCCGCAATCACCGCAGCCTTCACAGACGTCGCTGTTGATGAAGACGCGCTGGTCCGGGTCCGGGAACAAACCCTTCTTGCGGCGGCGGCGCTTCTCGGCCGCGCAGGTCTGGATGTAGATGATGGCGGAGACGCCCTCGACCTCTTCGAACTCGCGCTGGATGTTCATCATCTCGGCGCGCTCATGCATCCGCATGCCGGCCGGGAACAGCTTGGGGTCGACGTCCTCTTTCTCGTCATAGACCACGGCGATGGTCTTCACGCCCATCGCGGTCAGCTCATGCGCGATCTGATGCGCGGTAAGCCCGCCTTCGGCCTGCTGGCCACCGGTCATCGCCACCGCGTCATTATAGAGGATCTTGTAGGTGATGTTGGTGCCCTCAGCCAGCGCTGCCCGGATCGCCATCACGCCCGAGTGGTTGTATGTGCCATCACCGAGGTTCTGGAACACGTGCTTGCGCTTGGAGAACGGCGCTTCGCCGATCCAATTCGCGCCCTCGCCGCCCATGTGAGTGAAACCGGTGGTCTCGCGGTCCATCCACTGCACCATGAAGTGGCAGCCAATGCCGGCGTAGGCGCGCGCGCCCTCGGGCAGCTTGGTCGAGGTGTTGTGCGGGCAGCCCGAGCAGAAATAGGGCAGCCGGGTGGCGATTTCCTCGGCGTTGTCAGCGCGGCGCGCCTCGTCGAGCTTGGCCATGCCTGCGCGGATCGCCTCGGTCTCGCGGCCCTCCTCGATCAGGATGCCGCCGAGCTTTTCGGCAATCATCACCGGGTCGAGCGCATAGCGGGTCGGGAACAGCTCCTCGCGGTGCATGCCGCCCGCGCCGCCCTTGTACCAGCCGTAGACGCGGCGGCCCTGGCGGTCGTCGAACAGCGCTTCCTTGATCTGGATCTCGATCAGCTTGCGCTTTTCCTCGACCACCACGATCAGATCCAGCCCTTCGGCCCAGTCGTGGAAGCCCTTCATGTCCATCGGCCAGGTCTGGCCCACCTTGTAGGTGGTGATGCCAAGCCGCTCGGCCATATTCTCGTCGATGTTCAGAAGCTTCAGCGCATGCACCAGGTCGAGCCAGTTCTTGCCCGCGGCAACCAGTCCGATCTTGGCGCCGGGCTTGCCCCAAACGCGCTTGTCCATTTTGTTGGCATGGCTGAAGGCCTCGGCGGCAAAGCGCTTGTAGTCGATGATCCGGTCTTCCTGGCGGAAGCGGTCATCGCCGAGGCGGATGTTGAGGCCGTCGGCCGGCATGTCGAATTTCGGCGTCACCAGCTGCATCCGCTCCGGGCGCGCATCGACGACCGAGGTCACCTCGATGGTGTCTTTCATCGTCTTGAGGCCGACCCAGAGCCCCGAGAACCGGCTGAGCGCATAGCCGTAGATGCCGTAATCCAGGATCTCCTGCACGCCTGCCGGGCTCACGATCGGCAGGTAGCAGTCCAGGAGCGACCACTCGGACTGGTGCAGCACCGTGGAGCTTTCCCCGGTGTGGTCGTCGCCCATCGCCAGCAGAACGCCGCCGTGTTTCGAGGTGCCCGCCATGTTGGCGTGGCGGATCGCATCGCCGGACCGGTCGACGCCCGGGCCCTTGCCGTACCACAGGCCGAAAACGCCGTCATACTTGCCCTCGCCGCGCAGCTCGGCCTGCTGCGAGCCCCAGAGCGCGGTGACCGCAAGGTCCTCGTTCAGCCCGAACTGGAAGGTGACGTCGGCCGCCTTCAGGTGCTTCTCGGCGCGGCTCATCTGCAGGTCCACCGCTCCCAGCGGCGAGCCGCGGTAGCCGGTGACCAGCCCTGCCGTGTTCAGCCCCGCGGCCACGTCGCGGTGCTTCTGCATCAGCATCAGGCGGACCAGCGCCTGGGTGCCGTTCAGCATCACCGGGGATTTGCTCAGGTCGTACTTGTCAGTGAGCGAGATCTTTTGCGTGCCCATCCGGTCCTCCTCAACCATTGGATTAGCTTGCTGTGCTTAGCGGCATAATAGGTCATAACTACTGACCTGCATAGCCGGTTTTTTTCGCTTTTCTCTCGCTTGCGCCCATAGAATTGGTACATACCTATGATTTCATCAGATCTGACCCGCAGGCACGGAAAGTAACGTATATGGATTGGGACAAGCTCAGAATATTTCACGCGGTAGCGGATGCGGGCAGCCTGACCCATGCCGGCGATACGCTCAACCTCTCACAATCGGCCGTCAGCCGCCAAATCCGCGCGCTGGAAGAGAGCTTTAACGCCACCCTGTTCCACCGCCACGCCCGGGGGCTGATTCTGACCGAGCAGGGCGAACTTCTGTTTGATGCCACCAAATCCATGTCGGCGCGGCTGGAAGCGGCCTCCGCCCGCATCCGCGACAGCGAGGAAGAGGTTTTTGGAGAGCTGCGCGTCACGACCACCGTGGGCTTCGGCACCCTGTGGCTGGCGCCGCGGCTGACCAAGCTCTACGAGCAATACCCGCACCTGAAGATCGACCTGATGCTGGAGGAACGGGTCTTGGATCTGCCCATGCGCGAGGCCGACGTGGCGATCCGCATGAAGGAGCCGAGCCAGGCCGACCTCGTGCGCAAGCGGCTGATGACGGTGCAGATGAAGCTCTACGCCACCAGCGCATATCTGGAGAAGAACGGAACGCCGGAGCGGATCGAGGACATCGCGCATCACCGGCTGATCTGCCAGAATCAGCGCGCCGCCCAAGTCGGCTCTGCCGCAGTGCTGGGCCAGACGCTGATGACCCACAACCCGGCGTCGCTTTTGACGGTGAACAACTATTTCGGCGTGCTTCAGGGGGTGCTCAATGATCTCGGGATCGGCATCCTGCCCGACTACGTGACCGAGGATTTCCCCGAACTGGTCGAGGTGCTGCCCAAGGACGATGATTCCGGCGCGGTGCCTGTATACCTCGCCTACCCCGAAGAGCTGCGCCACTCCCAGCGTGTCGGGGCATTCCGCGATTTCGTCCAGAACGAAATCATTGCGCACCGCAAGCACATGAAGGAACTGGGCCGGCTGTAGGCCGCGGCGGCCATTCCGGGGCTTCCGGGCCAGATGCGGATCAGCCGCCTTCCGGCCAATAGCCGCAGCACTCGCGCCATGCTTGCGCCGCCGCCTTGCGCCGCGCAGGCTCAGGCCTTCCTGGCAGCGCCTTGCCTGCCTGCAAGGGGCGCGCTGTGGGACCCGGCACAGAGCCATGCAAATTCCGCATAGCAGCATTGAGCCTCATTTCTTGTTAATCCCCTTGAAGGGGCATTCGCATCACCCTAAATGGTCCTCATGAAGGCGGCGGCAGCTGCCCCCCTTCATACCTCCCTGTTGGACTTCGGCCGAGCTTAGTGCTCGGCCTTTTTTTTTGGCCAGCTGCCTGGCATGTGCTGGCTTTCTGGCGTTGGGGTTCCCGGCCCTCGTGCCCGCTGCGTTTTGCCTGGCATAAACGTCTGCCGCCGTCACCCGGCTTCTGGCCGTTGCCCGCGTCAAAGCCCGCAACTGTATGGAATTTCGCCACTTCCAAGGGACTCTTGCCCGTTTTCACGGCACCCTTCGCATCCCGTGACCCGCCGCGCGCCAGCGCGGCGCCCGCCCCAACGGGGGCCGCTGTGCCTTTCACAGCTTGCGCCCCGGGCGGGAGCACGCCCCTCTCGCCGCCGCGCCACACCGGCAATTGAACGCACTGGAATTTCCCTTCCCCCGCGCCCCGCCTTGGCCTACAAGGCCCGCAATCGCAGCCATTGGGGACGAATACGGATGCAGGAACCCGCCATCACGCCGGAACTGATTGCCAATCACGGGCTCAAGCCCGAGGAATACGACCTGATCCTCGACATCATCGGGCGGGAGCCGACCTTCACCGAGCTCGGGATCTTCTCGGCGATGTGGAACGAGCACTGCTCCTACAAATCCTCCAAGAAATGGCTGCGGACTCTGCCGACCGAAGGCCCGCAGGTGATCTGCGGCCCGGGCGAAAACGCCGGCATCGTGGACATCGGCGACGGCGACGCGGTTGTCTTCAAGATGGAGAGCCACAACCACCCCTCCTACATCGAACCCTACCAAGGTGCCGCCACGGGTGTTGGCGGCATTTTGCGTGATGTCTTCACCATGGGCGCGCGCCCCATCGCCTCGATGAATGCGCTGTCTTTCGGTGAGCCCTCCCACCACAAGACCCGCCAGCTGGTGAACGGCGTGGTCGAAGGCATCGGCGGTTATGGCAACTGCTTCGGTGTTCCCTGCGTCGGCGGAGAAGTGCGCTTCCATCCCGCCTACAACGGCAACTGCCTGGTCAATGCCTTTGCCGCAGGCCTCGCACGCACCGACGGCATCTTCTACTCCGCCGCTTCCGGCGTTGGCATGCCGGTGGTGTACCTCGGCGCCAAGACCGGTCGGGACGGCGTTGGCGGCGCCACCATGGCCTCGGCCGAGTTCGACGACACCATCGAGGAAAAGCGCCCCACCGTCCAGGTTGGCGACCCCTTCACTGAAAAGCGCCTGATGGAAGCCACGCTGGAGCTGATGCAGACCGGCGCGGTGATCTCGATTCAGGACATGGGTGCTGCGGGCCTCACCTGCTCCGCTGTGGAGATGGGCGACAAGGGCGGCCTCGGCGTGCGGCTGGACCTCGAGAAGGTACCGCAGCGCGAAGAGAACATGACCGCCTACGAGATGATGCTTTCCGAGTCCCAGGAGCGCATGCTGATGGTGCTGAAGCCCGAGCTGGAAGCCGAGGCCAAGGCGGTGTTCGAGAAATGGGATCTCGACTTCGCCATCGTCGGCGAGACCATCGCAGAGGACCGCTTTCTGATCCTGCACAACGGCGAGGTGAAGGCGGACCTGGTTCTGTCGAAACTCTCCTCCACCGCGCCGGAATACGACCGCCCCTGGGTGGAGATCACCCCGCCCGAGGCGCTCACGGACGAAGACGTGCCCACCATCGACCCGATCGACGGGCTGAAAGCGCTGATCTCCTCGCCGAACTATGCGGGCAAGCAGTGGGTCTATGAGCAATACGACACCACCGTGATGGGCGACACCGCCCGCCGCCCCGGCGCGGGCTCCGGCATCGTGCGGGTGCATGGCACGGATAAAAAGCTCGCCTTCACCTCCGACGTGACTCCGCGCTACGTCAAGGCAAACCCCTTCGAAGGCGGCAAGCAGGCGGTGGCCGAAGCCTACCGCAATCTCTCAGCCGTGGGTGCCAAGCCCCTGGCAACAACGGATAATCTCAACTTCGGCAATCCCGAGAAGCCAGAGATCATGGGCCAGTTCGTCGGCGCCATCAAGGGCATCGGCGAGGCGGTTGCGGCGCTCGACATGCCGATCGTTTCCGGCAACGTGTCGCTATACAATGAGACCGACGGCCAGGCGATCCTGCCCACCCCAACCATCGGTGCCGTTGGGCTGATTGCGGCGGGCGAAGAGCCGATCACCGGCGAGGCGCGCGACGGCCACGTGGCGCTGCTCATCGGTGAAACGCAAGGCCACCTGGGCCAGTCCGCACTGCTCGCCGAGGTCTTCAACCGCGAGGACGGCGACGCGCCGCACGTCGACCTGGAAGCCGAGAAGCGCAACGGCGATTTCATCCGTGCCAACCGCGAGCTGATCAAGGCCTGCACCGACCTCAGCGACGGCGGCCTTGCCCTCGCCGCCTTCGAGCTGGCCGAGGAAGCAGGCGTCGGCGTGCAGATCGACGCGGGCGACACCCCGACCGTCTTTGGCGAGGATCAGGCCCGTTACCTGGTGGCCTGCAATTTCGACCAGGCCGAGGCGCTGATGCTCGCCGCGGGCCAGGCTGGGGTACCGATCGCCTCGGTCGGCAAGTTCGGCGGCGACACGGTAAAGATCGGCGGTTCGGAAGCGCCGCTGGCTGAGCTGTCGGAGATCTTCCGCTCCAGCTTTGCCGCCGCCGTCGCCTGACGGCCGTTTGCCGCACGGCCGGCACTCACTACACTCACGGGCGGGATGGCATGGCTATCCCGCCCAACTGCCCGAAGGTGACCCCGCCTTGACGACACCCGCGCGCACAGACAGTCGAAGTTTCAACGGCTGCGGCCCTGATGTCCGCCTGCCCGAGCTGACCGAGGATTGCAGCCGCTGCGCCGCCCTCTGCTGCCTGGCCTATCCCTTCGAAGAACATGAAGACTTCGGCCTTCTTAAGGACGCCGACACCCCGTGCCCCAATCTGGGCGGGGATTTCCTTTGCACCATCCACGACAATCTCGCCAAATGCGGTTTTGGCGGCTGTGTTGCCTATTCCTGCGCGGGCGCGGGCCAGCGTGTGACGCTGGAGTTGTTCGGCGGCGAGACCTGGCGCGACGACGAGGACCTGCTGCCCCATATGACCCACGCCCTGCGCGTGCTGCGCCCGATCCACGAGGCGCTTCTGGTTCTGCAGGACGCCGCCGCCCTGCCCCTGCCCGCGGTCTTGCACGCCCGCGGCGCGGCGCTCACACGGGCGCTCTGTCCCGAGAACCCTACCTCAGTCTGGGATTTCGAGGAAAGCGCCGTGCAGGAGGCGCTCGCCAGCCTTCCGGACTTCGTTGAATCCGTGGCGCCATACGCGCAAGGCGCTTCCTGATCCTGCTTGCACAGCCCCCGGCCGAGGCTTACATTTTTGGAAACAGACAAAGGACTTCCCCGCATGCCCATGCAAGCCCACGAAATCGAAGAACTGCTGCGCGAAGCCTTTCCCGAGGCGAAGATCCAGGTCGGCGGCACCGACGGGGTGCATATGTCGGCGATGGTGGTTGACGAAAGCTTCCGCGGCAAGAACCGCGTCCAGCAGCAGCGCGCCGTTTATGCCGCGCTGAAAGGCAAGATGGACGGCCCCGACGGCGAGCTGCACGCGCTCGCGCTGACCACCAAGGCGCCGGAGTAACCTCCCATGTCCCTGTTCGCCTCCATCCTGGTGCTCGGCATTGTGGTCATGGCGGCCGTTGCCGCGGTCGTCTCCCAGCGCCGCCGCCCGCTGGAGGAGGATGACAGCGACCCGGACTACCACACGCTGCACTCCGACTATCAGTCGGGCATGGGCGGCGGTTCGGTCCGAACCTGGAAAGTTCCCAAGGACCCGCAGGAATACGCCCGCTTCTTCGTGCCCCGGAACAAGCTGAAATAACACGGCACCAATCCCGGCGCGTACCCGGGCGGATTTGCAAAACCCGCCGGATTGCCTATATGACGGCCAACGCAAACGGCCCAGCTGCCGAAAGGAAATGATTAAATGACCGACGCAAAGACCCGCATCGACGAAACCGTCAAGAACAACGACGTCGTTCTCTACATGAAGGGCACCAAGGAAATGCCGCAGTGCGGCTTCTCTTCGCGCGTGGCGGGGGTGCTGAACTACATCGGCGTGGACTACACCGATGTGAACGTGCTGGCAGATGAAGAGATCCGCCAGGGCATTAAGGATTACTCCGACTGGCCGACCATCCCGCAGCTCTACGTTAAGGGCGAGTTCGTCGGCGGCTGCGACATCATCACCGAGATGACCCTGTCGGGCGAGCTGGACGGCATGTTCGAACAGAACGGCATCGCCTTCAACAAGGAAGCCGCCGACAAGATCCGCGAAGCCAACAACGGCTGAGCCGGCCTCCGGACCGGTCAGACAGGAAAGGCGCCCGCTGGGGCGCCTTTCTCGTTTCAGGTTCCGGCGAATTGAGCGGTTGCCGCAGCGCACGCCATCCCGGCGCCGCAAGCATCAAGCCGCGCAATACTGGCGCGTGCGGGGGCGTCCGGGGGCGATACGAACGGTCGTGACTGGCAATTTATCCCACCCAAGTCCGCGCTCCCTCCCGGGGAACCGCCAGGCCTCAGCCAAATCCCCGACCTGCGCGTGGGCGCGCGCCGGCGATGCGCGGCGGCCCCACGGCCTCGTCCCGCGCAGCCACGCCACTAAAGCGGGCGGAACCGCCTTCAGCGGCTGGTGCGGACACTCCCATAATGAGGGTGTGACGCGCCCCCCTATTCCGTCCGCGCCGCGGCCTTTTCTTCGATTTGCTGGGCTAACGCCTCGGTGCGGGCGGCGAGCTCGGCCAGGGTCTCGGTTACCTGCGGCGGCACCACCGGCACCTCGATGCGCTCGGGCTCCGGCGGCGGGGCATCGCGCAGCGCGGCGAGTTCCTGCTCGCGCTCTGCCAGAATCGCTTCGAGCTCCTTGTTCCGCTCTTCCACTGCGGTAGTCTTGTCCGCCAGCATCAGCCCTGCCATCAACAGCATCCGCGCCTCCGGCATGCGGCCGATCTGGTCCGACAGCACCTGAGCTTCATCGTCCAGCATCTTGGCGGCTGAGTGCAGGTAGCTCTCCTCGCCTTCCTGGCAGGAAACCTCAAAGCCACGGCCGCCAATATGGATGGTCACTTCCGGCATCAAACTTCCTCTCCCTCTGGCAGGTTGCGGGCATTGGCCAGAAGCGGCTCGAGCTTTGCCAGCACGGCGTTGACCTGGGCCTGGTCGCTGGCCTGAGCCGCACGCAGCCCCTCGATTTCGGCTTCCATAGAGGCGTTGATCAGGCTGGCATCGCCGACGCCTTCGGCATTGGCAGCGCGCAGTGCAGTATTGGAGGCGCGCAGCTCTTCGTTGGCCTGGCGCAGCTGCTGTAACTCGCTGTCGAGCCGGATCAGCATTTCGTTCTGGCGGGCAAGTTCGGCGTCCACGTCCTGCCTCGAAGCCGCGGCCAGCTCCGAATCCCCAGCCTGCGCGGCCTGCACCTGCTGCTGCGCCTGAGCCAAGGCAGATTCCGCGGTTTCCAGCTGTTCGCGCAACGCGGCGACTTCGGCATCCGGCGCTCCATTGCCACCCGCCGTGCCGACGGCGGCGGAAAGTTCTTCAATCTGCCGTTTCAAATCGGAATTTTCAGCCTGAGCCTCCGCAAGCCGGTCCTCCAGCGCCTCACGCTCGCTGGCGGCGCCGTTTGCCGCGGCTTCCATCTCGGCCTTCAGGCGCTTGACCTCGGCCCTGAGCGCCTGTTTCTCGGCTGGGTCGCCGGCCTCGTTGCGCAGAAGCTGCAGCTCTGCTTGCAGCGCCGCCATTTCACTGCCGGAGCCGCCGCCCGCCTTGCCTTCTGCTTCCTTGAGACGCGCGTTCAGCAGCTTCAGCCGTTCCTCGAGCTGGGCATTGGCAAGGCGTTCCTCCTCCAGCTCCTGCTCCAGTTCGGCGTTGCCTGCACCGTTGCTCACGGCGGTTTCCGCTGCGCGGGCCACCTCGGCCGCACGCGCGGCCTCCAGCGCCCTGGTGCCGGCGCCAATCCGCTCCAGCGCGGCCTGGATGCGGCCTTGCAACTCTTCAATCTGGTTCATGCCTGTCCCTCACCCGTCCGCCTGTTTCCGCGTTGTTCGTTTCGGCCGGTCTTCGCGAATCGCAGGCCCCGGGCCGGGTCCGGTCCGGGGCGCCAATTCATGAATAAAACACCCCTCCTTGCCTTTCAACCACTTGCCCGCGGTCCTTCGCGCAGTATCGCAAGGATTGGCGCCGCAGTGCTTGATCTTTGCGGCGCCGCTGGTATTCAGCGCACCGAAGGCGCTAACGCCCTAACCGATCGCCAGAAACGCCAAAGGATATTCCCCGTGGACCTGACCGCCCTGCGCACCGCAAACCCCGACCATTGGAACAAGGCCGCCGCCATCCGCGCTCTGGCGCTGGACGCCGTTGCTGCCGCCAATTCCGGGCATACCGGCATGCCGATCGGCATGGCCGATGTAGCCACGGTGCTGTTTGAAAAGCACCTCAAATTCGACGTATCCACCCCCGCATGGCCCGACCGCGACCGCTTCATCCTGTCGGCAGGCCACGGCTCGATGCTGATCTATGCACTGCTGTATCTTGCGGGCGACAAGCAGGTCACTCTCGACCAGATCAAGAACTTCCGCCAGACCGGCGCAATCACCGCGGGCCACCCCGAAAACTTCCTGATCGACGCGGTCGAGACCACCACTGGCCCGCTTGGCCAGGGCATTGCCAACGCCGTGGGCTTCGCCATGGCCGAGGAAATGCAGCGCGCGCATTACGGCAAGAAGGTCGTGGATCACCACACCTACGTGATCGCCGGTGACGGCTGCCTGATGGAAGGCATCAGCCAGGAGGCCATCGGCCTTGCCGGCCGCCACCAGCTCGGCAAGCTGATCGTGTTCTGGGACAACAACAACATCACCATCGACGGCACCGTTGACCTGTCCGACCGCACCAACCAGGTCCAGCGTTTCAAGGCGTCGGGCTGGCACGTGCAGGAAATCGACGGCCACGACCCCAAGGCGATCGACGAGGCCATCGAGGCAGCAAAGAAGTCCAAGAAGCCGTCGATGATTGCCTGCAAGACCCACATTGCCCTCGGCCATGCTGCGCAGGACACCTCCAAGGGCCATGGCGCGCTGACCGACAAGGACCAGCTTCAGGCTGCGAAGGACGCCTACGGCTGGACCGGCGGCCCCTTTGAGATTCCGGCGGACATCAAGTCCCAGTGGGAAGAGATCGGCACCCGCGGCAAGTCCGAGCGCGAAGCCTGGGAAGCCCGCTTTGCCGAGCTGTCGCAGCAGAAGCAGGACCGTTTCAACCGCGCCTATGCGCTGGAAGCGCCCAAGAAACTCTCCGCCGCGATCAAGGCGCTGAAGAAGCAGGTGAGCGAGGAACAGCCCAAGGTCGCGACCCGCAAGTCCTCGGAAATGGCGCTGGCGGTGATCAACCCCCTGATGCCGGAAACCGTGGGCGGCTCGGCCGACCTCACCGGCTCCAACAACACCAAGACCTCCGACCTCGGCGTCTTTGACGTCGACAACCGCAAGGGCCGCTACATCTACTGGGGCATCCGCGAGCACGGCATGGCCGCGGCGATCAACGGCATGGCGCTGCACGGCGGCATGCGCCCCTATGGCGGCACCTTCTTCTGCTTCACCGACTATGCCCGCCCGGCCATGCGCCTCGCTGCGCTGTCCAAGATCCCCTCGGTCTTCGTGATGACGCATGACTCGATCGGCGTCGGCGAAGACGGCCCGACCCACCAGCCGGTCGAGCATCTGGCGATCTGCCGCGCGACCCCGAACACCTATGTGTTCCGCCCGGCCGACACGGTGGAAACCGCCGAAGCCTGGGAAATCGCCATCACCTCCAAGGAAACTCCTTCGGTGCTGGCGCTGACCCGTCAGAACCTGCCGACCGTGCGGACCGAGCACAAGCTCAATAACATGGTGGAAAAAGGCGCCTACGTGCTGGCCGAAGCCGAGAACAAGCGCCAGGTTATCCTGATCGCCACCGGCTCCGAGGTCTCCGTCGCGATGGAAGCCAAGGCCAAACTGGAAGCCGAAGGCATCGGCACCCGCGTGGTGTCCATGCCCTGCATGGAGCTGTTTGCCGCGCAGGACGAAGCCTACCGCCGCAAGGTCCTGCCCGCAGGCCCGGTGCGTGTCGGCATCGAGGCGGCCGTGCGCGACGGCGGCTGGGACCGCTGGCTGCTGGGCGAGCGCGGCCAGGAGAAGAAAGCCGGTTTCGTCGGCATGGACCGCTTCGGCGCCTCCGCCCCCGCAGGCGAGCTGTTCGAGCGCTTCGGCATCACCGCCGAGGGCACCGTCGCCAAGGTGAAAGAGCTGCTGGGCTGAAGCCTCAGATTGATAAAATAGTAAAGGGCACCCAAGTGGGTGCCCTTATTCATTCGAACAATCATTGTGCGGGGCAAATCTGCCGATGTCGTGTCATTGAAATGCACCCAATGTCCGGTATTCATATACACTGTTGGTTGCGCCAAAGCACTAGCAGGACGACTTATCTATGCCCGAACTAGCTATTAAGAAATTGGATCAAGAATTCCTCCTGAGACTGCTAAGAGGTCACTCAGCGCAGGACCTTTCGGTCACTGATCTCATTCACCGATTTCACCCTCGCTCAACAAGTCATCCCAACACCCTTTTGCTAGTTTAAGCGAGCAAGAGCTTGAGATTATCGTCGATACCCTCGGTGACATTCTCGCTTCTTCGGGTTTTAGTCAACCCGATGAACCGAATGGGCTAGGCTATCGTGTTGAAGCGTACATAGACATCTTTTTGGAGCCGATGCACACGTAGAGACACGCCGATGAGCTCCAATCAGACAGATGTTAGTTTTCTCAATGATCTGTCTTCTTCCCACCAAACATACCCAAAATCGGCATGATGACCTTGGTCGCCAGCGGGATCAGCACCAGCCCCAGCGCCAAGCCCAACACGCCGTCCATCGCCGCCTTGGCGGTCCACTCGGCAAAGCCCTCCCAGGCGGCAGGCACCGCGTGGCCAACCGCATAGGCCCAGTCGTGGATGTGGTGCCCCAGCCAGCCAAAGCCCAGCACCTCCAGCCCGTGGATGATGATGGAGCCGCCGACCCACAGCATCGCCGCGGTGCCGACCACTGACAGGATCTTCATCAGTACCGGCATGAACTTCACCAGCCAGCGCCCCAGCCCGCGGCCCAGGGAAGTATGGGCGTTCTGCGCCAGGAACAGTCCCACATCGTCCATCTTCACAATCAACGCCACCGATCCGTAAACCGCCAGAGTGACGCCGATGGCGACCACCGCCAATGTCGCCGCCTGCATCCAGACATTCGGCGCCTCGATCGCGGCGAGGGAGATGGTCATGATCTCGGCCGAAAGGATAAAGTCGGTCTTGATCGCGCCCTTCACCTTCTGCTCTTCGAGGTGGCCCGGATCCTTAACGCTCATGTCTTCGTCGATCGCGTGGCTCGCATGCGGGAACAGCACGTGGAAGATCTTCTCCGCCCCCTCGAAACACAGGTAGGCGCCGCCCAGCATCAGCAGCGGTGTAATCAGCCAGGGTGCGAAGTTGGCCAGAAGCATGGCAACCGGCAGCAGCAGGATCAGCTTGTTGAACAGTGAGCCGCGGGTGATGCGCCAGATCACCGGCAGTTCGCGCGCCGGCGCAAAACCCTGCAGGTACTTCGGCGTTACTGCGGCATCGTCGATGATGACGCCAGCCGTCTTGGCCCCGGCCTTGCCCGCCGCTGCCGCCACATCGTCGACCGAGGCTGCCGCTACTTTGGCTATCCCTGCCACGTCATCCAGAAGCGCCAGCAAACCGCTCATGCCAAATCCCTCAACCCTGTTCGCGTTTGTTAGGCAATCTGCCCGCTTCCGCCGCAAGGCACAAGCGTTAGCGCCACCGCGTATTTCCGTTATCGCCACCGAGCGGAATCGTTAGCGCCACCGTCAACTTTTTGCGCTAACAGTTTCATATAATGGGGCTTTTTCCTCTTTAGACCCCACAGGCGGCGGGCTATATGGCGGCAAAGGAATTGCTCGCTTGGAGACCAGCTCATGACCATCAAAGTCGGGATCAACGGTTTCGGCCGCATCGGCCGCTGCACCCTGTCGCACATCGCCGCCTCTGGCCGTGACGACATTGAGGTGATCAAGGTGAACGCAACCGGCCCGCTGGAAACCGCGGCGCATCTGATCAAATACGACTCCGTGCATGGCCGGTTCCCGGGCGAAGTCAGCATCGGCGAAGGCACCATGAACCTCGGCCGCGGCGACATGCAGATGTTCTCCACCTACGACATGAACGCGCTGGACTGGTCCGGCTGCGACGTGGTGCTGGAATGCACCGGCAAGTTCAACGACGGCGAGAAGGCCAAAGCCCATCTGGACCGCGGCGCCAAGAAGGTGCTGCTGTCGGCCCCCGGCAAGAACGTCGACAAGACCATCGTCTTCGGTGTCAACGACGGTGAGCTGCGCGCTTCCGACCGGATGATCTCCAACGGTTCCTGCACCACAAACTGTCTGGCCCCCCTGGCCAAGGTGCTGGACGAGGCCTTCGGCATCGAGCATGGCATCATGACCACCATCCACGCCTATACTGGCGACCAGCCGACCTTGGACCGCCGCCACGACGACCTCTACCGCGCCCGTGCCGCCGCCATGTCGATGATCCCGACCACCACCGGTGCTGCCAAAGCTCTGGGCGAGGTTCTGCCCAACCTGAAGGGCCGCCTCGACGGCTCCGCAATCCGGGTCCCGACGCCGAATGTCTCCGCCGTGGACCTCACCTTCCGCGCAGCGCGCGATGTCACTGCCGATCAGATCAACGCTGCCATGAAGGAAGCCGCCAGCGGACCGATGAAGGGCGTGCTTGGCTACGAGCCCGCGCCGCTGGTCTCCACCGATTTCAACCACAGCAGCGAAAGCTCGATCTTCGCGCCGGACCAGACACGTGTCGTCGATGGCCGCATGGTTCGGGTGCTGGCCTGGTACGACAACGAATGGGGCTTCTCGGTGCGCATGGCCGATGTGGCCGTCGCCATGGGTAAACTGGGCTGAGATACACCCTGCCCCTTGAGACCGCGCGCCCGCTCAGGTTATCTGAGCGGACGTTTTATTTCCTTGCGGCGGAGCCTCGATGACCAACCGGATCGCCCTCACCCTGGCGCTGCTCCTGGCCGCGGCGGCCGCGATTGACGTGCTGCTCTTCGGCGACCGGCACCTGGTGTTCCTAGGTAAGAAGCTGTTTGCGCTGATCCACTGGACTGCCTTCTGGCGCTAGACCGCGACGCCCGCCCGGGCTTCTGTATTGGTGAACTGCACGCCGCGTCGCCAAATTCGCCGCCAGCGCGGCACAAGGCCGATAATCCGCCGCGGATCGGCAGTGCTCGCGCTCGCTGGCGCTAACCCACGGTTTGCGGTTTGAGTGGCGGATAGATCCTCGCAGCGGATCAGAACGGTATGGGCAGACCTCCGGTAAAATACCGGCGCGCCAGCCCCGGCCCGCGCGTGCCCGGCAAGCACAGATCCGGGGCCGCAGGACCCCAGCTGTGCTTCACCACTGTATCAGGTATCAACCGGCAAACCGGGCTTTGAGCGCCTGATTCACCTCTGGGCTCACGAACTTCGACACATCGCCGCCCAGCCGGGCAATTTCCTTCACCAGCTTGGAGGCCACCGCCTGGTGCCGCGCTTCGGCCATCAGGAAGACGGTCTCGATCGAGCTGTCGAGCACGCGGTTCATACCAACCATCTGAAATTCATACTCGAAATCGGCAACGGCGCGCAGGCCGCGCACGATGATCTGTGCACCGACGTCGCGGGCGCAATCGATCAGGAGGTTCTCGAAGGGATGCACCACGATTTCGGTGCCGGTCTCGGCGCTGAGCTTGGCGCATTCCGCCTCGATCATCGCTACCCGTTCCTCCAGCGGGAACAAGGGCCCCTTGTCGCGGTTGATCGCGACTCCGATGACCAGCTTATCGACCAGGGCACAGGCCCTGCGGATGATGTCGGCGTGCCCGATGGTGATCGGATCAAAGGTGCCGGGATAAAGACCCACGCGCATGGGCGGCCTCCTGCCATGTCAAAATTTCGCGCAGGCAAGCACATTAGCGCCGGTAAATGCAAGTGCGCAGAAATACGCATTGCGCGGGCCGGACGGGCGCTTAGGCACCGCGCCCGCAGCCCCGTATTTCAGTGCCCCATGATCATGTCCTGAAGGGCGTCCTTCTCCATCGCCACCTGCGAAAGCTGCGCTTTCACCACGTCGCCCAGGGTCACGATACCGGCGAGCTTGCCGCCTTCGATCACCGGCATGTGGCGGAACCGCCCCTCGGTCATCTGCTGCAGAACGTGGTCCACGCTTGACTGCCTGGTGCAGGTGATCAGCTTACGGGTCATGTAGCTGCTGACCGGCTTGTCCAGACAGGCTGGCCCGACCTTGCTCAGCTCGCGCACGATGTCGCGCTCCGACAGGATGCCCTCGGCGATTTCGCCATCGGGAGAGACCACGACAGTACCGATCTGGTTCTCGGACATTATCCGCGCCGCCTCCGCCACGCTGGCCGCGGGCCCGATCGTCACCACCCCCGTGCCGGCCTTGGACTTTAGAATTTCCTGAACAAGCATCCCGCACATCTCCGAAATTTTTTCCGCCTTACTAATGAGGTTTGTCGCAACACCGCATCAAGTCAAGGCTTCCAGCCGCTGCACCTCGTCGCGGAGGCCTTTCGACAACGCCTGCGCAAACCGGTTCAGCCGCTCGCTGCGCTGGTCGCCCTGGTGGCGCACCAGGTAGAAGCTGCGGGTCAGGCTGATCTCTTCGGTAAGCACCTTGCGCAGCATCCGGTGCGACGGCAGCGTGAAATCATGCGCGACGCAGAGCGCGGTGCCCTCGGCTGCCAGGCGGATCTGCACAGAGACCGAATTGGAGGCCAGCGCCACCCGCTCCACGCCGATCTCGTTGAGGTAGTCGAGCTCGCGGTCGAAGATCATGTCTGGGATATAGCCGATCATCTTGTGTTCCTTCAGGTCCTGCAGCCGCGTGATTGGCCCGTGATCCTTCAGGTAGTGGCGGGAGGCCACCATGTGCAGCTTGTAGTCGGTTATCTTCTGCACCATGAGCTTGCCGGCCGACGGCGCGGAGACAGTAACCGCCATGTCGGCCTCGCGGCGGCTGAGGTTGATCATCCGGGGCAGCGCCACGATCTGAATGTCGAGGTCAGGGTTCTTCTCTGAAATTTCCGCGCAAACCTGCGGCAACAGGTAGTTGGCGGCCCCGTCCGGGGCGCCGATGCGAATCTGGCCCGAAAGCGTATCGCTCGGACCTGTCAGCGCTTCGGCGCCCGCGCGCATTGCCTGTTCGGCTGCCTCCGCGTGGACCAGCAGCCGGTCGCCAGCCGCGCTCAGCGCATACCCCTGCGGCGATTTGACAAACAGCGGCGTGTCCAGCGCCTGCTCGAAGCGGGCGATGCGGCGGCCCACTGTGGCGGGGTCCATCTTCAGGACACGGCCCGCGCCGGACAGGCTCGCCTCCCTTGCCACCGCCAAAAATACTTTCATATCATCCCACTGGGGTTCCATCAGCCCGGGGTCCTCCCTGCTCCTGCCAATCTGCCGTTAACCATTTGCGTTCCTGCAAAGCCTCTTTGAAATCTTTCCCCTTTTCCAGTGTTTTTTGCAAGCCTAGGATTGTACCCAACGGAAAAGAGGAGGATCCTATGCAGGAACTGACCCACTACATTAACGGCGAACACGTGAAGGGCACTTCCGGCCGGTTTGCCGATGTCTTCAACCCGGCCACCGGTGAGGTGCAGGCACGGGTGCCGCTGGCCTCCAAGGAGGAAATGGAGCACGCGGTGGCAATTGCCGCCAAGGCGCAGCCGGCCTGGGAAAAAGTCAACCCGCAGCGCCGCGCCCGGGTGATGATGAAGTTCGTCGACCTGCTGAACCGCGACATGGACAAGCTGGCCGAGACCCTGAGCCGCGAGCACGGCAAAACCGTCCCGGATGCCAAGGGCGACATTCAGCGCGGCCTTGAAGTCGTGGAGTACTGCATCGGCGCGCCGCAGATGCTGAAGGGCGAATTTACCGACAGCGCAGGTCCCGGCATCGACATGTACTCGATGCGCCAGGCCCTGGGCGTGACTGCGGGCATCACCCCGTTCAACTTCCCCGCGATGATCCCGATGTGGATGTTCGCCCCGGCCATCGCCTGCGGCAACGCCTTCATCCTGAAACCCTCCGAGCGTGATCCCTCGGTGCCGCTGATGCTGGCGGAACTGCTGGAAGAAGCCGGCCTGCCCAAGGGCATCATCCAGGTGGTGAACGGCGACAAGGAAGCGGTGGACGCGATCCTCTACAACGACACCATCCAGTCGGTCGGCTTTGTCGGCTCGACCCCGATCGCTGAGTACATCTATGGCACCGGCTGCGCGCAGGGCAAGCGCGTGCAGTGTTTCGGCGGCGCCAAAAACCACATGATCATCATGCCCGACGCCGACCTGGACCAGGCCGCAGACGCGCTGGTAGGTGCAGGCTACGGTGCGGCCGGCGAACGCTGTATGGCGATTTCAGTGGCTGTTCCGGTGGGTGATGAAACCGCCGACCGTCTGATCGAAAAGCTGGTGCCGCGCATCGAGAAGCTGAAGGTCGGCCCCTATACCGCAGGTGATGACGTGGACTACGGCCCGGTGGTGACCGCCGCGGCGAAGGAAAACATCCTGAAGCTGGTGGAATCCGGCGTCGAGCAGGGCGCGAAACTGGTGGTCGATGGCCGCGGCTTCTCGCTGCAGGGTTATGAGGACGGCTTCTTTGTCGGCCCGCATCTGTTCGACCACGTGACCCCGGAAATGGACATCTACAAGAAGGAAATCTTCGGCCCCGTGCTCTCCACCGTGCGCGCCGCCTCCTACGAGGAAGCGCTCAAGCTGGCGATGGATCACGAGTATGGCAACGGCACCGCGATCTACACCCGCGACGGTGATACCGCGCGCGACTTCGCCAACCGGATCAACATCGGCATGGTGGGCATCAACGTGCCGATCCCGGTGCCGCTGGCCTACCACACCTTTGGCGGCTGGAAGAAGTCGGCCTTCGGTGATCTGAACCAGCACGGCCCGGATGCGTTCAAGTTCTACACGCGCACCAAGACCATCACCTCGCGCTGGCCCTCGGGCATCAAGGAAGGCGGCGAGTTCAACTTCAAGCCGATGGACTAATATCCAAAATTTGAACAATAAAAGGCCCCGGAGCGATCCGGGGCCTTTTGTTGTCTGGCTGGGCTGCGCACGGCTCAGCCGGCGGCCTCCGCGGCGGCGGCGCCAAACTTTGCGCGCATGAATTCCTCCTTCATTAGCTCCGCCTTCATCGCGGGCAGGCCGATGGCCTTGAGGCCAATGATGGCGGCGTAGATCAGCACAGCGGAGGCCAGCGCATCCAGCCCCCAGCCCACCAGCGGAGCAGCGGCGCCCAGGAAGGCTGGCAGTTCCGCCAAGGCCGGGATGGTCCAGAGGCCGGTCAGCCCGTGCAGCAACAGCGCAATCCAGAAACCGGCGCAGAACGGGCAGTGCCATTGGTCATACAGCTTGCGCAGCGGCCGCGGCAGCGCTGCGATCAGCGAATTGAACCAGCTGCCCCACTCCGGCAGCTTCTCCCAGATCAGGATATGAACCGCGGTCGCGATCAGCACGAGTTCGAAGGTCATTTGTAACTCCTTATGTTAGTTAGGCTTCCATACTTAATTGAGCGAACAAAGGCTCATGTCCCCGGCTCTAGATGCTCCAGCAAATTGGCAACCGCCTGCTGCTCTTCACCTTCCAGCCGGCCGAGCAGCTCCCGCGCCGCTTCCGTATAAATCTCCCGCCCTTTGGCCAGCTGTACCGCACCCTCTTCGGTGAGCAGGATGTGCTGCGCGCGGGCGTCGTAGCGGCACGGCACCCGGTGCACCCAGCCCCGCGCCTCCAGCTTGACCACCATCGCGCTGGCAGAAGCCTTGCGCACACCCATGTCGTCGACCACATCCTGCAGGTGCTGGCCGTGGTCCCCCTTGCTGGTCTGCCGGGCTTCCTGATCCCTGATCGCGCTCAGGTACTCGAACTCGCTGTAGGTGAGGCCCGCATCGCCTGCGCGCCGCGCCCACTGCCGGTGCGCGCTGCGGTGGATCAATTCCAGAAACCGGGCCAGCTGCATTTACTTGCTCCACAAGTTAGGATGCCTAACTAATAATATGTGCCCGGGCCGTCAACCCCTGTTCCTGGTCCGGGCGGCAACGATCCGCCGCTGCGGGAAAACACATCTTTGTGAGGCTGGACAGAAAGCCCCTGTCCGCTCTAGGAAAATCCGCCGCGATATCTATTTTCCCCCGGAGAATAAGAGCAGACCGCAAGAGGACAGTCATGAGCAAATTCCGCATCACCCGCCGTGCAACGCTGATGGGCCTTGGCGCCAGTCTCGCCTCTCCAGCGATCCTGCGCGCGCAGTCCACCGATGCCTTCCCGCAGGGCGAGCCCGCAATCCGCGACCAGCTGCCGGTGCAGCGCAATGTTTCCGCCTTCGAGCAGCAGGACTGGCAAGACCATTTCGACACGCTCGGCGTCGGCTGCTTGCTCGCCGACATCAGCTCCCGCGCGCTGCACTACTGGGGCCCGGACGGGGAAACCTACCGCCTGTTTCCTTCTTCGGTGCCGATGACCGAAGAACTGACCAAACGCGGCTATACCGAAGTGGTGCGCAAGGCCGAGAACCCAAGCTGGACGCCCACCGCGAACATGCGCGAGCGCGACCCCTCGCTGCCGGAGCGGATCGAGGGCGGCGTGCCGGGCAACCCGTTGGGCACGCGCGCAATGTACCTGAGCTGGCCCGCCTATCTGGTCCATGGCACCCATGACACCCGCAAGATCGGGCGGCAAAGCTCTTCAGGCTGCATCGGACTCTACAATCAGCATGTCGAAGAGCTCTACGAGATGGTGCAGATCGGCACCCAAGTCCGGCTGCTTTGATCCCAATACACTGACTTTGCGCGGCATAAAGGGCGGATGCCAAACGGCTTCCGCCCTTTATGAACTTGTCCGGCGCCCCGTCACCTGGTCCGGAACTGTTTTGCCATCTTCACACTAGCGGCCGAGTCCGGCCGGGTGCCGCGCCAGCCCCAACGCGAGCGTCCCGTGCGCGTTTTCGATTTCCGTAACCACCGGGTAGTACTCGGCCTTAGCTCGCAGCCCGTACTCGCAAAGCACGCCGCGGGCACTTGGGTCCGGGGACATGGGGCGCGCGTTGGGGGGGGGCAGCATCTTTTGCCTTCGCTTTTTCACACTTTTACCAGCCCATTGCCCGCCAGCATTTCGTTTAAATTGATTATATCCGCGGGCTTCCCGCCGCATTCCTGCACGGCCGGTTTGCATTCGCGCAGCTTGCCTCCGCCGTCCTTCACCGCTATTAAATAAACAACTGTTCAATTCATTCCGCACCAAGGGAGGAGCCGCAATGGATTTTGCGCTGACCGAAGAACAGACGGCCATCTTCGACATGGCCTACGCGTTTGGCCAGGAACATATCGCGCCCCACGCCCGCCAGTGGGAAAAGGATGGCACCATCCCGAAATCGCTCTGGCCGCAGCTGGCCGAGCTGGGCTTCGGCGGGCTCTATGTCTCCGAGGAATACGGCGGCTCCGGCCTCAGCCGCCTGGACGCCACCTTGGTGTTCGAGGCGCTGGCGATGGCCTGCCCCTCCGTCGGCTCCTTCCTGTCGATCCACAACATGTGCGGCGGCATGATCGACAAGTTCGGCTCGGAAGAGACCAAGCAGAAATGGCTGCCGGCCCTTTGCTCGATGGAGAAGATTTTCTCCTACTGCCTGACTGAGCCCGGCTCCGGCTCCGACGCGGCCGCGCTCAAGACCCGCGCCGAGCGAAGCAATGAAGGCTACACGCTGAACGGCACCAAAGCGTTCATCTCCGGCGGCTCCTACTCCGATGCCTATGTCGTGATGTGCCGCACCGGCGAGGACGGGCCCAAGGGCATCTCCACCGTGGTGGTCGAAGCGGGCACCGGCGGCCTCTCTTACGGCGCGCTGGAAGACAAAATGGGCTGGAAGTCGCAGCCCACCGCCCAAGTACAGTTCGACGATTGCAAGATCCCCGCGGACAACCTGATTGGCGAGGAAGGCAAGGGCTTCTCCTACGCGATGGCAGGACTCGACGGCGGCCGCCTCAATATCTCGGCTGGCGCGCTTGGCGGTGCTCAGGCGGCGCTGGATCAGACCGTGCAGTACATGTCTGAGCGCAAGGCCTTCGGCAAGCCGATCAACCAGTTCCAGGCGCTGCAGTTCCGGCTGGCGGAATATGAAACCCGCCTGCAGGCCGCGCGCACCTTCCTGCGCCAGGCGGCGTGGAAGCTCGACACCGGCGCGCCGGATGCCACCAAGTTCTGCGCGATGGCCAAGCTGATGGTGACCGACACCGCCTTTGACGTCGCCAACGGCTGCCTGCAGCTCCACGGCGGCTACGGCTACCTCGCCGACTACGGCGTCGAGAAGATCGTCCGCGATCTCCGCGTGCACCAGATCCTGGAAGGCACCAACGAGATCATGCGCCTGATCGTCGCGCGCCAGCTGATTGCGGAGTAAGCCCGCGCGGCGCACACTCCGGCCCGGTGGCGGGTGCGCAGGGGGCTGAAGCCCCGTGCGGCCCCCGCCCGGGCCGCACTTACATCACGGGGGGACCAGGATGAGCGACATCCATATCCGCAAGACCGGCAAGGCCGGCCGTATCACCTTCACCCGCCCCAAGGCGCTCAATGCGATGAGCTACGAGATGTGCATGGCGATCGACGCGGCCATGCGCGAATGGGCGGCCGACGATGAGGTGGCGCTGGTGGTGATCGACGCGGAGGGCGAAAAAGCCTTCTGCGCGGGCGGCGACATTGCCGAACTGTATGACACCGGCACCAAGGGCGAATACGCCTACGGCCGCCGCTTCTGGCGCGACGAATACCGCCTCAACGCCCGCATCTTCGAATACCAGAAGCCGGTAATCAGCTTCATGCAGGGCTTCACCATGGGCGGCGGGGTCGGCATCGGCTGTCACGGCACCCACCGGGTGGTGGGCGATACCAGCCAGATCGCGATGCCGGAGGTGGGCATCGGCCTGGTCCCCGACGTCGGCGGCACGCTGGTGCTGGCGCTCGCGCCCGGCCGCCTCGGCGAATATCTCGGCCTTACCGCGGCCCGCATGGGCGCAGATGACGCGATCCTGGCGGGCTTTGCCGACTATTACATCCCCGAGTCCCGCTGGCCGGAGCTGATCGCGGAACTGGAATCCAACGGCCGCGCCGCTGCTGTGGAAGCAGCCGCACAGCCCGCGCCCGAAGGCAAGCTGCGCGGGCAGCAGGACCTGATCAACCGCCACTTCGGCGGCGAGACCCTGACCGACATCCGCAACAGTCTCGCCGCGGACGACAGCGGATTTGCCGCCGCAGCGCTGAAGACGATGGGCCGCAATTCCCCGCTCTCCATGGCCTGTACGGTGGAGATGCTGCACCGTCTGCGCGGCGAGGGCCTTACCATCCGCAAGGCGCTCGACATGGAATACCGCTTCACCTTCCGCGCGATGGAGAAAGGCGATTTCCTTGAGGGCATCCGCGCCCAGATCATTGACAAGGACCGCAACCCGCAGTGGCAATATGCCGGGCAGGACGTGCCCGCCGCGGCGGTGTCGCAGATGCTGATGCCGCTTGGCGCCGATGCGCTGACATTCGAGGAGGAGACCGCATGAAGATCGGATTTATCGGACTGGGCAATATGGGCGGGCCGATGGCCGCCAACCTGGTCAAGGCTGGCCATGAGGTCACCGGCTTCGACACCGCTGAGGTGCACATCGAGGGCGTGACGATGGCGAAATCCGCCGCCGAGGCCGCCAAGGGTGCCGAAGCCGTGATCACCATGCTGCCGAACGGCCAGATCCTGCGCAAGGTGGCCGAGGCGCTGATCCCGGCGATGGACGAGGGCGCGGCCTTTATCGACTGCTCCACCGTCGACGTGGATTCTGCCCGCGCGGTCGCAGCGCAGGCCGCGGATGCCGGGCTTCTGCCGGTCGACGCGCCAGTTTCCGGCGGCATCGGCGGCGCCGCTGCGGGCACCCTCACCTTCATGGCCGGCGGCAGCGCCGAAGCCTTCGCCAAGGCAGAGCCGCTGTTCGATATCATGGGCCAGAAGGCCGTGCATTGCGGCGAGGCAGGCGCGGGCCAGGCCGCGAAGATCTGCAACAACATGATCCTCGGGGTCACCATGATCGCCACCTGCGAAGCCTTCGCGCTGGCCGACAAGCTCGGCCTCGACCGGCAGAAGATGTTCGATGTGGTCTCCACCTCCTCCGGCTACAGCTGGAGCATGAACGCCTACTGCCCCGCCCCCGGCGTCGGCCCGCAGTCGCCCGCCGATAACGGTTACAAGCCCGGCTTTGCAGCGGAACTGATGCTGAAAGATCTGGGCCTCAGCCAGCAGGCCGCCGAAAGCGCCGATGCCGACACCCCGATGGGGGCGCTGGCGATGCAGCTCTACAAGACCTTCGTCGAGGACGAGGACGGCAAAGGCATGGATTTCTCCGCGATGCTGCCGCGCTTCGAGCAGCGCCACCGCAGCTGAACTAAGACCCTGCGAAGCGGCGGCATTCCGCCGCTTCTGCGATGCCTCTTGCACCCTCGCACCCCTTTCAGCAGGAAAACGTTAACCTGCAAAAGAGGTGCAAGATGCGCAAGAGACTGATGTTTTCCGCCCTGGCCGCAGCCCTGGCCATCCCCGCCGCAGCACAGGCAGGCGGCGCGAAGGCCCATCCAGGCACACCTGCCGGATGCCCGCCCGGCCTTGCCAAGAAATCCCCGGCCTGCGTGCCGCCGGGACAGGCCAAGAAGCACTACCGCGACCACACACGGATTGACGGCCGCTACATCCTGATCCCCAATCCCGGCCGCTACGGGCTGGATCCGAATTACAGCTATTACCGCATGGGCGGCCAGGTCTTCCGCGTGGACCGCGAAACCCGCGAAGTGCTCGACCTTATTGGCGCCGTGGCCGCGGTCCTGGACTGACCCCGCAGCCACTTTCTGACCCGAAGTACCCCCGGGTGAATTGGCCAGAAGGCCAAGAGGGGCAGCGCCCCTCCCTGTCTAACCTGAATCCGCTACTCCGCCGCCAGCTTGCGCGCCTGCAGGATGTCCTTCAGGTAGCGCCCGGTATGGCTGCGCGGCTCTTCGGCCACCTTCTCCGGCGTGCCCGCAGCGACGATCTCACCGCCACCATCGCCGCCTTCGGGGCCGATGTCGATCAGCCAGTCGGCGGTCTTGATGACGTCGAGGTTATGCTCGATCACAACCACCGAGTTGCCCTGCTCCACCAGCTCGTGCAGCACTTCCAAGAGCTTCTTCACATCCTCGAAGTGCAGGCCCGTGGTCGGCTCGTCGAGGATATAGAGCGTCCGCCCGGTGGAGCGTTTCGACAGCTCCTTAGACAGCTTCACCCGCTGCGCCTCACCGCCGGAAAGCGTCGTCGCCTGCTGGCCCACCTTGATGTAGCCAAGCCCAACCCGCATCAGCGCGTCCATCTTGTCGCGGATCGGCGGCACCGCGGCGAAGAACTCCTGGGCGTCCTCCACGGTCATGTCCAGCACATCGGCGATGCTCTTGCCCTTGAACTTGATTTCCAGCGTCTCGCGGTTGTAGCGCGCACCCTTGCAGGTCTCGCAGGTGACATAGACGTCGGGCAAAAAGTGCATTTCGATCTTGATGACGCCGTCGCCCTGGCAGGCCTCGCAGCGGCCGCCCTTCACGTTAAAGGAAAACCGCCCGGGCTTGTAGCCGCGTGCCTTGGCTTCCGGCAGGCCCGCGAACCAGTCGCGGATCGGGGTGAAGGCGCCGGTATAGGTCGCCGGGTTCGACCGCGGGGTGCGGCCGATCGGGCGCTGGTCGATATCGATCACCTTGTCCAGGTGCTCCAGCCCCTTGATAGTCTCGCAGGGCGCGGGCGTCTGCCGGGCGCCGTTCAGCCGCATCGAAGCCGTCTTGAACAGCGTCTCGATGGTCAGCGTCGACTTGCCGCCACCTGACACGCCGGTCACGCAGACGAATTTGCCGAGCGGGAATTCCGCGGTCACGTTCTTCAGGTTGTTGCCGGTGGCCTTCACCACCTTGACCTTCTTCTTGTTCCCCTTGCGCCGGGCGGCGGGCACCGCGATTTCGCGGGTGCCGGCAAGGTACTGGCCGGTAATCGAGTTGCCATCGGCCGCAATCTGCTGCGGTGTGCCATGGCTCACGACCTCCCCGCCATGCACGCCGGCCCCGGGGCCAATATCGAAGACGTAGTCGGCCTGGCGGATCATGTCTTCATCGTGTTCCACCACGATCACCGTGTTGCCTTGATCGCGCAGGTTCTTCAGTGTGCCGATCAGCCGGTCGTTGTCGCGCTGGTGCAGACCGATCGAAGGCTCGTCCAGCACGTAAAGCACGCCCGTCAGGCCCGAACCGATCTGGCTGGCCAGCCGGATCCGCTGGCTTTCCCCGCCCGACAGCGTGCCGGAGGCGCGCGACAGCGTGAGATACTCAAGCCCCACGTTGTTCAGGAAGCCTAGCCGCTCGCGGATTTCCTTGACGATGGCGCGGGCGATCTCCTGCTTCTGCTGGCTCAGATGGTTGGGCACATCCTCGATCCAGGCCAGTGCCTCACGAATCGACTTTTCGACCACCTGGCCGATGTGGATGCCCGCGATCTTCACCGCCAGGGCCTCGTCGCGCAGCCGGTGGCCGCCGCAGTGATGGCAGGGGCGGTTGTTCTGATAGCGCTCGAATTCCTCGCGGATCCAGTTCGAGTCGGTCTCGCGGTAACGCCGCTCCATGTTCGGGATCACGCCTTCGAAGACGCGGGTCACCTCGTAGACGCGGCCGCCCTCGTCATAGCGGAACTTAATCTCGTCATCGCCGGACCCATGCAGGAACACCTGCTGCACGTGTTTCGGCAGGTCCTTCCAGGGTGTGTTCTTGTCGAATTCGTAATGGCGCGCGATGGCCTCGATGGTCTGGCGGAAATAGGGCGACTTGCCCTTGCGCCAAGGTGCCAGCGCACCGTCATAGACCTTCAGGCTCTGGTCCGGCACCACCAGCCGTTCGTCAAAGAACAGCTCCACCCCCAGACCGTCGCAGGAGGGGCAGGCGCCGAAGGGCGCGTTGAAGGAGAACAGCCGCGGCTCGATCTCCGGGATGGTGAAGCCGCTCACCGGGCAGGCGAAGTTTTCGCTGAAGGTGATGCGGTCGGGCTCGCCTTCGCGCGGGGCGGTTTCCAGCACGGCGATCCCGTCGGCGAGGTCCAGCGCGGTGCGCAAACTGTCCGCCAGCCGCGTCTCCAGCCCTTCGCGCACCACGATGCGGTCGACCACCACGTCGATGTCATGGCGGAACTTCTTGTCCAGCGTGGGCGGCTCGTCCAGCTCGTAAAATTCGCCGTTGACCTTCACCCGCTGGAATCCCTGCTTCCTGAGCTCCAGGAACTCCTTGCGGTATTCACCCTTGCGGTCGCGTACGATCGGCGCCAGCAGGTAGCCGCGGGTACCCTCCTCCAGCGCCATGATCCGGTCGACCATGTCCTGCACCTGCTGCGCTTCGATCGGCAGGCCGGTAGCAGGGCTGTAGGGCGTGCCCGCACGGGCAAACAGCAGGCGCAGATAGTCGTAAATCTCGGTCACCGTGCCCACGGTGGAGCGCGGGTTCTTCGAGGTCGTCTTCTGCTCGATGGAGATCGCCGGCGACAGGCCGCTGATGTGGTCCACATCAGGCTTTTCCATCATGTCGAGAAACTGGCGCGCATAGGCGCTGAGCGACTCGACGTAGCGGCGCTGGCCCTCGGCATAAATAGTGTCGAAGGCGAGCGAAGACTTGCCCGAGCCGGAGAGCCCGGTGATCACCACCAGTTCGTCACGCGGGATGTCCACGTCGATGCTCTTCAGATTGTGCTCGCGCGCACCGCGCACTTCGATGGATTTCAGCTCAGCCATATCGCCCCCGTATTCCCGTCCGCCCCGGCCGCTGCCGGACAGACGCCCCTACAGATAGGGAATGGATTTCGAAACGCCAAGGGTGAAAAGAGAACATCTATGGAACATGCCGCCGATTGGCGCGGGCTGCTGACAGAAACGGACACAGCGTGCCCTGCCCGGCGGCGGATTATCGCCCGGATCGCTCAGGCCGGGACACCGGAACGCCGCAGCATCAGCAGCAGATGCACCGCGCCGCCGCTCAGGAACAAAGCCAGCAGCACCGCCATCATGCCGCCGAAGCCGCCCGCCGCCAGCGCCAGCACCATCAGCGGCGTGCCGATGGTATTGCCGAGGTTGCCCATCTGCGCCAGCGCGCCGCTGGCGCCCGCGCGGTCGGCGGCACTTTCGTTCAGCTGCGGAACCGCGGCAAAGGAGCCGCCCTGCACCAGCCCCATCGCCGCCGCCAGCGCGATGCAGGCCGCGGGCTGCCCCGGCGCCGCCCACAGCCAGAGCACCGCCGCCGCACAGAGCAGGAAGCCAAGCTGCACCATCCGCACCGCAGACATATGCCGCAGCAGCACAACGCCCAAGGTCATCGAGACCGCGATGCTGGCCAGCGGCATCATTCCCAGCACGAAGGCCCGCTGCGCCTCGGGTATATAGGGCGGGATCACCGTCAGCACGGCAACAAAACAGCAGGCGTAGAACAGCCAGCCCAGCCCCGGCGCCGCCACCCAGGGCGAGCGGTAGACCGGCAGGTGCAAGGCGGGCAGAGCCGCGAGCTTCGGTATCGGCGCCCGCTCCGGCATCGGCAAGCCGCGCAGGGTGAGCGTCAGCAGCAAGGCCAGTGCCGCCATAACCCCGGCATGGGCGGTAAACAGCGTGAGGATCCCCTGGCTTTGCGCCAGCGGCAGGCCGAACCAGGCGAGCAGCGTGAAGGCGACGGCAAAGAAGGTGCTCCACAGCGTCATCGCCAGCCCCCGCCCGCGGTCAGAGGCAAGCTGCGCAATCAGAACCGGCCCGGCCACCACCACGCCGAGATGCGACAGGCCCTCGGCAACGCGGGACAGCAGAAACAGGCCAAAAGGCAGATGCAGAGCCTGCAGGGCCGAGACCACGGCTCCTGCCCAAAGCGCCCACACAAGAGCCCGCCGGTAGCCGATGGCCGACACGTAAAGCCCCGCCGCCACACCCAGCAAAATGCCCATGACCCCGACCAGCGACACGGTGAAGCCAAGTGCGGCACCCGCCTCCGGGTAGAGCTCTGCCATGCCGGTGAAGACCACGCTGATCTTGCCGTATTGCGCCGCAGCGCCCAGACCTGCGGCCCAGACCGCCAGGATAGCGCCCCAGCGCGATGTGCTGCCTCCTGTCTGGCCCTGTATCACGTTTTACCCTCCCGGAAACGGAGAAGGCAGGCACCGCCCGTGCCTGCCTCCCTTGTGCTTGCGCGCAAATGCGCCGCCACTATTCCCGCCCTCGGCCCCGGCCGCAAGCGCGACACGGCGATCAGATATGGATCACCCGGCCAAAGGCGTCGAGCACGCTTTCGTGCATCATTTCACTCAGCGTCGGATGCGGGAAGACGGTGTTCATCAGGTCTTCCTCGGTGGTCTCCAGCTGGCGGCCGACCACGTAGCCCTGGATAAGCTCGGTGACCTCAGCGCCGACCATATGGGCGCCCAAGAGTTCGCCGGTCTTGGCGTCGAACACGGTCTTCACCATGCCCTCGGCCTCGCCCAGGGCAATCGCTTTGCCGTTGCCGATGAAGGGGAAACGGCCGACCTTCACGTCGTAGCCCAGCTCCTTGGCCTTGGCCTCGGTATAGCCGACGGACGCAACCTGCGGCTGGCAGTAGGTGCAGCCCGCGATGCTTTCCGGCTTCACCGGATGGGCGTGCTTGCCCGCGATGAGCTCGGCCACCATGACGCCTTCGTGGCTGGCCTTGTGCGCAAGCCATGGCGCGCCCGCGATGTCACCAATGGCATAGATGCCGTCGACACCGGTGCGGCAGAACTCATCGGTGATCACATGAGTGCGGTCGATCTTGGCGCCCAGATCCTCCAGCCCCAGCCCTTCGGTATTGCCGACAATGCCGACGGCGGAGATCACGGTGTCGAATTCAAGCTTCTCGGTTTTGCCGCCGGATTCGACATGGGCGGTCACTTTACCCTTGCCGCGGTCAAGCTTGGTGACCGTGGACTTCTCCATGATCTTCATGCCCTGCTTGGTGAAGGACTTCTTGGCGAACGCCGAGATCTCCGCGTCTTCGACCGGCAGCACCCGGTCCATCACCTCGACCACCGTGGTGTCCGCACCCAAGGTGTTGTAGAAGCTCGCGAATTCGATGCCGATGGCGCCGGAGCCGATGACCAGCAGCTTCTTGGGCATCCGCGGGGGCTGCAGCGCGTGCTTGTAGGTCCAGACCAGATCGCCGTCCGCCTCCAGCCCGGGCAGCTCACGGGCGCGGGCGCCGGTGGCGACGATAATGTTCTTGGCGGTGAGCTCCTCGGAGCCCTTGCCGGTCTTGACCGAAACCTTGCCCTTCGCCGGGATCGAGGCCTCGCCCATCTTCACGGTGATCTTGTTCTTCTTCATCAGGTGGCTCACACCCGAGGACAGCTGCTTCGCGACATTGCGCGAGCGCTTGACCACCGCGTCGAGGTCATAGCCGATGTTCTCCGCCTTCAGGCCGAAATCCTTGGCCCGCTCCATCAGATGGAACACTTCCGAAGAACGCAGCATCGCCTTGGTCGGGATGCAGCCCCAGTTAAGGCAGATGCCGCCCATATGCTCGCGCTCCACGATGGCCGTCTTCAGCCCCAGCTGGGCGGCCCGGATGGCGGCGACATAGCCCCCGGGGCCCGCGCCGATTACGATCACGTCATAGGATTCTGCGGCCATGATGCTCCCTCGCCTCGAACAGGATCAATAAAACTAGTTTACCGTTAAACTAATCTGCGCCGCGCTGCAATCACCCCGTACTGCGGCAAAGCGGCCGCGGCGTTTTACTGCCGGCGGCTAGCCCAGGGGGCTGCGGCCGGGCCAGCTTGGCAGATGTGTGCGGGCTGTGAAAGGGGGATAGACTGAGCCAGCCCGGCCCGCACAAAAAAGAAACGCCGCGCCCCTAGGGGAACGCGGCGCCTCGTTTCCGGTCTGTCTGGCGGGCTCAGCCGGCCGTTTGCAGCATCCGCACGGTTTCTCCGTAACCGCCGGCCAGGACATAATCCAGCTCGGGGCCGGTGCTGGCGCGGTGCAGCGCCTCGTTGCGGTAGGGAAAGCGGCCGAACTGGCGGATCACTTCGCGATGGGCCCGGGCGTGCAGGAGGTTGCTGGCGCCGCGCACCGGCATCCGCTCCATCATCAGCCGGATGCAGCGTTCCTGATCGCAGAGATTCTCCGAATGCATCAGCGGCAGGTAGAAAAACTGCCGGGCCGGCTCGTCGATCCGCAAATCCCACTTCTTGTTGATCGCCACCTTGGCGGCGGCCAGTGCTGCCGGGTCGGATGCGAAGGCCTGGGCCGTCCCGCGGAACATGTTGCGCGAAAACTGGTCCATCAGGATGATGTAGGCCAGCGTGCCGCTTGGGTAGGTCAGCCAGAAGGAAAACTTGCCTTCGCAAGCTGCCTCCCAGGTTTTTTCGAAACGGGTGCGGATGGTGTCATCCAGAGCATCATCCTGCAGATACCACCCTTTCTCCCCGACCTCGTCGAGCCAGAATTCCAGTATCTCTTCGGGACCAGCCATCGGTCTTTCTCCACGTGTTTGCCTGCGTCCATCTTCAGGCGTTTTTGCACCGCCTTTACAAGTGACGATGGGTCACAATTTGCGACAGGCAAGAGGTTTGCTGAAATATTCCTCACAATTCCGGCTGGTTAGCGCAATCACTTCGCATCTTGAGCGGCTTCTTGCTCTTCCAGCTCGGTGTCGATGGCATATTCTTGGGCAAACTCGACCGCCACGGGGGTGGAGCTCGGGTAAACCGGCGCATAGCTTGCGGTGTCCTCCACCGGCACCGAGGCCCGCTGAGTCGCACGGTAGGCGGCATAGAGCGCCATCAGGAACATCAGCGCCGCGATGAAAGCGAAGAACCCGCGCGGCCCCATAACTGAGTCTGCCATCAGCCAGCCGGTGATCATCGGCCCGGCGATCGCGCCCAGCCCGTTGATGAATACCAGCCCGCCGGAGGCTGCCGCCATGTCGTCATGCTCCAGGTAGTCGTTGGTGTAGGCGATCAGCAGCGAATAGAGCGGGTTCGACAAACCGCCGATGACAAAGGCGGCGGCCAGGAGCATGGTGAAGTTGCCGCCGTAGAGAAATCCCAGCACGCCGCCGCAGCCGCCCGCCGCCGCCACCATCAGGATCAGCACGCGCCGGTCCATCCGGTCCGAGATCCAGCCCAGCGGGTATTGCAGGAACAGCGCGCCCACATAAAAGGCGGCAACAAAGAGCGACAGGTTGGTAAGGCTGAGCCCCGCGGCGGAGCCATAGACCGCGCTCATGCCGAACTGGGCGGAAAACACGCCGCCGAGGATGAACATGCCGACGCAGCCGAGCGGCGAGATACGCATGATCTCGCGCAGGGTCATCGGCTTGGCGGTATCAAAGGCCGGGGTCGGGGAGATCGACAGCAGAATCGGCGCAAAAGAGACCGAAACCAGGATCGAAGCGATGATGAAGGCCTCGTAGCCCGCCGGATCACCGATCTGGATCAGCCCCTGGGCAGTGATGATGCCGATCATCATCACGATCATGTAGAGCGACAGCGCCTTGCCGCGGTTGGTATTGTCGGCGGCGTTGTTGAGCCAGCTCTCAGCGGTCACATACACCCCCGAGAAGCAGAATCCGATCACCATCCGCCCCAGCCCCCAGGCGACGGTATTGGGGAGCAGCGGATAGAGGATCATCACCGCCGAGATGAAGGAGGCCAGTGCCGCAAACACCCGCACATGGCCCACGCGCCGGATCATCTCCGGCGCCAGCCGCGAGCCGCCGAGAAAGCCGACGAAGTAGGCGGCCATTACGATCGACATCTCGAAGGTGGAAAACCCTTCCAGCTCGCCGCGCACGCCCAGCATCGTCCCCTGAAGGCCGTTGCCGACCATCAGCAGCATCATTCCCAACAGCAGCGCCCATGCGCTCGACAGAACCTGCAGCATGTCCAGGCCTCCTTTGACGGCAAAACAGCCCTGCCGCGCGGCGGGCTGCCTTTGCGTTTCTTGCGTTTTGTCCGGGCAAAGCCTGCGCGGACTGCCAGTTTCGGTGATTCAGTTTGCGGGTTTGCGGCTCTGATTCCGCATCAGAGCCGAACATCGCGGCGCTTGTCCACGGATTCGCGCCGCATTACTCAGGCGGATCCGTCTTTCCGGGGAACAAAAGCGACGCATCCCCATAGGAAAAGAACCGGTATTTTTCTTGCACCGCATGGGCATAGATGCCGCGGACCTGTTCCTGCCCCATCAGCGCCGAGACCAGCATCAGAAGGGTCGACTTTGGCAGGTGGAAGTTGGTCATCAGCGCATCGGTGATCTGAAACTTGAAGCCCGGGTAGATAAAGATGTCAGTATCACCTTCCCAAGCGTGAATCTCCCCATCCCGCGCGGCGCTCTCGATCAGCCGCAGAGCGGTCGTGCCCACCGGAATCACCCGCCCGCCGGCCGTCTTGGTAGCGGCGATCTCCGCGGCGGCTTCTGGGCTCACCCGGCCCCATTCGGCATGCATCCGGTGGGTGGTCACATCCTCCACCTTGACCGGCAGGAAGGTGCCCGCGCCCACGTGCAGGGTGACGTAGGAGATATCGATGCCCTTCTCCTTCAGCGCCGCCAACAGCGGCTCGTCGAAATGCAGGGAGGCGGTGGGCGCTGCGACGGCGCCGGAATTGCGCGCCCAGACGGTCTGGTAGTCGGTCTTGTCCCGTTCGTCCGCGGGCCGTTTGGCGGCGATGTAAGGCGGCAGCGGCATCGCGCCGGCTTCGGCCAGCGCCGCATCGAAATCCGTCCCTTCCAGGTTGAAGCGCAGATGGCCCTGGCCCTCGGCAATCTCCTCAAGCTTGGCGCTGAGTTTATCAGAGAAGACGATGGCCTCGCCGGCTTTGATCTTCTTCAGAGGCTTCAGCAGTGCCGCCCAGGTGCCATCGGCGCGCGGCTCCAGGAGCGTCGCCTCGATCCTTGCGCTGACCGGGCCTTGCGCGCTGTCGCGGTGGCGCTGCCCGCTCAGCCGCGCGGGGATCACTTTGGTGTCGTTCAGCACCAGCCGGTCGCCCGGCCGCAGCCAGTCCACCAGGCCGCTCACGCGGCTGTCATGCAAGTTTCCGCCCTCTGCCACCAGAAGCCGCGCCGAGGAGCGCGGGCTGGCGGGCCGCGTGGCAATCAGGTCGTCGGGCAGGTCGAAGTCGAAATCGCTGAGTTTCATGGCAGGCGCTATATGATGAGTTCTGACCAGAAGCTATGGCATTTTTTCCGTCTTGCTAGCGATCCTTTCCGCGCAGCCGCTCCTTCCTGCGCTTTGCCGCCTCCGCTTCCGCCTCGCTTTGCTCTTCGGCGCTCAAACCGTTAGGCAAAGCGGGCTTGGGGCCGCGGAACAACTCACGGAACATCCCCGGCGCGAGCCCGGAAAGCGGGTTGACGCCGACGCTTGGGTCGTCGGCAGTGCCGCGCACGCGGAAGGCAATGCCAATGAGCCCCTCGCCCTTGCGGGTCAGCACGCTGCCGACCGCGTTCAACAGGTACAGCGGCGAAAGCACTCCGCGCATATTCAGACGTTTGCTGTTGAGGTCGTAGTTGCCATCGAGCGAGAGCCCCATGGACGGCCCTACCGCGCTGCTTTCGTGCAGGATCAGGTAGCCTGGCGCGAGGCGGAAGCGGGCCTCCATGCTGGTAAAAAGGATGCCCTGGCCGGTCATCTCGTCGATGAGGCCGACGAGGCTGATCGCATTCAGCAGCGCGGCCATTGCGGGGGCGTTCTGTATCCGTGTGTTGCGTACCTCGATGCGGCCCTCGTATTCGCCGGGCTTGCCTGCGGGCAGCAGCGTCATATCGAAACTGCCGCCCCGGCCGTGGCGCAAGACGCCCGCCGACCGGAACACGCCGCCTGCGTCGCCGGCCCGGATGCGGGCCGCGGTGCCGCCGTCCTGCGGCACCACCGTGCCGCTCACCGGGGTCTGCCCGTTGAGCCGCCCGGTGAATTCCCCGTTCACGCCGCCGCGGGTGGAGAAACGGCCCTGAAAACCGGTGAGCGCGATGCCGTCGGTCACCTGCAATTCCTGCAAACGCAGGGAAATCGGTGCGGAGGCGCCGCCTCCGCCCCCGCCGCCCTCCGTGCCGCCGGCGGCCGAAAAGGGCGAGCGATTGAGCGCGAGCCGCCCGCGAGTCACCGCGATGGCCGGCGCCGCGCCCGCGCCGCGCCCCCGGAGCTCCACCGCGCCATTGAACCAGTTGCCCACCCGGGCCTGGCTGAACACCGCCCGCTCCAGCCCGCCGTCCGCGCGGGTGGTGAGGCTTCCGCGCGCGCTCAGCCCAGGTGCTTCCAGCACCAGCTCCGGCACCCGGGCAGCCGCACCCAGCTCCGCCGTCAGCGCCAGCCGGCCGGTCGCCTCCGCCCCCTTGCGCCAGCCCAGCTGCGGTATCGCAAGCCCAAGCCCGGCAAGGTCCGACGTCAGTCGCAGCCGCGGCCGCTCGCCGGGCCGCAGGTCCACCGCATAGCGCCCCTGCCCCTGCCCGGTGACCGAACCCCGCGGCAGGCCCAGGTTGAAGGCTTCAACCGTTTCCGGAGATAACTCCACCGTGCCGGTCACCCGGCTGGCCTTCTCCGCGCCCTTGCCGATGCGCTGGGTCCAGGCGGCGCTGAGCGGCACACCGGACAGCGCGCCCCGGCCGCTCAGGCGCACTCTTCCCTCATCGCCCTCCAGCTGCAGAACCGGGGCCCGCACCTCGCGGCCCGGCACCAGCTTGCCGCTCGCCGCCTCGCGCACTTCGCCGCGGTAGTGATAGGTGATCTCCTCCGGCTGCACACCTTTCTTTAAGGGCAGCGCCAAAGTGCCCGAGACCTGCACCGTGCCCTCGGCCAGATCGACCGGCAGATTCGCCTTGTCCATCAGAGACAGCGGCGGCCGGTTCAGGAGCGACAGCGCGGCCTCCACCGGTCCCTGTGCCTTGATCCGGGCAATACCCGGCGTGCCTTCGCGCACCGTGGTATCGGGGATGATGAAGGAGGTGCCAGTCACATCCACCTGCCCGCCCTGATCCGCCGTCACCGTGCCTTCGGAGGCGGTCGCGACAAAACGGCTGCCGTAGAGACTCAACTGCCCCGCCGCCTCCCGCAGCGGCGGCAGGTGTTTCTGAAACCTCAGTGCAGCATCCGAGAAGGCCAGGTTCAAGCTCACGAAGGGCTTGCCGCTGCCCCGCCCGCGCAGGTGCAGCCCGGCATCGCGGATATCGGCCTGATAGAGGTTTTCCATCACCCATTGGCGCGGCTTCGCCGCCAGCGCCGCAGGCCACAACTCCTTCACGCGGGCGGCGCTCACCTGATCCGCGCGGCCATTGAGGTCATAGTCCCAGCCCTCAGGACCGGCGCTGAAGCTGCCGTCGAACAACAGCCGGCTCTCCCCGTCCCGCACCAGCATCTCGCCCAGGCGGAAGCGGAACGGCGCCAGCGACAGCTCGAAATCCGCCGCCACGCCTGAAAGGCTCACTGGCTCCGCATAGAGCTGCGCCGGGTTCAGCGTCAGATCGGTGAAGCTCAGCTGCCCGGCCAGCCCTTCAAAGCGGCCATTTTCGGTGCCGCTCAGCCGCGCCTTGCCCTGCATCACCCCCGAGCCCCAGCCGCTGCCGATCCTCAGCTCCGAGAAATCGAGGCTCTGGGCCTCCGGGTCGTAGGTGAAATAGCTGCGCGCACCGGTGATCGGCACCGGGCTGGTCTGGGCCTCTGGCTGGATCACTCCCTCGCCAATCTGCAAGCTGGCCGACAGCGGTTTGAATGCGCCATCGCCGCTGATTCCCCCCCGCAAGGCGCCCGATATCGGCGCCCGCAGCACCCCGAGCCAGCCAAGCGCCGGAGTCTGCACCGCGATATCCTCGCTGGCGATCTGTTGCACCACGACGCCGAAATCCGCCGCCGGGCTGCCGATGTCCGAGGCATAGCTCGCCTCCACCGTGCCGACATCCTCCCGCCCGCTGAGGAGCGAGAAACTGGCCGCAAGCGACACCGCCTGCTCCTCGCGTTGCAGAAGGATCCGTCCGCCATCCAGCGTCCATTCTCGCCCCAGCCGCTCGTCCCGGTAGCGCAGGGTCAGCGCGCTGGTCTCCACCGAGGTGAGCGCCGCCATCACCGGCTTCTCCAGCTGGCTGTCCCACTGCTCGATCAGCTCGGCCAGGGTTTCCGCCTCGCGCGCGGCCAGCCCCCCGCCCGAGAAGCTGAGCGCAAAGGCCCCGTCCGGCCCCCGGCTCAACGTCGCAAACAGCCCGCTCAGCGAAATCTGCTTGGGCTGCAACCGGCCGCGCAACAATGGCCGCATGGCAAGGCTGGCACGGGCGTCAGCCAGCTGCGCGAAGGGCGTGCCATCGGGGTGGCGAAGCACCACATCGCGCAGGCTGACGCGCGGGCGGAAGCCCTGGTTCACCACCATGTGGATCTCGCCGAATTCGATCTGCAGCCCGTTCAGGTGGCGCTCGATCCGTTCCTCGACCCTCGTGCGCAGCCACTGTGGCGCATCGAGCCGCGTGCCGATGCCGAAATAGACCGCCCCTGCGCCGAGAAAACTGAGAATTGCAAGGAGCCAGGCCGCGGCGCGCAACAGCCGCCAGCGCCGGCGGCGGGCCCGCGGCTCCGGTGCTGGCCCGCGCCCGGGACCGGGACCGGAGCCGCCAGCACCGGACGGAGCCTGCGGCCCTGGCACGGGCACCGCTTCCGGCCGGCCGCTCTTGATGTCGCCCCCAGGTTTGATCTCGGCTTTCCCTTTGCTGCGAATTGCTTATGGTGCCGCGCAGAATGCGCATAGCGAAACCGGAGACAGGACCATGCTGAACCCTTCCGACCCCGCCCCCGGCTTCCGCCTGCCCCAGAGCGGCGGCGGAGAAGTGGAGCTTTCCGCCCTTGAGGGATCCCCCGTGGTGCTGTTCTTCTACCCCCGCGATGATACCCCGGGCTGCACGAAAGAATCCATCGGCTTTTCCGAGCATTTGCAAGCCTTTGCCGAGGCGGGCGCACAGGTATTCGGGATCTCCAAGGACAGCCTCGCCAAACACCGGAAATTCGCTGCCAAACACGGGCTGGCGGTGCCGCTGTTGTCGGATGCCGAGGGCACGGTGTGCGAAGACTACGGCGTCTGGCAGGAAAAGAAGATGTACGGCAAGACTTTCTGGGGCATCGAGCGCAGCACCTTTCTGATCGGTGCGGACGGCCGCATCGCGCGCATCTGGCGCAAGGTCAAGGTGGACGGCCACGTGGAAGAGGTCCTCGAAGCGGCCCGGGCGCTCTGATCAGGCAGGCGGGCCGTTCCCGCCTTCCAGGCGCTGCGCGTGCGGCTGGTCCCGGCGCCCGGTCAACAGCTGCCAGGGAGATCATCCTGCTGATCGCCCCCAGACGCGGGAGCCCTCCGGTTTTTCCCTCGGGCAAGCGGAATAACAGACCGCCCCCGCTCTGGACATTTGCCGGCAATTCGGGTGAACCCGGCCCCGCAACGATCACGCTAGCCGAAGGACATCTGCCATGGGCGATCAGCCGCTTTGCCTTGCCGAACGCGCCGCCGAGGTGCTGGCCACCGCGGACGGGCGGGCCAAAACCGCGCTGTCCCGCCGCCATGCCGCCGCCTGGTTTGCCGCCCGCCGCGGCGAGGCGCAGGATATCCCGATCGGCACCGCCAGCCCGCCGCGGCATCCTGCCAGGCCCGAGCGCCCGGCGCTGCTCGACCCGCGCGAGGTGCCCAAGCGCAAACCCGGCTCCGAGGCGGGCCGCCGCGCCCTTCTGCATGCGGTCGCCCACATCGAACTCAACGCCGTCGACCTGCACTGGGACATCATTGCGCGCTTTTCCCATGTGCCGATGCCGATGGGCTTCTTTGACGACTGGGTCAAAGCCGCGGATGAGGAATCCAAACATTTCAACCTGATGTGCGACTGCCTTGAAGCACTTGGCTGCACCTATGGCGACCTGCCCGCGCATGCCGGCATGTGGCGCGCGGCCGAAGACACCGCCGAGGACCTGATGGGACGCCTCGCGGTGGTGCCGATGGTGCTGGAAGCGCGCGGGCTCGACGTGACGCCGGGCATGATCGAAATTTTCCGCAAGGCGGGTATCACACGAGCCGTTGAAGCGCTGGAGGTCATCTATGCCGAGGAGGTCGGCCATGTCGCCTACGGCTCGAAATGGTTTCACTTCCTCTGCGGGCGCGAGGACCGCGACCCCAAGGAGGTCTTCCACGGGCTGGTGCGCAAGTATTTCCACGGCCTCCTTAAGCCGCCCTTCAACGAGGAAAAACGCGCCGAGGCCGGGCTGCCGCCGGATTTCTACTGGCCGCTGACCGAGGCAAAGCCGCCGCTGCCCGGCCGTTGACCGCGCGCATTTCAGCGCCCCTTATCAAATGGCCCGGACTTTACCGGCGGCCAATCCCGGCGTAAGCTTTCAGGCCCATGTTACCGGTGGCCTTTTGTTATGTTTGAAGACGACTACCCGCTCCTGAGCATGCCCAGTCTCGTGGCCCTGATCCTGCACCGCGCGGCGGAGGGCCCTGTCACGCTGGCGGACTGCGAAGCAGCGCTCATGGCGCTGTTCCGCCGGGCCGAGGAAACCCCGGCCCTGCCGCCGGAAGAGCTGCGCGGCAAGCTCAGCTCCCATCTGGACGCGCTTGAAATCGCGCGGCTGCTGCGCAGGGACGGCAGCTCCGCCTGGCAGCTCACCGAACGCGGCCGCCAGACTCTGGAGCGTCATCCCGAAGGTCTGGACCAGACCGACCTGATGAAGTTCCCGGAATACGCCAGGCACCTGCACCAGACCGCGCATCATCCCTGCGGCATGGACCCGCGCGGCAGCACATACGAGGCCGGCTACAAGGCGCAGCGCGACGGCCGCTCCTTCACCACCAACCCGCATGCCTTCGACAGCGCCGATCACCTCGCTTGGGGCAACGGCTGGATGCAAGCGCAGGAGGACGCCCGCAGCCAGTAATGCTGCCGCCCTTGAACACGGGGGGGGCACCCAGGCGCCGCTCGTCACAGCCCGATGCCCTGTTTTCGGCAGATTTTCGCCCATCAGGCGGTCCTTTGCCCCCATTTCGGGGGTGAAGGGTCAACAGGCTTGCCCAGTGGCCGCTGCCTGTCTATTCAGTCCGCCCATGCAGTTTGCCCCCCGCGGCCGCCCGGACCAGCGCGGCCCATTGCCGGCCGCCTTCTGCATGGCGGCTCAGGCAGCAAACGAGCAGCATATAGGGACGGGACAGGAACACGGGCTTTGCGCACACGCTTCGCAATCAGAATTCACGCATTTCTGGAACGCCGCTTTCCCGAGCGGCGGGTCTTCCTGAAATCGGACAAAGACACGCGCTTTATCCGGTTGCGTTCGGAAACCCAGCTGATCGCGCTCACCGGCATTGTGCTGTTTGCCGCCTGGGCCTGGGTCGCCAGCGCGATCCTGCTGATGGACAGCATAGGCGCAGGCAACTTCCGGGAAGCCGCCAAACGCGACCAGGAAACCTACCGGGAACGGCTGAACGCGATCTCCGCCGAACGCGACGCCCGCGCCGAGGAAGCCCTCGCAGCACAGGAGCGCTTCAACGCTGCGCTGGTGCAGATCTCCCGGATGCAGTCCGAGCTGCTCGCCTCGGAAACCCGCCGCCGCGAGCTGGAAACCGGGATCGAGGTAATCCAGTCCAACCTGCGCGACGCGCTGACCCAGCGCGATGAGGCCCGCAAGGCGCTGGCGCAGCTCGAAGCCGACACCGAGGCCGACGGCACCGCCCAGACCACCCTGGCCAGCGCTTCGGCGCAGATGGACATGCTGGCAGACGTGCTGTCGGAGACAGCCCAGCAGCGCGACCAGGTTGAGGCCGATGCCCGCACCGCCCTTCTGGAGCGCGACGAACTGGAGCTGGAACTGAAGCTGATGGACGAGCGCAACGACCAGATCTTCCGGCAGCTCGAAGAAGCGGTGGAGATTTCGGTAGCGCCGCTGGACAAGATGTTCCGCAGCGCGGGCATGCCCACCGACCGCATCCTGGAGCAGGTGCGGCGCGGCTACAGCGGCCAGGGCGGTCCGCTCGGCCCTTTAGCGATATCGACCCGCGGTGAGGAAGCCACCGCGGAGGAACTCAGGGCGGCCCGGATTCTGGACAGCCTTGATGAGCTGAACCTCTACCGGCTGGCGGCCCAGCAGGCGCCTTTTGCCAGCCCGGTGAACCTCAACCACGTGCGCAACAGCTCGGGCTTCGGCTACCGGCGCGACCCCAAGACCGGCGGCCGCCGCATGCACAATGGCTCGGACTTTGCCGGGCGCACCGGCACCGATATTTTTGCCACTGCCGATGGTGTTGTCACCTTCGCGGGCTGGCAGTCAGGCTATGGCAAGCTGGTCACCATCCGCCATGCTTTTGGCATCGAAACGAAATATGCCCATAACTCCAAGATCCGCGTGAAGGTCGGCCAAAGGGTCTCGCGCGGGGATCACATTGCTGATATGGGTAACACCGGACGGTCCACCGGGACCCACCTCCATTACGAGGTCAAGGTCAACGGCCAACCCGTAAACCCCATGATCTACATCAAGGCTGCGAGAAATGTTTTCTAAGAGCAAAATCAACGAGCCCGGGCCGAAGCAGGCCGACACGCCCCAGGCCGCCCCGGCGACCCCAGCCCCGGCATCGCCCGCTTCGGACTACACCGCCAGCGCCCCCAAGGCGAAGCCGGCCGCGTCGCTGCTGAGCTCGGACCTGCATATCACTGGCAACGTTAAGACTTCCGGTGACATCCAGGTGGAAGGCACCGTCGAGGGCGACATCCGCGCGCATCTTCTGACCATCGGCGAAACCGCCACTATCAAGGGTGAAGTGACCGCCGACGACGTGGTCATCAATGGCCGCATCGTGGGCCGGGTGCGCGGCCTGAAGGTGCGCCTCACCTCCACCGCACGGGTCGAGGGCGACATCATCCACAAGACCATCGCGATCGAAAGCGGCGCCCATTTCGAAGGCTCCGTGCAGCGCCAGGACGACCCGCTGAACCCCGGCGGCAAGAAGTCCGCCCCGGCCGCCGCAGCCGCGCCGTCGGCCGCGGTGAACGCCGCCAGCACCGGGCAGAAGGCGGGCAGCTGACGCGGCGGGCGGCCCCCGGCACTAGCAGTTTAACACAAGCGTCGCAGACCTTTGGTCCGCGGCGTTTTTTTTTGCCTCAACACGCGCTTCGCGGTTGCCCCCCTTTCTCGATCAATCATTCGGGGCGCTGTAAACCTTTTGCAGGAAATGCGACCCAACGATGACCAGAATTCTTATTCACGACTATGCCAACACATTGCCCGAACTCAACCTCGCCGGATTCGACCTTAACGGCATTGTACTTACCAGCGTGACCGCGAACCGGATTTCAGCGTCCTACCATGACTACAGCGTCACGCTCGATGGCGGCTTTGCGTTCGACGGCGCAGGATATCTAACTCCCAGCAGCAGCGTGAGCGGCCTAAGCTTGCAGCACCGTGGTGCATTGGTAGCGACAGCTTCAGAATTTAACCTAAGCCTGTCGCAGCTCACCCAGCAGAGCGAGTACCAGATTCTGACTTCCCTTTTCAGCGGCGATGACAACTATACGTCGTACTGGAATGGGGACGATTACATCGAAACCCATGGCGGGAACGACCGCATCCGCACGGGAACCGGGGACGGTACAGTTTATGGCGGCACCGGGCACGACACTTTCGTTGCCGATGCGGTCGGCGCCAACTGGAATGCCACTTTCGACATTGATGGCGCAGTTATTCTTGAGAGCGGTTTTGGCACGGACCGGCTCTACGGTATCGAGACGATTGCCCTTCAGGACTTTCAGATCGAAATCCAGCAGGGCAATCACGAGGCCGACCACATTTTCGGCCGTTTCGAAGGGGCCAGCGGCAGCTTCAATCTGATCCACGGCTGGGACGGCAACGACACGATTTCCGGGGGTGCCTCGTATGACTATCTGTTGGGCGGCAGCGGCAATGATCTCCTGTCCGGGCTCGGTGACGGCGACATACTGTACGGCGGCGGCGGAAACGACAGCCTGTTTGGCGGCAAGGGGAGTGATTTCCTTTGCGGTGAAGACGGGGAAGACTTGCTGAAGGGGCATGCCGGGAACGATGAGCTGACCGGGAGCAGCCGCAGTGACGCCTTGGAAGGCGGCGGCGGCCGGGATGTGCTGTCCGGCGGTACCGGCAATGACCGGATGCGAGGCGGCAACGGCAATGACCGCGGCGGCGGTGGCAATGACACTATGTCTGGCGGAACCGGAAGCGACGCGATGAACGGCGGAAACGGGCGCGACGTGCTGCTGGGGCACAGGGGCGATGATCTTCTCTCCGGCGGCGGCCGCGCGGACACATTCGTTTTCCATAAGGGCCACGGCAACGATACGATCACCGATTTCCAAATCGGCACAGACCTGATCGAAGTCGGCCGCGGCGCCGCGCGTCTGGGCCAGCTCGAGTTTGAACAGCAAGGAGACGATGTTCTGATCTCCTTTGCCGATGTCACCGTGCTGGTCGAGGACACCGGCATGGCAACGCTGCGGGACGGGGACAACTTCCTGTTCTAACGGCGGCCACCGCCAGCTCGGAGGTGGCGCGCCTGCCAGGGCGCGCCTTTTGCTATTTCAGCATCCACTTGCCATTTGGCCAGAAGGCGTGGAAGGCAAAGGCAAACATCACATCATGCGGCAGGTTGCGGCCGTCGCGGCCGCGCACCCGCACGCTGCCGATATCGCGGCCCGCAGCCAGGGTGCTGGCATCAAGCGCCGAGGCCTGGCCAGGCCGCCAGCTCAGCACCACCCCGGCTTCACGGATCTCGCCTTCCCGCGCCAGGCGGCTCAGCGGCCAGGCCCGGTCGCCCACCCGCACCACCCGCTCCAGCGGCGCCAGCCCGTGCGGAGGTGGCGCGCCATCGTAGAGGAATGGCCAGTTTGAGCTGTCGTAACCGCGATAGGGATTGCGGCCGTAAGCGCGGTTGTAGCCGGGCTGGGCCATCACCAGCCCATCAGGGCTGCGGCTCTGGAACTCCTGCCAGCTTTCAACCCAGCTCGGCAGCGCCTTCAGCCGCTGACCGGTCATCCGTCCTACGATGGCAGTGCCAAGCGCCTGCTGCCACCAGCTCTGGGTTTCGCGGTCATACATCACCAGATCCGAATGGCGCAGTTTGCCAGTGACGCCAAAGCTCAGCGTACCCGCCGGTGTGCGCCGGTCAAAGGTCATCGCCGAGTTGCACAAAGGGCAGTAGGTCACCGCCACCGGCACCCCCGCAACCACGTCGTTGACGATCTCGTGCCAGGTCAGGTAGCGCAGCGGATAGGCGCGCGGAGCGGCGCCTGCAATCTCCAGCGTGATCACCGGTTCGCGCGCATCCAGCCGCCGGACCTGGGCAGCCTCCAGAAACTTCGGAGCATCCAGCGCCGGAATGCCGTCCTTCGGCACCCCGCCCGATCGGATTTCCTCCCATTCCTGCACCTGTGTGCGGCTGAAATCGGTTTTGGGCCACTCCCGTGCCCAGATACGCGGCTCGGCCAGTGCCGCCAGAGGCCAGAGCAGCGCAAGCGCCAGCAACAGCAGTTTTCCCATGAGACATCTCCTCCCCTTTCCTGTCTAGAAAGGCACGGGAAAGCTGAACAGGGGGCCGCACGGCGTTGTGACGCGCCGCGAGAGGAAATGCACGCGTGAAAATACCCGCGCCCCCGGAATGGGGACGCGGGCGGAATGCAGCAGAGCCAATCAGGCTCACTCGGTGACAGTCACCTTAGCCATCGTATCGGGTTCGCCAATCACTGCGCCGTTGGGGCCGGTGCCGCGCTTGATCTGGTCGACCACTTCCATGCCCTCGGTCACTTCGCCCACCACGGTGTACTGGCCGTTCAGGAAATGGCCCGGTTCGAACATGATGAAGAACTGCGAGTTGGCGCTGTCGGGGCTCTGCGCCCGGGCCATGCCGACGACGCCGCGGTCAAACGGCTTGTCCGAGAACTCGGCCGGCAAGTCCGCCCGCTCCGAGCCGCCCTGCCCGGCGCGCCGCATATCGCCGCCGGCCTTGCCGAATTCGACATCACCGGTCTGCGCCATGAAGCCGTCGATCACCCGGTGGAACACCACACCGTCATATTTGCCTTCCTCGGCAAGTGCGGTGATCTGCTCCACGTGCTTGGGTGCGACATCCTCAAACAGGTCGATCTTGACGGTGCCATTGGCCTCGCCCGCGACCTCGATCTCCAGCCCGGTGGCCAGCGCGGGGCCAGCCATGAGAGCAAAGGCAGCTGCCAGCTTAAGCATCGGCTGCCACCTTGACGGAGATCATCCGGTCGGGGTTCGCCGGGGGCTCGCCGCGGGTAATGGCGTCGACATGCTCCATGCCATCAATGACCCGGCCGTAGACCGTGTACTGGCCGTTCAGGAAGTGGTTATCTTTGAAGTTGATGAAGAACTGCGAGTTGGCCGAGTCCGGGCTTGCGGCGCGGGCCGCGCCCAGGGTGCCACGGTCATGGGGCAGCTTGGAAAACTCGGCCGGCAGGTTCGGTTTGTCGGAGCCGCCGGTGCCCGCCATGCGGATGTTGAAACCGTCTTCCATGTCGCCGTGCTGGACGTCGCCGGTTTGCGCCATGAAGCCGTCGATTACCCGGTGGAAGGCCACGTTGTCATATTCGCCGCCGCGGGCCAGTTCCTTCATCCGCTCGCAATGCTTGGGCGCCACGTCCGGCAGCAGCTCGATCACCACGCTACCGTCCTTGAGTTCCATGATGATGGTGTTTTCGGGATCCTTGATCTCGGCCATGGGGCCCTCCTGTCAGCTTAATTGACCCGATAGTTACGCGGCGCGCCGGCAAATGCCAAGGGAGCATTGACTGATGCGCAAAAACCCCCGAAACAGCCGGGGGTCTGACCGGAAATTCGCTGAAGGGAGCTGGCACATGGGCTGGAAGACGCTCGACGACATGGATCTGAACGGCAAGCGCGTGCTGGTGCGCGTGGACATCAACGTGCCGGTGGAAGACGGCCGTGTCACCGATGACACCCGTATCCAGCGTGTGGCGCCCACGGTGAAGGACATCCTGGCGCAGGGCGGCAAGCCGGTGCTTCTGGCGCATTTCGGCCGCCCCAAAGGGAAGGTAGTGCCGGAGATGTCGCTGCGGCCACTGGTGCCCGCGCTGGAAGCTGCCTTCGGCGCGCCGGTGGTGTTCTGCGCCGACAGCCGCGGCCCGGCTGCGAGCGCCGCGGCGGACGCGCTGAAGGACGGCGAGGTGCTGCTCCTGGAGAACACCCGCTTTCACGCGGGCGAGGAGAAGAACGATGCCGAACTGGCGGCGGAAATGGCTGCGCTTGGCGATGTCTACTGCAATGATGCCTTCTCTGCCGCGCATCGCGCCCATGCCTCGACCGAGGCCCTGGCCCGGCTGCTGCCCGCCTGCGCCGGCCGCTTGATGCAGGCCGAGCTGGAAGCGCTGGAAAGCGCGCTTGGCACCCCGGTACGCCCGGTGACAGCGGTGGTGGGCGGCGCCAAAGTTTCCACCAAGCTGGAGCTGCTGGGCAACCTGGTGGAAAAGGTCGACAATCTGATTATCGGCGGCGGCATGGCAAACACCTTCCTCGCGGCCAAGGGCATCGACGTGGGCAAGTCGCTCTGCGAGCACGAGATGGCTGAGACCGCGCGGGAGATCCTCGCCAAGGCGGACGCCAAGGGCTGCACCATCCTCTTGCCCGAGGACGTGGTGGTTGCGCGCGAGTTCAAGGCGGGTGCTGCGAACGAAACGGTGGCGGCAGATGCCTGCCCGGCGGATGCGATGATCCTGGATGCCGGGCCTGAAACTGTGGCTGCGGTGGCCAAAACGCTCGAGGCCTCCAAGACGCTGATCTGGAACGGCCCGATGGGCGCCTTCGAGATCGCGCCCTTCGATACTGCCACCAATGCCGCCGCGCAGAAGGCGGCGGAACTGACCAGGGCGGGCCGCCTGATCAGCGTGGCCGGCGGCGGCGACACAGTGGCGGCGCTGAACCAGGCGGGCGCGGCGGAGGCCTTCACCTATATCTCCACCGCAGGCGGCGCGTTCCTGGAGTGGATGGAAGGCAAAACCCTGCCCGGCGTTGCGGCGCTGGAGCAGTAAGGCCCGACGGCTAGAGTTAGAACGCCCCCGCACTTCGCGGGGGCGTTTTATTCGGCGTTTTGCCCATTCGCAGGCCGATGAAAGCACCAGGCGCGGAACAAGGCCGCAAGGCCGCCGCGCATCGCCGGCGCGCCCCCACGCGACGGCGATTTGTGTTCGTTTTGGCGGTCCCTCGAAAAGGCGTACGGACTTGGCGGACATAAACTGCCAGTTAGTCTCCTCTGGGTCGCCTCCGCGCGCGCCGGAGATGCCCGGCTCTCCGAGTAGACGCGAGCCGTAGTGATTGATCACCCGTGATTCAGGGTGCCGCACCTACCCCACAAAACGCGCCAGAATGCCCTCCACATCCAATCCGGCAACTGAGCCCGGCAGCGACCCGCGTGCGCCCTCGACGCGGCTGGAAATAAACCCGTCCGCAACCGGTACAGGCGCAGCCTCGATCAGGCAGGCGGCACTCATCAGGGTGGCGAGGCTTTCCACGAACCAGCGCGCCTCCGCCTCGGGCGGCAGTGCGGGCCAGCGCGCCCGGTGCGCCGTGAGCGCCGCGTCATAGCGCTTGTCGCTGGCGCGGGCACCGTCGAGCAGGGCGTTCAGCGCGGCTCCGGCCCGCGGCTCACGCGCGAGCGTCCGCAGGATGTCAAGGCAGATCACATTGCCAGAGCCCTCCCAGATACCGTTCAGGGGCGCCTCGCGATAGAGCATCGGCATCGGCGTTTCCTCGATGTAGCCCATGCCCCCCAGCACCTCCATCGCCTCGCCGATCACCGGGATGCAGCGCTTGTTGCCCAGGTACTTGGCGAGCGCCACGCCGATTCGGGCGAGCGCCCGGCTGCCGGCATCCTCGCGGTCAAAGGCGGCTGCCATCGCCATCCCCGCCGCCAGCGCGCCTTCGGCGTCAAGCGCGAGGTCGGCCAGGACCGCGCGCATCAGGGGCTGGTCGATCAAACGCTTCTGGAACGCGCTGCGGCCCTCGACCCACCAGAAAGCTTCCGTGAGCGCTGCGCGCATCAGCCCCGCAGGTGCCAGCGCGGTATCGAGCCTGGTGTGATGCACCATCTCGATGATCGTGCGCACGCCTGCCCCCTCTTCGCCCAGACGGTAGGCCAGCGCGTCCTCGTATTCGATCTCGGCACTGGCATTAGCGCGGTTGCCCAGCTTGTCTTTCAGCCGCATCAGCCGGATCGCGTTGCGGCCGTCCTCCAGCCAGCGCGGCACCAGGAAGCAGGTGAGCCCCCCGTCGGCATAAGCCAGCGTCAGGAACCCGTCCGACATCGGCGCCGAGCAGAACCACTTGTGGCCCCTCAGCCGGTAATGGTCTCCATCCCGCACCGCGCGGGTGGTATTGGCGCGCACGTCGGAGCCGCCCTGTTTTTCGGTCATCGCCATGCCGAGCGTGGCGCCGCGTTTCTGCGCCACCGGGCGGATGGAGGGGTCGTAGTCCGCGCTCGTCAGCTTGGGCAGCCATTCAGCGGACAGCGCCGCGTCGTGGCGCAGGGCTGGAACCGCGGCGTAGGTCATGGTCATCGGGCAGCAGACGCCCGGCTCCACCTGATTCAGCATGTACACATGTGCGGCATGGGTGACATGGCCGCCCGGCTGCCCGTCCCAGGCGCAATGGGCATAGCCCAGCCGCTGCGCAGCCCCCATCACCGCGTGATAGCCGGGGTTGAAATGCACCTCGTCCAGCCGGTGGCCGGAGCGGCCGAACGCCTTCAGGCGGGGCGGATCGCGCCGGGCCTCTTCTGCGGCCTCGATCAACTCCGCCGCGCCATAGGCGGCGCCCGCCGCCGCGGCCTCCCCCGTGCGGCCGCCGAAATGGCCGACGTAAGCACGCAGGGCGCGGTCCTCCGCCCAGAGATCGCGCCCGCCGCGCGGCTGCGGCTGGTTCGTGACTTCATGCGTGCGCAATGCGGCCACTGCCGGGGTATCGGTGTCTCGTGTCATCTCTGCTCCTCCTGCGGCCAGCTTAGGGCACCGGCACGGGCGGGCCAGAAGGCCGTGGCGTCACCGCGTTGCCCTGCCCCCGCCCGGACCGCCGCGAAACTTTCGAACCCCCACGGACAGTTTAAGTTTCACAAGCAATACGTGATGTGGCATAGTTGGTGCAGACGCCGGCAAACGGTGCAAAAACACAACACTAGCAGTACGATACAGGCGGCCTCACGTGACCACAAGCTCCAGGCCCTCCTTGGGCGCTATCGCTTTTTTTGCAACTGCCTTCGCGTTGAGCGCGTATTTCACCTTCGCCGCGGTGCAGGGCGACTTCGGATTGTTCCGGCGGGTGGAGATCCAGGCCGAAGCAGAGGAGCTGCGTCAGGACCTCGCCCGTCTTCAGGCCAGTATCGGCGAAATGGAAAACCTGACCCGGCGGCTGTCGGACGATTACCTCGATCTGGATCTGCTCGACGAGCAGGCGCGCTCAGTCCTCGGCCTCTTGCGGGCTGACGAACTGGTTATCCACTGACCCGCCTCGCGGCGGTTCCCCAAAACGCCCTGTACCGCGCCATTGCAGCGCGGTTCCGCCCGTTGCTACGGGACGGATTGTCACGTGCGCGCCGTAGCGTCACAATAGCACTACCCATGCGCGCAAGAATGCGATAACAGTTTGTTTAATGCTAAACTATCTAGCCTACAGGGGAAGCACACAACCATGGCCGCTAGAAGATCGACCAAGAAATCAAACGTTTCTGCTGAGGAGCTCACCAACTACTACCGGGAGATGCTGCTTATCCGCCGATTCGAGGAAAAGGCCGGCCAGCTTTATGGCATGGGCCTGATCGGCGGCTTCTGCCACCTCTACATCGGCCAGGAAGCCGTTGTCGTGGGGCTGGAGGCCGCGGCTGAGGAAGGCGATAAGCGTATCACTTCCTATCGCGATCACGGCCATATGCTGGCCTGCGGCATGGACCCGGACGGGGTGATGGCCGAGCTCACCGGCCGCGAGGGCGGCTACTCCAAGGGCAAAGGCGGCTCGATGCACATGTTCAGCCGCGAAAAGCATTTCTACGGCGGCCACGGCATCGTCGGCGCCCAAGTGCCTCTGGGCGCGGGCCTCGCCTTCGCCGACAAGTACAAGGACAACGGCCGCGTCACCTTTACCTATTTCGGGGACGGCGCCGCCAACCAGGGCCAGGTCTACGAAACGTTCAACATGGCGGCCCTTTGGAAGCTGCCGGTGATCTTCGTGATCGAGAACAACCAGTACGCCATGGGCACCTCGCAGCAGCGCTCCACCTCCAGCGCCGAAATCTGGGAGCGCGGCAAGGCGTTCGGCATCCCCGGTGAGGCGGTTGACGGCATGAACGTGCTGTCGGTCAAGGAAGCGGGCGAGCGCGCGGTGGCCCACTGCCGCGAAGGCAAGGGCCCCTACATCCTGGAAGTGAAGACCTACCGCTACCGCGGCCACTCGATGTCCGACCCGGCGAAGTACCGCACCCGCGAGGAAGTGCAGAAAATGCGCGAGGAGCGTGACCCGATCGAGCAGGTCCGCGACATGCTGCTGACCGGCGACCACGCCAGCGAAGAGGATCTCAAGGCGATCGACAAGGAGATCAAGGAGATCGTCAGCAAATCCGCGGAATTCGCCAAGGACAGCCCCGAGCCCGCGCTCGACGAGCTGTGGACCGACATCTATGCGGACGAAGTTCCGCAGGAAACCGCCTGAGAGGGAAGAACAAGACATGGCAACTGAAATTCTGATGCCCGCCCTGTCGCCGACCATGGAGGAAGGCACCCTGGCCAAGTGGCTGGTCAAGGAAGGCGATACCGTGAACTCCGGCGACATCCTGGCCGAGATCGAAACCGACAAGGCGACGATGGAGTTCGAAGCCGTCGACGAAGGCACCGTCGGCAAGATCCTGATCGGCGAAGGCACTGAAGGCGTGAAGGTGAACACCCCCATCGCGGTGCTGGTTGAAGACGGCGAAAGCGTGGACGACTACGAGGCGTCCTCGGGCGGCAATGGCGGAGACAAGCAGGAAGCCAAGGCCCCTGCCCGCGACGAGCCCGCTGCCGCCGCGCCGCAGAAGGTGCCCGCCGCCGCGATCCCCGATGCCGAGCCCGACTACCCGGAAGGCACCGAGATGGTGCAGACCACCGTGCGCGAAGCCCTGCGCGACGCCATGGCCGAGGAAATGCGCCGCGACGAGAACGTTTTCCTGATGGGCGAGGAAGTCGCCGAGTACCAGGGCGCCTACAAGGTCTCCCAGGGTCTGCTGGACGAGTTCGGCGCCAAGCGGGTGATCGACACGCCGATCACCGAGCACGGCTTTGCCGGCATCGCCACCGGTGCGGCCTTTGGCGGGCTGCGCCCGGTTGTCGAGTTCATGACCTTCAACTTCGCGATGCAGGCGATCGACCAGATCATCAACTCGGCGGCCAAGACGCTCTACATGTCCGGGGGCCAGATGGGCTGCCCGATCGTCTTCCGCGGCCCCAACGGCGCCGCCGCCCGCGTCGCCGCCCAGCACAGCCAGGACTACGCCGCCTGGTACATGCAGATCCCCGGCCTGAAAGTGGCGATGCCATACTCCGCGTCGGACGCCAAGGCGCTGATGAAATCAGCGATCCGCGACCCCAACCCGGTGATCTTCCTTGAGAACGAGATCCTCTACGGCCGCGCTTTCGACGTGCCGAAGCTCGATGACTACACCGTGCCCTTCGGCAAGGCCCGGATCTGGCGCGAGGGCGACGACGTAACCATCGTCTCCTTCGGCATCGGCATGCAGTACGCGCTGGAAGCCGCTGAGAAACTGGCGGAAGACGGCATCTCGGCCGAGGTCATCGACCTGCGCACCCTGCGCCCGATGGACACGCCCGCGATCATCAAATCGGTGATGAAAACCAACCGCCTGGTCACCGTCGAAGAAGGCTGGCCGCAGGGCTCGGTCGGCAGCTACATCTCCTCGGTGGTGATGCAGGAGGCGTTCGATTACCTTGACGCGCCGGTCATCAACTGCACCGGCAAGGACGTGCCGATGCCCTATGCCGCCAACCTGGAAAAACATGCGCTGGTCACCACTGATGAGGTGATCGAGGCGGTGAAACAAGTGACCTACCGGTAAGGAGCCTCAAGATGCCCACTGAAATCCTGATGCCCGCCCTCTCCCCCACGATGGAGGAAGGCACCCTTGCCAAATGGCTGGTCAAGGAAGGAGACACGGTCTCCTCCGGCGACCTGCTGGCGGAGATCGAGACCGACAAAGCGACGATGGAATTCGAAGCCGTCGACGAAGGCACCGTCGGCAAGATCCTCATTGGCGAAGGCACCGAAGGCGTGAAGGTGAACACGCCCATCGCGGTCCTGCTGGAGGATGGCGAAAGCGCCGATGACATCAAGTCCTCCGGTGCTTCCGGCGGGGAAGCCGCGCCCGCGGCTGACGCGGGCAAGGAGGCGGCCCCCAAGGAGGGGTCCGAGGCGCCCGCTCCTGCCAAGGGCAACGGCCAGGCAGAGGCGAAACCCGCCCCGGCCGCGCCGCAGGCCGCCGATGGCAGCCGCATCTTCGCATCGCCGCTGGCACGGCGCATAGCTGCCGGCAAGGGCCTCGACCTGAGCCAGATCGAGGGCTCCGGACCCAAGGGCCGCATCGTTAAGGCCGACGTCGAAAGCGCCAAGCCCCAGGCCGCCAAGGAAGACGCCCCGAAAGCGGAAGCCGCCAAGGCCCCGGCCGCGGCTGCGCCCTCCGCAGGCCCCTCGGCCGATCAGGTCGCAAAGATGTACCAGGGCCGCGACTACGAGGAAATGAAGCTCGACGGGATGCGCAAGACCATTGCTGCGCGCCTGACCGAGGCCAAGCAGCAGGTGCCGCATTTCTACCTGCGCCGCGACATCCAGCTCGACGCGCTGCTGAAATTCCGCGGTGACCTCAACAAGCAGCTCGAAGGCCGCGGCGTGAAGCTCTCGGTCAACGACTTCATCATCAAGGCCTGCGCGCTGGCGCTGCAGTCGGTGCCGGATGCCAATGCGGTCTGGGCCGGCGACCGGGTGCTGAAGATGAAGGCCTCGGACGTGGCGGTGGCGGTTGCCATCGAGGGCGGCCTGTTCACCCCGGTGCTGCAGGATGCGGAGATGAAGTCGCTGTCGGCGCTGTCGTCGGAGATGAAGGACCTTGCAACCCGCGCCCGCGACCGCAAGCTCGCGCCGCATGAATACCAGGGCGGCAGCTTCGCGATCTCCAACCTCGGCATGTTCGGCATCGAAAACTTCGACGCCGTGATCAACCCGCCGCATGGCGCCATCCTCGCGGTTGGCGCGGGCGTCAAGAAGCCCATCGTCGGCAAGGACGGCGAGCTGGCGGTAGCCACGGTGATGTCGGTGACGCTCTCGGTCGACCACCGGGTGATCGACGGCGCGCTGGGGGCGCAGTTGCTGACCGCGATCAAGGACAACCTGGAAAACCCGATGGTGATGCTGGCCTGAGCGGGCCGGAGTCCAGATACAGTAAAGGCCGGGCAGCTGCCCGGCCTTTTTCGTGGCATGTTCCAAAGCCGTGCCGGTCAGGCAATTCTCTCCGCAGGCAATCGCGCGGGGCGCGGCAAGCCGAGACCCGCCGTTTAGCCCGTCTTCGCCGAAGCGCCCGTCCCGGCCGGGGTCTCCGGCCGCCTACTCCGAACCGCTGCCGTTGGTGAAGCGCTGGTCCATGCTGACCGAGGGCTGATCGCAGCCCGCCTCGCCCACGATGCGCGCGGGCACGCCTGCCACGGTCTTGCAGGGCGGCACTTCCGACAGCACCACCGACCCGGCCGCGATGCGGCTGCAATGCCCGACCTTGATATTGCCGAGTACCTTCGCCCCCGCCCCGATCAGAACGCCGTCGCCGATCTTGGGGTGGCGGTCCTCCTCCTCCTTGCCGGTGCCGCCGAGCGTCACCGAGTGCAGCATCGAAACATTATTGCCCACCACCGCGGTCTCGCCGATCACAATGGAATGGGCGTGGTCGATCATGATCCCCTTGCCGATGCGGGCGCCGGGGTGGATGTCGATGCCGAAGATCTCTGAGGTGCGCATCTGGAAGAAATAGGCGAGGTCCTTCTGCCCCTTCTTCCACAGCCAGTGGCTGACCCGGTAGGCCTGCACCGCCTGGTAGCCCTTGAAATAGAGGATCGGCTGCAGCAGCCGGTGGCACGCCGGGTCGCGCTCGTAAACCGCAACCAGGTCAGCGCGGGCGGCTTCCACGATGGCGGGGTCATCGGCATAGGCTTCGTCGACGATCTCCCGCAGGATGGTCATCGACATCTCGTTCGAACAGAGCTTTGCCGAAATCCGGTAGGACAGTGCCTTCTCGATCGATTTGTGGTGCAGGATACAGGCGTGGATCAGCCCGCCCAGCAAGGGCTGGAAATCGACAGCCTCCTGGGCTTCCTTAGCAATCCGGTCCCAGACCGGATCCACGGGAGTGACGGCTTTTTGCGCTTCGATCATGGCTCGGCATCCTTTCTCCGCTCAGGTTATGCATTTAGGAAGACATTCCGCAAACGCAAACCTGTGATGACCGGTATTTCCAATTCCGATGGCCCGCAACCCCGGAACGCCAGGGCCGAAGGCACCGGAACCGCACCATACGGGCCCGCGCCGCGGACCGCAGGGCCGTGGCACCCGGCCCAACGGCTGGCCCGGCAGCTTGGCTGCCGGGTTCAGCGGGCGGGAGGCGCCGCGGGACGTTCTGATATCCGGGCGGCCAGCGCCGTGAGCACGAGCCTGGTGCAGGACAGGAACTCGGGGTCATCGAGGAAGGGCTCGTCCGCCAGCCGGAACCGGCGTGCGGCGGCGGAGAGCGAGCCGTCGCCCCAGCGCGGATGCAGGCGTCGGTGGCACGCCATGTGGACGGCGGCCTCGGCGGCGCCCGCAAAGATCCTGCGGCAGAGCGCAGGCCGCGCCGCCACGGGCGCCGCCAAAAGCGCCCGGGCCACCGCAGCGCAGTCGCTGGGCAGCACCGGCCGCCTCACGTGAGCACCGCCATGGCGGCCGGTCCCGCTCCATAGCGCGCCGAAAGCTGTGCAACCTCCAGAACATCGCCTGGCACCGCGCCATCGGCAACTTGCGCCGCAGCCGGATAGGTCCAGGCGGGCCCGGAGCTGACCGCCTCGCGCAGCACGGCTGCGCCGCGCATGACGCGGATGCGGTAGGCCTCGCTCTCCTCGCCAAGGGGCACCTCGGGCAGGTCCCAGCCGTCGCCCTCGATCCTTGTGCGGCGGATCCAGCCGGCAGCGATGTCACCGCCCAGCGCCCCCGTGAGAGCCAGATGCGCCGGCCCATAGGGGCGCAGCCCGCTGCCGTCGAAACTGGCTTCCACGTGCACATAGGAGGGATCCTCCAGGCTGCGCCTTGCGGGGCCGATCCGGTAGTGCCGCTGCCGCCGCCGCTGATCGGGCGCAAGATCAACCTGCACCATCGTGCTATCCAGCAGCACCACGTAAGAGCCCGCGGGCCAGACCTGCGGCATCAGCCCATCGCTGCCCGCCTGGCCGCGCAGGCGGCCGCGCAGCAGGTAGGTCTGCGGCGCGATCAGCTCGGCTTCGCGGAACTGAAACAGTTCCCAGTTTTCGGGGGTGCCGTCGCCGATTGCAGCAAGGTTGGCGCCATCCAGCACGGCCTGTGCGCTGCGGCTTTCGAGCCCGCCCGCGATCAGCTTCACCTGCAAATCCGCGCCCAGGTCCCAGCGCCCCGGCGGCGCGGCCAGCAGCGGGGTTTCCGTCACCCCCACCGTCTGCCGCGCCGCGATCACCTGTTCCAGCGCGTAGTTCTCATCGCTGGCCGAGCCGTAAACAGCGACGCTTCCCGGCCAGACCTCAGCCGTCACCGCCAGATGCGGCGCCACCGGGTTTTCATCCCCGCGCATCAGCGGCAGGTCCAGGAACAGGGGCAGCACCGGCACCGGCGCGGCAAATTCGTTCACTCCGGGCAAATCCTCGAGGACTTCACCTGCGCGGTAGACGCCGGGCTCGATGCGCACCGCCTCTACCAGCTGCGCTTCGGCCTGCTCGATCCGGTCAATGCGGTAGAGCTGCTTTTGTCCGTCGTCGCCCGGCAGCGCTACCACGTCGCCTGCCCCCAGATGCAGAAGCGAGGGCGGGAGCTGGAAGCGGGCGCTGTCGCGGGAAATCCGCGCCTCCGCCAGCCATCGGGCCACCACCTGCCGCGCCTCCGCGCCAGTCAAAGCAATCGGCAGCTCGTTCTGGCTCACCGCGTGGGTTGCCTGGTCCGGCAGCACGGCATCCACCGAAGCGGTCTCATGATCGCCGCCCCATTCGGCAAAGCGCAGCCGAACACGGCCCGCCTGCTCGCCTTCGCTGCCGCGGATGCGTTCGATGGGTCCATCCAGTTCCACACTGTCTGCCAGCATTGCCGGGTCGAGCGCTTCTGCCCCTTTACCGTCGCGCATCAGGAACTCCACCTGCCCGTTGCGCTCTACCGCGTCGAAGCCGTGGCGCAGCATCAGCGGCTGAAGCGTCGCGCGGGCGTCGCTCACCTCGCTGTTCGCATAGCCCCTCACCACGCCGTAGAGCCGGGAGACATCATAAGCCGATAGCCCTGCCCGCTCACAGACCTCCGCCACCACCGAGGCCAGCGTGCGCTGGCCCGCGCGCCCGTTGAGCCAGTGGCCGCGCAGGTAGTTTTCGCCATCGCTCCAGACCTCCAGCTTGTTGGGGAAGGCCGGAAAAGGCCGCGCGTCCCAGGCCCAGACATAGGCGTTGGCCATGTCGAGCATCCGCCCTTCGTATTCTTCCGAAACCGGGTTGTTCTCCGCCTCCCTCCAGTAGCCCAAAACCGCGCGCAGGTAGTGGATCTGGATCAGGTCGTCGCGCTGCCCGCTGGAATATTTCGGCAGCTTCGATTCCGAGCTTTTCGGGTCCAGGAACTTATTGGGCTGGTTGGTGCCCTTGTCGATCGCGGCGCAGCCCAGTTCGGTGAACCAGATCGGCTTCGACTGCGGCACCCAGGCGGTGGGCTGCACCTGCCGGATGCCGCCGATGCGCTCGTGGTGTTCGTTGAGCCACCAATTGCGGATGTCCTTGTAGCGCCAAACCCAGGGCTCGCCATGGGCGCCATCGGTGATCGGGGTGCGGATCTGCGCCGCCTCGGCCTCGGGCGAATGGTAATACCAATCATAGCCCTCGCGGCCTTCCACGTTGCCGCGGAGGTAATCAAGGTCATAGACCGCCGCCACACCGGATTGCGCGTCGAGGTGGTCCTCCCCCTCGCGCCAATCGCTGAGCGGCATGTAGTTGTCGATGCCGATGAAACCGATCTCCGGATCGGCCCAGAGGGGATCGAGGTGGAAGTAGCGGTCGCCCTCCGGGGACTGATAGCCCCAATATTCCGACCAGTCGGCGGCATAGCCGATCTTGGTCTCCGCCCCCAGCAGGGTCCGCGCCTCCGCCGCGAGGACGCGCAAGGCCTCCACCGCCGGGAAGCCGCCTGCCCCGCGGATCTGCGTGAGCGCGCGCATTTCCGAGCTGATGCAGAAAGCCTCCACCCCGCCCGCCGCAGCGCATAGCGCCGCGTAGTGCAGGATGAAGCGGCTGAGGCTCCATTCTTGCGGGCCGTGGTAGGAGACGGCGCCGTCGCTCACAGTGAAATCCGCTGCCGTCACCGTGCCGAAAAACGCCGCGACCTCGGCATCGGCCGCGGCCGTGCCATCAGGGGAGCCATCGCGCCCGGGCGCTTCCGACAGAGTGATGCGGCCGCGCCAAGGCAGATGCGGCTGGCCCTCGGCGCCGGTCCAGGGATCGGGCAGCGTGTTGCCTTCGCCCTGGTCCATCAGGATGAAGGGGTAGAACATCACCCTGAGCCCGCGTGCCTGCATCTCGCGGATGGATTGCACCACCGCGGCATCCGCGGGCGTGCCGCCGTAAAGCGCGGTGCCGTCCTGTTTCAGCACCTCCTCGGCCTCCCAGCGGGAGAGCCCCCCGGCGGACCAGACCATGCTGCCCTCGGCGTCCTTGTGCTCCACCTTCGGCTTCAGCGTGCAGTGGCCGCAGCGCAGGTCACCCCCGAACCACGACACGATGAGCGAGGCGGCCCCGCAGCCCGGCAGTTCCGCCTCCAGCGCGTCGAGCGAGGTCTTGAGGTCGCTTTGCCCTGAATGCGTATGGCTGTTGGCGGCGCGCGCGGAGCCGGGGCCGTGGCTGTAATGCACAGGGGAGCTGGCCAAAGTGTACTCCCCTGTGCCCGGCATCAGGGCAACCCCCTGCACCAGCTGACCCAGGTCCTCTGCATGAGTGGCGCTGCCGGGCTGCTCCGGCCGCAGCACATCGAAGGAGAACTGCGGCACCCGGTTGCCGAACCGTTCGAGTGACAGGTTCTCCATTACCACGTAGGCCGTGCCGCGGTAGGCGGGCACCTGTCCCGCGCCCTCAATTGCCTCCATGACCGGGTCGGGCAGCTGGTCCGCAGTGCCGCGGTAGACGGTCATGTTCAGGTCCTTTGGCGCTACCTCTTCGCCATCGGCCCACACCCGGGAGACGCTGGCGATTTCCCCCTCGCAGAGTGCCACCGCGAGTGAAACCGAATAACTGTAGCGGGTCACCTGCGGTGCTCTGGGCCGCCCCTTACCGCCGCCTCCGCCGGCGGTGCTAGCGGTCTCCAGGAAGCGCGAAGCCCAGATCACCTGACCGCCCAGCCGCATCCGGCCGTAAAGCTGCGTGACCGGCTCGCCCTCGCCCGCCTGGGTCAGGCGGAAGCGGTCCACGCGGCCGGTTTCCACCGGATCAGATCCCGCGCCCAGCAGCCGCTCGTCGATCAGCCGCCCCAGGCTTGCCCCCACCGCGCGCCCGATCACCGCCGAGGACAGCCCCGCAACGGTACCGCCGACAGCGCCGCCGATGGCCGCGCCTGCGGCTGCAAGAAGAATGGTTGCCATCAGATCTGCTCCTTCGGGAAATGAAACCGCGCCACGATGCGGCGCCGCCAGGGCGGGGTGAGCGGGCTTTCGACGACGCCGTGGCCGGCGTAGGCGTGGATGAAGGCAGGGCCGCGGAGAATCTGTCCCACCCCGCCGGGCGGGCCGCTGCACACATCGCTTTGACCGCAAACCTCGGACTGCACCCCCAGGTGCTTGGCCACCGCCCCCTCGCGCATCCGGAACAGGACCACGTCGCCGGGCGCCGCCGCATCGAGCGGTTTGGCCACCAGGTGCCGCGCCGCCGCCTGCCACAGGTGCTCCTGCCGCTGCGGCTCGTCCCAATCCATCGTGTAGGGCGGCACGGTCTCGGGTTCGGCGCCGTAGAGCTCGCGCCAGAGCCCGCGGATCAGCCCCAGGCAATCACATCCCGCTCCGCGGCAGGAGGCCTGATGCACGTAGGGCGTCCCGATCCAAACCCGGGCCAGCGCGACCACCGGCATGCTCATCGGCGGCTGCCGCCGCTGTTTAGGCCCGACTGTCGCGGCACTGCCACCATCCAGTCCTCGCCCGGGATGTCAGGGAACCCCTGATAGTTCAGGAGATTGCTGAACTTCAGCCGGCAAGTCTCCATCCGCTTGTCGCAGCCCGCCTCCAGCCGCAGGATATCCCCCGGCACCACCGGAGCGCGCACCGGCTGCCAAAGTGTAAGGCTGCGGCCCGAAGCGTCGCTGCGGTCAGCCTTGATCATGCCCCAGAGGCCCCGTGCCGCGCCGCTCAGCACCGAAAGCCGCCCGCCGGCGAACCAGCCCGGCTCGAAACCTGCAAGTGCATCCCACCGGAACTGTTCCGCGCCCTCCACAGCCTCTGCAGCCAGCTCGACGGCATAACCGGGCGTGTTCAGATCGAAACGGCAGGCGGTGTCGCCCAGCACCGCCGTGCAGGGTTTCTGGTAAATCCGCCCCAGCGGCCGGTTCAGCGCCTCGGTCAAGCCGCGCAGCTCAGCCTCAAACGCGCCGCCGGCGCGGCGGATTTCGCCGATGGTGCCGCGGAACTGCAGCCAGCGCAGGGAGACATCCTGCCAGTTGACCAGCCAGCAGCGCACGTCCGCATTGTCAAAGCGCCCCGCCTCAATGTCCTCCTCCCGCACCGCGGCGGCGCTGAGCACGCCGAGCGCTTCGGTATTGTCGACCGAAAGCCCGGTGGCCTGCTGCAGCGCCCGCGCGGTGAGGCCGCTGCCGGGCTCGAAACTGATACCCTCAAACGTCAGCGCGCAGTCATGGTCGGTGAAGCCGAAAACCACCCCGTCCGACCGTGTCATAGCCCAAGCCCGGCACAGCGTGGTGAGCCCGGTGGCGGCATGGGCGCGGAACGCATCCGACGGCCCGCTCATACCCGCACCTCCACCACCGGCACCGCGGGCACTTCGCCCGCCTGGAAGGAGGCCACGCTGGTCTGGATCTGCCCGGTATCGAATCGCACCGGCACGTCGAACTCGAAGCCTGCATGGATGCTCAGGCCCTGCTCCGGCGGATAGGCAAGCACTACCTGCCCGGTGGCGGTGTCGAGCGTGAAATCCACGCCCTCGCGGAGCTCGTCCTGCTCGATCCCCAGCCGCACCGTACCCGCCACCGGCTTCAGGATCGGGCGCTGGTAGCTGTAGTCGCCAGAGCGGTAGGTTTTGCTAAGCTGGAACGCCACAGTGGCACCATCGCCGGTACCGATCCGCTGGTCGGGGAAGTCCACCTCCGCGCCTGCGCGCGCGGACTTGTAATCACTCCAGTCCTTCCAGCGGAAGCCAAACATCTGCCCGCGCCGAGCCTCGAAAAAGGCAATCAGTGTCTCGATATCCTCCAGCGAGCGCAGACCCAGCCCCGCGTCATAGCGGCGGCGGGAGTGCGCCCAGGGGGTGTTGCGCTCCTCGAACCCGTTGGCAAGCGTCACCACGTCGGTGCGCCGTTCAGGCCCCCCGACAGAGCCGAAGCTAAGCGAGGCGGGAAAGCGGACTTCGTGAAAATTCATAGAGTTACCCTCCGCAGTTAACGGTTTCGGCTGCCGCGGGCCAGCGCCCGGGAGACCTGAGCGGCGATCTGGCCGCGGCTGCGTTCGAAGCCTTTGACGTCGGGGGTGGTGATGTTCATCACCACGTTCACCCCGCCGCTGCCCTGGGCGCGCACGCCAAGGCTGCCATCGGCGCCGCGGGTGAGCGGCAGGATCGCTTCCGGCCCGGCCTCGCCCATCAGGCCGGTGCCGCCGCGTATCGGGAAGGCCACCGGCCCGCTCACCACGCCGCCGCGGGCAAAGGGCATCACCCGCCCCTGGCTGAAGGCGCCGCCCGCCGCGAAGGGCAGGATGCCCCCGACCAGCTGGCCCAGCCCATCGGCGATACTGCCGCCGATCCGGTCGGTCACTGGCTTCATCGCGCTGTTGTAGGTGGTGCGGATCATCGTCCGGGCGAGCGTCTCCAGCGCACCCGAAAGGCTCTCCCCGTCATAGGCGAGATCTTCAAAAGCGCGCCGCAATCCTTTGGAAATGCCCCGTTCCAGGCTGCGGGCATCCTTGCCCGCCTCGGCAAACCCGGCCTTCACCTGGGCGAGCTCGGTGGTAAAGGCGGCGGCCATCCCGGCCGCGCCGCCAAGCGCATCGCCGAGCGCCTCGCCCTGAAGTTCCAGTTCAGCCATCTCGAAGTCGGCCATGGGTCAGTCCTCCTGTTGGGGTTCGGGCGGCGTGTCGGGAAAGGCGCGCATCATCTCGGCCAGGCGGCTGCGGTCCACTGGCGGCGCGGCGCGGGCGCTGCCCAGCATCAGCATCAGCTCGGCCGGGGTCAGCTGCCAGAAGTCGCGCGGGTGCAGGCGCAGCCCCGCGATCCCCGCGCGCATCAGCCCGGGCCAGTCAAAGCCGCTCACGGCGCCTCCGGCAGCGCGAAGCTGCGCGCTAGCAGCGCTGCCGCCACCCGCGCCGCCTGCACCGGCCCGCCCCCGATATCGGCCGCGGCCAGCGTCTCGCGGCTTATGTCGTGGCCGCCGCCTTGCAGCCCCGCGGCCAGCAGCGCCAGGACGTCGCGCGCTGAAAACCGGCCCTCCTCGAAACGCTGCACCAGCTCCACCAGCGTCTCAGCCTCCAGCGCGGCCTCCAGCCCCGCCAACGCCCCTAGCGTAAGTTTCAGCGTGTATGCCTGCCCGCCAATGACCAGTTCCGCTTCGCCGGCATGAGGATTCACCATCGCTCAGACCGCCGTGAAGCTGAGCGCACCGGCGCTGGCCAGCGACAGCTCATAGGTTGCCTCGCCATTGTGGCTGCCCGCGTATTCCAGCGCGGTGACCTGGAACGGGCCCTCGACGATACCGAAACCCGGGATCACCACCTGGAAGGCAGGCGTCACCCCGTCAAAGAACAGCTGCCGAGCGCGCTCGTCCGTGGCCTCGTCGCGGAACACGCCTGAGCCCGAGATATTGGCCGAGCGCACGCCTGCCCCCGCCAAGAGCTCGCGCCAGCCGCCCTGGCTTTCCAAGCTGGTCACGTCGACGCTCTCGGCGTTGAAGCTGATCCGCGTGGCGCGCAGCCCCGCGACGGTTTCGAACAGGCCCGCGCCATTCATATCCACCTTGACCAAGAGGTCCTTGCCGTTCTGGGCTGTCATCGCTTTTTCTCCGATAATTCAACAGGTTTCTTCAGGCTTCTCAGTCAGCGCCATTAGGCGTCATCGACCCGGGCACGGAAACGCAGGGTGATGCTGCGGCCGCCGTCCTTCAGCGTCTCCGCGCGCGCACGGTCGAACCAAAGGCCGATCAGACGGCCTCGCGTCAGGGCCAGCGGCGCATCCTCCAGCGCATCGCAGATCGCGCCGGCGGCCTCCTTGGCGGCGGAAAATCCTGCCGCATCGGTCACCACAGTGACGGTGAAGCGGTGCTCGGCCCCGCCGGCGCTGCGGTCACCCCTGGCGCGCGCCTCTTCCGGCCCCAGCGCCACGTAGGTCTGCGGCAGGCTGCCGGCGGGCAGCGCGTCGTAGATCGCGGTGCCGGTCAGCGCCGCCAGCCCGGCATCCGCCAGCAAGCGCTGGTAGACGGCCGCCTGCAGGGACTGGGCAAGAGCATAGGTCATCCGCTCACCTCCTCGGTTGCGAAACAGGTCAGGTAGCGCCCGTCCGGGTCCGCCTCCGCGACCGCGTCGATGCGGAAGACGCGGGCTCCATCCCGGAAGCGTTGATCGGGCCGCGGCCGCGCCGCCGAGCCTGCGGGTGCCGCGCGCAGCGTGATCCGGTAGCGTTGCAGCGACAGGTGTGCCCCTTCTCGCGCGGCCGCCCGGCCAGTGAGCGAATTCACCTCGGCCCAATGAGTGCCAAGCGCTACCCAGATCTCGGCAAATCCGCCCGCGCCGTCGCCGCTGCGCTGTGGGTCTTCCAGCACCAGCCGGCGCGTCAGCCGCGGCCCGCTCATGACACCCTCCCAAGGCTCAGGCGCAGGGCGCGGTAACGTTCGATCAGGCTGGTCACGCCGAAGGGCATGCAGCCGCCGTGCAGGCCTGTGTCGCGGCGGTACTCGTAATAATGCGCGGCCAGGAGCATCACCGCCTGGCCCAGATCGGCCGGCAGCCCGCCCCAGTCCGGTGCCATCCCGGCCTCCATGGTGATCCGCAACAGCCCGCCGGAGGGCACCTGCGGCAAGAGACCGCCAACGGGATGCAGCCGCGGATAGTGGCTGTCCTGTTCCAGCCGGTAGCGGTTTGCCTCCACCGTGGTCTCACCGCCCGCCGCATCGCGGATCACCACCGACTGTACAGCGCTGACCGGCGCAGTCGGCAAAACCTGAAGGCTGCGGTCGCGCCACTTGGTGAGCTGCCAGGAAAAACTACGCGCAATCAGTGCCTTGCCGGTCCTTGCTTCTACCGCAGCGATCGCCGCGCGCAGGAAGCCTGCCAGCACTTCATCCTGCAAGCTCTCCTCGCCAAAGCCGGTGCCCAGCCGCAGGTGCGCCTTGAACGCTTTCAGCGGCAGGGCGGCCTGGGGCACCGGTGTCACTTCGCTCAGCATCATCATTTCACTCCGATAGCCCGGCCCCCGTTCCCGGCCCTGTTCTGATGTTGACGAGAGTGCGGCGGGCACGCGCCGCCTGCTGCCGCTCGGACGGAGGGGGAGCAGCTGGACGGCAGCAGGAGGAGTGGTGCGTGCCCGCCGGCGGAACCGGGCTGCCGGTCCCGCCATCGGTCCCGGAGTTAGGTGAGACCGAATTTCAGCAGCTTGATCGCAGCAAAGTCGCTGACCCCGCCGCCGATGCGCTTGGTGGCATAGAACAGCACATGTGGCTTGGCGCTGAACGGGTCGCGCAGCACCCGCAGGTCGGGACGCTCGGCGATGGTGTAGCCCGCGCGGAAATCGCCGAACGCAACCGAGAAGCTGTCGGCGGCCGGGTCCGGCATGTCCTCGGCGATCAGCACCGGGTAGCCCATCAGCCGCGCGGGTTCCCCCGCGGCCAGCCCGTCGGACCACAGGAAGCGGCCGTCGGCGTCCTTCAGCTTGCGGACCTGGCCCGCGGTCTTGGAGTTCATCACGAAGGTCGCATTGGCGCGGTACTGGGCGCCAAGTGCATAGACCAGGTCGATGATCGCATCGCCATTGCCGACCGCGCCGCTGCTGCCCGTGGCAACGTAGCCCAGACTGCCCCAGGTCCAGGAGCCATCCGCCACCGCGGCGTGGTTCAGGAAGCCGGTCGGCTTGTCGATACCATCGCCGGAGATGAAGGCCGCGGCCTCGGCGCGGGCAAACTTGTCAGCGATGCGGTTCGCCAGCCAGCCTTCGATGTCGAAGGCGCTGTCGTCGAGCAGCCGCTGCGAGGCCTTGGGCAGCGCCGACAGCTCATGCAGCGGGATGGTGATACGGTCGATGGAGGGCGTGCCGGTCTCGGCCGCCGGGCCCGCCTCAGCCGCCCAGCCCGCGCCCACGTCGGTGTGGTCGATCAGCACGTCGAAGGACGACGCCTCCACATGCACTACCGAAGCCACCGCCCGGATCGACGCGGAGGAGGACAGCACCGATTTCACCGTCTCTGCGGTCTGCGGGTCGACGAGGTAGCCGCCATCGCTGTTCACCGCCGTGGACATCGCCTTGGTGTCGAGCTGCAGACCGCGCATCGCGTCGTCGTCACCGGTGCGCAGATAGGCGTTGAACGCCTTCTGATGCGGGGCGCCCATGTCCTGGGCGGCGGCCAGAGGGGGGCGGCCAGCGGGGAGAGTTTTTCTGTCCAGCATGTTCATACGCTCTTCTGCCTGTTTCAGTTTCGCCGTAATGTCGTTCCGAAAGCCCTTGAATTCATGAAGGAAGCCGGTAACCGCCTCCTGCATGTCCCGGGCCAGTGCGCTGTCGTGCCCGGGCATGGCCGGGCTGGGGTCTGTGCTCATATGCTCTGTCCTGCCTTTAGGTCTTGTGTGAGTTCGCGCAGGCCGCGTGCCAGCGCCCGCAGCGCCTGTGCCTCGGGTTCGCGGGGCGCGGCCTTGGCTGCGACACGCGCGGCGGGCAGCATTGGGAAGGTGACCAGCGACACTTCCCAAAGATCCACCTGCAACAGCTGCCGGGTGCCGTTCTGGCTGCGGGCGGATTTCACCGTTCGGTAACCGATCGACAGCCCGTCGAGCGCCCCCGCCGCGATCAGCGCGGCCGCCTCGGCGCCTTTCGGCGTGGCAGTCAGCAACCGTCCCTTGACCCAAAGCCCGCGTTCGTCCTCGCGCAGCTCGTCCCAGACGCCGATTGGCTGCGCCGGGTCGTGCTGCCACAGCATCTTGACCGTGCGGCCCTCGGCGGCTAGCGTTTTAAGGGAAGCCGTATAGGCGCCGCGCATCACCTCGTCACCGCCCTGGTCGGTCTCGCCGAAGAGGCTGGCATACCCGGAAATCACCGGCGCCTCCGCCGCGCTGCCCTCGGAACGTTCCACCGAAAGCCGCTCGCCGAACCGCGCAAACTTGTGCTCCAGCCGGACGTCGTCAGAGTTGTCGTTCTGCATGAGAAATACCTCGCAACCTGCTGCAACGGCGCCTATTGCACCGCCAGAAAGGATTGGAACGCCTGCGCCAGGATTACCGCCGCCACGCCATAGACGGTGAGCCACAGCCGCCGCTCCAGCCGCTCCATCATCTGCTCGATCCGGTCCAGGCGTCGGTTCACCGCCTCGTTCTGGATCTGCGCCACCCGCTCATGCGCGCTGAGCCGGAGCCCGGGCGAACAGTCGAAAGCGTGGATCGGGTGTTCACTCATCGCTGGTGCTCCCGGTTTCCGGCGGCAGTCCCAGGAGCTGGCGTTTTTCCGCCCGGCTCAGGAAGTCCGCCTCCGCCACCCGTCGCCACTGCGCATCGCGCTCGGCAGCCAGTGCGGGCAGCTGATCGGGGTCAGGCTTCAGCACCAGTTCCTCGCCAGTGAAGCCGGTGAGCCACCCCGCCAGCGCCGCCGTCACCTTGGTGACCAGAGGCAGCACCGTCAGCCGGTAGAAAGCGCGGTTGGCCTCCTGGTAGTTGGCGTAGGTGGCATCGCCCGGAATGCCGAGCAGCATCGGCGGCACCCCGAAGGCGAGCGCGATCTCCCGCGCGGCGGTGTCCTTGGTCTTCTGGAATTCCATATCCGACGGCGAGAAACCCATCGGCTTCCAGTCCAGCCCGCCCTCCAGCACCATCGGCCGGCCGGCATTGCAGGCGCCCTGAAAGTTGGCCTGTATCTCCTCGCTCAAGCGGCGGAACTGGTCATCCGCCATCTGGCCCTGCCCGTCCGAGCCGCTCCAGACCAGCGCGCCTGAGGGCCGCGCCGCATTGTCGAGAAGCGCCTTGGACCAGCGCGAGGCCGCGTTATGAACATCCACCGCTATCGCTGCCGCCTGGAACGGCGAGAGGCCGTAGTGGTCGTCCTGCGGGTGGAAGCTCTTGATATGGCAGACCGGGCTGTGGCTGCCCTCCACCGCAAACCGGTGCTTGCGCCCGCCGACCGCGTATTCGAATGCCGCAGGCCAGCCATCCGGTCCGGGCACCACCGACATCCGGTCCGGCCGCAGCACGTGCAGCTCCACCGGCAGGCCGGTCTCCGACGGTACCGCCTCGATATAGGCGTTGCCCGCAAGCAGCAGATGGCCGCAGACCGCTTCCATCAGACCGGCCTGCGCCAGCCCCGGATTGGGCCGCGCCAGCAGGCTCAGGAGCGGGTGGCTGTCATAGCGCTGGCGGCTGTCCTGCAGCACCAGCGGCACCGCGGCGGCGGCTTCCGAGATCAGCCGGATCACGCGATGGCCGACCGGGTTGCCGGCAAAGCCGCTGCGGGTCAGCGAAACACTGTCGCGCGGGCTCCAGGCCACCCGGCCCGCCCCTTGCCAGGACACCACGCGGGCGGCGGCGCTGGCCTTGGTCTGGAGAGGATCTGCGCCGGTCTGCTGTCTGCGCCGCAGGAGGTCGAGGACCATGCTTCACTCCTTGTTGTTCGGTTCCGGCGTTCCGTGTCGGGGTGCGCCTTTTGCTGGCAACAGTGATGCCAGAGGCCTGTGAAGATCTGCCCTCAGCCCCGCGCGCAGGCGGCGCAACACCAGCCATCAAGCCCTTGATAAAATTTCCATTTCACGGAAATCCGGCGGTCAGATTCCGACCTGACCGCGAGTGGAGAGCCGCGCATCTCCGGCGCGCGCGGGGGCAATCCGGACCGGAGTGGCTGGCAGTTTATACTCGCCAAGTCCGTAGACACTCTCGGGAGAGCAGCAAGCCTCAGCTAAATCGCCGCCGCGTGGGTGCGCGCCGGCGATGCGCGGCGGCCTTGGGCCTTGTCCCGCGCGGGATCCAACTTCCATGCGTCCTAGACAGAAAACCGCCCGCGGGAAGCGGGCGGCAGCATTGACAGCGATTTTCCAGCAGGGCGCTACAGCATCCTTGCCCGCGGCATCTTCTGGTGGGCGGCAGGCGCAATGATCAGCTCATGCAGCGCCCAGACCAAGGCATCGAGCCTGTCGGGCGAACCCTGCCCCCGGTAGCCCTGCGGCGTCATCTGGCACATCTGGTCCTCGAGATCCCCGAGACCGGGCAGGTGCCGGACCCGTCCCTGCTCATAAAGCGCCGCGACGGGCTCCGCCCGAGCCGACTTGCCGCGGGACGCATGCAGTGCCCGGAACGGCACCAGCGGGTCGGCTTGGCGCAAGACACTCTCCACCAGCGAGCCGCCCTGGTTGACCTCGGCCACCAGCCGGTCCGCGCCATAGACTTCGCGGGCCGCAATCGCAGCCCGCGCCCAGGTGAGCGGCCCCACCCCTTGCACAGTCCGGTCGGCCAGCACATAGGCGCGCCAATCCTGCGGCGGCCCCGTGGTCACCGCCCCGGCCGCGATGATCCCGCAGGCGTCGGACGCCTTGCCCGCGCTCACCGCCGGGTCCACCGCGATCACTACCCGGTCAAGCGGCGGCGCCTCCGCCACGTGCAGCCCCGCCAGCTGGCCTGAAGACCACAGCGCCCCCTCCACATCCGCAAGCAGCACCCCGTCCAGCTCCTGCCGCCCCAGCCGCGAACCGGCGTAGCGCGCCCGCATCTCGGTGATGAAAGAGGGTGCGAGGTTCGCCCTGTTGGCCTCGGTCGGCGCGTGGCTCTGCACGGTGGAGGGCGCGGCCAGCAGGTCCTTCAGCACCTGCACGTTGCGCGGCGTGGTGGTGACGCAGACCCGCGGGTCCCGCCCCAAGCGCAGCGCGAACTGGAGCATGTCCCAGGTCTCCCGCCCCTTCTTCCACTTGGCCAGCTCATCCACCCAGGCCGCGTCGAACTGCGGGCCGCGCAGGGCCTCCGGATCATGCGCCGAGAACGCCTGCGCGGTGGCGCCATTGGGCCAAATCAGCCGCCGCTCGCCCGCCTTCCAGACCGGCCGGCGGTCGGGCGGCGCGCAGGCGAGGATGCCGCTGTCGCCCTGCACCATCACGTCGCGCACCTGGTCATAGGTCTCCCCCACCAGCGCCACCCGGCGGGCCCGGCCCGCATCCTTTGGCCGTGGCCCTTCCACCTGACCGCGCACCCATTCCGCCCCGGCCCGCGTTTTCCCCGCGCCGCGGCCGCCCAGGATCACCCAGGCCCGCCAGTCACCGCCGGGCGCTTCCTGATGCGGCAATGCCCAGAGCCCAAACAGATAGGGCAGCGCGATCAGCGCCCGTTCCGGCAGCTCATTCAGGAAGCGCTGCCGAAGGGAACGCGGCGCGAAGGCGAGCCAGGCGGCCTTCGATCTCCCGTTTTGCGGCGGCGAGGTCCAGCTCGTGGCCTTTGTTTTGCAGGCGGGCGAAATCGGCGCTTTGTTCGGCAAGGAGTTTCTCCACTTTCTGGCAATCACGGATCAGCGGGTCGAGCTTTGCGACCTGGCTTTTCACGGCAGAGGACTCTTCGGCCTCCTCCGCACGAAGCCGGCTGCGCAAGGCTTCCGCGTCATTGCGCAGCAAGTGGATCGACTCCTGCAGCGATCGCAGGAGATCGGCGGTAAACTGGACCTGTCCTGTTCGGGCGGTCCCGGTCTCGTGATCTGTCATGGTGTGGTGTCTGCCTCATGCGTCATCCCGCACGAGAGAAAGAAAGGCGGCTGGCAGGCCCTGGCCCGCGACTGCCCGTAATTCTTCCAGCTGCTTACCGATCTCAGCATGAATGGCAGGAAAAATCAAACAAGCCGGGGCCTTGACCGCACGTCTCCAGCGCAACAGTGGACCAGGCGGGCCGTCTTCCGCATCGGAAAGCGGGCCGGAGTTACCGTAATTATGCGCCGTGCGGCCCCCCGCAGGCTGAAACAAGAAAGGGCGCCGCAGCGCCCTTTCCTCAAACCGTTTCAGTCGGCAGATCAGTTGTTAGCCTGTTCCGCCTCGATCTGGCGCCACTTGGCGACGTTACGGTTGTGCTCATCCAGCGTTTCAGCAAAGGCATGGCCACCGGTGCCGTCCGCGACAAAGTAAACGTAGTCGCTCTCAACCGGATTCACCGCTGCCTCCAGGCTGGCCATCCCGGGGTTGGCAATCGGTGTCGGCGGAAGCCCCTCGATCACGTAGGTGTTCCAGGGCGTTGCCTTGCGCAGCTCGCTCTGCCGCAGCCCGCGCCCCAGCACGCCCTCGCCGCGGGTCACGCCGTAGATGACCGTCGGGTCGGTCTGCAGCCGCATACCGCGCTTGAGCCGGTTGGCGAAGACCGAGGCCACCATGCCGCGTTCCTCAGGGACGCCGGTTTCCTTCTCGATGATAGAAGCCAGGATCAGCATTTCCTCCGGCGTCTGAACCACCGCATCCGGCGACCGGCTTTCCCAGGCCGCGCTGATGCGCAGCTTCTGGCGCGTTTGCATCTCAGCCAGCACTGCGGCGCGTTCGGTACCCGGAGTGACCTCGTAGCTGTCGGGCGCCAGCATGCCTTCAGCCGGACGCTCGCCGGTTTCTCCAGCCAGCACGTCGATGGCCTTCAGTGAATCGACCACCTGCCAGCTGGTCACGCCCTCGGCGAGCGCGATACGGTAGCGGGTGTCAGGGTCCTGGCGGGTCTCCGCGTATTCCTCCGGGGTCTCCTCCTCGCCAATCAGGAACTCCGCGGTCTTTTCGAACTGGTTCGTAGCCGGGTCCAGCGTGCGCACCACTGCCTGGGTCCGCGTGACGCCCACCTGATAGACCACCTCGGTGCCGCAGGTGGAGGCGCCGGATTGAGTGATCTGATCGACGATCTCCTCCATCGAGGCGCCGGCCTCGACCAAGTAGCTGCCCGCCTTCAGCTGGCCGGTCTTTTCGCTGTAACGCGCGCCAAGCCGGAACAGGGTGCCAGAGGTCACCGCGTCCTGGGCCGCCAGGTCGCGGCTCACCCGTGTCATGTTGGAGCCCCGCTCCACACGCAGGCAGATCGCCGTCTCAAGCGGCCCTTCAGAAGTATACTGCGACTGGCCCCAGAGAATGACCCCGCCCAGAAGGAACAGCACCACCACCAGGACAGTCAGCATATTGGAGGCGAGGCTGCGCCACATCAGCTGGCCTTCCCGAAGATCACCGACGCGTTGGTGCCGCCAAAGCCGAAGGAGTTGGAGAGCGCTACGTCGATCTTGCGCTCACGCTTCTGGTTGGGCGCCAGGTCAACCGGAGTTTCCACCGCCGGGTTATCCAGGTTAATGGTCGGCGGCGCCACCTGGTCGCGGATTGCCAGGATCGAGAAGATCGCTTCGATCGCGCCGGCCGCGCCCAGCAGGTGGCCGGTCGCCGATTTGGTCGAGGACATGGTGACGTTGGCCGCATGGTTGCCCAGCAAGCGCTCCACCGCACCCAGCTCGATGGTGTCGGCCATGGTCGAGGTGCCATGCGCGTTGATGTAATCGATGGCCGACGGTTCCAGACCCGCATTGGCCAGCGCCGCGCGCATCGAACGCTCGCCGCCTTCGCCGTCCTCGGAAGGCGCGGTAATGTGGTAGGCATCGCCCGACAGGCCGTAGCCCAGCACCTCAGCGTAGATCTTGGCGCCGCGGGCCTTGGCGTGCTCGTAATCTTCCAGCACCACGATGCCCGCGCCCTCGCCCATCACAAAGCCGTCGCGGTCCGTGTCATAGGGGCGCGATGCTTTTTTCGGATCATCCGCGTACTTGGTCGACAGCGCCTTGCAGGCATTAAAGCCTGCGATCCCGATTTCGCAGATCGCCGCCTCGGCGCCGCCCGCGATCATCACGTCCGCATCACCTGACTTGATCAGCCGCGCCGCGTCGCCAATCGCGTGGGCGCCGGTCGAACAGGCGGTAACCACCGAGTGGTTCGGCCCCTTGAATCCGAAGCGGATCGACACCTGGCCCGAAATCAGATTGATCAGGGCGCCGGGAATGAAGAAGGGCGACACGCGGCGCGGGCCCTTTTCCTTGATCAGCACAGCAGTGTCCGCGATGGAGCTGAGCCCGCCGATGCCGGAGCCGATCATCACGCCGGTACGCAGGCGGCCCTGCTCATCCTCGGGCGTCCAGCCCGCATCGCGCACGGCCATCTCGGCAGCTGCAATGCCATAGAGAATGAAGTCGTCGATCTTCTTCTGATCTTTCTTGGCAACCCAATCGTCGGGATTGAATGTGCCGCTGCTGCCGTCGCCCCGCGGAACTTCGCATGCATAGGTCGTGCTGACGCCGCTGGCCTCCGCATCAAACAGGGTGATCGGCCCGGCGCCTGACTGGCCGTCGAGAATCCGGGACCAGGATTCCTCGACACCGCTGGCCAGAGGGGTGACCAGGCCCAGTCCGGTGACAACTACTCGCCGCATTCCATGCTCTCCTTCGCCTCGGCAATCCGTCCGACCAAATAGCTTGGATTACCCGGAAGGTGCAAGAGCAGGCGGCACCGCGCAGGGGAAAGCATGGCCTGCGTCCGGTTTTGCGGAAATATTACAGAGCGGGAGCATTTCATTAACACCTCTCCCTCAAGTTGAGGTCACTCCGTTCAATGGATCAGGCGGCTTTTCCTCACAAGGCGCCGAAGCGGGCTGGGGTTCTGGGCCAATGATTTCCCCAGCCCGCAATTAACCTCTCATCACCCTGCCAGCCAAATACCCTATCCAGATGCTGCCTCCCCTGCGGTTGCAGGAAATTGCGCCCCGCGCGGCTGGGTCACCGTTAACTGCGCATTTGCACCTCTGCGTCATACTCCGCAGCACGGGAAACAAGGGACAAACCGAGTCATGCGCCGATGGCTTGCAATATCTGCCGCGCTGCTTTTGGCTGCCATATCCGCCGGGCAGGCCGCCGCGGGCTGCGAGCTGCATCACGATCTTTCGCTGCTGCACCGTACCGCCAAGGGGTATATCCACTATCTGGAAACCGGCGAAAAACCGGTGATGGCGCAGCGCCTGCAACGCTGGATCAGCCGCAACCCGGCGCCGGAGTTGAAGCCGCGGATGCGCGCCGCCGGGCTGGAATCGGTCTTGAACGAAACGCTGGCCCTGGTGGAGCAGCAGCAGCAGTTCCTGCGGGTGCACCAAGCCCAGGGCCGCAGGGCCGCACTGGAAGCAGTGGACCGCGTCAATGGCCATGCCGTGGCGGAAAAATTCGGCAAGCGCGTGGAACACCTGGCCTGCGATCCGAACGAGCAAACCACCATGCGCAGCAAGCTGGTGGCCGTCGCCGCTGCCGAGGCCCAGCAGCGCCGCCAGATGATCAACGTGGGCATCGCCTGGGTTTCCTTCATCGTGCTGGGCGGCAGCATCCTCTACTTCCTGGACCGGCTCGGCATCCGCCGCATCCGCCGCACCAAGCGCTACACGTGCTCGCTGCCGGTAGTGGTTAACACGGGCAGCAGCGTGATCTCAGCGCGCCTGGTCGACATCAGCCGCGCCGGCGCCAAGGTGCGCCCGGACGGTCCCTTGTCCGTTGGCGGCAAGGTCGCGCTGACCTTCAGCATCTACCACAAGGAAGCGCATGTTATGTGGCACACGCCGGACTACTTCGGCGTCAAATTTGCCGAGGAGTTCAACCCGATGCAACTGCACAAGCTCTTGGAGGACTATCCGGCCGAGGCTGCCGCCGCCAAGCCAACTCCCGGGCCAACTCCCGGGTTGAGCTAAGGCAAGACTGCAGGCTTCGCTCCGCAGGCAGGAGATTTCGTCAGTCCACCACCCCGCGGTTCCCGCTGCCACAGGACAATTCTGCATTCCGGTGCAGCCTCTTCTCCCCGGCGGCCGCGCAAAAGCAGAAACCCGGCGGCGTATGCCACCGGGTCCTCTTCTTGCGTCACAAGCTTTGCCGGGCCACCCTGGAGCCGCCTTCCAGGCAGGCCCGGAGGAGTTTGGGCGTTACTGGAACTCGGCCACGTGCTCCGGCTCCGGCCGCGCTACCTCCAGCGCCTTCGCGAGCGACAGCGTTTTCCGGTAGAGGGCCCGGCCGACCAGCGCGCCCGAGATGTTGTAGACATACTTCAGCCGGGAGATGTCGTCGGCAGTGCGCACCACACCGCTGGCGATCACCGGCGTGCGCGCGTGGCGCGCAAGGCCCGTGATCAGGCCCAGCTGGGCCTCGACGCTGGTCATGTCGCTGTCGATATCGGTCACAAGGATACCGGCGAGCGGCAGCGTGTCGAAGGCCTCGATGAAGTCTTCAGGCGTGATCGCGCCGGAATGACGCCATCCGTCGGTCATTACCTGGCCCTGGTAAACATCGACTGCCAGCACGATCTGATCCGGATGGTGATTGATAAGATCTTTGACCATATGCGGGTCGCGTGCCGCCAGGGTGCTGATCACGATCCGGCCCGCACCCTTGTCGATCCAATGCTCAATATGCTCACGCGAGCGCATGCCGCCGCCCAATTGCACCGGAATGCCAGCTCCGCGGATAATCCGGGTGATGAGTTCCTCGTTGCGGTAATCGCCCTCAATCGCGTTGAAATCGGTCAGATGCATCCATTCCGCACCGGCCGCGGCAAAGCTTTTGGCGGTTTCCACCGGGTCCACATGCCAGATTACCGGCTCGTCCAGACGGCCCTTGTCCAGCGTCACGCAGCGGCCGTTCTGAAGTTCCATTGTGGGGTAGATGATCATGGCGGGGAATTCTCCTGATTGCTCCAGGTGCAGGATACCACATCCTGCCGCCTGTCACTCAGAATGCGCGGCTTTGGCCCCGCCCCCTCGACGCAAAACGGCGCTTCCCCGCAGGAAAACGCCGTTCAGGAATTCACGTTTCCGTGACTGGCTCAGGAAGCTTCTTTGATGAACTTCACTGCATCGCCAAAGGTCTGGATGGTTTCGGCTGCATCGTCGGGGATCTCGATGCCGAACTCTTCTTCGAAAGCCATGACCAGCTCAACGGTATCCAGGCTGTCGGCGCCGAGATCGTCGATGAAGGACGCGTTTTCGGTCACTTTTTCTTCTTCGACACCCAGGTGCTCAACAACGATCTTCTTAACGCGATCTGCGACGTCGCTCATGTCTCTTCCTCGTTTTTCAGGGCACTCTGCCCGGTTCTGCCCTTGCCCGTGCGGGCGGCGTGGTTGTGCCCGTGCGGGCGGTGTTATCCCCGCAGGCGGGAATGGGACCGGCACTTCCCGCAAAGGAATGCCGGCGTCGATACGCGCCGCCTATAGCATAGACCGCAGCCGAGGCAAACGGTTTCGCACCGGTGGCGCAGGACAGACCGCCCGCCTGCTGCCGCCATCAAGCGCCGGAAGGGCACGGTAATCAAGCGGTTGCTGCCACGGGCGGCCAGATTTTTTTCAAAGCGGCGCCTTTTCAGGCCCTTGCCCGGTTTCCCGGTCTGAAGGCAAAGCGCCAAATGCGCGTAATGCGCGCAGAGCGGGCGGCCCCTCCGCCCGGTACGCTACAGCATCGCCATACCGCCGTTCACATGCAGGGTAGTGCCGGTCACATAGGAGGCCTCACTGCTGGCCAGATACAGAACGGCCGAGGCGATTTCCTTCGAATCCCCCATGCGCCCCGCCGGAATCTGGCTCAGGATCGCGTTCTTCTGGTCATCGGTCAGCTTGCCGGTCATCGCGGTGGCGATGAATCCCGGGGCGACGGCGTTCACGGTGATGCCGCGGTTGGCAACCTCATAGGCAAGCGATTTGGACATGCCGATCATGCCCGCCTTGGAGGCGGCATAGTTGCCCTGGCCCGGGTTGCCGGTGGCGCCCACGACCGAGGAGATGTTGATAATCCGCCCCCAGCGCTTCTTCATCATGCCGCGCAGCACACCGCGGCACAGCCGCATGGTGGAGGTGAGATTCACGTTCAGCACGCTCTCCCATTCCTCGTCCTTCATGCGCATGAACAGGTTGTCGCGGGTGATGCCGGCGTTGTTGACCAGGATGTCGACCCCGCCCATCGCTTCGGCAGCCTGCTTCGGCAGCGCCTCGACGGCTTCCGCATCGGAAAGGTTGCAGGGCAGCACATGGGCGCGTTCGCCCAGTTCCTCGGCCAGCGCCTTCAGGGGCTCCTCCCGGGTGCCGGACAGCGCCACGGTGGCGCCAGCCGCGTGCAGGGCGCGCGCAATATCGCCGCCGATGCCGCCCGAGGCGCCGGTGATGAGCGCAGTCTTGCCAGTCAGATCAAACATGTCATTTCCTCTATCAAAGCTCCGGCCCGCCGCGGGCGCCGTTTTCCGGCGCGGAAACTGGCCGGAATTTTTGCAAAATTCCGGTTACCCTGCGGCCGCTGCCTGGACCTCTTCCGGCGTGCCCGCCTGGCGGCAGGCAAGCGATCGGTCGATCTTGCGGATCATGCCCGACAGCGCCTTGCCAGCGCCGATCTCCCAGAACTCGGTCACGCCTTTGGCGGCCATCGCCTGCACGCTCTCGCGCCAGCGCACCGAGCCTGTGACTTGTTCGACCAGGAGCTCACGGATTTCGTCCGGGTCCGTCACCGTATCCGCCCGCACATTGGCGATCAGCGGCACTGCCGGCTCCTTGATATCCACGCCCGCCAGCGCCTCGGCCATCGCGTCCGCCGCGGGCTGCATCAGGGCACAGTGGAAAGGGGCGGAAACCGGCAGCATCACCGCGCGCTTGGCCCCCTTTTCCTTGGCAATTACCGCGGCGCGCTCCACCGCCGCCCTGGCGCCGGAAACCACCACCTGGGTGGGGTCGTTGTCGTTGGCGGCCTGGCAGACCTCGCCCTGTGCGGCCTCCTCAGCCACCGCGCGCACCGCTGTGAGATCGAGACCCAGGATCGCGGCCATAGCGCCCTCGCCGACCGGAACGGCGTTCTGCATCGCCTGACCGCGGGTGCGCAGGAGCCGCGCGGTATCGGCAACCGACAGCGCGCCCGCCGCGGCCAGCGCGGAATATTCCCCCAGCGAATGCCCGGCCACGAAGGCCGCCTGCTCCAGGCTCACGCCTTCGGCTTCGAGCGCCCGCAGCGCGGCCAGCGACGTAGCCATCAGCGCGGGCTGGGCGTTCTGCGTGAGGGTCAGCGTCTCGATATCGCCCTCCCAGATCAGCTGGCTCAGCTTCTCCCCCAGCGCCGCGTCGACCTCGTCGAACACTGCCTGCGCCGCGGGGTAGGCGTCGGCCAGCGCCTTGCCCATGCCGATGGTTTGGGCGCCCTGCCCGGGAAACACGAATGCGATTGTCATGCGTGACCTCGTCTGATGAACCGTTTGGCCTGATGTAGCGGGCCTTTCCGTTGCGTACAAGCAAAGCCCGCACTCCGGTGCCCCCCGCGGCTGGCGCCCCGCAGCCGGCGCACAGCGTCCGCGCAGCCGGGGCGCGCACCAAGCCTGTGCGCGGGCGGACAGCTCCCGGCGTTGCAACCCGCAGGGCGGCGGTTAGAGTCCGGGGCAAGCGAAATTCGGACAAGGACCCGCGCCCATGCCCCGCTCCAACACGCCCTCTTCCTACGGCAGCGTCGCCAAGGGGTTCCACTGGCTGACCGCCCTTCTGATCTTCACCGTCTTTCCCCTGGGCTATTTCGCCAAGGAACTGGCGGTGGAAATCCAGAGCCCCGGATTTGACGGCAGCGAAGCTGTGATCGAGCGGGCAACGTTTCTGTTTTCGCTGCACAAGACCCTTGGCATCGCGGTCTTCTTCACCGCGCTGCTGCGCATCCTCTGGGCGCTGAGCCAGCCCAAGCCCAGCCTCCTGCACCCGGACCGCAAGGCCGAGGCGCTGGCGGCAGAAACGGTGCACTGGCTGCTCTACGGCTCGCTGGTGATGGTGCCGCTCACTGGCTGGACCTACCACGCCGCCACCACCGGTTTTGCGCCGATCTGGTGGCCCTTCGGTCAGGGCCTGCCCTTCGTGCCGCTGTCCAAGGCCCTCGCGCATGCCGCCGCCACCCTGCACGGGCTGCTGGTCTGGATCCTCGCGGCAGCGCTGGCGCTGCATATCGCCGGCGCGCTGAAACACCACGTGATCGACCGCGATGCCACCCTGCGGCGCATGCTGCCCGGCCGCGCCGCCTTGCCGCAGCCCCCGGCGCAGCGCCACAGCCTGGCGCCGCTGGCGGTGGCGCTTGCGGTCTGGGGTGCGGTGCTGGCGGGCGGCGCGGGTTTTGGTCTCTTCGCGACGACCCAAGCCACCGGTACCGCCGCGCCCGTTGTGGCCAGCGATCAGCGTGCCAGCCAGGACGCCAATTGGCGCGTTGAACAGGGGCGCCTTGGCCTCGAGGTCATCCAGATGGGCAGCGCCGTCACCGGCAGCTTCGAGGAGTGGACCGCCCGCATCCGGTTTGATGAGCCCGCCGCCCCAGGCCCGGCCGGGGATGTGGCGGTCTCCGTGGCGATCCCCTCGCTGGAGCTCGGCAGCGTCACGGCGCAGGCGATGGGCGCCGACTACTTCGACGCCGCCAATCACCCGGCCGCCGCCTTCGAGGCCGATATCGTGAAGCTTGAGGAGGGCTACCAGGCCGAGGGCACGCTCACCCTCAAGGGCGTGACGGTGCCCGTTACCCTGCCCTTTACGCTCGATCTAGACGGGGACAGCGCAAGGATGCAGGGTGCAATGGAACTGAACCGGCTGGACTTCGGCATCGGTGCGGGTCTGCCGGATGAAAGCTCGCTGGCATTTGCGGTCACCGTGACAGTGGAGCTGCACGCCACCCGCATGCAGTAATCCCCAATCAGCGCCGGGCAGCAGCACAGGCCGCCCCCTTTCGCAGCGTTTCGACCTTTTCGCCCGCAGCAGGATTTCTGTAACGTCGCGCGGATTCGCGCGGCGATACGCCAAGCAGGGGGTGGTACAATAGGGCATGGCAGAAGGAGGAGGAGGACGCCATGCCGCTCTCCAACCACGATCTGAAGCTGCTGCGCGACAGCTACGCCCGCCTTCATGAGGAGATGGACCTGCATTCGCTCTACTTCTACGAAGCCCTGTTCCGCCGCGCGCCGGAGCTCAAGGCAATGTTCCGCGAAGATTTGGAAGCGCAGGGGATGAAGTTCATGTCCACCCTGGGCCGTATCCTGGACGAGATGGACAAACCGCAAATGCTGAGTGCGAAGCTGGCGGAGCTGGGCAGGATGCATGCCGCGATCGGTGTCACCCGCGCCCAATTCGCACCGATGGAGGAGGCGCTCGTAGATACCATGCGGCAGGTCCTCGGCGATGACATGACTGAGGAGCTGGAACGAGCTTGGCGCACCGGATTTCGTGAGGTCAGCGCAGACATGATCCGGCTGGGCAGCATTCCCGAAAGCTAAACCGCCGCAGGTCGGATAACCCATCTTGAGAAGGAAGTGTCCATAGACGCTGCTGGTTCCTTTTGCGGGCCAAGAGGTCATCGCGAAGTCCCGCGCCAAGCCGGCGGCTGGCAAAACAGGGTCAGGAAACCGCATCCGCACGAGCGGACGCTGACCGGCGTGATACGTGCCCCCACCAAAAAAACCGCCGGTCCAACTGGACCGGCGGTCAAACTCTCAAAGCAGATGCGCCGGAACTACTCGGCCTTCTTGGCCTCGATCGACACCTTCACCTCGACCTCATCACCCACGAAGGGCGCAAACTTGCCGAGGTTGTAATCCGAACGCAGCAGCGTGGTGGTGGCGTCGAAGCCGGCCCAAGGGATATTCTCCATCGGGTGCTGGTCGGCCTTGTTCAGCTTGGCATCCAGCACCACGGATTTGGTCACGTCGTTCAGCGTCAGATCGCCGGTGATCTTCGCGGTGGTGTCTCCCGTCACCTCGATGCCGGTCGACTTGAACGAAACGGTTTCATCGTCGGTGGCGTCGAAGAAGTCCTTGGTCATGAAATGGTCGAAGCGGCCTTCCCAGCCGGTGAACATCGACTTCAGCGGCATCGATACTGACACGCTGGACGCGGCCGGGTCTTCCTGGTCGAACATCACCTCGCCCTCGAAACCCGAGAACATGCCCCAGGTCGTCGAATAGCCTAGGTGGTTATAGCTGAACAGAATCTGGCTGTGGCCCGGGTCCAGCACGTATTTCTCCGGCTCAGCGGTGGCGCCGGTGGCGGCCAAAGCAGCCACGGCAGCGGCAAGCAGGGTCTTCTTCATGGGGGAAAGCTCCGTCGTTAATATTCTCTTGACAACAGGTGCAGGCTGACACCGCGTTTGGGAAGCCGGCAAAAACCAACACTAACTGTGAGCAGGCAAACACAAAACCCGGGGCGCGCTGGCCCCGCCGCTGCTCGCGCAGTTGTGATGCCGCTGCCTGTCCCGGCCGCATCCCTTCCCGCGCCCAGCCGGATTCGCCTTGCTCTTTGCGCGCCAGCCTGTATAGGGAGGCCCTGCTTCCGCGCATCTTTCGATCCGCGCAGACTCTCGTGACAGGGCAGCGGAAGTGTTTGACGCCCCGTCTATGAAATGCGCCTAGACACAAACAGGAGTTCGCATGCCACTCTATGAGCATGTCATGATTGCGCGTCAGGACCTGTCCAACTCGCAAGCTGAAGGCCTCATCGAACACTTCGGTGCTGTTCTGTCCGACAACGGCGGCAAGCTGGTCGACCAGGAGTACTGGGGCGTGAAGACCATGGCCTACAAGATCAACAAAAACCGCAAGGGCCACTACGCCTTCCTGAAGACCGACGCCCCCGCCGGCGCGATCCAGGAAATGGAGCGCCTGATGCGCCTGCATGATGACGTGATGCGCGTCCTGACCATCAAGGTCGACGAGCACGCCGAGGGCCCCTCGGTCCAGATGCAGAAGCGCGACGAACGCGACGGCCGTCGCGAACGCCGCTGATCAACGCTTGAGAAAAGGACGCTAAATCATGGCAGCCAAACCGTTTTTCCGCCGCCGCAAAGTGTGCCCGTTCTCGGGCGACAACGCGCCGAAGATCGACTACAAGGACACCCGTCTGCTGCAGCGCTACATCTCCGAGCGCGGCAAGATCGTGCCCTCGCGCATCACCGCCGTGTCCGCCAAGAAGCAGCGTGAGCTGGCCCGCGCAATCAAGCGCGCCCGCTTCCTCGCCCTGCTGCCCTACGCTGTGAAGTAAGGAGACCTGACAGATGCAAGTTATCCTTCTCGAACGCGTTGCAAAGCTCGGCCAGATGGGCGAAGTCGTTGACGTGAAGCCCGGCTACGCGCGCAACTACCTGCTGCCGCAGGGCAAGGCAAAGACCGCCTCCGACGCCAACATCGCGGCCTTCGAAGATCAGAAGGCCCAGCTGGAAGCGCGCAACCTGGAAACCAAGAAAGAAGCCGAAGCGCTTGGCGAAAAGCTGGAAGGCCAGCAGTTCGTCCTGATTCGCCAGGCTTCCGACGGCGGCAACCTCTACGGCTCGGTCACCCCGCGTGACGCCGCCGAAGTGGCCACCGAAGAAGGCTTCTCGGTTGACCGCAAGCAGGTCATCATCCGCGAGCCGATCAAGGTTCTGGGCCTGCATGAAGCCGAGGTGCACCTGCACCCGGAAGTCATGGTCACCGTTCAGCTGAACGTTGCCCGCTCGCCCGAAGAGGCCGAGCTGCAGGCGTCCGGCAAGTCGATCCAGGAGCTGGCCGCCGAAGAGGAAGCCGCTGCTGAGTTCGAAATCTCCGAACTGTTCGACGACATCGGTTCCGCCGCCTCCGACGAGGACGAGGCACCGGCCGCCGCCGGCGGAGACGACAGCGAAGAAAACGCCTGATCCGTTCCGGATTTGGCAGAACCGGAAAAGGCCGCCTGCTTCAGGCGGCCTTTTTCATTGCGCGTCCAGCAGCTTGCAAAGCCGGCACAAGTTTTAAGCAGATCAGCGCAGCATGTTAACCGCTCTCCGCACGCCATCATTGATACTGACGGGCAGAGGAGAAGGGGATACCCATGCGCGTTTCACTTTACCGCGAAGAAACCGCTCTGCGTCGGCGCTTGCTGCTGCGCCTGCTGCGCGGCTTTGATTTCGATGCGCCCCGCTACCAGAGCGAAGCCGTCACCGACGCCGTGCCAAAAGCACTGCTCACACCGGAATTCACCCGTTTCGATGGCCACCGCGGCCCGGCGCTCGCCGCCGCCCCGCGCCGCTTTGGCCGCGGCGGAACCGGACGCCCCGGCGCGCCGTCCTGAACACTGCGAAACCAATTCGCCCGCAGGGCGGCCTGTGCCCTAGCTTGGGCCAAAACCTGGTGCACACCGATCTCGAGAGGCTGGCTCCAATTGCCGCCCACACGCACCGCCAGCTGCGCTCGCAGACTGCGCAGATCTGCAACGGCCGCGTGGGCAGGACCGCCGCGGCAGGCGCTGCCATCAGGTGAATCGCCTGCAGAGCCGCAGGCGCCCGGTGTCCGCTCAAGCGCCCGTCTGGTAGTGCCGGAAGGGGCCTGAAAGGGACCGCGGAAAATTGGGAAACAGCCGCGGCCCCTTCTGCCCGATGGTGCCGCACCACCCCCAGGCGGGAGGGGATGCGGCCCTGAGGGTTGTTCTGCCTCAATGCGCACCCCCAACATGTAGCGGTCGACCACAACAAACAATTCCTTAACACTCATAATTTTAGGAAAATTCAAACTATGGCAGCGATCCGCCCGAAACCGGCTGATAACGCGGGATGACCGGCAATTCCCCGCTCCCGCTGCGCGGATTTCCCCGGCGAAGGAAACCGGCCCGTTGCAGGAGACGCCAGGCTGGGTAGTCTCGCCGCACGCAACAACCAGCGGAGCCCGCATGACGCCCCGGATCAGTCTCATCTTATTTCTTGCCGCCGCGGTCCTTACCGCCTGCGGCACCCAGGCGGAACCGCCCCAAGTTCAAAGGGCCGCTTTCAATCCGCCGCTCTTTCCCAACGAAACCCCCGAGCTGCGCCAGGAAATCAACCACTGGGCCGATCATTACGAGGTCCCGCGCAGCCTGGTCCACCGACTCGCCATCCGCGAGAGCACCCACCGCCCCTGGGCCGTCAACCGACCCTACTACGGGCTGATGCAAATCCTGCCAGCCACCGCCCGTTCGATGGGCTTCGAGGGCAAGCCGGATGCGCTGCTGGACCCCAGCACCAACCTGCAATATGCGGTCAAATACCTGCGCGGCGCCTGGCTCCTCGCCGATGGCAGCCAGGATCAGGCCGTTAAGCACTATTCGCGCGGCTATTATTACGAAGCCAAGCGCCGCGGCATGCTAGAAGAAACCGGCCTGCGCTGAGCGCGCTGGCGCAACCTGAACCACCCGCAGCGCGCCGCAGGCGCGCTGCCCGGCCCAACCGGCAACGGTGCGCCCGTCCGGGCGCATCGCGGACGGGCGGGAGCCCCCCGGCCCGCAGGCGTCGAGCCCCGCCCAGGGCGGTTTAGGCAAATTGTAACCGCTGCCGGGCAGACTGGCGCCATGGCCTCCCTGCTCTCCCTCCTGCTGCCCGCGCTGCTGCCGTCCTGGCGCTTCTTCAAGACTGTCGAGCCCTCGCCGCGGCTGGAATGGGCACTCTTGCCCGGCCCGGATGAGCCCGCGGACAACTGGCAGGAATTCCGCCCCCGCCCGCAGCGGATCGGCGCTTTACGCGTGGCGCTGCGGCTGCTGTGGAATCCGCGCTGGAACGAGAGCCTGTTTCTCGTCAGCTGCGCCGAGCGCCTCACCGCCAGCCCCTCTGCCCGCATTGCGGAGGAAATCCACAGCCGCATTTCCGCGGAGCTGCACCGCCGCCCGCCGGGACACATCCTGCCGTATCTGCAATTCCGCCTGGTCTTCCATGACCGCCAGGAGGGCGCCTTGGTGTGTGCGGTCACCTATATCTCGGCGCCGCGGCGGCTGACGGACGATGCGCCTTGAATTTCGAGACCGCCCTGCGCGCAACCGAGATGCTCCTGGCCTTTGCTTTCCTGCTGCAAAGCGCCGAACACGCGGCCGCCCGCAGGGACGAGCAGCTGCTCCACCTTCCCCGGCTGCTGCTCAGCGCGCTTCTACTGCTCGGCGTTGCCACGCCATTTGTGCTGCTGGCGCTCTGCGGTCTGGGCCTGGCTCTCCTGCGCCGTTTCCAAGGCCCCTACAACGGCGGCAGCGACAAGATGAGCCTGCTGATCCTCACCTGCCTGACCCTCGCGCATCTGCTCCCCGCCCGTCCCTGGCAAGAGCTCGTCTTTGCCTATCTCGCGGCCCAGCTCGTGCTCTCCTACTTTATCTCCGGCCAGGTCAAGATCATGAATCCTGATTGGCGCACGGGCCGGGCCTTGCAGGACGTATTTGCCTACTCCGCCTACCCTGTGAGCGAGGGCCTGCGCGGCTATGCCGCCCGCCCCGGCCTGCTGTTCGCGATGAGCTGGGCGGTGATGCTGTTCGAACTGCTGTTTCCTTTGGCCCTCTTTCACCGCGAGGCGCTGATGCTGGCGCTGTTCACTGCGGCGCTGTTCCACCTCGCCAATGCCTGCCTGTTCGGACTCAACCGGTTCTTCTGGATCTGGCTCGCGGCCTACCCCTCGATCCTCTGGCTGCAGAACCGGCTGGTGCTCTGACTGGTCCCCCATGAGGACAGCCCAGTAACGTACCAAGATTGTTCCACAGCGCGGAACAAGGCCGAAGGCCGCCGCGCATCGTCGGCGCGCGCCCACGCGGCGGCGATTGGGCTGAGACTGGGCGGTGCCCTCGACAGGGTCTACGGACTCGGCCAACATAAACTGCCAGCCAAGTCCATTCGGATCGCCTCCGCGCGCGCCGTCGATGCACGGTTCCGCGCTTACTGCACGGAAACGCAAAAGACCGCCCCGGGGGGCGGCCTTCCGTAAGCTCTACAGCGGGCAGAAGGAGGTTTACTCCTCTTCCAGCGCCTCAACAGCCTTTTGCAGGTCTTCCTTGGAGACTTCCTTCTCCTCCACCTTCGCCTGTTCGACGATGTGGTCGACGACCTTGTCTTCGAAGATCGGCGCCCGCAGCTGCTGCTGCATCTGGGCGTTCTGCTGGATGAACTCGAAGAACTGGCGTTCCTGGCCCGGGTACTGGCGCGCCTGCTGCATGATTGCCTGGGTCATCTCGGCGTCGGTCACCTCGACCTCGGCTTTCTGGCCCAGCTCGGCGAGCAGCAGGCCGAGGCGCACGCGGCGCTCGGCCAGCTTCACGTGCTCTTCGGTCGGCTCGATCTCACCGTGGTCGTGGCCCTGCACCTCCGGGTTTTCCTCGTGCCACAGCTGGTGCGCGATCTGCTTGGCCTCGGCATCGACCAGCGACGGCGGCAGGTCGAAGGAGACCAGATCGTCCAGCTTGTCCAGCAGCGCGCGCTTCAGCACGGCGCGGGCGGCACCGGCGTATTCGGCTTCCAGACGCTCGCGGATCTGGCCCTTCAGGGCTTCCAGATCGTCAGAGCCGAATTTCTTCGCCAGCTCGTCGTCGATCTCGGCCGCTTTCGGCGCCTTCACTTCCTTCACGGTGCAGGAGAACACGGCTTCCTTGCCCGCCAGATGCTCGGCCTGATAGTCCTCGGGGAAGGAGACGGTCACGTCCTTCTCTTCGCCCGCCTTCACGCCGACCAGCTGCTCCTCGAAGCCGGGGATGAAGGAATTGGAGCCCAGCACCAGCGGGTAGTCGTCGCCTGCGCCGCCTTCGAAAGCTTCGCCGTCAACCTTGCCGACGAAATCGATCACGACCTGATCGCCGTCCTCGGCCGCGGCGCCCTCTTCGCGGGCCTCGTACTCCTTGGCGGTCTCGGCCAGGTTCGCGAGCGCCTCGTCAACCGCTTCGTCCTCGGCCTTCACCACCAGCTTTTCCAGCTCGATGCCGGAGAAATCCACTTCCGGAATTTCCGGCAGGGCTTCATAGGACAGGTCGACGGCAACGTCGTCGCCCTCTTTCCAGTCTTCGTTGGTCATCTTGACTTCCGGCTGCATCGCCGGACGGTCGCCGCTTTCCTCGAAGTGCTTGTTCATCGCACCGTCGATGGCTTCCTGCATCGCTTCGCCCATCAGGCGCTGGCCGAACTGTTTCTTCAGAAGCGCCATCGGGACCTTGCCCTTGCGGAAACCCTTCATTTCGATTTCCGGCTGCGCTTCGACCAGCTTTTCGTTGACCTTCTCGTCCAGCTCGGAAGCGGTGACGGTGATGGCGTAGCCGCGTTTCAGACCTTCGTTCAGCGTCTCGGTGACCTGCATCCTATTCCCCATAGAGATTCGGGGCGCGCGCGCAGGCTCCGCCCCCAGACAATTTGGGGCCTTCTATTTGCCCCAGCCGCCCGGCGCAAGGGGCATTGCCCGCCTGCGGCGGAAATAGGCAGCTTTGCATTGGTTTAGCCCCGGAAACACGAACCGCGCATCGCCGGCGCGGCGGCCTTCGGCCTTGTTCCGCGCCTGCGGACTCTGCGCCCCAAAAAAGAAAACACGCCCGCAAGGGGCGTGTTTCCGTTCTGATACCCGAGGGAGGGGAAAATCAGAACTTCCAGCGGGCGCCAGCCAGGATCACGTCCGCGTCTTGGTAGTCGGCACCGCTGGTGTCCTCATAGGAGTACTCGCGGTAGGCGACATAGGTTTCGACGTTGTAGGCGTCGATCTTCTGCACCGCGGCCACACCCCAGGATTCCGAGCTGTCGCCTGCAGTGTTCATGTCCGAGCCGTCGTAGTAGTCGACGGAGAAGGCGGTGGAGCCGGCGGAGATCAGGTTCGCCTGGTAACCCACCTTGGCGTAGGCATAGTCACCCGCGATGTCGCGCTCGCCCGCGGCGAGGTTCAGCGACAGGCCGGTATCGCGGTGCAGCACCGCGAAGGAGCCGGAAATGTCGCGGTAGTCTTCGCGGCCGGTCTCTTCGGTCCAGGACGCGCCGAGGCCAGCGTCGAAGTCGAAGCCCGCAACGTCTTCGCGGCCATAGCGCACGGCGGCGTCATAGGTCTCGCGGTCGTTATCCTCTTTCAGGATGTCGGTGCCCCAGGAGGCCGACAGGGTGAAGCCCGCGAGGTCCGGGGAGTCGTAGCGGACGCGGCCCAGGCGGCTGCCGTCCAGATCGGAGAAGACGTCGCCGATCTCGATGCCGCTCAGCGCGCCGTCGGTACGGCGGAACTGGTAGCCGCCCGCGGAATCCGCAACTGAGTTGGAGGCGCCAAGCCCGGTGCCGGAGAAATCGGCGCCGGTTATGCCGTCAGCCGCCATCGAGCCCTGGCCGGCTGAAAAGCGGCCGTATCGCGCGGTGCCGAACTGCAGGTCGATGTGGCGGATATCGGTGCGGTCCCAGTCGAGGTTGTCGCCAGTGCCGAACTGGTCCACGCCGTCCGAGCTGCGGAAGCCAAGCGCGGTCTCGAAGTTGAAGCGCAGGGTGTTCTCGCCAAAGCTCTGTTTCAGCCAGAAGCCCAGCCGCGACTTGGAGGCTTCGTTGTCGACCACGCGGCCGAAGTCCGCTTCACCGTCGTCGAAGGACTGGAAGGTGGGGTTCACGTGGCCGTACCAGCGGAAGCTGCCGCCGGTGTCGTTGGTGTACTCGGGGCCCGCCAGGGCGGGGCCTGCAAGCGCCACTGCCAGCGCCGAGGCGCTGACGGTTGCAGCAAATTTGGTGCTCATTTTCTGAGTCTCCTGTTCCATGCCGGACCGCGGTCTTCTCCATCCCTGAAGCCTAGGCCCGTCACCGGGCTATCAGTGCATTTTTGCAGAGAAGAGGGTTGAAACCCGCGGACAAAATCCAGCCCGAATTGATCGGCGGATTTTTGCCTGCGGCGGAATTCCGCCTGCAAGAATCCGCCTGATTACAGGGATTTGCGTGAACCGGATCACATTCCTTGCACAGGTGCCGCAAGGCTGCCATGCGCGAACCGCAACCCTGCACGAGCGCACAGAACCTGGTTCACTGCTGCACGAGTCGATGGGGTGAAGAAACTGAAACCTGCCGCTTCAAACCACGAGCAGCAGCGCCGAATAGCCTGCCGCGCCTGCTGCAAAGGCGCCAAAGCTGCTCTGGCGCTCCTCCGGCAGCTCTTCCTTCAGCACGTTCAGCACCACGCTGCCGGCCAGGAACGAGAAGATGCCGATAAGCCACGGCTCGGGGATATCCGACGCCACCCCCATGAACCACCCGGCGAGCACCGCTCCTGCGAGGACAAACCGGCCCTTGTGATCGTAAAGCTCCCGGTGATCGTCATGCATGCCGAAATCGTTGGTGACGAAATGGAGCCCCATCGCCACCACATAAAGCCCCAGAGACTGCAGCCCGGGATCCTCGCGGTGCAGCAGGAAATAGCCGACCAGAAAATTGTAAAGCGCAAAAGCTCCGATATGAACCCAGAAGGCCCGCGCCTCGGTCCGCTCCCGCCCGGCCTTCGAAGTTTGAACCAGCCGCTCCAGCCCGTAGAACACCGCAAGCCCTGCCAGCGCCAGCACATAGACAAGCCGCTCCAGCGCTTTTGCGGCGCCGGCCAGGGCACCGTCGTGTTCCGCCAGCGCCTTTTGGTGCTCGGCCAGCTCGGGCAGCAGGTGGACAAAGACATAGGCCACCGCCACCCCGCCCGCGATCGAAAGCCAGCGGCTGCGCGGGATACCGTCAAGAAATCTCAGCTTGGGCACCAGGTAGTGGATTGCGGCAAAAGCCAGCGCAGCAAGCAGCGAAGGGAAATAGAGCTCAGGCATGAAAAGTTAACGCATGGGCTTCTCCCGGGTTCCAGCTGTGGTTCCCGTCAGGCAATCTGGTCCGCGGCCTTCCGCAGGAGCGACACCCCGTGACGAATCCACTCCGGGTCGACAGCGGCATAACCCATCACCAGACCAATCTGCGCATTGCGCCCAGAGGACAGCGGCGGATCGCATAATCCCCGCACCGGATAGACGCCAACTCCCAGCCGCAATGCCTGTTCGATCAGCTCGCCTTCGCGCGCCGCGGGCAATCGGCGGAACCAGACCACGACATGCAGCCCGGCCGCGCCGCCTTCAATTTCCACCGCATCGCCAAAGGCCGCCTGCAGCGAGTCGATCAGCGCTGCCCGCCGTTGCGCGTTCAGCCGGCGCTGCCGGCGCACCTGCCGTTCATATGCGCCGCTCTCGATCAGATCTGCCAGCGCCTCCTGCCCAAGCAGAGATGTGTGGCGGTCCGTCAGCTGCTTGGCGGTCAAAAATGCCTCGCGCAGCCCCTCTGGCACCACCACATAGCCGATCCGCATCGCCGGCGAGAGGATCTTGGAGATCGTGCCGACATAGATCACCCGCCCGGTCTCGTCGACTGAGCACAGTGGCGGCAGCGGCTTCACGTCATAGCGGTATTCGCTGTCGTAATCGTCTTCGATGACCCAGGCGCCGGCCTGTTTTGACCACTCGATCAGCTCAAGGCGCCGCTCGATCGGCATCACTCCGCCCAAAGGGTACTGGTGCGAGGGCGTGACATAGGCGAGCCGCGCCTGCACCCCGGAAAGCCGGGCGGTGTCGAGCCCGTAGGAGTCGACGTCGATCGGCACGGGCCGCGCGCCCGTCATGGTGAAGGCCATCCGTGCCATCGCGTAGGCCGGGTTCTCTATCACGAAGGCATCCGTCGGGTCGAGCAGCATCCGCGCCGACAGGTCCAGCGCCTGCTGCGAGCCGCTGACAATGATTATCTGGTCGAGCTGGCAGCAAAGCGAGCGCGAGCGCCACAGATAGCCCTGCAAGGCCCGGCGCAGGCGGCGCGACCCCGCAGGCTCGCCATAGGCGAGCACCGGGCTTCGGCGCAGAAGCGCGGCGTTGACCGCCCGCTTCCAGGCCGAGGTTGGAAAGTCGCCCGGCGCCATCTCGCCATAGCGGAAGTTCACCACCAGCCCCTTGCGCGAGGGCTGCGGCAGCGGCCCGGCGGTGAGCAGCTTCTGCCCGAAACTGGACAAAGGGGCACTCCGCGTCCCAGCCGCAGTCTCCTGCTTGTCCTGCCCCGGCGGACCCAGCGGCGCCTTTACCGCCACCCGCGGCCGGGCGCCCTGCCGCACCGAGATATAGCCCTCAGCCGCGAGCTGCTCGTAGGCGACGGTGACCGTGGTGCGCGACACGCCCAATTCCTCGGCCAAGGCCCGCGACGAGGGAATATCCTCGCCCGCTGCATAAACGCCGGCAAGGATCTGCTTTCGCAACGTCAGGTAGATTCGCTTCGCGCCTGTCCTGGGTATGCGGGTTATCGCTTCTGCCAACTGGACCACCTTTTTTCTGCCAAACTGGCCGTGTTGCCCAAGCTAGTTTGGTTTTAGACAAACCGCAATTCTGGATTGAGTTATTTCCAGCAAACTCGCCGCTGTCACGAAACCGGGAAGTGAACAAAAGCATGCAGACCGACGCCGAGGAACGTTTCGGAAAAGACCCGCAGCTGCTGATCCGCCGCTGCCACGCCGATGTGCTCGCCCGCATAGCGGCCGCCTGCACCGCGGCGGGCCGTCACCCGGGCAGCGTGCGGCTGCTGCCGGTGACCAAGACAGTGCCAGCCGGGATACTGCGCCAGGCCCACGCCGCCGGACTGGACCAGTTTGCCGAGAACAAGGTGCAGGAAGCCCGCGGGAAGGTGGAGGCGCTGGCGGACCTTCCGCTGCGCTGGAGCATGGTGGGGCACCTGCAAACCAACAAGGCAAAATACGTCGCCCGCTTCGCCAGCGAGTTCCAGGCGCTGGACAGCCTCCGGCTTGCGGCGGAGCTCGACCGGCAGCTGGAGCTCGCCGGGCGCACCCTGCCGGTCTTCGTGCAGGTCAACACCTCCGGTGAAGCCAGCAAGTACGGGCTTGCCCCTTCGGAACTGCCTGCCTTCCTCAATGCGCTCGCGGCCTATCCGCGGCTGGAACCGCAAGGCCTGATGACACTGGCCCTGTTCCACGGCAGCCGCGACCAGGTGCGCGGCTGCTTCCGCCTGCTGCGGCGCCTGCGCGACGAGAACCTGGCGGCCCATCCTTCGGTCAAAGGCCTGTCGATGGGCATGACCGGCGATTTCGAGGATGCAGTGCGCGAAGGCGCCACCGTGGTGCGCGTGGGCCAGGCGATCTTTGGCGCCCGGCCCACGCCCGACGGCCATTACTGGCCCGGCACCGCTCCCGCTGTCGACCACTCGCCTACCAAACCCGCCATTACCTAACCCCTGCCAGCAGGCCCCGGCCCAGCTGGAAGGCCGCAGGCGGCAAGAAGACAAGCCATTGAAATAAAGGATAACCCACATGGAATTTAACCTGATCGTATCGCAAGGCCGGGCGGCCGACAAAACCGCGCAGACCATCAAGGGCGCTGCCCTGACCGCGGCCGCCCTGGAGGCTGCTTTCGGGGTGAAGGCCGTCTCGGTTGGCGAGCCCTCGCCCCCGGCCGAGGACGACTGGACCGACAGCCTGCCCCAGGCCAAGCCTACGCTGGAGGCAGTGCGCGACGCCGTCAGCCGCAGCGTTGAAAGCGGCAAGCTGACTGTTCTGGCCTCCAATACCTGTTCGATCAGCCTCGCCTCCCTTCCGGTACTGGCCGAGCACCACCCGGACGCGGTGCTGCTCTGGATCGACGCCCATGGCGATTTCAACACGCCGGATACCACTGATACCGGCTATCTCGGCGGTATGGTGGTGGCGGCAGCCTGCGGGTTGTGGAACAGCGGCCATGGCGCCGGACTCAAGGCCAGCCAGGTAATCTTCGCCGGCGCCCGCGACATCGACCCGCTGGAAGCAAAACTGATCGAAAAGGCCGGCGGGCAGATCCTGACGGCGGCGGGCTTTTCCCCGGAAGCGGTGCTGAAGGCTGTGGGCGGCCGCAAGGTCTGGATTCACATCGACTGGGACGTGCTGGAGCCTGGCCATATCCCGGCCGACTACAAGGTTCCCGGTGGCCTGCTGCCGAAGCAGCTGCGGGCGCTCCTTGCAGCGCTGCCGTCCGGGCAGGTGCTGGGGCTGGAACTGGCGGAATACCAGGTTCCCGCCGATGCCGGCCAAGCCGAGGCCGCGCTCGCCGCCATCGTCGACACGGTTACGCCGCTGCTCGACCGGGTCGAAGCCGCCTGAGCCCCCCACTGGGTGTCGCAGCGAACAGCGCCCGCAGGACGCCCAGCGCACCTGCGGCGGCGGACACGTCTTGCCCTCCGTTCCGCCGCCGCAGGCTATTGCCCCAGTCCAGAGAGGACCTCTCATGTATTCTGATATTGCGCTTGAAAAACAGGCGGGCAAACGCCGCGTCTCCACCGGAACCCTGTACCTGCAGCCCGAGCTCTACGGCGAAGACATCACCGCCAGCGCCTGGCAGCAAAGGGCGCTGGCGGATTTCGCCAGCCGCGCAGGCGACGAGGCTTTCCCCTGCCTGTTCTGCCGCAAAGCCTGGAAGGACGGCACCATCCGCTTCCTGTTCGCAGAATGCGGGCCGGACCTGGAATATGACGATCTCCTCCTGGGGCTCACCGACTACACAAATTTCGTGCAGCGCACCGATATCAAGGACCGGCTGCTGACGCCCCTGGTGGTGTTCTTCGAGACCTCGCGGCTGCAGAGCGGCCCGCTGCACACGCTTGGCTGGGACATTCTGAACTGGGTGCACCGCATGGATCCGGCGCCCTGGCCCGCGGACGTGCCGGACGAACCGGACCAAGCCGACTGGAGCTTCTGCTTCAACGGTGTGCAGCTCTTCGTAAACATGAGCTCGCCCGAGCACGAGGCCCTGCGGAGCCGCAACCTCGGAGGCTGCCTCACCTTTGTCATTAACCCGCGGGAAAACTTCGACGCGCTCGCCAGCCTGAAAACCCGCAGCGGCAAATTGGTGCGCGAGCGCATCCGGGCCCGTGTCGCCGCCTTTAACGGCGGGGCGGTTCCGCAGGAGCTGGGCTTCTACGGCGACGAGAACAACCGCGAATGGATGCAGTACCAGTTGGAGGAAGACAGCTTGCCACGGCCTGCCGCCTGCCCCTTCAGCCCCCGCAAATCCCTTTTGAAAAAACCCGGGAGCGCATGAACCACCGCTGCGGCCCGCTGTGGGCTGCCGCGGCGCACGTCTCGCCCCCGCCCCAATCTGGAGAACTGAAATGACTGACCTCACCGACCAGCGCCGTGGTCTATTGGAGATGATCGCCGCCATGATCGTCATGGGCACCGTTGGCTACTTCGTGCTGGAATCCGGCCTCGACGCCCATAACGCGGTATTCTTCCGCTGCCTGTTCGGCGCCCTGTTCCTGGCACTCTACTGTTTTGCCCGCGGCCTGTTCCGCAACACCGGGCTGACCCGGGCGACCCTCCTGATCGCAGGACTGAGCGGCGTGTTCCTGGTGCTGAACTGGATCATGCTCTTTGCCTCCTTCAGCTTTGCCTCGATCTCCACCGCCACGGTGGTCTACCACACCCAGCCGCTGTTCTTCGTGATCATGGGGGCGATGTTCCTTGGCGATACCGTGACCAAGGATAAGCTCGCCTGGATCGTCATCGCCTTTGCCGGCGTGGTGCTGATCGTCGGCCCTGACATGGAGGACCTCAGCCTTGCGTCCAGCCACCTGGCCGGCGTCGGCCTCGCGATCTCGGCGGCGGTCTTCTACGCCATCACCTCGATCATCGTGAAGCGGCTGAAGGGAATCAAGCCGCATCTGATAGCCCTGATCCAGGTCTCGGTTGGTGCGGTGATGCTGGTTCCTTTCGTGAACATTGGCGCGGTGCCCTCCTTCACCGGCGCGCAGTGGAGCGACCTTCTGATCCTCGGCGCCTTCCACACCTGTCTCACCTACATCCTGATGTATTCGGCCTTCCAGCGCCTGCCCACTCCCCTGATCGCCGTGCTCTCCTACATCTATCCTGTGGTCGCGATCGTGGTGGACTACCTCGCCTACGGCAAAGCGATGCACGGCCTGCAGATCGCTGGCGGGCTGATGATCCTCTTTGCAGGCTACGCCGTGAACCAGAACCTGCCGATCCTGAGCCGGCCCCGGATCGGCGCGCTGCGCACATCGCAAAGCCGCGACTAGGCCATCCGTGCCAAGCGTTCGCGGCAGGCCGCCCCCCGGACCTGCCGCCCCCTGATCTCTCCCGACCTCCCTTCCCGTTCCACGACCCCGCGCCGCCAGGGCGCCGCTAGACAGGATGACTGCAATGGCAATCTTCGACTCGATCCTCGACACCATCGGCCGCACCCCGATCGTCCGTTTGAATCACATCGCCCCCAAGCACGTGACGATCTACGCCAAGGCCGAGTCGTTTAACCCCGGCGGCTCGGTCAAAGACCGGCTGGCGCTTTCGGTGGTGCTTGACGCTGAACGCAAGGGCCAGCTGAAACCGGGCGACACTATCATCGAATGCACCTCCGGCAATGTCGGCATTGCGCTGGCGATGGTAGCAGCAGCGCGCGGCTACAAGTTCGTCGCGGTGATGGGAGAGAAATACTCGATCGAGCGGCGCAAGCTGATCCGCGCCTACGGCGGCAAGGTGATCCTGTTCCCCAGCGAGCTGGGCAGCAGCGGCGGCAACAAGATCGCCGACGACCTGGCCGAGCGCCACGGCTGGTTCCGCGCGCGCCAGTTCGACAACCCTGCCAACCCGCATTACCACCGCGTCACCACCGCTTCCGAGATCCTCAGCGATTTTGCAGGCAAGCGGCTGGACTATTTCGTGACCGGCTTCGGCACCAGCGGCACGCTGACCGGTGTCGGCCAGATGCTGCGGTTGGCGCGCCCCGATGTGGAGATCGTGGCGACTGAACCTGCCAATGCCGCGATCCTTCAGGACAAGACGTGGAACGTGCACGAGATCCAGGGCCTGGCCCCCAACTTCGTGCCCAGCGTGCTGGACCCCAGCGTGATCGGCGAGCTGCGCAAGGTGGATCAGGTGGTGGCCCGCGACACCGCCCGGCGCCTTTCTACCGAGGAGGGCATCTTCACTGGCATCTCAGCCGGGGCCGCGGTGGCCACCGCGCTCGACGTGGCCAAAACCGCCCCTGAAGGCTCGGTGCTGCTGGCGATGCTGCCGGACACTGGCGAGCGGTACCTCTCGACCTTCCTCTTCGACGGGCTGAACGAGGGCTCGGACGATGAATGGCTGGCCGCGCTCGAGCCCCAGTTCGAATACGAAGCCTGAGACGGGGGCGGAGCGATGAACAACTTCACCCCGCCCGACAGCACCTGCGAGATCGTGCCCCCGGCCTCGCGCTTCCTCACCCTGCCCGGTCCCTTCGCGATTAAGCACGGCGGCGAACTGCGCCAGCTGCGCATCGCCTATGAAACCTGGGGCCGGTTGTCGCCTGCGAAGGACAATGCGATCCTGATCCTGGCCGGGTTCTCCGCCAGCGCCCACGCGGCGTCGCAGGCGGACGACCCCGGCCCCGGCTGGTGGGAACAGATGATCGGCCCGGGGAAGCCCATCGACACGGACCGCTGGCACGTCATTTGCGTCAACGCACTCGGCAGCTGCTTCGGCTCCACCGGCCCGGCTTCCTTGAACCCGTCAACCGGGCGGCCTTACCGGCTGGATTTCCCCGCCGTCGCCATGGAGGACGTGGCCGATGCCGCGGCTTGTGTGGTGGAGGCGCTGGGAATCCGCCAGCTCGCCTGCCTGATCGGCACCTCAATGGGCGGCATGAGCGCCCTGGCCTACCTCAGCCGGAATCCGGGCAGCGCCCGCAGCCATATCAACATCTCCGGCGCTGCTCAGGCCGCGACTTTCGCCATTGCCCTGCGTTCACTGCAGCGCCAGGCGATCCGCAGCGATCCGGATTGGGCCGGCGGACGCTACTCAGAGGCGCGCTACCCGGAGAATGGTATGCGGATTGCCCGAATGCTCGGGATGCTTTCCTACCGCTCGGCTGCGGAATGGCAGCAGCGCTTCGCCCGTGACCGGGTCAGCCCGGCAGCAGCTGGCGGAGCGCCTTTCCTGCCAGAGTTCATGGTGGAGAGTTACCTGCAGCACCACGCCGACCGCTTCATCGGCCGCTACGACCCGAACTGCTACCTCTACCTCAGCCGTGCCATCGACCGCTTCGACCTCGCCGAAATCGCGGGCGGCGATCTGAGCCTCGCGCTGTCGCAGCTTGTCTTGCAAAAGGCCCTGGTGATCGGCACCGCAAGCGACGTGCTGTTCCCGCTCTGGCAGCAGGAGCAGATCGCCGCAGGGCTGAGTGCGGGGTCCGTCCCGACCGAAATGGTGCACCTCCACTCGGACCACGGCCATGACGCCTTCCTCAGCGATTTCGGCCAGCTGATCCCGGCCGTGGACCGCTTTCTTGCATCGCTGTGAGAGGCGCCACTTCGCATTGCCACCCACAGAAGACCTTATGAAAGGACACGACATGCTAGACGCGGCAACCCGCACGGCGCGCATCAACATCGACAGACTCTGGGCCGCCATCGCAGAGATGGCGCTGATCGGCCCCGGCGTGGCCGGCGGCTGCGACCGGCAAACACTCACGGACACGGATTCCGAGGCCCGCGCCCGCTTCGCTACCTGGTGCGAAGCCGAGGGCATGAGCATCGGCGTCGATGACATGGGCAACATGTTCGCCCTGCGTCCGGGCACCGATCCCGAGGCCGATCCGGTGTACCTCGGCTCGCATCTGGATACCCAGCCCACAGGCGGGCGCTATGATGGTGTGCTGGGCGTGCTCTCCGCGCTGGAGGTGGTGCGGGTGATGAACGAACAGGATATACGCACCTCCCGCCCCATCGGCATCGTGAACTGGACCAACGAGGAAGGCGCACGCTTCGCGCCCTCGATGCTGGGCTCAGGAGTGTTTGCCGGCGCGTACACGCGCGCCTATGCCCACAGCCTGACAGATCAGGACGGTAAGACATTGGGCGATGAGCTGCAGCGGATTGGCTGGATGGGCGCGGAACCCGTGGGCGCGCGGCCGATGCATGCCTATCTGGAGTATCACATCGAACAGGGCCCGGTGCTGGAGGCCGAGGGCAAATCGGTGGGCGTCGTCACCCATTGCCAGGGTTTTTCCTGGCTGGAGATCACGCTTACCGGCCGCGAGGCGCATACCGGCTCCACCCCGATGACGATGCGTTCGAACGCGGGCCTCGCGATGGCCCGGATCATGGAGATGGTGCAAGACCTGGCAATGCAGCATCAGCCCGATGCGGTGGGCAGCGTCGGCCAGGTGTTCTTCTCCCCCAACTCGCGCAACGTGCTGCCGGGCAAGGTGGTCTTCACCGTCGATGTGCGCTCCCCTGATCCCGCAAAGCTCGACATGCTGCACGACGCCGTGGAGCAGAGAGCAAAGGAAATCGCCGCCGCGCTCGGCGTGGGCATCTCCATCGCTCCGGCAGGCCGGGTCACCCCGGTCACTTTCGACCCCGCGCTGGTGGCCATGGTGCGCGAGGCCGCGCAGGCGCTCGGAGTGAGCCATATGGACCTGATTTCCGGGGCGGGCCATGACGCCTGCTGGATGGCCAAAGTGCTGCCAGCCACGATGATCATGTGCCCCTGCGTCGGCGGTCTGTCCCATAACGAGGCAGAGGAGATCTCACCCGAATGGGCCGAGGCGGGCGCCAACGTTCTGCTGCACACAGCGCTGAGCGCCGCCGGCGCCCAGCTCTAAACGGCCTTTGCCGTGCCGGCGCATCGCACGCGCGGGCACGGCTTTCCCTTTTTACAGAAGCCCGCGCGGAATGGTCTCCCGCCATTCCCGGCTCAGCACCCCGCTGCCCTCCTCCCCTTCCGCCGCCCGCAGCCGGCGCCAGAGGTAGAAGCTCTCGGCGTCGCAGGTCATTCGGCTCTCCGTCTCGACCGCCACCTGCCAGGGTCCGCGCTCAAAGGTGAACTGCCAAGCGGCCTCGAACCGGGCCGAGGCCGGGTCGTCCGGGTGTATGCTGTAATGCATCCGCACCTGGCTTCCCGCCGCCAGACCGTGGTCCGGGTTCCGCGCCTTGCCGTAGTCGTCGAATGTATCCAGCGCCACGCGCCCGTCCGCGCCCACACTGTGGCGCGCGGTCCCGGAAGGCGCGCGCAGCTCTTCTGCCGCAAGCTGCGGGAAGTCCCGCGCCGGGTCGGGCGCGGCCGGGTCAATCTCCTCTGCCACCCGCCGCACCGGCAGGAGGAGGGCTGAACGCGCAAGGTCCAGCGTCACCTCCGCCCGCTCCGGCGCGGGCCAGACAATGGGCCAGTAGGAGGTGGAGAGCGCCAGCCGCAGGACATGGCCCGCCCGCAGATGGTGCGCGCATTCGTTGAGCTCAATCTCCGCCTCATAGGCCTGCCCCGGCACCAGCGCTTCCGGAGTCTCATGGCTCGCATGATGAGTGAGGTTCAGCGGCCGGTAAGTGATCCGCTGCGAGACGCCCTTGGGCGAGACATCGCAGAGCCGCGCCACGAGCTGCGCCACCGGCCTGTCGGCGCTGAAGGCAATCTTCAGCCGCGCCCGGCCCAAGAGCTCCAGCGGCGCCTCCAGCGGCGCGCTGTCAAAACACAGCGACATGGCATCATCCGCCGCCTGATCGCCCGGCAGCTCGTTGTCGATGCGTATGCCGGGGCAGAAATAGCCGCCTGCCGCACCAACGTGGGCGGGGGTGTTCACCACGGGCTGCCCCTTGGACGGGCCATCGGCAAATCCGCCGGGCGCCAGATGCCAGGCCTCTGGCTGTACATTGGGCGATGGCCATTCAGCCTCCGCCACCCAGTGCCCCTTGCGCGGGGAATTGGTGGCCTGCGGGTCGAAATGCTCCAGCATGAAGGTGCGGTAATCCGGCAGGGTCTCCGCACCGGTCTCCTCTTCTTTCAGCCAGCGCCCGAACCAGCGCAGCACCTCGCCGTGGAAGTCCGAGGCCTCCAGCTTCGAGATATGGCCATAGCGGTGCTCCCACGGCCCGATCAGCGCCTTGGCGGGCGCGTGCAGGTTCGCGGCCAGCGCGGGCGGTGCGTTCACGTAGGCATCGGCCCAGCCGGTGACTGCCAGCACCGGCGCCTCGATCGCGGACCAGTCCTCGCAGACCGAGCCGTGCTTCCAGAAGCCGTCCCGCACCGGGTGGCGCAGCCAGTCCGCGGCGGAGAACGGCACCTTCTCCAGGCGCCGCAGCCAGTCCTCGCGCCAGTCCGGGCGCAGCTCGGGATCGGCGGGGCGGGTCAGATAGGCAAACATCTGGCTGCCCCAGTTCATGTTGTCGCTCAGCAGGCAGCCGCCCATGAAGTGGATGTCGTCGGCGTAGCGGTCCACGGTGGAGGCGACGGTCACCACCGCCTTCAGTGCGGGCGGGCGCCGGTGCGCAAGCTGCAAGCCGTTGAAGCCGCCCCAGGAGATGCCGATCATGCCGATCCGCCCGTTGCACCAGGGCTGCGCCGCGATCCATTCGAGCACCGCCTCGCCGTCGCGCAGTTCCTGCTCGGAATATTCGTCATCAAACCGCCCCTCGCTGTCGCCGGTACCGGCAATGTCTACGCGCACGCAAGCATAGCCTTCGGCGGCAAATACCGGATGCGTGGTGGCATCCCGCGGCGCGGTGCCGTCGCGCTTGCGGTAGGGCAGGTATTCGAGGATCGCGGGCGCGGGGTTTTCGCCGTCCGGCAGCCAGATCCTGGCGGCCAGGCGGCGCCCGTCCGGCAGTGCAATCCATTGCTTCTCGATCACGGTTATGGTCATGCCCTGCCCTCCCTTGGCGGTTTCCCGCAGGTAACCCCATATTCGCTGAAACCGAAAGAGGGCAGCGCGGGACAAGGCCGTGAGGCCGCCGCGCATCGCCGCCGCGCCCCCATGCGGCGGCGGTGCCCGGCTGATCTCATTGCGGCGGCGTTGTATGTGCGGTCCGGCTTGGATCGGCAACGTTGATCCAGAGACGGCAAAAGACCCCGAGGACATCCCCGGGGCCTTTCTCAATACTCAATGGGCGCCTGCCGGGCCTGCCTACCCCGCCAGCGACGGCAGGTAGAGCACGATGCCCGGGAAGGCCACCAGAAGCGCGATGGTCGCGGCATCGGCGACGAAGAAGGGCATCACCCCGCGGAACACGTCCTGCACGCTCAGATCCTCGCGCACGCCCGCCACCACGAAGCAGTTGAGGCCGATCGGCGGGGTTATCAGGCAGAACTCCGCCATCTTCACCACCAGGATGCCGAACCAGATCGCGCACATGGTGCCGTTCATGCCAAAGGCGCTGTCCGCGGCGGACACCGCCTCGCCGCCGTTAAGCGCCATCACCGCCGGGTAGACCACCGGCAGCGTCAGCAGCAGCATCCCGATTGCGTCCATGAACATGCCCAGCACCGCATAGGCCAGCAGGATGCAGATCAGGATCACCATCGGCGGCATTTCGAGCGAGGTGATCCAATCCGAAAACGCCCCCGGCAGATCGGCAAAGCCGAGGAAGCGGACGTAGATCAAGACACCCCAGATGATGGTGAAGATCATCACGGTGAGCTTCGCGGTCTCCAAGAGCGCCGATTTCAGCTCCGCCCACTTCATCCCGCGCGCGACCGCCATGCAGAACACCACAAAGGCCCCCAGCGCGCCGCCCTCGGTCGGCGTGCCCCAGGCGTCGCCGCCAAAGGGGTTGTAGACAAAGCAGATGATGATCACGACGACAAAGATGATCGGCAGCGCGCCAGGCAGCGAGGCAAAGCGCTGGCCCCAGGTGAAACCGCGCACCGGCGGGCCGACGGATTTGAAGATCACCGCGATGCCGACAATCAGCATGCCATAAATTACCGCCGAAAACGCGCCCGGGATGAAGCCTGCAAGCAGCAGCTTGCCCACGTCTTGCTCCACGATAATTGCATAGATCACCAGGATCGCCGAGGGCGGGATCAGCGAAGCGAGCGTGCCCCCTGCCGCGACCACACCCGCGGCAAAACGCTTGTTGTAGCCGATCGCCAGCATCTCCGGGATAGCGATGCGGGCAAAGACGGCGGAAGTGGCGACGGACGCGCCGGACACCGCGGCAAAGCCCGCGGTGGCAAAGACGGTGGAGACCGCAAGCCCGCCCGGCAGCCAGGCAATCCAGCGTTTCGCGGCGGTGAACAGCGCGCGGGTGAGGCCTGCGTAATAGGCAAGATAGCCGATCAGGATGAAGGTCGGGATCAGGCTCAGCGCCTGGCTTGACACCTTGGAATGCGGCACCTGGCCCGCGATCTTGACCGACACGGTGAGCGCCTTTCCAAACCGGGCCGGGTCATAGCCGAATTTAGCCCAGAAGATCCAGATCAGGCCAATGAGCCCGGCAAGCCCCGCCGCAAAAGCGACCCGCATGCCCAGCACCACCATCGCCAGCAGGCCGCCGGTCACCCAGAGGCCGATTTCAATGGGTTCCATGCGCCCTACTCCTGCCCGCTGCCATAGTTGTCATGGCCTTGCATCTGCTCCGCCTCAGCTGCGGCATGCTCCGCCGCGCTTTGCACCAGCGGCACCGCAGGCGGCGTCTCCAGCCCCATTACCATTGCGCGCCCATAGCCCCAGACCTGCAGCACAAGCCGCAGCCCCAATACCGCAAAGGCCACCGGAGCCAGCAGCTTTGCGGGCCAGATCGGCAGGCCGATGTCGATCGAACTGTCGCGGCTCCACATCGGCGCAGCGAAATCGAATGAGCGCGCGAAATGCGCCCAGCTTCCCCAGACCAGCGCCGCAATCAGGAGCAGGATCAGCAGGACCGAGACCAGCTCGAACAGCCACAGCGCCCGTCCCCTGAGCGAGCCGATGAAGATGTCCATCCGGATATGCCCGCCGTCCCGCTGCACATAGGCGATGCCCATGAAGGCGATGAGCGGCATGATCTGCTCGATCCAATCCACATAACCCGGCAGCGGCGCGTTCATCGCATTGCGCCCGCCGACCGAGATCACCGCGAGGACCATCAGCGAAAACACCGCCAGCCCGCTGAGCAGCGCCAGCAGCCGCTCCAGTTTCAATAGCTTCCGGTCCAGCCTGCTGATCAGGCTGCCGTCCTCCAGGACCGCTGCGCTGCCTGCCATGGCCTGCGCCCCCTTGTTGTCCGATAGAAAAAGAACGGAGGGCCGGCGCCCAACGGCGCGGCCCTCCGGGATTCATGCGCGCGATCAGTTGCTCGCGCGGGTCTGTTCCAGCGTGTCCTGCACCAGGTCATAGAGCTCCTGCGCGGGCAGGCCCTGCGCGCTCATGTCCTGGATCCACTGTTCGCGGATCGGGTCGGCGGCCACCTTGCGGAACTCGGCCAGCTCGTCCTCGGAGATGGTCACCTTCTGCACGCCTTTTTCCTCCAGCACACTGTCCCACTTGTCCAGCAGCGCGCCGTAGTTGGCCAGGTAATGGTCGATCGCTTCTTCGACCGAGCTTTCCAGCGCCTCGCGCTCTGCGTCGCTCAGCGCCTCATAGGCATCGGTATTGACCACTACCGGGCAGTTCACGGTGCCGGGGTTCAGGTTTTCGGTCCACCACTCAGCCTTGTTGATGGTGCCAAAGCTCAGATGCGCATGCGGCGCGAAGGCCACGGTATCGACGACTCCGGATTCCATCGCGTTATAGGCTTCGGTTGCGGTTACTGAAGTCGGCACCGCGCCAACGGCAGAGAACGCCTGGCCGATGCCGCCGGTGGCGCGCACCCGCATGTCCTTGAACTCGGCCAGCTCGTCGCGCGGCTCGCCGGTGCCAACGATATTGTACTGCGGCATCGGCGAGGTCATCAGCAGCTTGGCGTTCCAGCGGGCCAGGTCCTCTTGCACCGCCGGATGGTCATAAACCGCATGGCTGACGGCGACCTCTTCCTTCAGGGTCTTTACACCCAGGAACGGCAGTTCCAGCACGGTGATTGTGGGGTTCTTGTCACGGTGATAGCCGGCGCAGAACTGCGCCATCTCGAAGGCGCCGATGGAGATGCCGTCGAGGTTTTCCTTGTTCTTGGAAAGCCCGCCGTAGCTGATGTTCATGGTGAACTCGCCGTTGGTCTTTTCGCTCACCAGCTCGGCCAGCTTTTCCACATGTTCTGTGAAGGCGCGGCGCTTGCCCCAAAGCGACACGTTCCACTCGGTGGCCGCGGCTTCGCCCGCTATAGCACCGCCGATGGTTGCCGCAATGGCGGCAGTCAGAAATTTGTTCATGATGTAACTCTCCCGTATTGCGTCCTTTTTGCCGGCAGACAGCCCCGGGCAGCGGACGCTTGACGCCAAGCTAGCGGCAAGCCGCCGCCCTGCCAACCCCTTGGCTCATGCTTGGCAGGCGGCGACTCGCGCCAGGCTCGCGCAGGCCGCGGCGGACCTGCGCGCACATTATGCCGCAGGCCCGCCGCGGCGCATGCGGGCCGCCGCGGCCCCGAGGGAGGCCCCGCGGCGCCCTTGCCGCATCCGTGGCAGCGGGGCCGCTTTACAGCCAAGTCCCTGAATCGCAGTGGCGCGCTGAAGCCCCTGGGTAGAAAATTTACAAATCACGGTAAACGCCGGAAATTCGTTCACAAGCAAATCGTTAAATTACCGCTGCTTATTCACAAATTTTCAGCCTGCGGTATTATGACTGCGGAGGAAGGAAACGGTTTGACAGACACGTCTTATGATTGTGGTGTCATGCCTGGAAGATTTGAGGGAGGACACCAAATGAACGCGCTGCACGCTGACGCCGTCTATCCGCCGTCTGAAGAGACCGTTGCCCGCGCGCATGTCAATGCCGCACAATATGACGAGATGTATGCCGCCTCGATCCGGGACCCGGAAGGGTTCTGGCGTGAACAGGGCCAGCGGCTGGATTGGATCAAACCATTCACCGAAGTGAAGGACGTGAATTTCAGCCTCGGCAATGTCTCGATCAACTGGTTTGCGGACGGGACGCTGAACGTCGCCTCCAATTGCATCGACCGCCACCTGGACACCCGCGGCAGTCAGACCGCGATCATCTGGGAGCCGGACGACCCGAACGAAGCGGCACAGCACATCACCTACAAGGCGCTGCACGAGAACACCTGCCGCATGGCAAACGTGCTCAAGGACCTCGGGGTGACCAAGGGCGACCGGGTGGTGATCTATCTGCCGATGATCCCCGAGGCCGCCTATGCCATGCTGGCCTGCGCCCGCATCGGCGCCATCCACTCCATCGTCTTTGCCGGCTTCAGCCCCGACGCGCTTGCCGCCCGCATCAACGGCTGCGGCGCCAAGGTGCTGATCACCGCCGATGAGGCCCCCCGCGGCGGCCGCAAGACACCCCTGAAAGGCAACGCCGACGCCGCGCTCAAGAACTGCAAGGGCGAGGTCGCCTGCCTGGTGGTGAAACGCACCGGCGGAGACACCGAGTGGACCGAAGGCCGCGACCACGACTACAACGCGCTGGCTGCCGATGCCTCTTCCGACTGCCCGGCCGAAGAAATGAACGCCGAAGACCCGCTGTTCATCCTCTATACCTCCGGCTCCACCGGCCAGCCCAAGGGTGTAGTGCATACCACCGGCGGCTATCTGACCTTTGCGGCAATGACGCATGAGATCACCTTCGACTACCACGACGGCGACATCTACTGGTGCACCGCGGATGTGGGCTGGGTGACCGGCCACAGCTACATCATCTACGGGCCGCTCGCCAACGGCGCCACCACGCTGATGTTCGAGGGCGTGCCCACCTACCCCGACGCTTCCCGCTTCTGGCAGGTCTGCGAGAAGCACAAGGTAAACCAGTTCTATACCGCCCCCACCGCGATCCGCGCGCTGATGGGCCAGGGCGACAGCTTCGTCGAGAAGTGCGATCTCTCCAGCCTGAAGCTCCTCGGCACCGTGGGCGAGCCGATCAACCCGGAAGCCTGGGAGTGGTATCACAACGCGATCGGCAAGGGGAAAACCCCGATCGTCGATACCTGGTGGCAGACCGAGACTGGCGGCCACCTGCTGACCCCCCTGCCCGGTGCCCACGCGCTCAAACCCGGTGCCGCGATGAAACCCTTCTTCGGAATTCAGCCGGTGGTGCTGGACCCGCAGTCGGGCCAGGAGATCGAGGGCAACGGTGTCGAAGGCGTGCTCTGCATCAAGGACAGCTGGCCCGGCCAGATGCGCAGCGTCTGGGGCGACCACGCCCGCTTCGAGAAGACCTATTTCGCCGACTATGAAGGCTACTACTTCACCGGCGACGGCTGCCGCCGCGACGAAGATGGCGACTACTGGATCACCGGCCGGGTCGATGACGTGATCAACGTGTCCGGCCACCGCATGGGCACCGCCGAAGTCGAAAGCGCGCTGGTTGCGCATGACGCCGTCGCCGAGGCCGCCGTGGTCGGCTACCCGCATGAGATCAAGGGCCAGGGCATCTACTGCTACGTGACCCTGATGCACGGCAAGGAACCCTCGGAGGAACTGCGCAAGGAACTGCGGACCTGGGTGCGAAACGAGATCGGCCCGATTGCCAGCCCGGACGTGATCCAGTGGGCGCCGGGCCTGCCCAAGACCCGTTCTGGCAAGATCATGCGCCGCATCCTGCGCAAGATCGCCGAGAACGATTTCGGCTCCCTCGGCGACACCTCGACCCTGGCCGATCCGTCGGTGGTCGACGACCTGATCGCCAACCGCGCGAACAAGGGGTGACGGACATGATGGACACAATTGTGGAAACCACCCCATCGGTGCTGATCCTGCTGGGCCCGCCGGGCGCCGGCAAGGGCACCCAGGCCCGGATGCTCGAAGAGCGCTTCGGCCTGGTCCAGCTCTCCACCGGCGACCTCCTGCGGGTGGCGGTGGCGGAAGGCACCCCTGGGGGCAAACAGGCCAAGGCGGTGATGGAAGCGGGGGAGCTGGTCAGCGACGATATCGTCATCGACATCCTGCGGGACCGGCTCAGCGCGGCCGACTGCGCCCGCGGCGTGATCCTGGACGGCTTTCCGCGCACCACAGTGCAGGCTGCGGCGCTTGACAAGCTCCTGGCGGAAACCGGCCAGCGCATCAACGCCGCGATCAGCTTGGAGGTCGACGACGCCGCGATGGTGGCCCGGATCTCCGGCCGCTACACCTGCGGCTGCTGCGGCGAGGGCTACCACGACAGCTTCAAGCTTCCTGCGGAGGCCGGCACGTGCGACAAATGCGGCGGCACCAACATGACCCGCCGCGCCGATGACAACGCCGAGACGGTGGCCAGCCGGCTTGAGGCCTACCACGCCCAGACCGCGCCGCTGATCAGCTACTACGCGGACCGCGGCGTCCTGCAGAAAACCGATGCCATGGGCGGTATCGCTGATATCGCCCGGGACATGGCAGCCATCGTCAAGCAGGCTGCCATCTAACCATAAGAACGGGGCCTGCCCCTGAGCAGGCAGGACCCCGTCCCCCGCACAAGTGAATTCCTGAAGGCCGCCCTGCACCCGCAGGCGCGGACCCGGGGAGTACTGCCTGCGCGCCCCGATCCGGCGCCGGGCAAACGGAGAGAGTCTGCCCGGCGGCCGCCCCGCCCCCGGCAGCACAGGAGGAAGAAGGAGGAGCCGCCATGGCGGAACAAACCACAAATACGGCACAGCCTGCCGAAGCCGGAAAAGGCTACTGGCAGGCCAATGTACGCATCATTCTGGTCAGCCTGGTGATCTGGGCCCTGGTCTCGTTCGGGTTCGGCATCCTGCTGCGCCCGATGCTGTCCGGCATCCCCGTCGGCGGCAGCGACCTGGGCTTCTGGTTTGCCCAGCAGGGATCGATCCTGGTGTTCCTGGGTCTGATCTTTTTCTACGCCTGGCGGATGAACCGTCTCGACCGTGAATTCGGCGTCGACGAGGAGTAAAGATCATGGATCAATTCACCATCAACCTGCTGTTTGTGGGCGCGAGCTTCGCGCTCTACATCGGCATCGCGATCTGGGCCCGTGCGGGCTCCACATCTGAATTTTATGCTGCCGGCCGGGGCGTCCACCCCGTCACCAACGGCATGGCCACCGCGGCCGACTGGATGTCGGCGGCCTCCTTCATCTCGATGGCGGGGCTCATCGCCTTCACCGGCTATGACAACTCGACCTTCCTGATGGGCTGGACCGGCGGCTACGTGCTGCTTGCCCTGCTGCTCGCGCCCTACCTGCGCAAGTTCGGCAAGTTCACCGTGTCCGAATTCATCGGCGACCGCTTCTATTCGCCGACTGCCCGCATCGTGGCGGTGATCTGCCTGATCGTGGCCTCCACCACCTACGTGATCGGCCAGATGACCGGCGTGGGTGTCGCCTTCGGCCGCTTCCTTGAGGTCTCCAATACCGCGGGTCTGCTGATCGGCGCCTGTGTGGTCTTCGCCTACGCCGTGTTCGGCGGCATGAAGGGCGTGACCTATACCCAGGTGGCGCAGTACTGCGTGCTGATCATGGCCTACACCATCCCGGCCATCTTCATCTCGCTGCAGCTGACCGGCAACCCGATCCCGGCGCTTGGCCTCTTTGGCGAGCACACCGCCTCCGGCGAGCCGCTGCTCGCGAAACTGGACGCGATCGTGTCCGAGCTCGGCTTTGCCGAATACACCGCGCATCATGCCGACACCTTCAACATGGTGCTTTTCACCCTGTCGCTGATGATCGGCACCGCGGGCCTGCCCCACGTGATCATGCGCTTCTTCACCGTGCCGAAGGTTTCCGACGCACGCTGGTCCGCAGGCTGGGCGCTGGTCTTCATTGCGCTCCTGTACCTGACCGCCCCCGCCGTAGGCGCGATGGCCCGTCTCAACATCACCGACATGATGTGGCCCAACGGCACCAACGCCGAAGCGGTCTCGGTCGAGCAGATCGAAAACGATCCGCGCTATGACTGGATGGCGACCTGGCAGAAGACCGGCCTGCTGGGCTGGGAAGACAAGAACGGCGACGGCCGCATCCAGTACTACAACGACCAGGCGCCCGCGATGCAGGCGAAGGCGGCGGAGAACGGCTGGACCGGCAATGAGCTGACCAACTTCAACCGCGACATCCTGGTGCTCGCCAACCCGGAAATCGCCAACCTCCCCGGCTGGGTGATCGGCCTGGTGGCGGCGGGCGGCCTCGCGGCGGCGCTGTCGACCGCAGCGGGCCTCCTGCTGGCGATCTCCTCGGCGGTCAGCCACGACCTGATCAAGGGTTCGATCAACCCGTCGATCTCGGAAAAGGGTGAGCTCTTGTCGGCCCGGATCGCCATGGCCGTGGCCATCGGTGTCGCCACCTACCTCGGCCTCAACCCTCCGGGCTTCGCTGCCCAGACCGTGGCGCTTGCCTTTGGCCTTGCTGCCGCCTCGATCTTCCCGGCGCTGATGATGGGCATCTTTACCAAGGTGAACAACAAGGGCGCCGTGGCCGGCATGCTGGCAGGCCTGATCGTGACCCTGGTCTACATCTTCCTGCACAAGGGCTGGCTGTTCATCCCGGATACCAACTCCTTCACCGACGCGGACCCGCTGCTCGGCACCATCAAGTCGACCTCCTTCGGAGCCATCGGCGCCATGGTGAACTTCGCGGTGGCCTTCGCGGTGTCGAAGTCGACCGAGGCGATCCCCGCCGAGATCGAAGAGCTGGTCGAAAGCGTCCGCATCCCGCGCGGCGCCGGGGCCGCACAGGACCACTGAACCTCCCCAGGCGGGCTGCCTGATGGCCCGCCTCTTCCCTCGGGGTCCCGTCCCGTTCACACTTGGCGGGACCCCTTTTCCTTTCCCGCAGAGGTGCCGGCATGCCGCTTTCCGACAGCGATCTCAAACGCTTCCTCACCTCTGTTCACCCCTACGACAGCCTTTCCCCGGAAAGGCTCGCGGCCCTAGTGCCCGCCTTCCGCCAGATCGAGGCAGACGCTGGCACAAGCATCTACCGCTTCGGCGACGCGCTCGACGGGCTCTACCTGGTGCACGCGGGCGAGGTGGAAGTGACGGACGAAAACGGCATGCCGGTCTCCCTGCTGGGCCCCCGCAATTCCTTTGGCGAGCGCGGGCTGGCCCGCGACGGCCGCGCCGCGACCTCGGCCCGCGCCACCTGCGCCAGCCACCTCCTGATGCTGCCCCGCGCGGATTTCGACGCTCTCAAGACCGCGGAGCCGGTCGTGGCCCGCTTCTTCAACCGCACCCGACCCACGCCCGCCGCTGCCGCCCGCGGCCCCGGCGCCATGGCCGCCACCCGCGCCGCCGACATGATGGCAAGCCCCCCGGTCACCTGCCCGCCGGAAATGACCTGCCAGAAGGCTGCACAGCTGATGCAAACGCGCGGCATCTCCTGCCTCTGCGTGACCGACGACGGCGCGCTTACGGGCGAGCTCACCGGTATCCTCACCACCCGCGACCTCACCGGCAAGCTGCTGGCCGAGGGCCTCCCGCACGCGACACCTGTAGCCGAGGTGATGACCCGCGATCCGCAAGTGCTGCCGCCTGCAGCCCTCGGCGCCGACATCCTGCGGCTGATGAGCGAGCACGGCTTCGGCCATGTGCCCATCGTCGAGGCCGGGCGCCTGATTGGAATCGTCACCCAGACCGACCTCACCCGCTTCCAGGCGGTAAGCCAGGCCTGGCTGCTCTCCGCCATCGCCCGCGCGCGCTCCGCCGAGGAGATCGCCCGCGCCACCGCCGAGATCCCGCGGCTGCTGGTGCAGCTGGTGGCAGGCGGCACGCGGCATGAAATCACCACGCGACTGATCACCGACATCGCCGACAGCGCCACGCGCCGCCTGCTTGCCCTGGCCGAAGAAAGGCTGGGCACGCCGCCGGTACCCTACCTTTGGCTCGCCTGCGGCAGCCAGGGCCGACAGGAACAGACCGGCGTCAGCGATCAGGACAACTGCCTGATCCTGTCGGATGACTACACACCGGGACACGCAGACTATTTCGAGGCGCTGGCCCGCCTTGTCTGCGACGGGCTCAACACCTGCGGCTATGTCTATTGCCCAGGGGAGATGATGGCGGTGAATCCCCGCTGGCGCCAGCCACTGGCCACCTGGCGCGGCTACTTCAAGGGGTGGATCGAAAGCCCCGGGCCGGAGGCGCAGATGCTCGCCTCGGTGATGTTCGACCTGCGCCCGATTGGCGGCCAGACCTTGCTGTTCACCGGCCTGCAGGCGGAAGTGCTGGAGGCCGCCAGCGCCAACTCCATCTTCACCGCCCATATGACAGCCAATTCGCTGAAACACACGCCGCCGCTCGGCCTGTTCCGCGGCCTTGCCACCATCCGCTCGGGTGAGCACCGCAACACGCTGGATCTGAAGCACAACGGCGTGGTTCCGGTAGCGGATCTCGCGCGGCTCTATGCGCTGCAAGGCAAGCTGGCAGAGGTAGGAACCCGTGCCCGCCTCACCAGCGCTGCTGCGGCGGGCGTGCTGAGCGCCTCCGGTGCCCGCGACCTTACCGATGCTTACGACCTGATCGCCCAGACCCGGCTGGAACATCAGGCCAGCCAGATCCGCAACGGCGCAGCGCCCGACAACTACCTCGCGCCCGCAGATCTTTCGGATTTCGAGCGCAGCCACCTGCGCAACGCCTTCGTGGTGGTAAAAACGATGCAATCTGCGGCGGGGCACGGTAAATCTGTCCTCAGCTGACAGCAGCACATGCGGCAGGCCGGAGGACCCTCCGGCGGGAGTATTTGGGGCAAGGTGACAGGCACGGGATGGTATGCGGCACCACCCGTCAGACAAAGCAGGCCTGGGTGAACCAAGGGGGAGAGCAGATGTTTCTGGAACTGATCGCGGTTATTTTTGCAGGGCTGGCGGCAGCCGGGCTGGTGATGATGGGAGGCCGTGCCTTCAGGGGGCGGCTGCCGCGCTGGCTGGCTCCGGTGGCGGCGGCGGTGTCGATGATCGGCGTGACGATTGCGCTGGAGTACGGCTGGTACGGGCGCACCAGAGCCGCGCTGCCCGAGGGGCTGACGGTGGCCGAAACCGTAGAGCACGAGAGCATTTACCGGCCATGGACCTATGCGGTCCCTTATGTTGACCGCTTCGCGGCGCTCGACACCGCGGGGCTGATGAGTCATCCCGCCCACCCGGATATCTTCCTCGCCGAGATCTTCTTCTTCGGCCGCTGGGCGCCGGTCAGCAGGGCCTCGGCGCTGCTGGATTGCGGCGGATGGCGCCGGGCGCTGGTGGAAGACGGCGCGGAGATCGGAACCGACGCCCTGCCCGAGGGGCTGGCCTGGGTGGCGGCGGAACCGGAGGATGCGATCCTGACCACCGCCTGTGACGGCCGGGCCTGATGGCAAGGCTGAGCCTCAGGATCCGCATCTTCCTGTTCTTCTGCCTGCTTGCCTCAGGCGGCATTGCGGTGGTCAGTGGCGCGCTCTGGCTGGCTTACGGCCGCGCCGGGCAGCCTGCGCTCTCCGACGCTTTCATCTTTGCAGGTCTGCTCAGCGGCTTCTGCATCCTTGGCCTCACCGCCGCCATCTGGCTGCTGTTCGACGAAAACGTCGCCAAGCCGATCGAGCGGCTGGCGGCGGGAATGCGGGCGAGTGCCCACGCGGGCGTGCGCGGAAACATGGACACCCACGGGGCACGGTACCTGGGCGACCTCGCCGCGGCGGCCGAGGGGCTGGCAGGCCAGCTCGGGACCGCAGCGCTGCAAACGGCCGAGGCCATCGCCCGCGAGACCGAGCACCTGGAAGCCGAGAAAGCCCGCCTCGCCGCGCTGCTCACCGACATCCCGATCGCCACGGTAATGGCGAGCCCTGCGCATCAGATCGTGCTTTACGATGGCCAGGCCGCGGCGCTGCTGGCGGAGGAAGCCCCGCCGCGGCTTAACGCCCCCCTTTCCGACTACCTTGACCGGAGCGGGCTGGAGGCGGCTTATGGCCGGATGGTGCGCAGCGGCATGGAAACCGCGGCCACGATCAAGAGCGCCAGCGGCGCCAAAAGCTTTGATCTGCAGCTGAAACCGCTGGGCGGTGCGCCGGGCTATATCCTGATCTTCGAGGCCAGCCACGCCGCGCCCGTCCCGCCCGGCGAGAGCCGGCCGCTGGTCTACGACTTCGCCCTGCTCGACACACCGCCAAGCGGGCTGGAAGAGAGGCCGCTCTCCTCCCTGGTCTGCGCCGTCTTCGACAGCGAAACCACCGGGCTCCTGCCGCACAAGGACGAGATCGTGCAGATCGGCGCGCTGCGCGTGGTGCGCGGCAATATCATCGATAGCGAGCGCTTCGAGACCCTCGTCGACCCCAAGTGCCCGATTCCGCCCTCCGCCACACGGGTGCACGGCATCAGCGATGCGATGGTCGCAGGGGCGCCAGGAATTGCCGAAGCCGCCCGCGCCTTCCACCGCTTCGCCTCGGACGCCGTGATCGTTGCCCATAACGCCCCCTTCGACATGGCTTTCCTGCACCGCCACGCCAAGCGGGCCGGCGTCACCTGGGACCAGCCGGTGCTCGACACGGTGCTCCTCAGCGCGGTGCTGTTCGGCGCCTCGCAGGAGCATACGCTGGATGCACTCTGCGCCCGGCTGGAGGTCACCATTCCGCCCGCCGAACGCCACACCGCGATGGGCGATGCCCGCGCCACCGCCGAGGTATTCTGCAAGATGCTGCCGATGCTCGAGGCGCGCGGGCTCGGCACCCTCGGCGAGGTGATCGCCGAGACCCGCAGGCACGGCCGCCTGCTCAAGGACCTCAACTAGGTGGACAATCGCCGCCGCGCGTGGCAGGTCAGTCGGATCAATGACCAGCCCCGCGGACCACAGGACAGGCGAGAGATGACCGAAACCCGCTTCACTCCCGGGCCCGGAACGGCACGGGCCTACCGCGATGCGCTCGGCTGCTTCGGCACCGGCGTGACGGTGGTCACCACGATGACCGCGCAGGGGCCGCTTGCGATCACCGTGAACAGCTTCACCTCGGTCTCGCTCGACCCGCCGCTGCTGCTGTGGTGCCCGGCGCGCGGCTCGCAGCGCCACGACGCTTTTGCCACTGCCAGCCATTTCGCCATCCACGTGATGGGCGAGGACCAGCTGGAACTGGCCCGGCATTTTGCCGCCAAAGGCGCGGATTTCGCAGGCATCGCCTGGCAGCCCAGCCGCACCGGCGTGCCGGCGCTCGGCGGCGTGCTCGCGCGGTTCGACTGCCGGCACCACGCCTGCCATCCGGGCGGCGATCACAGCATCATCGTCGGCGAGGTGGAACAGGTCTGCACCCGCCCCGGCAAGGGGCTGATTTTCAAGCGCGGCCAGTACGGCGGTTTTCTGGAGCAGCCGTAACCTCCCCGGTCGGCTCGGATCAGCTCAGGCCTCAGGCTCGGGTGTCCGCAGGCGGCGCGGCAGCACCGCATTCACTGAGAGATCCATGCCCGGCTCCAGCCGCAGCACCTGCTGCGGGCATACCCCGGCGCAGATGCCGCATTGGAAACAGAGGGATTCGTCAAAGCTGAGCGCATTGCTCTCCTCCTCGATCCAGAGTGCCTCAGCCGGGCACATCCAGCTGCAGCGCGCGCAAAGATCGCAGCCCTCGCCAGACAGGGAGACCGCGCCATAGGGCACCGGGTCGGTGAGAGGCACATGGGTCTGGCTGAGCGGCAAGAGCGCCGCCGCGCTGGCGCGGGCGGTATCGCGGCGGCTGCCCACCGCCAGCATCTCCGGCGCCGCCCAAGCACGGGGGCTGATATCCGGCTCCAGCAGTGCCGCAAGCTCGGCCGGGTCAGCAAATAGGGCGATCCGCCCCCTGCCGCCAAGATCCTCCGTGAGCTCGGTCTCCCGCCGCTGCTGCAGCGCTGGCGCGGATTCGGCCGCCCGCTGGAGGAAGATCATGTCGAACCCGCAGGCCAGCGCATGCAGCAAGTCCGGGTGGCCGACCCCGGCAACGCAGCAGGCCGCTACATCGTTAATGTCCAAATGCTGCGGGCGAGGCACCCGCGCAACGATGGCGGCCCCGGCGGCTGCGTCATGCAGGATTAGCACTTGCGCCCGCCCGCTGGCCTCCTTGCGCGCGCCCGCGAGGGCACAGATCGGCAGCAGCGGCAGCCCGGTGAACGCGTTAGGGGCTTCCAGGAGCTGGCAGTCCTCGCCCGCAATACAGCCCGCAGCCCGCGTGCCCGCGCGCTGATGGCAAAAGCAAAGCCGCAGGGGCGGCTCGCCCAGCCACGGACGGCGGCTGGAACTATGAACCCTCTGTTCTCCCATGGGATAAAGGTATCATCCCCAATGCGCGCATTACGGGCAATTCTCCATAAAACCGGACCGTCCCCCGCGGCAGCGGTCCCGGGAAACGGCAAGGCCGCCGCAGGGTTTCCCCGGCGGCGGCCCCGCGATCAGGCCTGCAAGGCCTTGGATCACTTCAGTGCGGCGTCAGTCACCTTGTGGGTCCAGGCGCCCTCCGGCTCCTTGGTGATCACCGGCGCCGAACCGCCGCTCATCAGCGTCTCCACGGTGCGCTGGTAGTCGGCCGGATCCAGCGCGCCGTTGCTGCCCGCGGTCAGCTTGGCGATCTCGCTCATCATCCGCTTCTGGTGCTCCTCGGTCTGGGCACCCGACGCGTCGTTGTCGAGCACGATCTCCGCCGCTTCCTCAGGGTTCTCCTCTGCGTATTTCCAGCCCTTCATAGAGGCCCGCACAAAGCGTTCCATCTTGTCGACGAAGGCCGGATCCTCGAGGTTCTCCTCCAGCACATAAAGCCCGTCTTCCAGCGTGGCGACGCCCTGATCCTCGTATTTGAAAGTGATCAGCTCGTCCGGGGAGACGCCCGCATCGATGACCTGCCAGTATTCATTGTAGGTCATGGTGGAGATGCAATCGGCCTGACGCTGCAAGAGCGGGTCGACGTTGAAGCCCTGCTTCAGCACTTCAACGCCGTTCTCCGCCTTGCCGCCGGTGTCGATGCCCAGCTGGCTCATCCAGCTCATGAAGGGGAACTCATTGCCAAAGAACCACACGCCCAGGGTACGGTTGGCGAGATCCTCGGGCTTGGAGATGCCGGTGTCCTTCCAGCAGGTCAGCATCATGCCCGAGCTCTTGAAGGGCTGGGCAATGTTCACCAGTTCCAGCCCCTTCTCGCGCGCTGCCAGCGCCGCGGGCATCCATTCCACGGTCACGTCGGCGCCGCCGCCAGCGATCACCTGGGTGGGCGCGATGTCCGGGCCGCCGGGAAGGATGGTCACGTCCAGCCCCTCTTCCTCGTAGAAGCCCTTGTCCTGAGCCACGTAGTAGCCCGCGAACTGCGCCTGGGTCACCCACTTGAGCTGCAAGGTGACCTCATCCGCCGCCTGCGCCGCGGAGCCTGCGCCAAGCGCCAGCGCGGCGGCTGCCAGAAACTGTTTCATGTCCTTGTTCTCCCTGTTTGTTATGCGATGGAGCTTGCCCGGCTTCCCGCCCCTGTTCAAATTTTTTATGTGCCGGTCATTCAGGCGGGGAGCGGCCCCGAATGGGGCCGCCCGCCGGTCTTATCCGCGCTGCGAGGGGTGCCAGAAAGTAAGCGCCTTCTCAGCCAGCACGATCAGCCCGTAGAAGGCCGAGCCCGCCAGCGCCGCCACCACGATCTCGGCCCAGACCATGTCGAGCGCCAGCTGCCCGACACTGGTGGAGATGCGGAAGCCCATGCCCACGGTGGGAGAGCCGAAGAACTCCGCCACGATCGCCCCCACCAGTGCCAAGGTGGCCGAGATCTTCAGACCGTTGAAGATGAAGGGCAGCGCAGCCGGCAGGCGCAGCTTGAAGAAGCCCTGCCAGTAGCTCGCGGCATAGGTCCGCATCAGGTCGCGCTGCATGGCGGAGGTCTCGCTCAGGCCTGCAACCGTGTTCACCAGCATCGGGAAGAACACCATCACCACCACCACGGCCGCCTTGGACTGCCAGTCGAAGCCGAACCACATCACCAGGATCGGCGCGGTACCGACAATCGGCAGCGCAGCCACGAAGTTGCCGACCGGCAGCAGCCCGCGGCGCAGGAAATCGCTGCGGTCGACCAGCACCGCGGTGACGAACGCCGCGCCGCAGCCGATCACGTAGCCGCCCAACGCACCCTTTAGGATGGTCTGAACGAAATCCTGCCACAGGACCGGCAGGCTTGCTGCGAAGCGCGCTGCAATTTCCATAGGCGCCGGCAGAATCACCAAGGGCACTTCGAGCCCCCGCACCAGCAGCTCCCAGACCACAAGGAGCGTGGCGCCGAAGATCAGCGGAACCGCCAGCCGCACCGCGCGCGTGTCCGAGGCCGCCCCGTTCGCCAGCCGGCTGTTCAGCCACCAGCCGCCGCACCAGACGGCTACCGCGAGAATGACCTCGATCATGCCGCGCCCTCCTGGGTCTGTCGGAACCATATACCCCGGATGAGCCGCGCAGCAGTGAAGGCAGCGCCCTGTTGCAAGACTTCTCTCATGCCCGCACCCCCATGCGTTTCAGAACCAGCCGTTCGGTCAGCGCCAGAAGCCCCACCAGAAGCGCCGCGAGGATCGCCGCGGCAAACAGCGCCGACCAGATCTGCACGGTCTGCCCGTAGTAGCTCCCCGCCAAAAGCCGCGCGCCAAGCCCGGCAACAGCACCGGTCGGCAGCTCCCCCACGATGGCGCCGACGAGCGAGGCCGCGATACCGATTTTCAGCGAGGCAAAGAGATAAGGCATCGAGGACGGCAGCCGCAGTTTCCAGAACCCCTGCGCCGTGCCGGCATTGTAGGTCTTCAGAAGATCCAGCTGCATCGCATCCGGTGCTCTGAGACCCTTCACCATGCCGACCACGACAGGGAAGAAGCTCAGGTAGGCCGAGATCACCGCCTTCGGAATGATCCCCTGCACCCCCACGGAATAAAGCACCACGATGATCATCGGCGCCAGAGCGATGATCGGGATGGTCTGGCTGACGATGGCCCAGGGCATTACCGACATGTCCATGACGCGCGAATGCACGATCCCCACCGCCAGCAGGATGCCCAAGCCTGTGCCGATGGCAAAGCCCAAGAGCGTCGCCGAGAGCGTCACCTGCCCGTGATAGATCAAGCTGCGCTTGGAGGTGATCTTCTTCTCCACCGTGGTTTCCCACAGCTCCGCCGCCACCTGATGCGGCGCGGGCAAACGCGGGCGGTCCTGCACCCATGTGTCCCCGATGGCAAAGCTGTTGTTCGCCACCAGGACGATCTCGCTCATGTCCCGCCGGTCCCTGGCGGCAGGCGGCGTGATCTCAACCCCGGCGCGTCCGGCGGCGTCGAGCACGCCCTTGATGTTCATCGGCACGCAAGCCGCATACCACAGCGCGATAATGGCGGCAGTGACGGTCAGCACGGCGAGAAAGCTCTTCATCGGTGCCACTCCATCCGCATCTCAGGTATTGCCGGATCCGCCGCATTTCCGCGCCCCGGCGCGGCGCTTTGCGTCCCGCCTGCCTGCACCGGCCGGAACCCTTCGCGACGGTAAAACCGCTGCGCGCCCGTGTTCGGAACATGCGTGTTCAGCGACAGGAAAGATCGGCCTTCCTTCGCGCGGTCGAGAAGAAGCTTGCCAGTCCCCTGTCCCGGCTGCGCGCAGTGAAACCCCCAGATGTGAGAACTTTCAGGATCCAAGGACAAATAACCCTCTATCGGATCGCCGGCGGCCCAGATCTCCCGCACTTCCAGCCCTTGGACAAAAAGCGCTTCGAAATCTTCGGCAGGCAGGTCCCGCCGCATCCATTCCGTGCGGTCGATCCAGCCGTTTATTATTTCTGCCATCCCGGCCGCGTCCCGAAGTGTTGCCTTGCGCACCTCAACCATCGGCATGCCCCGCGCGCAGCCCCTCGCGCACCCGGTGCGCAATCTCAATGAACTCCGCCGTGTCACGGATATCCAGGGGCCGTTCTTTCGGCAGCGGGCTTTCGATCACATCGGTGATCCGCCCGGGCCGCGGCGACATCACCACGATCCTGGTCGAAAGATACACCGCCTCCGGGATCGAATGGGTGACAAACCCGATGGTCTTGTCGGTCCGCGCCCAGAGGTGCAGGAGCTGCTCGTTCAGATGGTCGCGCACGATCTCGTCGAGCGCCCCGAAGGGTTCGTCCATCAGCAGGATATCGGCATCAAAGGCCAGCGCCCGGGCAATGGAAGCGCGCTGCTGCATCCCCCCCGACAGTTGCCATGGAAACTTGCCGCCAAAGCCCGAAAGCTCCACCAGCTCCAGCACCTCGGCCACGCGCTTCTCCTGCTCGGCCTTGGAGTACCCCATGATCTCCAGCGGCAGCTTGATGTTGCGCGCGATGCTGCGCCACGGATAAAGCCCCGCCGCCTGAAACACGTAGCCATAAGCCCGGCTCTTTCGGGCCTCCTCCGGGGTCATTCCGTTGACGCTGAGCGTGCCCCCGGTCGGTGTCTCCAGCGCCGCAATGCAGCGCAGGAAAGTGGTCTTGCCGCACCCCGAAGGCCCGATGAAGGAGACAAAATCCCCCTTGGCAATTTCCAGGTTCACGTCTTTCAGCGCATGCACCGGCCCGTCATTGGTCTGAAACGTCAGATCCAGCCCGCGGGCTTCGATCACGGTCTCAGGCGCGGTTGCAGGAGCTGTTGCAGGGGCGGCGGCAGCGTCGGTCAGGGCGGCCTCGGATGTGGTTTCCATATTCATATCTTTGCCTTGCCTGGAAAGGAAAACGGGCCGCCGTTTCCGGCAGCCCGCTCCTCAAATTACACGCCTGTGGCCGGGATCCCCGACCGCTCCACCGGACGGGGCGCGGTCAGCTCCTTCCAGGTGCTCAGCGCCTTGTTGACCGAAGTGTTGGCCTCCCGCGCGACGAACTTTCCGTGGCCCTCCTCGCACCGGATCTCGCCGTCATGCACCGCCACCTGGCCGCGGGTCAGCGTGAAGCGCGGCAGGCCCTTCACCTCATGGCCCTCAAACACGTTGTAGTCGATCGAAGACTGCTGGGTGTCCGCGGAAATCGTCTTGCGCTTCTCCGGGTCCCATACCACCAGGTCAGCATCCGCGCCGACCAGCACCGCGCCCTTTTTCGGGTAGCAATTCAAGATCTTGGCGATGTTTGTCGAGGTAACGGCCACAAACTCGTTCGGGGTCAGCCGGCCGGTTTCGACGCCGTGGGTCCACAGCATCGGCATCCGGTCCTCAAGACCGCCGGTGCCGTTCGGGATCTTGGTGAAATCGCCCACGCCTGTCCGCTTCTGCTCGGTGGTAAAGGCGCAATGGTCGGTCGCCACGACGGACAAGGAGCCCGACTGCAGGCCGGCCCACAGGCTGTCCTGATGCTGCTTGTTGCGGAACGGCGGCGACATCACCCGGCGGGCAGCATGGTCCCAGTCCTTGTTGAAATACTCGCTCTCATCCAACGTCAGATGCTGGATCAGCGGTTCGCCCCAGACCCGCTTGCCCTGCATCCGGGCGCGGCGGATGGCCTCGTGGCTCTCCTCGCAGGAGGTATGCACCACATAAAGCGGCACCCCTGCCATGTCAGCAATCATGATGGCGCGGTTGGTCGCCTCGCCCTCCACCTGCGGCGGGCGGGAATAGGCATGCGCCTCCGGGCCGGTGTTGCCCTCGGCCAGGAGCTTGGCCTGAAGTTCCGCCACCACGTCGCCGTTCTCGGCATGGACCAGCGCAATGCCGCCCAGCTCCGAGAGCCGTTTGAACGAGGCAAAAAGCTCGTCATCATTCACCATCAAGGCGCCCTTGTAGGCCATGAAATGCTTGAAAGTGTTGATGCCGCGCTCCTGGATCACGGTCTTGATGTCGTCAAAGACCTGCTCGCCCCACCAGGTCACCGCCATGTGGAAGGAATAGTCGCAATTCGCGCGCGTGGACTTGTTGTCCCAGCGCTTCAAGGCATCCAGCAGGCTTTCGCCGGGATTGGGCAAGGCGAAATCCACCACCATGGTGGTGCCTCCTGCAAGGCCTGCGCGGGTGCCGGACTCAAAATCATCCGAGGAATAGGTGCCCATGAAGGGCATCTCCAGATGCGTATGCGGATCGATGCCCCCCGGCATCACGTAGCAGCCGGTTGCATCCAGCTCCTCGCCGCCCTTGAGGTTCGGCCCGATCTGGGTGATGACCCCGTTCTCGATCAGCACATCCGCCTTGTAGGTCAGATCGGCGGTCACGATGGTGCCGTTCCTGATGACTGTGCTCATGGTTAAACTCCCTGATCCGGGGCGCAATCCCGCGCCGCCCACTATTTCTTCCGCTGTCTGACGCAGCTGATTTCACGTTTCCGGAAATACTCCGGGGGAGCGGCCTGACGGGCCGCGGGGGCAGCGCCCCCTACTCCACGATCTCCGCCGTCTCCACCACCGCATGCAGCAGCACGTTGGCCCCTGCCTCTGCCCACTCCTTGCTGATCTCCTCGGCCTCGTTGTGGCTGAGCCCGTCGACGCAGGGGCACATCACCATCGCGGTCGGTGCCACCCGGTTGATCCAGCAGGCATCGTGACCGGCGCCCGAGATGATATCCAGGTGCGAGTATCCCAGCCGCTCCGCGGCGCTCCTCACCGCCTGCACGCAGCCCTCATCGAATTTCACCGGATCGAAGCCGCCGACCTTTTCGAAGGCAATCTCCACCCCCATCGCCTCGGCGATCTCCCCGCCCTTCTGCCGCAGGCGGTTCTCCATGTCGGTGATCACGTCCAGTTCAGGACTGCGGAAATCGACGGTGAAGACCACCTTGCCCGGGATGACGTTGCGCGAGTTCGGGTAGACGTCGATATGGCCCGCCGCCCCGACCGCATGCGGTGCGTGCGACCAGGCAATTTCATCCACCGCCTCCAGCACCCGCGCCATCGCGAGCCCGGCATTGCGCCGCATCGGCATCGGGGTGGAGCCGGTGTGCGCGTCCTTGCCGGTGATTGTTACCTGGGTCCAGCTCAGCCCCTGGCCATGGGTGACGACGCCGATGTCCTTGCCCTCCGCCTCCAGAATGGGCCCTTGCTCGATGTGCAGCTCGAAAAAGGCACGCATTTTCCGCGCTCCGGCCTCTTCCTCGCCGCGCCAGCCGATGCGGGCAAGCTCGTCCCCGAACTTTTTCCCCTCCGCATCTTCACGCGCATAGGCCCAGTCCTGCGTGTGGATGCCCGCAAACACGCCGGAGGACAGCATGGCGGGTGCAAACCGTGTGCCCTCCTCATTTGTGAAGTTGGTGACTACAATCGGATGCTTGGTCCTGATGTCCATATCGTTCAGCGAGCGGATCAGCTCCAGCCCGCCCAGCACGCCCAGCACCCCATCGTATTTCCCGCCGGTCGGCTGCGTGTCCAGATGCGAGCCGACATAGACCGGCAGCGCATCTGGGTCTTCCCCCTCACGCCGCGCAAACATGTTGCCCATCTGGTCGAGCCCCATGATGCAACCCGCGTCTTCGCACCATTTCTGGAACAGCGCGCGGCCCTCGCCGTCCGCATCCGTCAGGGTCTGGCGGTTGTTGCCGCCCGCGACCCCGGGGCCGATCTTCGCCATCTCCATCAGGCTGTCCCACAGCCTGTCTGCATTGATTGTCAGATTCTGTCCAAGCGACGTCATCAAGAGCTTCCTTCCCTGTGCGCCCGTCTGGTGCAGGCTTACCCCGGCTTGGCGCCGTGTTAGGTGGCTTTGAAGTGCTGGCCGTCCGAAGGTGCGCTCCTGGCCCCGCAGCTTCGATTTGACCAACTGGTCAAACTCACGCTAACACGGGGGAGGCATCAGTCAAGAATTTGCCGCATACCCTTCGAAAAAAGCGAAGCCGCCGGCTGCAACTGGCCAATTTCGCGCCACCTGCCCAGCCACCGGGCGCAGAACGGACCGCCTGCCCATGCCTGCCTCCCGCGCACCGACCCGGATCCAGAAGAAGAACCGCGCCGCCATCCTCGAAGCTGCGCTGGATGTCTTTTCCACCCACGGCTTCCGGGGTGCCACCGTGGACCAGATCGCCAGCGCCGCCGGACTCAGCAAGCCGAACCTGCTCTACTACTTCCCTTCCAAGGAAGAGATGTTCAACGCGCTGATGGCGGGGCTCTTGGACACCTGGCTCGACCCGTTGCGCGCCATCGACCCCGAGGGCGAGCCGCTGGAGGAGATCCTCGCCTACGTGCAGCGCAAGCTGCAGATGAGCCGCGACTACCCCCGCGAAAGCCGGCTATACGCCAACGAGATCGTACAGGGCGCGCCCCGGCTGCACGGCGTGATCGCGGGTGAGCTGGCCGAATTGGTGGAGGAAAAGGCGGCCCTGTTCCAGGGCTGGATGGATGCGGGCCGGATCAATTCGACACATCCCAAGCACCTCCTGTTCTCAATCTGGTCGCTGACCCAGCACTACGCCGATTTCGACGCCCAGGTCCGCACCCTGATGGACCCGGAAGACCCGTTCGACGCCGCGCCGCAGTATCTGGAAACTCTCTACCGGCGCCTGCTCACGCCCAAAACGTAAGCCCTTAACAAACGAAACGGCCCCGAGGGGCCGCCCGTTTTCATCTTTGTGCAAATACTCCCGCCGGAGGCCCGCGCGCCATAGGCGCGCATGACAATTAGACACCGCGCCTAAAGGGCGCGCATCCTCCTCACTCCGCCGCTGCGGCCGCCGGGTTGTTGGGATGCGTGGTCCAGTTGCCATATTCGCCAGAAACCACCTTACCCGTGCGCTCGTCGATCTGGCCCGCAGGGAGTTCCACCATAGTGATGCAGCCTTCCACCGGGCAGACGTTGACGCAAAGGTTGCAAGCAACACATTCGTCGTCCTTCACCGTGAAAACCCGGTCTTCGCTCATCGCGATGGCCTGGTGCGAGGTGTCTTCGCAAGCGGCAAAGCAGCGGCCGCACTTGATGCAGTCGTCCTGGCTGATCCGTGCCTTGGTCACGTAGTTGAGGTCGAGATACTGCCAGTCAGTTACGTTCGGCACCGCCATGCCGATGAAATCCTGGGTGGAGGTGTACCCCTTCTCGTCCATCCACTCCGACAGGCCGGAGATCATCTCCTGCACGACCTTGAAGCCATAGGTCATCGCCGCGGTGCAGACCTGCACGTTGCCCGCGCCCATCGCCATGAACTCCGCCGCGTCGCGCCAGGTGGTGACGCCGCCGATGGCGGAGATCGGCAGGCCTCGGGTTTGCGGGTCGCGGGCGATTTCCGCCACCATGTTCAGCGCGATCGGCTTCACCGCCGGGCCGCAATAGCCGCCATGGGTTCCTTTGCCAGCAATCGTCGGCTCCGGCGCCATGCTGTCGAGGTTGACCGAGGTGATAGAGTTGATGGTGTTGATCAGGCTGACTGCATCGGCATTGCCCGCATGGGCCGCCCGCGCCGGGTGGCGGATGTCGGTGATATTCGGGGTCAGCTTCACGATCACCGGCTTGGAGTAGTATTTCTTGCACCACTCGGTGACCATCTGGATGTACTCCGGCACCTGCCCCACAGCGGAGCCCATGCCGCGTTCGGCCATGCCATGCGGGCAGCCGAAGTTCAGCTCGATCCCGTCGGCGCCGGTGGCCTCAACCTTGGGCAGGATCGCCTTCCAGGCCTCTTCCTCGCAAGGCACCATGATCGAAACGATGACGGCCCGGTCCGGGTAGTCCTTCTTGACCCGGGTGATTTCCTCCAGGTTGACCTCCAGCGAGCGGTCGGTGATCAGCTCGATGTTGTTGAGCCCCAGCAGCCGCCGGTCCGCGCCCCAGATCGCGCCGTAGCGGGGGCCGTTCACGTTGACCACCGGCGGGCCTTCGGCGCCCAGCGTCTTCCAGACCACGCCGCCCCATCCGGCCTCGAAGGCGCGGCGGACGTTGTATTCCTTGTCGGTCGGCGGCGCCGAGGCCAGCCAGAACGGGTTCGGGGACTTGATCCCCAGGAATTCTGTCGTCAGATCAGCCATTTGATCTCTCCTCTTCAAGCTCGCTCGGCGCGGTCACCCGCCCCTCGCTGGCTCAGCCCAACAGGCTGGAATGAATGTCCATCGCCGCGTCGCGGCCCTCGGCCACGGCGGTCACGGTGAGGTCGTCGCCGCCCGAGGCACAGTCGCCGCCGGCCCAGACGCCACCGACCGACGTGCGCCCGGTCCCGCTCACCTTGATCTTGCCGCCGTCCAGTTCCAGCGCCTCGGGCGGGCCTTCCAGCGTCTGGCCGATCGCCTTGAACACCTGGTCCGCCTTCAGCCGCACGGTCTCCCCGGTGCCTTGCACCCGGCCGTCCGCAACTTCGGTGTACTCCAGCTCAATCTCCGCCGCCGCGCCGTTGCCATGCACCGCCTTGGGCATGACGTTGAACATCAGCTTCACCCCCTTGGAAGCCGCCAGGTCCTGCTCGAACCGGCTTGCGCCCATCGCCTCCCGGCCGCGGCGGTAGGCGATGGTGACATTCTCCGCGCCCAGCAGCTTGGACTGCACCGCGGCATCCACCGCAGTCATGCCGCCGCCGATCACCACCACGTCACGGCCGACCGGCAGCGATTTGAGGTCTTCGGCCTGGCGCAGTTCGGCAATGAAGGCGACCGCGTCGCGCACCCCGTCCTTGTCTTCGCCCGGCGCGCGCAGGGCGTTGACGCCGCCAAGCCCGATCGACAGGAACACCGCGTCATACTCGGCCTTGAGCGCATCGAGGCTCAGGCCCTCGCCGAGCTTCTTGCCGTACTCGATTGTAATCCCGCCGATCTGCAAGAGCCAGTCAACCTCGGCCTGGGCGAAGTCATTGGTCGATTTGTAGGCCGCGATGCCATATTCATTGAGCCCTCCGGGTTTTTGACGGGCCTCATAGATCACCACCTCGTGGCCCAGCATCGCCAGCCTGTGCGCCGCCGCAAGCCCCGCAGGTCCGGCACCCGCCACCGCCACCTTCTTGCCGGTCGGGGCCGCGCGGGTAAAGGGATGCGCGCCCTTCGCCATCAGCGTGTCGGTCGCGTAGCGCTGCAGGCGGCCGATTTCTACCGGTTTGCCCTCTGCCGCCTCGCGCACACAGGCCTCCTCGCAGAGCGTCTCGGTCGGGCAGACACGGGCGCACATGCCGCCAAGGATGTTCTGCTCGAAAATGGTGCGCGCCGCCGACTCCGGGTGGCCGCCCTGAATCTCGCGAATGAACTGCGGAATGTCGATCGAGGTGGGACAGGCAGTCATGCAGGGCGCGTCGAAACAGAAATAGCAGCGGTCCGCTGCCACCGCTGCCTCATGCGCGTCGAACGCAGGATGCAGGTCCCCGAAATTCTCTGCAATCTCGGCAGCGTCCAAACGCGCCGCCTGAATGCCGGATGCCTGATGGCTGGTCGCCATTGGGTGTCTCCCTGGTTGGTCATTCTGGTTTTTTGGCTGTTATTGGGAACCAGAGTGCCACAGTTTCTTTTTTTATCAACTGGTAAAATTTCCACTTGGACCAAAATAGGCCGCCCCCGTACGGAGCGGCCTGTAAACGGCTGAAATCGTGCGGAAAGCAGAATGCCTAAGTTTTGATCACATGCGCGAGATGGCCGGTCTTCATCCAGATCTTCGCGCCCTCCGGCCCCGCTTTGGCCTCCAGCCGCGCGCCTGGCGGCAGCCGCAGCCAGTCCCAGCGGCCAAACTCCTCGCCTGCTTCGCGGAAGCCGCCCCCGGTCACAAAGACCTCGCCGCCGCCCGGCAGATCAAGCGCAACCTCCTGCCCCGGAGCCCAGGACTGCAGGCGCACCGTCTCCACCGCGTCGCGGAACAGTTCCTGATCCGCCGCAGCATCCTGCGCGCGGATCTTCACATCCCGGCGGTCGTCCGGGTGAAACTGGTGGAGCTTCACCAGGATTACCGCGCCATCGGCTGCAGCCGGAGTGTGCGAGGTTGTGGGCGGGTTGCGCACGTAGGAGCCCGCCGGGAAATCCCCGTTTTCGTCCTGAAAGACGCCCTCCAGCACAAGGAACTCTTCGCCGCCGTCATGCACATGCGGGTCAAAAGCCGAGCCCGGCGCAAAGCGTACGATCGTGGTGGCGCGGGCAACCTCCCCGCCGATGCGGTCCAGCATCTTGCGCTCCACCCCCGGCGCCGGGCTTGGCACCCAGGGCGTGTCGTCGAAATGCACCGCAGCGCGTTTGCTGAAATCGGCGTTGATCCGCATGGCTCTCCTCCTCTTCTCCCCGGGCAATGTGGCGCCGCGCGGGCAATCAAGGAAGAGGCATCACGAAACCGTGCAGGCCCCGTGCAGGCCCCGTGCAGGCTTCGAGCTTTGTTCAGCCCGGCAGCACCGCGGTGGCCTCGATCTCGACCTTGGCCTCGTCCTCCACCAGGGCGGAGACTACAACCATCGTCATTGCCGGGAAATGATAGCCCATCACATCGCGGTAGGCTCTGCCCACCTCCGCCTGATGCGCGAGGTATTCGGCCTTGTCGGTCACATACCATGTCAGACGGGTGATGTCCTCCGCCGAGCCGCCCGCGGTCTCAACCACTTCCAGGATGTTGCGCAGCGCCTGGCTCATCTGGCCAATGAAGTCCTTGGCTTCAAACACCTGGTCCGCAGTCCAGCCGATCTGGCCGCCGACAAACAGCAGCTTGCCCTCCGCCACCATGCCGTTGGCATAGCCTTTGGCTGGCTTCCATCCTTCGGGATGCACGTTGATGGCCGGCATGGGCGCTCTCCTCTGGTTGCCTGTCTGCGCCGCCCAATATCGGGCAGCGCCGGATATATTTCAAGCTTAAAACTTCGATGCTTGAAACTTATTGCTTTCCACTGCCAAGCAGCCTGCCCCGCCGGCCAAAGAAAAACCGCGCAAGCCCGATGGCCTGCGCGGCTGTCCGTGCAGTCACGGGCGGGCGCCGGTCACATCCCCAGCGCTTCCTTATACATCTCCAGGACTGCCTCTTCCTCGGCGATATCGTCCTTGTCCCGTTTGCGCAGCGCGATCAGCTTGCGGATCACCTTGGTGTCGTAGCCGCGCGCCTTTGCCTCGGCCATCACCTCTTTCTGCTGCTCTGCGATGGTCTTCTTTTCCTCGTCCAGCCGCTCGAAACGCTCGATGAACTGGCGCAGCTCGCCAGCGGTGACGCGGTAGTTGTCGCTCTTTTCGTCTTCGGTGAAATCCATCTCGGGCTCCGTCGGGAAATGCTGTGTAGTGCTGTCGGAGCAAGGGGATACCGCCCTGCCCGCCGCGCCGCAAGCGGGGAAAGCGGCTTGCCGCCGCGGCCGGGCCATTTCCGCCGCTGGGTGTTGCCGAACTTGCGCCCAGAGACGCAATGAGCTACCCGCTGGCGCAGTTTCTCAGGCAGAAAGCAGTGCGATGTTCGATATGATCGTCTGGGCCGGTGCCGGCCTCTCCGCCATCGGCCTTCTGGGTCTCATCTGGTGCATCGCCCGGGTGGTGCGCGCACGCCGCCGGAAGCTCGGCGATGAAGACCTGCGTGCGGTGGTGCAATCGGTGCTGCCCTACAATCTGGGCGCGCTGCTGCTGTCAGTTCTGGGGATGATGCTGGTGGTGACTGGCGTGCTGCTCGGCTGAGCCCGCAGCGTCCCGTCCGCCGTCTGACGCCCTCTGGCGCAGCCTGGCTGTCATGTGATGCCGCCCCAGCCCCGGCCCGGGCGGCAGGAGTGCCGGTCAGACCGGCATATTGTCGAACATTTCCTCGACCGCTTCGTCGCACAGCGCGGTTTCCAGCCGCCGGAACCGGCCCGGCACCCGCAGCCCGCTGCTGCGCATCCGGCTCACCACGCGGGCAAACTCCGGCCGCATGGCCAGACGCGCAGGTCCGGTTTCGTCGAGGATTCTGGCTTCCAGCTTTTCGGCTGCAAGCAGAAGTTCGTCGTTCGTCATATCCAACCCTCCCTTTGTACTCGTATCTTAACGCGGAACTGTGACAGCACTACAAAAAAGCCGCAATTGCCAGCACCGATGCCGCAGGTGAGCATAAAATCGAAGCATTTGCCCGCTGCTTCAGCAGAAATCCGCCGCCACCAGCCTATAACTTCCGCCGAATGCCGCATTGACTTGGATCAGCCCGTCCGCTGCCCGGGCCGGCTATCTTGCAACATATTCCATTCCCAATATACGATTGGCCAGCCAATGGGAGAGCCCGCCATGACCCCCGCCGTTCAGGCCTTCTTCGACGAAGCCACCAATACCGTCTCTTATGTCGTGCGCGAGCCGGAGGGCTCCGCCTGCGCGATAATCGACTCGGTGCTCGACTTCGACCAGGCCGCAGGCCGCACCAGCACCGCATCCGCCGGCCGTATCGCGGAGTGGGTCGAGGCCGAGGGCCTGCGGACCGAGTGGATTTTGGAGAGTCATGTCCACGCCGATCACCTCTCGGCCGCGCCCTACCTGCAGGAGCGACTCGGCGGCAAGATCGGCATCGGCGAAAATATCACTGTGGTGCAGGACACATTCGGCAAGGTTTTCAACGAAGGCACTGAGTTCCAGCGCGACGGCAGCCAGTTCGACCGGCTGTTCAAGGAGGGCGACAGCTTCATGATCGGCCAGATGCGCGGCGAGGTGCTGCACACGCCGGGCCATACGCCGGCCTGCCTCACCTATGTGATCGGCGATGCGGCCTTTGTGGGCGATACCCTGTTCATGCCCGATTTCGGAACCGCACGCTGCGACTTTCCGGGCGGCTCCTCCAACATGCTCTACCAGTCGATCCAGAAGATCCTGTCGCTGCCGGACGAGACCCGCATCTTCGTCGGCCACGATTACAAGGCGCCCGGCCGCGACGAGTATGCCTGGGAAACCACGGTGGCCGAAGAGCGCGCCCGCAACATCCACATCGGCCAGGGGCGCAGCGAAGCAGAGTTCACCGCCATGCGTGATGCCCGGGATGCAACGCTGGGGATGCCCAAGCTGATTCTGCCCTCCCTGCAGGTGAACATGCGCGCTGGCCAGATGCCGGAGCCGGATGCCCAGGGCGATGTCTTCCTCAAGATCCCGGTGAACAAGCTGTGAGCGCAGCGGCGCGTGCAGCCTTCATGCCGCATCCCAAGCCTCTGGACCGGCGCGCGGCAAAGCCTTAAGGAGCGGTTTCATGGATGCACGCGTACTCACCCCCCGCTATTCGGTCTCGCCGCAAATTTCGGCCGAGGACCTGCCCGCCATCGCCGCCGCAGGCTACACGACGGTGATTTGCAACCGCCCCGACGAGGAGGTGCCGCCCAGCCACCAGGCCGGCGCGATCCGCGCCGCGGCCGAAGCCGCGGGCCTGCGCTTTGAAATTCTGCCGCTCACCCATCAGACCATGACGCCGGACAACATTGCCCGCCAGCGCGCGCTTTATGAGGCTAGCGATGGCCCGGTTCTGGCCTATTGCGCTTCCGGCACCCGCTGCTCGGTGGCCTGGGCGCTGGGTCAGGCGCGCGATATGACAGCGGACGAGATCCTGGCAAAAACCTCCGCCGCAGGCTACCAGCTGGACGGCCTCCGCCCGGCCCTGGAAAACCTTTCCGCCGCGGGCTGAGAACGCCCGCAGCCGTCCCTGCCTTTCCGAGCCTGGGGCGTGCCGGGGGCACCCTAGGGCATGGCGTCTGATATTTGGCTGCGGCATCGCGCTCCGGGCGCGTCGCGGCGCAGGCCCGCTTCGGCGCTCAGCCGCCAGCGTTTTCGTCGAGCCCGGCCAGCTGAGAGATTTCGGCCGCCGCATCGCCCGGGTCCATCGAATCCAAGCCGCTGCCGAGGCTGTCGAGACCCAGCGCCGGGTCGCTGCCGAGGCCCGCGAACTCCATCGGAGCCAGGCCCCCATCGCCGTCAATGTCCGGAAGTGCCGGGAGGCCCCCTTCCGCGCCGCCATCCAGGCCGCTGCCCATACCGGCCAATTCGCCGGCCAGGTCATCGAGCCCGCCGCCCAGATCGCCGCCCAGATCGCCGCCGAGGTCACCGGCATCGAGTGCCGGGAAGCCGTCGTCAGCGTCCTGCAGGCCTTGGGCCGCGATGCCGAGGTCCAGCGTCGGCGGCTCCGCCAGCGGCAGTTCGAGAGCGCCGCCGCCTGCTTCGGAGAAGGCCTCCCCGGTGTCCTCGGTTTCCGCAACCAGGCGGGTGCGCGGCTGGTTCAGCCGGATTGCGCGCGAGCCGTTCATCTGCCCGAGCCGCCCTTGCGCCACCGCCTGGCCGCCGATGGTGATCAGGTCGGTCTCGTAGAGGAAAGCCTGGTCCAGGGGCAGCACGTCGCCGGTTTTCAGCCCGGTGAAAGTACTGAGCGGCACCCGCATCTTGCACAGCACCGCCGACAGTTCCGCCCGCATCGAGCCAAGGTTGCGGCCCAGCGAGGGACCGCTGCCGGAACCGGCGCCATCCTGCAGGTCCTCCGGCGTCGGCACCGGCAGGATCAGCTTCATCTCCCCCTGCATGGCGCCATTGACGAGATCCAGGTTCATCTCGATCACCCGGTAGTCCTCAGCTTCCAGGCTCAGCACCAGGGTGCGCACATCCTCCACCTGGGCACCGAAGCTGTAGCCCGAGAAGATCGCCTCATCCGACTGGCCTTCCAGCATCGTCACCACTTTGGCAAAGAGCCTCTCCAGGAACTCCGCCGTCATTGCAGCATCGGTGGGGGTGTAGTGGCGTTCGGCGGGGGCCTTGCCGAGAACCTGGCCGATGGTCTGCTTCTGGATCAGCGCGGCCACTGTCCGCGCGTCCATCGTCGCGGCGCCGATGCGGCCGGCCGGGCCATCGAGCACCACCAGAAGGTCCTTGCCGGAAATATGTTCTGCCAGATCTTCAGGCGCCCGGTTGGCCTGGCGCGCCGCCAGCACCACCATCGGCAGATCGCAAAGATCGTCAGCCGCGCGCGCCACCGACCGGCGCAGCGCCTTGAGCGTCAGGGAGCTTGCGGCCGCCCCGACACCGTCCTTGGCCGCTGAAAGCTTGCGGGCGAGCACGCTTTGACCGCTGTTGCCCGCCGCTGCTGATCCTGTTTCCGACATAGGTCCCTTAATCCGCACCTTGCGCGCCCCGTTTACCCGTTTCTAGCCGAAGGGAGGTTAACAACCCCTTATTCTCACGCGGCCTTTTCGCCCGCAGCAGGTATGGAAACCCGGAACGCCCCGCCGTTGTAGCCGGGCAGGTAGGTGATAGCGCCGCCCAGCCGCTGCATGACCTCGCGGCAGATCGCCAGGCCCAGCCCGGCACCGCCCGCGCGCTCGGGGCTCACGCGGGAGAATTTCTCGAAGATCATCTGCTGGTAGGCGGGCGGCACGCCGCTGCCGTTGTCGGTAAAATCCACCTCCAGCCGCCCCTGCCGCAGCGCCGCCGAGATGGTAAGTTCGGGGGCCTCCGCATCGCAGTATTTCTGCGCGTTGGCGATCAGGTTGATGAAGACCTGCGCCAGCCGGTCCAGGTCGGAGGAGATGCGCATCCCATCGGCCTCGGCCGAGCGGCGCACGGCGAGCGGGCGTGCCGAACCTGCCAGCGCGGCCGAAACAGCATGATCCAGCACCTCGCCCAGGGTGCCCGCGCTCATGTTCAAGCTGACTTGGCCGTTTTCCAGTACGCTGAGGTCGAGGAGGTCGTTCAGCAGCCGGGTCAGGCGCAGCGCTTCGTCGTGGATGATGCCCGCATAATGGCGCTGGTCGGACGGGCTCAGGCCCTCTGCGTCGCGCAGGATCTCGGAGAACGCCCGGATCGAGGTCATCGGCGTGCGCAGCTCGTGGCTGACCTGGCTGAGGAAGGAGTCCTTCTGCTGTGACAGCTGGGTGAGTTTTTCGTTTGTTTCCCTAAGCTTGCGCGCTGTAGCCGAGAGTTCGGCCGACTGGGCCTCAAGGCGGCTTGAATATTCCAGCATCTGCGCCGTCTCATCCGCCACTGCAAGAAGATCCTGCACCGAGACCGAGGAACCGCCGACGATCTGGCCGATCATTGCATGGGCGGCGGCAGCGCCGATGGAGCCGCCAAGCTCGCGCTCCAGCCGCTCGAGGAACGCGGGCGTCGGTTCGGGCAGCGCACCGCGGCCGCCCTGGCGCATCCGCTCACGGGCAAAGAAAGCCTGCGCTTCTCTGGCACCAAGGATGCGCTGCGACATGATCAGCAGATCTTCGGATTGCGCTACCGAGCCAGTCCAGCCGCGCGGGCCCGCGGAATGATCGAAGACATTGACGAACTGCGCCGCCTGCAAGCGCTCCAGAGGGCTCGGGAAGCTGATTAGCGAGACCAGGCAGAACGCGGCGGCGTTGAGGCTCATCGACCACATCACCGCGTGCACGGTGGGGTCCAGCCCCTCGATGCCGAAAAGCGCTTGGGGCCGCAGCCAGGACAGACCCAATAGCCCCTCCGCCAGGACAGTGTCAGGCAGCAGCCCGCCGCCCAGACCGGGCAGCAGCATCGTGTACATCCAAATCCCAAACCCCACCGAGAGCCCCGCCAGTGCCCCGGCCCGCGTGGCGCCGCGCCAGAACAGCCCGCCCACCAGCGCGGGCAGGATCTGCGCCACCCCGGCAAAGGAGATCAGCCCGATCGCCGCCAGCGCTGCAGCCCCGCCCGACAGGTGATAGTAGAAATACCCCAGCGCCATGATCACCGCGATGGAGATCCGCCGCGCCAGCAGCACCACGTCGCGCACATCTCCCGAAACGGTTGCGCGGCGGTGCTGCAGCCGCAGCCAGACCGGCATCACGATGTGGTTCGACACCATCGTCGACAGCGCCATCGCCGCCACGATCACCATCGAGGTGGCCGAGGAAAACCCGCCCAGAAAGGACAGCACCGCCAGACCCTCCTGCCCCTGCTGCAGGGGCAGCGTCAGCACGAAGAGGTCGGGATTGGCGCCCGCGGGCAGCAGTTCCAGCCCGAGCGCCGCAATCGGCACCACAAACATGGAAATCAGCAAGAGATAGAGCGGAAAGGCCCAGGAGGCGATGCGCAGGTGGCGTTCGTCCTCGTTCTCCACCACCATCACCTGGAACATGCGCGGCAGGCAGACAAAGGCCGCCGCGGCGAGGAATGTGATCGTCGCCCAGCGGCTGCCGTCGACACTCCAGATACCGATGGGCGAGGCATCAATGCGCCTAAGCGTCTCGCCCGCGCCGCCTGCAATTCCCCAGACCACAAAGATGCCGACGGCAAGCAACGCGAGCAGCTTCACCACCGCCTCCAGCGCCACCGCTGTCACCACGCCGTGGTGGCGTTCGTTGGCGTTGAGGTTGCGGGTGCCGAAGAGGATCGCAAACACTGCCAGCCCGGCCGCCACCCAGAACACAGTGCCGGTGTCATCGTAGCTGCGCAACGGATCGGCTTCGGCAAAGATCGCGAACGACAGGGTGATCGACTGCAACTGCAGCGAGATATAGGGGGTCACCCCGATCACCGCCAGGATGGTGACGCCGATCGCCAGCAGGTTGGACTTGCCGTAGCGGGAGGACAGCAGGTCCGCGATCGAGGTAATGCGCTGGCTGCGCCCCACCCGCACCAGCTTTCGCAGGCCCCACCACCATCCCAGCATCACCAGCGAGGGGCCGAGGTAGATGGTGACGAACTCCAGCCCCGAGCGCGCGGCGTAGCCCACCGCGCCATAAAACGTCCAGGCTGTGCAGTAAATCGACAGCGACAGCGTGTAGATCAACGGCGAGCGCATCCAGGCGGCGCTGCGCCCCCGCTGCGCCAGCCGGTCGGCCCAGAAGGCGATGAAGAACAGGAAGGCCACATAGGCAAGGCACACCAGCACCAGCACGTTGAGAGAGGCCATCAGCTAACCGTCCCTGCCCGGCCCGGCATCGCCGGCTCTTCGCGGATCTCCGGTAAAGCGTCAGCCGTCACGGTCCCGTCTTTTTTGCCGCCGGCCCCGGCCTGACGGCGCTGCGGGCCGTGAGCTTCAGAACCGGGCCCTGCCGCCTCGTCCGCGGCACCCGGCGCCCCGGACCCGCCGTCCGGTCCGCCACCAGTCCAGTGTGCGGCCCAGTGCTTCACCGCCAGGCCAAAGCCGAACCCCGCTGCGATCAGCAGCGCCCAAATCACGAACACGTAGGTGATCGCCGCCGACATCGGCATCCCTGCAGGCACATCCGGTGCAGGATACGGGTCGGGATCGGGCCACAGCAGCGGCACCGCAAACAGCAGCGCCCCCAGCACCGGCAAGAGACGGGCGATATCCATCAGCCGCCGGCGCCGGTAGGTCTGCCGCTCAGTCAGCACCGCGCGGCTCATCTGCCCGGGACCGCCACTTCGCTGCGCGGTCTCCGGTCCGGTTTCCGGTCCGGGGCCGCGCCGGCTCATCGCTGGCTGGCCTGGGCGTGCAGGTCGCGCACCGCCGTCAGCACCTCGGTATTGGAAAAGGGTTTGGTCATGAAGCGGGTCACCCCAGCCTTCTCGGCCATCTCCCGGTCGCGCAGCTGGCCGCGCGCGGTCAGCATCAGCACCGGCAGCGCCGCGGTCCTGGGTGACGCGCGCAGCTCGCGCACGATCTCCAGCCCGCTCTTGCCCGGCAGCATCAAATCCAGAATCACCAGATCCGGCGCCGCGCCGCCAATCACTTCCACCGCAGTGGCGCCGTCGGTATGAGCCTCCACGCTCCAGCCGTCGCGGGTCAGCAGAAAGCGGATTGCCTCGGTAATATTCGGTTCGTCCTCGACGAGAACAACATGCCTGCCCATCCGCAGTCTTTCCTCCCCGCGCCGCTGCCGCAAAGGCCGGGCCCGGCGCCGCTAATAAATTGAAAGAAGATTAGCCCCGCCGCCGCCGGGCTGTCAAAACCCTTCCGTGAGGATTGATGGCTCGCGCCGGGCCGGGCAGCCCCGCCTTGGGCAAAGCCGGCAGGTCGCCCCCACCGGTTGCGGCCCCCGCGCATCCTCGCTGCTGCGGGCGCCGGGCAGGATCAGCATCACCGCGCGGTAGAGCGGATCGGCGTCGAACTCCGGCATTTCCTGCGGCCAGGCCACCGCCATGCAGTCGAAGGCCGCGGCACTGCGCCCCTGCTGCACCACGTTGCGCCGCACCGGCGCATGCGGGCGCACCAGCGCGGTATAAAGCGGCCACAACGGGCAGGAGGCGCCAAAGCGCGGCAGGGCAAAGCCAGTCACCGGTTTGCGGAACAGGATCGAACCGGAGGCATCACAGACCACCAGACCCGCCTCGCTGCCGAGCACGTCTTCGGGCAAGACCGCCAGCCGCCTGAGCACCGCGGGCAGGCCACAGCCAAACCGCCGCGCCAGCGCCACCGGCTCGATCCCGTCCTGCTCCAGCGCCTGCGCCAGCGGCGCCAGCGGCAGGGCGCGGGCGTCCTCCATGTACTGCGCCAGCGCGCCGCGGGCGATGCTGCGGGCAGCCTCGCTCACCAGCGCCGGGGAGGATTGCAGCAAATCCTCCACAGTGGTGCCGCCTTCCTCCAGATCCGGGAAATGATACCCATGGTCCTGGAAGAACGCCTCGGCCTCCTCCTGCGGCAGCCCCCGCCTCCCGGCGCTGTCGCCGCCCTCATCGAGGAAGTTCACCAGTTCCCGGCTGCTCTCCGCCAGGCGCCGGGAGTCCTCGTTGAGGTTCCTGTGGAAGCGGTCGCGCCATTCCGGCTCCAGCTCACCGGTCTCCGCCAGGATCGAGGCGGTGGAGCGGATCGCCGCAGCGGTCGACAACACCTCATGCACTGAAGCGGCGAGGTTCGGGTCATGGGTCAGCCGGTCCGACAGCGTCTCCACCGTGCGTTCCAGCGAAGCGATGCGGCGGTGGCTCGCGGCCAGTACCTCGGCCCAGCCAGGAAAGCGGCCCGCGAACTCGTCGGCCCGGTCCAGCTCTGCCACCGGCGTGCCGCTGTCGGCCGCCGCCTCGCGCAGGGTGGCGATCAGCGCCGCCTCTGCTCCTTCGCTCAGCATCGAGGGCTCTACCCCCAGCACTGCGGCAATCCGCACCAGCAGCTTGCCCCCGATTCTGCGCCGGTTGTGCTCGATCAGGTTGAGGTAGGAGGGCGATATCCCCGCCTCCCGCGCCAGTTCCGCCTGCCGCAGGCCGAGGATGAGCCTGCGTTCGCGGATGCGGCTGCCGGTGAGGATGTCGCGGACCATGCCGTCGGCTCCTTTCAAAACCCTTTGGTGTCAAAGGCTTTCTGCACTGCGAAGAAATTTTCTTTACAGAACGCCCAGCGCCAGTGTTCATTTCTTTACATAATATTCAAGTATTAAAAGGCATTTATTGCGCCATTTTACATCACGCTCGCATACTGACTTTGCACAATTCGTGCTGGTACCGCGCAGAAGTGAGGAGCTGCAAGGTCCCAATCATAACAGGGAGGATACCATGTCACATTCCGCGATTTCGCGTCGCCGGGTGCTGGGGACAGGTGCGCTTGCAGGCGCCGGCCTGGCGCTGCCGGCGATTTTCACCGCCTCATCCGCGGCCGCCTATACCAACGAACCCACTGGCAGCACCGTCACGCTCGGCTTCAACGTGCCGCAGACCGGCCCCTACGCCGACGAGGGCGCCGACGAGCTGCGCGCCTACAAGCTCGCAGTCGAGCATCTGAACGGCGGCGGCGACGGCGGCATGATCAATACCTTCAGCTCCAAGGCGCTCAAGGGCAGCGGCATTCTGGGCAAGGAGGTGAAATTCGTCACCGGCGACACCCAGACCAAATCCGACGCCGCACGCGCCTCTGCAAAGTCGATGATCGAGAAGGACGGCGCGGTGATGATCACCGGCGGTTCGTCCTCGGGCGTTGCGATCGCCGTGCAGGGGCTGTGCCAGGAGGCAGGCGTGATCTTCATGGCCGGCCTTACCCATTCCAACGACACCACAGGCAAGGACAAGAAAGCGAACGGGTTCCGGCATTTCTTCAACGGCTACATGTCGGGAGCGGCGCTGGCGCCGGTGCTGAAGAACCTCTATGGCACCGACCGCAATGCCTACCACCTGACCGCCGATTACACCTGGGGCTGGACCCAGGAGGAAAGCATCGCCGCCGCCACCGAGGCGCTGGGATGGAATACCGTGAACAAGGTGCGCACGCCGCTGGCGGCGACCGATTTCTCCAGCTACATCGCGCCGGTGCTGAACTCGGGCGCCGACGTGCTGGTGCTCAACCACTACGGCGGCAACATGGTGAATTCGCTGACGAACGCAGTTCAGTTCGGCCTGCGCGACAAAGTGGTAAACGGCAAGAACTTCGAGATTGTGGTGCCGCTCTACTCCCGCCTGATGGCCAAGGGCGCGGGCGCCAACGTCAAGGGCATCCATGGCTCCACCAACTGGCACTGGTCGCTGCAGGATGAGGGCTCCAAGGCCTTCGTGCGCTCCTTCGGCACCAAGTACGGCTTCCCGCCGAGCCAGGCCGCCCATACCGTCTATTGCCAGACGCTGCTTTATGCCGATGCCTGCGAACGCGCGGGCAGCTTCAACCCCTGCGCCGTCGTGGAAGCGCTGGAGGGTTTCGAGTTCGACGGTCTTGGCAACGGGCCGACACTCTACCGCGCCGAGGACCACCAGTGCTTCAAAGACGTCCTCGTGGTGCGCGGCAAGGAAAACCCCACCTCCGAGTTCGACCTCCTGGAAGTGGTCGAAGTGACTCCGCGCGCGCAGGTCGAGTACGCCCCCGACCACCCGATGTTCGCAGGCGGCGCGCTCGGCAGCTGCAACCCGGGCGCATAACGCCCTCCGCACCCCTGGGGGCGGGACGCAGGCGCCGGAACCCGCCTGCGCCGCCCCCAACCCTTCCGGCCTCTCCCCCCCTTTTCGGCCGGAAGGGTCTAACCGCCCAAACGCCGCCCCAAACCCACGGTGGGACCTATGGACGCCATCCTTCTCCAAATCCTGAACGGGCTCGACAAGGGGTCGGCCTATGCCCTGATCGCGCTGGGCCTCACGCTGATCTTCGGCACGCTGGGCGTGGTGAACTTCGCGCATGGCGCGCTGTTCATGATCGGCGCCTTCTGCGCCGTCACCCTGCAGCGCCTGTTTACCCTCAGCTTTGAGACCGTGGACCCTAACCAGACCGACTTCCTCGGCAACCCGCTGAAGGTAAAGACGCCCTACGTCGAGCACTGGTTCGGCCCCGAGCTCGGCGGCGCGCTGATCGACTGGACGGTGCCGCTCGCGATCCTGTTTGCGATCCCGATCATGCTCGCCGCCGGCTACGTGATGGAACGCGGGCTGATCAAGCATTTCTACAAGCGCCCCCATGCCGACCAGATCCTGGTGACCTTCGGCCTCGCCATCGTCCTGCAGGAGATCGTCAAGTATTTCTATGGCGCCAACCCGATCCAGACCCCTGCCCCCGACGCGCTGAACGGCGTTGCAAATCTCGGCGCGCTTATCGGCATGGACATCGTCTACCCGGTCTGGCGCATCGTCTACTTCGGTTTTGCAACTCTGGTGATCGGCGCCATCTTTGCCTTCCTGCAGTTCACCACCTTCGGCATGGTGGTGCGCGCCGGCATGGCCGACCGCGAGACCGTCGGGCTCCTGGGCATCAACATCGACCGCCGCTTCACAATCATGTTCGGCATCGCCGCCGCCGTCGCGGGACTTGCAGGCGTGATGTACACCCCGATCAATTCGCCCAATTACCATATGGGCATGGATTTTCTGGTACTGAGTTTCGTGGTTGTGGTTGTCGGCGGCATGGGATCGCTTCCCGGTGCCGTGCTCGCCGGCTTCCTCCTCGGCATCCTGGAAAGCTTTGCCTCGATGAACGGCATCAAGTCGCTGATCCCCGGCATCGACCAGATCATCATCTACCTGGTGGCGATCTTCATACTGCTGCTCCGCCCGCGCGGGCTGATGGGCCGCCGCGGCGTGATGGAGGACTGAGACATGCTCGGACTGGACAAGAAAGACACATCGCTGCTGCTGCTGGTTGCGTGCCTGGCGCTGTTCGCGCCCTTCCTGCTCAACCCCTTTCCTGAAGGCAGCGCGCTCGCGCAGTTCAACGCAGGCTACCCGGACCTGATGCAGCGCTTTGCGATCTTCGGCATCTTCGCGATCGGGTTCAATATTCTCTTCGGCCTCACCGGATACCTGTCCTTCGGCCATGCGGCGTTCCTGGGCGCCGGCTCATACTCCGCGGTCTGGATGTTCAAGCTCGTCGGTATGAACGTGATCCCCGCCATCATCCTCTCGGTGATCGTTGCCGGCTTGTTTGCACTGCTGATCGGCTTTGTTTCGCTGCGCCGCTCGGGCATCTACTTCTCGATCCTGACGCTGGCCTTCGCGCAGATGTCCTTCAACCTCGCCTATTCGGTGCTCACCCCCATCACCAATGGCGAGACCGGCCTGCAGCTGACGCTGGACGACCCGCGCATCCTCGGCGTCTCCGCCACGGCCGACGGCTCGATTCCTGTGACCAGCCTGTTCGGCCTGGAGATGCGCGCCACCTACGAGCTGGCCCTTGGCCCCTGGTCCTTCCAGTTCAACGCGGGTTACTACCTCTGCGCGCTGTTGCTGCTGGCCGCCTTCTACCTGTCGGTGCGCATCTTCCGCTCGCCCTTCGGGCTGATGCTGCGCGCAGTGAAGTCGAACCAGCAGCGGATGAACTACACCGGCCTCAACACCAAACCCTACACGCTCGCGGCATTCGTGATCTCCGGCATGTACGCGGGGCTCGCGGGCGGGCTGATGGCGGCGATGGACCCCCTCGCAGGCGCCGAGCGCATGCAGTGGACTGCCTCCGGCGAGGTTGTGCTGATGACCATCCTTGGCGGGGCCGGCACGCTGATCGGCCCGGTGCTCGGCGCAGGCTTCATCAAATATTTTGAAAACATCTTCTCCAAGATCAACGACACCGTGCTGCACGGCTGGTTCAGCTTCATGCCCGAAGGCATGGAGGACGGCGCCGTCTTCCTCCTGCACCCCTTCATCGGCAAGGGCTGGCACCTGACGCTCGGCATCCTGTTCATGCTGGTGGTGATCTACCTGCCCGGCGGGCTGGTGGAGGGCAGCCAGCGGCTGGTGAACCGCCTGCGCGGCCGTACAGCCCGGGACGAGGAAGCGGCCGGCAAGACCAGCCCGGCAGAATGAGCGACAGGAACAGGAGACAGGCGCATGGGAATCCTTGAAGTCAAGAACGTGGGCAAGCGCTTTGGCGGGCTGCAGGCGCTCTCTGATGTCAACCTCAGCGTGCGGGAAAACTCGGTTCACGCCATCATCGGCCCCAACGGCGCGGGCAAGTCGACGCTGCTGAACTGCCTTGTCGGCAAGCTGATCCCTGACAGCGGCTCGGTGATGTTCGACGGCCAATCGGTGCTGGGGCGCAAACCTTACGAGATCAACCAGATGGGCATTTCCCGCGTGTTCCAGACGCCCGAGATCTTCGGCGATCTCACCGTGCTGGAGAATATGATGATCCCGTGCTTTGCGAAACGCGATGGCGCCTTCGAGCTGAACGCCCTGCCCGCGGTCCGCAAGCAGGCGGAGATCCTTGAGAAGGCCGAACACATGCTGGAGGAGATGAACATGGCAGACAAGCGCCGTATGCACGCCGCTGCGCTCTCCCGCGGCGACAAGCGGCGGCTGGAGATCGGCATGTGCCTCAGCCAGGAGCCGCGCCTGCTGCTGCTCGACGAGCCGACCGCCGGCATGGCACGGGCCGACACCAACAACACCATCGACCTCCTGAAACAGATCAGCGAGCAGCGCGCCATCACCATCGCCATCATCGAGCACGACATGCATGTGGTCTTCTCGCTCGCCAGCCGCATCACGGTGCTGGCCCAGGGCACGCCCCTGGTGGAGGACGACCCGGAGAACATCCGCGGCAACCCCAAGGTGCGCGAAGCCTATCTCGGCGAAGCGGCGTGAAGGAGCTCGTCACTCATCCCGAAAAGTTGGGACCGTTTTTCGGACAAGATGAGTGAGAAAGGACAGATCTATGAACGCAAAACCGGAATTCTCCCGCAGCGCCAATGCCGCCGCAACAGCCCCCGCCTTCCTGTCGGTCTGGGACATGCACGCCTACTACGGCGAGAGCTACATTGTGCAGGGCATCAGCTTCAACGTCCACGAGGGCGAGATCCTGGCGCTCCTCGGCCGCAACGGTGCGGGCAAGACCTCAACCCTCCGCTCGATCGCGCGGGTGGGCTCGCCGCTGGTCACCAAGGGCGAGATCTGGCTCGATCACCAGCCGCTGCACAAGATGGCCGCGCATGAGGCCGCTACCGCTGGGCTGGCCCTGGTGCCCGAAGACCGCCGCATCATCCCCGGCCTCACGGTGGAGGAAAACCTCCAGCTCGCCCAGATCGCCCCGCCCGTCGGCTGGTCGCTGGAGCGTCTCTACGATCTCTTCCCCCGCCTCGGCGAGCGCCGCAAGCAGGAGGGGGTGACGCTGTCCGGCGGCGAGCAGCAGATGCTGGCGATTGCCCGCGCGCTGGCCCGCGACATCAAGGTGCTCCTGCTGGACGAACCTTACGAGGGCCTCGCCCCGGTGATCGTGGACGAGATCGAAAAGACCCTCATTCACATCAAGGAACAGGGCATGACGACCATCCTTGTCGAGCAGAACGCGGTCCGTGCCCTGGAATTGGCGGACCGCGCCGTGATCCTCGATACCGGCGGCATCGTCTTTGACGGCACCGCCGCCGAGGTTCTGGAGAACGAGGACCTGCGCGCCGAATACCTGGCAATCTGAGGCGCGCCAGAAGAGTCCTTCTCCACCCAGCCGGTTCCCTCGTGCCGGCGCTGCCAGGCGGAGGCCGGCCCCAAGTCCGGGCCGGCCTTTTGCCGGCCGGCTGCCGGAACTGACTCCCCGCCAGGAGTTTGCTAAGGTGAAGGGAAAGCGCTGCAGCTCACCGGCCGGCTTCCCCGCCTGCTTTCTTCCAGTCCCGGACCCGCCGAGCACCGGCGCCGCTGCGCCAGCAAAGGGGGCTGACAATGAGGCCGCGTACTCAATATGCCAAGAGCGGCGACGTCCACATCGCCTATCAGACCTTCGGAAGCGGGCAGCGCAATCTTGTCCTGGTGCCCGGTTTTATCTCGCAGATCGAAACCTATTGGGACGAACCCAGCTTCGCCCGCTGGCTGGAGCGGCTCGGCCAGTTTGCCCGCGTGGCGGTGTTCGACAAACGCGGCACCGGGCTGTCGGACCGCGGGGTGGCAACCCCGGATATGGACAAGCGGATGGACGACATCCGCGCGGTGATGGACGCCGCCGGCTTTGGCACAGCCTCGATCCTGGGCATTTCTGAAGGCGGATCGCTCGCCGCGGTGTTTGCCGCTTACCACCCTCAGCGCTGCGAGCACCTGATCCTCTACGGAGCCTTTGCCAGCTTCACGTCCTGGTTCCCCGACGAGAAGGCCCTGCAGCAGCTGTTCGACTATGCCGAAACCGCCTGGGGCACTGGCACCAGCCTGCCGCTGTTCTGCCCCTCGACGGCAGGTGATCTGCAAATCCAGGAGTGGTGGGGCAAGTACGAGCGCACCGGCGCCTCCCCGCGCGACGTGATCGAGATCATGAAGGTGAACAGCCAGATCGACATCACCGGCATCCTGCCTTCGATCAAGGCCCCGGCATTGGTGCTGCACAAGACCGCCGACGCGCTGATCGACATCGGCGGCGGGCGCACCCTGGCCGCGCATATCCCCAACGCAAGGCTGATCGAACTGCCCGGGGTCGATCATTTCGCCTTCCTCGGCGCCGAGGCCGGGCAGATCGCTGCCGCCATCGAGGAGTTCGTGACCGGGTGCAAGCCGCAGCCGGTGGTGGACCGGGTGCTGGCCGCCATCGTGTTCACCGACATCGCGGGATCAACCGCCCGCGCCGAAGCCATGGGCGACAGCGCCTGGCGCAGTCTGAAGGATGCTCATGACAACCGGGTTCGGGAGGAGCTGCAAATCTTCAACGGGCGGGAAATCAAATCGCTGGGCGACGGGTTTCTCGCCACCTTTGACGGCCCGGGCCGGGCGATCCAATGCGCAAGCGCCATCCGCGACGCCATCGCCCGGCTCGGGCTCGACATCCGGGTGTCGGTTCATACCGGAGAGGTGGAGATTACCGAGGACGACGTGCGCGGGCTGGCCGTCCACATCGCCTCCAGGATCGCAGAGCTGGCCCAGCCGGGCGAGATCGTCGTTTCGCGCACGGTCAAGGACCTGGTGGCCGGGTCCGGCTTCGATTTCGAGTTCCTCGGCGAGCATGAGCTGAAAGGGCTTCCCGACAGGTGGAAGATCTACAGGACCGCTGCCTGACCCTTCAGCCTAGCTCCCCTCTGCGAGCCTTTTTCTCAGCTCGGTCTTCAGCACCTTGCCGTAATTGTTCTTGGGCAGCTCCGCGACGCGGATGTAGGCGCGCGGCCGTTTGAATCGGGCGATCTCGTCCTGGCAGAGCGCATCAAGTTCGCCCTCCGCCGCCTCGCCAACGATGAAGGCCACCACCTCCTCGCCCCAGTCGGCATGGGGGCGCCCCACCACGGCGGCCTCGCGCACGCCCGCATGCTGCAACAGAACCTCCTCCACCTCGCGCGGGTAGACGTTGGAGGCGCCCGAGATGATCATGTCCTTGGAGCGGTCGCGCAGCGTCAGGTAGCCCTCTGCGTCCAGCACCCCCATGTCGCCGGTCATCAGCCAGCCATTCACCAGCGTCTTCGCCGTGGCGTCCGGATTGTTCCAGTAGCCCGGCATCACCAGATCGCCGCGCACCATGATCTCGCCGTGGCTGCCCGCGGGCAGGATCTCCCCTTCCGGCGTGCCGATCTTCACCTCCACCGGCGCCTGTGCCCGGCCCACGCCCGCCAGCCGCTCCCGCCAGCGCGGATGCGTTCGGTCGGCGACCTCCCCGCGCTTCAGGGCAGTGATCCCCATCGGGCACTCCCCCTGGCCATAGACCTGGGCAAAGACCGGTCCGAACTGCTCCACCGCCTCAATGATGTCGGCCAGATACATCGGCCCGCCCGCGTAGACGACGCAGCGCAGCCCCTCGCCGCGGTAGCCCGCCGCCTTCGCCGCCGCCGTCATCCGCGTGACCATCGTGGGGGCGGCAAACATGTGCATGCGGCCGTGATGCGCCGCGAGGTCGAATATCTCGGCCTCGTCAAAGCCGCCGGAGACCGGGCAGACATGCCCCGCCCCCGCCAGCACATGCTGCAGCGCATAGATACCCGCGCCATGGCTCATCGGCGCGGCGTAGAGCGTGCGGTCCTCGTGGGAGACACTCTCCACCTCGCTGAAATAGGCGAGTGCCATGGTGGACAGCATCCGGTGCGTCATCATCACCCCCTTGGGCCGCCCGGTGGTGCCCGACGTGTAGAAAAGCCAAGCCAGATCACCGGGCCCGCGCGCCGCGGGCTCCGCCACCGGCGGCGCGGCAAGCGCGGCGGTGAACGCCTCCCCGGTGATGTCGACGCAGCGGGCCGCAGCCTCCGCGGCCGCCACCGCCTCGGTCAGCCCGGGCGAGGTGAAGACAAGCCCCGCGCCGGAATCGCCAAGGATGTACTCCGCTTCCTTTCCGTGCAGCTTCGCGTTGATCGGCACCGCCGCCGCGCCCGCGTACCAGATGCCGTAGAAGGCGATCAGGTATTCCGGGCAGTTTTTCATGAAGATGCCAACCCGGTCGCCCGGCTCAACACCCTGCGCCCCGAGCCAGCCCGCCACCCGCGCCGCCTGCTCGTGAAAGCGTGCGTAGTCGGCGATCTGCTCGCGGCCGAGGAACAGCGCGGGCCGCGACGGATACGCTGCTGCCTGCCGGGCCAGCCAATGGGCGATGTTCATGCCTTCACCCCTTCCAGCACCGAGGCATAGCTCGCCACGCCCGAGCCGCCCATGTTGAACACCAGCCCCAGTTCGGCGCCGGGATGCTGCATGTCGCCCGCCTGCCACAGCACCTGCCGGGCCACCATCACATGCATCGACACGCCGGTGGCGCCCACGGGATGGCCCTTGGCCTTGAGCCCGCCGGAAAGGTTCACCGGCAGCCGCCCGCCGGGATGCACCGTGCCGTCCTCCAAGAGCGCCGCCGCGTGGCCGCGATCGGCCAGCCCCATCGCCTCATAGATCATCAGCTCGGCAATGGTGAAACAATCGTGCACCTCCGCCACATCGATGTCGGCAACACGGACCCCCGCGGCCTCATACGCGCCGCGGATCGCGCGCGCCGGGCCCTCGAAGGCCAGCAGGTCCCGCTGCGACATCGGCAGAAGGTCATTGACCTGCATCACCCCGCGCAGACGCACCGCTTTCTGCACCTCACGCAGCCGCTTCTCCGACACCAGCACCAGCGCCGCCGCCCCGTCGGAGACCAGCGAGCAGTCGGTCACCTTCAACGGCGCGGCAATCACCGGGTTGCGCTCGGACGATTCAAGGCAGAACTCCAAGTCCAGCGGCTTCTGCATCTGCGCCAGCGGGTTCTTCATCGCATTGGCGTGGTTCTTCACCGCGATCTGCGCCAATGCCCGGGACTGGCCGCCATAAGCGGCGTAATAGGCCTCCGCGAATTGCGCAAACACGCCCGGGAAGGACATCCCCGCCTCCTCGCGCTGGTAGGAGGCATGGCCAAGCGAGGCTGTCACTTCAGCCCCCGGCAGATGGGTCATCTTCTCAACCCCGATCACCAGCGCCACCTCGCATTCACCCGCAAGGATCGCCTGCCGCGCCGCAAACACCGCAGCCGCACCCGAGGCGCAGGCGTTCTCCAGCCGGTTTGCGGGCTTGAAGCGCAGGGCCGGATCAATCGCCAGCGCCAGCGAGGAGGCAAAGCCGTCACTCACCATGCCCGCATTGAAGTGGCCGAGCCAGATGCCGTCCACCGCATCCGCGCCCAGCCCTGCGTCCGCGAGCGCCTCCTGCCCTGCCGAAACCACGAGATCCTGCAGATCCATCTCCGGGAGCTTACCGAATTTCGTATGCCCCCAACCGGCCATATACACCATGTTGTCCTCCCATGTTCCTCGGGTTGCAGCTTGCCCCGCGCGCATACCCTCTTCAATTCCGCAAAAATACGCGGTTTAAGACTGCCATGACCGACATTGCCTTCGACCACGCCCCGGTGGGGCTTGCCGTGCTGGAACGCCGCGTGATCACGCGCTGCAATATTCAGTTTGCCGCCACCTTCGGCGGCACGCCCGCCGATTACGAAGGCATGCTGATCGCAGGCCTCTACCCCACGCCCGAGGAATTCCGCCGCATCGGCGCGCTTCTGCAGAAGAAGGAACACGAGACCGGCTACTACAACGACGAGCGCATCATGCGCCGCCGCTCCGGCGCGCTGTTCTGGTGCCGGGTGCGGGGCCGCTCGATCTCGCCCGAAGACCCGTTCCGAACTGGCGTCTGGTCCTTTGCCGACATCTCGGACGACCGCCCCGTGGTGCGCCTCACCCCGCGGGAGCGCGAGGTGGCGATCCTCACCTGCAAGGGGCTTTCGGCCAAGGAGATCGGTGCCAGGCTGGACCTGTCCTACCGCACCGTGGAAACCCACCGGGCGCGCCTGCTGCAGAAGTTCGGCGCCCGCAAGCTGCCGGAACTGGTGGCAAAACTGACCGGTATGCCGCTCTGATCCCCCGCATCCCCGGCCGCATTGCGAATCCGCGCGCAAATCCCCATGTTACGCGTCAGTTCGAGAGCGCTTTCCTTGCGGAACTCCTTGCCCTATAAGCGCGCTAATTTCCCGCCCGCCGGTCAATCCAGGCCGCGGCGGGCCTGTCGGAACCGGCTGAGGACAATATGACAAACAAATCTCACGAAGCTGACGTGGCATTCATTCAGGCGCTGGCCGAGCTGCTGCGCGAAAACGAGCTGACCGAATTGCAGGTCAAACGCGAATACGGCGAAGACGACAGCCTGAACGTGCGCGTCTCCCGCCAGACCGCGATGGCCGCCGCGCCGATGCAGATGCAGGTGCCCGCCGCTGCGCCCGCGGCCCCCGCCGCTGCCCCTGCCGCCGCAGCCGCCCCGGCCGCTGCCGCCGCCGCCGAGGACCCGGCCAGCCACCCCGGCGCCGTGACCTCGCCGATGGTCGGCACCGTCTACCTGCAGGCCGAACCGGGCGCGCCCGCCTTCATCAAGGTCGGCCAGCAGGTCGCCGAAGGCGACACCCTGCTGATCGTCGAGGCGATGAAGACCATGAACCACATCCCGGCGCCCAAGGCAGGCACCGTGAAGCGCATCCTGGTCGAAGACGGCGCCGCCGTGGAATTCGGGTCGCCCCTGGTCATCGTCGAGTAAGGGCGGGCCATGTTTGACAAGATCCTGATTGCCAACCGCGGCGAGATCGCCCTGCGCGTGATCCGTGCCTGCCGCGAAATGGGCATCAAATCGGTGGCGGTGCATTCGACCGCCGATGCCGACGCGATGCACGTGCGCATGGCCGATGAATCGGTCTGCATCGGCCCGCCCGCAGGCGCCCAGAGTTACCTGTCGGTGCCGGCCGTGATCTCGGCCTGCGAGATCACCGGCGCCCAGGCGATCCACCCGGGCTACGGCTTCCTGTCGGAAAACGCCAATTTCGTGCAGATCATCGAGGACCACGGGCTGACCTTCATCGGCCCCTCGGCCGAGCATATCCGCATCATGGGCGACAAGATCACTGCCAAGGAAACCGCCAAGAAGCTCGGCATCCCGGTGGTGCCGGGCTCCGAGGGCGGCGTCCCCGATCTCGCGGCGGCCAAGAAATCCGCGAAGGAAATGGGCTACCCGGTGATCATCAAGGCCACCGCCGGCGGCGGCGGCCGCGGCATGAAGGTCGCCAAGGACGAGAAGGAGCTGGAGAAAGCCTTCTCCACCGCGCGGTCCGAGGCCAAGGCCGCCTTCGGCAACGACGAAGTCTACATGGAGAAATACCTCCAGAAGCCGCGCCACATCGAGATCCAGGTCTTCGGCGACGGCAAGGGCACCGGCGTGCACCTGGCCGAGCGCGACTGCTCGCTGCAGCGCCGCCACCAGAAGGTCTTCGAGGAAGCCCCCGGCCCCAGCATCTCCCCCGAGGAGCGCGCCCGCATTGGCAAGATCTGCGCCGACGCGGTGGGTGAGATGGGCTACTCCGGCGCCGGCACCATCGAGTTCCTTTACGAGGACGGCGAGTTCTATTTCATCGAGATGAACACCCGCCTGCAGGTCGAGCACCCGGTGACCGAGTCGATCTTCGGTGTCGATCTGGTGCGCGAGCAGATCCGGGTCGCCGAGGGCCTGCCGATGTCCTTCACCCAGGACGATCTGGAGATCAACGGCCACGCGATCGAGGTCCGCATCAACGCCGAGAAGCTGCCGAACTTCGCCCCTTGCCCGGGCAAGATCACTGCGTTCCACGCGCCCGGCGGGCTTGGGGTGCGGATGGACTCGGCGCTCTATGACGGCTACTCGATCCCGCCCTACTACGACTCGCTGATCGGCAAGCTGATCGTGCACGGCCGCGACCGGAAAGAGGCGCTCGCCCGCCTGCACCGGGCCCTGGGCGAACTGATCGTGGATGGCGTCGACACCACAGTGCCCCTGTTCCATGCGCTCCTGCAGGAAGAAGATATCCACACCGGCAATTACAACATCCACTGGCTGGAACGCTGGCTGGAAGAGAACCTGTAGAGCCTTGTCCGGGGCGCGCGCCAGACGGCCCGCGCCCCGTTCCCTTTTTCTCCGCCCCGCGCGGCAATTCCCCTATACTGGGCTGCACCATGAGCCTCACCGCCGACTTGCTGCTGCACGCCTATGCCTCCGGTGTCTTCCCGATGGCGGAGCACCGCGACGATCCGGAGGTGTTCTGGGTCGACCCCAAACGCCGCGGCATCCTGCCGCTCGATGGCTTCCGCATCTCCCGCTCGCTGGCCAAACGCATCCGCAACGGCGGCTTTTCCGTGACCGTGAACAGCGATTTCGCAGGCGTGGTCGATGGCTGCGCCGACCGGGCGGAAACCTGGATCAGCGCCGAAATCCGCGACCGCTACCTTGAGCTGCACGCGATGGGCCATGCCCATTCGCTGGAGCTCTGGCATCAGGGGGAGCTGGCCGGAGGGGTCTATGGGGTTTCGCTCGGCGCGGCCTTCTTCGGCGAGAGCATGTTCTCCCGCCGCCGCGACGCCTCAAAAGTGGCGCTGGCCTATCTGACGGACCGGCTGAAGCAGGCGGGTTTCCTGCTCTGCGACACGCAGTTCCTCACCGCGCATCTGGCCTCGCTTGGCGGGGTGGAAATCAGCCGCGCCCGCTACCGCGCGCTCCTGCGGGAAGCGATTCAGCAGGACGCCGATTTCCTGGAACCAGCGATCCCCGCGCCTCAGCTGCTCTTGCAGCGGATGACCCAGACGTCATAGCGGTTGTGATCCAGCGCATTGAGCGCCGGGCTCGAGGCGATCATCCAGCCCTCGAAATGCACCTCGCCATCGCCCTGGCCGCGCACGGTGAGAAAGGCATAGGCATCGCCCGTCGGGTTCTCCGCAGGGTAGCGGCACTCCCGGACCTGGACCTCCAGCCCGAACATCTCCGCCCCGCTGCCGGCCGGCACTTCGGTGTCGATGGTACGGCCGTTCACCTTGTCGAGCGCCCGGAGCACCGCCGCGCTGCCCTGCGCCGCGCGGCTCGGCCCGGCCTGTTCCGGCGCATCCTGCTCCTGCGCGCCGCCCGGCAGCGCCAGGCAGGCCAGCGCCATTGCCGCTGCCGCCGCGCGCCTCACGAGTCGCCCTCGCCGCCGCCGGCCACGAATTTCACCAGCAGCGAAATCAGGCTGACCGCGCCCTGAGTGTCGACGATCTCATCCCCCGGCTCCAGCGCAAAGGGAGAGCCGCCCGGCATGATCTCGACGAAGTTGCCGCCCAGAAGCCCCTCGGAGGAGATCACCACCGCGCTGTCATCGGGAATTTCGATCCCGTCCTTCACGGTAAAGCTCGTATCGGCGCGGAAGGTCTCGGGGTTCAGTTCAACGCCGGTCACGGTGCCGATCTTCACGCCTGCCAGCCGCACGTCGGTGCCGACGCCGACACCTTCGAGCGAGCGGAATGAGGCCGACAGCGGGTAGCTCTCACCGCCGCTGGACAGGCCCGAAGCCTGGCCTGCGTATATTGCAAAGGCCGCCGCGGCAGCCAGCACCGCCGCTCCGGCGATCACTTCGGTGGGATTGTAGGACATGGACCTCGGCCTTTTGGCTGATACGGTTTACGCGGGCAGGTCTGCCCGGCACGGATTACCTGCACTTGGGGGGACGCGGTGCGCGCTTACTCAGGCACCCAGGCTTCGTAGTCGCGCCGCTCCGGCGGCTCGCCGCCCGCGCGGATCGAGCCGTCCGGCGCATAGGCCAGCATGGTGCCGGTCAGGTTCTCCTGATGCGGCTTTTCCCAAGCCTTGTGCTTCAGCGGCTTTTCGGTCGGCAGCTCGTCATAGGTGCGGTGCAGCCAGCCATGCCAGTCCGGGCTCACCCGCGAGGCCTCGGCCTCGCCGTTGTAGATCACCCAGCGGCGGCTGTCGTCGTCGGTGCGGTAGAAGATGTTGCCCTGATCATCCTCGCCCACCTTGACCCCCTTGCGGGCAGTGAAGAGGGCAGTGTTCAGCGTGGAGCCGTTCCACCAGGTCACAGCGCGCAGAAGTGTGTTCAGGATTCCCATGGGTGCCTCCGCAATTACAGCCCCTGATATGGCGCAATTTCCACCCAAGGTCCAGTGGCTTGCACCCAGCGGGGCACGCCTGCGGCAAACGCATGATCCGGCGCCTGCGCCAGGTTTTGCAGATGGCGCCGGAACCGCCTTGCAAATGGCCTCAGCGCCACGCCGCCCGGCAAGCCGGCCTCCTGCCACTTGGCATCCAGAGCCGCGGCCCGGTCCGGATTGCGCAGCGCCAGCACAGCCGCAGCGGTGCCGGCGCCGATGCTCATCCCCGGGGGTCCAGAGCGGTCACCTCGATCTCGATCCGGTATTTCGGGTCGATGAGGTTGCATTCGATCATCGTCGCTGCCGGCGGGTGCGCCCCGAAGGTTTCCGACAGGAGCGGCCAGCAGGGTTCGAACTCGGTCCGGTCCGGCAAGTAATAAGTGACCCGCACCACATCGGCAAAGCGCGCGCCCGCCTCCTCCAGCGCCGCGCCAATCGTTTCCAGAGCTGAGCGGCACTGCTCTACGACGTCCCCGCCCTGCCCGACGGTGCCCGCCACATGCACGAAGCCGCCCGCCACCACGGCCCGGCTATAGCCGACCTTGGTTTCGAACTCGCCCCCGAATGAAATCCGCCTGATCACTGCCTTACCTCTTCCTCTTGCCAAAAATATCCCGGGGGGGGAGCCGCGCCCCGGCGCGGCGGGGGCAGCGCCCCAGCGCGTCCTGCCCGAACAAAACAGGCGGCGCGGAAAGCTCCGCGCCGCCTGCCTCAAACTTCCGTCACCCCCGCGCTCAGCCGGCGGAGGCCGATTCCTTCTCGTCGGCGTGAATCATCAGCGGCTGCGCGTCCGAATTCACCGCTTCCTCGTTCACCACAACCTTGGTGACGCTGTCCATGCCCGGAAGCTCGAACATGGTGTCGAGCAGGATATCCTCCATGATGGAGCGCAACCCGCGGGCGCCGGTCTTGCGTTCGATCGCCTTCTTGGCAATCGCGCTCAGCGCTTCGTCGGTGAAGTCCAGCTCGGTGTCTTCCAGCTCGAACAGGCGCTGGTACTGTTTCACCAGCGCATTCTTCGGCTTGGTCAGGATGGTGACCAGCGCGTCCTCGTCGAGATCCTCCAGCGTCGCCAGCACCGGAAGACGGCCGACGAATTCCGGGATCAGGCCGAACTTCAGCAGGTCTTCCGGCTCCAGGTCCTTGAAGATCTCGCCGACGCCGCGCTCATCGTTGTCGCGCACATCGGCGCCGAAGCCCATCGCCGAGCCCTTGCCGCGCCGCGCGATGATCTTGTCGAGGCCGGCAAAGGCGCCGCCGCAGATGAACAGGATGTTGGTGGTATCGACCTGCAGGAATTCCTGCTGAGGATGCTTGCGCCCGCCCTGCGGCGGCACCGAGGCCACGGTGCCCTCCATCAGCTTCAGCAGCGCCTGCTGCACGCCTTCCCCGCTCACGTCGCGGGTGATCGAGGGGTTTTCCGACTTGCGGGTGATCTTGTCGACCTCGTCGATATAAACGATGCCGCGCTGCGCGCGCTCGACGTTGTATTCCGACGCCTGCAACAGCTTCAGGATGATGTTCTCCACATCCTCGCCCACGTAACCGGCTTCGGTCAGCGTGGTGGCGTCGGCCATGGTGAAGGGCACATCGAGGATGCGCGCCAGCGTCTGCGCGAGCAGCGTCTTGCCGCAGCCGGTGGGGCCGATCAGCAGGATGTTGGATTTTGCGAGTTCAATGTCCGAGCCCGCCTTCTGCGCATGGTTCAGACGCTTGTAGTGGTTGTGCACCGCAACCGACAGCACCCGTTTCGCCATCGCCTGGCCGATCACGTAATCGTCCAGCACGTCGCAGATGTCCTTGGGCGTCGGCACGCCATCGGTGGCCTTCAGGCCCGAGGCCTTGGTCTCCTCCCGGATGATGTCCATGCACAGTTCGACGCATTCATCGCAGATGAACACGGTGGGGCCCGCGATCAGCTTGCGCACCTCGTGCTGGCTCTTTCCGCAGAAGCTGCAATAGAGGGTGTTCTTGCTGTCGCCGCCTGAATTCGTCGCCATGGTCTACCTTTCAGTCCGCCCGGTCGCGGCACCCCCGCCGGGAGCGCGCCGCCTTTCTGGCAGCTTAGGATACTGACCCAGCCGCCACAATGCGAAAGTGCGCCCCGGTTTCAGGTGCGGAGCGCACCATTTCGGCCCCTCTCTCAGGGCGTTTCCTCGCCGCCTTTGCCGCGGCTTTCGACGATCTCGTCGATCAGGCCGAATTCCTTGGCTTCCGCCGGCGACATGAAGTTGTCCCGCTCCAGCGCGCGTTCGATGGTGTCGTAATCCTGGCCGGTGTGGTGCACGTAGATCTCGTTCAGACGCTTCTTCAGCTTCAGCGTCTCCTCGGCGTGGATCATGATGTCGGTGGCCTGGCCCTGGAAGCCGCCGGAGGGCTGGTGCACCATCACGCGCGAGTTCGGCAAGCTGAAGCGCATGCCCGCCTCGCCCGCGGTCAGCAGCAGCGAGCCCATCGAAGCCGCCTGGCCGATCACCAGGGTCGAAACCTTGGGCCGGATGTACTGCATGGTATCGTAGATCGACAGGCCCGAGGTCACCACGCCGCCGGGCGAGTTGATATACATGGAGATTTCCTTGGAGGGGTTTTCCGCCTCCAGGTGCAGCAGCTGCGCCACGATCAGCGAGCTCATGCCGTCATGCACCGGGCCGTTCACGAAGATGATGCGCTCCTTCAGCAGGCGCGAAAAGATGTCATAGGCGCGTTCGCCCCGGCTGGTCTGCTCCACCACCATCGGAACCAGCGTGTTCATGTATGTTTCTCTGGGATCAATCATCTCGACCTGCCTGTTTTCGCTTATGTCCGGCACCATACCCGACAGTGTGTTACCCGAGTCTTAGTATCGCCTCTTGGGACCCGCAAGGGGCGCACCGGCATTTTCGGCCCGCTGTTCCATATGGTCTCACTGCGCTCCAAGGCGGCCCGCGCGCCGCATTCCTGCATCCGGTGTCGCAATCTGCCGCGGCGCCGTCGCTATCCTCAGGCTGTCCGCCCGGCAGGCATATTAGGAGGTTCGCCAAACCCGAAGCCCGGCGCCCGCGCCCCCCTTGCCTGCCCCTGCAACGAGTAGCCCAGCGATGAGTGAAGACAGTTTCGTCCAGAAAGGCGCCGCCGCCAATCTCGCTATCCCTTTCGAGGGCGAACCGCAGGACTTCTACTTCCTGCTATTGCCCAAGGCGACGATGCTGCCCGTGGCCGCCGCGATCGAGCCGCTGCGCATCGCCAATCAGGTGACCGGCACCCGCCTCTACCGCTGGTACATCATGACCGAGGACGGCCAGCCGGTGCGCTGCTCCAACGGCATGGTGGTGACGCCGGACCGGCCGCTGCAGCCCCTGCCCGCGGACTCGCTCGGCTTTGTCTGCGCGGGTGTCGAGCCGCAGAACACCGCGGGCGAGGCGACCCTCAACTGGCTGCGCCGCGAAAGCCGCTTCGGACGCTCGATCGGCGGCATCTGCACCGGCGCGTTTGCTTTGGCGCAGGCGGGGCTCATCCGAAACCACAAGTTCACCTTGCACTGGGAAAACCAGCCCGGCTTCCTGGAGCGGTTTCCGAACCTCTCCCCCTCGCCCAACATCTTCGAAATCTCCGGGCCGCTGATGACCTGCGGCGGCGGCAATGCGGCCACCGACCTCATGCTCACCCTGATCGAGCGCCGCCACGGCAAGCAGCTCGCCATCATCGTTGCCGACATGTGCCTGCACGTGCGCTCCGGGGGTCAGGCGGCGCCGCAGAAGTCGAACTACGCGGTGGCCATCGGCAGCCGCAACCAGCGGCTCCTGAATGCACTCCAGCTGATGCAGGAATCGATCGAGGAGCCGCTCTCGATCGGCGAACTCTGCGAACGGCTCGACATCTCCCGCCGCCAGCTCGAGCGGCTGTTTGCCCGCTACCTCGACCAGAGCCCGATGCACGTCTACTTCGACATGCGCCTCAGCCATGCCTTTGCGCTGATGAACGAGACCTCGATGTCGGTGACCGAGATCGCGCTGGCCTCGGGGTTCAACTCGGCCACGCATTTCTCCCGCCAGTTCAAGCGCAAGTTCGGCGCCAGCCCGCATTTCTTCCGCAAGGGCTGGAGCTGACACCAGCCCCGGCGCATGTGTCTCCTGTTGCCAAGCGGCGCGCACCCCTGCCGGGGCGCGCAAGACGATGCGCCCTGACGGGCGGATTGCCGCCTGCTGCACGGGATCGTGATCCCGCTGCCGTGGCGGCTGCCCTAGGTGAAGCCCATATGCCAGCCTGCACCCAAAGGGAGAATTACCATGTTTTTGAGACGCTTGTCCGCCGCTCTTGTCCTCGCCGCCTCCACCGCCGCCGCCGGTGAAATCAGCGAGCGGGACGGCTGGGCGGTGCATCACAGCGCCAAACCCTATGACCAGCTTGTTGCCGATGTGAAATCGGCGGCCAAGGCCGGCGGCCTCGCCGTGGTGACCGAGGCAGGCCCCACCAAGGCTGCCGCAAACCGCGGCATCATCATTCCCGGCAACCGGGTGATCGGCCTCTTCAACAACGACTTCGCGGTGAAGATCCTCGAAACCTCCACCGCCGCAATGATCGAGGCTCCGGTCCGCATCTACGTGACCGAGGACGAAAACGGCAGCGCGACTCTTTCCTACAAACGGCCCACTCACGTGTTTGCTCCTTACGCGGACGAGGGCGGCGTTGCACTGATGGACCTCGCGGCCGAGCTGGATGCGCGCTTCGCGCAGGTCACTGAGGCTGCCTTGAAATAGCGCGCGCTCTCACACTGGCGTGAACGGGCTTGCGCCGCCCGGCATTCCCGGCATTCTGCCCTCCGGATCAACGGACGGGACGGACCAGATGACCAAAACCATGCGCGCCGCCGATGTGCTGGCCCGGCGCCTCTATGCGGCGGGCTGCCGCCACGCCTTCGGCATGCCCGGCGGAGAGGTACTGACGCTGGTGGATGCTCTGACGCGCGCGGGCATCGCCTTTCACCTCGCCAAGCACGAAAACGCCGCCGGCTTCATCGGCGAGGGCGTGCATCACGCCGACGGCGCGCCGGTCATTCTGGTGGCCACCCTCGGCCCCGGCGCGCTCAATGGCGTGAACGTGGTGGCGAATGCGCATCAGGACCGGGTGCCGATGCTGGTGCTCACCGGCTGCGTCGATGCGGATGAGGCGCACAGCTACACCCACCAGGTGCTCGACCACCAGGCGGTCTTTGCGCCGATCACCAAATCCACATTCCGGCTCGACGCGGACGCCGCGGACCTGATCGCGGACAAGGCGGTCTCCATCGCCACACGGCCGCGGCAGGGGCCGGTGCATATCGACGTGCCGATCTCGGTGGCAGAGGCGCCGGCCAGGGACCGCGGCCTCCGCGCCGCGCCTGCAAGTGCTTGCGTGCCAGAGGGCGCGGCACTGGCGCAGGCGCGTGACTGGCTGGCGGCAGCAGAACGCCTGCTGGCGGTGATCGGCCTCGATGCGCTGCAGGAGGAAGCTGGCCCGGCCTTGCGCTCCTTTCTCGAGAAATACCGCATCCCCTTCGTCACCACCTACAAAGCCAAGGGCATCCTCCCCGAGGACCACCCGCTCTGCCTCGGCGGTGTCGGCCTGTCGCCGCTGGCGGACAAGCACCTCCTGCCGCTGGTCGAGGAGGCCGGCCTGATCCTCAGCCTCGGCTACGATCCGATCGAAATGCGCCCCGGCTGGCGCAATGCCTGGGACCCGGCGCGCCAGAACGTCTTGGAGATCGCCCCCGAGCCCAACACCCACTATATGCACCAGGCGGGGCTCGCCTTCCTCTGCCCGCTGGCCCCGGCACTCGCGGCACTCTCCGAGGGCACCGCCCCGCGCAGCACCTGGCCCGATGGCCAGCCGGAAAAGGTAAAGTCCGCCCTCGCCGCCGCCTTCCCCACGGATGACGACTGGGGCCCGGGCGCAGTAATCGCCGAATGCCGCGCCGCCCTGCCCGCGGACACGCTCGCCACCGCAGACAGCGGCGCGCACCGCATCCTCTTGAGCCAGATGTGGCAATGCCAGGAGCCGCGCGGGCTGATCCAGTCCTCAGGCCTCTGCACCATGGGCTGCGCGCTGCCGATGGCGATCGGCCGCAAGCTCGCCCAGCCCGACCGGCCCGTCGTTGCCTTCACCGGCGATGCGGGCTTCCTGATGGTGGCCGGAGAGCTTGCCACCGCGGCCGAGCTGGGCGTCGCCCCGATCATCGTCGTCTTTGCCGACGCGAGCCTCGCCCTGATCGAGCTGAAGCAGCGCCAACGGCAGATGCCCAATACCGGCGTCGACTTTGCGCCGCATGACTTCGCCGCGATGGGCCGCGCCTTTGGCGGCAACGGCGTTACCGTCCGCAGCCGCGAGACCTTGCGCGCGGCCCTCGAACAGGCGCTGACCGCGCCCCAATTCACCGTGATTGCGGCGGAAATCAGCCGCGGAGGATATGATGGACGCATCTGACATGCTGCCCCACGGCGCCCTTAGGGGGGTCAAGGTTCTCGACCTCTCCCGCATTCTGGCGGGACCGACCTGCACGCAGCTCCTGGGCGACCTCGGCGCCGATGTGATCAAGGTGGAGAACCCCGGCACCGGCGGCGACGACACCCGCCAGTGGGGCCCGCCCTACGCCGGCGGGGACGCGGCGGCCGAGACCGGCCTTTCGGCCTATTTCATGGCCGCCAACCGCAACAAGCGCTCCATCGCGCTGGACATCGCCACGCCCGAGGGCCAGCAGGCAATCCGCAAGCTCGCCGCCGAGGCCGACATTCTGATCGAGAACTTCAAACCCGGGGGGCTTGCCAAATACGGGCTCGACTACGCGAGCCTCCAAGGCGACTTCCCCAGCCTCATCTACTGCTCGATCTCCGGCTACGGCCAGACCGGCCCGAACAGCGCAAAGCCCGGCTATGACATCATGGCGCAGGGCTTCGGCGGCATCATGTCGCTGACCGGAGAGCCCGGGGGCCAGCCGATGAAGGCGGGCGTCGGCATCGCCGACGTGATGTGCGGCATGTATGCCTGCATCGGCATCCTCGCCGCTCTGCACCACCGCGGGAAAACCGGCGAGGGCCAGCAGATCGACCTCGCGCTGGTCGACTCCCAAGTGGCCTGGCTGATCAACGAGGGCGTTGCCTATCTCAACACCGGCACCCTCCCCAAGCGCCGCGGCAACGAACACCCGAGCATCATGCCCTACGGCGTCTACGGCACCTCTGACGGCCACGTGATCCTCGCCGTGGGCAACGACAGCCAGTTCCGCCGCTTCATGGAGTTTTTGCAGCTCGAAGGCCTCGCCGCCGATCCGCGATTTGCCACCAATCCGGCCCGCTTGCAGCACCGCGATGCGCTGAACGATATCCTGGTCCCCTCCGTCGCCCGCTTCACCACGGACGCGGTGATCGCCGCGATGGAGGCGCGCAAGGTGCCCGCAGGCCCGGTGCAGGATCTCGAGCGGCTGTTTGCCAGCGCCCAGGTGGAGGCGCGCGAGATGACCATCGGCATGGAGACCGGGGCCGGCCCGGTGCGGCTCTTGGGCAACCCGCTCAACTTCTCGCGCACGCCGGTCACCTACCGCCGCCCGCCGCCTGTTTGCGGAGCCGACACCGGCGCTGTACTTGCGGCGGACCGGGCCTTTGACGAAGACTGATCCCGTCTCAGCGACGCTCCGCTGCCGGAGTCTGTAACGCGCAGTTCCGGGGCAGCGGCCATTTGCCTGATTATGTTGCAGGCCCGACGTAAATCCCCCGCAGGCCAACACGCTGCATCACCAAACCGCGAGCGGGGTTCGCCGGCCCGCGCCGCATCCGCTACTCTCGGCCCGAGGCGGGACAACCGCATTTCGTTGACGAGAGATTGAACCCCATGACGCAAGACATCTTCGGCCAGGACACCAGCTTGACCGGCGCAGCCGCCCTGGACAGCTGGAACGCGGTGCAGCTCGGCATCCTCGCCCATTCCGCCGCCGCCGCGGACCACCTCGGCGCGGTGCTGGAGGCAGCGCCCGAGTTTGCCCAGGCCCATGCGGTCAAGGGGCTGTCGCTGATGATGCTGGGCCGCCGCGAGCTCCTGCCCGCCGCCCGCGAGGCCCTGAGCGTGGCCGAACGCCTGGGTGAGGCCGCCACCACCCGCGAGCGCAAGTACACCGCGGCGCTCGCCGCTTGGCTCGCCGGGCGCCCGTCGCAGGCGGTGGACTGCATGGAAGAGGTGCTGGAGCGCTCACCCGGCGATGCGCTGGCGATGAAGCTCAGCCACGGCATCCGCTTCATCCTGGGCGACGCCGCCGGCATGCGCGCCTCCGCCGAGCGGGTGCTGCCCGCCTATGGCCCGGACCACGCCGCCCGCGGCTACATCCTCGGCTGCCACGCCTTCACGCTGGAGGAAACCGGCGAATACGACCGCGCTGCCGCCACCGGGCGGCAAGCGCTGTGGCTCGCGCCCGACGACGCCTGGGGCCTGCACGCCGTGACCCATGTGCACGAAATGACCGGCAATGCCCGCGCCGGCCTCGACTGGCTGGACGGGCGCGAGGCCGCCTGGGCGCATTGCAACAACTTCCGCTACCACGTCTGGTGGCACAAGGCGCTGCTGCTGCTGGACCTGGGCGAGACCGAGGCGGCGCTGGCGCTCTATGACGATGAGGTGCGCAAGGACAAGACCGACGACTACCGCGACATCGCCAACGCGACATCGCTCCTGATGCGCCTGGAGCTGGAGGGCGTCGCCGTCGGCCCCCGCTGGGAGGAGCTCGCCGATCTCTGCGCCTGCCGCACCGCGGACGGCAGCCTGATCTTTGCCGACCTGCACTACCTTCTTGCCCTTACCGGCCGACGCCCCGAAGCCGCCCACGAGCTGGTGCTGCGCATCCACGCCGATGCCGAGGCCGCCGTCACGCCCGCAGGCAGCGAGGCCCAGGCCCGCATGGCTGCGCCCGGATGCGCCGCGGCCAGCGGTGTCGAAGCCTTTGGTGCGGGCGACTACATCACTGCTTTTAGGCAACTTTCCGCCGCTCGGGCCACCCTGCAGCTGGCCGGCGGCAGCCACGCGCAGCGCGACATCTTCGAAAGGCTTGCAATCGACGCAGGAATCCGCTCATCCCAGCTTGACGGAGCCGAATCGATCCTTGACGACCGCCGCGCAAAGCGTTGCGGCGCCGAGGATAATTACGCCCTCGCCCGCCGGGCCCTGATTGCCAGGGCCCGTGCTGGCGGCGGCGTGCGGAGCGTGCCCGCCGAGTGAAGTTTCAAGGACTCTGAACGCAATGTCCACTGTCGCGCCCTTCCCGGGGCCCAAGACCAACCCGGCCGCCGCCAACCGCGCGGCGATGCCCGAGACCCCGCTTGAGACAGCGGCAAGCCGCCCCCGCGACCCGCGGCTCGATTTCTACCGCGGCATCGCGATGTTCATCATCCTCTGCGCGCATATCCCAGGCAACCGCTGGACCGGCTGGATTCCCGCGCGCTTCGGTTTCTCCGACGCGACCGAGATCTTCGTTTTCTGTTCCGGCATGGCCTCCGCCATCGCCTTTGGCGGCACCTTCGCGCGCAAGGGATGGTGGCTGGGCGCTGCCCGCGTGCTGTTCCGCTGCTGGCAGGTCTACTGGGCGCATCTCGGTCTGTTCTTCTTCCTGGCGATGTCGATGGCGGCGCTCGACCTCTATGGCAGCTTTGAGAAGAGCTACGTCAACTCGCTGAACCTCCTGCCTTTTTTCAAGGATACCGCGACCCAGCTGGTGGGCATCTTCACCCTCACCTACGTGCCCAACTACTTCGATATTCTGCCAATGTACTTGGTGGTGCTGCTGCTGATGCCGGTGATGATGGGTTTGAAGATGGGGCTCGGGAAGGCTGGCGGCTGGGCCGTTGCGGCGCTCTCGGCCATGCTGTGGCTGACTGCCAATCCCTACATGATCGGCATGGGTCCGAACGGTGTCTCGCTGCCCGCCGAACCCTGGTCGGGCCGCGAGTGGTTTTTCAATCCCTTCGGCTGGCAGCTCCTGTTCTTCACCGGCTTTGCCTTCATGGCGGGCTGGCTGCCGAAACCGCCGCGCACGCCCATACTGGCGCTCACGGCGGCGGCCTTCGTGCTCTTCTCCGCCCCCTTCGGCTCCTGGAAGGTGCTGACCTGGGTCGAGGCCTGGAACACCGGGCTCGCCGGCCAGATCCGTGCCAGCTGGGAGATCACCGGCGAATGGCGGGAGAAGACCGATTTCGGCCTCCTGCGCTATGCCCACTTCCTGTCCCTCGCCTACCTCGGCTGGTACCTCGCAGGCACCGGCGGCCACCGGCTGATCGCCTCCGGCCACTCGGCTGCTGCGCGCCTTTGGCAGCTGATCCTGCAGCTGATCACCAAGGTGGGCCAGCAGTCGCTTGCAGTCTTCGTCTTCTCGATGGCACTCGCGCGGTTCATCGGCGCGGCTCTTGACCACACCGACCGCTCCATCATGACCACCGCCTATGCAAACCTCGCAGGCTTTGCCCTGATCATCGCCTGCGCCTACCTCGCAGGCTGGTTCAAGTCCCAGCCCTGGAGAGCCAAGAAATGAGCCCGCTGTCCCGCCGCGCCTTCCTGGCCGCAGCCCTTTCCACAACCTTCCTGTCCACGTCCCTGCTGACCGCGCGCCCCGCAAGTGCCGCCGGCACCGCCGGAGCTGCGGAAGCCGCGCCCTTCAGCCACGATACCGTGGTTGCGCGCGCCCGCGCGCTGGCGCAGGACCCCTACAGCGAGCGCGCTTCGGTACCAAAGGACTGGCTGGCGCTCAGCTACGAGCAGTACCAGAAACGCTGGTTCCGCTCCCGCGATGCGCTCTGGGCGGATACAGAGCGCAGCTACAACGTCGATTTCTTCCTGCCCGGGCTCTACTTCCCGCGCCCCGTGCAGATCAGCACGGTGACCGATGGCAGGGTGGAGCCGGTGGCCTTTGACTTGTCGCTGTTTGACCAGACAGACAAGGCGCCGGAACTCACGACCGAGGGCAACCTCGGCTACTCCGGCCTGCGCCTGCGCACCGAACTCAGCGAGCCGGGCAAGAAGAACGAATTCTGCGTTTTCCAGGGCGCGAGCTACTTCCGCGCCATCGGCCAGGGTCAGGCCTACGGGCTGTCGGCCCGCGGCCTCGCGCTGAAAACCGCCGACCCCGAGGGCGAGGAATTCCCCGAGTTCACCGAGTTCTGGCTCGAAGCCCCCGCCCCCGGCCAGCGCACGATGGTGGTGCATGCGCTGATGGATTCCCCCTCTGTCACCGGCGCCTACCGCTTTGCCATAACGCCCGGCACCAGCACCGTGATGGACGTGGAGGCGACGCTTTTCGCCCGCGAGGAGCTGACCCACGCAGGCCTCGCCCCGCTCACCTCGATGTTCCTGTTCGACGCCACCAACCGGCACCGTTTCGATGACTTCCGCCCCGCCGTGCATGACAGCGACGGCCTCCTTGCGCTCAACGGCAACGGGGAGGCCATCTGGCGCCCGCTGGCCAATCCCAAGACCCTGCAAGTGTCTTCCTTCGTTGACGAAAACCCGCGCGGCTTCGGCCTGATGCAGCGCTCGCGGCGGCTGTCGGACTTCAACGATCTCGAGGCCGACTACCATCGCCGCCCCTCGCTCTGGGTGGAGCCGCAGGGCAACTGGGGCAAGGGCGCCGTCACGCTGGTCGAAATCCCCGCCGACAAGGAGATCTACGACAACATCGTCGCCTACTGGCGCCCGCGCGAGCCCTACCCGGCCGGAGCCGAAATTCCGCTCGCCTACCGGCTCACCTGGGGCGAGGAGCCGCTCCTGGATCTGCCGCGTGTCACCGGCACCGCCCAAGGCGCCAAGATCTTCGGCGATCCGGGCCGGATCGTCACCGTCGACTTCGCCCCGCATCCGTTGTTTGGCGGCGGGCCGGAGGCTCTTGATGTGCATCTCTCCTCTCCCCATGTGGCGCTGAGCGAAGGCGTGCTGCAGCGCAATCCCGAGACCGGGGGCCTGCGGCTTGCCTTCAGCTTCGATCCCGCGGGCCGGGATTATGTGGAACTGCGTGCCCAGCTCAGGAAGGACGGTGAAGCCGCTTCCGAAGTCTGGCTTTACAGGTGGACAGAATGAACGGCACCAGCCTGATGCCTCCCGAACAACCGCTGGCCATGCCGGCCCAGGATTTCAGCACCGGGTTCCGCGACAGTGCGGCTCCGGGCGATGCCGCCCCCAGCCAGATCTCGCTGTGGCGCATACTGGCGTTTTCGCCCGCGATGGCCGCAACTGCGGCGCTGACCTGGGTGATGCAGGGCTGGTTTGCGGCCGGCGGGGTCTCGGTTCTGGAAATCGTTTTGCTGGCACTCATCGCCTTCAACTTCTTCTGGATCAGCTTCACGGTTTCCACCGTGCTGCTGGGCCTCTACGGGCTGTCGCAGCGCCAGAAGAGCACCGGCCGCGGCCCGGTGCAGCCGCTGAAGGTGGCGCTGCTGATCCCCGTTTACAACGAGGTGCCCTGGTACGTGCTCGGCAACGCCCAGACCATGCTGCAAGAGCTGCATGGCCGCGGCGGCCACCACAGGTACGCTATGTTCATCCTGTCCGACACCCGCGACGACGCTATTGCCGAACAGGAGCGCGCCAGCGTCGAGGCACTGCAAAGCATGCTGCCGCCGGGCGCCGAGCTCTACTACCGCCGCCGCGCCGACAACGCGGGCCGCAAGGTCGGCAACATCTCCGACTGGGTGCGCCGATGGGGCGCGGGCTATGACGCGATGCTGGTGCTCGATGCCGACAGCCTGATGACGGGCCGCGCCATCGCGCAGCTCGCTGACGCGCTGTCGCGGGACCCGAGCGCTGGCCTGATCCAGAGCTACCCGCAGCTGATCGGCGCGCAGTCGGTCTTCGGCCGCATGCAGCAGTTCGCCAACGGCGTCTACGGCCTCGCGCTGGCCGAGGGCCTCGCCCGCTGGGCCGGGCACGAGGGCAATTACTGGGGCCACAACGCCATCATCCGCACCCGCGCATTCGCCGCTTGTGCGGGTCTGCCGATGCTGCGCTCCCGCTTCGGCGGCGGCGAGAAGCTCATCATGAGCCACGATTTCGTCGAGGCAGGGCTCCTGCGCCGCGCCGGCTGGGCGGTGCGCTTTCTGCCCCGCATCCGCGGCTCCTACGAGGAGACCCCTCCGACCCTGATCGACCACATCCTGCGCGACCGGCGCTGGTGCCAGGGCAACCTGCAGCACCTGAACCTGCTGCACGCCAAGGGCTTCCGGGCGATCTCCCGCTTCCACCTGTTTGCCGGTGCGATCGGCTACCTGATGGCGCCGGTGTGGTTTGCGCTGCTGGTTCTGTGGGCCATCATCGGCCGCAGCGAGGAATCCTCGGTGATCAGCTATTTCAGCGAGGCCAACCCCTTCCGCCCCTCGTGGCCCGACATGTCGGAGCCGCGCCACGTGCTGGTGATCCTGCTGATCTACGCGATGCTCCTGGCGCCGAAACTGCTGGCGGCCTCCGCGCTGCCGCTCTCCGGCGGCCGCATCCAGGACTATGGCGGGCGCGCGCAGTTTGCGCTCTCGGTGCTGACCGAAGTACTGCTGGCGATCCTCTATGCGCCGATCCTGATGGTGCAGCAGATGATCGCGGTGTTCCGCACCGCGCTTGGCCTGCAGCGCGGCTGGGAGCCGCAGGCGCGCGACGGCGGAAGCTACGGCTGGTCCACCCTCCTGAAGGTGCATGCGCTGGAAACGGCGAGCGGGTTTGCGCTCTGGGCCGGTATCCTCGCGGGCGCGGTGTCGCTGTGGCTGGCGCCGATTGCGCTCTCGCTGGTGCTGGCGGTGCCGCTCTCGGCGCTTTCGGGCGTGAAGGCAAAGAACCGCATCCACGCTCTGATGGGCACCCGCGAGGTCTTTGCCGAGCCCCAGATCACCCGCGCTGCCCGCGCCGCCCGGGCCGAGCTGAAGGCCTTCCTCGACGGTTCGGGCACCCGCGCCGCCGCCGAGTGACCCGGCCCGCCGGCCCCGCGCCATCCGCGGGGCCGGCCATTCAGCGCAGGGCGCCCGCCTCCGCCAGCCAGTCCGCAAGCCAGCCGGGCCAGGCATCGGGGATACGGTGGCCGCCCTCGAAAAGCACCAGGCCGATCTCTGCTCCCGGCGCGCAGTCCCACCGGCGGCGCAGCACACCCGCCGCGCGCCAGCTCTGCGCAGGCGCATGACTGGCGCAGCCATTGGTCTGCCGCCACAGCTCCAGCGCGGCAAAGGCATCGCCCTGCACGAAGCGCCCGCCACCCAGCACCCGGCCTTCCAGCGGCACCACGCCATCGCTCCAGCCGTGACTGTGCAACAGCCGCACCGGTCCCGCGCAGGCTTCGGGTTGCGGCCGCCAGAAGGCGCCCGACACGGGCGCATAGGCGGCAAAGGCCTCCGGGTGTTCGCAGGCCAGATAATGCACCATGAAGGCGCCCGAGGAGAATCCCGCGAGCACCGTCCGCCGCAGCGAGGTGCCAAAACGGGCAGCGGCGTCTTCCAGCACCTCGGCGAAGAACGCGGCCTCGTCCCGGCCCTGCCAGAACGGGCCGAACACCCAGGAGCGCCGCCCGCTGCCCGCGCCGCCGGCCGCGGAGCCGCGCAGGCTGCCTTCCGGCGCAATCAGGGCAAAGCCGCGCGCTGTCAGCCCTTCGGCAAGGGAACGGTTGCCGAGAATTTGTGCACTGCTGCCGCCATAGCCATGCAGGAACATCACCACCGGGGCCTTCGCCCCGGGTTCATGACCATCCGGCAGCAGGATGCGGTAGCTGCCGCGGTCCACTTCACACGGTCCGTCCGCTCCGGCGCAGGCCTCTGCCCAACGCGGCGCCGCCGCCATAACGCAAAGGACCAGCAGCCGAATCGCCGCCCTTCGTGCGCTCAGGCCCGCCATGGCACCACCGGCAGGCCGCGGGCGATCCAGCCCGGCCCGGCGGCGGAGCCCAGCATGCCCTCGGGCACGTCCGCAATGGTGGGGAGCCCCTCGGCCGCCAGCGCCCGCACCATTCTGGCCGAGCGCACGCCGCGGGCACAGATCAGCGCCACCGGGAGATCAGCCGCCCCCGAAGCCGCGCGCACGGCCGCGGCAAAATCCGCACGCCGCATGTCAATGGGGCGGCTGCCCGCAGGCACCCCGGTGGCGCGCCATTCCTCCGGGCGGCGGATGTCCACCAGCAGGACCGTGCCCGCCTGCACCCGCGCCCAGGCCTGCTCCGTTCCGAGCCGGGGCTGACCGTGCCGGGGCGGCTGAGCCCGCAGCCACAAGCCGCCCGCCCCCGCCAGCGCCGCTGCGCCGCCAAGAGCCAGAAGCCGGCGCCGCGGCCAGAGCTTCGCGGACCCGTTCTGCACCGTCTCAGCCATGAGGCCCCTCCTTTGCGGAAACATGCCGCCGCGCCCGCGGCCATCCTAGCAGGCAGCAAAACGAGCGCGCCACACAAGCGAAGCAGTTTCACTCATCAAGTTCTTGTCAACTGCGGCTCCACGCCCCAAATAGCAGGAAAGACAACAAATAATTGCCGCCCGCCTGCGGAATATGCGCGCAGGCAGGGCGGACGGGGTGGCTCTGGGACCAAAAATTGCTTAGCAAATACCTCATTCGCGCCAATCCCAAACCGGAGAACTGCACGTGTCCCTGTTTCTGATTGCGGCCCTGCCCTTTCTCGGAGCCGTCTTCCCCGCTCTGCTGATCCGCGCCGGGCGCAATGCCGCGGCCTCGGCGGCGGGGCTTACCAGCCTGCTCGCATTTATCGGTCTGATGCTGCATATTCCAACCGTCTTCCGCGGCGGGACCGTGCATGCAGCGGTGGACTGGCTGCCCGCGCTGGGTCTCAACGCGCATTTCTTTCTTGACGGGCTCGGCTTCCTGTTTGCGGCGATGATCCTCGGCATTGGCCTCCTGATCATCCTCTACGCGCGGTTCTATCTCTCGCGCGAGGATCCGATGGGGCAGTTCTTCAGCTACCTCCTGCTGTTTCAGGGCGCGATGGTGGGCATTGTGCTGTCCAACAATATCCTGCTTCTGCTGGTGTTCTGGGAGCTCACCTCGCTGTCCTCCTTCCTGCTGATCGGCTATTGGAAGCACCTGCCCGAAGGCCGCCAGGGCGCGCGCATGGCACTAACGGTGACCGGCGGCGGCGGGCTGGCGATGATCGCGGGGATGCTGATCCTCGGCAATATCGCGGGCTCCTACGACCTGAGCGAGATACTGCTGCAAAAAGAGGCGATCCAGGCTTCGCCGCTTTACCTGCCGGCGCTGGTGCTGATCCTTTTGGGCTGCTTTGCCAAGTCGGCGCAGTTCCCGTTTCATTTCTGGCTGCCGCACGCGATGGCGGCCCCCACGCCGGTGTCCGCCTACCTGCACTCCGCTACCATGGTGAAAGCGGGGCTGTTCCTGATGGCGCGGCTCTGGCCGGTGCTCGCGGGCACGCCTGAGTGGTTCTACATTGTTGCCACAACCGGCCTCGTGACCATGCTGATCGGCGCGGTGATTGCCCTGTTCAAGGACGACCTCAAGGCGCTCTTGGCCTTTTCCACCGTCAGCCATCTTGGCCTCATCACCATGCTTCTGGGCTTCGGCACCAAGATCGCTGCGGTGGCCGCGGTCTTCCACATCATCAACCACGCGACCTTCAAGGCCGCGCTGTTCATGACCGCGGGCATCGTCGACCACGAGGCCGGCAGCCGCGACATCAAGCGGCTGGGAGGCTTGCGCCACCTGATGCCGGTGACCTTCACCATCGCGCTTGTCGCGTCGCTGTCGATGGCGGGCATCCCGCCCTTGAATGGCTTCCTATCCAAGGAAATGATGCTGGAGGAAGCCACCCACACCGTCTGGAACGGCTCGCATTTGTTCGTGCCGCTGCTTGCAGGCATCGCGGCGCTGTTCTCGGCCGCCTATTCCTTCCGCTACATTGCGCATGTGTTCCTCGGCCCCAAACGGGACGATTACCCCGGCCACCCGCATGACCCCAACACGGGCATGTGGATCGGGCCTGCCTTCCTGGTGGTGCTGGTGGTGGCGATCGGGCTCGCCTCAGCCAAAATCGCGGGCCCGCTGGTGGCAACGGCTGCCAGCGCGGTGATCGGCGGCGGGGAGCTGCCGTATTACTCGCTTAAGCTCTGGCACGGGCTGACGCCTGCGCTTTATATTTCCATCGCCGCGGTATTGGGAGGGCTGGTCCTCCTGGCGCTGCACCGCCCTCTGGCGCGCATCTGGAACGCCCTGCCGCGCCCCGAGGCCAAGACCATCTTCGATGCGCTGATCGGCGGCGTGGCCCGGCTCAGCCAGTGGATCACCGACGGGCTGCACAATGGCGCGCTGACCCGCTATGCTGCGGTGATGGTCGCCTTCACTGTGGCGGTCGCCTGGTTCGCCTTCCAGGGCGGCGCGCTCTCCGCCGCCACACGCGCGGCGCAGGAGCCCGGCTACATCCCGATGATCGCCTGGTTCGCGCTGGTGGTGGCGACGCTCTTCATCGTCGCCAAGCACCGCAACCGACTGCTGGCGCTGGTGCTGATCGGCGTGGTCGGCCTGATCGTCTCGCTGTCCTTCAACTACCTCTCCGCCCCCGACCTCGCGCTCACCCAGATTTCGGTCGAGGTGGTGACCATCATCCTGATGCTGCTGGCCTTGAACTTCATGCCCAAGGAAACCCCGGTGGAGACCCCGGTGCTGCTGCGTCTGCGCGATGGCGCCATCGCGGTGGTGGCGGGGCTGGGCACCGGCGCGCTGGTCTATGCCCTCCTGCTGCGCGACTTCGCCTTCCCGACGATCTCGGACTTCCACCTCGCCAATTCCTACAAGGGCGGCGGCGGCACCAACGTGGTGAACGTGATCCTCGTCGACTTCCGCGGTTACGATACCTTTGGCGAGATCATCGTCCTCGGCATTGCCGCCATGGTGATCTACGCCCTGACCGAGGCGGTGCTGGCGACCCGCGTGCGCGCCTACTTGCTCAACCGCAAGCCGGACCTGCCGCAGGCGGGCGACAGCCATCCGCTGATGATGGTGGTGGCCACCCGGGTGATGATGCCACTCGCGCTGATGGTGGCGGCCTATATCTTCTTCCGCGGCCACAACCTCCCTGGCGGCGGTTTCATCGCCGGGCTGATCGCCGCGATTGCGATCATCATGCAATACATGGCCTCCGGTTTCGGCTGGGCCACCGAGCGGCAGCGCTACCCCTATCACGCCATCATCGGCTCGGGCGTGCTGGTCGCCGCGGCCACCGGCCTTGGCGCCTGGTTCAGCGGCATGCCCTTCCTCACCAGCGCCTTTGGCTACATCCACTGGGAGCCTCTGAACGAGTTCGAATGGGCCACCGCGGCGCTGTTCGACGTGGGCGTCTTCCTCGCCGTTGTCGGCGCAGTGCTGCTGGCGCTGGAAAGCCTGTCGCGCTTCGCCTGGCAGCCGGGGATCAGCTCTGAATTTGCAATGGACATCAACCCGTCGCGCGAAGACGCGGCCAAGACCGGGACGGAGGGCTGACCATGGAACTGCTCGTCGCCTCGGCCGTCGGCATCCTCACTGCGGCCGGCATCTACCTGATCCTGCGCCGCCGCAGCTTCCCGGTGATCCTCGGCCTGTCGCTGATCACCTATGCGGTCAATGTCTTCCTGTTTGCCTCCGGGCGGCTGAGGACAGCGGCACCGCCGATCCTCAACAAGTATGAGGAGGTGGCCTATACCGATCCGCTGCCGCAGGCGCTGGTGCTCACGGCCATCGTGATCTCCTTCGGCATGACCGCCGTAGTGGTGATGATCGCGCTTGGCGCCTATCTTTCGTCGCGCGATGACCGCACCGCGCTGGACCACGGCCCCGACGGCGCCGGAGAAGAGCTATGAACCACCTTCTGATTGCCCCGGTGGTGCTGCCCGCGCTGGTGGCTCCCTTCATCATCATGGTGGTGCGCCACCACCTCGACCTGCAGCGGATTTTCTCGGTGGCGAGCACCGTGCTGCTGGCCGCGATTTCGCTGACGCTGGCGGCGCAGGCCGCGGACGGCAGCGTGCAGGTCTACGAGCTTGGCGACTGGCCCGCGCCCTTCGGCATCGTGCTGGTGCTGGACCGGCTCGCGGGCATGATGCTGGTGCTCACGTCCTTCCTGGCGCTGCCGGTGCTGCTCTATGCCATCGGCACCGGCTGGGACACGCGCGGCAGCAATTTCCACGCGCTTTTCCAGTTCCAGCTGATGGGCATTCTCGGCGCCTTCCTGACCGGCGACGCTTTCAACCTCTTCGTTTTCTTCGAGGTGCTGCTCATCGCCTCCTACGGGCTGATGATCCACTCCGGCGGCCCGCGCCGCTTCACCGCCGGGGTGCAATATGTGGTCTACAACCTCCTCGGCTCCACCCTGTTCCTGTTTGCGCTCGGCACCATCTACGCGGTGACCGGAACGCTCAACATGGCCGATCTCGCGGTCAAAGTGGCTGAACTGGCGCCGGGCGACACCGCGCTGCTCCGCGCGGGCGCGGCGATGCTGCTCTTGGTCTTCGCGATCAAGGCGGCGCTGCTCCCGCTGCACTTCTGGCTGCCCGCGGCCTATGCCAATGCACCGATGCCAGTGGCCGCGCTGTTCGCGATCATGACCAAGGTTGGCGCCTATGCCATCCTGCGCGTCTTCACCCTGATCTTCGGACCTGAGGTGAGCGCCACCGAAGGCCTCAGCGAAAACTGGCTGCTGCCCGCGGCGCTGCTTACCCTGGGCGCCGGCGCCATCGGCATCATCGGCGCGCGCCACATCGGGCGGCTGATGGCCTTTGGCGTCATCACCTCCATGGGCACGCTGCTCACCGCAGTCTCCCTCTTCACCGAAGCCTCAACTGCCGCCGCGCTCTACTACCTGGTGCATTCGACGCTGGCCGCGGCGCTCCTGTTCCTGGTCGCCGACCTGGTGATCGAACGCCAGGGCAGCCTGATTGAGGCGCAAAGCCCTATGCCGCAATCCGGGCTGATCGCGGCACTTTACTTCACCGGCGCCATCGCGCTGGCAGGGATGCCGCCGCTCTCCGGCTTCCTCGGCAAGCTGCTGGTGCTTGACGCCACCCGCGACGCGGCGCACGCGCCCTGGATCTGGGGCGTGGTGCTCTCGGGCTCCCTGGTGACCATTGTGGGCCTTGCCCGCGCGGGCTCGCAGCTGTTCTGGAAGGCCCACGCCATCCCCGCCGCAGAGCCTGCGCAGCTGGAACCGCTGGCGGCGGACCTGCTGCCGGTGCATATGGCGCCTGCCCCGCGCCGCCTGCCCTTCGCGGCCTGTTCCGCCATCCTCACCGGGCTGGTCGCGCTCACCGTCTTTGCAGGCCCCGCCACCCGCTACGCCGAGGCCACCGCCGCACAACTCTATGCGCCCGCGGAATATATCGACACCGTGCTGGGGGAGTCTGAACAATGAAGATCTTCCGCCGCATCCTGCCGCACCCGATCCTGACGCTGCTGCTGACCGTGACCTGGCTCCTGCTGGTCAACGGCTGGTCGCTCAACTCGCTCCTGTTCGGCTTCCTGCTGGGGGTGCTGATCCCTTTCGTGACCCAGCCCTACTGGCCCGCGCGCCCGCGCCTGCGCAGCCCCTTCAAGGTCGCCGAGTATATCTTTGTGGTGCTTGGCGACATTATCATCGCCAACGTCATCGTGGCCCGCATCGTGCTGTTCAAGCCCAACGCCGACCGCCGCCCGAACTGGATCACCATCCCGCTCGACCTGAAAACGCCAGAGGCGATCACCGCGCTGGCCGGCACTATCACCATGACCCCCGGCACGCTGTCCGCTGACCTGTCGAGCGAGGGCCATGCGCTCCTGGTGCACTGCCTCGACGCGCCCGACCCCGACGCGGTGAGGGATGAGATCAAGCAGCGCTACGAACGCCGTCTGATGGAGATTTTCGAATGATCGCAATCGCCACCCTCTTCGCCTTCGGCTGTTTCGCGCTCGCCATGCTGATGAACCTGTGGAAAGTGGTGACCGCGCCCGACGTGGCCGACCGCATCCTCGCGCTCGACACCATGTTCATCAACGCCATCGCGCTGATCGTGCTTTATGGGCTGGCGCTCGGCTCCGAGATCTTCTTCGAAGCCGCCATCATCATCGCCATGCTTGGTTTCGTTTCTACCGTGGCCTATGCGCGCTTCATCCTGCGCGGCAACATCATCGAGTGAGGGGGTAGCATGGAAAGCCTTTTTGAATTCGGCGTTGCCGCCTTTCTGATCATCGCGGGCATCTTCGGCCTCGTCGGCTCCTACGGGCTGATCAAGCTCGATGACCCGATGTCGCGCCTGCACGCACCGACCAAGGCCACCACGCTAGGCGTCGGGGGGGTGCTCCTGGCGTCCATGCTGCACTCCTGGGGGTTCGAGGAGTACCCCTCTTTCCACGAGCTGATGATCACCCTGTTCCTGTTTCTTACCGCGCCGGTGACCGCGCATTTCATCGCCAAGGTGCACATTCACCGCCGCGAACGGCGCGAGACCATGCCTTCCCCGGGCGAGGACACCTGCTGGGCCACCCACGCAGGGCCGGAGGAGGTTCAGAACGCAAAAGATCCCGCAGGCGAAGACAAGGCGGGCTGAGCGCAAGGCGGCACCCCGTACTTGCGTGGCTCCTCCCGTCCCCTCAGGACAGCAAAGGCAGAACAGATATGGACCCGGCCCGTCTCCCCCTCACCCGCGACCTGGTGCTGATCGGCGGCGGCCACAGCCACGCGCTGGTGCTGCGCAAATGGGGCATGCGGCCCTTGGCCGGCGCCCGCCTCACCGTCATCAACCCCGGCCCCGCCGCGCCCTATTCCGGCATGCTGCCGGGGTTTGTCGCGGGCCATTACGGCCGCGACGAGCTCGACATCGACCTGGTGCAGCTTGCCCGTTACGCCGGCGCCCGGCTGGTCCTCGGCGCGGCCGAGGCGATCGACACCGCCGCCCGGCTGGTGCATGTGCCGGGCCGCCCGCCGATCGCTTATGACGTCGCCTCTATCGACATCGGCGTCACCTCGGCAATGCCGGACCTTCCGGGTTTCTCAGACCACGGTGTCCCCGCCAAACCGCTCGGTGCCTTCGCCGCCCGATGGGAGGCGTTCCGGGACGGCGATACTCCCGCCCATGTGGCAGTGATCGGCGGCGGTGTCGCCGGGGCCGAGCTGGCGATGGCCATGGCGCACGCCCTGAAGGTGCGCGGCCGCCTCGGCCAGGCCACTCTGATCGACGCCGGCACCGCCCTTGGCGGCCTGGGCCCCGACGCCCGCAAGCGCCTGCGCCAGGCCCTCACCGAACGCGGCGTGCGGCTGGAGGAAAACACCTCCGCCGCCCGCGTCGAGGCGGACCACATCGTGCTCGAGGACGGGCGCGAGATCCTCTCGAGCTTCACTGCCGGCGCTGCCGGCGCCCGCCCCTACGGCTGGCTGGAGGCCAGCGGCCTGGCGCTGGAGCAGGGCTTCATAAAGGTTAGCAAGACCTTACAAAGCTCTGACAACAATATATTTGCTTCCGGAGACTGCGCACATCTGGAGTTCTCCCCCCGGCCCAAGGCCGGGGTCTACGCGGTGCGCCAGTCACCGGTGCTGTTCCACAACCTGCGCGCCCGCCTCACCGGAGACCCGCTGCGCCGCTACCGCCCGCAGAAGGACTATCTGAAGCTGATCTCGCTCGGCGCCAGGGAGGCGCTCGGCGAACGCTTCGGCACCACCATCTCCGGCCCGATGGCCTGGCATCTGAAGGACCGCATCGACCAATCCTTCATGGACAAATTCCGCGACCTCCCCCCGATGGACGCGCCCGAGCTGCCCGCCGAGCATACCCTCGGGATGGAGGCCGCCCTCGGCGACAAACCGCTCTGCGGCGGCTGCGGCGCCAAGGTCGGCCGCGGCACGCTGTTCGCAGCGCTCACCGGCGGCGGCAGGCCTGGGGCCGAGCGCAGTGATGTTTCGGCCTTGCCCGGGGACGACGCGGCACTCCTGACCACCGGCGGTGTGACCCAGGTGATCAGCACCGACCACCTGCGCGCTTTCTGCAACGACCCGGTGCTGATGGCCCAGATCGCCGCGGTACATGCGCTTGGCGACATCTGGGCCATGGGCGCCGAGCCGCAGGCCGCCACCGTGAGCCTGATCCTGCCCCGGATGACTCCGGCGCTGCAGGCCCGCACGCTGGACGAGATCATGGGCGCGGCCGGCGCGGTCCTGGGCGAGGCGGGCGCGGCGATTGCCGGCGGCCACACCTCGCTCGGCGACGAGCTGACCATCGGCTTCACCCTCACCGGCCTCTGCCCGCGCCCGCCGGTCACGCTTGCTGGCGGCAAGCCCGGCGATGCGCTGATCCTGACCAAGCCGCTCGGCTCCGGAGTGCTGATGGCGGCGGAGATGGCGGGCGAGGCCACGGGCGCCTGGATCGCCGGCGCCTGGCAGCAGATGAGCCAGCCTCAGGGAGACGCCTCCCGCATCCTCTCGGAGGCCCATGCGATGACCGATGTGACCGGCTTCGGCCTCATCGGCCACTTGCTCGGCATCTGCGAGGCGTCCGGCACGGGCGCCGAGATCACCACCGGGAGCGTGCCGCTGATGGCAGGCGCGGCGGAGCTGGCCGAGCGCGGCATCCGCTCCTCCCTCTTCCCCGCCAACCAGGCCGCCGCGCCGGAATTGCAGGTGGCAGGCTGGCAGGAGCTCCTGTTCGACCCGCAAACCGCAGGCGGGCTGCTCGCCGCGGTGGCGCCAGAGCAGGCGGACAGCCTGGTGGAGCAGCTCAAGGACGCAGGCTACCCCGCCGCCCGCATCGGCCGCCTGACCAGCACCGGCACCGCCATCACCCTTACGTCCTGACGGCGCGCATCCGGCCCGCCCGCCCACGGCCCCGCCTGCCGCACGGCAGGCGCTCCCGCCCGGCTTCGGGATCCTTGCGGACCCTCACCCCGTTGGGCCTGGCCCGGCGCCATGCGCCGGGCCAGGCCCAACGGGAGCGGAGCATGCCAATGCACCGGCGACGGGCGGGAGAACCCCGCTTGCGGCTGAAAGCTGACGGTGTACATGGGCGCTTTTAGCGGGCCGTATCAGAGCCGCGCCATCACCTCGACCACCTGCTCCGCGGCGCGGTCGAGGCCTCTCCTGTCGAGGCTCTCCGCCTCCACCACCGCCGCGACCTCGGCCCCCACCGCGGCGCGGGACTTGCGGTAGGCGGGGTCGTAGTGCTGCGCCATCAGCGCGCGGGTGAGCCCCGGCTTGTCGCCCGCGGCGATCAGCTCGAACCAGCCGTCCACCACGGCCCCCGAGCGGTGCGCGCGCAAGGGTGCCAGCTTGTCGCGCAGGCCCTCCGCGTCCGAGAGGATGTCGTCATAAGCCTCTGTCAGGTAACGGCAGCGCGCCTCCGCCGGGGCCCTGAGCTCGATCCGCGGCGCCTTCTTCATCGCCTCCCAGACCGCGGGCGGGATGATGCGCTGGCCGATCTTGCTCGACTCCGCCTCGACCAGCACCGGGCGCGCCGGGTCAAACGGCAAAAGCGCCCCGGACAGCGCCGACTCGAAGCCTTTCTGCGAGGGCTGCGGCTCCGTCATGTCTCCCAGCAGCGAGCCGCGGTGATTGGCCAGCCCTTCCAGGTCCACCACCTGCACCCCCAGCGCGCCCGCCCGCTTCAGCACCTCGGTCTTCGCGGTGCCGGTATAGCCATCGAGCGCCACCAGCCGGTGCGGCAGCGCCTCCTCGTAGAGCGCCTTGTGCACCAGCCGCCGGTAGGTCTGGTAGCCGCCCTGCACCACCTCGGCGCGCCAGCCGATCTGCTGCAGCATCCAGGTGAACGACCCCGACCGCTGCCCGCCCCGCCAGCAGTAGATCAGCGGCCGCCAGCCGCCCTCGTGATGGCTCAGCCGCTGCTCGATATGGTCGGCGGCATTGCGGAACACCAGCGCTGCGCCCAGTTTGCGGGCGAGGAACGGGCTTTCCTGCACGTAGATGGTGCCGACACGGGCGCGCTCCTCGTTGTCGAGCACCGGCATGCTGACCGCGCCGGGCACGTGGTCTTCGGCATATTCCGCCGGGCTGCGCACGTCGATCACTGTATCGTGGCCGTGGGCATAAAACTCTTGCAAGGATGTGAAACGCAGCGCCATGCGCCTGATCTACCGCGCGCACCCGGCAAGGGAAAGCGCAAACACGGCCGCAGAGCTCCCCGCACCGGATTGGGGCTTGCGCGGAATGCGCACCGGGCAGTATGCCAAAAGGGCGTGCCGGCCCGGGCCACGCACGCCGCCCACCACACCAAAGCCCCTGGACGCAAGGACCGCGCAATGACCACTGACGCCCAGCTCGAGATCCACACCATGCCCGGCCACCTGATCCGGCGGCTGCACCAGATCTCGGTGGCGCAGTTCATGGAGTGCATGGCCGCGGCGGGCGCCGATCTCACGCCGGTTCAGTACGCCGCGATGACGGCGATTGCCAGCCATCCGGGCATCGATCAGGCCACTGTGGCCGGTCTCATCGCCTATGACCGGGCGACGCTGGGCAAGGTTGCGGACCGGCTGGTGGAGAAGGGGCTGGTGGCGCGCCAGGTCTCCGCCGCCGACCGCCGGGCGCGCGAATTGACCCTCACCAACGAGGGCGCGGCGCTGCTGGCGCAGATCGGTCCCATTGTGCGGGAGTCGCAGCCGATGGTGCTGAGCGGGCTCAGTGAGGCGGAGCGCGAGACCTTCATCGCGCTTCTGCAGAAGGCGACGCTGGCCGCCAACGAGCTGAGCCGCGCGCCGCAGCGCGACCTGCCGCCCCCGCCGCAAGCAGCGGAATAGCAACGCGAAACAAGCGTTTGTAAACACGCGGTAAACCCGAAACGGCATCGTCACTCCGCTGCCGGATCATCCTCTTCAAATGGCTCGATCAGCTCCGGCCCCGAGGCGCGGTTGGAGTTCACCGCCGGGTCGACCCTGTAGAATTCCAGCACATCCTCCGCACCGGGCTGCATCAGCTTTGCGGCGCCGCGGCCTTCCTCGCCCAGCCACAGCGGCCAGTCTTCCGGCTCCAGCACCAGCGGCATCCGGTGGTGAATCGCCTTCATGGTGCTGTTGGCAGCGGTGGTGATGATGGCGCAGGTATCGACCGCGCCGCCCGCCGTGGCTTCCGGACTGCGGGCCTCCCAGCTTTGCCAGATGCCGGCAAAGGCGATAGGTGCGCCGTCCCGGCGGGTGATGTACCAGGGCAGCCGGGCACCCTGCTCATCCTTGGTCCATTCATAGAACCCGGTCGCCGGGACCAGGCAGCGGCGGCTGCGGCAGGCGGCGCGGAAGGCGGGTTTTTCCGCCACCGTCTCGGCCCGGGCATTGATCAGCAGCGGCCCGCCATTTTCTGTCTTGTACCAATGCGGCAGGAAGCCCCAGCGCATTGACACGAGTCGCCGGCTGTCCTCGCCCGGACGCACGGCATGGACTTGCGTGGTCGGGCAGACGTTGTATTGCGGCACCTTGGGCAGGTCGTTGGCGGGCTGCGCCGCAAACAGCTGCGCCATCGCGTCGCTCGGCAGGGTCACGGCGAAGCGTCCGCACATGTCAGCCCCGGCGCGCCCAGCCACGGGCCGGCGGAAGACCGCCCTGCCCGCTCATTTAGCGTATGCCTTGCGCGCCAGTTCGATGCGGGCGTCCATCATCGACATCTCCTTCAGGACCTCCTGCCGCCGGGTGCGGTCGCCGGTCTCGCGCAGCTCCGCCCGCAGCCGCTCCAGCTCGCGCGAGAGGCTGACGAACTCCGGCACCCCGCCGCTTTCGCGCACCAGCCGGTTGAGCAGCGCGTTGTCCGGGTCGTCACAGTCCGGCAGCGGCTTGCCCGCGCCGGCGAGGTTGTCAAAGGCGCCCTCGGCCTCGGCGGCCTCGATACGGGCGTTGATGAGATCGATCAGCGGATGGTCCATGGCGGCAGTGTGCCATGACGCAAAGCGCAGCGGAACCCCGGGGAACCCCTGCGCTGAAAGGTCAGCCCTGCGGACCCAATGTTTCGCGCACGAAACATCAGGCCAGAACTTCTGACTTACTTCCGGGAGATCCGGCCGTCGGTGTAGGGCGTGTAAGGGCCCTGTTCGGCGAGGTATTCGGCCAGCACATCGGCCAGGTCGGGCCCGTAGTCGTAGGCGTTCTTGTCGTCGCCCTCGAACATCGCATAGCCGTCGCCGCCGTTGCGGACGTAGTTGTTGGTGACCACAAGATAGGTCTTCTCAGGGTCAACCGGCGCATAGCTGCCGTCTTCCTGCGCAACCTCGACCTCCTGCAGGCGGTTTTCACCAGCGGTGCCAGCCGGATCCCAGCTGAACTTGAGCCCCGCCACTTGCGGGAACCGCCCCTTTACGTCCTCGACCTGGCTCACGCCGTTTTCCAGCGCAGCCTTCAGGGTTGCGCCGTCGATCTCGAAGGTCGAAAGCGTGTTCTGGAACGGCAGCACGGTCAGCACCTCGCCCATGGTTACCGGGCCCGCGTCGATGCTGGCGCGGATGCCGCCGGAGTTGGCGATGGCGATGCTGACGCCCTGGTCCTTCACCCGGTCGAGCATCGCATCCGCCACCAGGTTGCCCATCGCGCATTCCTGCACCCGGCAGACATCGCGGCTGCCCTCAATGGCTTCGGCGGCCTCCGCCACCACCTTGGTGCGGATCTCGTCGAGCGGCCCCGCGAGTTCGGCGATGCGCTCCACCGTGGCGGCATCCTCGCTGACCGCGGCGTCCATCACCTGCGGCTCGCCACTGGCGGAAATCACGTTGCCCGCGTCGTCGAAGGTCACCTCCAGCGCGCCGAGGTACTTGCCATAGGCATAGGCCTGCACGATCTGCACGCCGTTCACGACCGTCGGATAGGGGCCGGCGGCCTTGTCTGAGGTGTTCGACAGGTATGTGTTGGTATGCCCGCCAACGATCACGTCGACGCCGGTCGTTTCCGCCGCAACCTTCTGGTCAACGCCGTAGCCCGAGTGGCTGAGCACCACGATCTTGTTCACGCCCTCCTCCGTCAGCCGGTCGACCTCGGCCTGCACCGCCGCGACAGGATCGGAGAAAGTGATGTTCTTACCGGGGCTTGCGAGTTCATGCGTATCTTCGGGCGTGAGGCCGATGAGCCCGATCCTCTCGCCGCCGCGCTCGATCACGGTGGATTTCTTCAATACATCCGCCAGCACCGGCTCCTTGGAGACGTCGGCGTTGGACATCAGCACCGGGAACTCCACCGCGTCCATGAAGCCGCGCAGCACCTCGGGGCCGTCATCGAACTCGTGGTTGCCCACGGTCATCGCGTCGTAGCCCAGCTTGTTCATCATCTCGGCCGCGACCTTGCCCTTGTAGTAGGTGTAGAACAGCGAGCCCTGAAACTGGTCTCCGCCATCCACCAGGATCGCATTGCCAGCCGCGTCGCGGGCCTCCTTGATCGCGGTCACCAGGCGGGCGGAGCCGCCGAAGCACTTGCCCTCGGCCTGGTCCTCCTCGCCGCAGCCGCTGTCGTACTTGTTGATCGGCTCGAAGCGGGAGTGGAAATCGTTGGTATGCAGGATGGTCAGCTTGTACTCCGCCGCCGCCATTCCGGCCGTGAGGCCAAGGGCTGCAACCGAGGTGAGAAATCGCGCGATCATGTGAAGGGTCTCCCGTTGGTCTGTTTTAGGGCGATGGTGCGCATAAAGGCAGCGCCCGTCAAAGGGGAAAAGCGCGTTCCGGAACTACCCTTGCGGAAAGGGGCCACGCGCGCGGCACCGCGGGCGGCCCTCAATGCCCCTTGATTCAGGCGCAAACGCAGGGCATCACCCGGCCATGCTGATTTACAAGATTTTCCGGGCGGACGAATGGGCCGCGCTGCAGGCCGCGGGCGAGACCCGGGGCGCGCCGATCGATGTAGCCGACGGCTATGTGCATTTCTCCACCGCCGCGCAGGCAGCCGAGACCGCGGCGAAGCATTTCGCGGGCGCCGAGGGGCTGGTGCTCTTGGCCTGCGATGCGGAGGCGATGGGCGACGATCTGCGATGGGAGGTCTCCCGCAATGATGCGCTGTTCCCGCATCTTTACCGCAAGCTGCGGATGACGGATGTGCTCTGGGCCAAACCGCTGCCGCTGGCGGATGGGCGCCATGTGTTCCCGGAGGATATGGCATGACCCTGTCCGAACGGCTGGCGCTGGCGGTAATGCACCGGATCGATCCGGAGGCCGCGCATGGGCTATCGGTCAAGGCGCTGCGGATGGGGCTTGCGCCCGCCCCCGGGCCGGTGACCTCGGCGCGGCTGAAAACTTCGCTCGCGGGCATCGCCCTGCCCAACCCGGTGGGTCTGGCCGCAGGTTATGACAAAAACGCCGAGGCGCTCGCGCCGCTGTCGCGCGCCGGTTTCGGCTTCATCGAGGCCGGTGCCGCCACCCCGCGGCCGCAGCCTGGCAACCCCAAGCCGCGGCTGTTCCGGCTGAGCGAGGACCGCGCCGCGATCAACCGCTTCGGCTTCAACAACGAGGGAATGGAGGCAATCGGCGCGCGGCTGGCGCAGCGGCCCAAGGATGCCGTGATCGGGCTGAACCTCGGCGCCAACAAGGACAGCGAGGACCGCGCCGCGGATTTTGCCAGGGTGCTCGCGCATTGCGGCGCGCACCTGGATTTTGCCACCGTAAACGTCTCCTCCCCCAATACCGAGAAGCTGCGGGATTTGCAGGGCAAGGCGGCGCTGTCGGCGCTGCTGGACGGTGTACTGGAGGCGCGGGCGGGGCTGGCGCGCCGGGTGCCGGTGTTCCTGAAGATCGCGCCGGATCTGGATGCGGCCGGTATAGAGGATATCGCAGAGGTCGCTGTGGAGAGCGGCATTGACGCGGTGATTGCCACCAATACCACGCTGTCGCGCGAAGGGCTGAAGAGCGCGCACAAGGGAGAGGCCGGCGGTCTGTCCGGTGCGCCGCTGTTCGAAAGATCCACCCGGGTTCTGGCGCGGCTGTCTGAGCTGCTGGACGGCCGGGTGCCTCTGGTGGGCGTCGGCGGCGTGGGATCGGCGGAACAGGCCTACGCCAAGATCTGTGCGGGCGCCTCGGCGGTGCAGCTTTATACCGCGCTGGTCTATGGCGGACTGTCACTGGCATCGGAGATTGCCCGCGGGCTGGACGATCTCCTGGCCCGCGACGGCTTCAGCACTGTCGCGGAAGCGGTTGGCAGCAAACGGGGAGACTGGCTGTGATCACCTATTGGCACAATCCGCGCTGCTCGAAATCCCGCGCAGGCCTTGCGCTGCTGCAGGAGCGCGGCGTGGAACACGAGGTGCGGCTCTACCTGCAGGATCCGCCCACTCTGGCGGAGCTGGAAGCCGTGCGTGAGGCGCTTGGCGCCGAGGCGATCGGGATGATGCGGACAGGCGAGAAGACGTTCAAGGAGCTGGGCCTTGCCAAGGACAGCCCGGAGGCGGAGCTGATGGCGGCGATGGCCGAGCATCCGGTCCTGATCGAGCGTCCGGTAGCGATCCGGGACGGCAAGGCGGTGATCGGCCGGCCCACCGAGGCGATCGAAGCGCTGATCTGACCCCGAGCACCGCTTTGCGGCGCGGAAAACGGTCCGGACGTCACGTGATTTCCGTGGCCTCAGGCGCCGACCGTGGCTTCCAGCCGCGGGTAGCGCAAGGCAAGCGTAACGCCGCGGGCGAGGTTCAGCACCATCAGCGCGGCCCAAAGACCGTGGTTGCCGAAGGCCGGCACCAGGATCAGCAGCGACACGACGTAGACCGCAACCGCTTGCAGCATCGCCACCCGCATGTCGCGGGTCCAGGTGGCACCGATGTAAATGCCGTCAAGCATGTAGCTGGCGACGCTCAAGGCGGGCGCCAGTACCGCCCAGATCAGGTGGACACGCCCCGCCTCCCGTACTTCGGGCGCGGTGGTCATGAGGTCGATCACCGCAGGACCCGCGATGGCAAAGCCAAGACCCAGCAGCAGCGCGCCGCCGGTGCTCCACTGCGCCGCCACCACCGCCGCGCGGCGCAGGGGCGCACGGGCGCGGGCGCCGACCGCGCCGCCGACCAGCGCTTCGGCCGCGAAGGCGAACCCGTCAAGCACGAAGGCGGTGAACTGCAGGAACTGCAGCAGGATCTGGTTCGCTGCGAGGTTCACGTCGCCGACACCGGAGCCGATGAACAGGAAGGCGGTGAAGGACCCGGTCAAGAGCACCGAGCGCACCATGATGTCGCCATTGACCTGCATCATCCGCTTCAGCCGCGCGCCGTCGAACACCCGCGCCCAGTCGCGCCATTGGTCGCCCGCAAAGGCGTCGCGGCAGAGCCAGAGCCCCAGCACCAGGCCGCTCCATTCCGCGATCAGCGTGGCCAGCGCCACGCCCTCCACCCCCCAGCCGAGGCCGAGAACGAACCACAGGTCCAGAACGATGTTGAGACCGTTCATCCAGACCTGCAGCACGAAGACCCCGCGGGTGCGCTCCACCGCGATCAGCCAGCCGGTGACGGCGTAAAGCGCGATGGTCGCGGGGGCGCCCCAGATGCGGATCTGGAGGTAGTCGCGGGCCAGCGCCTCCACCTCGGCGCTGGCAGGCGCCAGCAAGAAGGCCGCCCAGAACAGCGCGGCCTGGCCGAGGATGAAGAGGAGCCCCGCGGCCAAGGCCAGGAGCAGCCCGCGCATCAGCAGCGCGCCGGTCTCGGCGGTGTCGCCCGCGCCGCGGGCCTGGGCGGCAAGACCGGTGGTGCCCATACGCAGGAAGCCGAAAATCCAATAGACCGAGGCCAGGATCACCGCGCCGATGCCGACCGCGCCGATCGGGGCCGCGGCGCCCATCTGGCCGACCACGCCGGTGTCCACCGCGCCGAGGATCGGCACAGTGGCGTTGGAGAGCACAATGGGCACCGCGATTTTCAGCACCCGGCGGTGGGTGATCTCGGCCGTGAGCGCGGTCATCGCGGGTCAGCCCTTGCGGGGCTTGTCCGCGCCGTTTTGGTCCTGCGGCATTAGGAAATGGCCGGTGGCCTGAGCAAAGAGTTTGTCCTTGTGGTCCTGCCAGGCCTCCACATGCACCGAGGCATAGCGGCGCCCGGAGCGGTTCACCCGGGCGCGGGCATAGGCGTCGCGCGGCAGGCCGGAGCGCAGGTAGTCGACGGTGAAGTCGATGGTCTTGGGCTGGCGCGGCAGCCTGCCCGCCGCCATCTCCGCCGGGTCGAGATCGCCGGACTCGATCCGCGGCCAGAGGTGCGCCCAGTTGAGGGTGATCATCGCGGTGATCTCGAGGAAGGCCGCCGTCACCCCGCCGTGGATCGCGGGCAGGAAGGGGTTGCCGATCAGCTTGTCATCGAAATTGAGCTGCGCGGTCAGCTCATCGCCGCGGCGGTCGAAGGTCACGTTCAGAAAGCGGATGTAGGGGACGGAATCCACCAGCGCCTTCAGCGCGGCGTCGCGGCGCTGCTTCACGGTCTGCACCGGTTCGGGACGGGGGCGGCTCAAAACTTTTTCTCCACGGTGAAGGCGCCCGCGGCGGTGGCGACGGGGCGGCCGGTGTCCTCGTCCGTGGCCACCGCGCGCACGAAGGCGACGGAGCGGGTGATGTGGTGGCAGGTGGCGCGGGTGGTGATGGTCTGACCGGGCGTGGCCGGGCGCATGTAGTCGATGCGCAGGTCGATGGTGGCGGTGCCGCCGGGCGCGGACGGATGGCTCATCACCGCGGCACCGCAGCAAGTGTCCATCAGCGCCGAGACCGCGCCGCCGTGAATCACCCCGGTTTCCGGATCGCCGACCAGCTTCTCGTCGTAGGCCATGGTGATCTCAGCGGTGCCGTCGCCAATCTCGGTCAGCTTCATGCCGAGCTGGCGCGCATGCGGAATCGCTTCGATGAACTGGCGCGCCAGGTTGGTCTTGTCGGCCATGCGGGCTGTCCCTTGTGGTTGTTCGCGGTGATCTTGGCCTTCCCCCGCCGAAAGCGCAAGGCCGCTGCGGCGCGGCGCTTGCACTGGCCCGGCCATAGCCTTAGGTTGCCGGCAAGGGAGACGACGGATGTCCGACAACAGATTGTCATTCAAGGAAATGTGCGCCGAGTTCGAGGTGACGCCACGGACCTTGCGCTATTACGAATACATTGAGCTTCTGCAGCCCGACCGCGAGGGGCGCGCGCGCTTCTACGGCCCGCGCGAGCGGGCGCGGATGAAGCTTATCATGCGCGGCCGCAAGTTCGGCTTCCAGCTGGAAGAGATCCGGCAGTGGCTGCTGATCTACGAGAACGAGGGCAACCAGGCGCAGATGAAGGCGTTTCTGGAGATGGCCAACCGGCAGATGGTCGAGCTGCAGAAGCAGCGCGAGCAGATTGACGAGGCGATGGAGGAGCTGGGCCAGCTGCGCGCGACTACCGAGGGGCTCTTAAAGTAACCGGCCTCGCGACTGCATGGGCTATAGATGCGCCCCGTCTCCGAGTGAGGCGGGGCTTTTTGCATCCGGGAGCCCGCTAGACGCGCAGGGATGGCCCGGCGGCCGCTTGACGCGAAGCCGTGCATTGACGGCGCGCGGTGGCGATGCGCGGCGGCCTTGCGGCCTTGTCCCGCGCTGGCCATGCCCCCTCCGCCGCCCATAGATTCGGATTGCATCCTTGCCAGCCCCGGCACCCCTCTGGCGGCTTGAACCGGCACCGGCGCAAACCAACGCCGCGTCACCTGTTTGTGCGCAATGCGCGCGGCGGAAATGACGTGACGTACCGCTTACGTAAACGTCAAGCCGACTTGAAAACGCGGCCGGTTGGGGCCAGCCTAAGACCCGCACCAAGCCGTTAAGAGTGATGACGATGACCGAGGAAACCATGACCATCCGGGAGATGTGCGAGGCTTTTGACGTGACCCCGCGCACCCTCCGGTTCTACGAGGCAAAGGAGCTTCTGTTCCCGATCCGCGAAGGCCAGAAGCGGATCTTCACCAAGCGCGACCGCGCCCGCCTGAAGCTGATCCTGCGCGGCAAGCGCTTCGGCTTCAGCCTGGAGGAGATCCGCCAGCTTCTCGATCTCTACCACATGGGCGACCAGCAGCTGACCCAGCTGACCCGCACATACGAGATCGCGCAGGACCGTCTTGCCGACATGGAACGCCAGCGCGAGGAGCTGACGGAAGCCATCGAGGATCTGAAAGACCAGCTGCGCTGGGGCGAACAGGTGATTGCCTCGATGCGGGTGGAAAAACAGGCGGCGGAGTAGCCCGCGGGGCGGCCGGGCCCGATGCGGCCTGGTCCTGCCCGCCCGCCTCCGGCCCTTCGAATATCCCCTGGCCGGCACTCTATCGGGCGCCGGACCGGGACACAGACCCTGCCCTGCGCCGGACCCTTCGGCGTGCGCGGCACATAAAGACACGAAACGCGCCAGCTTCTCCGGCGCCAATATGAACCAACAGAGCTAACGAGGACTGCGATGCCCGCATATACAGCCCCCACCAAAGACACCCAATTCGTGCTGCACGACGTGCTGAACGTCTCCGCCTCCGGCATTCCCGGCTATGACGAGCTGGACGCCGAGTTCACCGGCGCGGTGCTGGAAGAGGCCGGCAAGATCGCAAGCGAGGTGCTGCACCCGCTGAACGTGGTGGGCGACACCGAGGGCTGCCGCCTGGAAAACGGCGTCGTCTACACGCCGAAAGGCTTCAAGGAAGCCTTCGAGCAGGTCAAAGAGGGCGGCTGGCCCGGGCTCGACATGCCGGAGGAATTCGGCGGCCAGAACATGCCCTACGTGATGGGCACCGCGGTGGGCGAGATGTTCTCTGCCGCGAACCAGGCCTTCACCATGTACCAGGGCCTGACCCATGGCGCCGCCTCGGCGATCCTCGCGCATGGCACCGATGAGCAGAAGAACACCTACCTGCCCAAGATGGTCTCCTGCGAGTGGACCGGCACCATGAACCTGACCGAGCCGCACTGCGGCACCGATCTGGGCCTGATGCGCACCAAGGCGGAACCGCAGGACGACGGCAGCTACAAGATCACCGGCCAGAAGATCTTCATCTCCTCCGGCGAGCATGACATGGCGGATAACATCATCCACCTGGTGCTGGCCAAGATCCCCGGCGGCCCGGAAGGCATCAAGGGCGTGTCGCTGTTTATAGTGCCGAAGTTCCTGGTGAAGGAAGACGGCGCGCTTGGCGCGCGCAACGGTGTCTCGGTCGGCAAGATCGAAGAGAAAATGGGCATCCACGGCAACTCCACCTGCGTGATGGATTACGACGGCGCCACCGGCTGGCTGCTCGGCACCGAGCACAAGGGCATGCGCGCGATGTTCACCATGATGAACGAGGCCCGTCTGGGCGTCGGCATGCAGGGCCTCGCACAGGCCGCGGCGGCTTATGAGAACGCGGTTGCCTACGCCAAGGACCGGCTGCAGGGCCGCGACGTGACCGGCGCGAAGAACCCCGAAGGCCCGGCCGATCCGCTGATCGTGCACCCGGACATCCGCCGCTCGCTGATGGACCAGAAGAGCTTTGTCGAGGGCGCGCGCGCCTTCATCCTCTGGGGTGCGACGATGATCGACAAGGCGCACCGCGCCGAGGACAAGGACGCCGACGGGCTGATCTCGCTGCTGACGCCGGTGATCAAGGGCTTCCTTACCGACCAGGGCTACGACATGACCGTGCAGGCGCAGCAGGTCTACGGCGGCCACGGCTACATCGAGGAATGGGGCATGTCGCAGTACACCCGCGACGCCCGCATCGCGATGATCTACGAAGGCGCCAACGGCGTGCAGGCGCTTGACCTGGTGGGCCGCAAGCTTGGCCAGGACGGCGGCAAGCACGTGATGGCCTTCTTTGAGCTGGTCAAGAGCTTCTGCAAGGACAACGCGGATGTGTCAGAGACTTACGCCAAGGACTTCATCGAGCCGCTGAAGGCGGCCTCGAAGGATCTGCAGGCGGCGGGCATGTTCTTCATGCAGAATGGCATGAAGAACCCGAACCACGCGCTGTCGGGCTCCTACGACTTCATGCACCTGTTCGGCCATGTCTGCCTTGGCCTGATGTGGGCGCAGATGGCGAAGGCGGCGCAGGGCAAACTTGACGCGGGGTCCTCTGACGCGGCGTTCTATGAGACAAAGCTGGCGACCGGCCGCTACTACATGGCACGGCGGCTGCCCGCGACCAAGCTGCACCTCGCCCGCATCGAGAGCGGCGCGGACACGGTGATGGCGCTGGACGCGGACCGCTTCTGAGCCTTGCGGGCGTCCCCCACGCGGGGGCGCCCCGCCCTGCCCCGGCCGGCGCCTGTGTGAGGAGAGGATCCATGCCGAAACGCTTCCGCCTGACCCGCCGCCTGCCGGTCGCAATGACCGAAGACGGCTACCGCAGGCTCAAACGCTTCGCCACCGAGGCCGGGCTCGACGAGGGCGAGGCGCTGTCATTCCTGTTCGAGCATTTCGACAGCGTGACGGACCACGAAAACCTGAGCCACCGGCTGCGCCAGTTCAATGCCGAACTGGAAGCGCGCAAGCGCTGACGCCGAGCGGCTGGCCACAGAACGACAAGGGCGCGCGCAAGCCGCGCCGGCAAGGGGGAGACTACAGATGAGCAGCGACCAAGCGTCGAAATGGATGACGGAAGAGCACCGGATGCTCGCCGGTATGACCGCTCAGTTCATCACCAACGAATGGGCACCGAAGTTCGAGACCTGGCGCAAGCAGGGCATGATGGACCGCGAGACCTGGAGCCAAGCCGGTGAGCTGGGCCTTTTGTGCCCTTCAGTGCCCGAGCAATATGGCGGTGCGGGCGGCGACTTCGGCCATGAGGCGGTGATCCTGATGGAGGGCAGCCGCGCCAACCTCGCGAGTTGGGGCCATGGCATCCACTCGGGCATCGTTGCGCATTACATCCTCGCCTATGGCACCGAGGAGCAAAAAGCGCGCTGGCTGCCGAAGATGGTGACGGGCGAGCTGGTCGGCGCGCTGGCAATGACCGAGCCCTCGACCGGCTCCGACGTGCAGGCGATCAAGACCAAAGCGGTGAAGGATGGCAACGCCTACAGGCTTTCGGGCCAGAAGACCTTCATCACCAACGGCCAGCATGCCAACCTGATCCTGGTCGCAGCCAAGACCGATCCGTCTGCAGGCGCCAAGGGCGTGTCGCTGGTGGCGGTGGAAACCGACGGCGCCGAGGGCTTCAGCCGCGGCCGCAATCTCGACAAGATCGGCTGCCACGCGGCGGACACTTCGGAGCTGTTTTTCGACAACGTGGAAGTGGCGCCGGAAAACATCCTCGGCGGCGCCGACGGCCAGGGCTTCTACCAGATGATGCAGCAGCTGCCGCAGGAACGCCTGATCATCGCCTGCGGCGCGGTCGGCGCGATGGAGGGCGCAGTGGAGCGCACCATCGCCTACTGCAAGGAGCGCGAAGCCTTCGGCGGGCCGATCCTGCAGTTCCAGAACACCCGCTTCAAGCTGGCGGAATGCCTGACCAAAACCAAGGTCGCGCGCGCTTTCCTCGACGAATGCATTGCCGAACACCTGGAGGGCCGCTTGAGCGTCGAGAAGGCGGCGATGGCGAAATACTGGATCACCGACACCCAGGGCGAAGTGCTGGACGAATGCCTGCAGCTGCATGGCGGCTACGGCTACATGCAGGAATACGCGGTGGGCGAGATGTGGGCCGACGCGCGCGTGCAGCGGATCTACGGCGGCACCAACGAGATCATGAAGGAGCTGATTGCGCGATCGCTGTAGGTGCAGGAGCCGCGGCGGCACCGAGGGAGGCTGATGATGGAGTTTGAGTATTTGGGGAAAGATGAAGCAAGGGCAGTGTCCCTGCCCCCAGGCCTTCGCCAAATGGGCAGGGACGTCTTCACCTTTCACGGCCATCGGCTCTCCAGCCTGCACCGCGGGATCAGGGTAGCACTCCGCGCGCAGACGCGGGTTAACACCCCATCATCTTTCCAAAAATACTCCACGGGGTGCGGGGGTGTGAAACCCCCGCTCCGCCCCCAGCCATAGGGAGACACGTATGACGATCAAATTGCACTGCTTCGGAGAAAGCGGCCATTCCTACAAGGCGGCGCTGGCGCTGGAACTCTCCGGGCTCGACTGGGAGCCGGTTTTTGTCGATTTCTTTGGCGGCGCGCCGCGCACGCCGGAGTACCGCGATTTCAACGTGATGGCCGAGGCGCCGGTGCTGGTGGACGGCGATCTGCGCCTGTCGCAGTCCGGCGCCATCCAGCAGTATATCTCGGACAAGACCGGCAAGTTTGCAGGCGCCCCGGAGGACAAATATGAGGTTCTGCGCTGGGTGCTCTGGGATAACCACAAACTGTCCTCTCAGGCTGGCATGACCCGGTTCCTGATGCATTTCCTGCCAGAGGAGAAACGCCCGCAAGAGGTGATCGCCTTCCTGCAGGGCCGCCTGCGCGCCGCGTTCAAGACGCTGGATGCGCATCTGGAGGGCCGCGAGTGGATCGTGGGCGATCAGCTCACCAACGCCGATCTCACCTGCTGCGGCTACCTGTTTTACCCCGAGCCCTTCGGTTTCGACCGATCCGAATGGCCCCATATCGACGCCTGGCTGGACCGCATCAGCGCCCTGCCCGGCTGGAAACACCCCTATGACCTGATGCCCGGCAAACCGTCGGACCGGACTTGAGGAGACCAAAATGACCGAAGCTTATATCTATGACGCCCTGCGCACGCCGCGCGGCAAGGGCCGCAAGGACGGCTCCTTGCACGAGGTGACCTCGGTGCGCCTCTCCGCCCTCACGCTAAACGCGGTGAAGGAGCGCAACAACCTCGAAGGCCACGCCGTCGAGGACGTGATCTGGGGCAACGTGACCCAGGTGATGGAACAGGGCGGCTGCCTGGCGCGCTCTGCCGTGCTCGCCTCGGACCTGGATGAGCGCATCCCGGGCCTCGCCATCAACCGCTTCTGCGCCTCCGGCATGGAAGCCGTGAACCTTGCCGCAAACCAGGTGAAGGGCGGCGCAGGCGACGCGTACATCGCGGGCGGCGTCGAGATGATGGGCCGGGTTGCCATGGGCTCGGACGGGGCGGCGATTGCTGTCGATCCCTCCCTCGCGATGGACACCTATTTCGTGCCGCAGGGCATCTCGGCCGACATCATCGCAACCGAGTACGGCTTCACCCGCGACCAGGCCGATGCGCTGGCAATGGAATCGCAGCGCCGCGCCGCCAAGGCCTGGGAAGAGAAGCGCTTCAACAAATCCGTCATCACTGTGCGCGACCAGAACGGCCTGCCGATCCTGGACCATGACGAATACATGCGCCCGGGCACCGACATGCAGACGCTCGGCTCGCTGAACCCCGCCTTCCAGATGATGGGCGAGCAGATGCCCGGCTTCGACAAGGTGGCGATGCTGAAGTACCCCCACCTGGAGCGGATCAACCACATCCACCACGCGGGCAACTCCTCGGGCATCGTGGACGGCGCCGCCGCGGTCCTGATCGGCAACAAGGAGTTCGGCGAGAAATACGGCCTGAAGCCGCGCGCGCGCATCAAGGCGACCGCCAAGATCGGCACCGACCCGACCATCATGCTGACCGGCCCGGTGCCGGTGACCGAGAAGATCCTGGCCGACAACGGCATGAAGATCGGCGATATCGACCTGTTCGAAGTCAACGAAGCCTTCGCCTCGGTCGTGCTGCGCTTCCAGCAGGCCTTCAACGTCGATCCGGAGCTGGTCAACGTGAACGGCGGCTCCATCGCCATGGGCCACCCGCTGGGCGCCACCGGCGCGATCATCATCGGCACGCTGCTGGACGAGCTGGAGCGGCAGGACAAGGAAACCGGCCTCGCCACGCTCTGCATCGCGTCCGGCATGGGTGCCGCCACCATCATCGAGCGCGTGTAAGCGCCAAAGCCTCACCTGAACAGGGTTGGAGACACCAAGAATGACCGATTTCAAATATGACGTGGACGCCGACGGCGTCGCCATCATCACCTGGGACGCCGAAGGCAAGTCCATGAACGTCCTCACCCGCGAGGCCTTTGGCCTGGTGGAGCAATATGTCGACCAGGCGCTGGAAGACGAGAACGTGAAGGGCATCGTGATCACCTCCGGCAAGAAGGACTTTGCCGGCGGCATGGACCTGAACGTGCTGGCGACGATCCGCGAGGAGTCCGGCGAGAACCCGGCGCAAGGCCTGTTCGACTTCACCATGAGCGGCCACCGCATCCTGCGCAAGCTGGAGCTGGCGGGCATGGACCCGAAGTCCAAGAAGGGCGGCAAGCCGGTGGCCTGCGCCATCAACGGCACCTGCGCCGGCATCGGCACCGAGATCGCGCTCGCCTGCCACCACCGGGTGATGACCGACAACCCGAAGGCCAAGATCGGCCTGCCGGAAATCATGATCGGCATCTTCCCTGGCGGCGGCGGCACCACGCGTTATTCGCGCATGGTGGGCGCGATGGCGGCGGCCCCCGTGCTGCTCGAAGGCAAGATGATGGACCCGAAGAAGGCCAAGGGCGCGCAGCTGATCGACGCCGTGGCCGAAGATCCGCTGGCCGCGGCCAAGGAATGGGTGCTGAACGCCAAGGATGCTGATCTGGTGAAGCCCTGGGACGCCAAGGGCTACAAGATGCCCGGCGGCGCGCCGTATCACCCGGCGGGCTTCATGACCTTTGTCGGTGCCTCGGCAATGGTGCACGGCAAGACCCAAGGCGCCTTCCCGGCGGCCAAGGCGCTGCTGTCGTCGATCTATGAAGGCGCGCTGGTCGATTTCGACACCGCTCTGAAGATCGAGGCGCGCTGGTTCACCCATGTGCTGATGAACCCGTCGTCTTCCGCAATGATCCGCTCGCTGTTCCTCAACAAGCAGGCGCTGGAAAAAGGCGCAGTGCGGCCGAAGGGCGTCGCTGACCAGTCGGTCAAGAAGATCGGCGTGCTGGGCGCCGGCATGATGGGCGCAGGCATCGCGCTGGTCTCCGCCCAGGCGGGCATGGAAGTGGTGCTGATCGACCGCGACCAGGACGCCGCCGACAAGGGCAAGGCCTATTCCGCGTCCTACATGGACAAGGGCATCAAGCGCGGCAAGGCGACCGAGGAAAAGAAAGCGGCGCTGCTCGGCCAGATCACCGCGACCACCGATCTCGAGGCGCTGAAGGGCTGCGACCTGATTATCGAAGCGGTGTTCGAGGATCCCGGCGTCAAGGCCGAGATGACCCGGAAGGTCGAGGCGATCATTCCCGAGGACTGCATCTTTGCCTCCAACACCTCCACCCTGCCGATCTCGGAACTGGCCAAAGCGTCGGGCCGGCCGGATCAGTTCATCGGCATCCACTTCTTCTCGCCGGTCGAGAAGATGTTCCTTGTGGAGATCATCAAGGGCAAGGAAACCGGAGACCGGGCCGTCGCCAAGGCGCTGGACTACGTGCGCCAGATCCGCAAGACGCCGATCGTTGTGAACGATGCGCGCTTCTTCTACGCTAACCGCTGCATCATCCCCTACATCAACGAAGGGATGCGGATGATCACCGAGGGCGTGTCGCCCGTTCTTATCGACAATGCGGCACGCCAGCTGGGCTTCCCGGTGGGGCCGGTGCAGCTGACCGATGAGACCTCAATCGACCTTGGCGCGAAGATTGCCCGCGCCACCAAAGCGGCGATGGGCGACGCCTACCCGGAGAGCCCGGCCGATGATCTGATCTTCTGGATGGAAGAACAGGGCCGCTTGGGCCGCAAGGCCAATGCCGGCTTCTTCGAGTACGACGACAAGGGCAAGCGCATCGAGTACTGGAAGGGCCTGCAGGAGAAATACCCGCTGGCCGCCGCGCAGCCCGATCTGATCGAAGTGCAGGAACGGCTGATGTTCGCTCAAGTGCTGGAAGCGGTGCGGGCGCTGGAGGAAGGCGTGCTGGAAGACATCCGCGAGGGTGACGTGGGCGCGATCCTGGCCTGGGGCTTTGCGCCCTGGTCCGGCGGCCCGTTCAGCTGGCTCGACATTCTCGGCACACCTTACGCGGCGGAGCGCTGCGATGCGCTGGCCGAGGCCCACGGCGAGCGCTTCGCCTGCCCGGCCCTGCTGCGCGAGATGGCGGAGAAAGGCCAGAGCTTCTACACCCGCTTCGCGCCGGAGAAATCCGAAGCGGCCTGAAGCCTGCTGAGGTGAGAACAGAACCGGCCGGTGCCCCGCGCACCGGCCGGTTTTCTGTTTGGCACTGGCTGCTGCCGGATCTTTGCGAACCTGCGCGGAACAAGGCCGCAGGCCGCCGCGCATCGCCGCCGCGCCCCCACGCGGAGGCGATTTGGCTGCGGCTTAATCTGTCCTCGCGAGGGTCTACGAACGTGGCGGGGATAAACTGCCAGTCACGCAGGTCCGGATCGCCACCGCGCGCGTCGGCAATGCGCTGTTTTGAGCAAAGTGGCTAGGCCAGATTCACCCGCCGGGCGGTTCAACGCGGGCGGCAGAAACTATCGGTGGTCCAGCATCGCGCCGCTATAGAACAGCTTGCTCAAGCAGTTGAAAAACGCCCCTGCGCGCGCCTCAGCTCAGCGGCGGGCGGGTATCTTCGGCAAATTGGTTGCGCGGCAGGCCCGCGGCCCATTGCGCCTCTTCGTCGATCAGCGACAGCACCAGCCCGCGCGCCTCTTCCGGCGGCAGGACCTGGTAGAGCCCCTCCTCCGGCACCGCGCGGCCGCACATCAGATTGCGCGGCGCAGGCGAGAAGCCAAGCGTGCCGGCCTCGAGGTAGATCACCTGGTCCCGGGCAAAGCGCGGCATTGCCAGTGTCAGGCTGTTTCCGGGGTGCATGCGGGTTATGCCGCGGTAGCCTTCCAGCGCGGCGGCGGGCACCACCGCAAAGGGATCGCCCATCGCGTCCTGCGCCAGCTCGCTCTCCAGAAGCACGCCCTGATCGGGCATCAGCCACAGCGGGTTTCGGTTCATCAGCGCATCGCGCGGTACGAAAAGCGGGCAGCGCGCCGGGTCCAGCGCCGCGCCGTCAAGCGTCAGCACCTCGCGCTCGACCTCCAGCACCGGCTGCATGCCATGGTCGAAGGTCAGCACCCGGTCGCCGGGCGCCAGTGCCTCCACCGGGCGCCAGCCGAGGTTTGAGGCCACCAGCGTCCCTTCCAGCAAACCGCCCTGCCCGGCAGCCACCAGGGGAAAGCCGCTGGCCAGCGGGCCCGCCTTGCGCTTTGAAAACCAGTCCAGCATCGCCTGTCCTTTCCTGCACCGCCCCGGGGGGCGGAAATCCTTCGCGGCCCCTGCTGACGGCCGCGGTCTCCGACAGGGATAAGGCTCAATCGTTAAAAGAGTATTCAAATTGTTCGATGTCCTGCGCGCAGGCTTCGGCCACGGCGCGGGCGGTGGCGGTGTCGTAGTAGCTCCGCCAGTCCGCAAGCCGGGCCGAGGCATTGGCGCGCGGCAAAGTCAGATCGAACCCCAGGTGATCAAACAAGGGCTGCGCGTCCTGCACGAAATGCTCAAGCCGGATGTAGAGGCTGCAATGCTGCGTGCCGCTTGCCAGGCGCATGTAGGAAGACGCAGGGTTTGCGCGCAGTGCCGCGCAAGTTTGCGGATGCAAAACGAAGTCCCGGAAACTCAGCGCCCGTGCCAGCGCCACGGCCGGGTGGGCGAAGGTCTGATCCCGCAGCCAATGGTAGTAGCTCACCACCCGGTCCCAGGGGTTGCGCACCAGGGTGAAGGCAAAAAGCGCCCGCAGCTCCTCCTCGCTGCAAAGCCCGTCCAGGTCCGCAAGCGCCGAGTGCTTCCAGAGCCGCCCTCGCGCTTTTACCCCTGCAAGACGCCGCCGGCGCTTCCGCGATTTCGGCGTATCGCCTGCCATCAGGTCATCCGCCATCGCGCGGGCCTCCAGCGCCAGCGCAAGCGCGGTGCCGCCGGTTTTAGGGATATGGATGAAGACGTAGCCGCGTCCGGGCGACAGGATCATGGGGAGACCGTAGGCAATTGGCCTGCAAATGGAAACGCTGCAAATGCGCCTGCCGCCGCTGCCCCCTGCGAGGATATTTCCCGACCGGAAAGAGCCTGCGGTGTTTCGCCCTTTGCTGCTTTCTGACCAAAAATACCCCGGGGTGAATTGGCCCATGGGCCAAGAGGGGCAGCGCCCCTCCGGCTTACCCTGAGCGCAGGGCGATGGTGGCGCCCGCCAGTATAATCAGCGCAATGCCGAAGATCTGCCAGCCATCCAGCACCTGGCCGAAGACCAACCAGGCGATGCCCGGACCCACAATCATCACGGAATACTCGAAGACCGCGACGAAACTTGCCTCGCCCAGCTGGTAGGCCTTGGTGATCAGGAAGACGCCGCTCACCGCGGCAAAGCCCTGCAGCAGGATGAGGTGGGACATCTCCCAGAGCGGCCAGGCCCAGCCTCGGGTGAGGAAGCCGTCCGCTCCCTCGGGCACCGGCTGCGGCCAGATCTCGAGCCCGGCGAGCAGGCCCGCGCCGATCAGCCCCTGCGCCAGCAGGTAGACAAACAGCATCGCCACCGTGCTTTCGCCCTGGCACAGGCGGCCGGTCGCGATCGAGCCGAGCGCGTAGAAGAACCCGCCCGCCACCGGCAGCAAAATCAGCCAGTCGAAGGCCGCAGTGCCGGGTTGCAGCACAAACAGCACACCTGCAAATCCCGCCAGCACCGCCGAGATGCGCACCAGCCCGATCCGCATCCTCAAAAACAGCACCGAGACGATCACGATGATGATCGGCGAGGTGAACAGCCCCGCAAGCGCCTGAGCTATCGGCATTAAGGCGACGGCGGAGAAATAAAACACCATCGACACCGCCAGAAGCACCGCGCGCAGCGTCACCGCACCCGGCCGCTGCGGCACCATGCCGCCCAGGCCCGCGCGCGCCATGAGAAAAAGGAATGGCAGCGCCACCAGCGAGCGCAGAAGGTAGAACTGCCCCAGCCCGATATGTTCCGCCATCAGCGGCACCGCGTTGTCGGTGATGCCGATGATCGCCATGGCCGCGAGCATCGACTGGGCCGCGGCAGTCTGGCCGCTGCCTGCCCCCCGGGAAAGTATCATTTGTTTCATGCTGTTTGCATTGCCCGCAACTTTTCGCAATATCTAGCCTCAAAACGACACATAGAGTGATTCAAGGGAGGAATCCGATGGGTTGGATGGCGGATGAGACCGGTCTGGAGAAGACCGCCGCGAACTACGTCCCGCTGACGCCGCTGTCGCATTTGCAGCGGGCAGCCCAGGTGTTCCCGGATCATACCGCGGTGGTCTATGGCAGCCACCGCAAGACCTACGCCGAGTATCACGCGCGCTGCAGCCGGCTGGCTTCGGCGCTGGCGGCACGCGGGGTGGCACCAGGAGATGTTGTTGCGACCCTTCTGCCGAACCTGCCCGCCCAGGCGGAGGCGCATTTCGGCGTGCCCGCCTGCGGCGCGGTTCTGAACACCATCAACACCCGGCTCGATACCGGCACGGTCTCCTATATCTTCGAACACGGCGGCGCCAAAGTGGTGCTGGTCGACCCGCAGATGCTGGAGCTGGCCGAGGCCGCCGTGGCGGAGATGGATGGCGATGGCCCGGAGATCATCGAGGTCGCGGACGAGCAGGCGGGCTGGCCAGCCTCGGGCAAGTACACCGAGTACGAAGCGCTGCTGGCGGAGGGCGATCCGGCGTTCGACTGGATCATGCCCGAAGACGAATGGGAGAGCCTCGCGCTCAACTACACCTCCGGCACCACCGGGCGGCCCAAGGGCGTGGTCTACCATCACCGCGGCGCCTACCTGATGACGATGGGCACCGTGGTCTCCTGGCGGATGGTGCTGAACCCGGTCTATCTCACCATCGTGCCGCTGTTTCACTGCAACGGCTGGAATCACACCTGGATGATGCCGCTCGTGGGCGGCACGGAGGTCTGCTGCCGCGATGTCACCGCGGGGAACATCTACAAGGCGATCCACGAGGAGGGCGTGACCCATTTCGGCGGCGCGCCGATCGTTCTCAACATGATCGTGAACGCCAGGGAGGAGGAACGCCGCGCCTTTGACCACACGGTGGAGGTCTTCACCGCAGGCGCCCCGCCGGCACCCGCGACGCTGTCGAAGATCGAGGATCTCGGCTTCAATATCACCCACGTCTACGGGCTGACTGAAACCTTCGGCCATGTCACCGAATGCTGCTGGAAGGACAAGGAATGGGGCGGGCTGGACCGGGCGCAGATCGCCGCCCGCAAGGCGCGCCAGGGCGTGGCGATGCCGATGATGGAGCCGGTCGTGGTGCGTGACAGCGAGCACAACATCCTGCCAATGGACGGGCACAGCCAGGGCGAGATCGCCTTGCGCGGCAATACGGTGATGAAAGGCTATTACAGGAACCCGGAAGCCACCGCCGAGGCCTTCAAGGGCGGCTATTTCAACTCCGGCGACATCGCGGTGCAGCACCCGGACGGCTATGTCCAGATTGCCGACCGGGCCAAGGACATCATCATTTCAGGCGGCGAGAACATCTCCTCGGTTGAAGTGGAGGGGGTCTTGATGGCGCATCCTGACGTCAACCTCGCCGCAGTGGTGGCAAAGCCGGATGAGAAGTGGGGCGAGGTGCCTTGCGCGTTTGTTGAGCTGAAGCCGGGCGCGGAGCCGGATGCGGACGCGCTGATCGCCTTTGCGCGGCAAAGCCTCGCGGGCTTCAAAACACCCAAGACGGTGCTGTTCCAGGAGCTGCCCAAGACCTCGACCGGGAAGATCCAGAAGTTCGAGCTGCGCAAAATCGCCCGCGGCCTGGCGAGCTGAGGCGCCGAAAGCCACCCCGGCCGGCAAAGCGGTTTGCTGCCCCCCCGAACTTGTGTTTAATCCGGCGGCGACAGGAACAACGGGGGGCAGTCCGCCAGCATGACCGCATTGAAGGAATTCCAGCGTCTGGAGGCGGCGGGCCTGTGGCGCGCGGACGCGGAGGCACAGCGGCGGGATGTGATCATCTCGCTCGGCGATGCGACGCTGACGATTTCCGACATGAACGACCGGCCGCTCGCGCATTGGTCGCTGGCGGCACTGGAGCGGGCCAATCCGGGCGGGTACCCGGCGCTTTTCCACCCCGATGGCGACCCCGGCGAGACGCTGGAGATCGGCGCGGACGAGACCACCATGCTGGAGGCGATTGCCCGGGTGCAGGCGGCGATTGGCCGGTCGCGGCCGCGGCCGGGCCGCCTGCGCGCGCTGAGCGGGCTGGGAGTGCTGGCGCTGATTCTGGCGCTGGCGGTGCTGTGGCTGCCGGGCGCAGTAAGCCGCCACGCGGTGAGCGTGGTGCCGGAAATCAAGCGTAAGGCGGTGGGCCGGGCGCTACTGGAACGGATCGAACGGGTTTCGGGCCCGGCCTGCGCGACGCCCGAAGCGGCACCGATTCTCAGGAAGCTTGCGCAGCGCACCGGGGTGCGGCGTCTGGTGGTGCTGCGCTCGGGCGTTCCGGGCAGCCTGCACCTGCCGGGCGGATTCGTGCTGCTGAACCGCAGCTTTGTGGAAGACTACGAGGACCCGGCGGTGGCGGCCGGGGCGATCCTCGCCGAACGCGCCCGCGCTGCTGACGGCGACCCGATGGCGGCGCTTCTGGACGCGGGCGGAATTGCCGCGCCGGTGCGGCTGCTGACGACGGGCGACGTGAGCCGGGCAACGCTTGATGCCTATGCCGAAGAGGTGCTGGCCAGCCCGCGCCCGGCAGTGCCTGCGGACGTACTGCTGGCGGAGTTTGCCCGCACCGGGCTGCCCTCCGCGCCTTATGCCTATGCGCTCGACATCACTGGCGAGAGCGTGCTGCCGCTGATCGAGGGAGACCCGACCGCGGGCCAGGAGATCGAGCCGGTTCTGAGCGACCGGGACTGGGTGCGGCTGCAGAACATCTGCGGTTAATGGCAGGCCGGCGGATGGGGTTGAAACCGCGCCGCCGCCGGTTATCCTAATGGCAAGCGAGGACGCCCTCCCCCAGGACGGGACAGCAGCCGGGACGGCCCGGGTCACCCCAAGGGGACAAGGGGAGATACCATGCGCAGCGCCAGGGACCGGATCCGCCACGCCATCAGTTTTGAAGTCATCGGGCTTCTGCTCATCACACCGCTGGGCGCCTGGGTATTCGGCATACCCGCCGCGCATCTGGGGGCAGCCGCCTTTATCTGTGCGAGTATCGCGACGGCTTGGAACTTCCTCTACAACCTTCTGTTCGACAAGGCGCTCGTGGCCCTGCGCGGCAGCACCGGGCGCGGCGTTGCCCTGCGTGTGCTGCATGCGGTGCTGTTCGAACTGGGGCTGCTACTGGTGCTGATGCCGTTTCTGGCGTGGTTTCTTGAGATCAGCCTCTTCCAGGCCTTCGTGATGGATGCGGGATTTGCCGGCTTCTACCTTGTCTATGCCTTTGCCTTCAATTGGGCCTACGACATGATCTTCCCTGTGCCCGCCCGGCCGTCCGGACCCGGCGGGGCGGCAGCGCAGGCAGGCTGAATCGGGGTCCCGGACAGCGGCAAGCCAAGAGGCGCGGGATTTGGCCGCAGAGCGCCGCGCATCGCCGCACGCTTCCGCACGGCAGCGCGGCGCGGCTCCCTCGCCTTTAGGGCAACGGCTTACTTGCTGAGCCGGGCACCGGGAAAGCCTGCCGCCTGCACCTGGGTCAGCGCGGCGCGGGCCTCGGCAGGGTTTGTGAAGGGACCTGCGAGGACAACCTTCAGTTTCTGCCCTTGGCGGCTGAGTGCACCGAGCCGCACGGGCAGCCCGCGTTCCGCAAGCTTCTCCGCCGCTGCGCGGGCCCTGGCTGCGTCCGCAAGTGTCGCGGCGCGGATGTAGCTTTGCGAAGGCGCCACGAGATCCGGCGCCGGGGCGGCCGGATCGGCGCGGCTGGAAAGCCGCAGCGCGGGAACCTGGGCCTCGGCCGGGCTGCGCCGGGCTTCGGGCGGCAATATGACCACCGGGCGGTCGAGCGGCGGTTTCACCAGGCGGCGCGGCACCTCATCGGTCCAGATCCCGGCGGAGGCGGCATCACCCGCCGCGCTGCGCGGGCCGCGCAGCGGATTCAGGCGGCCGTCTTCGCGATTGACCTGCACATAACCGGGCGGCACCACCGCGGCACCGCTGATGCTGGCCTGGCGCAAGGTGCGTTCGGCCCGGCGCGGGTTGAGGCGGCCGTCCTTCCAGACCGGGCGGTAGCCCTTGGGGACGGAGAACGTGTTGCTGAGGCGGCGCTCCTGATAGATGTGCTTCTGCACCACGCGGGTGCTGGGCGTAAGCGGCAGAGCGGACTGCGGGCCGCCCCCCGGGCTGTCGCCATAGGTGACGGGCGGCGCCGCCTGCGGGCCGCAGCGCGCACTGCCGCGGTTGATGTATTGCTGGCTGAGCGCCGATGCGCCGGGACAGGGCGCGGCGGCCGCGGGGGCGGGTGCAGCGGGCTTCGCAGCCGGGTTCGGAGCCAGCCGCACAGGTTTCTGCGGGACCGGTTTGGCGGCAGCAGCCGGTTTGGCAGCGCGGGGCGGTTTTGCGGGAGCCGCGGCAGCGGCGCGTTTCACCGGCTTGGGCGCGGGTTTTGCCGCGGGCTTCGGGGCCGGTTTCGCCGCAGGCTTCGCCGCCTGTTGGACGGCTTTCGGCGATGACTTGGCGGGTGCGGCGGCGGTGGCCTGCGCGGGCTGATCGCTTTCCGGCAGAGTGATGATCTCGGGCGCGGGCGCGGCCTGCTGCGGCTGCTTGGTGGTACCTGCAACGCCCGTAGGCTTGTAGCCGCAGATCTGCTTGCGCGAGCGGGTCACACGCGGCACCCAGGTCACATTGCCGCCGATGCCTGCGCGGATGTAGATACAGCCGCGGCTGTCGACATATTGCTTAGCTTCGAAAGAGGCGGGCGGGTATTCGGCAGGCGGGCTGGCTTCGCGCAGCACCTGCGCCTCTAGCCCCGTGATCCCGGCGGACCCCGCGATCAAGGCCAGCGCAATAATTCTAGCTAGTTTCATACCCCTGCCCCGCAATATGTGGCGGCAGGATGCCCGATGCGCAGAGGCGAGTAAAGATTTTGCGGCGCGAATATGGCCGGAAGCGGCTGAATTGCCATGGAGCGCCCGCCCGGGCCGGGCCGGCGTCAGCACCTAAGCGCAGAACAATGGCGGGAGGCCGCCGCCGGCTGCGCGGGTATCCCACGCGGAACGCAAAAGGCCCGGCACAGGGCCGGGCCATCATCTGCTGCGGATCAGCCGCTTACTTGGTGCCGAACATCCGGTCGCCCGCATCGCCGAGACCGGGCAGGATGTAGCCCTTCTTGTCGATCTCGCGGTCGAGCGATGCGGTGACGATCGGCACGTCCGGGTGTGCTTCCTTCATCTTGGCGACCCCTTCGGGCGAGGCCAGCAAGCACAGGAAGCGGATGTTGTTGGCGCCCGCTTTCTTCAGCAGGTCGACGGCGGCGGCAGAAGAGTTGCCGGTCGCAAGCATTGGGTCGACCGCGATCACCAGCCGGTCCTTCAGCCCTTCCGGCGCCTTGAAGTAATACTGCACCGGCTGCAGTGTTTCCTCATCGCGGTAGAGGCCGACAAAGCCGACGCGGGCGGAGGGGATCAGCTCCAGCACCCCGTCGAGCATGCCATTGCCCGCGCGCAGGATCGACACCAGCGCCAGTTTCTTGCCCGCGAGGATCGGTGCTTCCATCTCCTCCATCGGGGTTTCGATGGTGGTGGTGGTCAGCGGCATTTCGCGGGTGATTTCGTAGGCGAGAAGCTGGGTGATCTCGCGCAGGAGGCGGCGGAAACTGGCGGTCGAAGTGCCCTTTTCCCGCATCAGGGTCAGCTTGTGCTGCACAAGCGGGTGATCAACGACTGTGAGATGGTCGGTCATGGGGCGCTCCTAAAGTTGTTTGCTGCGCTTTTATTGGCTTTGCCGCAGCAGGCAAGGCGGTTTTGCCCGCTGCGGGCCAGAAAGGCGTGTCTGGAAGGGTCAGAGGAAGCTCTTGCCGGGTTTCTGCGCCGGCACGCCGAGGTGCTTGGCGACCGAGGCCGCCACATCGGCGAATTTCACCGCGCCGATGGAGCCCGCACCAAGCCCCGCGATCAGCACCGGCACCTGCTCGCGGGTGTGGTCGGTGCCCGGCCAGGCGGGATCGTTGCCGTGATCGGCCGTGAGCAGCAGCATGTCGCCCGCGCGCAGGCGCGGCAGCAGGCGGCCTAGCTCGGCGTCGAACCATTCCAGCGCGCGAGCATAGCCGGAAATGTCGCGGCGGTGGCCGTAGAGGCTGTCGAACTCCACGAAGTTGGCAAAGGTCAGGCTGCCGTCCTCTGCCTCCTCCACCGCGTCGAAGAGGTGCTGCATGAGCTGATCGTCCGTGCCCTTCTTGAGCGTGTCGATGCCGGTCATGGTGAAGATGTCGCCGATCTTGCCGATAGCATGCACCCGGCCGCCTGCGTCCTGCACCCAATTGGTGAGCACCGGCGCGGGCGGCGCAATGGCATAGTCGCGGCGGTTGGCTGTGCGGGTGAAGCCCTCTTCCGCGGTGCCCGTGAAGGGGCGCGCGATGACGCGGCCGACCTTCATCGCGTGCAGTTCGGGCGCGAGGTCCTCGCAGAGTTTCAGCAGGCGGCCGAGGCCGAAGCTTTCCTCATGCGCGGCGATCTGGAAGACGCTGTCGGCCGAGGTGTAGCAGATCGGCTGGCCGGTCTGCATGTGCTCGGCGCCGTGGCGGGCGATGATCTCGGTCCCCGAGGCGTGGCAGTTGCCGAGGATGCCGTCCGTGCCCGCAAGCTCCGCCGCGCGGGCGGTGAGGCTTTCGGGAAAGGCGGGCGTGGTGTCGGGGAAGTAGTGCCAGTCCCAGGGCACCGGCAGGCCCGCCAGCTCCCAATGGCCCGAGGGCGTGTCCTTGCCCGGGCTCAGCTCATGGGCGCAGCCCCAGCGGCCCTCGGGGTCCGCGTCTAGCCCCGGAAACGGCACCGAAGACGCGAGCCGCATCGCCGCGCCAAGGCCAAGGCGGGCGAGGTTCGGCAGATTGAGCGGGCCGCTGCGGCCCTCCTCCGCCTCTCCGCCGGCGCAGGCCTGGGCGATATGGGCAAGCGTATTGGCGCCGAGGTCGGGCAGCTCGCCATTGAAGAAGCGCCCGGCATCCGGCGCGCCGCCGATGCCAACCGAATCCATCACCACGAGGAAGGCGCGGGGCATCAGGAGATCCTTTCGTGTACGAGCGGCAGCGGGTCCGGCGCGGTGCCGAGCGTGAAGGCGGCGAGCACGGCGGCCTCGGCTTCCCCGGCCGCGGCGTCAGTGGCGGCGTGAATGCGGGCAAGCGGGTCGCCCGGCTCCACCGGCTGGCCGAGGCGGGCGATATCCGAGATGCCGACGCCCGGGTGGATGCGGTCGCTTTCCACCATGCGGCCGCCGCCAAGGCGCACCACGGCCAGCCCCAGCGCCTCGCCGTCGATGGCGGCGACGTGGCCGCCCGCGGGGGCCTTCACCACGCGGGTGACTTCCGCCCGCGGCAGGTGATCGCGCCAGCGCTCGGCAAAATCCGCAGGCCCGCCAAGGGCCGCGATCATGCGGGCAAAGCGGTCCGCGGCGCGGCCGTCCGTGAGGGTTTCGGTGATCTTGGCTTCGCCTGCCGCGGCATCCGCCGCCAGACCGCCGTGGGCCAGCAGCACACCGCCGAGGGCGGCGGTCAGTTCGGCCAGCGGGCCGGCGGCAGCGCCGGAAAGCACGCGCATCACCTCCGCCACCTCCAAAGCGTTGCCAAGCGCAGGCGCAAGCGGCTGGTTCATGTCGGTGATCAGCGCCGAAGTGGTGCAGCCCGCCGCATTGGCGGTATCGCAGAGCGAGCGGGCCAGCGCGCGGGCGTCCTCGGCCGTCTTCATGAAGGCGCCGGAGCCGATCTTCACGTCGAGCACCAGAGCGCCGGGGCTGGCGGCGAGCTTCTTGGAGAGGATCGAGGCGGTGATGAGGTCGAGGCTCTCCACCGTCGCGGTCACGTCACGGATGGCGTAGAGCCGCTTGTCGGCCGGGGCGATCTCCGCCGTGGCGCTGACGATGGCGCAGCCCACGTCCTTGACCATGGCGCGCAGGGCGCCCTCGCTGACCGCGGTGGAGAGGCCGGGGATGGCCTCCAGCTTGTCCAGCGTGCCGCCGGTGTGGCCCAGCCCGCGGCCGGAGATCATCGGCACGTAGGCGCCGCAGGCCGCAAGCGCAGGCGCGAGCAGAAGCGAGGCGCAGTCCCCCACCCCGCCGGTCGAATGCTTGTCGAGTACCGGCCCGTCCAGATCCCAAGTGAGCACATCGCCGGTGTCGCGCATCGCCAGCGTCAGCGCGCTGCGCGCGTCTGTCGGCAGGCCGCGCAGGCAGACCGCCATGGCAAAAGCCCCGGCCTGCGCGTCAGAGACGGCACCACTGGCAAGGCCTTCGGCAAACCAGCGCAGCTCGCCTTCGGAAGGCGCGCTGCCGCGGCGCAGTTTTGCGATAATGGCGCGGGCGTCCATGGGCTCAGCTCCGGTCCATGTGGGCGGTGTCAAAGGCCGCGGGCAGCAGGTCGGCTATCGTCAGCACCGCTTCCTGGCCGTCGACCGTACCCATGGTGATCTTCACGTCGCCCTTGCCGAATTCCTTCAGTTTCTGGCGGCAGCCGCCGCAGGGCGGGATCGGCGCCGGGCAGTCGGCGACCACGTAGGCCTCGGTCAGTTCGGTTTCACCCGCTGCGACCATTGCCGCGATCGCGCCCGCCTCGGCGCAGGTGCCTTCCGGGTAGGCCACGTTCTCCACGTTGCAGCCGACATAGACCCGGCCCGAGGCGGCGCGGATGGCAGCGCCGACCTTGAAATTGGAATAGGGGGCGTGCGCGTTGTCCCGCACGGCGAGAGCGGCGTTCTTCAGGCTCATGACGATTCCCTGGCTGCTTTATCATTCGGACAAGATGCCGCAGGATAGCGGAAACCCTTGGGGGAGCGGAAGCCCCTGCCCCGGGGAATTGCCGCTGCGGCACCTCTCTGCAGAAAGCCGCCGGTGTGAAGCTGCCCGGAACCGTCCGCGGTTTTCCCTGTTCCCCCGCCGCGGGAAATGGTTTAATGCTAAACTAAATTGTTTTCAGGAGCGCCACATGTCCGATTCACAGAACCTGCGCCAGGCGGCCTTGCACTATCACGAGTATCCGCAGCCCGGGAAACTGGAGATCCGCGCCACCAAGCCGATGGCCAACGGCCGCGACCTGGCGCGGGCCTATTCGCCCGGCGTGGCGGAAGCCTGCACCGAGATCCAGGCCGATGCCGCCAATGCCGCGCGCTATACCTCGCGCGGGAACCTGGTGGCTGTAGTGTCGAACGGCTCCGCCGTGCTGGGCTTGGGCAACATCGGCGCGCTGGCCTCCAAGCCGGTGATGGAGGGCAAGGCGGTCCTGTTCAAGAACTTCGCAGGGATAGACTGTTTCGATATCGAGGTGAACGAGAGCGATCCGGAAAAGCTCGCCGACATCGTCTGCGCGCTCGAGCCGACCTTTGGCGCCATCAACCTTGAGGACATCAAGGCGCCGGATTGCTTTGTGGTGGAAAAGCTCTGCCGCGAGCGGATGAACATCCCGGTTTTTCACGACGACCAGCACGGCACCGCCATCGTGGTCGGTGCTGCGGCCAAGAATGCGCTGCATGTGGCGGGCAAGCGGTTCGAGGACATCAAGATCGTCTCCACCGGCGGCGGCGCTGCCGGGATTGCCTGTCTCAATATGCTGGTGAAGCTGGGCGTGAAGCGCGAGAACATCTGGCTCTGCGACATTCACGGTCTGGTCTATGAGGGCCGCGAAGCGGACATGAACCCGCAAAAGGCGGCCTTTGCCCAGGCGTCGGACAAGCGCACGCTGGACGAGGTGATCGAGGGTGCGGACCTGTTCCTTGGCCTCTCCGGGCCCAATGTGCTGAAGCCGGAGCTGGTGAAGCAGATGGCGGCGCGGCCGATCATCTTTGCGCTCGCGAACCCGAACCCCGAGATCATGCCGGATGCCGCCCGGAAGGTGGCACCGGATGCCATCATTGCCACCGGGCGCAGCGACTTCCCAAACCAGGTCAACAACGTTTTGTGCTTCCCATTCATCTTCCGGGGAGCGCTGGACGTGGGTGCAACCGAAATCAACGATGAGATGCAGATCGCTTGCGTCGATGGCATCGCTGAGCTGGCCCGCGCCACCACCAGCGCCGAGGCAGCTGCCGCCTACCAGGGCGAGGAGATGAACTTCGGCGCTGACTACCTGATCCCCAAGCCGTTTGACCCGCGGCTGGTTGCGGTTGTCTCCTCCTCGGTTGCAAAGGCCGCGATGGAGAGCGGCGTTGCGACGCGGCCGATCCCGGACCTCGAAGCCTATAAGCAGAAGCTGAACCAGACCGTGTTCAAATCGGCGCTGCTGATGCGGCCGGTGTTCGAAGCCGCCCGTGCCGCCGCCCGCCGCATCGTGTTTTCCGAGGGTGAGGACGAACGGGTGCTGCGCGCCGCTCAGGCGGTGCTGGAGGAGACCACGGAAACGCCGATCCTCATCGGCCGTCCCGAGGTGATCGAGGCGCGCTGCGAGAAGCTGGGGCTGGACGTGCGCCCGGGCCGCGACTTCCAGCTGGTGAACCCGGAAAACGATCCGCGCTACTACGACTACTGGAACAGCTATCACCGGCTGATGCAGCGCCAGGGCGTGACCCCGGATCTGGCAAAGGCCATCATGCGCACCAATACCACAGCGATCGGCGCCATCATGGTGCAGCGCGGGGAAGCCGACAGCCTGATCTGCGGCACCTTCGGCGAATACCGCTGGCATCTGAACTATGTTGTGCAGGTGCTGGGCGGCGGCACCTATACGCCGCACGGGGCGCTGTCGATGATGATCCTGAAGGACGGGCCGCTGTTCATCGCCGACACCCATGTGCATGTGGAGCCGACACCGGAACAGATCGCGCAAACGGTGCTCGGAGCCGCCCGCCACGTGCGCCGCTTTGGTCTGGAGCCGAAGATTGCCCTGTGCTCGCAATCGCAGTTCGGCACTATCAACTGCGACACCGGCGCGCGGCTGCGCGCCGCGATCGAAATCCTCGACGGCAAGCCCCGCGACTTCGTCTACGAGGGCGAGATGAACATCGACACCGCGCTCGACCCCGAGCTGCGGGCGCGGATCTTCCCGAACTCGCGGCTGCAGGATGCCGCAAACGTGCTGATCTTTGCCCATGCCGATGCGGCCTCGGGCGTGCGCAACATCCTGAAGATGCGCGCCGACGGGCTGGAAGTGGGTCCAATCCTCATGGGGATGGGCAACCGCGCGCATATCGTCTCGCCTGCGATCACCCCGCGCGGGCTTCTGAACATGGCCGCCATTGCCGGCACCCCGGTGGCGCACTACGGTTAAGTCCGGGCGGCCGCGCTGGCTGGCCGCCCAAAGCGAGTGCGGAGCGGCCAGCGGGGAGGACGGCATGAAGGGACAATGCAGCTGCGGTGAAGTGGTTTGGGAGAGCGAAGCCGCGGTGGCCTGGAGCTGTTACTGCCATTGCGCCGATTGCCGCCGCGCCTGCGCGGCGCCGGTTACCGCATTTTTCGGACTGCCGCATGAGGCGGTGAACTGGGGCGGTACAGAACCGCGCATTTACCGCTCCTCCGAAGGGGTGGAGCGGCTGTTCTGCGGCACCTGCGGCACCCAGATGGCCTACCGCACCGCCCGCGACCCGGTGAATATTCACCTCTACACGGCGACGCTGGAAGATCCGGGCGCGGTGCCGCCGCGCTTCCATGTCTTCCACAGCGAGCACCTGACCTGGCTGCACCTGCAGGACGGCCTCCCTCGCTACGCCAAGACCGCCGGCTGATCGAGGGACCGCGGAAAGCGGGTGATTCTCCGCGGCTGCCCCGCGCCGGACCCTAATTTCCCGCGCAGCCCCCCCAGACTTTGCAAAGCCGGCAGCGCTTTGAGGAATATTCCAGCGCAAAGCCGGCTTTGCAAAGTCACCCCGGAACCGGGGTGTAAATTCTGTAAACCCTCGCGCGGAAACGCCCCGTCCCCTGTAATTTTCTTCACCAATCTGCCTCCCGCGCTTGTCAAAACTTGCCCGGGAGCGGCGTTCTCGCCTAGGCAATTGGCAGGAGGAGTAAGACACATGGCATATCAGGACATCTACGCCCGCTGGCAGCAGGACCCGGAAGGCTTCTGGATGGAGGCAGCCGGTGCGATCAGCTGGGACCGGGCGCCCTCGAAAGCACTTTTCGACAAGGGGAACGGCTTGCACGAGTGGTTTGCCGACGCGCGCGTCAACACCTGCTACAACGCGGTGGACCGGCATGTGGAGGCGGGCCGCGGCGGGCAGGCTGCGATCATCCATGACAGCCCGGTGACCGGCACCAAAAAGGTGATCTCCTATGCCGAGCTGAAGGACCGGGTGGCCTCGCTGGCCGGGGCCCTGCGCGCCAAGGGCGTGGAGAAAGGCGACCGCGTCATTATCTACATGCCAATGGTGCCCGAGGCGCTGGAGGCGATGCTGGCCTGCGCCCGGCTGGGGGCGGTGCATTCCGTGGTGTTTGGCGGCTTTGCCGCGAACGAACTGGCGGTGCGCATTGACGATGCCACCCCCAAGGCGATCATCGCCGCCTCCTGCGGCATCGAGCCGGGCCGCACCGTGCGCTACAAGCCGCTGCTGGACGGCGCGATCGAACAGGCGGCGCACAAGCCCGCGTTCTGCGTGATCCTCCAGCGCGAACAGGAGGTGGCGGAACTGGTTGAGGGGCGCGATGCCGACTGGCACGGCTTCCAGGAAGGTGAGGCGCCCGCGGACTGCGTGCCCGTCGAAGGCAACCACCCCTCCTATATCCTCTATACCTCCGGCACCACTGGAGCGCCCAAGGGGGTGATCCGCCACACCGCGGGACAGCTGGTGGCGCTGAATTGGACAATGAAGAACATCTACAACGTCGATCCGGGCGATGTGTTCTGGGCGGCCTCGGACGTGGGCTGGGTCGTGGGGCACAGCTACATCTGCTACGGGCCGCTGATCCACGGCAACACCACCATCGTGTTCGAAGGCAAGCCTGTGGGCACGCCCGATGCCGGCACCTTCTGGCGGGTGATCTCTGAACACAAGGTCAAGAGCTTCTTTACCGCCCCCACCGCCTTCCGCGCGGTGAAGCGGGAGGACCCCAAAGGCGAGTTTGTCGGCAAATACGACCTCAGCTGCCTGGAGCAGGTCTATCTTGCCGGAGAGCGCGCCGATCCCGACACCATCGCCTGGGCCGAGGAGCAGCTCAAGGTGCCGGTAATCGACCATTGGTGGCAGACCGAGACCGGCTGGGCGATCGCCGCGAACCCGCTTGGCATCGAGGCGCTGCCGGTCAAGCGCGGCTCACCCGCGGTGGCGATGCCCGGCTACGAGGTGGAGATTCTCGACGAAGGCGGCCACCCGGTGGCGCCGGGCGAATTGGGCGCAATTGCGGTGAAGCTGCCGCTGCCGCCTGGCACGCTGCCGACGCTGTGGAATGCCGGGGAACGCTACCGCAAGAGCTACCTCACCACCTTCCCCGGCTATTACGAGACCGGCGATGCGGGCATGAAGGACGAGGACGGCTATCTCTACATCATGGCGCGCACCGATGACGTGATCAATGTGGCGGGCCACCGGCTCTCGACCGGCGCGATGGAGGAGGTGCTGGCGAGCCACCCGGATGTCGCCGAATGCGCGGTGGTCGGCGCAGCGGATGCGCTGAAGGGGCAGATGCCGGTCGGTTTCCTCTGCCTCAACGCTGGCTGCAGCCGCCCGCCCGCCGAGGTGGTTGACGAGGTGGTAAAGCTGGTGCGGGAGAAGATCGGCCCCGTGGCGGCCTTCAAACGCGCGGCAGTGGTGGAGCGGCTGCCAAAGACCCGCTCGGGCAAGATCCTGCGCGGCACAATGGTGAACATCGCCGATGGCACGCCCTGGAAGATGCCCGCCACCATCGACGACCCGGCGATCCTTGACGAAATCACGGCAGCGCTGCAGAGCCTCGGTTACGCCCGGTAGCAGGTCCGCTCTCCGGCGCGGCAACCGGCCATGAAACCACGTGATTTCATGGCCGGAGTTCCCATGGAATTCCGGTAGCCCGTTTTCCCTTGCAAGTCTTCCCTGCCCGCCTAACCTGCGGCGGGGAGGCTTGAGCATGACACATGACGACATCTGGCGGCTGAGCGCCACGGAGCTGGCAGAACGGACCCGCGCGGGCGATTTGAGCGCAGAGGCCGCCGTGCAGGCCTCGCTGGCCCGTATGGAGGCGGTGAACCCGGGCCTGAACGCGGTAGTCGAGGACCTGGGCACGGAGGCGCTGGAGCGCGCGCGGTTGCTCGACAAGGCGCGCGCGGGCGGCGCCGTGCCGGGGCCGCTGCACGGGGTGCCTGTCACCATCAAGATCAACGTGGACCAGGCGGGCCATGCCACGTCAAACGGGGTGGCGGCATTGAAGGACCTCATCGCCCCCGCCGATGCGCCGGTGGTGGAAAATCTGCAGAAGGCGGGCGCAGTGGTGATCGGGCGGACCAATACGCCGGAGTTTTCTTTCCGCGCCGACACTGACAACCCGCTGTTCGGGCGGACGCATAATCCCTGGGGGGATCATGTCTCGCCCGGCGGTTCCTCAGGCGGCGCCGGGGCTGCGGTGATGGCGGGGATCGGAGCGCTGGCGCACGGCAATGACATCGGCGGCAGCTTGCGCTTCCCGGCCGCCGCCAATGGCGCGGTCACGGTAAAGCCGGGTCTGGGCCGGGTGCCTGCCTGGAACCCCAGTCAATCGGACGAACGCGGTCTGCTGGCGCAGCTGATGTCGGTGCAGGGGCTGCTGGTGCGGGCGGCGGAAGACCTGCACCTGGCGATGCCGAGCCTGATTGCGCCCGATCCGCGCGACCCGTTCCATGTGCCTCTGCCCTGGCGCGGCGCGGCGCTTGAGGGGCCCGTCAAGGTGGCCTTTACCCGCGAAACATTCGGCTATGATCTCCACCCCGAGGTTGAGGCGGCGCTGCTCACTGCCCGCGACGCCCTTTGCGATGCAGGCTATGTGGTCGAGGAGGTCGCGCTGCCCGATGCCTTCGAGGCCGGGCGCGTGGGCTACCGTGCGCTGATGGGCGAAGTGTATGCGCTGATGAAGGAGGACGTGGAGACTGCGGGTTCGCAAACCGTGCGCGATATCTTCGCCGTCTACTTCGAGGAGTTTCCGCCGTTTACCGGCGATGAACTGCTGCGGATGATGGCAAGGCGCAGCCATTTCGCGCGGCAGTGGTCGCTGTTCATGGAGGAGTACCCGCTGGTGCTCTCGCCATTCCTTCCGCAGCCTTTTTTCCGGCCCGGCCGCGATACCGAAGGCACAGAGGGGGTGCAGGAGGTATTGGGCAGTGCGGTCTACTCCTACGCGATGAACTTCATGGGACTTCCCGCGGCGTCGGTTCCGGCGCGGCTGGCGGCATTGCCCGCGGGGGTGCAGCCCGTCAATGTGCAAATCGCGGCGCGGCGCTGGCGCGAGGACCTGGCGGTGGAGGCCTGCGCCGCCATTGAGGCTCGCGCCGGGCGGATGTGCACGGAGCTATGGGAGAGGATGGGCTAGCGGCCGTATACAGGGCCGCATTCAGGCAGGTGGATCATCAAAACGGAAACGGGCACGGCTTGTTCGCCGGAAGAACGGGAACTGTGTGAGGCTGCTGGAGCGATGAGGCCTGCGGAAGTTTGAGGCCGATGGGAATTTCCCCGCCGCGGCAAACGGAAGCTGCGTTCATTGCCTTTGTCCCAGTGCTCCGGGTCACATTGCTCTGGACGGCAGGTGCCATAGCTGCCCCGGACGTCACGCTTCTGCGGCGTCACACCTCTGCGGCACCGGGTGGTCGCACCTCGTCACACCCCTTCGGCACTGGGTGCCGGAGGAGCGCCCGAATTGCAGAGTCGCAAGACACCGGGGGCACGGCATAAACCGCCCCCGGGGCCTTCCAAACAAGGATACTCGTCACAGACACACCGTTTGCGGCGTGCCGCATTCAAATACATTGTCGCGTTTACATTGTCGCGTTTTATCGCGCTGCAAGGACAAGCGGTCTGACCGACGACCCGCGCTGCCGCCTGCATTTCACCCAATATTTGCCTTGCCCGGCCGTTCACCAGAACCAGCCGGCCCGGCACGGCGATCGCCGCAATCATGTCGCGGCAACCGCCATTTTCCGCAGCTTCTGCCGAAGGCACCGGTACCCAACTTCAACTCGTCAACACGCCCTCTTTAATACACGCACTTTTAAGTGCTTGAGGGCAAACTTCAGCGGCTTACCAGTGGCAGAGCAACAACTCTCTGCCCATGGGTAAAGGATGGCATGGATTTCCTACCCGATCCTTCACAAGTCCGTGAAACAAGCGTAAACACCGGTAATATAGCGCAAAACCGGAAAAACCGGGTCAGGTGAATTGCTCCGAGATCAGCCGTTCCTCCAGCCCGTGGCCGGGGTCAAACAGGATCTTGTGGCGGATTCGCGGCTCGGTTTGGATTTCCACCCAGTCGATGTCGGCGACCGAAATCGAATCCGCATCCGCCATCACCGGGCGTTTTTCGGCCTCCAGCACATCGAAACGCACCTTGGCATTGCTCGGCAGCAGCGCGCCGCGCCAGCGGCGGGGACGGAAAGCTGCAATTGCGGTGAGCGCGAGCACGTCGGCGCCGATCGGCAGGATCGGCCCATGCGCCGAATAATTGTAGGCAGTGGAGCCCGCGGGCGTGGAAACCAGCGCGCCGTCGCAGACCAGCTCCGCCAGCCGCTGCCGCCCGTCGACCGAGATTTTCAGCCGCGCCGCCTGCGGCCCGGCCCGCAGCAGCGAAACCTCGTTGATCGCCAGTGCCCGGTGGGTCACGCCGCTGCGGTCCATCGCGGTCATCGACAGCGGGTTGATGATCTCCAGTTCCGCATCCTCCAGCCGCTCGATCAGCCCTTCCTCGCGGTAGGTGTTCATCAGGAAGCCGACGGTGCCGCAGTTCATGCCGTAGACCGGCGCCGGGTGGTCCACCATGGAATGCAGCGTGCGAAGCATGAAGCCATCGCCGCCAAGCGCAACGATGACATCTGCCTCCTGAGGCACGACGTGGCCGTAGCGGGCGCTGAGCGCGGCCAGTGCCGCCTGGGCGACATCGGTGCGGCCGGCCAGAAATGCGATTCTCAGAGGCATGCGGTCTGTTTCCGGTGGTGGTCAGCTGGTTCCGAAACAAGCACAGCTTTTCCCCGAAGGCCAGACTTGCCGTTCTCCCAAGCGCATATGTCGCTTTACAGGCTTTCGATCGCGCCATGTTTCCTATAGGAAATCGCTCACCACTGTTCCTCTACTGACATGGAGCCATCATGACTGAAGCGACCCGCGACCCCGGCTTTTTCACCCAGCCGCTTGCCGAGCGCGACCCCGAGCTGTTCGGCGCGATCACCGATGAGCTGGGCCGCCAGCGCGACGAGATCGAGCTGATTGCCAGCGAGAACATCGTCTCCGCCGCGGTGATGGAGGCGCAGGGCTCCGTCCTGACCAACAAATATGCCGAGGGCTACCCCGGGCGGCGTTATTATGGCGGCTGCCAGTATGTCGATGTGGCGGAGAACCTGGCCATCGACCGCGCCAAGCAGCTGTTCAACTGCGAATTCGCCAACGTGCAGCCGAACTCCGGCAGCCAGGCGAACCAGGGCGTGTTCCAGGCGCTGATCAAGCCGGGCGACACCATCCTCGGGATGGACCTGGCTTCCGGCGGGCACCTGACCCATGGTGCTGCGCCGAACCAGTCCGGCAAGTGGTTCAATGCCGTGCACTACGGCGTGCGCCGCGAGGACAGCCTGATCGACTACGACCAGGTGGAGGCGCTCGCGAAGGAGCACCAGCCCAAGCTGATCATCGCCGGCGGCTCGGCCGTGCCGCGGGTCATCGACTTTGCCCGCTTCCGCGAGATCGCCGACATGGTGGGCGCCTACCTGCATGTGGATATGGCTCATTTTGCGGGGCTCGTGGCGGCCGGCGAGCATCCCTCGCCCTTCCCGCATGCGCATGTTGCGACCACCACCACCCACAAAACCCTGCGCGGCCCCCGCGGCGGCATGATCCTCACCAACGACGCGGATATCGCAAAGAAGGTGAACTCGGCGATCTTCCCCGGCATCCAGGGCGGCCCGCTGATGCATGTGATCGCTGCGAAGGCGGTGGCTTTCGGCGAAGCGCTGAAGCCCGAATTCAAGGCCTATCAGAAGCAGGTGCGGGCAAACGCCGTGGCGCTGGCGGACCAGCTGATCAAGGGCGGGCTCGACATCGTGACCGGCGGCACCGACACCCATGTTATGCTGGTCGATCTGCGCCCCAAGGGCGTGACCGGCAACATCGTCGACAAGGCACTGGGACGCGCGCATATCACCACCAACAAGAACGGCATCCCCTTTGACCCCGAAAAGCCGACGGTGACCTCCGGCATCCGCCTGGGCACCCCGGCGGGCACCACCCGCGGCTTCAAGGAAGAAGAGTTCCGCGAGATCGCCGATCTGATCGTCGAGGTGGTCGACGGTCTGGCTGCCAACGGTGAAGACGGCAACGGCGCAGTGGAAGCCGCGGTGCGCGAGAAGGTTGCCGCCCTCTGCGCCCGCTTCCCGCTCTACCAGAACCTGTAAGCGCCTGTCTCAGGACAGTATCCAGCCGCCGCGGCCCGCAAGCCGCGGCGGCTTTTCCGTATCAGTGTTGTTTACCGCAGCAGGCCGGGAGGCCGCCGCGCCGTGCCGGGCGCGCCGTTAGGGCGCGGCAATTGCCCCCGGAAAACGACGCCATTCAAACGAAGCCGCGCCAGCGCAGCACGATTACCAGAAGCGCAAACACTGTGAGCAGTGAGAATGCCATGCTGCCAAGGATGCTGAGAACAAGCGTCTTGCGGCGGCCATAGAGGTCGATCTTCTGCAGATGCGCCTTCACCTCCTCTGCCGCGGCCCGCAAGGGCTTTTCCTCGACTGTCAGCCGCAGCCGGGGGTGTTCCAGGAGCGGCAGCGCGCGGGCAAGCTTCATCCCTTGCCGGTAGATCCGCCGAGGCAGGCGGCGGCGGGCGCGGATAAGTGCGGCGGCAAGGTCGCCCGATGCATGCTCGCGCTGCTTCAGCAACTGGCGGATCGCGGCGATCTCCTGCTCGAGGCTGGCGGCCATGACGGCTGTATCCCGTGAAGGTGGCGGATGGTGCCAGACTAACGGTAATACCGTGGCAGCTCAATCCGGAGCGATCGGGGCTGGCAAGGCGCCGTCTGCCCAGCTATCACAGGGCCATGCTGAACACCATCACACATGGCTCCGCAACGGAGCAGCCGCCGCTCCTGATCGCACACGGGCTTTACGGCTCTGCCCGCAACTGGGGTGTCATTGCCAAGCGCTTGTCCGACCAGCGTCAGGTGGTGGCCGTCGACATGCGCAACCACGGCCAGAGCCATTGGCACGACAGCCACAGCTACCCCGACCTGGCCGCCGATTTGGCCGAGGTGATTGACGCCTATGGCGGGCAGATGGACGTGATTGGCCATTCGATGGGCGGCAAGGCGGCGATGACGCTGGCCTTGCAGCACCCGGCCGCAGTGCGGCGGCTTCTGGTGGCCGATATCGCGCCGGTTGCCTATGGCCACAGCCAGATTCAGTATATCGAGGCGATGCGGCAGGTCGATCTCTCCACTCTGGAGCGGCGGCCCGAGGCAGAGGCGCAATTGGCCCAGGCCGGGGTGGAGCCCGCGCTGCAGAGCTTCTTCACCCAGTCGCTGGACGTGGCCAACCGGCGCTGGCGGCTGAACCTCGACGCGCTGGCGGACCAGATGCCGGACATCATGTCCTTCCCCGACATCGACGCCGCCTGGGAAGGCCGCGCGCTGTTTCTGGCGGGCGCCGAGTCGGACTACGTGCTGCCGGAGCACCGGGACCGGATCCGGGCGCTGTTCCCCAATGCGCGTTTCGCCAAGCTGCCAGGCGCGGGCCATTGGCTGCATGCCGAGAAGCCGCGCGAGTTCGAGGCGGCGGCGCGGGTGTTCCTGAACGCCTGAGCCTCTGGGCGGCGCGCGACCCTGCCGCCCCTGGCTCAGGCGCCGCGGGCGTAAAGCGCGCGGGCGACCATCCACGCGGCCGGCAGGCCCAGCGCCGCACCCGCCGCTGCGGCCCCCAGGATCGCCGGGACTGTCGCAAGCCCGGCCACCAGCACCGCAATCACCCCGGCACCGGCCAGGCTGGTGCCGATCAGCGAATAGAGAAGAGAAGCAAGGCGCAGCATCGGTGTCTCCTATGGTCTGCCATCATAGCTCTGCCCTGTCCTACGCCGCCCAGCACGGCCCGGCGTTGATCAGGATCAGATTGCGCGCCCTGGTTCCGCCTGCCCCCTCCGTCAGCGCGTGTACATTTGTTTCTTGAACGCCCGGGTGCGCTTTGTCGCGGCCGCGCTGCCGTCGTGATAGGTGCCGAACCACTTGTCGAAGGGGATCTCGGAGGTGCCGTAGTTGCACTCGAAATAACGGTGGTGCAGCTGGTGGAAGAAGTCCCCCGCCTTGGCCGCCTCCCGATCGCATGCGATCACCCGCTCGAATCCGGAGTGCGACAGCACCGGGCTCACCTGCTGGAACATGGCGTGGAACAGCAGGTGCAGCGGGTGCGACGGCACGGCGAGGTGGACGAAATAGGTGGTGAAGTAGAGCAGGTTCTCGAACCAGTGGTTGGAAATGCCGGACCAGGGGCCCGTGTTGACATTCCGGTGATGCACCGCGTGGACATGGCGGTAGAGCCGCGGGTGATGTTCCAGCCGGTGCACCCAGTAGAAATGCAGCCCCGACCACATCGGGATCAGCAGCAGCCACAGGATTGCCCAGACCGGCGCTTCGGAAAAGGTGATGACAGGCGCCCAGCCGTTGGCCATCGCCCAGAATATCCCCCATTGGTAGACAGTGGCGACGGTGATAGCGCTGCCCAGGGTCCACCAGATGTTGTCGAGCACCTGGTTGCGGAAGGCGAAGGTGCCGTTGCCGCGGGAGAGCTCGCGGGCGTCGAACTTCTTGCGCGTCCCCTGCCCCTTGCGGATGTAGAGCCACCAGTGCAGCCCGCCCGCCACCAGCACCTGCGGCAGCAGGTTCGTCAGCCAGACGCGCAGCATCCAGCCGGGGCGGAAGCTGGTCATCTCTGCCAAAGGCGGCAGCAGCCAGAAATAGAGCGCCACAGCCAGCAGAAAGGTCACGGTGAGCGCGGTGATCTCTGCCCAGGCACTCCGGTACCAGGCCAGCACTGCACGCGGCCGGGGCGGCCAGGAAAACAGCGGGTTGAGCGGAACCGGGCCGTCGGGGCGGTAGTTCCAGCGCTGGCTTTCGGGGTCCAGGGCGCTGGCGGCCACGGTCTCGGTCATCGGGGTCATTCCGGGCGCGGTCATGGGGGTGCCTCCGGGCTGCGGTTTCCGTCGGGGTGTCAGGTAGCGTAAGCCGAGCCTTCCTCGTCGAGGATGGCTTTCAGCTCGGCGAGGTGGCGTTCAGCCTGGCTCGGGTACTCTTCCAGCTCGCGGGCGGTCTTCTCGGCGATTTCATCGCTCAGCACCCGCAGCCTCTGCCCGGTCTGCAGGGCCCGGATATAGGTCTCCGCCGCGCGCTCGAAGTAGTAGAGGCGGTTGAAGGTGTCGGCCACATCGGCGCCGAGGACCAGCACGCCGTGGTTTCCCATGATCATCACCTTCTTCCGCGGATCCGACAGCAGAGCGGCGCAGCGTTCGCCCTCGCTTTCGAAGGCAAGCCCGCCATAGCCCTCGTCCACCACATGACGGTTGTAGAATGTAGCGGTGTTCTGGTCGATCGGCGGCAGGGAGCTGTCGGCGAGGCAGGCCAGGACGGTGGCGTGGATCGAATGCACGTGCATCACGCAGCGCGCATGCGGGCAGAGCCGGTGCAGCGCGCCGTGCAGCCCCCAGGCGGTGGGATCGGGGGCGTCGGGCCGGTCCATCGTGGAGGGGTCATTGGCATCGAGCAGCAGGAGGTCCGATGCCTTCACCCGGGCAAAATGCACCTGGTTCGGATTCATCAGGAAACGGCTGCCGTCGTCGCTCACCGCGAGGCTGAAGTGGTTGGCGACGCCTTCGTGCATATTGAGCCGCGCGGTCCAGCGGAACGCGGCGGCCAGGTCGACGCGCGCGGTCCAGTGGGTGAGGTTCTCGCGGGGCGCGGGTTGCAGGTTCATCGGGGTCTCCATCGCTGTTTCCCAAGGGATGCCAGCGCGCCCAGGGGCTGACAAACGATGGATTCCGCGCTAATGCATCAGAAAAGCTTATGCATGGATCATGCACCGATGCCCGCGCCCTCCCTGCCTCCGCTGACCTGGCTGCGCGCCTTCGAGGCAAGCGCGCGGCATCTGTCGTTTACCCGCGCGGCGGCCGAGTTGAACCTCACCCAGCCCGCGATCAGCCAGCATGTGCGCAGCCTGGAAAATTTCCTCGGCCGGGAACTGTTTGTGCGCAAGACCCGGGCGCTGGACCTGACCGAGGCGGGTGCGAACTACCTGCCGGTGGTGCGCGAGGCTTTCGACCTGATCGCGGCCGGCACCCGCGCCTTTACCGGCGGCGACCAGGGTCGGCATCTGGTGTTGCAGTGCAATATGGCGTTTTCGGTGTTTTGGCTGGCGCCGCGTCTGCAGCGGCTTTATGCGCGGTTTCCCTGGCTGGTGCTGAATATCGTGACGCCGATCTGGGACCCGGAGCGCCATGCGGCCAATGCCGGGACCGAGATCCGCTTTGGCCGCCCCAACGACATGTCGCCAACGGCAGTACGTCTGACGCGGAACCGCTTCTACCCGGTCTGCGCCCCCGGCTATCAGGGCGGGAGGGTCGATTTTTCTTCGGCCACTTTGCTGGATTGTGCTGGAGTCACGGGGTCTTGGGGGGCGTGGTTTAAGTCACAGGGACTGGCGTTTACGCGCGGTGATGAGGTGAACCTCGGCTCCACCTATGTGATCGCGATGACCGCGGCGCTGCATGGTGCAGGCGTTGCGATGTCGCATGACACGCTTGCGGCGGGACTCCTGGCGGGCGGCCAGCTGGTGCGTGCAGGGGAACACTCGGCGGAACTCTTGGAAAACTACTTCCTGCTGCCACCGCCCAGCCATGCCAGTACCCCGGCCTCGCGGGCGTTTCTGGAATGGCTGGGGGAAGAGCTGCCGCAAGCGTAACTCACAGCGGGGAACGGGGCTGAGCTGGCGGAACCAGGGACTGCCTGCGTGTGTGGGAGATCAGGCCCGCACAGACACTTGCTGTCTGCCGAGCCCGGCCAAGTGGCGGGCAGCGCCGGAGCCCCTCCCCGTCAACCCAGCGTTTTGCCTTAGGTATGACAGCGGGCACTTCGCTTTCATTGTTCTGCCCCTGCAACCGCAACGCCGCCGCTCCCACCCAGACGGCCGATGCGCTTCAAGGACTGCGCATTCTGTCAATGAGAAGGCCGGGCGCAGTCTCCAGCAAGCAAACTGCAATCTGGGCAGTTTCAAAATTTCCCAGCAAGACCCTCAGGAAGTGCGCATTGCGCCCAACCCTTGCGCGCTTGGACCCGCGGCGCTATACGCGCAGAACCGGTCGCAGCCTACCCGGTCACCAAAACAAGGGTTCGAAAATGAAAACTATCGTTATCTGCTCGGGCGGGCTCGATTCCGTGTCGCTCGCGCACATGGTTGCTGAAGAACAGCAGCTCACCCGTCTTGTCTCCTTCGACTACGGCCAGCGCCACAGGAAGGAACTCGACTTTGCCGCCGCCGCAGCTGAACGGCTGGGCGTGCCGCATGACATCATCAACATGCGCAACATCGGCGCCGCGCTTTCGGGCTCTGCGCTGACCGATGACATTGACGTGCCGGACGGTCACTACGAGGAAGAGACCATGAAGGTCACCGTGGTGCCGAACCGCAATGCCATCATGCTGACCATCGCCTACGGCATCGCTGCCGCCAACGGGGACGAGGCCGTAGCGGCAGCAGTGCATGGCGGCGACCACTTCATCTACCCCGACTGCCGCCCGGCCTTTACCGAGGCGTTTGACGCGATGCAGCGCGCCGCGCTGGACGGCTACGCCGACGTGCGGCTCTACACGCCCTTCGTGCACCGCTCCAAGGCAGACATCGTGACCGCGGGCGCCAAGCACGGCACCCCGTTTGCGGAGACCTGGTCCTGCTACAAGGGCGGCGAGAAGCACTGCGGCCGCTGCGGCACCTGTGTGGAGCGGCGCGAAGCGTTCCACTTGGCGGGTGTCGAGGATCCGACAGACTATGCAGACCCCGATTTCTGGCAGAAGGCTGTTGCCGGTAAGGACGGTGGCTGATGTACCGGATCACAAAGGAGTTCCACTTCTCCGCTTCGCACCAGCTGTCGCATCTGCCGCCGGAGCACCAATGCGCGCGGCTGCACGGGCACAATTACGTGGTGGTGGTGGAGCTGGCGGCGCAAGCGCTGAACCGGGATGGCTTCGTGCGTGACTATCACGAGCTGAAGCCTCTCAAGTCCTATATCGACGAGTGTTTCGACCACCGGCATCTGAACGACGTCCTGGACGGGCCGTCGACGGCCGAGAACATGGCCAAGCACTTCTACGACTGGTGCCGCGCGCGCTGGCCCGAAGTGGCGGCAGTAAAGGTCTCGGAAACGCCGAAGACATGGGCGGAATACCGGCCGGAGATCGGGCCATGACCCTTCGTATCGCAGAAATTTTCGGCCCCACGATCCAGGGCGAAGGCGCGCTGATCGGCGAGCCCACGGTGTTCGTGCGCGCGGGCGGCTGCGATTACCGCTGTTCCTGGTGCGACAGCATGCACGCGGTCGACAGCGCCTACCGCCACGACTGGGCGCCGATGAGCGCGGAAGAGGTAATGGATGAGGTGCGCCGCCTGTCGGGCGGCCGGCCGCTCACCGTGTCGATCTCCGGCGGCAACCCGGCGATCCAGGACTTCGGTGCCCTGATCGCGCTCGGCAAGGCCGAGGGCTACCGCTTTGCCTGCGAAACGCAAGGCTCGCTGGCGCAGCCATGGTTTGCGGAGCTGGACACGCTGGTCCTCAGCCCCAAGCCGCCCTCCAGCGGCGAGAAGACCGACTGGCACAAGTTCACCCGTTGCCTGCACATGGCCGAGGGCTGCGGCCAGGTGGTGATTAAGATCGTGGTGTTCGACGGCACCGACTACAATTGGGCCAAAGACGCGGCCGAGCGCCACCCCGGCCTGCCGCTTTACCTGCAGCCGGGCAATCCGGACGTGGACCCGGAACAGCCGGTGGACCTGCAGCAAGCCACCGACCGGCTGCTGTGGCTGATCGAAAAAGTGACCGGCGACGGCTGGTTTGCCCCGCGTGTCCTGCCCCAGCTGCACGTGCTGGTCTGGGGCAACAAGCGCGGTGTGTGAAAGGAAAAACCTGACATGACTGACGACATCTATAGCAACCTGAAGCAGCTGGGCGGCGCCACCGTATTGCCCAACAGCCCGGAAGAGGCCGAGCTGGAGCGGGTTCAGAACCCGCAGGCAGATGTGGCCTACAACGTGCGCTTTACCGCGCCGGAGTTCACCTCGCTTTGCCCGATGACCGGCCAGCCGGACTTTGCCCATCTGGTGATCGACTACGTGCCCGGCAAATGGCTGGTTGAGAGCAAGTCGCTGAAGCTGTATCTCACCTCCTTTCGCAACCACGGCGCCTTTCACGAAGATTGCACGGTATCGATCGCGCGCCGCCTGGCGGATTTCCTGGAGCCGCAGTGGCTCAGGATCGGCGGCTACTGGTATCCGCGCGGCGGCATCCCGATCGACGTGTTCTGGCAGACCGGTCCCCTGCCCGAGGGCGTCTGGATCCCGGATCAGGGCGTGCCCCCCTACCGCGGCCGCGGGTAGCCGGTATCCGGCGCGAGATCGGGCCCGGAAATCCCGTGATTTCCGGGCCGTATTGCTTGGGAATACGGTTGCCGGTCATGGGATTTCGATACCAGGGTGCCTTGCCGGGGGTGGTACGGGCGGCGGGACTCGAACCCGCACGGCCTAAGGCCTAGGGATTTTAAGTCCCTTGTGTCTACCATTCCACCACGCCCGCACGCAGCTGGGCTGCACGCCTTGGTCTAGCGGCATGGCCCGCTGGGGACAATCTATATTCAACCCGGTGCGGCTGATTTTCCCGGTTGCCGGTCGCTCAGAGGGCGCGTTCGGGTATGGCCCCTGACACCGGCGCCAGCGGACCGCCCGGAGCGGCAAGACTGCGTTCGGGAAGCCAGGGGTTCAGCAACAGTGCTGCGGCCAGCGCCGCTCGCGCCTCCTCGATATGCGATAGGGCGTAGAGCGATAGCGCCCGGCCGCTCAGCGCTGCCACATGGCGCGGGGACAGTGCCAAAGCATGGTCGAGATCGTTCAGCGCCGACGCGAAATCGCGGCGCAGGTAGTGCACGAAGGCGCGCTGGTTGTAGCCCTCGGCATACTCAGGGCAGTAGGCGATCAGCGCGTCGAAATCCGCAAGCGCCCCCAGGAGGTCCAAGCCTGCGCGCCGGACCATTCCACGGTCGAGGATCTCCTGCGCCCGCGCATCAGGCGCATCGGCCCAGTATTGCCACATGCGGTTGGAGATCAGGCGTGCTTCCCGCTCGCTGGGCGCTGCCTGAACTTCGGCCAGGAGCTGCTCCAATGCGTCCGAGTGGTCGGGCGCGGGCGGGCAGCTTGCCGCGGCGCTGACGGGCAAGGCAGCAGCCAGAAGCAGGGCGGGGAAGCGGGAGCATGCAACAGAAATACCAGACATGCCCTTAATGCTGGCGCAGTTGCCGCCGGGATCAAGTTCGGGTCAGCCCCCTGCCCCGTGAGGCAGCTCACAGCGGACCGGGCGCTGCCTCCTCCTTCACCGCCTGCATCGCCACATAGGTGGAGGTCGAGGAGACGTGCGGCAGCGAGGAAATCTTCTCGCCAAGCACCGCACGGTAGTCGCTCATGGAGCGGGTGCGCACCTTCAGCAGGTAATCGAAATGCGAGGCCAGCATGTGCGCCTGCTCGATCTCGGGCACCCGGATCACCGCGGCGTTGAACTTCGCGAGTGCCGCCTCGCGGGTATCGTCCAGCTTCACCTCGACAAAGGCCACGTGGTCGAGCCCCAGCCGGATCGGGTCCACCAGGGCGCGGTAGCCGGTGATGATGCCGCCGGTTTCCAGACGTTTCAGCCGGGTCTGGGTCGGCGATTTCGACAGGCCGATGCGGCGCGCGAGATCGGCGATGGAGATACGGCCGTCCTCGGCCAGGACGTTCAGAATCGCCCGGTCGAACCGGTCCAGATCGGAGAAGTTCATTTGACCCGTCATGTCGCCCCACTTTCTTCAATCGTACTGTACTTGCCACATCTTCGGGCGGTTGTCCCGAAGAATTGGGTGTAATCTGGTTATCAGACTTCTTCGTCCAGCGGAGCACGAGCACATGAACACATCCCGGAAACTGCGGCACCGTATCGATGCCGGAACCTACGCGAATGAGACCGCCATGTGCGGCAAGCTGATCGACCAGGCAGCCCTCAGCAGTGAGGACCGGCAGCGGATCAGCGCCAATGCGGCAGCCCTTGTGCGCGACATCCGCGGCCATTCCGCGCCGGGGCTGATGGAGGTGTTCCTGGCGGAATACGGGCTTTCGACCGAAGAGGGCGTCGCGCTGATGTGCCTCGCGGAGGCGCTCCTGCGGGTGCCGGATGCCGACACCATCGACGCGCTGATCGAGGACAAGATCGCGCCGTCGGACTGGAGCAAGCACCTGGGCAAATCCTCCTCGCCACTGGTCAACGCCTCGACCTGGGCGCTGATGCTGACCGGCAAGGTGCTGGACGAGGACAAGCCAAGCCCGGTGCGCGCTCTGCGCGGCGCCGTGAAGCGGCTGGGCGAGCCGGTGATCCGCACCGCCGTGGGCCGCGCGATGAAAGAGATGGGCCGCCAGTTCGTGCTGGGCGAAACCATCGAGGGCGCGATGCGGCGGGCCGAGGGGATGGAGGCCAAGGGCTATACCTATTCCTATGACATGCTGGGCGAAGCGGCGCGCACCGAAGGCGATGCCTCGCGCTATCACCTGGCCTATTCGCGGGCGATCTCGGCGATCGCGGCCGCCTGCCACAGCGACGATATCCGCAAGAACCCCGGCATCTCGGTAAAGCTGTCGGCGCTGCATCCGCGTTACGAGCTGGCGCAGGACGCCAGTGTGATGGAGGCGCTGGTACCGCGGCTGAAGGCGCTGGCGCTGCTCGCGAAGGCCGCGAAAATGGGCCTCAACGTCGACGCCGAGGAAGCCGACCGGCTGTCGCTGTCGCTGGAGGTGATCGAGGCCGTGGTCTCGGACCCGGCGCTGGCGGGCTGGGACGGCTTTGGCGTGGTGGTGCAGGCCTACGGCCCGCGCACCGGGCTGGCGATCGACGCGCTGCATGAGATGGCCGAGAAATACGACCGCCGCTTCATGGTGCGGCTGGTGAAGGGCGCCTATTGGGACACCGAGATCAAGCGCGCCCAGGCCGAGGGCGTCGATGGCTTCCCGGTCTATACCCACAAGGCGCTGACCGATGTGTCCTACATCGCCAATGCCCGCAAACTGCTCGGCCTGACGGACCGGATCTACCCGCAATTCGCCACCCACAACGCCCATACCGTCGCCGCGATCCTGCATATGGCGGAAGGCAAGGACAAGGCGGCCTACGAATTCCAGCGCCTGCATGGCATGGGCGAGACACTGCACCAGATGGTGCTGGAGCAGAACAAGACCAACTGCCGGATCTACGCCCCCGTGGGCGCGCACCGCGACCTGCTGGCCTACCTGGTGCGCCGCCTTCTGGAGAACGGCGCCAACAGCTCCTTCGTGAACCAGATCGTGGATGAGAACGTGCCGCCGGAGGTGGTTGCCGCCGACCCGTTCGAGGCGGTGGATGATCTCACCCGGCAGATCCCCACGGGGCCGGAGCTGTTCCTGCCGGAGCGGATGAACTCCAAGGGGTTCGACCTGGGCCATGCGCCGACGCTGGCGCGGATCGACGAGGCGCGCGCGCCCTGGCGGGACCACCAGTGGGACGCAGGCCCGCTGCTCGCCGGTGAGGCCCGGCCGGAAACGCCGAAAGACGTGACCAGCCCGACCGACCTCAGCGTCGTGGGCCGCATTGCCCAGTGCAGCAGCGATGATATCGAGCTGGCACTGGCCTCGGCCAACCCGTGGGACGCGCCCGCAGCCGACCGCGCGGCGGTGCTGAACAAGGCCGCGGATCTCTATGAGGAGAATTTCGGCGAGCTGTTTGCGATCCTTGCGCGCGAAGCGGGCAAGACCATTCCCGACGCGGTGGCAGAGCTGCGCGAGGCGGTGGATTTCCTGCGCTACTACGCCGCCCGCATTCCGGACGCGGAACCGGCAGGCGTCTTCTCCTGCATCTCGCCCTGGAACTTCCCGCTGGCGATTTTCACCGGGCAGATCTCGGCAGCCCTTGCCGCGGGCAACGCGGTGCTGGCAAAGCCCGCCGACCAGACGCCGCTGATCGCGCACCGTGCCGTGCAGCTTCTGCACGAGGCCGGGGTGCCGCGCGCCGCGCTGCAGCTGGTGCCGGGCCGCGGCAGCGTTGTCGGTGCCGCGATCACCTCGGATGCCCGCGTGAACGGCGTCGCCTTCACCGGCTCCACCGCCACCGCGCTGCGCATCCGCAAGGCGATGGCCGAGAACCTGCAGCCGGGCTCGCCGCTGATTGCGGAAACCGGCGGGCTCAACGCGATGATCGTCGACTCCACCGCGCTGCCGGAACAGGCGGTGCAGGCGGTGATCGAAAGCGCCTTCCAGTCCGCGGGCCAGCGCTGCTCGGCGCTGCGCTGCCTGTATCTGCAGGAGGACGTGGCCGATACCGTGCTCACCATGCTGAAGGGCGCAATGGACTGCCTGCGGCTGGATGATCCCTGGCACTTGTTTACCGACAGCGGCCCGGTGATCGACGAGGCCGCGCGTGCGGGCATCCTCGCCCATATCGACAAGGCTCGTGCCGAGGGCCGGGTACTGAAGGAGCTGCGCACGCCGCAGGGCGGCACCTTTGTAGCGCCGACGCTGATCGGGGTGCCGGGCATCGAGGCGCTCGAGGAAGAAATCTTTGGCCCCGTGCTGCATGTCGCGCGGTTCCGCGCACAGGATCTGGACAAGGTGATTTCCGACATCAATGCAACCGGTTACGGGCTGACCTTCGGGCTGCACACCCGGATCGACGACCGTGTGCAGCATGTCTGCGACCGGGTGCACGCGGGCAACATCTACGTGAACCGCAACCAGATCGGCGCCATCGTCGGCAGCCAGCCGTTCGGCGGCGAGGGCCTGTCGGGCACCGGCCCTAAGGCGGGCGGCCCGAACTACCTCGCCCGCTTCTGCGCGCCGGACCGGCGGCAGAGCGGCGCCGGGACTGTGCCAGGCACAGTGGGCCAGGGCACGGCCGCGCTGCCCCCTGCCAGCGGGGTGCCGGCGCAGGCGGTCACCACCACTTTGCCCGGTCCGACCGGTGAATCGAACCGGCTCACCATGCTGCCGCGTCAGCCGCTCCTCTGCATGGGTCCCGGCGCCGAAACCGCGGAGGCGCAGGCCGAGGCGGTAATCAGCCTGGGCGGTACCGCGATCAAGGCGCATGGCCTTCTGGGCATCCGTCAGCTGGAGACCGTGGAGGGCATCGCTGGCGTGCTCTGGTGGGGCGACGAGGCCACCGGCCGCGAGATCGAGCAGGCGCTGTCGCGCCGTGACGGACCGATCCTGCCTCTGATCCCCGGCCTGCCCGACCGCACCCGCGTGCTGGCCGAGCGCCATGTCTGCGTTGACACCACCGCCGCCGGCGGCAACGCGGCGCTGCTCGGCGGCATGAGCTGAGAGCGATAGCCCCTTGACGCTGGGCCGCAACCGGCCCAGCGTCTGCGCATGTTTCCCTTGCGCGACCACAACCCCTCAGGCCGGACGCCCTATGTCGTCTACGCGCTGATGGCGGCGAATATCCTCGCTTACATCTATTATTCCGCCACCTACGCCTCGCCCCGGGCGCTGGCCTATTTCTACGACGCCTTTGCGGTGGTTCCGGCCGAGATCAGCCAGGGCTTTGGCTTCGCAACCCTGTTTACTTCCCTGTTCATCCACGGCGGGCTGATCCACCTGGGCGGCAACATGCTGTTCCTGTGGATCTTCGGCGATAACCTGGAAGACGAGATGGGGCACCTGCCTTTCCTCCTGTTCTACCTCGCCTGCGGCATCGGTGCGGGGGTAATCCACGTCGCGTCGGCCCCCTGGTCGCAGGTCCCGACGGTGGGGGCATCGGGCGCCATCGCCGGGGTGATGGGAGGGTATCTGCTGATGTTCCCGAAGGCGCGGGTCGATATCCTGCTGGTGCTGATCATCTACTTCCGCATTTTCTCCATCCCCGCCTTCATCATGCTGGCGGCCTGGCTGGGGATGCAGTTCCTCGGCGGCATCGGCGCCGATCCGGATCAGGGCGGCGTTGCCTACTGGGCCCATGCCGGCGGCTTCATCGTGGGGCTCGCGCTCTGCGTGCCGCTCTGGATCAGGCGCGGCGGCCCGGCCTTCTGGAACCGCACCCACGGCCACCCGCCGCATCCCGAGAGCGAATACTCTGCCAGCCGCATCCCCAAGCTGCCGCGCCGCAAGCGCAATCCGGGGCCTTGGGGGAAGTAATTTGAAAAGCGAGGAGAGACTGATGCAACGCTTGAAAGCCACCTGCCACTGCGGTGCCATCGAGATCGAGGCCGAGTTTCCCGACGGACTCGCCTCCGCCGCGCGCTGCGATTGCTCCTTCTGCCGCCGCCGCGGGGCTGCGGCGGTGACGGCAGTGGCCGATACGCTGAAGGTGCTGAAGGGAGCGGAGAACCTGTCCTTGTACACCTGGGGCACCCATACGGCGAAGCATTACTTCTGCAGGACCTGCGGCATCTACACCCACCATCGGCGCCGGTCGAACCCGGCGGAATGCGGGGTGAACCTCGGCTGCATCGAGGGCGCCAATCCTCGCACGCACCCCGAGAGCTATGGCGAGATCCCCTGGAGCGACGGGGTTAACCATCCGTCGGACCGGTAAGCGGCCATCCACGAAGCCGCGCATCGCCGGCGCGCGCGGGGGCGATCCTGACGGGTGTGTCTGGCAATTTATCCCGGCCAAGTCCGTACGACTTATCGAGGGACCACCCAGCATCAACCAAATCGCCGCCGCGTTGGGGCGCGCCGGCGATACGCGGCGGCCTTCGGCCTTGTTCCGCGCTGGCGGCAGTGGGCGCCTTGAGAAAAAAAAACGCGGCCCCGGGGCCGCGTTTCGAAGTCTCGGGTATCCGCGCCAGATCAGCCGCGGATCACCTTGGAGAAGCTGTCGAAGATCGGCTCGTTCGAGCAGAGCACGCTGCCGCTGTCGATGATGCCCGCCTCAGGGTCGATGGCTTCGGCAAAGCCGCCGGCTTCCTTCACCAGGATGATGCCTGCCGCGAGGTCCCAAGCGTTCAGGCGGCGTTCCCAGAAGCCCTCGTAGCGGCCCGAGGCGACATAGGCCATGTCGAGCGCCGCCGAGCCCCAGCGGCGCACGCCGGCACAGGCGGGCATCAGACGGGCCAGGTCCTGCAGGGTCAGCGGCAGGTCGGAGCGGCCGCCGAAAGGCACGCCGGTGGCAAACACCGACTCGATCATCCGGTGGCGGCCGGAGACGCGGATGCGGCTTTCGTTCATCCAGGCGCCCGCGCCTTTCTCGGCAAAGAACATCTCGTCCTTGGCGGCGTCATAGATCACGCCGGCCACCACCTGCCCCTTGTGCTCCAGCGCGATCGACACCGCCCAATGCGGCAGGCCGTGCAGGAAGTTGGTGGTGCCGTCGAGAGGATCGACGATCCAGCGCCGGGTCGGGTCCTCGCCCGGCTCCTCACCGCCCTCTTCGGCCAGCCAGCCATAGGTCGGGCGGGCCCCCCGCAGTTCGTCCTTCAGGATCTTCTCGGCGGCGATGTCGGCCTTGGAGACGAAGTCACCGGCGCCCTTCATCGAGACCTGAAGGTTCTCCACCTCGCGGAAGTCCTTCACCAGGGAACGGCCTGCCTTGCGGGCGGCCTTGATCATCACGTTGAGGTTTGCGCTGCCAATCATGTCTGCGTTTCCTGTGCCGGTCGGGGGAGGTGCGGGTCAAACCGTGCCTATACGCCTCAAGCCGGAGCTTGCCAAGGGGGCAATGCGCACCGGCAGGGCGCCGCCTGACGCCGGGTCAAATCCCCGCCAGTGCTTGAAATCGGCCGGTATGGCACACAGAGTTCTGCGCACAACAGATTGATCAGGAAGGACGATCCCATGAGCGAAGAGATGCAGCGCATCGTGTTGGCGAGCCGCCCCGAAGGCGAGGCCACGGAGGAGAACTTCCGTCTGGAAACCGCCCCCCTGCCCGAGCCGGGCGAGGGCGAAGTGCTTGTGAAGCTTCACTACATGTCGTTGGACCCCTACATGCGCGGGCGCATGAACGATGCCAAGTCCTATGCCGCCCCGGTGCCCGTGGGCGGCACCATGGAAGCGGGCGGCGTGGGGGAGGTGATTGCCTCGAACAGCCCGGCGTACCAGCCCGGCGACTTTGCGCTAGGACAGTTCGGGTGGGCCAGCCACGCTTGCCTGCCCGCGGACCAGATCCGCAAGCTGGATCCGGATATGGCACCGCTTACAACTGCGCTTGGCGTGCTCGGCATGCCGGGGTTTACCGCTTGGCATGGCTTGCAGGCCTATGGCCGGCCCAAGGCGGGCGAGACGCTGGTGGTGGCCGCCGCAACCGGGCCGGTTGGCTCGATGGTGGGGCAGCTTGCGAAACAGGCGGGTTTGCGCGTGGTCGGCATCGCTGGCGGGGCCGAGAAATGCAAGCTGGCGGAGGAAACCTTCGGCTTTGACGCCTGCCTCGACCACCGCGCGCTGGGATCGGCGGAGGCGCTGAGTGCGGCGCTGGCGGCGGCCTGCCCGGGCGGCATCGACATCTATTACGAGAACGTCGGCGGCAAGGTGCTGGAAGCGGTGCTGCCTTTGATGAACAACTTCGGCCGCATCCCGGTCTGCGGCATGATCGCCTGGTACAACAGCGCCGAAACCGATCTCACGGCCCCGGCAATCTGGCGCACGGTGCTGACGAAGTTCCTGTCGGTGAACGGCTTCATCATTTTCAATCACTACGGCCGCTACCCGGAGTTTCTGAAAGAAGTCGCTCCCAAGGTGGCAGACGGCTCGATCAAATACCTGGAGGATATTGCAGAGGGACTGGAGAACGCGCCCAAGGCTTTCCTGTCCATGATGAAGGGCGGCAATACCGGCAAACAGATCGTCAAACTGGCCTGACCGGGCTTGTTTGCGCCCGGCCCCGGCGGGGCCGGGCGCAAATATCTATTGCTGCTGCAGCTTGCGCGCCTCGATTTTCGCGAGGCGGATCAGCTCCTGCGTATAGGGCTTCTCACGGTCTTCGCTGCGGATCGCGGCATAGAGCCTGCGGGTGATTCCGGCCTTGGTCAGCGGCCGCGTCACGTAGTCGGACGAGTATTTCACCTCCCGTACCACCCAGTCCGGCAGGACCGAAACGCCGCGGTTGGAGGCGACGAGCAACAGGATCACCGCGGTCAGCTCCACCTGGCGGATCGAGGCGGGCTCGACCCCGGCGGGCGTCAGCAGCTGGCTGAAGACGTCGAGCCGGGACTTTTCCACCGGGTAGGTGATGAGCACCTGGCCGAGGAAGTCCTCCGCCTCCACATAGGGTTTTTCCGCCAGCGGGTGGTGGGAGGAGGCAACGAAAACAGCGTTGTAGTCGAACAGTTCGATGAATTCGACGCCGGGAATGTTCTCGGGATCAGAGGAGACCACGAGATCCACCTCCTCCTTCTGCAGTGCAGGCAGCGCGTCAAAGGCAAGGCCGGGGCGGATATCGACATCGACATCGCCCCAGCTCTTGCGGAAAGCCTCCAGCACCGGGAACAGCCACTCGAAACAGGCGTGGCATTCGATGGCGATGTGCATCCGCCCCGCGTGGCCGTCCCGCAACGAGGAAAACTCGGCTTGCGCCGCCTCCACCTGCGGCAGCACCTGCTCGGCCAGGCGCAGGAGCCGCAGGCCCGCGGGCGAGAGTTTCATCGGCTTGGAGCGGCGGATGAACAGCTCGACGCCGGCCTGCTCTTCCAGACCCTTTACCTGATGGCTGAGCGCGCTTTGGGTGATGTTCAGCTGATCCGCAGCCCGGGCCAGCCCGCCGGCCTCGTGGATGGCCTTGATGGTGCGGAGATGGCGGAATTCGATATGCATCCTATGATGTCGCTCATGTTGTTCTTGAGAATTATGAAATTGTCTCACAGTGCTGCGCGTGCAACAAGAGACGAAATCAACACAGCGAGAGACCTGAAATGACGACGCCAGAGATTTCCTTCGAATTCTTCCCGCCGCAGACTCTCGAAGCCTCCTTCCGGCTTTGGGACACGGTGCAGGTGCTCGCTCCGATGGATCCGCGCTTTGTCTCGGTAACCTATGGCGCCGGCGGCACCACCCGCTCGCTCACCCGCGATGCGGTGGCGACGCTGCATAATTCGTCCGGCCTGAACGTTGCCGCGCATCTGACCTGTGTCAACGCCTCCAAGGCGGAAACCCTGGAGATCGCGGACCAGTTTGCCGAAGCCGGTGTGCGCGAGATCGTCGCCCTGCGCGGCGACCCGCCGAAGGGCGAAGGCAAGTTCACCCCGCATCCCGAAGGTTTTGCCGACTCGGTCGCACTGATCGAAGGGCTGGCGGCGCGCGGCGGCTTCACCATCCGTGTCGGCGCCTACCCGGACCGCCACCCGGAGGCCGCCGACCAGGCCGCCGATGTCGAGTGGCTGAAGCGCAAGCTGGATGCCGGCGCCGACGAAGCGCTGACTCAGTTCTTCTTCGAGGCGGAGACCTTCTTCCGCTTCCGCGATGCCTGCGAGAAGGCAGGGATCGACGGCAGCAAGCTCACCCCAGGGATCCTGCCGATCGAAAACTGGAAGGGCGCGCGCAACTTCGCCCGCCGCTGCGGCACCATCATTCCACAATGGGTTGAGGATGCCTTTGACAAGGCGGTGCGCGACGACCGCGAGGATTTGCTGGCGACAGCGATCTGCACCGAGCTTTGCTCGGACCTGCTGGAGGGCGGTGTGGACAAGCTGCATTTCTACACGCTGAACCGGCCCGAACTGACCCGCGATGTCTGCTTTGCGCTGGGGATCACGCCGAAGGTGGTGCTCGAAAACGTAGCGTAAAGCTTGCAGGCAAGATGGCGCGCTTTCTAAGTGGGGCAAATCTCCCTGCCTGGAAAGACGCGCGCCATGTTCTATGCCCAACAGCCCTCCGACCTTTTGACGATGCAGCAGATCACCGAGATGTCCGGGCTGGAATTCATGCAGGGCATCCTGGAGGGCCGTCTGCCCGGCCCGCCGATCGCCAAGACGCTGGGCTACCGCCTTTCCGAGGTCGAGGAGGGCCGCGTGGTGTTCCGCGGCACGCCGGAGTTTGCCTTTACCAACCCGATGGGCACGGTCCATGGCGGCTGGTACGGGACGCTGCTGGACAGCGCCATGGCCTGCGCGGTGATGACCCGGGTACCAAGGGGCTCGGCCTACACAACGCTGGAATACAAGATCAACATTCTGCGGCCGATCCCGCTGGGGGTGACGGTGGATTGCACCGGCCTCACCGATCACGCAGGCCGCTCCACCGGCGTCGCGCACGGCGAGATCCGCGGGGTGGAGGACGGCAGGCTCTATGCCACCGGCTCGACCACTTGCATCGTGATGAATATCGCAGGCCGGTAGCCTTCAGCTCTTTCCGGGATTGCTGCCCGCGGCGGTTGGTTTAAGCTCCGGGTCAGCGTTTTGCCTGCCCCGAAAGGATTTCTGATGCCACCGGACAGTCTGGCCCGCGCCGCCACGGCCCGCATTCAGGTTCTGGCCCCCGCCGGGGAACTGGATTTCCTGGACACGCAATCCGTTGTTCTGCCCGCGCCCATCACTCCGCTGGACGCCTGGAGGCTGATGCACGCCCGGCCGCTGCCCGGCATGAAGCTGGCGTTCCGGCTCCGCGACGCGATTTGCGCCCCTTTCGGCGTGAAGCGCATCGGCGGTATCTCGGGCCAGCCGAAAGGGGGTGTCAGACCCGGCGGCAAGCTGGATTTCTTCACGGTGGCGAAGCTGACGGAGGAGGTCCTGACCCTCACCGTGCGGGATCGGCATCTGGACGTGATGACCTGCGTGACCTGCAACAGCGGAGTGCTGTCCGTGACCTCGTCCGTGAAAACCCACAGCCTGTTCGGCCGCCTCTACATGCTGGTGGTACGCCCGGCCCACAAGCTGATCGTCGCACTGTCGCTGAAACGGCTTCTGCAGGAGATGGACCGGGGCAGCAGCGCTACACGCCGGTGAGGCTCGCAGGCTCCCGGCCGCCCTGGGTATTTCATGCCATCGATCGCCGGAACGCTGCGGCGCAGCGCAACACCAAGGCGTTTACAAACGCCTTCGCCGCCCGTGCGGGCGACGGCTCTTCGCGCCATTCACCACCCAGCCGACCGTCAGGTCTTGGAAAACATCGCCAGCCAGCCACCGCTGCCGCCGCCGCTGCTTCCCGCTGCCGCCTCGGCCTGTTTACCGGCCTCGACACTGCTGTGCAGCCGCTCGCTGGCATCGAGCCCGACCCGGCGGCGGCTTCGCAAGAGGAAGATCTTGCCCCAGCCGCGCCAGGTGCCTACTGAGGGCGCGCAGGGGTCGACCGGGAAGCGCATGCGCCAATCCGTCGGCAGCGGCAGCCCGCGGTCCTCGGCTTTTTCCAGCATCCAGATCAGCGGAATATTCGCCAGGGGCCGTGCGGCCTCAAACCCGCCGAGCTGGCCGCCGACATCGCCATGGGCGCCGCGGAACCAGACCTGCTCGATATGGCCGCCCCAGCCCTCGGGGCAGTCCCAGAGCACCGGCTTAAAAACCTCCCGGGTTTCCTCCAGCGCCAGCGCGTGGTAGCCGCTGCGGATATGCGGACCCAACTCATGGTTGTGAAAACTGTGCCGGTTTTCGGCCCAGCGCCACAGCAGCGGCAGCCGCAGGCCGAGTGCCTTCACCGTGTCCCAGACACCCAGCATCTCGATCTCCACCGCCTCGTGGCAGTAAGCCCGGGAGAACGCCGCGCCGGTTTTGGAGCGTCCGTTCAGACGGTAATGGCGGTAGGCAGTGCGGATATTGCGCACGGTGGCGTGTTCCGCCTTGAGCAGGCCGATGCGGTCGATCACTCCCGCCAGCGAACGCACCGCATAGGCACCACGGGAGTAACCGAAGAGATAGATCCGGTCGCCGGGGCGGTAGCGGGAGGCGAGGTAGCCGTAGGCGCGGCGGATCTGGCGGTTGATGCCCCGACCCATCATCACGTCGGGCGCGCTGCCCCAGCCCTTCCATTGCACCCCGGATTCATAGAAGACCGAGACCTGCCCGCTCATCTCGCGGCACAGCCGGAAGGTCTGGCCCGCGTTGGTCTCATGGCCCCGGTCGAGCGTCGACATGGTGCCATCGAGGATGATCACATGGGCCTGCGGCCCGCGCAGCTTCGTTTCGCCGGAATGTTCCGATCGCAGGGGCCGTCCCAGCCACCCTAGTACCCGCCTACTCAGCTGCGTCAGAAACATCCCTCAACACTTCCCACATTCTGTGCGGTGTAAACGGCATGTCGACCTGCCGCACACCGCGGTCCCAGACCGCGTCCTGCACCCCGTTGGCCAGCGCCGCAAGCGCGCCGACGGTGCCCGCCTCGCCGCAGCCCTTCATCCCCATTGGATTCCGGGTCGAAGGCACCGGCTCGGAGGTGAATCCGATCATCGGAAGGCTGCCGGCCCGCGGCAGGGCATAGTCCATGAAAGAGGCCGTGAGCAGCTGCCCGTCTTCATCGTAGACAACCCGCTCCAGCATGGCCTGTCCCAGCCCCTGCGCCACCCCGCCGTGCACCTGGCCCTCGGCCAGCATCGGGTTGATCAGATTACCGAAATCGTCAACTACAGTATAGCGCGCCACCTCCGATTGCCCAGTTTCCGGATCGATCGAAACCTCGGCGACATGGGCGCCGTTCGGAAACGAGCGCCCCGGCAGCCGGGCCCGCGCCGTGTGACGAAGCAGGTCAGTACGGCCTTGCGCGCGGGCCATCTCCGCTGCCTCCAGCATCGAAGGCGTGAGGTTGGAGCCGGGCGCCCGGAAAGTTTCGCCGTCAAAGCGCAGATCGGCCTCTTCCACGCCCATCTGCTCCGCGAGGAAGGGCGTGAAGGCAGCAATCATCGCGTCCACCGTGGCAAGCGTCGCATTGGCCTGCGTGGTGACCGAGCGCGAGCCGCCGGTGCCGCCGCCCTGGGCGATGCGGTCGCTGTCGCCCTGCACCACCTGAATTTTCTCTGCCGGGATGCCGGACTGATCCGCGAGGAAACGGGCATAGACGGTTTCATGCCCCTGCCCGTTGCTTTGCGTTCCGACACAGATATTCACACGGCCGCCCTCCAGAAACTCGACTTCCGCACCTTCCGAAGGATCGCCCAAAATGCTTTCGATATAGTAACACAGCCCGATCCCGCGCAGCTTGCCGTCTTTACTGTCCGCTTCACGGCGGGCGGGGAAGCCTGCGAGATCCGCCTCTTCGGCGGCCCGGGACAATATGCGGCTGAAGTCGCCCACGTCGTATGCCTCTCCGGTGACGGTCTGATAGGGGAACGCTTCCGGCGCGATAAAGTTTCGCCGCCTGAGCTCCCACGGATCCACCCCCAGCTCGCGCGCCGCCCGGTCCATCACCCGCTCCAGCACATAGATCGCCTCGGGACGGCCGGCGCCGCGGTAGGCATCCACCTGCACGGTGTTGGTGTAATACCCCTCGACCTGCAGCCAGGCGGTTTGAATGTCGTAGACGCCCGCCAGAACCCGGCTGAAAAGCTGGGTTTGGATCGGCTGGCCGAAGGGCGCGTTATACGCGCCGAGGTTGCAGCGGGTGCGCACGCGGTAAGCTGTGATCTTCAGATCAGCGTCAAAGGCCAGCTCCGCCAGCGAGGTGAGGTCGCGGCCGCCATTATCGCTCAGCATCGACTCGCCGCGGTCGGCGATCCAGAACACTGCGCGGTTCAGCGTGCGGGCGGCATGGGCGACCACGAAATACTCGGGATAAGGCGAGGCCTTCATGCCGAAGCCACCGCCGACATCCGGGGTGGTGACGCGCACGGCGCCCTCGTCGAGGTTCAGCCGCTCAGCCAGCTGCGTCTTCATCCCCCAGACGCCCTGCCCGCCAAAGGCAAAATGCAGCCTGCCGTCCTGCCATTCGGCAAAGCAGCCGCGCGGCTCCATCGCGCTCACGATGATGCGGTTGTCCCCGACGTGGAGCGACACGGTATGAGCCGCGCCGGCAAAGGCCGCTTCCGTCGCCGCCTCGTCGCCCATGCCCCAGTCGAACGCGCGGTTGTCCGGCGCGGCCGCGTGCAGCGGTTCGCCGCCGGGGGCGAGGTCGAGTTTCACCGGAAGATCCTCGATCTCCAGCTGGATCAGCTCTGCCGCATCGCGCGCCTGTTCCAGCGTATCGGCAATCACTACCGCCACCGGCTCCCCGACATAGCGGACCCGGCCGCGCGCCAGAACCGGGCGTTCGGGGGCGGCGCCGTTGCTGCCATCGCGGTTCTTCACCGTGGTGGCATCCATCGACACGCCGACACCTGCGTTTTCCAGATCCTCCAGCGTGAACACCGCATGCACGCCTTCTGCCGTGCGCGCGTCCGCCACTTCCAGCGCGGTGATCTCCCCGTGCGCCACGGGACTGCGCAGCACATGGGCCCGAAGCGCGCCCGCCGGCGCCGCATCCTCAATGTAGCGCCCCTGCCCGGTCAGAAAGCGGACGTCCTCCACCCGCTTCGCGGGCTGGCTCTTGCCGAACTTTTCCATGCTTGCCCCTCTTTTTCTGCGGGCATGCAGCCCGGGGGCGAGACTAGGCTCAGATCCGGGAATGTCCAGTGAGCTCGATCACCGTCGCCACGTCGCTGAGGCCATAGCCATTGAATTGTGTGCTCATCGCCGAAGAATAGGCACCAAGGCCGGGAAACAGCACGTAATCGCCCGCAACCGTGTCCTCCGGCAATGGCAGCCCGTCGGGCAGCCGGTCGAGGCTGTCGCAGGTCGGCCCGAACACCACCCGGGGCTTACGCGCGCCGGTGCGGCGGCTGCCGCAGGCGCCCACCACCTCGACCCGGCCGGGGAGGCCCATATCGCGGATATCGACCAGTCCCCCGTAGATGCCATCGTTCAGGAAGACCACGCCGCCGCCGCCGCGCATCCCCTTGATGCGGGCAGCCAGGGTGAAACTCTCTGACACCATCGCCCGGCCCGGCTCGCAGATCAGCAGCGGTCCGTCCGGCCCAAACGCCTGTTCCGCGGCCCGGCCGATGGCGGCAAAGACGCGCTCCAGGTCCGGCGCCTCCCCATTGCGGTTGGCGGCAAAACCGCCGCCCACGTTAAGCCGCGCGATGCGCACGCCCGCGGCATCGGTGATGCGGCGCGCGGCGTGAATATATTCGACCCAGGCGGTCTCGTCCTCGCACTGGGTTCCGGGGTGGAAGCAGAGCGAAGGCGTCCAGCCGCCTTCGGCCACCTGTTTCAGCAGCGTTACCGCATCCTCGGGAGCGGCGCCGAACTTGCTGCCGAAGTCATAGGCCGCGCCCTTCACCGGCAGCGCGAACCGCACCGCGATCTCGCAGCTGCGCGGCACGGCGGTGAGTTTCTCCAGCTCCCCCGCCTCGTCTACCGACCAGCTGGCGACGCCATGGTCTATCCCGGCCGCGATCTCAGCGTCCGAGCGCATCGGGTTGTTGTAATGCATAACCGCATCGGGTCCCGCTGCGCGCACCGCCGTCATCTCCGCAGGCGACGCCACGTCAAAAGCAGTGATCCCCGCCGCCACCAGGTTGGACAGCACCGCCGGATGCGGGTTGGCCTTCACCGCGTAGGTCACCAGCCCCGGGAAGCCGGCCTGAAACCGCGCCGCCACCTCATGCAGCACCCGTGGCGCAAAGTAGAGGATCGGGTGATCCGGCGTGCTGCGGGCCAGGTGAGTTTCGGGGGAGAGCCAGAGCGGCGGAATCTGCTGCATCAGAAGGAACCTCGTTCGTTTTTGCTATTTTCCGCCGGTGAGGCGTCGATTTTAATCGTCACTTCGCCTATAGTGACGGAGATAGACGGCAGATCGCAGGCACCTCATGCAAAGTGACGAAATTGATCAGCGCCTTGTGGCGCTTCTGCGCGAGAACGCCCGCCGCCCGGTGGCCGAACTCGCCCGGCGGCTGGGTCTCGCGCGCACCACGGTACAGGCGCGGATCGAGCGGCTGGAGGCGGTGGGGGCGATCTCGGGCTACACGCTGAAACCCTCCGCCGCGGCACGCCCGCCCCTGCAGGCCACGGTGCTGATGTCGATCGAACCGCGCTCCGGCCCGGCTGTGCTGGCGCGGCTCAAGGGGCTGAGCGGGGTTGAAGTGGTGCATACCACCTCCGGTCGTTTCGATCTGCTCGCCCAGGTGGTGGCGCAAAGCACGGCGGAGCTGGACGACACCATCGACCGCATTGCCGACGCCCGCGGGGTGCGTTCCTCCGAAAGCCTGATCCATCTCGCCACCAAACTGGACCGCACCGGGCAGTGAGGCCGTGGCGAAGCGCTTGCACCTTTGCAAATCCGTGGCGCTGCTCTCAGTTCCCGCTCGGTGCCGCCGTGCGCCGGCACCGGAAGATGGGAAGTGAACCGTTCGACGCAAAATCTAGCCAAAGTCATAGGCTTCGAAGGAAAACTTCGAGCCAGCTGCACGGCCTGTTCAAACACACAGGGTGAAACGCCCGCGGCCGCTGCGGTTTCCCGGCAGAGCCGCCGGAGGCGCAATCGGGCACTTCCGGTCGAAAAGCAGGAGAAATTGCGTGCCAATGCCGACGGGCCGTCCGTCCTCAAAGGGACATTCCTGCCCGCCAGCAAAGGCCGCTACTTCCTGACGCGATCCTTGGCTCCCCAGCCTGTACCGCATAAGTAGAGTGGCACGAGTCAGGTTAAGAAATCTTTACCGCTACTTTCTGACGGCAAACACCTAGAATTCCCCGGCCTGCCCCAGCCGGCACCGCCCGCGGGAGAAGAAATCCCACATCCGCCTTCCCCTTCGCGCTGCCATTCGGTATGGGAACGGCCAATTGCAAGAGGGATCGTGACGATGGCGATGGAAAAGACCTTCAACGCGGCGGACGCCGAAAACCGCCTTTACGAGGCCTGGGAGAAGGCCGGCTGCTTCAAGGCAGGCGCACATGCCAAGCCCGAAGCTTCTGCCTATTGCATCATGATCCCGCCGCCGAACGTGACCGGCGTTCTGCACATGGGCCATGCCTTCAACAACACGCTGCAGGACATCCTGATCCGATGGAAGCGGATGCAGGGTTTCGACACGCTGTGGCAGCCGGGCACAGACCATGCGGGCATCGCCACCCAGATGGTGGTGGAGCGCGAGCTTGCCAAAGAAGGCAAGAAGCGCACCGATTTCACCCGTCCCGCGTTCCTGGAGAAGGTCTGGGAGTGGAAGGAGAAATCCGGCGGCACCATCGTCGAGCAGCTCAAGCGTCTTGGCGCCTCCTGCGACTTCTCGCGCACCGCGTTCACCATGGCCGGCGCGCAAGGCGACACCCGGGTGGGCCACGAGAACTCTCCCAACTTCCACGATGCCGTCATCAAGGTCTTCGTGGAAATGTACGAGAAGGGCTACATCTACCGCGGCAAGCGGCTGGTGAACTGGGACCCGCATTTCGAGACCGCGATCTCCGACCTTGAGGTGGAAAACATCGAGGTTGCGGGCCACATGTGGCACTTCAAGTACCCGCTCGCGAATGGCGCCACCTACACCTATGTGGAGAAGGACGCGGACGGCAACGTGATCCTCGAGGAGGAGCGCGACTACATCTCCATCGCCACCACCCGGCCCGAAACCATGCTGGGCGACGGCGCGGTGGCCGTGCATCCCTCGGACGAGCGCTATGCCCCCATCGTCGGCAAGCTGTGCGAGATCCCGGTGGGCCCGAAAGAGCACCGCCGCCTGATCCCGATCATCACCGATGAATACCCGGATCCGGATTTCGGCTCCGGCGCGGTGAAGATCACCGGCGCGCATGATTTCAATGACTACCAGGTCGCCAAGCGTGGCGGTATCCCGATGTACCGGCTGATGGACACCCGCGGCCGGATGCGGGCCGATGGCGCGCCTTACGCCGAGGACGCGGAACTGGCGATGGCGGTGGCCAAGGGGGAGAAGACCCTCACCGAGGCTGAGGCCGACGCGGTCAACCTGGTGCCGGATGAGCTGCGCGGGCTGGACCGGTTCGAAGCCCGCAAACTGGTGGTCGAGCAGATCACCGGCGAAGGCCTTGCCGTGATGGTCACCGAGACCCGCACGGACGCAGAGGGCAACGACACCGAGGCTCTGGTGCCTTACGTCGAGAATAAGCCGATCATGCAGCCCTTCGGCGACCGTTCCAAGGTGGTGATCGAACCGATGCTGACCGACCAGTGGTTCGTGGACGCCGAGAAGGTCGTCGGCCCGGCGCTGGATGCTGTGCGCAACGGCAAGGTGAAGATCATCCCCGAGTCCGGCGAAAAGACTTACTACCACTGGCTGGAGAACATCGAGCCCTGGTGCATCTCGCGCCAGCTCTGGTGGGGCCACCAGATCCCGGTCTGGTACATCCCCGGCGAGGAGGACTGGTACCCGATCTGCGCCGCCACCGAAGAGGAAGCGGTGGAGAAGGCGCGCCTGCAGTCGGCCGAAGGGACCGAATTCCGGATCGTCGCCGACCAGCAGGAAGCGGTGGAAATCCTGGCTGAGCAGCGCAAGCTGCTGGACACCCGCGACGAGGGCACGATCCAGAGCTTCGAAGGCCCGATGCAGGTGCCGATGTTCCGCGAGCCCGACGTGCTGGACACCTGGTTCTCTTCCGGCCTGTGGCCGATCGGCACGCTGGGCTGGCCGGACGAGACGCCGGAGATGGCGAGGTACTTCCCGACTTCGACCCTGGTAACCGGGCAGGACATCCTGTTCTTCTGGGTGGCGCGGATGATGATGATGCAGCTGGCTGTCGTGGATCAGATCCCGTTTGACACCGTCTACCTGCATGGCCTCGTGCGCGACGCCAAGGGCAAGAAGATGTCGAAGTCCACGGGCAACGTCATCGACCCCTTGGAGATCATCGGCGAATACGGCGCCGACGCGCTGCGCTTCACCAACGCGGCAATGGGCTCGCTCGGCGGGGTGCTGAAGCTCGACATGAAGCGGATCGAGGGCTACCGCAACTTCGTCACCAAAATCTGGCAGGCCTGCTCCTACGGCGACAACGTGATCGACGCCTTCAGCGCCGAGCGCGGGGCGGAGCCGCCCGCGGCCAGCCTGCCGCTCAACCGCTGGATCATCGGCGAGGTTGCCAAGCTGCGCGAGGATGTGGATGCGGCCTTTGAGGCCTTCCGCTTCAACGATGCGGCCAGCGCGATGTATGCCTTCTTCTGGGGCACCTTCTGCGACCGTTACCTGGAATTCACCAAGCCGGTCTTCCAGACCGGCGATGCGGCGGCGCAGGAAGAAACCCGCAAGGTCTTTGCCTGGGCGGTGGATCAAAGCTTGATCCTGATGCACCCGGTGATGCCGTTCGTGACCGAAGAGCTGTGGAACGTGACTGCGGGCCGCGGCTACGGGACTGGCGATGCGGCAAAGATGCTTGTGCATGCGGACTGGCCCGCCTACTCGGCCGCCGATCTGGTGGACCCGGAAGCCGAGCGCGAAATGAACTGGGTGATCTCGGTGATCGACAGCACCCGCTCGGCGCGGGCGCAGATGAACGTGCCCGCGGGCGCCAAGGTGCAGATGCTGGTAACCGAAATCGACGATTTCGGCCGCGCCGCCTGGGCGCGCAACGAAGCGCTAATCAAGCGGCTGGCGCGGATCGAGGACCTGCAGGAGGCGGACAGCCTGCCCAAAGGCTCGGTGGTGATCGCGGTGCCGGGCGCCTCCTTCGGGATGCCGCTGGCGGATCTGATCGACGTCGATGCCGAAAAGGCGCGGCTGGAGAAGACCCTTGGCAAGCTCGCTAAGGAGCTCGGCGGCCTGCGCGGGCGGCTGAACAACCCGAAGTTCGTGGCTTCGGCCCCGGAGGAGGTGGTGGCGGAAGCCAAGGAAAACCTCGCCGCGCGCGAGGAAGAGGAAGCCAAGCTCACGGAGGCGCTGGCGCGCCTGGCCGAGATCGCCTGAGCCCCTGCCCCTCATTTTTTAGTCGAAACGCCCGCCTTTCCGGCGGGCGTTTTTATTATGGCGCGGAACAAGGCCGAAGGCCGCCGCGCATCGCCGGCGCGCACCCGGGCGGCGGCGTTGCTCGGTCTTCATCGCATCTTTCGCAGAGGAGAAGCCACAGGTGCGGTCTAACTCGCCGTCAGCGTTAAATCCGGCACGGCGGGGAAAATCCTTGGTACTGCGCCATTGTCTTCGCTGTTAAATTGTACGAGCCTGACGAAAAGTTAACAAAAAACGGGAGGCTCCCATGCCCGAAGGATCGAAGCCCAAAGGCTATTGGGTGGCGCATGTGGATGTGGACGATATGGAGCGCTACAAGGAGTATATCGCCGCCAATGCCGCGCCTTTCGCGGAATACGGCGCGCGTTTCCTGGTCCGCGGCGGCCCGCGCGAGCTGCGTGAGGGCGCGTTGCGCGCACGCACCGTGGTGATCGAGTTTCCCGATTTCGAAACCGCCAAGGCCTGCTATGATTCAATTGCCTATCAGGACGCGAAAGCCTTGCGCGACCCGGTGTCGACAGGCGATATGGCGATTATCGAAGGCTACGGCGGCTAGCTCTGCCGGGCCGGCTGCACGACCTCAGGAGGCCCCATGCCGCTGCTCAAGAAATTTTTCCAGGCGTTCCGCCCCTCCGAACCGCCAGCGCTGCCGGATCCGGATGCAGAACTGGCGCTTGGCGCGCTTTTGGTGCGGGTGGCGCAGTCGGACCGGGATTATCAGCTTGAGGAGATCAGCCTGATCGACCGCATCCTGGCCCGGCTCTATCAGCACAACGCGATCGAGGCTGCCAAGGTGCGCGCTACCTGCGAAAAGCTGCATGCGGCAGCGCCGGAGACCGACACCTTCGGCCGGCTGATCCGCGAGACCACCGGCCTCGAGGAGCGCCTCGCAGCGCTGGATGCGCTGTGGGAAGTGGTACTGGCCGACGGCGAGGAACACGCAGGCGAAGTCACGATCCTGGAGGATGCGCGCAAGGCGATGGGGCTCTCTTATGCCGACAGCCAGGCAGCGCGCGCCCGGGCAATGGAGAAGATGGACCCCGCACCGGAGACGGGCCAGTGATCGCGGCGCTGCTGCAGCGGCTCCTGGAGCCCGCCCCCGCACCGCTGGGCGATGCCGATGCGCGGCTGGCGCTGACCGCGCTGCTGGTGCGCATCGCGCGGTCGGATCACAATTACGCCGAAGTTGAAAAGGACCGGATCGACCGCATCCTCGGCACCCGTTACGGGCTGGAGACGGGCGAGGCGATCCTCCTGCGCGAACAGGCGGAGGCGCTGGAGGCGGAGGCGCCGGACACCGTGCGCTTCACCCGCGCCATCAAGGAAGCGGTTCCCTTCGAGGACCGCATCGCGGTGATCGAGGCGCTGTGGCAGGTGGCGCTGGCCGACGGACGCCGCGACGCGGGCGAGGACGCGCTGCTGCGGCTGTCTTCCAATCTCCTCGGAATTTCCGATGTGGAAAGCGCCAGGGCGCGCAAACGGGCGGAGGCTTCCCTTTGATTGCTCATCTTGCAATGTACGACCGGCCGGAGACAGCGGCCGCAAACGACACGCTATGGGGCCTGGTGCGGGCCCGGCTGGGCGGCGGCCCGGAGCGGCTGACACGGGATGCGGATATGTGGGAGGTCTGGCAATCGCCAGACCTTTTGCTTTCCCAGACCTGCGGCTGCCCGTACCGCACCCGGCTATATGGCCATGTGCAGCTGGTGGGCACGCCTGACTACGGCCTGCCGGGGTGTCCCCCGGGGTATTACAACAGCGTGTTCATTGCCCGGAAGGCGGACGCCGGCCAGCCGCTGAGCGCCTTTGCCGGGCGCACGTTTGCCTATAACGAGGGGCTGTCGCAGTCTGGCTGGGCGGCGCCGATGGTGCATTTGCATGACCGCAGCATCCTGCCCGGCGCGCTGGCGGAGACCGGCGGGCACCGCGCTTCGGCGCGAGCGGTGGCGGAAGGGCGCGCGGATTTTGCATCCCTTGATGCGCTGAGCTGGGAGCTGATCCGCCGCTACGACGGCTTTGCCGGCGATCTCTGCGAAGTCGAGCGCAGTGTGCCGACCCCCGCCCTGCCCTACATCACCGCGCTGGGACAGGACGCGGAGGCGCTGTTTTCAGCGCTGGAAGCGGCGGTCCGCGGGCTGGATGAAGAGAGCCGCGGGATCCTGCATTTGAAGGGTGTGGTGCGGATCCCGGCGGCCGACTACCTGGCGGTTCCGACCCCGCCCGGCCCGGTTCTGACAGGCCAGAAAATCCGCGCTGCGGAATTGACCTGATCAAACCGCCCAAATGGACGCCCGCCTGTGCATTTCGGAAGGGCGGCGGCAAGGTTACGCGGTTTGAACATTGCATTCGGTCTTTTTTTCGGTCCAATAAGAACGAATTTCTCACCAGATGGACGACGACACCTTGACCGATTCAACGCCTGTTCTGCAAATCCGCGGCCTCCATAAATCCTATGGGGAGCTGGAAGTGATCAAAGGCGTGGACATCACCGCCCGGCGCGGGGATGTGGTGTCCCTGATCGGCTCTTCCGGATCGGGCAAGTCGACGCTCCTGCGCTGCTGCAACCTATTGGAGGACAGCCAGGACGGCGACATCCTCTTCAAAGGCGAACCGATCACCTGGACCGGCAAGGGCCTGAACCGGCGTCCCTCGGACGCCCGCCAGGTGCTGCGCATCCGCACCAATCTGTCGATGGTGTTCCAGCAGTTCAACCTCTGGTCCCACATGACCATCCTGCAGAACGTGATGGAGGCGCCCGTCACCGTGCTCGGCCGCGACCGCACCGAAGTCGAGGAGGAGGCGCGGCACTATCTGGCAAAGGTCGGCATCGGCGATAAATGCGATGTCTACCCGGCGCAGCTGTCGGGCGGCCAGCAGCAGCGGGCGGCGATTGCACGGGCGCTTTGCATGGAGCCCGAGGCGCTCCTGTTTGACGAGCCGACATCCGCACTCGACCCGGAGCTGGAACAGGAGGTGGTGAAGGTGATCAGGGACCTTGCCGCCGAGGGCCGCACCATGCTGATCGTGACCCATGACATGAACATGGCCGCAGATGTCTCCAATCACGTGGTATTTCTGCATCAGGGCCTCATCGAGGAAGAGGGCAGCCCGGACGAGGTTTTTGGGAATACGCGATCCGAACGCCTGCGCGGGTTCTTGTCCTCCACCCGCCACGCGCAATAATAAAACCAATACCATAACCAACCATAACGGGAGTTAATCCATGAAATCTTTGATCCTTGGCACCGCCGTGCTGGCGCTGACCGCAGGCATGGGCCTGGCCCAGACCGTCCGGCTTGGCACCGAAGGCGCCTACCCTCCGTACAACTTCCTGAATGACGCAGGCGAAGTCGATGGGTTCGAGCGCGAGCTGGGCGACGAGCTGTGCGCGCGTGCCGAGCTGACCTGCGAGTGGGTCACCAACGATTGGGATTCGATCATCCCGAACCTGGTATCCGGCAACTACGACGCCATCATCGCCGGCATGTCGATCACGGACGAACGTGAAGAGGTGGTGGACTTCTCGCAGAACTACACCCCGCCGTCTGCCTCCGCCTATGCGGCGCTGTCCGAGGATGTGGACCTGAACGGCGGCGTGATTGCGGCGCAGACCGGCACCATCCAGGCCAACCACGTTGTGGACACCGGCGCCACCCTGCTGGAATTCCCGACCCCGGACGAAACCATTGCCGCTGTAAAGGCCGGCGAAGCTGACGCGGTGATGGCCGACAAGGACTTCCTGGTGCCTGAAGTCGAAGGTTCCGACCTGATCTTTGTTGGCGATGACGTGCCGCTGGGCGGCGGCATCGGCATGGCCTTCCGCGAGTCCGACCCGGAACTGCGCGGCAAGTTCGACGCGGCGATCCAGTCCATGAAGGATGACGGCACCCTGAACGAGCTGATCATCAAATGGCTGGGCGAGGAAAGCCCGCGCTTCTGATTGCAAGTTCCTGAGGGGGCGGCGGCCGCCCCCTCTCCCCTTTGCGCCGCCGCCTGCGGCTTGTGCGCAGCTTGCCTCCAAGACAACACGCCAATACGACGAGGCCCGTCATTTTCGGATACTGCTCAGACCCCGCCACGCTTGATGGGCTCACGTGGCTTTCCTGCTACCTGACCACAGGCAAGCACATGTCCTTTTATCAGTCGTTCGGCACGGTGCTGCTGCTTCTGGCGGTGACGGCGCCCACGGCGCTGCTGTTCGGCTTTGGCGGCGCGATAGCGGCGCGGGCGCGGATTGCGCCGCTGGCCTGGCTCGGCAAGGGCTATATCGCCATCGTGCGCGGCGTGCCGGACATCGCCTTCTTCCTGTTCTTCGTGATCGCGCTCGACCAGGGCATCGAATGGCTGCGCCACAAGGTGAAATGCCCGGATTGGGACGCGCCGGTGCGCCAGGGCAGCGATTTCATCGTCTGTTCCGTCGCCAAGATGCCGCTTGGCACCTCGCCGCAATGGGTGCACGAAGCCTATGGCTTCGCGCTGGCGGTGCTGACCTTCGCCATCGTGTTTGGCGCCTTCGCCGCCAACGTGCTGTTCGGCGCCATGCGGGCGGTGCCGCGGGCGCAGATGGAAACCGCCGAGGCCTATGGCATGACCCACCGCCAGGCGTTCTGGCGCATCCTGGTGCCGCAGATGTGGATCTATGCCCTGCCCGGGCTTTCGAACCTGTGGATGGTGCTGATCAAGGCGACGCCGCTGCTGTTCCTGCTTGGGGTCGAGGACATCGTCTACTGGGCACGGGAGCTGGGTGAATCGAAAACGCCGCGGTTCACCGATTACCCGCATGGCGACTGGCGGATGTGGTACTTCCTCGCACTGCTGATTTTCTACCTCGCCTTTACCAAAGTTTCCGAGGTGGTGCTGGCGCGGATCACCCGGCGCCTGTCCCACGGCCAAGCCACGGTGGCCGGTGAAGCACAAAGGAAAGCGGCATGAGCTGTCTTGAGACTATCCAGGATTACGCCCTCCGCTCGATCGGCTTCGGCGAACGGCTGCTGCCGCGCAGCGACTTCACCCTGTGCGAGCAGTTCACCCTGATCGGCTCGGGGATGCTGTGGAACATTTACTTCGGCACTCTGGCGGTGCTCAGCGGCTTCGTGCTGGCCAATGCGCTGGCGCTGGCGAAGAACGCCGCCAGCCCGCTCTGGCGCAAGCCTGCGGAGTGGTTCATCTTCATCTTCCGCGGCTCGCCGCTGTTCATCCAGTTCTTCTTCGCCTACTTCCTGTTCCTGAACCTGAAAAGCGTCTCGCCTGCGTTCAACGCCTTTTCCTCGGCGTGGCTGGGCGCGCTGATCGTCCTGTTCCTGAATACTGCCGCCTACACCGGCGAGATCTTCTATGGCGCACTGCGCTCGATCCCCAAGGGCGACATCGAGGCGGCCGATGCCTATGGCTTCACCGGCTGGATGCGGTTCCGCAAGATCTTGTGGCCGACCATGATGCGGCTGGCCTGGCCCGCCTACACCAACGAGGCGATCTTCCTGTTCCATGCGACCACGCTGGTGTTTTTCTCGGGGTTTCCGGTTTGGCGCCAAAAAGGCGATGCGCTCTATTACGCGAACTATTTCGCCGACAAGACCTTCAACCCCTTCATTCCCTACCCGATCCTGGCCTTCTACTTCATCCTGCTGACACTGGCGATCATCGCGCTGTTCGGGATGATCAACCGCTACCTGAACCGGCACCTGCCGCAGGAGCGCCGCGCCAAGATGAAGCTGCGCTTCCGCCCCGGCCTGATACGCTGAAGGACGAACAATACGAGAATGGCTCCCTCCGGGGGGCCATTTTTTTTTGCGCTGCTGATCTCCAGCGCGGCGGATTGGCAGAAGGCGGGGCTTCTCCTTCGGTCCGCGTCCCCTCGGTGCAGGATCATTCTCAGTTTTTGATCAAATTTCTTGGCGAACCAAAATCTCTGCGCTAGGGTTGGCGCATTGATACTAGGGAGCCCTTAAATGGACCTGTCCGGACTGAGAACCATCCGCATTGCCGCCTGCGACATGAACGGCCAGATGCGCGGCAAGCGCCTGCCCGTCGGCATGGCCGCAAAGCTGGGCGGCGGCGCCGCGCGGATGCCGGTATCCACCCTCAACGTCGACCTTTGGGGCCGCGACGTGGAGGACAACCCGCTGGTCTTCGCGACCGGCGACGCCGACGGCATCATGCTGCCCACCGAGCGCGGCGCGGTGCCGATGCCCTGGCTGAAGAACGCCTCCGCGCTGGTGCCAATGGCGATGTACTGGGAAGACGGCTCTGCCTTTCTCGGCGACCCGCGCCATGTGCTGGCCGAGGTACTGTCACGCTATGCAGCGCGCGGCTGGACGGTGCAGGCGGCAACCGAGATGGAGTTCAGCCTGATCGACGACAGCGGCCCGGAGCCGGCTCCGCCGATCGACCCGCTGACCGGGCGCCCGCTGGATCAGCAGTCGGTTCTGTCGGTGGCTGAGCTAGACGCCTTCGACAGCTTCTTCAGCGACCTCTACGAGGGTGCCGAGATGATGGGAATTCCGGCGCAATCTGCGATCTCAGAAGGCGGTCTGGGGCAGTTTGAGATCAACCTCGACCACCAGGAAGCGATGCGCGCCGCGGATGATGCCTGGCTGTTCAAGGCGCTGGTGAGAGGGCTTGCGCGCAAGCATGGCTTTGCCGCGACCTTCATGGCGAAACCCTATGCGGAAGAGGCCGGCAACGGTATGCACGTGCATTTCTCGGTCGAGGACCGGGAGGGGCGCAACGTATTCGACGATGGCGGCGAAAGGGGCTCGGACCTGCTTTTGAATGCGGTCGCCGGGTGTCTCGCGGCGATGCCCGCCAGCACGCTGATCTTCGCGCCGCACGGCAATTCCTATGACCGGCTGGTGCCCGGCGCCCATGCGCCCGTGAGCGCTGCCTGGGCCTATGAGAACCGCACCGCCGCGCTGCGCATTCCCGGCGGCAGCCCCAAGGCGCGCCGGATCGAACACCGCGTCGCGGGCGGCGACATCAACCCCTACCTGATGCTGGCGACGGTATTGGGTTCGGCAATGGCGGGGATCGAGGACAATATGCAGCCGCCTCCCCCGTCCAGCGGCAACATTTACGAGATCAAAGGCCTGCCGCAGCTCGCCGAGGACTGGCAGACCGCGATCGACTGGTTCGAGACCGACCCGCTGATCGCCCGGGTGCTTCCGGAGCTCGCAATCCGCAACTTGGTAATGGTCAAGCGGCAGGAGCTGAAAGGCTTTGCCGAACGCCCCGAAGCCTCGCATTGGCTGTCCTGGCTGGAAGCGGTATAGCGGCCCAGTAAATCAGGACTGGGCAGCGGGCCTTGCCGCGGGCTTTGGCCTCGGCTAGGCTCAATTTGATCAAATCAGGTGAACCATGAAAATCGGAATTTTGCAGACCGGGCACGCGCCTGAAGACCTGATCGGCACCTCCGGCAATTACGATGGGATGTTCCGTGACCTGCTGGCAGGCCACGGCTTTGAATTCGAGACCTGGGCCGTGGTCGACGGCAGCTTCCCCGAAGGCCCCGAGGCCGCGGACGGCTGGCTCATCACCGGCTCCAAGCACGGGGTTTATGAGGATCACGCCTGGATCCCGCCGCTGGAGGAGCTGATCCGGAAGATCGATGCCCGCCAACAGCCCCTCGCCGGGATCTGCTTCGGCCACCAGATCATCGCCCAGGCGCTTGGCGGCACCGTCGGCAAGTTCGAGGGCGGCTGGGCCGTGGGCCGGGTCACCTACATGCAGGACGGCAAGCCGCTGGTGCTCAACGCCTGGCACCAGGACCAGGTGCTGGAGCCGCCCGCGGGCGCGCGGGTGCTGGCGGGCGATGCCTTCTGCAGGAACGGCATCCTTGCCTATGGCGACCACATCTGGACGCTGCAGCCTCACCCTGAATTTTCCACCGGATTTGTCGCCGGCCTGATCGAGAAGCGCGGCCGCGGCGTGGTGCCGGACGACATTCTGGAAGCCGCCGCCGCCCACCTCGAAGGGCCGCTTCACAACGCCGATATTGCCGCATTCCTTGCAGAATTTTTCAAGAAAGAGAGGACCTGATGTCCGCCGCCTGGCTCGACGTGCTGCCCGATGCAGCCAAAACCTACCTTGAGGGCCGCCGGCTCGACGAAGTGGAATGCATCATCTCGGACCTGCCCGGCATCGCCCGCGGCAAGGCGGTGCCCGCGTCGAAGTTCGCCAAGCAGGACTACTTCCACCTGCCCGACAGCATCTTCTACCAGACCATCACCGGCGACTGGGGCGAAGCGGCGGATGACGATGGCTTCATCGAGAAGGACATGATCCTGAAGCCCGACATGACGACCGCCTCGGCTGCGCCCTGGACGGCGGACTGGACGCTGCAGGTGATCCACGATGCCTACGACCGGCACGGCCGGCCGATCCCATATTCGCCGCGCAACGTGCTTCGGCGCGTGGTGCAGCTTTACCACGACCGCGGCTGGAAACCGGTGGTGGCGCCGGAGATGGAGTTCTTCCTGGTTGCCCGCAACATCGATCCGGCCAAGGAGATCGAGCCGATGATGGGCCGCTCGGGGCGTCCGGCAGCGGCGCGGCAGGCCTATTCGATGACGGCCGTGGACGAATTCGGCCCCGTCATCGACGATATCTACGACTTTGCCGAGGCGCAGGGCTTCGAGATCGACGGCATTACCCAGGAGGGCGGCGCCGGGCAGCTCGAAATCAACCTGCGGCACGGCAACCCGGTCAAGCTGGCGGATGAGGTGTTCTACTTCAAGCGGCTGATCCGGGAGGCCGCACTCCGGCACGACTGCTTTGCCACCTTCATGGCCAAACCGATCGAAACCGAACCCGGTTCGGCCATGCACATTCACCACTCGGTGATCGACATGGAAACCGGGGAGAACATCTTCTCCGGCCCCCAGGGCGGCGAGACCGATGCTTTCTACCATTTCATCGCCGGGCTTCAGAACCACCTGCCGTCGGGGCTTGCGGTGATGGCTCCCTATGTGAACTCCTACCGCCGCTACGTGAAGGACCACGCCGCGCCGATCAATCTGGAATGGGGCCGCGACAACCGCACCACCGGCATCCGGGTGCCGCTGTCAGGGCCTGCCGCGCGGCGGGTGGAGAACCGCATCGCGGGGATGGATTGCAACCCCTACCTCGGCATTGCCCTGTCGCTGGCCTGCGGCTACCTGGGACTGGTCGAAGAGCGCCGCCCGCGCAAGCAGTTCAAGGGTGATGCCTATGAAGGCGAAGGCGATATCCCGCAGGTGATGGGTCAGGCGCTGGACTTGTTCGATGAGGCCAGCGCCCTGCACGAGGTGCTGGGACCGGAGTTTGCCCGGGTCTATTCCATCGTGAAGCGCGCGGAATACGAGGAGTTCCTGCAGGTGATCTCGCCCTGGGAGCGCGAGCATCTGCTGCTGAACGTCTGAGGGCGTTCGGGGGCGTGTGCGGCGTCCGGAAACCGGGCGCCGCGTCCGGCCGCAACGCTCCGGCAAGTGAGTATTTATGGAAAGATGATGAGCGGACGCGCCTTCACGCGGCGCCCCGCTTCCGGGAGAGCTGTGTTATGGCGATGAACCTGCTTTATGCCAATGACCGCAAGGGGGCCTACCCCGAGAGCTGGTACGCGGCCACCGCCGTGCCGATGGACCCGTTCCCGGCGCTGTCGGCAGAGGTGACGGCCGATGTCTGCGTCGTCGGCGCAGGCTACACCGGGCTCTCGGCGGCGCTGCATCTCGCGGAAGCCGGGATGAAGGTCGTCCTCCTGGAGGCGCAGCGGGTGGGTTTCGGCGCCTCCGGGCGCAATGGCGGGCAGCTGGGCAGCGGCCAGCGCATGGACCAGCAGGGACTGGAAGCGCTGATGGGCCGGCCCGAGGCGGAAAAGCTGTGGCAGCTGGGCGAGGAAGCCAAGGACCTGGTCAAGTCGCTGATCGCGAAGCACGGGGCCGACTGCCACCTGAAGCCCGGCGTCGCATGGACCGGTTTCACCGCAAAGGAGGCAGCGGAACTGCACGGATACGGCCGCCACCTGCAGGAGCGCTACGGCTACGGCGGGATTGAGCTGCTGGATGCCGAGGCCTGCCACGCCATGTGCCCCTCCCCCGCCTACAAGGGCGGCATCCTGGATCACGGCGCCGCGCATCTGCATCCGCTGAATTTCGCGCTGAGCCTTGCCCGCGCCGCCGCCAAGGCCGGGGTGCAAATCTGCGAGCAGAGCGAGGTGCTGGAGGTCGAGGAAGGCGCCCGTGTCCGGGTCCGCACGGCGGGCGGGCGGGTGACGGCGGATCACCTGATTCTTGCCTGCAATGGCTACCTTGGCGGGCTCAACAGAAAGGTCGCGGCGCGGGTGATGCCGATTAACAACTTCATCGTCGCGACCGAACCGCTGGGAGACGCGGCCGCACGGGTGCTGACCCGCGATGTCGCCGTGGCAGACAGCAAATTTGTGGTGAACTACTTCCGCCTGAGCCACGACAAGCGGCTGCTGTTTGGCGGCGGCGAGAGCTACGGCTACCGCTTCCCTGCCGACATCGAAGCGGTGGTGCGCAAGCCGATGCATGAAATCTTCCCGCATATGAAGGACGTGCGGGTGGACTATGCCTGGGGCGGCACGCTCGGCATCACCATGAAGCGGATGCCTTACCTCGCGCGGCTGGCGCCCAACGTGCTGTCGGCCTCGGGCTATTCGGGCCACGGCGTCGGCACTGCCACCCACGCGGGCCAACTGATGGCGCTGGCGGTGCAGGGCCAGGCCGAAGGGTTCGACACCATGGCCCGCGTGCCCGCGCCGCGCTTTCCGGGCGGGCCGCGGATGCGCCCGCCCCTTCTGGTGCTGGCGATGACCTGGTTTGCCCTGCGCGACCGGCTCGGGATCTGAGCGCAGCGGGGCTGCTTTCCCGGCCTCCTTCGCAACACTTCTGTGAAATTCCGCCACCGGGTGCCCGCAAAGGCGCCTCAGCCCTTGGCAAGCGCGCGCTGTCCTTTTAGGTTTCTGGAAGTAACAGTTCAGGAATTTGAAATATGCCGCTTCCCCCCAATGTGCATGACGCCGAACCCATCCCCGCCGCCGCCCGCGAAGCGATCGACGCGCTGATGCAATCGGGGGACCTGTTCCGCTACACTGCGCCGGAGAACGCGCCGGTGACGCTGCTGGAGCAGGAGTTCGCAGCCCTCCTCGGCAGCAAATATGCGCTTGCCGTCTCTTCCTGCTCGGCGGCGCTGTTCCTGTCGCTGAAGGCGCTTGGCCTGCCGCGCGACGCGCGGGTGCTGATCCCGGGCTTCACCTTTGCCGCAGTGCCGTCGGCGGTGGTGCATGCGGATTGCGTGCCGGTACTCTGCGAGGTCGGCGGGAACTACCGGATCGACATGGCCGACTTCGAGGCCAGGCTGGACGGTGTGCAAGCGGTGATCATCAGCCACATGCGCGGCCATACCTCGGACATGGACGCGATCCTGGCCCTGTGCGACGCGCGCTCTATCCCGGTGGTTGAAGATGCGGCGCATTCGCTGGGCACCACCTGGCATGGGCGCAACATCGGCACCCTGGGGCGGGTGGGCTGCTTCTCCTTCCAGTCCTACAAGATGGTGAACGCGGGCGAAGGCGGCATCCTGGTCACCGATGACGCCGATCTCGTGGCCCGTGCAGTGATCATGTCGGGCGCCTACGAACATAACTGGCAGAAGCACCAGGCGGCGGACGGCGCTCCCTGCCCCGCGCTGGCCGCCGCCTTCGAGCGCTGGCAGAACCGGCTGCCGCTGTACAATCTGCGCATGAGCAACCTGTCGGCCGCGGTCATCCGCCCGCAACTGCCGGAACTTGCACGCCGGGTGCGCGACGGGCTGGCCAATCACGACTACGTGGCGGCGCGGCTCAATGCCTGCGCCTGGTTCGACGTGCCCGCGCCGCTGACGCCGGAACGCCGGGCGCCGGATTCGATCCAGTTCAACCTCGTGGGCATGAATGAGGCCGCTATCCGCCGCTTTGCAGCAGCGGCGGCTGCCAAAGGTGTGAAGGTGCAGGTCTTCGGCCTGTCGGCAGACAATGCGCGGGCTTACTGGAACTGGCAATTCCTCCCCGAGAAACAGGAGCTGCCGCAGACCCGCGCTATGCTGATGAAGGCCTGTGACGTGCGCCTGCCGGTGCGGCTCAGCCGCGAGGAACTGGACGTGATTGCCGGCATCCTGCTGGCCGCAGCGGAAGAGACGATGAACCAGGCCGCCGCCTGACCCCCTGGGCCGCTATAGACAACGAGATGTCTCGCCTCGGACCGCGGTGAGGCCGGAGCTGCTTCCGCGCCGGGAGGCTTGCACCCATGGTATAGCCGCTGCTGGCATAGCCCCTGCAAAAGCAATAAGCCCCGCCGGATTTCCTAGCGGGGCTTTTCCGTTAGTGAGGTTGCACCCCGGCTGGCCGCAGCCGGGCGGGTCACTTCATCTTGGAGAGTTTTTCCTGCAGCGCGGCGAGCTGCTTCTTGATCTCATCCAGCTCCTCGCCGCCGCTTTCGGACTTGCCGCTCTGCTCGGCTGAAGGCCAGGCTCCAGTCATCGCTTTCAGGAAGGCTTCCTGCTGCGCCTTCACCGCCTCGAACCCCGGCATCTTGGACATCGGGTTCATGGCGCTCATGTTCTCCATCATCTTTGCCTGGCTCTCACGCAGCATGTCGAAGGAGGTCTGCAGGAACTGCGGCATCACACCGCCTCCCGGCACCATGTAACTGCGAACCAGGTCGTTGAGAACATTAACCGGTAGCACGTTTTCACCGCGGCTTTCGTGTTCGGCGATGATCTGCAGCAGGTACTGCCGTGTGAGGTCGTCACCGGTCTTCAGGTCCACGATCTGCACTTCGCGGCCGTCGCGGATGAAGCCCGCGATATCCTCCAGCGTGACGTAATCGCTGGTCTCAGTGTTATACAGCCGGCGGCTCGCATAGCGTTTTATCAGCAGTGGCTTGTTCTGTTCCGCCATTGGTTTCCTCCCCGGCCATGATGCAACGCAGCAAAGCCTATGCCAGTGCAGAACAAAAGAAAAGCCTGACGCGGCGCGGCGCAGGTTTTGTGCGCGGCAAGATCGTTGGTGCCGTTTGGCGTACCTCGGACTGGCGCGGGATACTCAAATCGGAACACCCCCGGCGCGGAGAGTGTCCGCCGTGGTATAGTGAGGCATTGGCCCCGTGAGTCTTTGGCGGGGTCCTTGGTGGGGTCCTTGGTGGCGGAAGAATGGCTGACCAAAGGGACAGAAGGCGCGCGGCCGCGATCCTGGTTGCGGCGCCGGCAGCAGAGCAGAGCGCGCCAGCCGGCGGAAGTCCGGAGGGCTGGCCCGAAGAGATGGACGCGCGGCTGAGGGCGCTGGCCCGCCAGCATGGCGGACATTTGCTCGCACCCGGCGGGCCGGAACTCGCGGCCGCCTTCGCGAGCGCGCGGCACGCCGTGGACGCAGCGCTGGCAATGCTCAGCCTGACTGAAGCACCGGGGGAGGGCAGCAAAGGAACCCTTTGCGCCATTGCCATTCGCAGCGCCGCGCGCCGTGCCAGGGCCGGCGAGGCGGGCGCGCCGGCCCCCCTGCGCACGACACGCACGCTGCAGAGACAGGCGGCGCCCGGCGAGGTCCTGGTTTCAGACGCGGTTCGGCAGCAGGCTGAAGGTGAATGCAACGCGGTCTTCGAGCCGCGGCTGCCTGTCCAAGGGCCTGCCGGAGAACGCCTGTGGCGCGCGGCTATGGTCCCGGAACCGCAGCATTTCGCCACTCCGCCCGGGATGGAGATGTCTGTGGCAGTACTGCCCTTCACCGACGAGGCGGGCATGCACGGTCCAGAGGAAGCGGCAGGCGGCGGACTGGCCGCCGGGCTCGCCGAGGACGTCATCATCGGCTTGTCCAGGTTCCGCCAGCTGCGGGTGATCGCGCACAGCGCCGCCGCCGCCCGGGTGCCACGGCCGCTGCCTGCAGCGCTGGCGGCGTTTCAGCTCGGGGTGCGGTATGTAGTGGAGGGACGGGTGCGGCGCGCGCCCGGGCAGCTGCGCGTCACCATCGGGCTGGCCGACGGCAGGAACGGCATCACTCTGTGGAACGGTCATTACGACCGTGCCGAGGGCGATGGTTTCGAGACGCAGGACGAATTGGCGGGCGCGATCGTGCAGACCCTCGCCTGGCAGCTCGACCAGCTGGACGGGCAACGGGTGCGGGGGCGCGGCGGCGGCCTTGCCGGTCTCAGCGCGCAGGAGCTGGGGGCGATGGCGAGATCGATCGTGCTGGATTCACCGCAGGCGCTGCGGCGCTGCCGAACGCTCTACCAGCGCGCTTGCCAGGCCGATCCCGACAATGCGGCGGCCCTGGCGGGGGCGGCGCTCACCTATCTTGTGGAGTGGATGAGCGGCTGGGGCCGATCACGCCGTGAGACCCTGGGGCGCGCGCTGCCGCTCCTGCGCCGGGCCGCCGGGCTGGATCCCTTGGATGCAGTGGTGCAGCGGCGGCTGGGGGTGCTCTCTCTGTTCGAGGGCGATCCGGCGCTGGCGCAGGCCTACCTGAAGCGGGCGCTGATGCTGAACCCGAACGATGGCGACACCCACGCCTTCCACGCGCTCTTCCACATCTGCCGCGGCAATCCGGGCCGGGGGCTGGAGGAACTGGCGGAGGCGGTGGCGGCCAATCCCTTCCATCCCAGCTACTACTACTGGTTCATCGGGCTCGCCCACTACATGCAGCGGCGCTATGCGGACGGGCTGCTGCCGCTGAGGAAGGCGATCGGGCTCTACCCGAACTTCCCCGCGCCGCATTGGCACGCGGCGGCCTGCCACGGCCAGCTTGGCCATGCGGCGGAGGCGGCCGGGGAGCGGCGGCGCATCCTGGAGGCCGCGCCGGGCGCCACCATCCGGCGCATCACCCGCGCCCTGCCCTTCGAAAGGGCCAGCGACCTTGCGCATTACTGCGACGGGCTGCGCCGGGCCGGACTGCCGGAGTAGCCTGCGCCGGAGGGTCGGGTGGCACAAACAAGTTGAGGGGATTGCCAGGGGCGAGTTGCACGGCGCCAGGCGGGGAGCAGCGCATCTCCGGCGCGCGCGGGGGCGATCCGAAGAGTCGTGACCGGCAGTTTATGTCCGCCAAGTCCGTACGCCCTCCCGGGGGACCGCAAAGCCTTAGCCAAATCGCCACCGCGTGGGGGCGCGGCGGCGATGCGCGGCGGTCTTCGGCCTTGTTCCGCGCGGGGGCTCTTTGACCCGGCGCAGGCTAAAGCCAACCGTTATGCAGCGGGGTGCGCCGCAAATACGAAAGGACAGGCCTCGCGGCCTGCCCCTCTTCACGATCCGGCTCCAAAGGGAGGAGAGCGAAAGCCGGACCGTGGACGTTTCTTGCTGGCGCCTTACTTGGCTGCAGCAGCGGCCTTGTTGGCGGCCGCGCTCACCTCGGTGGTGGCTTTCTTGACTGCGGCGGACGCTTCTTCGCTGAAGTCCTTGCCGGCAGCCATCATCAGCTCAACGGTGTCCATCTGCACCTTCTTCGCCACTTCAGCGAAGGCGGCCATGTTTTCGGCTGCCACTTCGGCGGAGGCCGAAGCGAAGTCGGTCGCGGCCTTGGCGTAATCTGCCGGGTCTTCCTTGACCTTGGAAACGTCGCCCAGCTTGGCCAGGGTTTCCTTGGTCCACTTGTTGGAGATCTCAGCCGACTTGCCGGCCGCGTCCAGAGCCACTGCAGAGAGTTTCTCGTTCAGGGCGGCGGTGTTCTTGAACACATCTTCCATTGCCTTGGTATCGACCGGGAAGGCGCCCATGAAGTCTTTCATCATTGCGGTGAAGTCTTGGGTCTTTGCCATAGTTCTAATTCCTCAGAAAGCTGCAGCAGGACCATCCTGCTTTTGTCGTCTGAAGTGAATATGCGCGCTGCACCGCAGCATTTCAAGAAATTTGTTGCTGCGGCGCAGAAAAACTTCGCAAACTAAGCGAAATCAGCGGCTTGCCTTCACCTTCACATAGCTGCCGGGAGCCGGCTCCAGCGAGGGCAAGCCAGAATCACCGGCCTCGCGGGCGGGCACCTGCTTGCCGGAGCGCTTCTTCAGCCAGGCCTCCCAGCGCGGCCACCAGGAGCCTTCGTGGAACTCCGCTCCCTCCTGCCAGGCGGCGGGATCGGCGCCGAGGTCGGCGTTGGTGAAATGGCCGTATTTGTTGCGGCTGGGCGGGTTTACGATACCCGCGATATGGCCCGACTGCGACAGAATGAAGGTCTTGCTGCGCGCCCCCATCTGCTGCACGCCCCGGTAGCAGTCCTTCCAGCGCGCGATATGGTCTGTCTCGCAGGTGACGGCAAGCAGCGGCACGTCGACGTCGCTGACATGCAGCGTCTCGCCCAGCATCTTGAAGCCGTCACGCGCAAACTCGTTGCGCTGGCACAGGCCGCGCAGATACTGCATCGCCATCCGGCCAGGCAGGTTGGCGCCATCGCCGTTCCAGTAGAGCAGGTCGAAGGCGGGCGGGGTCTGGCCCATCATGTAGCTTTTCACCGCCGGGCCATAGACCAGGTCCTTGGAGCGCAGGAAGGAAAAGGTGCGCGCCATGATCCAGGAGCGCAAGAGGCCGTCGCCGGCCACCTCCCGCTCGATGCCGTCGATGAAGTCGTCCTGCAGGAAGGGGGTAAACTCGCCCTGGTCGTCGAAATCGGTAAGCGCGGTGAAGAAGGTCGCCGATTTCACCGGCTTCTCGCCGCGCTTCTTCAGCAGCGCCAGGGTGAGCGCTAGCGTGGTGCCCGCGATGCAGTAGCCCACAGTGTTGACCTGGGGCACCCCGCAAATCTCCTTCACCGTGTCGATCGCGGCCAGGTAGCCCTCCTCAATATAGTCCTCCAGACCGGTCTCGGCATAGCTTGCGTCCGGATTGACCCAGCTCACCACGAACAGAGTGTAGCCCTGCTCGGTCACCCATTTGATGAAGCTGTTCTGCGCCTTCAGGTCGAGGATGTAGAATTTGTTGATCCAGGGCGGGAACAGCACGATCGGGGTCTCGTGCACTGTGTCGGTCACCGGCTTGTACTGGATCAGCTCCATCATCCGGTTACGGAACACCACATCGCCCGGCGTGGTGGCGATGTTGCCGCCAAGCTCGAATGCGTTTTCGTCCGCAAGCCGCACCACCAGCTCGCCGTTGTTGGCCTCGAGATCGGAAACCAGGTTTTCCAGCCCGTCAATGAGCGACTGCCCCTCGGTTTCCACCGCGCGCTCCAGCGCGTCGGGGTTGGTGGGAAGGAAGTTGGTGGGCGACATCATCTCGATGATCTGCTCGGCGAAATAGCCGAGCCGCTGCTTGTCCTTGCCCTCAAGGTCGCTCGCTGTGTTCACCGCCTCGCGGATGGCCTCGGCATTGGTGAGATACTGCTGCTTGACGTAGTTAAAGAAGGGATTGCTGTGCCACAGCGGGTTGGCAAAGCGGGGATCGGCCGGGCCGCCCTCCGCGGCCTCCTCGCCGGCGGCGGCCATCGCGCGCTGCGCCTCGGCGAAATTCATCACCGATTTGCTCCAGTATTCGACCTGGTGCTCCATCAGCTTGGCCGGGTTTTGCAGCGCCTCAGCCCAGTAGGCCGTCGCTGCACGTGCAAAAAGCTCTTGATTCGGAGCGTCCAGAGCCGGGTCGTGCGACGACTTCTGGGCCATCACCGTGATCAGCCGCTTGGAGAGCTCCTCAACGCGTGCCAAGTTTTCCCTAAGCTTTTCAACTTGCTCGGGGTTGGGTGCAGCGGTGAGCTCTTCACTTGTTGTCATTTAAATAAATCCCCCATAGGCTTTCTGCTGTGCAGAATACGCATCTGCTGATTTCAGGGCAAAGCTGCGATTATTCCAGTCTTCCGATTTTTGCGGTCCCTTAACGCCGGTGCGGAGTTCGTTGGAGGCGAGCATGCGATACATGATGACCTACGACCTGATGGAAACGGTCCGCAACACAAACCAATGGCTGGGTGCGACCGCGCTTTCCATGGCATCCTATCCAATTTTCGCGGCCTTGCCAAATCCGGCGCTGAGCTGGATGGCAGCCTGGGGTGAAGTCACCGAACGGACTTATCAGCGCATGGTTGTGAAGCCGGACTGGGGCATCCATACCTATACCGGCGAGGATGGCAAGGACCATCTGGTCGATATCGTGACAGTGGCGGAAAAGCCTTTTGGCGATCTGATCCACTTCCGCGTGAGCGGCCGCGAGGAGCAGCCGCGCAAGGTGCTGCTGGTGGCGCCGATGTCAGGCCACTACGCGACGCTGCTGCGCTCTACCGTGAAGAGCCTGCTGGTGAACTGCGAGGTCTATGTCACGGATTGGCACAATGCCCGGGGCATCCCGGTTTCGGCCGGCAAGTTCGACGTTGAGGATTACACGCTTTACCTCGTCGACTTCATGCGCGAACTGGGTCCCGACACTCACGTGGTCGCGGTCTGCCAGCCGGCCCCGCTGACGCTGGCCGCCACGGCCTACCTGGCGGAACAGGACCCCAAGGCGCAGCCCTCTTCGCTCACGCTGATCGGCGGCCCGGTCGATCCCGACGCCACCCCTACCGAGGTGACCGACTTCGGCCGCCGGGTTACCATGGGCCAGCTGGAGGAGACGATGATCCAGCAGGTCGGCTACAAGTACAAGGGCGTCGGCCGCAAGGTTTACCCCGGCCTGCTGCAGCTCGCCTCCTTCATGTCGATGAACGCGGAGCGCCACAGTCAGGCCTTCATGGACCAGATCCAGCGGGTGTCCCGCGGTGAGGCGTCGGACCATGACGCCCATAACCGCTTCTACGACGAATACCTCGCCGTAATGGACATGCCCGCCGAATTCTACCTGTCGACGGTGGAACGGGTCTTCAAGAAGCGCGAGATCGCCCGCAACGCCTTCGTTGTGAACGGCCACAAGGTGGATATCGGCAAGATCACCGATGTGGCGGTGAAGACGGTCGAAGGCGCCAATGACGACATTTCTGCCCCCGGCCAATGCGTCGCCGCGCTCGATCTTCTGACCGGGCTGCCAGAGGAGAAGAAAGCGAGCCACGTGGAGCCCGGCGCGGGCCACTACGGCATTTTTGCAGGCCGCAGCTGGCGCGACAATATCCGGCCGCTGGTGATCGGCTTCATGAACGCCAATAGCCGCAAACCCGTGCGCGCACGGGCCGCCAACAGCAATACGGCGGCCTGATCCGATGGCGGCGGGAGGGGCGTCGCGGGATGCGGCGGCAGGAGGGCTGGCGTTTTCCTGCCATTGCGGCGCGCTGGCCGGGCATGTCCCGGCGCTGGGGGTGAAGGCAGGCACGCGCATCGCCTGCCACTGCGCCGACTGCCGCGCCAATGAGCTCTATCACGGTCAGCCGGACCCGGCGCCGGAACCAGTGGACCTGTTCCAGCTCTCCCCCGATGCAATCACCATTACCCAAGGCGCGCAGCACTTGAAGGCGATCCGGCTCAGCCCGCGCGGGCCGTTGCGCTGGTATGCGGCCTGCTGCGGCACACCCTTTGCCAATACGCTGGCCTGGCCCGGCCTGCCCTTTGCCGGCATGCGTGCGGATCTGTTTCAGGACAAGGCGGCCCTCGGAAAGCGGCGGGCGGAAGCCTTCATCCCGCAGACCGGCAAGCCGCCGCGCACGAAAGGCGCAGGCGTGATGGTCTGGAGGGTGCTGAGCCGGATGCTCGCGGCGCGGCTTTCGGGGCGCTGGCGGCAGTCGCCCTTCTTCGATGCGGCGAGCGGAAAGCCGGTGGCGGACGTGCATCTCCTGAGCAGGGAAGAACGCGCGCTGCTCTACCGCTGAGGGCTTAGTGCAGGCGGGGCCCGGCCCGAGCGGGCGCCGGCACGGCCAGCCAGCCAAGCAGCGCGCGGCCCGCTGCTCGTGCTGGCCCTATGCCAAAGGCCACCGGCCCGGTTGTTGCCACTGCCGCCCTCGCCTTCCTTTACGACCTGGCTGCCTTCGATTTTGCCGGATGCAGGCGGAAGCCGGGGTGTCCTTCAAGCCGCCGCCTGCGCACCGCAGTCAGTAGCCGTTCCAGCAGAAGGCGCCATCGGTGCCCAGGGCGGAAAACGGGTTGAAAGCGATCTCCCAGATGTGGCCGTCGGGAGCGCGGAAATAGCCGTGATGGCCGCCCCAGAAGGCATCCTGCGCGGGCTTCAGGATCTCTGCCCCGGCGGCCTCGGCGGCGGCAAGCAGTTCCGCCACCTCTTCCCGGGTGCGGGTGTTGTGGCTGAGCGTGATGGCACCAGCACCCAGCGCCGAGGGCGGCAGGCCGATGTCTTCCGCCAGAGCGTCGAGCGGGTAGAGCCCCAAAGTCTGCGACAGGAGGTCGAAGGCAACCACCCCGTCCGGGCTCTGCGCCCGCCGCCAGCCCAGCGCCTCGTAGAACGCCGCGGCCTCCGCCATGTCCGGCACACCCAGCGTGATCAGGCTTACCCGCTGTTCCATCCTTCGACTCCCCCTGGTTGAAATGTGCTAAGAATAGCACCCCCAGAGCCTCGGAACAATAAGAGAACATCAATGGGCCGCCCCAGCGTCAGACCTCAGCAAGCACCTCGCGCACTGCGGTTTCGATCATCTTGAGGCAGGCGGGATCGGAAAAGCGGTGGTCAGCGTCCTTGACCAGCGCCAGCCGCATCTCCGGGCAAGTCGCGTGGTTCAGCAGCCGCAGCGCAGTTTCGGTGGAGACTGCGGTGTCCGCCGTGCCCTGCAGGCAGCGCACCGGGAACGGCAGGAACAGCGGCGAGCGCAGCACCAGCCGCTTGCGGCCGTCCTCGATCATGCGCTTGCTGATGTGGTAGGGCTCCATGTAGTCGCTGGGCAGCTCGACATAACCTTGGGTTTCCAGCTGGGCCTTCTGGCTGCCTGAAAAATTCGCCCAGTAGCCGTCCTCGGTGAAATCCGGGGCTGCCGCGATGGTGACCATGCCCTTGATCCGCTCCGGCATCGCGCGGGCCAGCAAGAGCGCCTGCCAGCCGCCCATAGAGGAGCCGACCGGCACCACTTCGCCTTCGGTCAGCGCGGTGACCACGGCTAGCGTGTCCTCGTGCCAGTCGCCGATGCAGCCTTCCTCGAAGGTGCCGGAGCTTTCGCCGTGGCCGGAATAGTCGAAGCGCAGGAAGGACTGGCCGCGCGCCTTGGCCCAAGCTTCCAGATGCACCGCCTTGGTGCCCTCCATGTCGGACTTCAGCCCGCCGAGGAACACCACCCAGGGCCCCTGCCCTTCGCTGCGGTGGTAGGCAATGCGGCGGCCCTGGGGCGTTTCCAGATAGTCGGGTTTGGTCATGGCGTCCTCTGTCACTGTCACCGCGCCAGACTGCCCTGTTCGGCGCGGCAGGAAAACCCCGTTTGCAATGGTTTAGCGGCTTAATCTCCTTCGGCTTCCTCCAGCCCCAAGGCCGCGGGCAGGGCGGCAAGCGCCATGGCGGCAAACAGGAGCAGCACCGCCTGTGGCCCCAGGAGCGACAGCGCGCCGCTGAGCGCGCCCGCAGCGAGGAGCAGCGTGCCGATCACCGTGTTGGCGACCGCCGCCCAGGCGGAGCGTGCGTCCTCGGGCGCAATGTCCACCAGGTAGGTCGAGCGCCCCTGCCGCACGCCGTGGTAGGCGATCATCAGCACAAACAGCACCGCGGGCATCGCCCAGACCTGCTGCGCAAGCCCGGCCCAGGCCAGCGCCACCGCAGCAACCATTGCTGCCGCGCCGATCGCGCTCACCGCCATCAGCACCCGGCGCGAGGAGCGGTCGGCCAGCCGCCCCCAGACCCAGGAACTCACCAGCGAGGCAACCGCCGAGGCCAGCACCAGCGCGCCAAGCTGGCCGAGCTGGCCGCCCTCTCCGCCGGTGAGCATCACCAGGTACGGCGGCGCGAGCGCGGTAGAGACCAGAAGCCCGCGCACCAGAATGAACCGCCAGAGGTTGCGGTTGCCCTTCAGGATCGAGAAGTCGAGTCCGCCCCCGCCCTCCGCCGGTTCGCTGTCCTCTTCCTCCAGGGTGGAGAACAGCGCCGCCGCGGCGAACCACAGGCAGGCGGCGAGGCCGATGGCGCCCGCCACCAGCGCGACGCTGCGGCCCAGGCCGCTGAGCAGCAGAAGCGCAAACAGGATCACGCCCGCCGCCGCCGCGGAACCGGCCAAGCCGGTGATCGCGCCGCGCCGGGTCTCGCCCACGGTCTTGCCAAGGATGTCCTTGTAGGAGACCGAGCACATCGCCCGGGCCAGCGCCAGAAGCGCGAGCGCCGCGCAGACCGCAAGCCCCGCCGCCCAGCCTTGAAGCAGCAGCGCCACCATCGCAATCCCCGCCGCCGCCGCACCCTGCACCGCCGACCCGCCGGCCCAGGCCCATTTACGCTGCTTCATCCGCGCAACCCAGCCCGCGAGGATGATCTGCGGCAAGAGCGCCCCCGCCTCGCGAAGCGGCACCAGCGCTGCAATGAAAACGGAAGGAGCACCCAGCGCGGTCAAAAGCCAGCTCAGCACCAGCTTGGGGTCGATCAGCCCGTCGGCGACCTTGGTCATCGCAAGGGAGGCCGCATGGCGCAGCCCGTTGCGCGCCTCGGCCGCGTTTGACGCCTCCCCGTCGCCGGTAAGCCTGCGAAAAACTTCAATTGCCGCCATCCCCTAGCCACCCTCCGGCTTGACTTGCCTGCGCCCGGGCTTCACATAGCGCGCAGACCAAAACCCGCAACCGGGCGTTCAGTGGGCGCCAAACCGACGAGGAGAGCCGAATTGGCCCAGATCTCTCTCACCTTCCCCGATGGCAATGCACGATCCTATGACGCAGGCGTTACGCCCGCGCAGGTGGCCTCCAGCATTTCCACCTCGCTGGCCAAGAAGGCCATCTCCGCCACCGTCAACGACCAGCATTGGGACCTGCAGTGGCCGATCGAGACCGACGCCACCATTGCCATCCACACCATGAAGGATGAGGCGCAGGCCAACGAGCTTATCCGCCACGATCTGGCTCACATCATGGCGCGCGCGGTGCAGGAAATCTGGCCCGACACCAAGGTCACCATCGGCCCGGTGATCGAAAACGGCTGGTATTACGACTTCGACCGCGAAGAGCCCTTCACCCCGGAGGATCTTGGTGCCATCGAGAAAAAGATGAAGGAAATCATCAACCAGCGTGATGAGGTCCGCACCGAGGTGTGGGAGCGCGACCGCGCGATCCAGCATTACACGGACAACAACGAACCCTATAAGGTCGAACTGATCGAGAGCATCCCCGGCGATGAGCCGCTGCGGATGTACTGGCACGGCGACTGGCAGGACCTGTGCCGCGGCCCGCACCTGCAGCACACCGGCCAGGTGCCCGGCGACGCCTTCAAGCTGATGTCGATTGCGGGCGCCTACTGGCGCGGAGACTCGTCGCGCGCCATGCTGCAGCGGATCTACGGCGTTGCCTTCACCGGCAAGGAGAAGCTGAAGGCGCACCTCACCATGCTGGAAGAGGCCGCCAAGCGCGACCACCGCAAGCTGGGCCGCGAGATGGACCTGTTCCACATGCAGGAGGAAGCCCCGGGCCAGATCTTCTGGCACCCGAACGGCTGGACCATCTACACCGAGCTTCAGAACTACATGCGCCGCAAGCAGCGCGCCGACGGCTATGTCGAGGTGAATACCCCGCAGGTGGTCGACCGCAAGCTGTGGGAGGCGTCGGGCCACTGGGACAAGTATCAGGAGCACATGTTCATCGTCGAAGTGGACGAGGAACACGCGCGCGAGAAGACCATCAACGCGCTGAAGCCGATGAACTGCCCCTGCCACGTCCAGGTCTACAACCAGGGCCTCAAATCCTACCGCGACCTGCCGCTGCGGATGGCGGAATTCGGCTCCTGCAACCGCTACGAGCCCTCGGGCGCGCTGCATGGCATCATGCGGGTGCGCGGCTTTACCCAGGACGATGCGCATATCTTCTGCACCGAAGACCAGATCGAAGCGGAATGCGCCAAGTTCATCGACTTCCTGTCCTCGGTCTACAAGGATCTGGGGTTCGAGGAATTTGAGATCATGTTCGCCACCCGTCCGGAAAAGCGCGTCGGCAGCGAAGAAAGCTGGGATCATGTCGAGGCAGCGCTGGAAAACGCCATCAAGAAGACCGGCAACGCCTATACTCTGGACCCGGGCGAAGGCGCCTTCTACGGCCCCAAGCTGGACTTCAAACTGACCGATGCCATCGGCCGGGTCTGGCAGTGCGGCACCTTCCAGGTGGACCCTAACCTGCCGGAGCGTCTGAATGCCAATTACATCGGCGAGGACGGTGCCAAGCACCGCCCCTACATGCTGCACCGCGCCTGCCTGGGCTCCTTTGAGCGCTTTATCGGCATCCTGATCGAAAACCATGCAGGCAAGCTGCCGTTCTGGCTGGCCCCGCGGCAGGTCGTGGTCGCCTCGATCACTTCGGATGCGGATGACTATGTCCAGGAGGTTGTTGCCAACCTGCAAAAGGCCGGCGTGCGCGCCGAGGCCGACATCCGCAACGAGAAGATCAACTACAAGGTCCGCGAGCATTCAGTGGGCAAGGTTCCGGTCATTCTCGCCGTCGGCCACCGCGAAGTGGAAGAGCGTACCGTCTCCGTCCGCCGCCTGGGCGAGAAGCAGACCAAAGTCGAGAGCCTTGAGAATGTTACAAAGACCCTGGCGGCGGAGGCGACCCCGCCCGATCTTCTGTAACAATTCTTGCCAAACCGGCAGCATGCGGCCCCCATCCGGGGGCCGTTTTGTTGCGCAGGGGCGAAAAACTGCCTGAAGACAGCCCGCTGCGCGCGCCCGCGCCATAACAAATGCTGACACGGGCGTGAGACACAGGGTCGTGACTTAAGTTCGCTTCAACCGCGCGCTAGGGTTTCCGTGTCATACCCGACACCGCAAGCAAAACCGAAAAGGACTTACCGAGATGTCGAACACCGCAAAATCCCTGGCCGTCGCAGGCGCCGTCGCCGCCGCCATGGCTGCCGCATCGGCCGTCCCCGCTGCCGCGGGCACCAAGGAAAAGTGCTACGGCGTTTCGCTGGCAGGCCAGAACGACTGTGCGGCAGGCCCCGGCACCACCTGCGCCGGAACCTCGACGATGGACTACCAGGGCAACGCCTGGACTCTGGTGGACGCAGGCACCTGCGAGGAGATCGAGCTGCCCCAGACGGCGGACGGCACCGAGCGCAAAGGCTCGCTCGAGCCGCTGGAACGCGACCTGCCCGCATAGGTGCGCAACGGTTCAACAGGGGGCGGGAGACGGCAATTCCCGCCCTTTTTGCATCTGCCCGCCCGCCATTGACCGATCCTTGCGACAGGAGCCGACATGCTGGACGCCGCCGCACGCAAACGCCTCCCCGCCGCGCCGGGCGTGGGCTACAAGCCGCAGCATTTCTCCGATCTGCTGGCGGAGCCGGGCGCGGTTGAGTGGCTGGAAGTCCACGCCGAGAACTACATGGGCGGCGGCGGCCGCCCGCTGGCCCAGCTGCGCCACCTGGCCGGCCGCTTTCCCATTTCGGTGCATGGCGTGGGCCTGTCGATCGGCGGCGAGGGCCGGCTCGACGCAGACCATCTGGCGCGGCTGAAGCACCTCATGGGCTGGCTGCAGCCTGCCAGCTTTTCCGAACACTTGGCCTGGTCCACCCATGACAGGCATTTTTTCAATGACCTGCTGCCCCTGCCGTACACAGACGCCACGCTGTCGCGGATCTGCGGCCACATCGCTGAAGTGCAGGAAGCGGTCGGACGGCAAATGCTGCTGGAAAATCCTTCGAGCTACCTGAGCTTTGCGGAAAGCACCTGGTCCGAGCCGGAATTCCTTGCCGAAATCGCCCGCCGCACCGGTTGCGGGCTGCTCTTGGATGTGAACAACGTCTTTGTCTCCGCCACCAACCTCGGCTTCTCGCCGCAGGGCTATATCGACGCCTTCCCGCTCCAACAGGTGGGCGAAATCCACTTGGGCGGTCATGACGAGGATGAGGACGGCGCCGGCGGCCCGCTCCTGATCGACAGCCACGGGCGTGAAGTGGCTGATCCGGTCTGGGCGCTTCTGGACTACACGCTTGCCCGCTCCGGCCCAAAACCGGTGCTGATCGAATGGGACAACAACGTGCCGGAATGGGACGTGCTGGCGGCCGAGGCAGCGCGCGCGGCGGCGGCGCTGGAAAGGGTGCCCGCATGAGCGTCAGCCAATTCCAGTTTGCCCGCGCCCTTATGGACCCCGGCGCGCCGGTGCCCCAAGGCTTGCTGGATCACCGTGCCCGCCCTGCGGGCCGCCGGTTCGACGTCTACCGCAACAATGTCACCGTCTCCCTGATCGAAGCGCTGCACAGCGCCTTTCCGGTGATTGCCAAACTGCTGGGCAAGGAGAATATGGATGGGATCGCACGGCTTTATGTGCGCGCGCATCCGCCCGCCTCGCCCCTGATGATGTTCTATGGCGCCGAGTTCCCCGCCTTCCTGGAAGCGATGCCGCAGGTGGCGCATCTGGGTTATCTGGGCGACGTGGCCCGGCTGGAACTGGCCCTGCGCCGCGCCTATCACGCCGTCGACGCCGATCCGATCCTGCCCGAAACCCTGGGCGCGCTTGCACCCGAAGAATTGATGGCGGCGGCCATGGCGTTTGCCCCGGCGGTGCAGGTCCTGCGCTCGCGCTGGCCGGTGTTTTCGATCTGGCGCTACAACACCGAAGATGGCGCACCGAAACCGCAGCCGGGCGGAGCGGATGTGCTGATCACCCGGGCGGAATTCGACCCCGCCCCGGCCCAGCTGCCGCCCGGCGGTGCTGCCTGCGTTGAAGCGCTGATGGCGGGCAAAAGCCTTGGCGCGGCGCTGGACCGCGGCGCGGCGGCAGACGCCCCCGGCTTCGACCTCGGCGCCACGCTGGCCCTGCTCCTGCAAGGCGGCGCGATTACCGCACTGAACACTTCCGGAGAGACCACTGAAGGGTAAACCCATGCACGCACTCGTCTCCTTCCACCAGGCCATCTTCACCCCCGTCGAGCGGGCAGGAGACCGGCTATTGCCGCTGGCTGCGCGCTTCGTCTTTGCCGCGACGCTGCTGGTCTACTTCTGGAATTCCGGACTTACCAAGCTGGGCGGCGGGCTTTCGGGACTGTTCACGCCTTCGATCGGCGCTTACAGCCAGATCTTCCCGAAACAGCTTGAGGCCGCGGGCTATGACGTCTCCCAGTTCGGCGCCTTTCACACCCTGGTGGTGCTGGCGGGAACCTATGCTGAGTTCCTGCTTCCTCTTTTGATCGTGATCGGCCTGTTCACCCGGCTGGCCGCGCTTGGCATGATCGGCTTCATCGTGGTGCAGTCGCTCACCGACATCTTCGGCCATGGCGCTACCGACACCAAGACGCTCGGCGCGCTGTTCGACCGCTTCCCGGACGGGGTAATCCTGGATCAGCGGCTGTTTTGGGTATTCCTGCTTACCTATCTGGTGGTGCGCGGTGCCGGGGCGCTGTCACTCGATGCGCTGATCAGCCGCCGTGTCGAGGATTGAGGCATGGGATCCGGCAGGCCAAGAGCCCCCCGCCCGGCTGACCGCGGAGCCGTTTGCTTCGCGGAGCAGTGAATGAAAAGTCATGGATCACCGGGGCGCACGGTTCAGAAATGCGCCTTGGGCTCGTCCGGCTTCCCTGCGGCCAACGCCAGCAGCCCCGCCGCCAGCGCAAAAGTCAGCGGGAAGATGGTGAAGACATTGAAGCCGAACCCCGCATACATTGCAGCGGCAGAGCCCAGCAGAAGCACCCCGCCCCACAGCGCCCGCGCCGTCGCCATCGCGCCGCCCGCGATCGCCAGCAGCGGCGCCAGAACCGCCATCAGCCGCAGCTGAAAAACATTCTCCACCTGCCCTGCCAGGCCCTCCACCGGACCGAAATACTCAACCGCCGCGGTATAGCCGTAGCCCGCGAAACCCACGATCATGGCGAACAGCCCCGCCACGATTCCCAGCACCAGCGCCGCATTGCGCATGTCTCTTCTCCCGCTGTTCAGACAGGCGACATAAGCACGCGCTCAAGCCACGCCAAGGGCCGCTTGCGTGGTCTTGTCCCACCCAAGATAGAGCCTACCCCCCGCGTCGATCAGCGGCCGCTTCATCAGAGCAGGGTGCGCCTCAAGCAGCTCCAGCGGCGGGCGCACGCGCTCGGATTCTTCCAGGCTGCGCCACGTGGTGGAGCGTGTATTGACCAGTTTTTCACCAAATTCCGCCAGCGCCGCCTGCAATAACGGCGCCGGGACCGCCTCTGCCCTGACGTCAACCAGATCGGCTTTCGGAAATAGTTTCAATGCCTTGCGGCAGGTATCGCAGTTTTTCAGCCCGTAGATCTTCATGCTTGCTCCAACTTCCGCCGCCGGCGGCTCACAATTTACGGTGGAATACACCAGTTTTCCTTGATTTTTGGCCAACCCGTGTAAAACTCGAAGGCGTCTGCCCCATTGCCATTCGCAACGCAGGCGTGCGGCGGGGCAGTGCGTGCCCATTTGGCATGCCAAGGCGAAGTGCAAAGTAGAAGGAGACACGGGAAATGCCAAGTGGCACCGTGAAATGGTTCAACACCACCAAAGGCTACGGCTTTATTGAGCCCGATGAGGGCGGCAAAGATGTGTTCGTGCACATTTCCCAGGTTGAGCGGTCCGGCATGTCAGGCCTGGCCGACAACATGAAGGTGAATTACCAGCTGACCGAAGGCCGCGACGGCCGCCAGATGGCCAGCGAACTCAAACCTTCCTGACCCCGCATCCGGTGCGCTGCGCCTGACAGGGCGCAGACGCCCGCGCCTGATCGCGCGGCGAGATAACTGCGCCCGCCAAATTCGCAAAGCTGCACCGCCCGGCCCGCAGGCCGGCACCGTGCAGCTCGCATCTCAGCGGCGGCGAAAGTACTCGTGCAGTACACAGGAAGGATCCTCCTCCCGCAGCACTGTCTCGCCGGTGGGTTGCCAGTCGTTCGCCGCAAACTCGGGAAAGTAGGCATCCGCATCCTCCACAGTCACACCGATTTCGGTGATCAGCAGCCGGTCGGCAATGCCCAGCATGGCGCGGTAGATACCCTCTCCACCAATGCCATAGACGCGCCGGCAACCTTGAGCATAGGCTTCCGCCACCGCGGCTTCCACCGACGGCAGCACCTGCGGTGCGGCATCGGGGTTCGAGGACACCACCAGATTCAGCCGGTTCTTCAGCGGCTTGACCGGCAGGCTGTCCCAGGTGTTGCGGCCCATGATCAGGGCGCCGCCCAGAGTTTCGCGCTGAAACGCCTTCAGGTCTTCGGGTGCGTGCCAAGGGATGGTGTTGTCCTTGCCGATGGCACCATTTTGCGCCCGGGCCGCGATCAGGGTGATCATCGCCTGCTTCCTCCTGCCAGTTCTGCGCGGGGTCTCAGACCGCCACCGGCGCCTTGATTGCCGGGTCGGGATCATAGTTCAGGATCTCGAAGTCCTCGTAGCGGAAGTCGAAAATCGAGGTGACCTGCCGCTTGATCCTCAGCTGCGGCAGCGGCTTGGGCTCCCGGGACAGCTGCAGGCGCACCTGCTCCACATGGTTGGAATAGATATGCGCATCGCCCATGGTGTGGATGAAATCGCCCGGCTCGTAGCCGGTCACATGCGCGAGCATCACCTGCAGCAGCGCGTAGGACGCGATGTTGAACGGCACGCCAAGGAACATGTCGGCCGAGCGCTGGTAGAGCTGCAGGTGCAGCTTGCCGCCCAGGATACGCACTTGCCATAGCGTGTGGCAGGGCGGCAGCGCCATCTGCGGCACATCGGCCGGGTTCCAGGCCGTTACGATCAGGCGGCGGCTGTCGGGGCTCTTCCCGATCATCTCCACCAGCCCGGCAATCTGGTCGACGCTGCCCGCGCGGTAGAGCGGCTCTTCCCCTGTGTGCCCCTCCAGCGGCTCCAGCCGCGGAAAGCGGCGCCACTGGTGGCCGTAGACCGGGCCAAGATCGCCGTTCTCATCCGCCCACTCGTCCCAGATCGAGACGCCGTTCTCCTTCAGGTAGCCGATATTGGTGTTACCGGAGAGGAACCACAGAAGTTCGTGGATGATCGAGCGCAGATGCAGCTTCTTGGTGGTAACCAGCGGAAAGCCCTCGGCCAGCGGATAGCGCGCCTGCAGGCCGAAACAGGACAGCGTGCCGGTACCGGTACGGTCGCTCGAGGCAACGCCATGGTCGAGAATCTGCCTCAACGCATCGTGATATTGCCGCATCAGTGCCCCTTTCTGTTTCCATGCCGGTCCCTGGTGCTCCGCATACCTGCTGCCGCGGAATTCTCCAAGAGAGAATGAAGCCGCCCCCCCCGGCGGGCTGCACCGCCTCCCCCAAGGCAGCGTATGCCCGCAAAACGGTAGCGCATCCGCCACGGTCGCCCCGATTTGCCCCCGGGCGATTGACTTTGACGCGCCCGGCGCGAAAGGTGCGGGCCAACAAGAAGATAACTGAGGTATGGGCAGATGAGGCGTTTTTGGCTGGGGCTCGCCGCAGCGGGGGCACTGTCGGCGTGCGGCAATGGAAACCCGTTTCTCGAAGACACGGGCGATACCAGCGAGCCTGGCGACACAGCCAGCATCGTACCGGCCGAAGTGGCAGGAGATGTTGACCGGATCTCCTACAATTCTGCCACCCAGACGCTGGTTATTTCCGGCGTGGGCCTGGACGAAACCCCCTTCTCCTCCTCCTATGTGCGCAAGCCCGCACTCGACCGCGGCGGTTACGAGGCCTACACCGTTCAGGACAGTTCGCTCGACCGCCATTCCACCGCGTATGTCCGCGAAATCGAGGGCGGCTACGCCGTCGCCGTCGCAACCGGCGGCCAGTTCGGTTACTTTATGGCGGGCACGGATTTCGGCCGGTCCGGCAATTATTCCGCTCCCACGGCCGATCAGCCCTCTGGCGGCATCGTGAGCTACGCAGGCAGCTACGTCGGCCTTCTGGACGAACCCGGCGACGGCGGTGATTTGCTGCCGGTGGCCCCCGGCACCCCGGACGAAGTGCGCCCTGTCCAGGCTGCCGAGATCACCGGGGATGCTTTCATCAACGCGGATTTCTCGGACAACCGCGTGAACGGCACGATCTACAACCGCCAGATCACCGACTATCCCGGCACCACCGTCGAGACCCTTCTGCTGGCCCCCACGGACATCACCGGCGAGGGCACTTTCAGCGGTGAAGTCGCGACGCAGGATGACGGCGAACCGGGCAGCGTCGGCACCTACGCCGGTATCTTTGCGGGCGAAAATGCGGCCTCCGTCGCCGGGTCGCTTTATGCAAAAGACCATATCGAGGCTGCGGGCAGCGGAATCGAGGAATACGGGGTCTTCGTGCTTGGCCAATGCGGCGGCGCCAATAGCGATCCGGTCTGCGACCAGCCTGTCCCCTGAACCATGCGAGCGGCTATTGCGGCGTTCGCAGGCCTCTTCTTCCTGGCCGCCCCCCCTCAGGCCGATGAACCTGCGGCACCACAAGCGCATCTGACCCTTGATCAGGGTCAGATGCTGGCTATGCATGCATTGCGGGCCGGCAAGCCCGATCTGGCCCTGGAGGTTTCGCAGGCACTGTTGCAGGCGGACCGGAAGAACGCTGCCGCTTGGCATCTGCAGGCCGCCGCGCATGCTCAGGCCGGGCGCCTTGCCGCAGGACGCAGGGCCGCGGCCCAGGCCTTCCGTTTTTCGCGGGACAGCCGCGGCAAGTTCCAGATGGCGCAACTGGCGTCACGGCTGGCACTGCAAAGCGGCAGCCCGACGCTGGCGCAGTACTGGCTGCGGCGCACCGCAGTTCACGCACCCGACGAGAAATCCGTGCGTTTGATCGCGCGCGACTACAGGCTTTTGCGGCAAATTAATCCCTGGTCTTTCCGGTTGCGCAGCGAGGCGAAGCCCTCCACCAACGTCAACAACGGCTCGGACGACACGCTGCAGATCATCGACGGCGCTCCTTCCGCGCAAGGGCGGTACGGCCCGCGGGCAGTGGCTCTTTCGGGAACCATCGGAATTGCGGATGCAACGCTCAGCCGGCGTCTCCGGGAAAATCGGACCAGCGTGACGTCGATCAACGCGCGGCTGTACCTGCAGCGAGTGGCCCTGTCCGGAGAGGCCAAGGCAAAAGCCGCGGAACTGGCGCGGCTTACCCGAACCACGATGCCGCGAAACTCCGAATTTGCCAGCACTTACGCGGCGCTCACCCTCGCCCACGCCTTTGCGATCGGCGACCCGGACAAGGGCAGTACAGCCCGCATAGCCTTGACCGCCGCGACCTCGTGGTACGGCGGGGAGCGTGGCTATGACCTGATTAAGCTGGCAGGCAGCCGCAGCTGGCAGGCCGCGGCCTCCACCCGCGTCGAGCTGAACGCCAGCGCCGAGCAACGTATCAAACCGCGCCACCCGGGGCTGGATGCCACCGTGCTGAGTGCCGGCGCCGGTCTGAGCCGGAAACTGGCGGACGGCAGCAGCCTCAACCTGACGCTCGGGGTGCGGGACACTGCAGCCGGTCATGTCAACAGCACCTTCCGCACCGCAACCGTCCGGCTGGGGTATTCCCCTGCAAAATCCTTCGGGCCGGTGAACCTCAGCACCAGCCTGATTCTCGGCCAGTCCGACTACCCGATCTACTACGGCGGATTTCCGGCCCAGTCCCTGCCCGGCGGACGGCAGGACATGTCGGCCTATGCGGATCTGAACCTGTTCTTCGAGCGTTTCGATTACGCGGGATTCGCTCCGATGCTGCGGTTGCGCGGCGGCAAGCGCAGCTCCAATCACAACCGCTTTGACAGCACCGAATTTTCCGTTTCTCTCGGCATTGAAACCACGTTCTAAACCTTTAGGTCTCAGACAAACAGGTGCCGCAGTGCCGCCCACCTCCCTCACAACAACAGGAGATCCACATGCCGCTCAAATACCTGCACACCATGGTCCGGGTGAAGGACCTGGAAAAATCGATGGCATTTTATGAACTTCTCGGCCTGAAGGAGACCAAGCGCCACGAGAACGAAAAGGGGCGCTTCACCCTGGTGTTCATGGCGCCTCCGGGCCAGGAGGAGGCGCCGGTGGAACTGACCTACAACTGGGACGGCGATGACGGGCTGCCCAGCGACAGCCGCCATTTCGGCCATCTCGCCTACGGGGTGGATGATATCTATGCCACCTGCCAGCACCTGATGGACAATGGCGTCACCATCAACCGGCCGCCGCGCGACGGGCATATGGCATTTGTGCGGTCGCCCGACAATGTCTCGATCGAGCTGCTGCAGAACGGCGAGCGGAAACAGCCGCAGGAGCCTTGGGCCAGCATGGAAAACACCGGCCACTGGTAGCCCCCCCCGGCCCGGGCCGTCTGCCAGACCTGACTGCCCTGCAAAGTTGTCTGTAGACGGGCCACGGGCCTCTCCAGTCCGCAATACGCCGGAGGGTCTTCGGCCCGGCACAAGCTGCAATGGCCGCGTTCCGGGGGCGCCGGAGCGCCTCCCGGCTGTACGCGCGCCCTCGCCGGAAAGTCATGTGCGCCCCGTCCGCGCAAGATTTCGCCCGCCCGGTGCACCGGGTCGCGGCGGCAGACGCGGCGCGGCGTACCGGGCAGGGCCACCCCTCGGGGCGCTGCCGCGTCTGATCTCGATGCTGGGAAAACCGGTAAGCTTGCGAAAATGGGCGGTTACTTCTGCAACCTCGCACCCGCGGCCCGCGAAACCGGACCCAGGCGGCGCACCCATTTAAACTTGTGGAGCCATCTGCTCCCCTCGCGGCCCCCGGCGTTTCGCCCGCTGCCGCGCTGCCTTCCGGGGCAATGTGCCCCAAACGGCGCTCTCAATAGATGTAGCGGATCTGGTCCGACCAGTAGCGTTCAACCCGCTTCAGCGAGGCGGTGATATCCTCGATTCCCTCCGAGGAAATCACCCCCTTGCCTTCCAGCCCCTCCGCATGGCGCGAGAATAGGGCGGAGACGATGTCGCGGATCTCCCGGCCGCGCGGGGTCAGGCGGACCCGCACCGAGCGGCGGTCGATCTCGCAGCGCTGGTGGTGCATATAGCCCATTTCCACCAGTTTCTTCAGGTTATAGCTGACGTTGCTGCCCTGATAGTAGCCGCGGCTTTTCAGTTCTCCGGCGGTGACCTCGTTGTCGCCGATATTGAACAGCAGCAGCGCTTGCACCGCGTTGATTTCGAGCACGCCGACCCGCTCGAATTCGTCCTTGATCACATCCAGCAGCAGCCTGTGAAGACGCTCCACCAGGGCGAGCGCTTCCAGGTAGCCAGTCATGAACCCCTTGCGGTCCTGCTGGCCGATTGGCTTTTCCATACTCATTCGCATCTCCGACTCGAATTTGCTCGAGGAACAGAATGCGGAAAATTCCCGAAAAATCGGTTAAGCTGGGATTTTATTATTTTTGGTAGATTTGCGATATGTCGTGGATAAGACCTCGGTAACCTTCTGCGGGCTCCGCCTGGCCGGTCACCCACTGGTAAAGGTCCTGATCGTTCTCGTGCAGCAACTGGTCGTAGAGATCCAGCCGCGCCTCGTCCATCGTGTCCAGATTGGCCGCGGCGAAGGCGGACAACAGGATGTCCATCTCCTTGATGCCGCGGCGCATGGAGCGCATCTGCAACCGCTTCAGGCGGGTTTCACGCGTCTCAGGCATGGTTCACACCTGCGGTTCGGCAGCGGCATTCAGCAGGTTGCGCAGCTTTTTCTCCAGCCGGGCGGCGCGGTCGGCGTTGCTGCGCATCTCGCCGCGCAGATCGCGCAGTTCCTTCAGAATGCCGGCGAAATCGCTCGCCGCCAGATCGCCGTCAAGCGGCTCCGCCATGCCCTCGCCCTCGCCGGTCAGCAGCCAGGACATCGACACGTTGAGGACGCCAGCCAGCATCGTCAGCTTGTTGGCGCGCGGTTCGCTCAGGTCCTGTTCCCATCCCGCAAGCGTCGATTTCTTGATGCCCAGACGGCGCGACAGCTGCGCCTGGCTCATCCCCGCGGCTTCGCGGGCGGCGGCGACGCGATCGCCGAATGTGGCTGCATCAGGGCCGTACCAATCCGTTTCCTGCTGTTCCATCGTCCGTTCTCCTATTCGTTGAGCTGATGCTGCTTGAAGGCTGTCCGGGCGCACCCTATGACAGTTCCAGAGAACATACAAACCGGGGCACAGCCTATGTCTTTCCTGTCCGAGACACTCTCGCGCGTCAAACCGTCACCGACCATTGCGATGACCGCTAAGGCGGCTGAGCTGAAAGCCGCCGGCCGCGACGTGATCGGGCTGAGCGCCGGGGAGCCGGATTTCGACACGCCACAGAATATCAAGGACGCCGCGGTGGCGGCGATTGCCGCGGGCAAGACCAAATACACCGCCCCCGACGGTATCCCCGAGCTGAAGCAGGCAATCTGCGCCAAGATGAAGCGGGATCACGGTCTGGACTACACACCGGCCCAGGTTTCGGTCGGCAGCGGTGGCAAGCAGACGCTATACAACGCGCTGATGGCAACGCTGAACGCCGGCGATGAGGTAGTAATTCCCGCGCCCTACTGGGTGAGCTACCCGGATATGGTACTGCTTGCGGGCGGTACCCCGGTGGTGGCGGAGACGGCGCTGGAGAATAAGTTCAAGCTGACCGCGGAACAGCTGGAAGCGGCGATAACGCCCAAGACCAAGTGGTTCATCTTCAATTCGCCCTCCAACCCCACCGGCGCGGGCTACAGCCGCGGCGAATTGAAGGCCCTGACCGACGTGCTGCTGCGCCACCCGCATGTTTGGGTCATGAGCGACGACATGTACGAACATCTCGCCTATGACGGATTCGAGTTCTGCACACCTGCGCAGGTGGAACCGCAGCTCTATGACCGCACACTCACCTGCAACGGCGTCTCCAAGGCCTATGCAATGACCGGCTGGCGCATCGGTTATGCCGCGGGCCCCGAGAAACTAATCGCGGCCATGCGCAAGGTGCAGTCGCAATCCACCTCCAACCCCTGTTCGGTGAGCCAATGGGCCGCGGTGGAGGCGCTGAACGGCACGCAAGGCTTTCTTGCGCCCAACAACGAGCTGTTCGTCCGCCGCCGCAATCTGGTGGTCGAAATGCTGAACCAGATCGAAGGCATTTCCTGCCCCACGCCTGAAGGCGCCTTCTACGTCTACCCCTCCATCGCCGGGCTGATCGGCAGGGCCACGCCCGCGGGCAAGGTCATTGAGACAGATGAGGATTTCGCCACCGCGCTTCTGGAGGAGGCCGATGTCGCCGTGGTCTTTGGCGCCGCATTTGGCCTGTCGCCGAACTTCCGGGTGTCTTATGCCACATCGGACGAGGCTCTGACCGAGGCCTGCACCCGCATCCAGAAATTCTGCGCGGCGCTGACCTGAGGGAGGAAGGGTATGAGCGCCGATCTGCCGGAATATTTCTTCCGCGTCCGTGAGAACGGCGCCTTTGTTTTCCGCGTGGAAAGCGAGACCCGCCAGCGCCGGATCGAGATGGATCAGATCGCGGTGGTGAACATCCGCAACGGCGAGATCAAGCCGCACGGGCCGCGCGAACTGAGCGCGCGCGACAAGGCAGAGATCCGGGCCTGGATGGAGGCGCGCGCCGCGGCGCTGGCGGAACGCGACCTGGACGACATCCGCCGCGCCATCGACCATCTGAACCTGACCGCGCATTGGGCCAACAGCCGCGCTTCCGCGGAGCAGCTTGAGGAGGTGACTGACCAGCTTCTGCTGGCCATGCACGACCTCCGCAGCGTGCTGGTGCGCAAGAAGGCCGAGCGGCTGGGCGCGGAGCGCGGCGAAGACTGAGCGCCGCCGCGCGGCCTGAGCTGTCAGTCGCAGATACTTGAACGCACGGAAATCCGCCCCTCCAGCGGCGGGGCTAGCGGCGCAGGTCCTGCCGCGGTACCGCGATTGAGTTGCCGCATCCCAAAACGCACGAAGCGTTGGTCCAAGTCCTCCTCCGTCTCCAGCACGAAGCGCTCCGGCAGCCGCCCCGAAGGCACCGCCCAGCGCCCATGCAGGCCCAGCCGCTCGCGCGGGGTGGCGTGCAGGCGGAAGGCATTGAGGTTGGGCTGCACCTGCCCCTGCCCGTCTGAGGCGATACGGCCGGTCTGGCAGATATATTGCGCTTGCACCTCCGCCCGCAGAGCCCCGCCTGGTGTCACCTCGGTCAGGGTAACGAGATGCCCGGCTTTGATCCCGGCCCCGAGAACGCCGAAGCGCAGAACTTCGGCCAGCGCCACACGCCGCGTCCCGGGCCCGAAGAGCGCGCCCTCCCCTTGCCAGTCCCGGCCGGCTGCAACGTGCAGGCTGTAGCGGCCGGGCGGCACCAGCACCCGGAAGAAGGTCCCGCCCTCAGCAATGGCCGCGAGCACCGGGGCGTTGGTTTCCGGGTCGTGCAGCGTCAGGTAATAGCCTGCGCCTTCGGGGCCCTTTAGTTGCAACGGGAAAACCGCTGGCAGGCCCGTGCTCTGCCAGAGCAGGCCCCGCGGCGGGGGCTCTTCCGCGCTCCCTGCCCCCGGCCCCAGCCAGAGCGCCGCAAAAAGGTGCACCAAGAGCATCAGAACAGCCCGTCGGCCGGAAGACTCCCGGAGTTTCCGAAAGGCGCGTGACGATCTCATGTCTTGCCCCAAGGCGGTGAGGATACCGCTCAGTATAGCACGGCCGAGCCTCCACAGCGGCCATTTGAGGCAGACTTTGCTCTAAATGCGAAAATAACCCTCAGGTTGATTAAGGTGCCATTAATGCAACCTAAATACCACGATCCCAGGGCTTGCCGGCCGACCGCCGCCAGCCCTTCCCCGATCAACCCGCGTCCGTCTTTCAAAAGGTAGAGATATGTTCAAACCGCTTCCCGCGCTAACCATCGCCGCCCTGTTCTCTTTTGCCCAGACCAGCGCCGTGCTTGCAGTCGACGGCTCCGCAGGACATGTGCCGGATAATGTGATCGCCGCCCAGCGCGCAAAACTGGCGGAGAGCACCGCGGGTGCCGTATTCGGGCCGCAGTCGCCACGCGATATCGACGCTGCCGCAGGCACCAATCCACGCCACTTCAGCACTGCGCCGGAATATACGCGGATGAACCTTTGCAACATCCATTTCCACGAAAGCGCCGAACATCGGGGCGGCGAGTTCACCCGCTATGCCGGCAATGGCGATGGCAAGGGGTATGGCACCGGGTATCTCTACGATGGCGAGCTGAGCGCGGCGGAGCGCGCGCCTCTGGACCACCCCATCGGCACCGGCAAACATGGCGGGCTGGAGCCCGGCGATACCATTGAGCTGCACTACGTTCACACGACCGCCCAAGTGGAACCCGGCCCGACACTTGGCGCTTGCCTGAGCGATGCGGTGATGAATCCGCAGCTGCGGGTTGAGGCGCAGGTCTTTGTGCTGGTGAACGACGAGAGCGCTCTGGATTTCAGCCACCTGACAGCGCTCGGCAAGCGCAGCGTGCTGCATCAGGCACTCAACATCCCCAGCAATACCGGTACGCCGGTGGTTTATGCAGGCTCCACCACCGGCCCCAGCTACAACGAGGCGGGCTCACCGCTCGAGGTGACTTGGAGCGTGCGGCCCAAGGTGGCCCGGGTGAATATTCACTCGGTGGGAAGATGGCTGGATAGCAACGTCTTTGAGGAGGATCACGCGCATGGCGTGCGCAACCTGGTGCTGAACCCGGCGCTGCTGTCGGAGATCACGCGCTGACGCCCGCCGCTCAGCATCCGGTGATACGTCTCCGCATCATGGCTGACCCGCCGCCTGCGCGCCCCTAGGCTCAGCTGCCGCCGGCCTGCCCGGCGCAGCGGGCCCCGGTCACGCGGCGCGGCGGATATGATAGCATGGTCCGCGCCGCTGCCGCTAAGGAGGCATTCCCATGCATATCGCCGGTTTCGTGATACCCGTGCCCGAAGAGAACCTCGAGGCGTACCGCGGCTGGGCAGCGGCCAGCGCCCGGCTGCTGCGCGACCTCGGCTGCCTCGAAATCGTCGAGGCCTGGGAGGATTATGTCCCCGACGGCGAACTGACCGATTTCCGCCGCGCGGTGGATGCGCGTGTGGAGGAGAAAATCGTCTTCACCTGGCAAGTCTGGCCCAGCCGCGCGGTGCTGGAGGCGGCGGAGAAGAAGATGCAAGAGGATTCGCGTTTCGATATCCCGGCCGATGCTCCCTTTGACCGCAGCCGCCTGATTCTTGGGACCTTCACACCGCTGCACGTTATGGGCCGCGGTGAAACCGCAGGGGGCTGACGCCCCGCCTCAGGCGCGCGCGGGAACACCCGCCTTGTGAATTGAACGGCTCCAGAAGCGGTGCATCAGGAAGATGCCTGCGGCAGTGAGCCCCGCGACCAGCCCCATCCAGATGCCGATGCCGCCCCAGCCGAGCACGAAGCCCAAAACATAGGATGCAGGGATACCTACCGCCCAGTAGCTGAACGCGGCAATCACCATCGGCACGGCGGTATCCTGAACCCCGCGCAGCAGCCCCAGCGCCACCGCCTGCATCCCATCCATCATCTGGAACAGTGCCGCTGCCGCCAGGAGCCCGGTACCCGTGGCCATGATCGCCGCGCGCTGGGGCTCGGCCCGGTCAAGGAACAGCGAGATCAGTGCCTCGGGAATGGTCAGGAACAGGCTGACGCCCACCACCGACATTGCCAGCGACAGCGCCATCACGACCTTGCCGCCGCGCGCCATATGGGCCTGGTCGCGGCGCCCGAAGGCATTGCCCGCGCGGATGGTGGCGGCGTTGGACAGCCCCAGGTGCACCATGAAGGTGAGACCCGCGAGCGACAGCGCGATGCCATGGGCCGCCAGCGCCACGGTGCCAAGCCAGCCCATCATCATGGCCGAGGCGGCAAACAGGCTGGTCTCGCTGAGGGTGGTCAGCCCGCTCGGCACCCCAACGCGCACCACCTTCCACAGCATCTCCCAATCCGGGCGGTGGAAGTTCTTCAGCAGTTCATGTTCCGGCAGCACCTTCAGCGCATAGATCAGCACCGCCAGCAGGGAGACGCTGTGGGTGGCGAGGGAGGCCACCGCCGCGCCCTCGATCCCCAGCTCCGGCGCGCCCCAGTGGCCGAAGATCAGCGCGTAATTCACCAGCGCGTTCACTCCGGCCGCCAAAAGCGTGATCCAGAGCACGATCTGGGTGCGCTCCAGCGCCGCGAGATAGGACTTCATAACCATGACCAGAAGTGCCGGCACCAGCGCCCAGCCCGCGATGCGCAGATATCCGGCGGCGAGCTGCGCCACCTCAGGCTCCTGCCCCAAGAGTTTAAGGATCGGCCCGGACCACCACAGAAGCGGCATCGCGGCGGCGGCATAGGCCAGTGACAGCCACAGGCCCATACGGGTGCTACGGCGGATCTGGCGCTCCTCGCCTGCTCCTGCGGCGGCAGCCACCATCGGCATCACCGCAAAGGAAAAGCCGGAGCCGAGAATGAACAGGATGAAGAAATAGGTCGAGCCCAGCGTCACCGCCGCAAGCGCCTCGACGCTGTACCAGCCCAGCATCACCGTATCGGTTAGGCCAATGGCGAACTGCGCTACATGGCCGCCGATCAGCGGCAAGCCAAGCACGGCAATGGCGCGCACGTGCGCCGCGAGCGGCATCTCGGCCGGGGGAGTGATGCGGGTATCCATGTGCCCATGCTTTAGGCAGACCCGCCTGTTCCGGCAAGAGCGGAAATCCCCGCTTACGCCCGCGTTTGTGAGCGGTGGCAAACGCGCCGCCGCTCCAGGGTCAGCCCGCGGCGGCCTCCCGCGCGACGGCGGCGATGGCCGCGGAGACGTCGCCGGGCCGGCTTCGGTGGTTGGTGATCGCCGCGCGCAGCACCACGATGCCGTTCGCCCGGGTGGTGGAAAACACCGCCTCGCCGCTTTCCTGCAAGGTCTGGGCAATGCGGGCGTTCAGCGCCGATTGCGCCCCGGCCGCAAGGTCGGCCCGCGCGGTGAAAACGCAGACGTTGGAGACCACTGGTGCGCTCAGTGCCATCCGCGGTTGCGCCGCAATTTCCGCTGCCATCTGCGCGGCAAGCTCGCAATTGCCGGTGATAGCTTCGCTGAACGCAGCCTCGCCATAGGTTTCCAGCGCGGTCCAGACCTTCAGCGCCCGGTTGCCGCGGCTGAGGTCGATGCCGTAGTCGCAGAACCAGGGCTCCCCGCCCGCCAGCCCGCGCTCGGCACCCTCAAGGTAGGAGGGGCGCGCGGCAAAGGCCGCCCGGTGCTCTTCCTCGTTGCGCAGCAACGCCATGCCGCAGTCATAGCCCACGTACATCCACTTGTGGAAATCCAGCGCGATGCTGTCGGCGCGGCCGATGCCATCGCTGAGCGCGCGCCATGGCTCGGCGGCGATGCGGGTCCAGGCGCCGAAAGCCCCGTCCACATGCAGCCAGAGGCCCAGCTCTGCCGCAGCATCGGCCAGCGCCTCCAGATCGTCGAAGAGGCCAAGGTCCACCGATCCGGCGGTGCCCACCACCAGGAAAGGCCGTGCCCCCGCGGCGCGGTCCGCCTCCACCATCGCGGAAAGTGCCACGCGGTCCAGCTGCCCATCCTTCAGCGGTACCCTGCGCAGATTGTCCGAGCCAATACCCAGAAGCTCCACCGCCTTCAGCGTTGCGTTATGCACGCCCTCGCCCGCATAGGCCGTGAGCCGCACCGCGCCCTGCCCGGCCTTGCGCAGATCGCCAAGCGCCCGCACCCGCGCGGCCTGAAACGCAATCACCGTCGCCTGCGAGGTTCCGGTGACCAGCACGCCGCTGGCGCCCTCGGGCATGCCCATCTTCGCACGGGTCCAGTCGATGACAGCGCGCTCCATGTAGTTCGCCCCGTGGTCGCGCCCGCCCATATTGGCATTGACTGCCGCCGCGGCGAGCGCGCTGATCAGGTCGGAGGCCAGCCCCGAGCCCTGCACCCAGCCCCAGAATCGCGGATGCGTGTTGCCGCCGTGGTAGGGCAGCACGTCCGAAATGATCCGGTCCACCGTCTCCTGTGGCCCCCGTGCCTCGGCTGTCACCGCGTAGCGTGCACCGATGTCGTCCGGCACCGGCTGCCAGGGGCGCTGCGCGGCCTGCTGCATCTGGTCCAGCGCCGCCTCCAGCATCCGCTGCGCCTCCGCCCGGAATGCATCCCAATCCTGCGTCTTGATTCCCTTGCCGGCCACCCGCGCGTCCTCCTCCTGCCAATCGCTGGCAGAGGTGTATCCCGCAGTCTCCTGAGCCGCACGGAAAATATCGGCGCGGGCGGAAACCGGAACTATAGTTTGATGCATTGAGAACCGTGGCTGCCCCGGAGCGACGGGAAAGCTGCACAACCCTGCACCTTGCTTCCTCCGGTCTCGCCGGTCTTCGGGATTGCCCCCGGTAAAACGGCGGAGACGCTTCGCAGCCTCGCGCAGCCGGACGATGCCCCCGGGCTCTTATCCACAGCCCTCCGGCCCCTCTTTCACCCGGTCCGGCTTCCTGCCATAATACGCCCCAATCAAGACCAAGGAAGAGCAGTTCCCCACATGGCCGAAGACCTCCTCAGCACGCCCGCCGCCGAGACCTATGACGCCTCCTCGATCGAGGTCCTGGAAGGCCTGGAACCGGTCCGCCAGCGCCCCGGCATGTATATCGGCGGCACCGACGAGCGCGCGCTGCATCACATGGTGGCGGAGATCCTCGACAACTCGATGGACGAAGCGGTCGCGGGCCATGCCAGCCGCATCGAGGTGGAGCTGCATGAAGACTATTCCGTCAGCGTGCGCGACAACGGGCGCGGCATCCCGATCGACCCGCACCCCAAGTTCCCGGACAAGTCGGCGCTGGAGGTGATCCTCTGCACCCTGCACGCGGGCGGCAAGTTCTCCGGCAAGGCCTACCAGACCTCGGGCGGTCTGCATGGCGTCGGCTCCTCGGTGGTGAACGCGCTGTCGGACCTGATGGTGGTGCAGGTGGCCAAGAACAAGGAGCTGTTCGAACAGCGCTTCTCCCGCGGCATTCCGCAGGGCGGGGTGGAGAAGATCGGCGCCGCTCCGAACCGCCGCGGCACCACGGTGACCTTCCACGCCGACGAGCAGATCTTCGGCCACCACCGCTTCAAGCCCGCGCGGCTGTTCAAGCTGGTGCGCTCCAAGGCCTATCTGTACTCGGGCGTGGAGATCCGCTGGAAATCCGCGATCGACGACGGCGAGACCCCGCAGGAGGCGACCTTCCACTTCCCCGGCGGCCTCAAGGACTACCTGACCGAGGTGCTGGGCAAGGCGACCACCTATGCCGATGCGCCCTTTGCGGGCAAGGTGGAGTTCCGTGAGAAGTTCGGCGCGCCGGGCTACGTGGAGTGGGCGATCAACTGGACACCCGCGCGCGACGGTTTCACCCAGAGCTATTGTAACACCGTCCCCACCCCCGAAGGCGGCACCCATGTCGCAGGCTTCTGGGCGGCGATCCTCAAGGGCATCAAGGCCTATGGCGAGCTGGTCGGCAACAAGAAGGCGGGCCAGATCACCCGCGACGACCTGATGGCGGGCGGCTGCGCGCTGATCTCCTGCTTCATCGCCGACCCGGCCTTTGTCGGACAGACCAAGGACCGCCTGTCGACCGAGGCCGCCGCCAAAATGGTGGAAAACTCGGTCCGCGACCATTTCGACAACTGGCTCGCCGCCGACACCAAATCCGCGGGTGCCATCCTCGACTTCCTGATCCTGCGCGCCGAGGAACGGCTGCGCCGCAAGCAGGAGAAGGAGACCCAGCGCAAGTCCGCCACCAAGAAGCTGCGCCTGCCCGGCAAGCTGACCGACTGCACCTCGAAAGACCGCGCCGGCACCGAGCTGTTCATCGTCGAGGGCGACTCTGCCGGCGGCTCCGGCAAAGGCGCGCGCAACCGGGTCAATCAGGCGCTGCTGCCCTTGAAGGGCAAGATCCTGAACGTGCTGGGGGCTGCGTCGAACAAACTGGGGTCAAACGCTGAGATCAACGACCTGTGTGAGGCGCTGGGGGTCGGGCTGGGGACCAAGTTCAACCTCGACGATCTGCGCTATGACAAGATCATCATCATGACCGACGCGGACGTCGACGGCGCCCATATCGCGTCCTTGCTGATGACCTTCTTCTTCACTCAGATGCGGCCCCTGATCGACGGCGGCCACCTGTACCTCGCCTGCCCGCCGCTGTTCCGCCTGACCCAAGGCGCGAAGCGCGTCTACTGCCTCGACGAGGCCGAGCGCGACATGTGGCTGGAGAAGGGCCTCGGCGGCAAGGGCAAGATTGACGTCTCCCGCTTCAAGGGTCTTGGCGAAATGGACGCCAAGGACCTGAAGGAGACCACGATGGACCCGAAGACCCGCAAGCTGATCCGCGTCACCATCGACGAGGACGAGCCCGGCGAGACCGGCGACCTGGTCGAGCGCCTGATGGGCAAGAAACCCGAGCTCCGCTTCCAGTATATCCAGGAGAACGCGAAGTTCGTGGAGGAGCTGGATGTTTGAGGTTTGAACATTGAAGAAGAAAGAATTCGAAGAGCAGTTCGAAATTATCGCCAAAGACTTAAACAAGTTGCGCACGGCGGCGTTCGGAATAATTTCGAGCGCACTGTCTGATATTGGCATCATCACTCTGCCGATTCAATCGCGCGTAAAAAACCGAGAGAGCGCCTCGAAAAAAATAGATTTAAAAAAGTACAAAGCCCCACTTGAGGAGATGACTGATCTAGTCGGCTTTCGAATCATAACCTACGTTGAAAGCGACGTTGAGAAAATTGAGCAGAAACTTAGAGGTTGTTTCGAAATAGACAGTAAAAACAGCATCGACAAAAGGAAGCCTGAGAAGTTAGACATCGTCGGGTATCGCTCGCTCCACCTCATCTGCAGACTCGGAAAAGAAAGAAGAGAGCTTTCGGAATACAAAAACGTGTGGAACATTGCGTTTGAAATACAAGTAAGGACGATATTAGAGCACGCATGGGCAGAAATTGAGCACAAGCAAAACTATAAGTCTGACGTAGCTCTCCCTCCTAATTTGCAAAGACGATTCGTAATACTTTCTGGCACGCTGGAACTGATTGACAGAGAGCTTTCTGCGATTGTAGACGAAGCTCAAGACTACCAAGATAAAATTAAAAACTCTCCAGAAGAAATCGCAGCAGACACTCTCTCAGAAACATCTCTTTTCACCATTACGGAAAAGGATGCAAAAAATAAGGGAATCACACTCAGAAATGCCCTCTCAACCAACGGAGGCCCAGAACTCCTTGAGGAACTCTTTGAATTTGGAGTAGAAACAAATTCTGAGCTTCAAGAACTCCTCACCACTATCGACGCAGATTCGTACCCTAAATATGAGTCAGAGACTACCGTTTACGGTTACGTGCGGGACGCGATGATAATTTGCGACCCCCATAAATATTTCAAACATTCATTTCACGGGCAGTACGTCATTGAGGAAGGCGAAGCGGTGAAATATAACGCTCTATCGCCCCAAATTACTGATTTTATTAGTCTCGCCGAAAGATATGACGTAGGTATCGTCCCTAATGAGCACTAATTTATTCTAACACAGACTTGGTCACCCCTCGCCCAAAGGCGCGCTTTCCTGCCCCCTCCCGCACCACAAGAACCGCGCCTGACCTTGGGGAGGCGCGAATGCGCCTTCCCGGGGGGGAAGGTCAGGCGCGGGCCGTGCCGCTGCGCACCACGCCCCAGGGGGCACACCGCCGCTGTCACTTTCCAAGGCACCGGCATCAGCGAAGGGCTCCGCCCGTCCGAACCTCAAACGCTCCCCCGGAGCGTTTGCCGCTGCGCGGACCGGTTCGAACTCCCAGGGGAGTGAAGGCCGTCCCGGAAACGCTCCGGGGGAGCGTTTCAGGCCTGAACGGGCGGAGCCCAAGGCGCGCTTTCCTGCACAGGTCATGCAACACAAGGCCCGCGCCTGACCTTGGGGAGGTGCGAATGCGCCTTCCCAGGGGGAAGGTCAGGCGCGGGCCGTGCCACTTCGTGACACTGCCCAGGAGGCACACCGCCCCCCCTGACAGATCCGTGAGGCACCTTGCCCGCGCGGCCCGGCGCTTTCTAGACTGGCCGGAGGGCGCGATGCCCAGCCCTGCGCGGAGCCTGCCATGACCTTCATCGCCGAAAACCAGCTCCTGCTGATCCTGCTCTGCTTTGCCGCGGGGTTTGCCTCCACCGCGCTTCTGTTCCGCAAACCGGCGGGGCACCGGGCGTGGCGTCTGGCGGATCTGGTGTGGGTGCTCCTCGGCGGCTTCGGCGCGCTGGTGGCCGTGGTCTCGGGCATCTATGCCGCCGACACCTCAAAGCTGGAGCGGCAGATCGACATCGCCTATGCCGCGACCTCGGCCTTTGACCGCGACGCCGCGCGCTTCCGGCTGAGGTTCTGCGAGCCCGCCTATGACGCCGATATCGCGGTCTTGTGCGACAAGGTGGAGTTCCTCTCCGCCTCCACCGCGGGCAATGCCGAGCTGCCGCTGTTCATCGCCGTCACCGATGAGGTCGCGCCGCTGCAGGGCCTGCGGCTGCTGCTGCCCGGGCTCGCCGGCGGCCGCGAGATGCAGTCGATGGCCGCCCGCGCCGATGCCTTTGATCCGGAAGCCTTCGTGGTCTTCACCGCGCTCGACACCCCCACCCGCGCGGCGGTGGAGAATATGCGCCGCAAGGTGCCCGCGATTGCCGGCGACTACCTGATCCTCGCCCGCGCCTATGACGCGCTGATCGGGCAGGTCGCCAAGCTGAAACGCGAATGGGAGGTGCTGCAGGACAGCCGCCACATCCTCGCGCTGCACCTGATTGCGCTGTGCCTGGTGAGCTTTGCGGCGCCCTTCCGCCTGGGCAAATCACTGGTGGAGTTGCGCAAGGACCGCAGCTAACCTCAAGGCAAAACGGAGGCACGGCAGGCCATGCGGACATTCGAGGAGATCCACGCCATTGCGGCCGGACGCCACGGCGGGCCGGCGGCGCTGGAGGCGCGTCTGGTGCGGCCCGACCCGGAAGTGAGTGCCCTGCCCGAGGACCGCTGGCTGTCGGTCATGACAAAATGCGTCTTTCAGGCCGGCTTTAACTGGCAGCAGATCGAAGACAAATGGCCCGCTTTTGAGGCCCGCTTCCACAGCTTCGACCCCGATGCCTGCGCCTTCATGAGCGAGGAGGAGTTCGACAGCCTGCTGCAGGACAAGGCGCTTGTGCGCAACGGTGCCAAGCTCGCCTCCGTGCGGCAGAACGCGGGCCTGATCCAGGAGCTGCGCAGCGAGGGCGGCGCGGGCGCGGTGCTGGGCGGCTGGCCATCGGAGGATTACGCGGGTCTATTGGACATGCTGAAGACGCGCGGCAGCCGCCTGGGCGGCCTTACCGGGCAATATGCAATGCGCTTTGCCGGACGCGACAGCTTCATCCTCAGTCAGGACGTAACCGCGCGTCTGATCGCGGAAGGGGTGACCGAAAAGCCTGCAACTTCCAAGTCTGCCCTGAAGGCGGTGCAGGCGGCGTTCAACACCTGGAGGGCGCAGTCCGGCCGCTCGCTGAGCGAGATCAGCCGGGTTCTCGCGTTGAGCCTCTGAGCCATGCCCGGCCCTTTGCAATCCAGCCTCCCGGGAAGGACCGCGCCATGATCCTGCGGCTGCTGCTTGTTGCCGCCCTGCTGCTGAGCGGCTGCGGCCGCCCGCTGACCGAGAGCGAACGCGTCTTTCTCGGCGGGCTGCATGGCGCGTCCTTAGATGCAGAGCGGGTGCGGATCGTGCGCGGCGCGCCGCTCCGGGCAATCACCTTCCGCCGTATGCCGAGGCCCCGGTTGACCTGCCGCGAGAAGATCATGCCGCCCGTGAAGGACGAAATCGTCACCTCTTCGCCGGCAGCTCTGGCGCTGTTCAACCGCATCTTCTTCGTAGAACGCTGGTACCTCGACGACTATCTGCCGGAATACCCGCAGAGGATCTCGCTGGTAGAGGCGATGCTGCTGGCGCATGAGGTCACCCATGTCTGGCAGTGGCAGAACCGCAGGCAGACCGGCTACAGCCCGCTGCGCGCCGCGGCGGAGCATGGGCGGCGCAATGACCCTTACCTGTTCGACTTGGAAGGTAACGGAGATTTCCTCACCTACGGTTATGAACAGCAAGGCGCGATCATGGAGGAATACGTGTGCTGCCGCGCGCTGGCGCCCGATGCTGCCCGCACGAGGCGGCTGCACGCGATGATCGGCGGCACGGTGCCCCTGAGCCCGCTGCCCGCAAAGCGGGAAAGCGATGTCTACCTGCCCTGGGACGGCGTGGAACTGAAGGGTATCTGCGACTGAGAAGGCGATTTTCCCGGCATAGGGTAAGGCACGGAAATCATGGGTTCCCGGGCTAGCGTTTACCCTGAATTCCGGCATTGCGCCCGCCCCGGCCGGGGCCTATCGTCCGCCCTGCCTACCACCGCCGGACAGGAGCCAGCCATGACCCAATACGCCCTCATCATGCTCGCCGCCGGGCTGGGCATCCCGGTACTGGCGGCGTTGAATGCGGCTCTTGGCAGGATGGTCGGCTCTCCGGCCTCGGCCGCGGTAGTGCTGTTCATCGTGGCGCTGATTTCGGCCGCGGCCTATTGCCTGCTGGCCGGGCCACAGGCGCTGGCAAAGATCCCCGCCGCACCCAAGCATCTGTTTCTCGCGGGCGTGCTGGTGGCATTCTACGTGCTGTCGATCACCCATGTGGCGCCGCATTTCGGAGTCGGCAACGCGGTGTTCTTCGTGCTGATCGGGCAGCTGATCTCAGCCGCGGCAATCGACCATTTCGGGCTGTTCGGGGCCCAGGTCAGCCCGCTGACGCTGACCCGGGCAGCCGGAATCTCGGTTATGGCACTGGGAGTATGGATCACCCAGATGGCGTGAGTCTCCAAACCCGCCGCCCGCCGGGCAAGTCGCTCGCCCTGCAGACGTCAGGCCGGTTGCAACATCCCGTTTTCCAGCCGGAGCTGCCGGTCCATCCGCGCCGCAAGCTCCAGGTTGTGGGTCGCGATCAACGCCGACAGCCCGGTGCCGCGCACCAGTTCCATCAGGGCAGCGAACACCTGATCTGAAGTGGCCGGGTCGAGATTACCGGTGGGTTCATCCGCCAGGAGGATGCGCGGCGCGTTGGCAAGCGCGCGGCAGAAAGCCACCCGCTGCTGCTCGCCTCCCGACAGCGCCGCTGGCCGGTGCCCGGCGCGCGCAGCGAGTCCGACACGCGCCAGAAGATCCTCGGCCCGCGCCGCGGCGGACTTCTGTGACGCGCCATTGGCCAGCTGCGGCAGGATGATGTTTTCGGCGGCGGTAAACTCGGGCAAGAGATGGTGGAACTGGTAGACAAAGCCCACTTCCTGCCGCCGAACCCGGGTGCGGCGGCGGTCGCCCCTGCTGCCCACATCCTCGCCCGCGACCCGCACCGAGCCCGCATCCGGCGTGTCCAGCAGTCCCGCGATATGCAGGAGCGTCGACTTGCCCGCCCCCGACGGTGCCACCAGCGCCACCACTTCGCCCGCTTGCAAGGCCAGGTCGGCGCCGCGCAGCACTTCCACCTCGCCGGGGGTGCCGCGCAGGTAGGACTTGGTGATCCCGTCCAGCTCCAGTGTGATCTCACTCATAGCGCAGTGCCTCCACCGGGTTCAGCCGTGCCGCGCGGCGGGCCGGGAAAATGGTCACGAAAAAGGACAGCCCCAGCGCCAGCGCCACCGCCGACAGCACATCGCCGAGCCGCAGTTCGGCCGGCAGCGCATAGATGCCGCGGATCGACGGGTCCCAGACCCCGCCGCCCATCATGTAGTTCACGAAGGAGAAAATCGGGTCGATATAGAGCGCGAACAGGCAGCCCAGAACGACGCCAAACAGCGTTCCAAGCACTCCGGTAAAGGCGCCGCAGATGAAGAACACCCGCATCACCGAGCCTTCGCTGAGGCCGATCGTGCGCAGGATACCGATATCGCGGCCCTTGTTCTTGACCAGCATGATCAGGCCCGAGACGATGTTCATCGCCGCGATCAGCACCAGGATCGAAAGGATGATGAACATAACGTTGTCCTCCACCTCCAGCGCGCGCAGGAATCCACCCGAGGCATCGCGCCAGGTCCAGACCGCAGCCGCGCCGCCCGCCGCCTCAAGAACCGGCAGCACCAGGCCTTCGACGTTTTCCGGGTCTGCCACCATCACCTCGATCTCATCTGCCGCGCCCTCCCGGTTGAAGAAGCTCTGCGCTTCGGCAAAGGGCAGGTACACGCGGGTGCGATCGATGTCATATCGGCCCGCAGTGAAGATGTAGACAATTTCGTAGGCATTCACCCGCGGGCTGGTGCCAAAGGCGGTCTTAATTCCGTTGGGTGAGATCAGTTTGATCTTGTCTCCGATGTTCACGCCCAGCTCCCGCGCCACGCCCGAGCCAAGCGCGATGCCCTCCTCGAAACGGGCCAGATCGCCTAGCGCCTCGCTGCTCTCCGCCACCGCGGGGATGGTGCGGATGTCTCCGGCCGAGATACCGAAGACCTCGACGCCCGCGTTGCGCTGCCGCGCGTTGGCCATTACCTGCCCCTTGACCAAGGGCGCTGCGCGGGTAACGCCGGGCACCGCGGCGATGCGCCCGGCGAGCGCTTCATAATCGCGCAGGGATCGGTCCAGGATGCCCGCCGCGTTCACTTCGCCATGCGAATAGACAGTGATATGGGCATTGGCTCCAAGGATGGTACCGACAAACTCCGAACGGAAGCCCGAGCGCACCGCCAGCGTTGCGATTAGCGCAAAGACCGCAAGCGTGATGCCGATCAGGCTGATCCAAGTCATAACCGAGACCCCGCCCTCAGCTTTGCGGGCACGCAGGTACCGCCAGGCGATCATCCATTCGAAACGGGAAAACGGCGGGGGTGTGGTGGCCATGTGTGCTCCGGTCTATTGCCGTCTCATGAAGTGCGCGCAACCCTATGAGCGGGCAGGAAAAGGGTCAAGCGAATGCCCGTGCGCGGCGGCGGTTCTGTGCTTTTGAATGCAAATGCTGCCAGCACGGATGCGGCTTGGGGCGCCGGAAGGGAGCGCGGTCACGGGAAAGTGGGTTCGCAAATCTTGGAATGACCGTTACAGGGTGGAACGATCATTCCAACTTGCTTGGTGTCGATCCCGGACATATCCACCTCAGGAGCCTTCATGCGCCGTATCCTCTCCCTTGCGCGTCCCCGCGCCCCCCTGTTTCCCGCACTTGCCGCCGGGTTCGGCGGGATTCTTGCCATCGCCAGCTTGTCGCTCCTGCCGCAGCAGGCCGAGCTGATGCTGCTCATGGCGCCCTTCGGTGCGAGCTGCGTGCTGCTGTTCCTGGTGCCCGCCAGCCCGTTGTCGCAGCCCGCCAACGTGATCGGCGGCCATGCGGTGGCGGCGCTGATCGGGCTTGCTGCCAATGCTTTGCTGCCGGACAGCGGCTGGGCCATGGCTCTTGCGGTGGGCTTGGCGATCACGGCGATGGCGCTTCTGCGGCTCACCCATCCGCCCGCGGGCGCCGATCCGCTGGTGGTCTTTGCCAGCGATCCCGGGCTGGGCTTTCTGCTGTTTCCGGTGATTTCGGGCGCGGCGGTACTGGTTGCGATGGCTGCGCTCTACCACCGGCTCAGCGGCGGGCGTTACCCGGTCCGGCCCGGCACACGGGCCGGATGAGCACGATGCAGACGGCGGCGCGGGCCGATATCCTCCCTGCCCTCTCGGAAGTCTTCCGCAGCCACGGCTTTGAGGGCGCCAGCATCGGCCGGATCGTGGCGGCGACGGGGCTCGGGCGCAGCAGCCTCTACCACCTGTTTCCCGGCGGCAAGGAGGAGATGGCGCGGGAAGTGCTCACCCACGTGGACGCCTGGTTTGCGCGCAATATCTTCGAGCCCCTGGAACAGGACGCCCCGGCTCTGGCGCTAGTTCAGATGTTCGACGCGGTGACCGAGTATTTCCGCGAGGGCGGGCGCATATGCCTGGTCGGCGCGTTTGCGCTGGACGGCACGCGTGACCGGTTTGCCGCTGAAGTCCGCGCCTACTTCAGCCGCTGGGTGCAGAGCCTCGCAAGCTGCCTGACCCGGGGCGGCATGGCCGCAGCGGATGCCAGCGCGGCGGCCGCCCAGGTGGTCGCGCTCATCCAGGGTGCCATCGTACTGGCCCGCGCCACCGGCAGCCCAGAGGATTTTCAGCTGGCCCTGCTCGCCGCCCGCGGGCTGTGCCGGCTGTGACGTGCTGCCGCGCCAATGCAGCAGGGCTATTCCGGGAAAGAGATTTTCAAGAGTTTTCCTTTAAACTCCTGGCGGCGCCGCCCCAGCAGGGAAGAAAAAAGGGAGCCGCTTGGCTCCCTTTTTCTTCAGTGCCTTTCCCGGCACCTTAAAATCCGCGGCCGGTCATGTGGCCAGCGTAGATCTCCGCCACTTTCTTCACCGCCTCTTCCGGGCTCAGCTCCTCGCTTTCGCCGGCGCGGCGCGAGGTCAGTTCCACCACGCCGTTCTTCAGACCGCGCGGGCCGACGGTGATGCGCCACGGTAGGCCGATCAGATCCATGGTGGCGAACTTGCCGCCCGCGCGCTCGTTGCGGTCGTCGTAAAGCGGCTCCAGGCCCGCGGCCGTCAGCGCCGTGTAAATCTGGTTGCACGCGGCATCGGCTTGCTCGTCACCCTGTTTCAGATTCACGATGCCGCAGTGGAACGGAGTGACGCCCTCGGGCCAGATGATGCCCTTGTCGTCGTGGCTGGCCTCGATGATGGCGCCCAGCAGGCGGGAGACGCCAATGCCATGCGAGCCCATGTGCACCGGCACCGGCTTGCCGTCAGGCCCCTGCACGGTGGCGCCCATCGCCTCGGAATACTTGGTGCCGAAGTAGAAGATCTGCCCGACCTCGATACCGCGGGCAAAGCGGCGGCGCTCTTCCGGGACCTGCTCCATGAACACCGCTTCGTCGTGGGTCTCATCGGTGCGGGCGTATTTCGACGTGAACTCCTCCAAGACGCCCTGGCACTGATCCACGTTGTCGTAGTCGATGTCCCGGTCGCCAAAGCTGAGATCGGTCACTGCGGAATCGTAGAAAACTTCCGACTCGCCAGTCTCGGCCAGCACCAGGAACTCATGCGTGTAGTCGCCGCCGATCGGCCCGCCGTCGGCGCGCATCGGGATCGCCTGCAGACCCATCCGCTCATACGACCGCAGGTAGCTCACCAGGTGGCGGTTGTAGGCGTGCAGCGCGTCTTCCCGGGTGAGGTCGAAGTTGTAGCCGTCCTTCATGTAGAACTCGCGGCCGCGCATCACGCCGAAGCGCGGGCGGATTTCGTCGCGGAACTTCCACTGGATGTGGTAGAGCGTCAGCGGCAGGTCCTTGTAGCTGGAGACATGCGACCGGAAGATGTCGGTGATCAGCTCTTCGTTGGTGGGGCCGTAAAGCATGTCGCGGCCGTGGCGGTCCTGAATGCGCAGCATCTCCTGGCCGTAATCGTCGTAGCGCCCCGATTCCTTCCAGAGATCAGCCGATTGCAGCGTCGGCATCAGCATCGGAACATGGCCGGCGCGCATCTGTTCTTCATGCACGATGGTTTCAATCTTCTTCAGAACCTTGAAGCCGAGCGGCAGCCAGGAATAGATCCCGGCGGAGGCTTGCTTGATCATGCCGGCGCGCAGCATCAGCCGGTGGCTGACGATCTGGGCTTCGGAGGGCGTCTCTTTCAGAACAGGCAGAAAATAACGGGACAGGCGCATGTCGGTCTCATTCTCACGAAGGTTTCCCGTGCGGTCTAAGGCATCGCCGCCGCACAGGCAATCCGGCATTGCCGGCCGCGCGCGGGCTGTCGTGCCGGGAGCTGCCGCATAGCGGCCTGCCACGACGGCAGCCGGCTTTGCCACAGGCTATCCAGAGGGAATCCCGGTCTATCCCCGGCTTGCCCACAGGCGATTGGCCCCCGCCCCTTGCATGGCCCCCGGCCATGGGGGAAGACTGAAGCGCGGATGCAGACGGCATTACGGTAAAGGCAGGCGGTTCGGCGATGGCTCTTCCGGCACAGAAACAGATGATTTACTGGAGCGTCGCCGCGGCGGTTTTCGTGGTGGTGCTCTGGGCGCTTGGCAATGTGCTGCTGCCTTTTGTGCTGGCTGGCGCCATTGCTTATATGATTGACCCGGTGGCTGACCGGCTGGAGGCCTGGGGGATGAGCCGCGCGGGCGCTACCGCCACCATCACCGTGGGTGCGCTTCTGTTGTTTTTGGCGCTGGTGGTGCTGGTGGTGCCGACGCTGATCTACCAGATGATCGACCTGGCCGAGGTGCTGCCTGAACTTGTGCGCGACGCTCGAACCTTTGCAATCGAGCATTTTCCCTCCATCTTCGAGGAGGATACGCGGTTGCATCAGACGGTGACTTCGATGGCGGAGGCCCTGCAATCGCGCGCAGGCGCGCTGCTGCAATCTGTGGCGGGCTCCGCAGTATCGCTGCTGAATGTCGTGGTGCTTCTGGTGATCGTGCCGGTGGTGTCGGTCTACCTGCTGCTGGACTGGGACCGGATGGTGGCCCGGATCGACGCGCTGCTGCCGCGCGACCACCAGCCGGTGATCCGCCGTCTCGCCCGCGAGATCGACGAGGTGCTCGCCTCCTTCATCCGCGGTATGGGAACGGTCTGCCTGATCCTCGGCACCTATTACGCTGTGGCGCTGATGCTGGTGGGGCTGAACTTCGGCCTGGCGATCGGCTTCATCGCCGGTCTGGTCACCTTCATCCCCTATTTGGGCGCGGTGATAGGCGGCGCGCTGGCGATTGGGCTTGCGCTGTTCCAGTTCTGGGGCGACTGGCTTTCGATCGGGCTGGTTGCAGCGATTTTTGTCGCGGGCCAGGTGATCGAGGGCAATGTCCTCACCCCCAAGCTGGTGGGCGACTCGGTCGGGCTGCACCCGGTGTGGCTGCTGCTCGCGCTGTCGGTCTTCGGGGCGCTCTTCGGTTTTGTTGGCATGCTGGTGGCGGTGCCGGTGGCGGCCGCGTTCGGCGTCATCGCGCGCTTTCTGACCGAACAGTACCTCGACAGCCAGCTCTACCGCGGGAAGAGCTACGGGGACGCGGAATAAGACCATGGCACAGCAGTTGAGCTTCGATCTCCCGGCAAAACCGGCGCTGGGGCGGGATGACTTCTTTGTCGCGCCTTCCAACGCAATGGCGGTGGCGCTGCTGGACCCGGCCTTTGACTGGCCCAGCGGCAAGCTGGTGCTGACCGGGCCCAAGGGATCCGGCAAGACCCATCTGACCCATGTTTGGGCAAGCCAGTCGGGCGCCCGCATCGTCGATGCCGCCCGGCTGCGTCTGGAAACGGTGCCGGACCTCGCGCGCGGGCCGCTGGCGGTGGAGGATGTGCCGCAGATCGCCTGCGACGCGCGGCGGCAGAAGGCGCTGTTCCACTTGCACAACCTTGTTCTGGCAAACGGCCACCAGCTGGTGCTGACCGGACAGTCGGCACCCAACCTCTGGGGCCTGACGCTACCCGACCTGCAAAGCCGGGTGCAGGCCGCCACCCATGCCGAGCTGCAGCCGCCCGATGACCAGCTGCTCGCAGTGGTGCTGGCAAAGCTGTTCAACGACCGCCAGATCGCCCCGAAGCCCGAGGTGATTCCCTATCTGGTGGCGCATATGGACCGCTCCTTTGCCGCCGCCGCGCGCATCGTCGACCGGCTGGACCGGCTGTCGCTGGCAGAAAACCGCACCCTGTCGCGGCCGCTCGCGGTGCGGGTGATGACCGAGCGGCCCGACGTGAGAATTGTGCATGCGGCACCGGCGGCGGCAGCCGGTTGACCGCCCTGCCCCCTTCGCCCATCCTGCCCGCGGATTCTGCGGCGCAAATCCGCCCCGGATTGGCTTCGCTCAGCGGCCGCCACGGATACTGAACAGAAAGACCCGGGCGGCCTGCCCGAACCAAGAGGACGGAGCCGTCATGAACGTGACCCAGGACCCCGCCACCAGCGCCAGCACCGATTGGGGGCCCTTCGGCCGCCCCCTGTTCGACGATCCCGGCGCGCGCGCGCTGTCCCGGGTCGGTGTGGTGGATGTCGGCTCGAACTCGGTCCGGCTGGTAGTGTTTGACGGCGCCGCGCGCAGTCCCGCCTATTTCTACAACGAAAAGATCATGTGCGCTCTGGGCGCTGGCCTGTCGGACTCCGGCCGCCTCAACCCCGAGGGCCGGGCACGGGCACTGTCCGCGCTGCGCCGCTTCCAGGGCCTCGCCCGGGGCATGGATCTGCCGCCACTGTCGGCTGTTGCCACCGCCGCGGTGCGCGACGCCGAGGACGGGCCGGATTTCTGTGCCGAGGTGCTTCGCGAAACCGGGCTGAAGATTCACGTCATCGACGGGCGCGAGGAAGCCCGGCTGTCCGCACAGGGCGTGCTCCTGGGCTGGCCCGGTGCCTACGGGCTGATCTGCGATATCGGCGGCTCCTCCATGGAGCTGGCGGAGATCCACGACGGCAAGGTCGGCCGCCGGGTCACCTCCTCGCTCGGCCCCCTGAAGCTGCGTGACGTGAAGGGCGGCCGCCGCGGACGCAAGAAGCACATCTCCTCGGTGATGGAGGAGCTGAAAGCGGAAATGGGCACCCAGCGCGACCGGCTGTTCCTGGTCGGCGGCAGCTGGCGCGCCATCGCCCGGATCGACATGGCCCGGCGCGGCTACCCTCTGAAGGTGCTGCACGAATACCGCATGTCGGCCTCCGACGTGCGCGAGACCGCGCGTTACATCGAAGAGAAAGACCCTGCTAAGCTGCGCACCGAATGCGGTATCTCGAATACCCGCATGTCACTGGTACCTTACGCGATTGACGTGCTCACCAAGCTGATCAAGACCTTCAAACCCAAGGATATCGCGGTCTCCAGCTACGGCATCCGCGAGGGGCTGCTTTACGAGCAGATGCCGCAGCGCCTGCGCGAGCGCGACCCGCTGATCGAGGCATCCCGCTTTGCCGAGGCCAAGGACGCCCGCATCCCCGGTTTCGGCAAAACGCTCTATGATTTCGTGAGCCCGCTGTTCTCGACCGCCCGGCATGGCAAGAAGCGGCTGGTGAAGGCCGCCTGCCTGCTGCACGATGTGAGCTGGCGCGCCCATCCCGACTACCGCGCCGAGGTGTGTTTCGACAACGCGACGCGCGCGAACCTCGGGGGGCTGAAACACTCGGAACGCGTCTTCCTCGGGCTCGCCCTGCTGCACCGCTACAGCAACAAACGCCACGGCACGGCCTTCGAGCACCTCTACGGGCTCTTGAACGAGCGCGGCCAGGAGGAGGCGGAGATTCTCGGCAGGGCGATGCGCTTCGGCGCAATGCTGATGGTCAACGGCAAGGCCGACATCGGCCGGATGCGCTGGCAGCCCCGCAAGCGGCTCCTTCATGTGGAACTCCCCGCCTCGGCCCGGCCGCTGTACGGCGAAGTGGCGGAATCGCGGCTGCAGTCCCTGGTGAAGGCGCTGGAGGCTGAGGTGACGGTCACCTTCAAGGAAACCGAAGCCGCGCAACCCGGGGAGAGCCTGGATATCAACGGCGGGCAGGACGCTGGCACGCCCGGCCCTGCGGCCCAGGCGCGGGGCGCGGCCCGGGGCTAAATGTCGATTCCGCTGTCCGGCCCCAGCGGCACGCCCCCATCAGGCCCCGCACCCGGGCCTGTATCCGGCTCGGCTTCAGGCTTCGGAGCGTCGGGCTTGCGGCGGATGATGATATCCCCATTGGGCAGCTTTTCCGGCAGCTCGTAGACGCTCCAGTCCTCCACCTCGCGGGCGATTTCCGCCAGCGCGGGGCCCATTTCGCTGAGAAACGCGCCGAGCGTAGGGCCGACCTCCTGCATCAGTCCCTGAAATTCCTCCAGCGCCGGTGCCATCTCCTTGCGCAGGCCTTCCCAGAACATCTCTGCCCCGCGCTGCATCAGGCCGGAGCCGTTTCCGCCGCCATCGGGCGCCCCGCCAGTCTCCTGAGCAGAAAGCGGCGCGGCCAGGGCGGCCAGGATCACGGCGGGCAGGACAATCTGTTTCATGCGTCCAATATAGGCGGTCCGGCGGACAAGTTAAGAACCGGCGGAACGTTAGCGCAGTGCGATATCCAGCGTGACCGGGAAGTGATCCGAGGCATCGAGAAGCGCTTGGCGCAGATCCTCATCCGCGTAGCATTCTGCATCCTCGAACGGGTGCCAAATCCGCCAAACCGGCGAAAACCCCATGAGGCTGCGGGAAATCAGCACATAATCCAGCAGCGCGCAGAAGTAGCGCTGCGTCTCGGTATTGAAAAACCGCGACGTGGTCGGCAGCGATTGCGGGTGCGGCTGCAGCATAGTTTCCGCATGGGGGTCGGTCAGCAGATCGCCCATCACGATCTCCACCGTCGATTGACCGAACAGGCGCTCGTATTCATCAAGCCCCGGCCCGTCGTTGAGATCGCCAAGCACCACCACATGCTCCCCCGCGGCCACATGCTCCGCCACCCGCCGGTGCAGCCAGAGCGCCTGCGCCAGCTGCTTGCGGCGGCTGGAGATGGCGACGCGGGGGATCTCCGAGCCGCTGCGGGCGCTGTGCGGCGCCTTGGACTTCAGATGCGCACCGATCATCCGCAGGCGGGTGCCGCCCCGGGTAGTGACCGCAAGCTCCAGCGGCGGTTTGGAAAACCGCGTCTCGCCCGGCTGCGCGCCTGCGAAGGCTCCTGGCGCGAACACCCCGTCAAACCGCGGCACCGCGTCGCTGGCCCGGGCATCGTGCACCGCATCCAGCACGTCCGGATCGTAGATGAGAGTGATTTCCTGATGGGTGTCATTGGGAAAGCCGCTGACTGCCTCCCGCGCGCGCAGGCCGGCTTCGGCGGCAAAGGCTTCGAGCGCGCGTGTGCTGCGCTGGGTGCGGCCGGTGTTGGGCGCCTCGATCACCATGACCGCGTCCGCATCGAGCCTCTGCAGAACCTGCGCGATGGCGTGGCCCTGGGTGTAACGGTCCACACCGTGCCGGCGCGAGGGCTTCCCATCCAGGATCAGCCTGTCCTCCCGGTCGAAAAGCGCCGAGAACCACTCGATGTTATAGGTCGCCAGACGCATGGGCGCTGGTGCTGCTGATTTCTTCCCAGGCGCGGTTGATGTCGATCATCCGCTTTTCGGCCAGCCGTACTGCCTCCTTGGGGACCCCGCGGGCCAGCATCTGATCGGGATGGGTCTGGCGCACCAGGCGGCGCCAGTGCTTGCGGATTTCTTCCACTGGCATGTCAGGGGTGACGCCAAGCACGGTGTAGGGGTCTTTGGGCGCATCCGGCACGAACCGCGCCCGCAGGGCCTGAAACTGCTGCGGTGACTGGCCGAAGATCCGGCTTACTTCCTCCAGGAACTCGTTCTCGCCCGGGTGGTAAGCCCCGTCCGCCATGGCGATGTGAAAGAGCCCCTCCATCAGGTCGCAGAGCGTCTGCGGATCATCGGCGAACATGCGCTGGATGCGGGCGGCGTACTCCTGGTAGCCCGCCACATCAGTGCGCGCCATATCGAAGACCCTTGCCGCACCGGCTTCGTCCTCCCGGGCAATCTGGAACACCTCGCGGAAGGCCGCAACCTCGTCCCGGGTCACCAGGCCGTCCGCCTTGGCCATCTTGGCCCCGAGCGCAATCACCGCGATAGCAAAGCCAACCGACCGTTCCGGCGGCGCGCGCAGCCGGTCGAATACTTCGGCGAGGCTTTCGCCTTTGGCCAGCGCCGCCAGCGCGTCAGAAATGCGGGACCACAGGGACATAGCGCCAGATTAGGCGTCTTTGCCGCTGCTGTCAGGCCCGCTTTTTCGCGGTGCGGCGAGATTTTTCTGCATCAGCACAAGATCAAGCCACTGCCCATGCTTGTATCCCGCTTCCGGCAAGCGCCCGGCATCGGTGAAGCCAAGCGCGGCGTGGAACGCCTGCGCGCCGGGGTTGGCGCCGCTGATCCCCGCCACGAGCACCCGGATGCCCGAATCCGCGGCCGCCTGCTCCAGCCGCTGCATCAAGGCCCGGCCCAGTCCGCGCCCTTGGGCGCCAGCGGACAGGTAGATCGTCAGCTCCGCGGTATGCTTATAGCCCGGGCCGCTGCGGAAGGCGCCGAAGTAGGCAAGCCCTTCCACCGCGCCGCCGGCCTCTGCCACGAAGTAACGCCCTTTCCGCTCCGCAATCTCTGCCGCGATGGCCTCGGGCGGCTTTTCCACCGTGGTGAAGGTCACCAGCGTGTCGCGCACGATGCGGTTGTAGATGCGGGCGATGGCAACGGCGTCGCCGGGATCGGCCGGGCGCACCGTCATCCGAGCACCCGGGGCCCGTGCGGCGTGTCGAACTCCGCCGCAAGCGCGGGGGTGCCCGGCTCCACCACCACGCGCGGGTCATCGATGATCCGGTCCAACGCCTGCCGCAGCGCCCCGGCCTCGGGATGCGCCAGCACGAGGCGGCGCAGGCGGCAGCCGGACCGCGGGAGCTGCCCGGCGGGCGGCGGGCTCTGCCACTGCAGCACAGCGGGAAACAGGTTGGCGAAGGGCAGCAGCCCATCTTCCGGCACCGTCATCAGCCAGTTCAGACCGCCGCGCTGCATCTGCAGGCAGCGTTGCGCGTGCTCCGGCAGCAGATGCCGCTCCGCCGCCAGGTCCCCGCTGCGGATGATCCAGTTGCTCAGCCGCGGCGGGCCTTCAAAGCGGTCGAGGTTGAACCAGCGCGGCCGTTCCTCCGGCTGCTGTGACGGGTCGATGGCAATGGCCTCGAGGTAGAGCCCGTCTTCCAGCCCGGTCAGGCGGTTGCGGGTGCCAAACCGCGGATGGCTGCCGCCGGGGCCGAGCGTGATGCCCAAAGCTTCTTCCGCATGGGCCACGGCCTCCTCCAGCGTCCCGCCCGCCACGGCCAGATGATCAAGCCTCATTGCACGCCCCTTCCTTTTTGGGGCGAAGACTAACGGCAAAGCGCGGCGGCGCAAGACGGGAATGCAGGCGCCGCCGTCCGGGACGGGTTAGAACCACTGCACCGCCGCCCAGAGGGTGGCGATGACCGTCGGGTAGAATGTACCGGCGAAGCCGAGGGCCCTCAGCGGAGGAGACCGGTGATATCCGGCCCAGAACAGCACCCGCATGAGCGTGAACGACAGGCCAAGCGAAATCGCGACGGCTCCGCCGAGCGTCACGGCGGCAAAGGGCCATAACGCGAGAGCCAGGAGCAGCTGCTCCACCGTGTTGGTAAGAACCCGCTGATCGGTATCGGCGCGCGAGCCCGGCGGCGGAGCCGCGCCATCGATCAGTCTGTCATCGAAGAAACGCCGCTGGGCAAGGCGGCCAATCAGCAACGCGAGAAACACCCCCGGACCCAGCAAGGCGATAGGCAGGGCGGCCGGCGACGGAAGACAGGGCAGGCCCAGCCAAAGAGGCAGTCCGGTGACCGCAACGCCCCAGATCGCTCCCGCTCCCATTCCGGCGAGGATCTGCGCCCGTTCGTGTCCTGCCATGCTGGCTTTCTCCCGCCATAGTGCTGCGCCTGCCAAGGCTTAATACGAAGCGGCGGCGTTTCCAGGGGGCAAGCGTCAGCAAACCGCGGCAGCAGCCCCCCGCAGAGGGAGCCGGAGCGCTCCCGCCCGTCGCCGGGTGCGCCCATGCGCATCCGCTCCCGTTGGGCGGGGCCGCGCGCGCCTGCGGCGCGCGCGGCAGCAGCGGGCCCCTCAGGGGCCCGCTGCGCAGCCCAAGACCGCAGCGGGCGCGGGAGCCCCTGCCCTGCCCGCGGTTTGTTCTGCTTAGCTGCGGGCCTCGCGGATCAGCTTCAGGATGTCCTGCGCCGCCTCCGGGATGTTGGTGCCGGGACCGAAGATCGCCTTGACGCCCTTGGAGTAGAGGAACTCGTAATCCTGCTGCGGGATCACGCCACCGCAGATAACGATGATGTCACCTGCACCTTCCTTCTTCAGCGCCTCCACCAGCTGCGGCGCCAGCGTCTTGTGGCCTGCCGCCTGGCTGGAAATTCCGATCACATGCACGTCGTTGTCGATCGCGTCCTGCGCGGCTTCCTCGGGGGTCTGGAACAGCGGTCCCACGTCGACGTCGAAGCCGATGTCGGCGAAGGCGGTGGCGATCACCTTGGCGCCGCGGTCATGGCCGTCCTGGCCCATCTTGACCACCAGAAGCCGCGGGCGGCGGCCTTCCTCGGCGGCAAAGTCCTCGATCGACTTCTGGATCGCGGCAAAGCCCTCGTCGCCCTCGTAAGCCGCGCCGTAGACACCGGCCAGGGTTTTCACCTCGGCGCGGTGGCGGCCAAATTCCTTTTCCATCGCCATGCTGATTTCTCCGACTGAAGCACGGGCACGGGCCGCCTCTACCGCGGCCTCCAGCAGGTTGCCGCCTTCCTTGGCGCGGCGGGTAAGCTCATCGAGCGCGGCGGTGCAGGCCGCCTCGTCGCGGGTGCCGCGCATCTTCTGCAGGCGGGCGATCTGGGCGTCGCGCACCGCGTGGTTGTCGACGTCGAGGATGTCGATCGGGTCTTCCTTCTCCTTGCGGTACTTGTTGACGCCGACGACCACTTCCTCTCCGCGGTCGATCATCGCCTGGCGGCGGGCAGCGCTTTCTTCGATCCGGAGCTTGGGCATGCCGGACTCGACCGCCTTGGTCATGCCGCCCATCTCCTCGACCTCTTCCATCAGCGCCCAGGCCTTCTCGACCAGCTCGTTGGTGAGGCTTTCGACGTAGTAGGAGCCGGCCAGCGGGTCGACCACGTTAGTGACGCCGGTTTCCTCCTGCAGCACCAGCTGGGTGTTGCGGGCGATGCGGGCGGAGAAGTCGGTGGGCAGCGCGATGGCCTCGTCCAGCGCGTTGGTGTGCAGGGACTGGGTGCCGCCGAGCACCGCCGACATCGCCTCATAGGCAGTGCGGATCACGTTGTTGTAGGGGTCCTGCTCCTGAAGGCTGACGCCCGAGGTCTGGCAATGGGTGCGCAGCATCTTGGAGCGTTCGTTTTTGGCGCCGAATTCGGTCATCACCCGGTGCCACAAGGTGCGGGCGGCGCGCAGCTTGGCGATTTCCATGAAGAAGTTCATGCCGATCGCAAAGAAGAACGACAGGCGGCCGGCGAACTTGTCCACGTCCATGCCGGCCTCCAGCGCCGCACGCACGTATTCGCGCCCGTCGGCAATGGTATAGGCCAGCTCCTGCACCAGGTTCGCGCCCGCCTCCTGCATATGGTAGCCGGAAATCGAGATCGAGTTGAACTTCGGCATGTGGTCGGAGGTATAGCCGATGATGTCCGAGATGATCCGCATCGAAGGCTCAGGCGGATAGATGTAGGTGTTGCGGACCATGAACTCCTTGAGGATGTCGTTCTGGATCGTGCCCGCCAGGACCGACTTGTCGTGGCCCTGCTCTTCACCGGCGACGATGAAAGACGCCAGCACCGGGATCACCGCGCCGTTCATCGTCATCGAAACCGAGACCTTGTCGAGCGGGATGCCGTCGAAAAGGATCTTCATGTCCTCGACGGAGTCGATGGCAACGCCTGCCTTGCCGACATCGCCGACCACGCGCGGGTGGTCGCTGTCATAGCCGCGGTGGGTGGCCAGGTCGAAGGCGACCGAAACCCCCTGCTGGCCTGCAGCCAGGTTGCGGCGGTAGAAGGCGTTGGATTCTTCTGCCGTGGAGAAGCCCGCGTACTGGCGGATGGTCCAGGGCCGGCCGGCATACATCGTGGCCTTGACGCCGCGCGTGAATGGCGCAAACCCCGGCAGGGAGCCCATGTGGGGCAGGTCCCTGGTGTCGTCTTCGGTGTAGAGCGGCTTGACCTCGATACCTTCCAGTGTCTGCCAATTGAGATCCTCAACCGCCCGGCCGCGCAGCTCTTTCTCAGCCAGAGCCCGCCATTCGTCTTTGTTCGTCATCAGGTCTTCCTCTTGTCAGGTCTGTGCGGGGCGGGTTCTGGCCCGCCGCCTGTTTATCCGGATCCTGCACCAGCGTGGCGATGCCGTCGGCACCGGCCGCCAGCCATAGAATGTCATCCGCGTAGGCCTCGCGCAGCGCGGCAGCCTGGGCCTCGCTAAAGGGGCGCCAGCGGCCGCTGCCGTCGGGCAGGCGGGCGGCGGCGGCTGCGGGCAGGCTGGCGCGCATATCCTGCAGGCAAAGGCTTGCGTTAAGCCGCACCCGCGCGTGGGTGCGCGGCGCCGGGAGGCCGGTGAGCGCCGCCAGCTGCGCCTCCGGCCGGGGGCCGAATGTCTCAAACGGCAGCACATGCAGGCGCACCCCGGGCGTGGCGCAGGCAATGTCGGTGATCACGTCGCGCCAGCTGCGCTGCGCAGCTGCCAGCCGCGCCAGCTGCGCTGCAGGCGGCACCTTGTGGCCACGCGCCACCGCATAGGTGAGCGCGGAGGTCCAGTAGCTCTCCAGGCTGCGGATGTTGAGCGCCAGATCCGTCACCGCGCCGCCAAAAGCTTCGGTAAAGCGTGCCATGCGCTCCCCCGCGCCGCAATAGAGCGCGCCAAGGCGCAGGTTTTCCCGCAGGGTGCCGAGCATGTTCTCGTCGCTGATCAGCAGCTGCTGCAGCCCCTCGCTGCGGCAGGCTTCTAGGTGGAGCCGCAGCCGCCCGCCCGCGCGCCGCGCGAGGTTGCGCCCGGTTGCGGCCGCGGGCCCCGGCTGGATACCATGGAACAGCCCGTTCCGGGTACGCTGGGGCCCCCAGACGGCCAGCCCCTGCGGCGCCAGCACGGGCGCGTTTTGGCGCAGGTATTCCTGGAAGGAGGTGGTGGCGCAGCGGTGGGCGCCGGTGTGGAGGATGAGTTTCATCGTGCGACGGGGCCTCTGCTCGGGGGCCGCGGACCGCAGCCCGGTCAAGGGGAATGGCCGGATCATGGCAGGCAACCCCTCTCGAAGCCGTTAACGATGATATTTTTTGCGCTGGTCCCTGGTTTCACGGTCGCATTCGCCGCCGCTGCGCATATATTCAACGGGACAGGAGAAATCATGAGACCCATCCTAACCATTGTTTTGGCAGGCTTTCTTCCTTTGGCCGCCTGGGCCCAGGACGAAGGCGCGCCGGCGCTGGTGCAGCCGGGGCAGGACGCGGTGCTGGAGGATTTCCGCTGGAAGCACCGTCCCGTCGTAGTGTTTGCCGACAGCCCCGAGGACCCGCGCTTCCAGGAGCAGATGGAGCGGCTGACGCAGGGCGCGCAGATGCTTCTGGAGCGGGACGTGGTGGTGCTGACCGATACCGACCCTTCGGCGCGCTCGGCGCTGCGCACGAAATTGCGCCCGCGCGGTTTCATGCTGGTGCTTGTGGGCAAGGACGGCGGCGTGAAGCTGCGGAAACCGCACCCCTGGACGGTGCGCGAGATCACCCGCACCATCGACAAGTTCCCGGAGCGCTTGCGCGAGGTGGAAGAGCGGCGCGGCAGCTGAGCCACCTCTCGGTCCAAGCCGCCTGCGCGCGGCGCAAACGCGGGTCGGGAACTGCGTGAAGGCGCTGGCCGACGCCTTCCCGGCCGCCGCAGCACTTCCGTGAAACCGCAGCCTAGCCGTTGCTGCGCACGTAGATCAGCGCCATCGCCTGCCTGTCCAAGACCAGCATGGCCCGGGTCTCCGGCACAAACACCAGTTTTGACGCCGGATTGCGAATGGCCTGGTAGTAGATCGCCTTGACCAGATCGCTCATGCAGCTGAGACCCGCCAGCCCGGAGTTCAGCACCCCCAGCCCCTGCGGCAGGTCGCGCGACATGATCGCTTCCGTCAAGGCATTGGGGGACTTCCCGGCCACGGCAAACACCACCGGCCGGCCCTCCCCCAGCATCTTCATGCCGGTCTCCAGCGAGCGCGCGCGCTCCACCAGCGAGGTGATCCGCGGGCTTTCGCCGGTGTGGAAGACAGCGGCGGTGCAGCTCATCGAGGAACGGAAGAAATAGGTCTCCCCCAGTTCCACCCAACCCGCAAGCCGGGCGCGCAGCGCCGTCTCCTCGTCCAGCGCGCAGCCGGAAAGGGCGGCCAGGGCGGCCAGCAGGCAGAGCAGTGTGCGCAGCATACGGCACCTTCGAAACGTCAGACGCCGGAAGGTTGCCGGAAAATGCTGAAGATTCGGTGCACGGGGCAGGCCCTGCCGCGGCAGAGCCGCGCCGCAGGCCGGCACCGGCAGGCCGGGCCCAAAGCCCCGCTGCCCGCATGCCTATTCCCGCCCCGTGATGCATCACTCGAATTCCATGATCACATCGTCAACCGCGAGGCTGTCGCCGGGTCCTGCGTTTATCTTGGCGACCACCCCCTGCCGTTCGGCGCGCAGGATGTTTTCCATCTTCATCGCCTCGACGGTGCAGAGCGCCTGGCCCTCCTGGACCTCCTGTCCCACTTCGACGTCGACCTTCACGATCAGGCCGGGCATCGGGCAGAGCAGCATCTTGGAGGTGTCAGGCGCCTGTTTCTCCGGCATCAGCGCCGCGAGTTCAGCCTGGCGCGGGGTGCGCACGTGGACCTTCATATCGGCCCCGCGGGAGCGGATGCGGAAGCCCTGGGTGATCTTGCCGGTCTTCAGCACCAGCGTTTCCCCGTCGACATCGAGCGTCGCCAGCTGATCGCCCGGGGTCCACTCCGAGGTCACGCGAAGCTCGGCCCCGTCCTCGAACTTGACCGTGGCGCCATCCCGGTCTGCCGCGATCACCACGTTGTAGGACTGGTCCTGCAGCGACACCACCCAATCGGTGCCCACCTTGCGCTCGTGGTTATCCATCCGGCCGGACACGCGCGTGCGGCGGATTTCGGCAACCCGGTGCATCGCCGCGCAGGAAGCCGCGATCTTGCGCAGATCATCCTCCGGGAGGGTGGCGCCGTTGAAGCCGTCCGGGAATTCCTCGGCGATAAAGGCAGTGGTCATGTCGCCCGAGACAAATTTCGGATGATCCATCACCGCCGACAGGAACGGCAGGTTGTGGCCGATGCCCTCGACCTCGAAACTGTCGAGCGCGATGCGCATCGCCTCGATCGCCTCCTCCCGGGTCGGCGCCCAGGTGCAGAGCTTGGCGATCATCGGGTCATAGTACATCGAGATCTCGCCGCCCTCGAAGACGCCGGTGTCGTTGCGCACGGCGACATTGCCCGCAGGCGCGTCCCCCTGCCACTTGCCGTTTTCCAGCATCGGGCCGGCCGCGGTTTCCTGCGGCGGGCGGTAGCGGGTCAGGCGGCCGATGGAGGGCAGGAAGTTGCGGTAGGGATCTTCGGCATATAGGCGGTTCTCGATCGCCCAGCCGGTGAGCTTCACGTCCTCCTGGCGCAGCGGCAGCTCGCCGCCATCGGCGACACGGATCATCTGCTCCACCAGGTCAACGCCGGTGATCAGTTCGGTCACCGGGTGTTCCACCTGCAGGCGGGTGTTCATCTCCAGGAAGTAGAAGTTCTTCTCCCCATCGACGATGAACTCCACGGTGCCCGCGCTTGTATAACCCACGGCCTTGGCCAGTGCGACGGCCTGTTCGCCCATGGCGCGGCGGGTTTCTTCGTCGAGGAAGGGCGACGGCGCCTCTTCCACCACTTTCTGGTTGCGGCGCTGGATCGAGCATTCGCGCTCGCCCAGGTAGATGCCGTTGCCATGCTTGTCGCAGAGCACCTGGATCTCGATGTGGCGCGGCTGGGTGACGAATTTCTCGATGAAGATCCGGTCGTCGCCAAAGGAGTTCGCCGCCTCGTTCTTGGAGGACTGGAACCCTTCGCGGGCCTCTTCGTCGTTCCAAGCGATGCGCATGCCCTTGCCGCCGCCGCCGGCGGAAGCCTTGATCATCACCGGGTAGCCGATCTCGTTGGAGATCTTCACCGCCTCGTCAGCGTCGGCAATCAGTCCCATGTAGCCGGGCACGGTGGAGACGCCTGCCTCCTGAGCGATCTTCTTGGAGGTGATCTTGTCGCCCATCGCCTCGATTGCGCCCTTCGGGGGGCCGACAAAGGCGACGCCCTCAGCTTCGAGCGCCTCAGCGAATTTGGAGTTCTCGGACAGGAAACCATAGCCCGGGTGCACCGCCTGCGCGCCGGTTGCGCGGATAGCCTCCATCACCTTGTCGATCACAATGTAGGACTGGTTGGCGGGCGGCGGGCCGATGTGAACGGCCTCATCCGCCATCTTCACATGCAGCGCGTGCCTGTCGGCGTCGGAGTAGATGGCCACGGTCTTGATGCCCATCTTGCGCGCTGTCTTGATGACGCGGCAGGCGATCTCTCCCCGGTTGGCGATCAGGATCTTTTCAAACATAGGCAGTCCCTTGTTTCTTGGTGTTCCGGAACGCAGAACGCCGCCCCCGGAGGCTTTCCGGGCGCGGCGTTTGCGGTGATGTATATGCGGCCGGCAGCGGCCGGCGGGTCAGCGGACGGGAAGCAGGTGCCTCAGCAGCGGTGCGGGTTTTCCTGGCAATAGACGAGGTTTGCGGCTGCGCCGACCGCGGCACCGGTGACCAGGTTGGCGTTGAGCAGCGCCGAACCCGCCGCGCCGGCGCCAGCCCCATAGATGAGCCGCTCGCCCGTGGTGTCGCCACAGGCGGATAGAAGAGCACAGAGCGCCGCTGCCGCGTAAAGAGGTTTTGCCCGCATTCTTGAGATCCTTCTTCGGGGGACATATTATTCCCGCGGGATTTTGCAAGCGGTGCAGGGACTTGCAAGCTACAGCTCAGGCGGGCAGCCGGATCGGCGGAGGCTTGCCACATCCGGGGGGGGATGTGGCAAGCGGTTGCCGCTGCATCAAGGGGGGAAAACGCGGGCAGGCCACAGTTGGGGGCACAGGCCTGCCCGGTCAGGCGTCTGGGCCGGAACAGATGCTCGGCACAGCAGCAAGGTTGCGCTGCTGTGTTCACGATGCCTTTACGGAACGCACCTGTATGCACCGGAGTCCCGCCCCCCCGGATTTTGGCAGGTTCCCGCCCAATATTTGCGATGCCGTGCAGGATCACGCCGACCCGAGTCGCCCCGCTGGGGTTGCGCAGACCGTGGAGCTTTGTAACTTCCTCGTGACAGCTTGCCCGCCCGCCGGGTGATCGGCGTGATCCCGGGCAGCCTCGGTGTGACAAGCTTGCGAGCGCCAGCAAGGGTTTGGGTCGCGGCCTTACGCCGCCGTGCACGGACCGTGAAAATTCGTCACTTCCGCGCGACCGGATTTTCACGGATGATCGCATTGTTGTGACTTCCCCGCTTCTGCGGCGTGTAGCAGCCTCTTTCTTCGGGAGAGAGAGAGGAGGGAATTTCTCATGACACCGCTGGACAGGGGACAGTTGATTTATGGGGCGGCCACGCTTGCGACCGGGGCACTGCTGGCCGGCGCAGCCGCCGCGCAGAGCGATCAGCGCGCTGAGCTTGACGCGTTGCGCGCCCGCATCGAAGCGCTGGAGGCGGCTGCGGCCTCGTCCGCGGGGCCCGGCGATTTCCGGCTCGGCGGCACCACAATCGACATCTACGGCTATGTGAAGGCCGATTTCTTTTACGACTTCGATTTCGATCAGGGCGACAGCGCCTTCGTCAACGTGATCGGCGAGCCCGCCAGCGCCACGAACGGCCGTTTTGACGGTACCATCCGCCAATCGCGCCTGGGCCTCCGCACAAGTACGCAAAGCGCTATCGGCGAAATCCGCGGCCAGCTGGAACTGGATCTGTTCGGAGGCTCGAGCAGCACGCCGGAACTGCGGGTGCGCCACGCCAACGTGGAAATCGGGGAAAACTGGCTGGTCGGCCAAACCTGGACCAACTTCATGCCGATCAACGAATACCCAACCTCGGTTGAGTTCAACGGCCCGGTCGGCATTGCTTTCGCGCGGAAACCGCAGGTGCGCTACAGCAACAGCTTCGACAACGGGTTTGCCTTCAGCGTGTCGGTCGAGGAGAGCGCCGTGCCCTCCAGCGACCCGATCGTGACCGCTGCCGCACAGTTCAGCAACGACCAGTACACGGCGCGGATTGCCGGGCTCTACGGCACCGCCGAAAGCGGCAGCGTGGAGGTTGACCAGACCGGGATCACCCTCTCCGGCGCTGTGCGGCCATGGAGCGGCGGGCTGTTCCAAGTCACCTATGTCACCGGCGAGGCCATCGGCCCGCTGATGATCGGCCTCGCGGACGCCATCGTGGGCGGCCAGGCCAACGATGTTGATGGCTACACGGTGGAGTTCCGCCAGGACGTGGGAGCGGGCTGGAATCTCGGGATTGCCTACGGCAGGGAGGAATACGACCTGCCGACCTCGACCGGGACCCTGTCCTTTACCGAGCTGGAGACCATCCACGTCAACGCCTTCTATGATCTGACCGACAATCTGACCTTGGGGGCGGAGTACATCTTTGGCGAGCGCAACGATGCTGCCACCGGCCGCAGCTTCGACGGCGACCGGGTACAGGTGGCGTTGCAGCTCAACTTCTGAGCCGGGCCGCCGGCCAGGGGCCACAGGGCGCCAGGGCGCGCCGTGCAGAGATGCCTGCGCGGCCGCCGCCGGAATATGCGCCCAAGGCCCAGCCATCAGCCAAAAGCCTCCGGGAAAGACGCACGCGCGGCGCTTTCGTCGATGACCAGCAGCGCCTCGTAGCTTTCCGGGTCAAACGGGTCTTCGGCGGGCAGCACCTCGCGGCCGAACAGCCAGCTGAGGCGGCCTGCATCGAGATTGCCGCGCTCGAAAGGCTGGTCGCCGAACTGCTCCCACAGCGCCTGCATGAACAGGGCATCGGCGCGCCGGTCCACCGCCTTGCGGTCGCGGTAGCGCTCGCGCCGGGTCAGCGGCGTCACCCCCTTGGGGTTCGGGCGGCGGATGGTGAATTGGTAATCTGTCCCCGGCATGCGGCCGGGGAACCCGCGGTGTTTCAGCATCTGGGTGCCTCCAGTCCGGCACCCCGCGGGGCGGCGGGGGCCGGCCGCAGGGCCGGACCCCTGTAGTGTTTACTTGTACTTGCCGGTGAAGACCGGTTCCTGCGAGACCGGCTCGGGCTCGACAACGACGAATTCTTCTTCCTGCTGGGCGCAGGCGGCAACAGCGGCCAGCAGGCCGGCCATGGCGATGAGCTTGATGCTTTTGGACATTCCTGTCTCCTGAATTTGATTGTGAAACCTGCAAGGGACTGGCCCCTCACGTGCCTCAGCCTCATGGTGAAGACGGCGCAAACGCCGTCCGCAGCAAGAATACCGGGGAAAACGGGTAATGCACATGATAATTGCGCCAATTGGCCGCGATGTGACTGCGAAGACGCAAGAAACCGCGCACGCCGCACTGCAGCAACGGGACGACCGGAGGAAAAAATCTGCGGCGTCATCACAGGCCCTCCCACACGCACTCGGCGCCATCGGGGCGGTAGGTTTCAAAAAACTGAGTGGCGGCGCTGTCGCGGCTGCCGAAGGGCAGCGCCCGGTCCGCAAGCGAAATCACCACCCGTGCCGCGGTGAGACCGTTCGCGCGCAGATAAGGCAGAGCAAGCGCGCGGCAGAGGTGATCCATGTCCGGCGCGGCTTCCTCATGGCCAAGGCTGCCGCCCTCGCGTGCAATCGCCGGGGCAATGAAGCGGAAGCGGGCCCAGACCTCGCCCGGCGCGTCGTCCAGCAGAACTTCCGAAAGCGTCACCACCTGCCCCGAAGGCACCGCAGACAGGGGCTGACCCACCTCCGAGGCGGCAGCGGCGGGATGAATTGCTGCCAGACAGGCAGCCAGAGCAGACAGGAAAGCGTGGGAAATAGACGGATATCCGCAGCCCCAGCCCCCGCCGAGGCGGGCTCCTCCGGCCGGGGCTGCTGGCGCTGCGCACCTGGCGCGCGCTGACCATATCCGGCTGCGGCGGATCATGGGGCCGATTCGCCCAACAAGTCAAACATTGATTCGATTGCAGGCAGAGACGCCTGCAGGCGCCCGAATTCCGGGCAGGCAGAAGCCCCCTGCCCGGCCGCGCTCAGCTGTTCCTGAGCGCCTCGATCAGCTCGTCCTTGTTCATGTCCGAGCGCCCCTCGATCTCCAGCTCCTGGGCGCGCGCGTACAATTCGTCCTTGGTCCATTCCTCGTAGGGCGGCTGCTTGCCGCCCTTTTTCGAGGGAGACTGGCTGCTGCTGGCCTGGGCATTGGCGATCCGGGCGGCCTTCTGCTTGGACGCACCGTCCTCGCGCAGGCTTTCGTAGGTCTCGTCGTCCTTGATCGACGGTCCGTGGTCCTTGGTCATAGCGTCCTCCTTTTCTGGAGAACAACCGGCCCAGCGTCCTGGTTCCCGCCCGATCCGGAAGATGCGGCCTGTCCGCCTGTGTCATAGCCACCTCCGCGTCTTTGCGAGATAATCCCGGTAGGCCTGACCGAAGCGGCTGGTGAGATAGGCCTCCTCGCGCAGCACCACGCCGAAATGCAAAAAGGCCCAGACTCCGAGCGCGCCCGGAAGCGCCCAATCGAGGGAAAAGGTCAGCGCCAGCCCGATCTGAAACAGTACCATCCCCAGATACATCGGATTCCGGGAGACCCGGAAAGGACCGCCGCGCACCAGAGCGAGCGCCGGCCGGCGCGGATCCACGTTGGTTTCAGCCGCTTGGAAAGCGCGCACTCCGGACCAGGCCAGCAGCCCCGCCCCGCCCAGCACGGCGATGCCCGGCAACAGGATTGCCGGGCTGCCCGCCGCGGGCAGGAGGCCCAGCGGCACCGCCCACTCCAGCGCCACTGCCAGAAGAGGCGCAGCCACCGACACGGCCGGCGGGTAGACAGCTATGTTCGGCGCGCGTTCCATCAGCCTCTCACAGCGGAATGTTGTCGTGCTTCTTCCACGGGTTCTTCAGCTTCTTGTTGCGCAACGAAGCAAAAGCCCGGCTGACCCGTTTGCGGGTGGAATGCGGCATGATCACCTCGTCGATGAAGCCGCGCTCGGCCGCGACGAAGGGATTGGCGAAGCGGTCTTCGTATTCCTTGGTCTTGGCCGCGATCTTCTCGGGATCGTTCAGATCGGCGCGGTGGATGATCTCGGTCGCGCCCTTGGCGCCCATCACCGCGATCTCGGCGGTGGGCCAGGCGTAGTTGAAATCGCCGCGCAGGTGCTTGGAGGCCATCACGTCATAGGCGCCGCCATAGGCCTTGCGGGTGATCACGGTGACCTTCGGCACGGTGGCTTCGCCATAGGCAAACAGCAGCTTGGCGCCGTGCTTGATGACGCCGCCGTATTCCTGGGAGGTGCCCGGCAGGAAGCCCGGCACGTCGACGAAGGTCAGGATCGGGATCTCGAAACAGTCGCAGAAGCGCACGAAACGCGCGGCCTTGCGCGAGGAGTCGATGTCCAGGCAGCCCGCCAGTACCATCGGCTGGTTGGCGACAACGCCCACGGTCTGGCCTTCGAGACGGATGAAGCCGGTGATGATGTTCTTCGCGAAATCCTCCTGGATCTCGTAGAAATCACCCTCGTCCGCCACCTTGGTGATGAGTTCCTTCATGTCGTAGGGCGTGTTCGGGTTTTCCGGGATCAGCGTGTCGAGGCTGTCCTCCAGGCGGCCCGGCTCGTCAAAGAAGGGGCGCACCGGCGGCTTTTCGCGGTTGTTGAGCGGCAGGAAGTCGACCAGGCGGCGGACTTCGGCCAGCGCTTCGACGTCGTTTTCAAAGGCGCCGTCGGCAACGGAGGATTTCTTGGTGTGGGTGGAGGCACCGCCGAGTTCCTCGGCCGTCACCACCTCGTTGGTCACCGTCTTCACCACGTCGGGGCCGGTCACGAACATGTAGGAGGTGTCCTTCACCATGAAGATGAAGTCGGTCATCGCGGGGGAATAGACCGCGCCGCCCGCACAGGGCCCCATAATCACCGAGATCTGCGGCACCACGCCGGAGGCCATGATGTTGCGCTGGAACACCTCGGCATAGCCTGCAAGCGAAGCAACGCCTTCCTGGATGCGCGCGCCGCCGGAATCATTGATGCCGATCACCGGCGCGCCGTTCTGCACCGCCATGTCCATGATCTTGCAGATCTTCTGGGCGTGGGTTTCGCTGAGCGAGCCGCCGAAGACGGTGAAGTCCTGGGAGAACACATAGACCATGCGGCCGTTGATGGTGCCCCAGCCGGTCACCACGCCATCGCCCGCGGGGCGCTGCTCCTGCATCGAGAAATCGGTGCAGCGGTGGGAGACGAACATGTCGAACTCCTCGAAGCTGCCCTCGTCCAGCAGAAGCTCGATCCGTTCGCGCGCTGTCAGCTTGCCGCGCCCGTGCTGCGCGTCGATGCGGCGCTGTCCGCCGCCCAGCCGCGCGTCCTGGCGGCGTTCCTCCAGCTCGGAAAGGATATCTTTCATGGCACATGTCCCCTGTAGATTTCGGGGCGACCATATCTTGCGGGTGCAGAAAGCCAAAGGCAATATTCGCAAATTTGCAAATACTATGCATAGATCGCGTGCAAACATGGAAATGAGCAAACTCCACGCGCGGCACACTCCCGGCGCGGTGCAACCGGCGATGGACATGGACGTAAGGCTGCTCTAAGCGGTTTGTATGTCCACATATAATGCCCGCCTGACCGGCCACCGCAGCCCGCCGCGCATCTTCACGCTGATCCTACTTGCGGGGCTGTCGGCGCTTGGCATGAACATCTTCCTGCCCTCGCTGCCGGGGATGGCGGAGTATTTCCAGGCCGATTACCGGCTGATGCAATTGTCGGTGGCGCTATACCTTGCAGTCAACGCTGTGGTGCAGATCCTGGTCGGGCCGGTCTCCGACCAGATGGGCCGCCGCCCGGTGCTGCTCGCCAGTATGGTGCTGTTCCTGCTCGCAACGCTCGGCTGCATCTATGCCCCCAGCGCCGAGGTGTTCCTGCTGTTCCGCATGGGCCAGGCGGTGGTGGCGGCCACCATGGTGCTGAGCCGTGCGGCTGTGCGCGACATGTATGACACCGACCGTGCCGCCAGCATGATCGGCTATGTCACTATGGGCATGGCGGTGGTGCCGATGATCGGCCCGGCCATCGGCGGCGTGCTGGACCAGTGGCTGGGCTGGACCGCCAACTTCTGGATGCTGTTTGCGGTGGGGGCGCTCACGCTCGCCATCACCTACGCCGATTTCGGCGAAACTGCGCACAAGAGCGGCAAGACTCTGGCGGCGCAGTTCCGCGAATACCCCGAACTGTTCCGCTCGCCGCGGTTCTGGGGCTATTCGCTGGCCTCAGGGCTCGCCTCGGGCGCCTTCTTTGCCTATCTGGGCGGCGCGCCCTTTGTCGGCAGTGAGGTCTACGGGCTGAACACGGCCGAGCTCGGCATCTATTTCTCGGCCCCGGCGGTGGGCTATTTCGCGGGCAACTTCCTTTCCGGCCGTTACTCCACCCGCATGGGCGTGAACTGGATGGTGCTCTGGGGCTGTGTCGTCAACGGCGCCGGCGTCGCGCTATCCCTGGTCATCGCGGCAGCGGGGCTCGATACGGTGCTCACCTTCTTCGGGCTCATGTGTTTTGTCGGGCTTGGCAACGGCATGGCGATCCCCAACGCCACAGCGGGCGCGATCTCGGTGCGTCCGCACCTGGCGGGCACCGCCTCCGGCCTCAGCGGCGCCATCATGATCGGCGGCGGCGCCGGGCTCAGCGCCTTTGCCGGCTGGCTCCTGGTGCCGGGCTCCACCGCGGTGCCGCTGCTGCTCATCATGCTCGCCACTGCAGTGCTGGGGCTTGCCGCGATCCTGCTGGTGGTCTGGCGGGAAAGGCAGCTTCACACCTGACGCTTGCAGCCGCGGATTTGCAACTATACGGTCCGTCCGACTGGTATTTGCAAAGGCACGCCCGATGGCCACCCAGAAACTCTATGCCGGGGCCAAGCTGCGCGAGATGCGCACCCGGCTGGCGCTGACGCAGAAGGATTTCGCCGCCAAACTTGGTGTTTCCCTGCCCTATCTGAACCAGATGGAGAACAACAACCGCCCGGTCTCGACCACCGTGGTGCTGGCCTTGGCGCAGGAGTTCGGCATGGACGTGACCGAGCTCAGCACGGGCGACAGCGAGCGCCTCGTGAGCGACATGCGCGAGGCGATGGCCGATCCGGTCTTCGCCGATGACGCGCCCCCGCTCGCGGATCTGCGGCTCACCGCTTCCAACGCGCCCGCGCTCGCCCGGGCCTTCCTGACCCTGCACCGCGCCTACCGGCAGACCCACGAGCGGCTCGCTTCTTTGGACGAGGCGCTGGGGCGTGAAGATGCCCGCATCCAGGCAAGCCCATGGGAGGAAGTGCGGGACTTCTTCCACTACTGCGACAACTACATCGATGCGGTGGACCGCGCCGCCGAGCACTTCGCCGATGTGCCCGACATCCGCGCCGCCGCCGTCGCGGCTCTGGAAGCCTGCGGCGTCAGCCTGCAACAGAGCGAGATGACCGGCCTGCGCCGCTTTGATGCGGAGACGCGCACGCTGCACCTCTCCAACCGCTCGGCGCCGCAGACGCAGCTGTTCCAGATGCTGTTGCAGGTGGCACTCCTGCGGCAGAACAAGCTTCTGGAGGCGACGCTCGACTTTGCCCGCTTCCAGAGCGATGAGGCCCGCGCCATTGCCAAGATCGGACTTGCCAACTACTTCGCGGGCGCCGCGCTGATGCCATACCGCCGCTTCCTGGAGGCCGCGCAGGAGTGCCGCCACGACCTGGAGCTGCTGGCGACCCGCTTCACCGCGTCGATCGAGCAGGTGGCGCATAGGCTCTCCACCCTGCAGCGGCCCGGCGCCAAAGGTGTGCCCTTCTTCTTCGTGCGGGTGGATCAGGCCGGCACGATCACCAAGCGGCACTCCGCCACGCGGCTGCAGTTTGCCCGCTTCGGCGGTGCGTGCCCCTTATGGAACGTGCACCGCGCGTTTGAGACCCCTGGCCGCTTCCTGCGCCAGCTGGCGGAGACGCCAGACGGGGTGCGCTACATTTCGCTCGCCCGAGATGTCTCTAAACCGGGCGGTTCCTTCGGCTCCCCGGTGCGCCGCTACGCGATCGCGCTGGGGTGCGAGGTGCGCCACGCGGATGCGCTGGTCTATGCCGACGGGCTCGACGTGAAGAACGACAGCGCCTACGAGCCGATCGGCATCTCCTGCCGCATCTGCGAACGCCGGGACTGCCACCAGCGCTCGGTGCCGCCGCTCGAACGGCGGCTCACCATCGATACCGACCAGCGCGGCGTGCTGCCTTATGAGGTGAGCTGACTGCCTGCCCCTTTTGCAGGCGTTCTGTAAGGAATCTGCCGAGGGCGGTCGAAGATCCCAGGCTTCGCGCCGGGCAGCGGAAGGACAGAAAGATGCAGGTTCGGGTAGCCGGTGAAGCGGAAGCAGAGGAGATCGAGGCGCTGCTCGGGCGCTGTTACCCGGTGCTGATGGCGCCGGCTCACGCGCCGCAGGTGCTGGCGCGCGCCCTGCCCATGATGACCCGCGCCAATAGGGGGCTGCTGGCGTCCGACACCTATTATGCCGCGGTGGAGAACGGCCGGATCACCGGGTGCGGCGGCTGGACCCTGACCCAGCCGGGAAGCGGCGTGCAGGAGCCCGGGCTGGCACATATCCGCCATTTCGCCACCGATCCGGGCTGCTGCGGCCGGGGAATCGGCCGCGCCCTGTTCGAACGCTGCCGCGCCGAAGCCGCGAAGACAGGCGCGGTACGGCTGCAGGTCTTGTCCAGCCTCAACGCCGAACCCTTTTATGCCCGCATGGGGATGGCGCGCATCGAGACGGTCAGCCTCCCCCTCGGCGGAGGCGGGTTTCCGGCAGTGCCAATGGAAATGCCGCTGGGCCGGTAACGGCGCCGGGCGGGCTGCCCGCGGGGCGGCACCGGCCGGCCGGGCTCGTGGAAACGCCGGCAGAATAGCCGGCCCCCGTATTGACTGCCGGGTCCGGCCTGGCCAATGTCCGTTGGCTCCGCAGCTGCACGATATCGCCTTCAACAGACTAAAGCCGGGAATTCTTCGGCCAGCTCATGCGGGGTGCCGGACAACTGTTCGCTCCTTATGCCTAGACTCGCCCCACCCTGGACAACCCCGCGGGCGGCCGCCTCGGTGCGCATCAAAAATAGGCGTCACCGCATTGTTTCCACGCCAGAAAGCATAACGCCCGCCGGGACTGCCGGCAGGCGGTGCCAGGAGCAGCCCTCGGATCTCAGCGTTGCGCTGTGCGCCACTCCGGATGAAACCAGGGCTCCGCATTCGAAGACGGCAGGCGGCGGCCGAGGATATGGTCGGCGGCCTTCTCGCCGGTCATGATCGAGGGGCCGTTGAGGTTGCCGTTGGTGATCCGCGGGAAGATCGAACTGTCGGCGACCCGCAGGCCATCAACGCCGATCACCCGGCATTCGGGATCAACCACGCTCGTCGGGTCATCGGCCGCCCCCATCTTGCAGGTGCCGCAGGGGTGATAGGCGCTCTCCACGTGTTCCTTGATGAAACCGTCAAGCTCATCGTCGCTTTGCACGGCATCGCCCGGCTGGATCTCGTGCTTCACGAAGGGCTGGAAGGCCTCCTGGGCGAAGATCTCGCGGGTGAGGCGGATGCAGGTGCGGAAATCCTCCCAGTCCTTCTCGGTGCTCATGTAGTTGAACAGGATGCGCGGATCGTCCTTGGGATCGGCGGAGCGCAGGGTGACTTCCCCGCGCGAGGGCGAGCGCATCGGGCCGACATGGGCCTGGAAGCCGTGGCCCTCGGCCGCCGCCTGGCCATCGTAGCGCACCGCGATCGGCAGGAAGTGGTACTGGATATCCGGGTAGTCGACGCCGGGCTTCGAACGGATGAATGCCGCGCTTTCGAACTGGTTCGAGGCGCCGAGCCCAGTCTTGGTGAACAGCCACTGCGCGCCGATCAGCCCCTTGCCGAAGAGGTTCCAGTACTTGAACAGGGTAATCGGCTGCGAGCAGGCCATCTGCAAGTACAGCTCAAGGTGGTCCTGCAGGTTCTGCCCCACGCCGGGCCGGTCGGCGACGACATCGATGCCGTGTTCGGCGAGATGCGCCGCCGGGCCGATGCCCGAGAGCATCAGCAGCTTCGGCGAGTTCAGCGAGGAGGCAGAGACAATCACCTCCGCGCGCGCCCGGATTACCTCCAGCTTGCCGCTGCGCTCGACCTCGACGCCGACGGCGCGGCCGTCCTCGATTACGATCCTGCGGGCAAAGGCGCGGATCAGGTCGCAGTTCTCCCGCTTCAGCGCAGGCTTCAGATAAGCATTGGCAGCGGACCAGCGGCGGCCCTTGTAGACCGTCATCTCCATCGGGCCGAAGCCTTCCTGCTGCTCGCCATTGTAGTCATGCGTGACCGGATAGCCCGCCTGGCGCCCGGCCTCGACAAAGGCTTCGTGCAGCGGGTTGTCGCGGGGCCCGCGCGAGATATGCAGCGGGCCGTCGGTGCCGCGCCAGTCCGGATCGCCGCCCTGGCCGCTGTCGTGCCAGGTCTCCATGCGTTTGAAATAGGGCAGCACGTCGGCATAGGACCAGCCCTGGGCGCCGGCCTCGGCCCAATGGTTGTAGTCGCCCGCATGGCCGCGCACGTAGACCATGCCATTGATCGAGGAGGAGCCCCCGACCACCTTGCCGCGCGGGCAGACCAGCCGGCGGCCGTCCAGATGCGGCTCCGGCTCGGTCTTGTAGCCCCAGTCATAGAGGCTCATGTTCATCGGGTAGCTCAGCGCAGCCGGCATCTGGATGAAGGGGCCCGCATCGGTGCCGCCGTGTTCGATCACCAGAACCGACTTGCCGGCTTCGCTCAGCCGGTAGGCCATGGCACAGCCCGCCGAGCCTGCACCGACAATCACATAATCCGCATTCATCACATCTCTCCATCGCGGATTCGGAACGGGTCAAGGATGCCGAAGGCACCGCGCCCTTGCGCGGCCTGTCCTTGAGGCGGTCCGAATCTGCCCCATCATTGGTCTGGTCCGCTGAGGACGCATCGCGCCCTCAGCGGACCTCTCAGCAAAAGCCCAACCTTGATTGCCCTTCCGGGCAACGGGGCGGGCGGGAGGGCGTTGCCCGGAAGGGCAATCAGAACGCCGCTTCGACGTCGCCCATGCGCACGTAAACCGACTTCACCTGGCTGAAGTGGTTGATCGCCTCCTTCGAGTTCTCGCGGCCCACGCCGGAGGCCTTCACGCCGCCAAACGGCGCCTCGACCGGCGCATCGTTGTAGGAGTTGATGAAGCAGCTGCCCGCTTCGAGCTGATCAATCACCCGGTGCGCGCGGGTGAAATCGCGGGTGAAGACGCCCGCGGACAGGCCGAACTCGGTGGCATTGGCGCGCGCGATCGCCTCTTCCTCGGTCTCGAAGTCGAGGACCGACATCACCGGGCCGAAGATCTCCTCGCGCGCGATGGTCATATCGTCGGTCACATCGGCAAAGACGGTGGGCTCGATGAAGAAGCCGGGCATATCGGCGCGGCTGCCGCCGCAGACCAGGCGCGCGCCCTCTGCCTTGCCCTTCTCGATGTAGCCCAGCACGATATCCATCTGCCGCTCGGAGACCATCGGGCCGAAGTTCGTCGCCTCGTCCTGCGGATCGCCCAGCACCGCGCCTTTCACGCGCTCGGCGAGGCGGGCGAGGAATTTCTCCTTGATGCCCTTTTGCACGAAGACGCGGGTGCCGTTGGAGCAGACCTGGCCGGAGGAATAGAAGTTGCCGTTGATGGCGCCACCGACGGCATTGTCGATGTCGGCATCGTCAAAGACCAGCAGCGGAGATTTGCCGCCCAGCTCCATCGTCACGTGCTTCATGCCCTCGGCGGCTGCAGCATAGACCTTCCGGCCCGTGGGCACCGAGCCGGTGAGCGAGACCTTGTTGACGCGCGGATCGGTGACCAGCGCAGTGCCGACCTCGCCCATGCCCTGCACCACGTTGTAGAGGCCCGCGGGCAGGCCCGCTTCATGCAGGATCTCGGCGACCTTCAGCGCACACAGCGGTGTGGTTTCCGAGGGCTTGAACACCATCGAGTTGCCGCAGGCGAGTGCCGGGGCGCCCTTCCAGCAGGCGATCTGGGTCGGGTAGTTCCAGGCGCCGATGCCGACGCACAGGCCGAGCGCCTCGCGCTTGGTGTAGACCCAGTCCTCGCCCAGCGCGATGTGCTCGCCGGTAAGGCTGGCCGCGAGGCCGCCGAAATACTCCAGCGCGTCGGCACCGGAGGTGGCGTCGGCCACCAGCGTTTCCTGCAGCGGCTTGCCGGTGTCGTAGGTCTCCAGCACGCTGAGCTCGTGATTGCGTTCGCGCATGATGTCGGCGGCACGGCGCAGGATGCGGCCGCGTTCGGTGCCGGTCATCTTCGCCCAGGCCTTCTGGGCTTCCTTCGCGGATGCCAGCGCTTGCTCCACAATCGCGGGCGTTGCGGCGTAGACGGTGGCGATCTCCTCTCCGGTCGCGGCGTAGATCACCGGGATCGGGGTGCCGGACGTGTCTTCGACGTAGGCGCCATTGATGAAGTGGCTGGCTTTGGGTTGAGCGGGGTGTGTCATGATTTCATGCCTCCGGCGGGGGTATTATTGGCCAGAAAGCGGGCTGGCCGGTTGCAGGGGTCATTCGCCCCGGGGAAAGCGTTTGCTTTCCTCGAGGGTGTCGAGGTTCATATGATTGCGCATGTAGCGCTCGGAGGCCTTCTGCAGTGGCTGGTAGTCCCAGGGGTAATAGCCGCCCTGGCGCAGGGCCTCGTAGACGACCCAGCGGCGGGCCTGGCTCGCGCGGACGTCGGCGTCGAAGCGGGCAAGGTCCCAGCGGGCCTCGGACTTGGCGCGCAGGGTCTGCAGCGTGCCGGCATGGGCCGGGTCGCCTGCCAGGTTGGTGAGTTCCTGCGGGTCGGCCTCCAGGTCGAAGAGCTGGTCGGGGTCAAGCGCGCAGCGGTTGTACTTCCACTTGCCGTAGCGCAGCGAGACCAGCGGCGCGTAAGAGGCTTCGGCTGCGTATTCGATCGCCACCGGCGCGCTGCGCTCCTCCCCTTGCGCCAGCGGCACAAGGTTGTGGCCGTCGCTCCAGGGGGCAATCTCCTCCATATCGACACCGGCCAGCGCGCCCAGCGTCGGGGTCACGTCGATGGTGGAGACTGGCGTTTCGATCAGGCCCGAGGGCATGTCCGGCGCCGAGATCATCAGCGGCACGCGGGAGGAGCCCTCATAGAAGCTCATCTTGAACCAGAGGCCGCGCTCGCCCAGCATGTCGCCGTGGTCGGAGACAAAGAGGATGATCGCTTCCTGCCGCGTTGTCTCCAGCACCTCCAGAATCTCGCCGATCTTGTCGTCGAGGTAGGAGATATTGGCAAAATAGGCGCGGCGGGCGCGTTTGATGTGGTCTTCGGTGATGTCGAAGCTGCGCCAGTCGTTGGCATCGAAGATGCGCTTGGAATGGTTGTCGTGCTCTTCGTAATCCATCGCCGGGACCTGCGGCAGCAGGTGCTCGCAGTCCTCATACAGATCCCAGTACTTGCGCCGCGCCACGTAAGGATCATGCGGGTGGGTGAAGCTGACGGTCAGCGCCCAGGGGCGGCCGTCCAGCCCGCGCGACAGCTCGTAGAGCTTGGTCTTGGCGTTGTAGGCGACCTCGTCGTCGTATTCCATCTGGTTGGAGGTCTCCGCCACCCCTGCCCCGGTGACGCTTCCCATGTTGTGATACCACCAGTCGATCCGCTCGCCCGGCTTGCGGTAATCGGGCGTCCAGCCAAAGTCGGCCGGGTAGATGTCGGTGGTCAGCCGGTCCTCGAACCCGTGCAGCTGGTCGGGGCCGACGAAGTGCATCTTGCCCGACAGGCAGGTGTAGTAGCCTGCCCGGCGCAGGTGGTGCGCGTAGGTGGGAATATCGGAGCGGAACTCGGCCGCGTTGTCGTAGACGCCGGTGCGCGAGGGCAGCTGGCCCGACATGAAGCTCGCCCGCCCCGGGGCGCAGAGGGGCGAGGCGGTATAGGCGTTGGCAAAGCGGGTGGAGCGCGCAGCCAGCTTCTTCAGGTTCGGCGCATGCAGCCATTCGGCGGGACCATCCGGGAAAAGGGACCCATTCAGCTGGTCCACCATGAGGATCAGGATATTCGGGGCACTCATCGCAAACCTCCCAAGGCGCGGGTCTGGCAAAGGCGCCTGGCGGGCGCAGCGGCACCGCCAGGCAGGTGAGGCCGGGCCGCCTGTTCGGGGAAACGGCGGCCCGGCGGTGGCGCGGCCCTTAGTGGGCGGTCTTAATCTTCTCGAAGTCGAGCAGGTTCTCCTCGGGCGAGGCGGTAATGCTCATGACTTCGTTACGCCTCTTCAGCGCGATATAGCCGAGGCAGGACACATAGAGGCCGATCACCACTGTGCCGATCCACTCGATCTTCAGCCACTGGCTCTGGAAGGCCAGGGTCAGGCCGAACAGAACCACAGCGTTTCCCAGCACGTAAGGCACAGTGCCGAAGCGCTTGGCCGAGAGGTTCAGGTTGTCGGTGTAGAGCCGGATCAGCGAGTCAAACGAGTTGACCACGAAAATGATGCCCACGGCGACCATCGAGACGTTGATCAGCAGCGTCGTCTCGATGCTGTTCAAGTGGTAATAGTACAGCACCGAGAACCACACACCCAGCGGGATCGACGGGAACACCAGCAGCGCTGCCAGCACCTGCCACGTGCGCAGGCCGCCCACGAAGCGCGAGGTGAACTGGCCGATCATGATCGACCAGGCGAACCACCAGAACAGGTAGAACTCGTGGTAGTCGGTCAGCGGCAGCACGAACTTGTGGATGTTCGCGAAATAGCCGCCGATGTTGCTGGCGGTATCGGTGAATTCGCCGAAACCCATGCCGGCATACGCCCACATGCCCGCGATCAGCGCCGCAAACAGAAGCGTGGAGCCAACCGACAGGATACGCACATATTTGATGTCGGTGGACGAGAAGGCGGCAAACAGGATCACCAGGAAAGTGATGACATAGAAGGCCGGGATCACTGTCTCGCCGTCGCCCATGAAGGTGGCGTAATACGGCAGGTAGATCAGGAACAGAGCGCCGGTGAAGGCGCAGGTGCCGATGATCACGATGTTGTTGATCCACTTCACCAGCGGGATCTCAAAGAACTTCACCCGCGGCTCGACCACACAGAAGTAGAACGTGGTGAGGAAGTAGAAGCCCCAGATCAGGAAGCCCCAGAAGCCGAATTCCAGCGCCAGCGGGTTGGTGAACCCATAGGCGGGCTCAGCCGCGGTATCCGCATAGAGCGGGAAGTCCCAGGCCAGCGGGAACATAATCAGGCCCACGTCCAGACCGGAGGTGAACAGGATGGCGATGAAGGTGAAAAGGTGAACGGGGGTCACGCCGACGTTGCGGACGTTCCACCATTTGATCACGCAGAACGCCACCAGCGCAAAGGCCAGCAGAATCCCGAATGAAATAATTGAAGTCATATATCCCTCCCATGTTCTCGGTTTCACACCATTTCGGACATGGTGCGGTTACATAACACAGAGGGCTGAACTTCCAAACAGCTTTTTGAACAGCCATTCAAGTTCCGGACTGACGACAACAACAGTTGAATCTCGCGGGCAAGTGGCGCACAACTTTTGCATGGGCAGAAAACGCATTCGCGACATCCGCAACGAAGAATTGATTGAAGCCACCATCACCGCGGTGCACAAATCCGGCTACTCGGTTGTTACGATGGCAGAAATCGCGCAGGAGGCAGGCGCGTCCGCGGCCTCGATCAACTACTATTTCGGCTCCAAGGAAGGGCTGATGGAAGCCACGATGCGGCACCTTCTGCGCAAGCTGAGGCGGGCGATGATTGAGGGCTATGCAACCGCCAGCACCCCGCGCGAGCGCCTCTATGCGGTCATGGATGCCAACTTCTCGGACGCGCTTTTCACCGTGCCGCAGTGCAGCATCTGGATGCAGTTCTGGGCCAATGCGCCGTATTCGCCGCGGCTGTCGCGGCTGCACCGAATCAACCGCGCCCGGGTGCGCAGCCATTTCCTGGCCGAACTGGGGGCACTGCTGCCGCCGGACCGGGTGGAAACCGCGCGGCAGGCGCTGCAGTGCTACATGGACGGGGTCTGGCTGCAGGCGGCCCAGTCCGAGGACCCCTTGGACCCGGCGGAGGCCCGGGAAGCCGCGCATCTGGTCGTCGATCTCGCCATTCCCTGACCGCGCCCGCCGCCGCGGCGTCCCTGCCTTCCACTTGCTTGAAGGCTCATTTTCGCCTGAAACGCTCCCCCGGAGCGTTTCCAGGACGGCTCAAACTCCCCGCCGGAGGCAGAGGCGCGCCGGCGCCTCCCCCGCTTCCCTCGGCCGCGCGTCCGTTGGCTGCCTAGAGGCTGGTCGCGCTGTTCGGCGGGGTGATCTGACGGCGCTTCAGAACCGCCTCGCGCCAGGAGATGAAGCTGATCGCGGCAAGGATCAGACTGCCGCCCGCGACCACCCAGACATCCACCGGCTCGCCAAAGGCCAGCGCGCCCAGCGCCGTCGCCCAGACCAGCTGCAGGAAGGTGACCGGCTGCGTCACCGTCACCGGCGCCGCGGCAAAGGCCATCGACATGGTGTAGTGTCCGGCAGTAGCGAAACAGGCAACAAGGAACAGGATGCCCAGTTCCCAAAGTGCCGGCGTTACCCAGACAGCGGCGGCAAAGGGCGCAAGGCCGATGGTCACGAAGACCGACAGCATCGCCACAACCACCGCCGGGCTGGTGCCATCCACCGTGCGCTTGGCAATCAGGTAGGAGGCGCCAAAGCAGATCGCGGTGATGAGCATCGCGACATGGCCGGGGGAGACCTCACGGAAACCGGGGCGCAGGATGATCACCGCGCCAATGAGCGCAACGCCGATCGCCGCGATCCGGCGGACGGCCAGCCGCTCGCCAAGGAACAGCGCAGCCCCAAGCGTCACGTAAACCGGAGAGAGGTAGTTCATTGCCGTCACTTCGGCGAGCGGGATGCGGGTCATGGCGAAAAACCACAGGATTACCGCAATGCTGTGCACCGCTCCGCGGCCCGCAAACAGCATCCACAACCGCGGCGTGATCCGCGCGCGGCGCAGCGCGCCTGCCATCGGCAGCAGGAACACCAGCCCCAGAAGATAGCGCAGGAAGGCGGATTGCGCAGGCGGAACCCGGTCGCCCAGGTATTTGACCAGTGCCGTAACGGCGACGAACATCAGCCCCGTAACCACCATCCAGAGAATACCCTTCAAGGGGCTGGCAGCGGGCTTTGCGATCTCTGCTGACTGGCTCATGACGGTGACAGAACACCCAAACGCGGCACCGCACAACCCTTCACATGTAAATCATTTCACGCAAGCTGGACGGCCGCCAGCTGTGCCTCACGGCAGCGGGATGAATTCGCCGGTATCGCCCGCAGGCAGCTGGAACGGGCCGTTCTCCCAGTCGCCTGCGGCCCAGGCGGCCTTCGCCGCCTCGATCCGGTCGCGGGAGGAGGCGACGAAGTTCCACCAGATGTAGCGCGGGCCGTTCAGCGTCTCGCCGCCCAGCACCATCAGCCGCGCGCCCTCTGGCCCGGCGGTCACCGTGATCTCGTCGCCGGGGCGGAACACCATCATCTGTCCGGCCGGGAAGGTCTGGCCCGCGATCTCCACCGCGCCTTCGGTGACGTAAATGCCGCGGTCCTCGTGTTCAGTGGGCAAGGGCAGCTTGGCGCCGGCCTGCAGCACCGCGTCGGCATAGAAGGCCTCGGAGAACAGTGAGGCCGGCGCGCGCTCGCCCCAGGCGCTGCCCAGGATCAGCCGCACCGCCTTGCCCCTGCCCTGCAACAGCGGCAGTTTCTCCTTTCCGTGGTGCTCGAAACTGGCAGGCGCGTCTTCGTGGCTTTCCGGCAGCGCGATCCAGGTCTGGATGCCGAACAGCTTGCTCTGCCCCCTCCGGGTCGCCGCCGATGTGCGCTCGGAATGGGTGACGCCCTGGCCCGCTACCATCCAGTTCACCTCACCGGGGTAGATCATCTGCTGTGTCCCAAGCGAGTCGCGGTGCTCAAACTCCCCTTCATACAGGTAGGTGACGGTGCCGAGGCCGATATGCGGGTGCGGGCGCACGTCGATGCCCTGCCCGGTCAGGAACTCGGCCGGGCCCATCTGGTCGAAGAAGATGAAGGGCCCCACCATCTGGCGGCGCGGCGCGGGCAGCGCGCGGCGCACCTCGAAGCCGCCGATGTCGCGGGCGCGCGGGATCACCACGGTTTCGATCGCATCCACGCCGCCCGCGTCGGGGCATTGCGGCTCCAGTGCCGGGTTCCAGCTCATCGCGCACCTCCTGTCAGCCTCGTGTTCAGGCCAGAGATAGCGCGTTTTTCCGCTCCGGGCAGGGCCGCGGCGCGCACAGCGGATGTGCGCGCCGCTCGGTAGGGTCACAAGGTCAGCAGCTTCGCGGCAATCACCCACATCGTGAGGCCGACGAGCGCGTCCAGCACCTGCCAGGCCCGGGGCTTGGCAAAAACCGGCGCCAGAAGGCTGGCGCCATAGCCGAGTGTGAAGAAGAAGGTGAAGCTTGCAAGGCTCGCCCCCGCAGCAAAGACCAGCGGCTGCGGATACTGGGCGGAAATCGAGCCTAGCAGCACCACGGTATCAAGGTAGACATGCGGATTCAGCCAGGTCAGCGCCAGCACGGTGGCGAGCACCGGCAGCAGAGCGCTTGCCCCTGCCCCGGCCCCGGCCTCCAGCGCCCCGCCGCCCCTCCAGGCCGCACGCAGGCTGCGGGCGCCGTACCAGATCAGGAAGGCCGCGCCGCCAAAGCGCATCGCCTGCTCGAACCACGGCACCGCCAGCGCCAGCGCGCCGAAGCCGAAGACGCCCGCGGTGATCAGCACCGCATCCGAGCCCGCGCAGGTGAGGCAGATCCAGAACACGTGCTGGCGCCGCAAGCCCTGCCGCAGGACAAAGGCATTCTGCGCGCCGATCGCCATGATCAGGCTCAAGCCAAGGGCAAAACCGGCGGTCAGGCTGGGGGGCATGGGCGTCTCCTTTTGTTTTCCATGGTTTGACTAGCCCCGGCGCGCCGATTAATCCAGTTAAAGAGATTAACCTCAGATTAGAGTTTCTAATGCACCTGGACCCTAGCCAGCTTGCCGCCCTCTCCGCCGTTCTGCGGCTCGGCAGTTTTGACGCGGCGGCGCACGCGCTGCGCGTCACGCCCTCCGCAGTCTCGCAGCGGATCAAGGCGCTGGAAGACCGGATCGGCACCGTCCTCGTGCTGCGCGGCGCGCCCTGCACCGGCACCGCTGCCGGGATGCGGCTGGCCAAACATAACGAGGACATCGGCCTTCTGGAATCGCAGCTCGCACGCGAGCTATCGCTGGAGGCCGGCGCGGGTCCGGCCCGCCTGCGGGTGGCGGTCAATGCCGACAGCCTTGCGACCTGGTTCATCGAGGCCATGACGGCCGCCCCCGGTGTGCTGTTCGACCTGGTGATCGACGATCAGGACCACAGCGCCGAGTGGCTGAAACGCGGCGAGGTTTCGGCCGCGGTCACCGCCAGCAGCCGCGCGGTCACCGGGTTTGACGCGCACCCGCTCGGCACCCTGCCATATGTGGCAACCGCCAGCCCCGCCTTCATGGCGCGCCACTTCCCCAATGGCGTCAACGCCAGCGCCGCCGCCCGCGCCCCCTGCCTGATTTTCAACGCCAAGGACATGCTGCAACGGCGCTGGCTGGAGATGAATGTCGCCCCGCAACTTTTGCCGCCCGCGCATTTTCTGCCTTCAAGCCAAGCCTTCGTCGATGCCGCGCTCGCAGGGCTCGGCTGGGGCATGAACCCGGAGGCGCTGGCGGCGCCGCACCTCGCCGCAGGCCGCCTGGTGCCGCTGATAGCAAACACCGCGCTGCCGGTGCCGCTCACCTGGCAGGTGGCCCGGGTGATGGCGCCGGCCCTTGCGGATGTGACCCAAGCCGTGCTGAAGTCCGCCCGCGCTCATCTGCGCCAAGACTGACCATAACGACCAATCCGACAGGACATTCCGAAAGGCCCCGCATGTTTTCCAAATCCGAACTCAGCTACGAACCGATCCCGCTGCCGCACCGCGCGGACTATTCGGACGCGGATATGCAGGCCAAGGCGGCGGAGTTCCTCGCCCATATGAAGAACCGCTGCTCGATCCGCGACTTCTCCGGCCGGCCGGTGCCGCGGGACGTGATCGAGAACTGCATCCGCACCGCGGGCACTGCGCCCTCGGGGGCCAACCACCAGCCCTGGTTCTTTGCCGCGATCTCTAACCCCGAGCTCAAGGCCCGCATCCGTGCCGAGGCCGAGGAAGAGGAGAAGAAGTTCTACGAGGGCGGCGCCAGCGACGAGTGGATCAAGGCGCTGGAGCCGATCGGCACCAATGCCGACAAGCCGCATCTGACCATCGCGCCCTGGCTGATCGTGGTCTTCGGCCAGCGCTGGGGAGAGTTCGACGACGGCACGCGGTTCAAGAACTACTACGTGCCGGAAAGCGTGAACATCGCCACCGGCTTCCTGCTGGCGGCGCTGCATACCGCGGGGCTGTCGACGCTCACCCACACGCCGAACCCGATGAAGTTCCTGAACGGTGCGCTGGACCGTCCGGATTCGGAGAAGCCGACGATGATCATCGCCGTGGGGCACCCCGCCGACAAAGCCACCGTGCCGTCGGTGGCGCGGGTGAAAAAGCCGTTCGACGGCATCTGCACGGTCTACGAATGAGCGGCAGCCCCCCGTTATGAACGGCCACCCGGCCTCCCTGCGCCAGAGCTTCGTCCTGCATTTGGCGCTGCCGCGGGCCGGGCTTCTTATGGGATGGTGGGCGGCGAACCAGCTGGTGAAACTGCCGCTGCCAATGGTCTGGGCACTGATCGCGGCTGACGGGCTGTTCTTCCTGTGGCAATGCCGCGCCTTCCTGCGCAGCGCCGATGCGCATACCCGCGACACCGGCAATCTCGCCCCGGTCTGGGGCGGTTACCTCGCGGTGCTGTTTGCCGGTTTTGCCACTGCCACCCTGTGGTGGGATGCGGTGCTGATCGCCAGCCACGAGGAAACCACGCCTTACGCAGTGAAACGCGCGCAGGACCGGGAGGCGCTCTACCGCCTCACCGTCGCTCCCGGCGGCACCGGGCTGGTATTCGAGGGCGAGATCACCCATGGCCTCACCCGCCGCCTGCGCCACCTTCTGGCAGCAAACCCAAGCGTCACGCAACTGCACCTCAGCGGCGCGGGCGGGCTGATCTACGAGGCCCGCGGCGCCGCCCAGCTGGTGCGCGCCCGCGGACTGGAGACCCGCGCAGGCGGGCTCTGCGCCTCGGCCTGCACGCTTGTTTTCGCGGCAGGCAGCCGCCGCAGCCTGGACACAGGCGGGCAGCTGGGGTTCCACGGCTATGCGCTGATGTTCGAAGGCGGGCTGCCGCAGGTGGACCTCCTGAGGGAGCAGGAGAAAGACCGCGCCTTTCTCCTGGCGCAGGGCATCAGTGCCGAGCTCGCCGGGCGGATCTTTGCGGTGCCCAACAGCGGCCTCTGGGTGCCCGAGGCTGCGGAGCTGCTATCAGGCGGTATGATAACCCCCTGACAACACAAAAAAGCCCGCCAAATGCGGCGGGCCTTAGATAGTGTGCGGCGGCGCGGTTCAAAGCTGCGCCATTACCTCGTCGCTGGCTTCGAAATTGGTGGTGACCCGCTGCACGTCGTCGTCGTCCTCCAGCGCATCAACCAGCTTCATCAGCTTCTGCATGCCTTCGAGGTCCAGCTCCGTGGTGGTGGTCGGCTTCCAGACCAGCTTGGTCGACTCGGATTCGCCCAGCTCCGCTTCCAGCGCGTTCGAAACCTCGTTGAGGTCGGTGTCGGCGCAGTAGACGATATGACCGTCCTCGGAGCTTTCCACGTCCTCCGCGCCCGCTTCAATCGCCGCCATCATCACGGTGTCGGAATCGCCAACGGAGGCCGGGAAGGTGACTTCGCCCTTGCGTTCGAACATGAAGCCGACCGAGCCGGTCTCGCCCAGGTTGCCGCCGTTCTTGGCGAAGGTGGAACGAACGTTGGAGGCGGTGCGGTTCTTGTTATCTGTCATCGCCTCGACAATGACGGCGACGCCGCTGGGGCCGTAGCCCTCGTAGCGGATCTCGTCGTAGTTCTCGGCATCGCCGCCGGTGGCCTTCTTGATCGCGCGCTCGATCACGTCCTTCGGGACGGACTGGCTCTTGGCTTCCTTGACGGCCAGGCGCAGGCGCGGGTTCTTGTCGGGGTCGGGGTCGCCCATCTTGGCGGCCACGGTGATCTCCTTGGCCAGCTTGGAAAACAGTTTCGACCGCGCCGCATCCTGACGGCCCTTGCGGTGCTGAATGTTAGCCCATTTTGAATGGCCTGCCATGGTGCATCCTTGCTGCTGTAACTTTGAATTGGCGCTCATATAGCCCTGCCCCGCCCCTGCTTTCAAGCGCTGGCCCGCGTCTTGGCCCTTGTGCGCCTGCGGGGCGGCGCTAATCATGGCGGCATGACTTTCGATCAGAGCGTTTTGTTTGGCCTTTTTGCCCTCGTCTTTGCCCTCCTCCTGTGGGGGCGCTACCGCTATGACCTCGTCGCCTTCGGGGCGCTGATGGCCGGGGTGGTGCTGGGCGTGGTGCCGTCCGGGGAGGCGTTTTCCGGCTTCGGCCACCCGGCGACGCTGGTGGTGGCGCTGGTGCTCATCGTCTCTGCCGGGCTGGTGCGTTCGGGTGCAGTCTATCTCATTACCCGAACGCTGGTGGATTCGGCGCGCGGGCTTGGCGCGCATATCGCTCTGATGGGCGGGGTGGGTGCGGTGCTCTCCGCCTTCATGAACAATGTGGCGGCGCTGGCGCTCCTGATGCCGGTCGACATCCAGACTGCGCGAAAAGCGGGCCGTGCGCCGGGTCTCAGCCTGATGCCGCTGTCCTTTGCCACCATCCTCGGCGGCATGGCCACACTGATCGGAACCCCGCCCAACATCATTATCGCCGCAATCCGGGAGGAGACGCTGGGCGAACCCTTCCGCATGTTCGACTTCGCGCCCGTCGGTGGCACCGCGGCGCTGGCGGGGCTGGTGTTCGTGGCGCTCGCGGGCTGGCGGCTGATCCCCAGCCGGTCGAATGCGGCAGGTGCTGCCGAGGCGCAGCTGGAACCCTATATGGCCGAGCTGACCGTGCCAGCCGAATCCGAACTCACCGGCAAGCGCCTGGGCGAACTGGATGCGGAGGCCGAGAAGGCCGATGTCGCGATCCTCGGCCTGATCCGCGACGGCAAGCGGCTGTACGGGCGGGCCGCGGCCTCGCTGCTGCGCGAGGGCGACGTCCTGGTGATCGAGGCCGGGCCGGAGGCGCTGGACGAGTTCCGCAGCGCGCTGAAGCTCGATTTCGCCGATGCCGCGCGGCAGGACAAGCTGACCGCGGCGGGCGAAGGGCTGGAACTGGTCGAACTGGTGGTGCCCGAGACCGCCCGGATCAACGGCCGCAGCGCCCAAGCGCTCGGGCTGTCCTGGCGCCAGAACGCGGTGCTCCTGGGACTGGCGCGTCAGGGCCGCCGCCTGACCGGCCACATCCGCCAGACCGATATCCAGCCGGGCGACATCCTGCTGGTCCTCTGTCCGCAAGGCCGCACCGCCGATGTGGCGGAATGGCTGGGCTGCCTGCCGCTGGCCGAGCGCGGGCTGGCGGTCACCGCCGATGACAAGACCTGGCTTGCCATCGGATTGTTCGCCGCTGCGGTACTCGCAGCTTCGGTGGGGCTGCTCTATCTGCCGGTGGCGCTGGGGCTGGTGGCGGTGGGCTATGTGCTGTTCAAGATCCTTCCTATCAGCACACTTTATGACCACGTGGAATGGCCGGTGGTGGTGCTGCTGGGATCAATGATCCCCTTGGGCGCAGCCCTTGAGGCGTCCGGCGGCACCGCGCTGATCGCGGGCGCGCTCAGCACGCTGACCGCGGGGCTTCCCGCCTGGGCGGTGCTCACAGTGCTGATGGTGGTCACGATGACCCTGTCGGATGTGCTGAACAACACCGCAACCGCTATTGTCGCCGCACCGGTAGCGATTCAGATGGCGGACACCCTGGGCGTCTCTCCCGACCCGTTCCTGATGGCGGTAGCGGTAGCGGCGTCAGCGGCGTTCCTCACCCCGATCGGTCACAAGAACAATACCCTGGTGCTGGGGCCCGGCGGCTACCACTTCGGCGACTACTGGCGCATGGGGCTACCACTGGAGGTTCTGGTGATCGCGGTCTCAGTGCCGGCCATCCTGCTGTTCTGGCCGCTGTAGTCCCCGAGCTCTCACGCAGGACTGATGGCCGGGGGCTGTCAGTGCCACGCCCCTGCCACCTGGGGAAAGAATCCGCCTGTCACAAAATTGCCGGCCTGCAGCCCTGGAACGGCCCAGCGCTGCCTGCATTGATGCCTGAGATGCCGTATCAGCCGCGGCCTACACCGCCAAAGCCTGGGACAGCAAAGCTATTGCCGTCGATGCCGCCACTATCGCAAATAGGAAACCATTCCTGAAAACCATAACCTCACCCTGTCTTTATACCCTCCTTCAGATAGGGCTTGTTTTGTTAACCGCATGTAAACACTTCGGCAGTCGGCGAAAATCTGCCGAAAAACGTGACTTCGCGTTGCAGCTTCAGAGCGGCCAGATGAAGGGGATGAGCAGCGACGCCAGCAGGCCGACAGTGAGGTTGAGCGGGATGCCCACGCGCAGGAAGTCGGTGAACTTGTAGCCGCCGGGACCGTAAACCAGCATGTTGGTCTGATAGCCGATCGGCGTTGCGAAGGAGGCCGAGGCCGCCACCATCACCGCCACAACCAGCGGCCGCGGATCGACGCCCATGGCCTGCGCGAGGCCAATGGCAATCGGTGTCACCACCACGGCCACCGCGTTGTTGGAGACCAGCTCGGTCAGCACCGACGTCAGCAGATAGACCGCCCAAACAAGCAGGAACGGCGGCAGCACCGACAGCGACGGCGCGAGGCTCTGCACGATCAGGCGCACCGCGCCCGAGCTCTCCAGCGCCGCACCGATGGCAAGCATGGAGAAGATCAGCGCCAGCAGGCGGCCGTCGACAAAGGAGAATGCCTCGTCCGCGTCGATGCAGCGGGTGACCAGCACCAGCGCCACTGACAGAACCGACAGCATCAGAATTGGCGCCAAGCCCAGCGCCGCCAGGATAACGATGGAAAACAGCGAAAGGATGGCAATCGGCGCGTGGCTGCGGCGGTAGGCGCGCTGGGTCGGCTGGGAGACATCGGCCAGGTCCATTTCCGACGCCAGCCGCTGGATATCGGCGGGCGCGCCTTCCAGCAGCAGGGTATCGCCGATCCGCACCACCAGGTCATCCAGCTGCACGCCGATGTTCTGATTCCGCCGGTGCACCGCCAAAGTGTAGACGCCGTAACGGCGGCGCAGGCGCAGCGCGCCGAGCGTGCGGCCAACCATCCGGCAGCCGGGGGTAATCAGTACCTCCACCGTCTGCGTCTCAACCGCCGAGACCTGATCGACGCGCTTCAGTTCCTTGTTGCTCTGCAGGCTCAGAAGCTCGGTCATCCGCGTGCGCAGCACAACCCGGTCGCCCACCTGAAGCTCCACCCCTTCGAGATTGCGGCGCAGCGACTCGTCGCCGCGGATCACGTCGATCAGCCGCACGCCCGGGCGCTTGAACAGCTGCACACCGGTCACCTCGCGGCCGATCAGGTTGCTGTCGGGCGGGATTACCGCTTCGGTGAAAAACTTCATCCTGGACTTGTCGCTCAGCATCGACGCCATGCTGTCGCGCGCGGGCAGCAGCCGCGGCGCGATGAAACGCAGATAGACCATGCCATAAGCCACGAGAAACAGCCCCAGCGGCGTCACCTCGAAGATGGTGAAGGGCCGAAGCCCCTGGGCACGGGCGACACCGTCGACCAGAAGGTTGGTGGAGGTGCCGATCAGCGTCAGTGTGCCGCCGAGAATCGCCGCATAGCTGAGCGGGATCAGCATCTTGGAGGGCGCTACTTCCAGCGTGCGGGAGATCTGGATGAAGACCGGGATCATCACCACCACCACCGGCGTGTTGGAGACCACGGCTGAGGCCGCCACCACGAAGGCCATCAGCAGCGCGATGGCCAGCCGCGGCCGCACTCCGGCCTGGGTCTTGGCGGCCTGAGTGAAGGCATCCAGCGACCCCGTGCGCACCAGGGCGCCCATGATGATAAACATCGCGGCAATGGTCCAGGGCGCCGGGTTCGACAGCACCGGCAGCGCCTCGCTGTAGGGCAAGACGCCGGTTGCAAGCATCACCGAGACGCCGGTGATCGCCACAACTTCGGTCGGGTAGGTTTCCTTCAGGAAGGCCAGGAACATGGCCAGAACGATCACAAGAGCCAGGATCGCGTTGCCGGTGTCACCAATCTGGAAAAACTGCATATGCCGTGACTAAACCCGTATTCGTGCCCAACCGCCCGGGCGCCGCATGACCCGCCGCCATCGCGCAGTCTCCCCGAGGACCTTTAGCAGCGCAAGAAATTCCGCGCCTTCCCCGCCCTCTTACTGCACCGGGCGATTATTACAACAGGCGGCTGCACCGGGCATGCGGCCTGCGCGCTCAGGGCGCAGCAGGCTCCAGAAGCCCGCCCTGACGCACCATGCGCACCTGCTTGGCGGCACCGGTGCGGTCGTCGGTCTCGACGAAGACGCCCGACAGAGACGCCTCACCATTAGCCGGGGTGAAGCGGGTCTTCGGCATGCCGGTCAGGAAGCGGCGCATCGGCTCGGCCTTTTCCATGCCGATCACCGAGTCGTAATCGCCGCACATGCCGGCATCGGTGATATAGGCGGTGCCGTTGGCGAGCACCTGCGCGTCCGCGGTCGGCACGTGGGTATGCGTCCCCGCCACCAGCGAGGCGCGGCCGTTGCAGAAATGGCCCATCGCCATCTTCTCCGAAGTGGCCTCGCAATGCATATCGACGATCACCGCCTGCGCCAGCCCGCCGCGCGGGTGCGCCTTCAGCACTGCCTCGACGGCGCCGAAGGGATCGTCGAAGGGGCGCTTCATGAACACTTGGCCCAGCACCTGGGTCACCAGCACCTTGCGCCCGCCCGGCGCGTCGAACAGGCGGAAGCCGCGGCCCGGCGCACCCTTGGCAAAGTTAAGCGGCCGGAGGATGCGCGGTTCCCTTTCGATGAACTGCAGCATGTCCTTCTGGTCGAAAGCATGGTCGCCCAGCGTCAGGCAATCGGCGCCCGCGTCCAGGAGGAGCTTGGCGTGCTCGCCGCTCAGCCCCATGCCGTTGGAGGCGTTCTCGCCGTTCACCACCACGAAGTCGAGCCGCCATTCCTGCCTCAGGCGCGGCAGGTTTTCGGTGACGGCACGGCGCCCGGCGCGGCCCATCACATCGCCAAGGAATAGAATACGCATGCGCGGCTGGTAGGCAACGCGGGGCCAAAGAGCAAGGCCCCGCGTCGTTTATTCAACCGGCTGTGGCGCCGCGGTCAGCTGTAGGCGCCGGCCGAATAGGTCAGCTCGTAACCGTGCGAGTAGATCTCGAAGACATTGCCGAAGGGGTCCTCGACATAGACCATGCGGTAGGGCTTCTCGCCCGGAAAATACTCGCACACCGGCATCCGCTGCCTGCCGCCTGCCTCGACGATCTTCTGGACCAAGCCTTCGATGTCCGGGTCCTGCACGCAGAAATGGAAGACGCCATGGCGGCGGTAGTCGAGATTGTCCCCGGGCGCATAGTTCCCCTCGAACTCGAAGAGTTCGATGCCGATGCGGTCGGCGGTGGACATATGCGCGATGCGCAGCTTCCGCCAGCCCGGGCCGAACACGTCGGTGCACATACGGCCGATGCCGCTCTCATCCTCCACCACTTCAGTGGGCTTCATGATGGTGTAGAACCCCATCACTTCGGAATAGAATTCCACGGCCGCGTGCAAGTCTGGAACCGACAGGCCGATGTGGGAAAAGCTCCTGGGGGCCGGAAGCATGAATGTCTCCTTTCGCGTGTTGGGTTGGTCTCTGCTGATCGGGAGATACGCTTGCGCCAACCAAAAGAAAAATTATCATACGTAATGAAATTCATAACAGACCGGACTTGATGTGCTGAACGCGACTTGGCTGGAAACCTTCACGGTGCTGAGCGAGCTGGATAGTTTCACCCGCACCGCGGCCCGGCTGAACATGACCCAGCCGGGGGTGTCGCAGCATGTAAAGAAGCTGGAGCAGCAGGTGGGCCTGCCGCTGCTGGTGCGCCACGGCAAGAGCTTCAGCCTGACCGACGCAGGCGCCGCGCTGGCCGCCCTGGGCCGCCGCCGCCAAGCCGAGGAGGAAGCGCTGCGCCAGGAGCTGGGCCAGGACGATCCCGCCCGCGGGCGGGTGCGCATCGCCTGCCCAGGCGGCCTTGCGGTGCTGATCTACCGCGCGGTGGAGGCGCATCTGGTTCAGGCGCCCGGGCTGAGTCTGTCGCTTGAGGCCGCGCCGCAAACGGCGATCGAGGCGCAGCTTCTGGCCGGGGAGCTGGACCTCGGCATCCTGCACCGCAGGCTGGAGGCACCGCGGCTCGCGGCGGAGCCATTGGGCCGCGACCGGCTGAACCTGATCCTGCCTCCGGGGAGCGATGCCAGCCCGGACTTCGACACGTTGCAGTCTCTGGGGATGATCGGCCACCCGGACGGGGCAGCGCTCGCGGACCGGCTGCTGGGGGTGAACTACCCTGCCTACCGCGGCGCCGCAGGGCTGCGCCAGCGCGCCTTCTTGAACCAGATCGGCCAGATCCTCGACCCGGTGGCGGCGGGGGCCGGCTATACAATCCTGCCGCAGAGCGCGGTTCTGGCGCAGCCCGCCCGGCGCCCCTTTGCGATCGCGGATTTGCCGGAGCCGCTGGACGACAGTCTATGGCTGGTCAGCCAGCACAGCGCGCGCCCGCCTGCCCGCCTCACGGTCTTTGCGGACAGGATCCGCGAGGTTTGCGCAGGTCTGGCCCGCTAGCACGGCGTCAGAACTGCAGAACGCGGCTTTCCGTCACCACCATGTCGAGCGGCTGATCGGTGGGCTCCAGCGGCAGGTTATCGTCCTGCTGAGCGTCGAAGGCAAAACCGATCGCCAGCGTCGCCCGTTTGGCCCGCAGCATCTCCAGCGTGCGGTCGTAGAAGCCGCCGCCATAGCCCAGCCGCCCGCCGCGGCTGTCGAAGGCGACCAGCGGCACGATGAGGATTTCCGGCTCGAAGAAATCGTCCACCTCCGGCACCTGCGCGCCGAAGGGGCCGTCGCGCAGGGGCGCGTCCGGCTGCCAGCGGCTGAACTTCAGCGGCAGGCCCTTGCCGATGATCACCGGCACGCCGACGGGCCCGTGCGCCGCGGCCTCGGCCATAGCGGGCACCGGGTCGATCTCGGTCCGGATCGGCAGAAAACCCGAGAGCGGCACCCCGCGGTAGCCCGCCAGCACTTCCGACAGATGCCCGGCCGCGCCTGGCAGGCCCCGGGCGTGGGCCGCCTTGCGGCGGGCAAAGGCCGCCTTGCGCGCCGCCGCTTTGATCGCACTCAGATCCGTCACTGCTGTATTCCTCCCAGAAGCCCCGAACCGCCCGCTAGAGCAGCACCACCGCGGCCAGCCCCAGGAAGGCGAAGAACCCGACCACATCGGTCACCGTGGTGACGAAGGCGCCGGAGGCCAGGGCCGGGTCGATGCCCATCTTCTCCAATAGGACCGGGATCACCGTCCCCGCGAGCCCGGCTACGACCAGATTGACCACCATCGCGACGGCGATCACCACGCCCAGCATCGGTGAGCCGAACCAAGCAAGCCCCACGATCCCCATAATCACCGCGAAGATCACCCCGTTGATCAGCCCCACCAGCACTTCCCGGCGGATCACCCGCCAGACGTTGGAGCCGGTGAGGTCGCGGGTTGCCATCGCCCGCACTGCCACGGTCAGCGACTGGGTGCCCGCGTTGCCGCCCATCGAGGCGACGATCGGCATCAGCACCGCCAGCGCCACGAACTGGGCAATGGTCTCCTCGAACTGGGCAATCACCAGGGAGGCCAGTACCGCTGTCACCAGATTCACCGCGAGCCATGGGAAGCGGCGCTTGGTGGTGTCGACCACCTTGTCAGACAGCGAGCTTTCTTCGCCCACACCGGCAAGGCGCAGGATGTCTTCCTCGTGCTCCTCGTCCAGCACGATCATAGCGTCATCGATGGTGATGACACCGACCAGGCGTCCCTCGCCATCCACAACGGGGGCGGAAATCAGGTGGTATTGGTTAAAGGCATAGGCGACGTCTTCCTCGTCCTGATCGGCGGGGATCACTTGGAACGTGTCCTCCACCAGATCGGTGAGCGGCACCTCGCGCTTGGTTGCCATGATCCGGCCCAAGGTCACGTTGCCGACCGGATGGGCGCGCGGATCAACCAGGATCACGTGGTAGAACTGCTCCGGCAGGCTGTCTGACTCGCGCATGAAGTCGATGGCCTGGCCGACGTTCCAGTGCTCCGGCGCCATTACCACCTCGCGCTGCATCAGGCGGCCGGCAGAGTTTTCCGGATAGCTCAGCGATTGCTCGACTGCGACCCGGTCGGAATCCTCCAGCGCGCCCAGGATGGCTTCCTGCTGCGGCTCCTCCAGGTCTTCGAGAAGGTCGACGACGTCGTCGCTTTCCAGCTCGCGCACCGCTTCGGCCAAGACCCCGGGCGCGAGTTGCAGGATCACATCCTCGCGGATGCTTTCGTCCAGTTCCGACAAGATCTCGCCGTCGAACTCCCGGTCGTAGAGCTGGATCAGCCGGGTCCGCTCATAGGGGTCGATCTGTTCCAGAAGGTCGGCGATGTCGGCAGCGTGCAGCGGCTCCATCAGTTCGGTCAGCCCGGCCTGATCTCCCGCCTCCACCGCTTCGAGAATGGCGCTGACGCGCTTGCGGTCCAGCTCGTAGGCGTCTTCCTGGGCCGGTTCGGTGCCGGTGATATCGTCGCCGCTGCTCATGCGATCTCGCGCCCCCTTGTGTCTTTGCCTGCAAAATAGAAGAAGCTGTTTCCGGAAAACAATGGGAATGGCATAATTTACCGGTCCCCCGGCGCGCGCCTATCCCGGGCGGAGCGGTTTGGCAAGCAGCGGGGAGCACAGATGAGCGGCGATTTCATTCTGACGGGCCAAGTCCTGAGCTTCCGCCACTCTCCTTTCGATGGCGATGATCCGGGCGCGGCCGCGGTGCTGGCAGAAGCGGTGGCGATTTCCGGCGGCCGTATTGCCGGCACCGGCAGCAAGTCCGAAATGCAGGCGCTGCTGCCCGGCGCGCTTGTCACGGAACACGACAGCAAGCTGATCCTCGCCGGTTTCGTGGACGCCCATGTGCACTACCCCCAGACAGCAATCATCGCAAGCTGGGGCAAGCGGCTGATCGACTGGCTCAATACCTACACCTTCCCGGAAGAGATGCGCTTTGGCAACCGTGCCTACGCCAGGGAGATTGCGGCGCGCTACCTCGATCTCGCCGCCGCGCATGGCACCACCACGGTCTGCAGCTATTGTACCATCCATCCGGAAAGCGCGGATGCCTTCTTTGCCGAGGCGCAGGCCCGCGGGCAGCGGGTGGTGGCGGGCAAGACCTGCATGGACCGGAACGCCCCCGAAGGCCTGCGCGACACGCCGCAGTCGGCCTATGACGAGTCCGCGGCGCTGATTGCGCGCTGGCACGGTGTCGACCGGCTGCACTACGCGATCACCCCACGGTTCTCCCCCACCTCGACGCCCGAACAGCTGGAGGCACTGGGGGCGCTCTGGGCCAAGCATCCCGGTTGCCTGATGCAGACCCACCTCAGCGAACAGACCGATGAGATTGCCTGGGTCAAAACGCTGTTCCCGCAGGCCCGCGACTACCTTGACACCTACGAGGAATTCGGCCTGCTCGGCGCGCGCGGCGTCTATGGCCACGCCATCCACCTGGAGGAGCGGGAGCGCCACCGCCTGCGGGAATATGGTGCCGCGCTGGTGCATTGCCCGACCTCGAATACCTTCATCGGCTCGGGGTTGTTCGACATGGCCGGGCTGATGTCGGAGGGCCATCGGATCGGCCTTGCCACCGACACCGGCGGCGGGTCGAGCTTTTCCATGCTGCGGACGATGGCAGCCGCCTACGAGGTCGGCCAGCTCCGCGGCACGCCCCTGCACGCGGCGCAGCTCCTTTGGCTCGCGACCCAAGGTTCCGCCGCGGCGCTGCGGATCGACGGTATGGCAGGCAATATCGCCGAAGGCATGGAGGCGGACCTGGTGGTGCTGGACCTGGCCTCCACCCCGGCGATCGCGCAGCGTACCTCCCGGGCCGAAGATCTTTGGGAGGCGGTATTCCCGACCATCATGATGGGCGACGACCGGGCCGTCGCCGAGGTCTGGATCGGCGGACGGCGCATCTAGGAGAGGCGCTGGCGCGCCTCTGCCTCCGGCGGGGAGTTTGAGCCGTCCCGGAAACCCTCCAGGGAGCGTTTCAGGCGGAATCGGACGGAATCCCTAACAAGATGATGCGAGCGCCTGCGCCAGCTTGCCATGCCGTTCGATCAGGCGCGGCAGGTCGAGGGTGGTAATCTCGCCGCCGCGGATGATCTGCTTGCCCTCGACGAAGAGGTGCTTCACCTGCGCAGGCCCGGCCAGCAGCAGCGCCGCCGGGTCCCAGCTGCCGCTGGAGGTGATTCCGGAAGTGTCCCAGACCGCGATATCGGCGCGCTTGCCGGGCTGCAGACGTCCGCAGTCTGGGCGGCCCAGCACATCGGCGCCGCCGCGGGTTGCGATCTCCAGCGCCTCATAAGCGCTCATCGCGTCGGCGCCATTGGCCACCCGCTGCAGCAGCAGCGCCTGGCGCGCCTCCCCGCTGAGGCTGGCCATATCGTTGCTGGCGGAGCCATCCACCCCCAGTCCCACCGGCACCCCCGCATCGCGCATCGCGCGCACCGGCGCAATACCGCTGCCAAGGCGGCAGTTCGAGCACGGGCAATGCGCCACGCCGGTGCCGGTTCTGGCAAAAAGATCAATTTCCTGCGGGTTCAGCTTCACGCAATGCGCATGCCAGACGTCATCGCCGGTCCAGCTCAGTTCCTCGGCGTACTGCCCGGGACGGCAGCCGAACTGCGCCTCGGAATAGGCAACATCCTCGTCGTTCTCCGCCAGGTGAGTGTGCAGCATCACGCCCTTGTCGCGGGCCAAGAGGGCCGCATCGCGCATCAGTTCGCGGCTGACGGAGAACGGCGAACAAGGCGCAAGGCCGACGCGGCACATGGAGCCTTCGGAAGAGTCGTGGAAGGCATCCACCACCCGGATCATGTCGTCGAGAATGGCGCGCTCGTTCTCGACCAGGCTGTCGGGCGGCAGGCCGCCGTCGCTTTCGCCGATGCTCATCGCGCCGCGGGTCGGGTGGAAGCGCAGGCCCACCTCGCGCGCCGCCTCGATGGTGTCTTCCAGCCGGGCGCCGTTAGGGTAGAGATAAAGATGGTCGGAACTGAGCGTGCAGCCCGACAGTGCCAGTTCTGCAAGCCCAAGCTGGGCGGAGACGAACATCTCCTCCGGTCCGAAACGTGCCCAGATCGGGTAGAGCCGCTGCAGCCAGCCGAACAGCAGCGTATCCTGCGCGCCCGGCACCGCGCGCGTGAGGTTCTGATAGAGGTGGTGGTGGGTGTTCACCAGCCCCGGCGTCACGACGCAGCCGCGGCCGGAGATCGTCTCGCCCGCGGTCTTCAGCCCCTGCCCCACTTCGGCAATCCGGCCGCCGCGGATCAGCACATCGGCGTCATGCAGCACCCTGCGGTTGTCATCCATGGTAAGGATGGTACCGGCGTTCTGGATCAGGAATTCAGTCATAGTCACACACTCCAGGATCAGCCCGTTTCGTTGGAATGTGTGCAAGGCCGGCGGAAAACGGGCACAAGAACCGGCTTGATGGCAAGCTAGCGCCCGCCCGCCGCCGCGGCAAGTCTCACTCTTTTTGAAGCAGTTTCAACGCAGCCGCGTGAATATCCCCATTGGCAGCCGCCAGAACCTGGCCGCCATCATGCGCCGGGCCGCCCTGCCAGTCGGTGACGATACCGCCCGCCGCCTCGATTACCGCGATCGGGGCCTGGATGTCATATGCATTGAGCCCGGCCTCGATCACCAGGTCGATCTGCCCGGCCGCAAGCAGCGCATAGGCATAGCAATCAGTGCCATAGCGGGTGAGCCGTGCCTCGGCGGCAACGCGCTCGAAAGCGGCACGTTCGGCAGGGGTGCCGACTTCCGGGAAGGTGGTGAAGAGGATTGCCTCCTCCAAGGGCCGCGCGGGGCGGGCGCGAAGGCTCCGCTCGCCCAGCGGCCCGGTCATCATGGCGACTCCCGGCGCACCGGTAAAACGTTCGCCTGTGTAGGGCTGGTCGATCACGCCGAGCACCGGCCCGGTGTGGTCGGCGAGCGCAATCAGAACCCCCCAGGTCGGGGTGCCGCTGAGGAAGGCGCGGGTGCCATCAATCGGGTCCAGCACCCATGTGCGGCCGCTGCTGCCCGCGGCGGCGCCGAATTCCTCGCCCAGAATCGCGTCCCGCGGGCGCAGCTCCGCCAGCACCGCGCGCATTGCTTCTTCAGCGGCGCGGTCGGCGGCGGTGACAGGGTCGAAACCCGCGCTGCGCTTGTTTTCCGCCTCCAGCCCCTCGGCCCGGAAATACGGCAGGATGGCCGCGCGCGCGGCATCGGCCATCCGGTGGGCCACCTCGAGATCGGTGAAAGCGGTGTCTGTCATTTTGACACGGGTGCCATTGCTCAGCCGGATTTTCAAGAGCGAAGACATCCGGCCGCTTCCGCCTGTCAGCTGGTCAGGCAAAATATGCCCGGCCGCCTTTTCACGGTCCGGGCAGATCCCCGTTCAACAAATACCGGCAGCATGACGGCGGCCGGCCGATGCCGCAGCCGTGTCTCCGGACCCGCTGTGAAACCCTGCAATACGGGCCACCGAGCGGGCCGGGGTACGGCCAGGCTCTAACGCTGATTTCAGGCGGCGTCGCTCAGCACCCGCGCCAGCTCGAACAAGCGGCGGCGCTGGTTCTCAGGGATCGCATAGTAGGAGCGGACCAGGTCGAGTGCTTCCTTGTCGCCCATCAGATCCTCGGGCACGGCAGCCTTGTCGGCGGGCGCCTTGGCGTCGTCCTGCAGGCCTTCAAAGAAAAAGCTCACCGGCACGTCGAGGGCGTCGGAAATGTCCCACAGCCGGGAGGCGCTGACGCGGTTTGCACCGGTCTCATACTTCTGGATTTGCTGAAATTTGATGCCCACCTGTTCGGCAAGTTGTTGTTGTGTCATGCCGATAAGCCAGCGGCGGTGACGAATGCGCTTTCCCACGTGCACGTCTACGGGATGAGCCATGCGTTTCTCCTAAGTCTGAAATTCAGGCTGCAGCCCGAAGCGCCCCTAAATCCAACACCTTGACCCGGCGCATCCCATCATATGCCACGAGCAAGCTTCCCCATCTGAGCGTTCCGGGGTCAACCCCTTTGAAAATAGTACAACCCTTGCGATTGAATTCAAGACTGCCATCGCCCGCGCCTGCCGCCGCAGGGTCAACACCATGATTTCATGTATCATTTTTTTAAATGTTTTATTGCCAACTGCCTGCTGATCGCCTACCTCCCCAGAAATAGCGAGGTGTTTCCGGTTTCGGGGGGCCCTCAGAGTGGCCCGGCGAATCGCCCTGATTCCCGCATTAGGTGAGGAGAGAATATGCGCGCTTATCAAATAACCGCCTTTGGCCAGCCGCCTGAGCTGGCGGAAATCCGCTGCCCGCCGCCCGGTCCCGGCGAAGTGGCAGTGGAGGTACGCGCTTGCGGGCTGAACTTTGCCGATCTGCTGATGATGAAGGGCAGCTACCAGGACACCCCGGAGCCGCCCTTTACCCTGGGGCTGGAGGCGGCAGGGATCGTCACCGCTACCGGCGGGGGAGTCACTGAGTTTGCCCCGGGCGACCGGGTGGCCGCCTTCAGCGGCCAGGGCGGGCTGGCCGAAGAAGCGGTATTCGAGGCCTCGCGGCTGGTGAAGATCCCGGATGCGATGAGCTTCGAGCACGCCGCCGCGCTGCAGATCGCCTACGGCACCAGCCACGTCGCGCTGGATCATTGCGCGCGGCTGCAGAAGGGCGAGACACTGCTGGTCACCGGCGCCGCAGGCGGCATTGGGCTGACCGCGGTGGAGATCGGCGCGATGATGGGCGCCCGCGTGATCGCCCAGGCGCGCGGTCCGGAGAAGCTCAAGGTGGCCAAGGCCGCGGGCGCCAGCCACCTGATAGATGCCGGTGAGGACCTGCGCGCGGCGGTTAAGGATCTGGGCGGCGCCGACGTGATCTATGACGCGGTGGGCGGCGATGTCTGGAAGGCCGCGTTCCGCGCCGCCAACCCGGGCGCGCGTCTCCTGCCGGTGGGCTTCGCCAGCGGCGAGGTGCCGCAGATCCCGGCCAACCACCTCCTGGTGAAGAACCTGACCGTGATCGGCTTCTACCTCGGCGGCTACATGAAGTTCCGCCCGGAGGTGGTGCGCGGCTCGCTGGAGACGCTGTTTGCCTGGCACGGCGACGGCCGCATCAAGCCGCATATCAGCCACCTGCTGCCGCTGGAACGGGCGGGCGAAGGGCTGGAACTGCTGCGCAGCCGCAAATCGACCGGCAAGGTGGTTATCACCATGCAGGAGGACGGCTGACAGCGGCCGCGGCGGGAGGCGAATGGCCCCGGCGAAGCCCTCGCGCCCGCCGTTACCTCAAAGGCGCGCCGCTTGCCTTGGGCTGGGCGGCACGCCTCAGCTCGCGGCTCTCAGGGGCACCCGGCGCAGACTGTCGAAGCCCTGGCGGATCACCTGGGCGAGCTCGCCCACATAGGGCGCCCGCATCCGGTCGGAGCCGTAGAGGTTTATGTGCTGCACGGGCAGCGGCGGCAGTGCCCCGCCGTGCTCGATCAGTTCCTGATAGCCGGGCTGGGTGCCCTCGAGCAGCACACCGACCGCCAGATCCGCGCTGATCGTCGCCTCCACAGTGCGGTCTGAATCGCTGTCGAGCGCCATCTCCCACTTGATACCGGCCGCATCCAGCGCCGCGGTGGCCACCGGACGGAAGCTGCAGTTGCGGCAGAAACCAAGCCGCAGAGGCCGCTGCCGCCAGACCGAACCATCGGGTGCCCCGACCCAGCACAGCGGCAAGGTATGTATCGGTTCGCCGCCCTCGGCCTCCCCGGAGCCGGTCTCTGTTGTGAGCACCAGGTCGTAGCTGCCCTTGGCGAATCCGGCCTTCAGCTCCCGGGTGTTGGAAGTCACGAGGTTAACATTCACCCTCGGGAAGCTGACGTTGAAACGCTTCAGAACCTGCGGGATGACGGGGTGCACCACGTCATGCGGCACCCCCAGCACCACCTCGCCCTCGAAGGCCTGATCGGTCAGCCGCCCGATCACCTCGTCGTTGAGCGCCACGATGCGGCGGGCGTAGCCCAGGAGCTGCTCACCCGCCGCAGTGAGCGCGATGCCGCGCCCGGAGCGGTCCAGAAGCGCGAGCCCCAGGAGCTCCTCCAGCCGTTTCAACTGCATCGACACTGCCGATTGCGTCAGGTGCAGGAAGCCTGCGGCGCGGGTCACACCGCCATGGTCGGCCACAGCCACAAAAGACCGCAGCGTGGTGATATCGAGATTGCGTGCCATCACAGCCCCTGATGGTTAGGATCAAAAACATTCGTTTTCAATATATGCCACGAGCGCGCATATTCATCAACACAATTGATCACCCAAGAGGGAAGCATCACAACCCCCACTGAAGGATAGATGTTATGACCACCGCTCCACACACCCGCCCGCTCCCCTGCCCGCCTGTCGCCGCGATCCGCCCAGGGCTGCTCGACCGGTTAAAGCTGCACCTCGCTGTTTGGCGGTCACGCCGCCAGCTGGCCCGGCTCGATGCCCGCGCGCTGGAAGACATCGGTCTTACCCGCTCCGAGGCGGAGGAGGAATCGCGCCGCGCTTTTTGGAGCGCGCCGGACCACTGGCTGCGGTGATCCGCCGCGGCCCCGCCAGGCGCCGCCGCCCCCGCGGCGGCGCTTGGCCATCCGCGAGGGCCGACGCTGACCTGCCCTCCCCAGGGGCCAAAGCTGAGAAGCCGCGCCAACGGGGGGTCCGAAAGGCTCCAAATATCCGCGTTCAACTGCGCTTAAATACTTGAACAGCCGGGCGCTTCACCCGATATTTAGCGGGAACGCTGCCAGCGGCCTGCCTTCGGGCGGGCCCAAGCAGTGAGGGAGACATTCACGGAGACCATCGGTATGGCACAATTCGACACCATCCGGTCTGCTGCCGGCACCCGCGCCGCGCAGATCGACGAGGGCCTGCGGGCCCATATGAACAAAGTCTACGGCACCATGTCCGTGGGCACCTTCATTACCTTCCTGGCCGCCTGGGCGATCTCGGGCCTGGCCGTCACCACTGACCCGGGCAACGCCGTGGCCCAGCTGAGCGCGGACAAGTACCTCACCAGCTTCGGGCACGCGATTTATGCCTCGCCGCTGAAGTGGGTGATCATGTTCGCGCCGCTCGCCTTCGTGTTCGGCTTCGGCGCCGCCGTGAACCGCCTGTCGGCTGCCGCCGCGCAGCTGGTGTTCTACACCTTCGCCGCTGTCATGGGCCTGTCGATCAGCTCGATCTTCCTGGTCTTCACCGGCGAATCCATCGTGCAGGTGTTCCTGGTGACCTCGATCGCCTTTGCCGGCCTGTCGCTCTATGGCTACACCACCAAGAAGGATCTGTCCGGCATGGGCACCTTCCTGATCATGGGCGTGATCGGCCTGCTGGTGGCATCGGTGGTCAACATCTTCCTGGCGTCCTCCGCCATGGCCTTTGCAATCTCGGTGCTGGGCGTTCTGATCTTCGCGGGCCTCACCGCCTATGACACCCAGAACATCAAGAACACCTACCTGCAGATGGCGCATTCGGGCGACCAGGAGTGGCTGGGCAAAGCCGCGATCATGGGCGCGCTGAGCCTCTACCTGGACTTCATCAACATGTTCATGTTCCTGCTCCAGCTGCTCGGCAACCGCGAATAAGCGCACATCCGGGGCTATCAATCTCCAAGGGGCGGGTCCAAAGGACCCGCCCCTTTTGCATTTCAGACACCACATACCTTTTTGACACGGGGATTGCCCCTATGAAGACCGCTGATACCCCACCCGGCGAGGCCCCGCGCCTGCTGCCGCTCCTGAAAGAACTTCACGCGCTGCACGTCGCACACCAGCCCGCGCGCCACCTGGCAGAGCCGGAGGACGACGCGCTGGCCGCCTGGCTCACGGACTGGCTGAGCCAGGAGGACACCTGCGCCCTCGCCGCCGAGGACCCGCAGGGCAGGCTGTCGGGCTACCTGATCTTCACGGTGGAGGCGCGCCCCGCCCTGCCCGTGCGCGCGGCGGAAACGCGGATCATGCTGCAGCACATCGCAGTGGCGGAGACGCAGCGCCGCCAGGGCATCGCCCGGGCACTGATGGCGGAGATGAAGGCCCGCGCCGCGGCGCGCGGCATCACGGTGATCGCCACCACCTACGCTCCCTTCAACACCGCCTCCGCCGCGCTGATGCAGAGCATGGGGCTGGAACCGGTGCTGACGATGGCAGAAGCGCGCCGCTAAGGCAGCCTGCCCCCACAGAAAAGGGGCCGCCCCAACCCCGCTGGCGGCCCCTTACTGGCGCTGATCTCCGGGCGCGGCCTGTACGCGCCTGTGTGCGCCTGACTGCTATCTGCGTGCAGACCGCTACTCGCGCGTGTCTCAGCGCGTCTTCCGGCAGTTCAGTGCCGCCGACAGCGCCACCGTGCCGCGGCGGCTCGCCACCGGCCGCACCGGGCCTTCGGCTTGGCAGCCGGACGCCTTGTCCGCGGCCTCTCGGAAGACCGCCTCCGACACCACGGGAAGCATCGCCCCGGACGCGCTCTCCGGCATGCTGAGCACCGCGAGGCCTGCGCCCTCAGCCTGCACCACCGTCAGCTCCAGGAGCTGCCCGCCATGGCGGAACTGCCAGACCCGCGCCTGTCCGCTTGCAGCCGGTCCCGCCTGACCGCTCTTCGGCAGCAGCGGCAGGCCTGCAGTACCGCCGGAAGCCGCCGCCAGCGGCTGCTCCAGAACCTGCGGCGGCGATGGGACTGCCACCGATTCCCGCGCGCCGGAGGCGGGCACCGCAACCCCGGCCAACACCGCACCGATCAACACAAACCGCATGGAGAACCCGCCCCGGACAAACCCTTTAACAACAGGTTTCACGTTAGCGGCCAAATGCGGCAGGACTGTGCCGAAGGCCGCTCATGCGGGCCGCAAATCCCCCGGCATTTGATGAAAAATCCGGCCAGGCGGGCCGGGCGGGTTCCGGCAGCTGGCCTGGTCGCCCAAAGAAAAAGGGTCCCGCAGCGGCGGAACCCCTCTTCAATCTCGGTCAGGCGATCAAGGATTACTTGATCTTGCCTTCCTTGTACTCGACATGCTTGCGCACGACCGGGTCGTACTTACGCACGACCATTTTCTCGGTCATGGTGCGCGCGTTCTTCTTGGTCACGTAGAAGTGGCCCGTGCCCGCGCTCGAGTTCAGGCGGATCTTGATGGTCGTCGGCTTCGCCATGGTGGTTCTCCTGCGTCCGGAAAGGCAGGGGCCTTTCGGTAAATTCCTATCTGAGCGTCGGCTTTTACCGTGCCCCGCGCCTGTGTCAATAGGCTGCGGACGGGAAAAACCACCCATGAGGCAACAATCGCCCGGCAGCCGCCTGGATCAGGTCCCGACCCGCCATCAGGCGGGAGCCCGGGGCAGACGCGCAGAAGGCCTGTAAGCCGGATCCTGTCCCCCCGGGACCGTGATCCCGGGTTCGACGGCCATTCATCTAGGCGGTGCATCGCTGCACCGCTCAAGCTGCCAACCCGGCCCCTCTCGGCTGAAGCGCGCCTAGCGGCGGTTTCCCGGCTGCCCGGGACCTGCCCGCGCGGGGGCCCTATTTGGCATTGCTCCCGGTGGGGCTTGCCGTGCCGCCCCTGTTGCCAGGGGCGCGGTGGGCTCTTACCCCACCGTTTCACCCTTACCCGCGCGGGCTGATCCCTTGGCGAACCGCAGGGCCGGCGGGCGGTCTGTTTTCTGTGGCGCTTTCCGTCGGGTCTCCCCGCCCGGGCGTTACCCGGCACCGTTGCTTCATGGAGTCCGGACTTTCCTCGCGAAGCTTGCACTCCCCGCGGCCGTCCAGCCTTCTGCGCTCCCGGGACCTATGCGCAGACGGCGGTTTCGTCAAGCTTTGGCTTGCAGATCAGGGGCTTTGCAGCGAAGGGAGGAATACATCTTCCTTCCTCTTGCTGAAAGTATCCCGGAGCGCGAGGCAGAGCCTCGCTTCCCGTCATTCCGGCTGAGCGGAGCAGTTCAGAGACGCAAAATCGGCCGCGGCAAGCGGCCCCCTGCCCCACGGGCGGCAACGCAGGCGGACAGCTGCCAGCAGGGAGGAGTCATCCGCCGCGGCGGTGAAACCCGCAGCGCGGGCGGCTTCCCGGAAAGCGGCGGCGTCCCCGTGCGCAACCGGCGCCCGAGTGGCTGTCCGGGCGGCCAGGCCCTGGCGCTCCAAACGCCGCCAGTCGAATCGCGGCCCAGGGTCGGACTTGCGGCCGGGCGCCATGCAGGAGTGTCCGATCACCCCCTCCGGAGCGATTCCCCAGCGCGCTATGATGCCTGCCAGCAGCACCTCCAGCCGTTCCATCTGCGGTTCGCTGAACGGGTGGTTACCGGTGTTATCGAGTTCGATGCCGATGGAGCGGGAGTTGATGTCAGCCTTGCCGTGCCACTCGCCTGCGCCGGCGTGCCAGGCGCGGGCGTTTTCTTGCACCAGCTGCCAAAGCGTGCCGTCGCCGCCAATCAGGTAATGCGCCGAAACCTCGGCCTGCGGGTCGCAGAGCCGCGCGAGTGCGGCTTCGGCGCTGTCCATCGCGGTATAGTGCAAAACGATCAGGGACGGCGTCAGACCGTCCCTGCGGGGCCCGTGGTTCGGGCTCGGGTGCCAGCGGGCGCCGGGCTGGTCAGCCATTGCCAGCGGTTTGCACCGCGCGCCGGTAGGGCGCGGGATCCCAGCCGCAGGCAAAGCCGTCGCCGTCAGGATCCAGCGCCTTGCGGTCGCGCTCCGGGCCGCCGGCTTCCAGGAAGGCTTCCTGCGCGCGGTCGGCGGAGGCAAATTCCGCGCAATTGCGGGTATGGCGCGCCTGCAGATTGAAGCCAGTGCGGCTGTAGAGGCGCACGCCCTTGGGGTTGCTGGTGCTGAGTGCGAATTTCACGATGTTCGGCGCGCTGCTGCCCTCGCGCTCCGGGACCGGCACGGCTTCGGGGGGGATTTCCTCATACTGGGCGCGCTGCCGCTCCAGCCGGGCGGCATCGCTTTCGATCGTCTGCCGGGCTGCGACCGCCTCGAAGTCGTTCTCATCCGAAATCGCGCGGGTGGCGGAAAGCGGCGGCGGCGGGTTGGAGGGGCCAGCCTGCAGCAGGGCTTCCCCGGAGTTGGCGCGTGAAGCCGCCAGCGCGGCGGCGGCTTCGCGGGCGATGTCGTCGCTGCTGGCCGAGGCGGTAGAGGCATAGCGGCCGGGGGCCGTGCTGGCCCCTGCCCCGCCATCCGCTGTCAGCGGCTCGCTGGAGATCTGCGCGGGTGCCGCCAGCGGCGCGCCAGTGATGGTCGTGCCGGCAGCCGGGGGAGTGGCAAAGGGATCGCCGTCCAGCCCGACGCCTGCGGCACTGTCCGGCACTGCCGGTGCGCAGGCCGCCACGGCAAGGAGGCTGCCTGCGGCGGCAAGGGAGAGGAATGCTCGCATGGGTATCACCTGTCAGCTCTGCTCTATGTAAGGCCCTAGGTTAGGCCGGACGGCGGTTTACCACCATTGCTGCGGTTTGGCCACAAATCCTGCTGCCTGCTCCAGCGCATAGGCGGTGTTCAGCAGATCGCCCTCTTCCCAGGGCTTGCCGATCAGCTGCAGACCCAGCGGCAGACCCTGGCTGTTGAGCCCCGCCGGCACCGCCACACCCGGCAGGCCCGCCAGGTTGACTGTCACGGTGAAGACATCGTTCAGGTACATCTGCACCGGGTCGGCTTCGGTCATCTCGCCAAGGCCAAAGGCGGCGGAAGGCGTGGCCGGGGTCAGAATCGCGTCGACGCCCGCGGCAAAGACGTCCTCGAAGTCTTTCTTGATCAGCGTGCGCACCTTGCGGGCGCGGTTGTAATAGGCGTCGTAGAAGCCCGCCGAGAGCACATAGGTACCGACCATCACCCGGCGCTGCACCTCGTGGCCGAAGCCCTCGGCGCGGGTTTTCTCGTACATCTCGGTAATGCCGTCTCCGGCCTCCAGCGCGGCGCGGTGGCCGTAGCGCACGCCGTCATACCGTGCGAGGTTGGAGGACGCTTCGGCCGGGGCAATCACGTAATAGGCGGGCAGCGCATACTTGGTGTGCGGCAGCGAGATGTCGACGATCTCGGCACCCGCAGCCTTCAGCATCTCGGCACCGTCGGCCCAGAGCTTTTCGATCCCGGCGGGCATGCCCTCCATGCGGTATTCCTTCGGGATACCGATCTTCTTGCCCCTGATGTCGCCGGTCAGCATCGCCTCGAAATCCGGCACCGCGAGGTCAGCGCTGGTGGAATCCTTGGGGTCGTGTCCGCACATTGCTTCCAGCATGATCGCCGCGTCGCGCACCGTCTTGGTCATCGGGCCCGCCTGGTCCAGGGAAGAGGCAAAGGCGACAATCCCCCAGCGCGAGCAGCGCCCGTAGGTCGGCTTGATGCCGACGGTGCCGGTAAACGCCGCGGGCTGGCGGATCGAGCCGCCGGTGTCGGTGCCGGTGGCTGCAAGGCAGAGGTCAGCGGCGACCGCAGCCGCGGAGCCGCCGGAGGAGCCGCCCGGGGTCAGCTGCGCCTCATCATTGCCCCGCCGCCAGGGGTTGACCGCGTTGCCGTAGACCGAGGTCTCATTGGACGAGCCCATGGCAAACTCGTCCATGTTCAGCTTGCCAAGCATCACTGCGCCTGCATCGGCGAGCTGCTGGGACACGGTAGATTCATACTCGGGCTTGAAGCCTTCGAGGATGCCGGAGGCGGCCTGCGACGGCACGCCCTTGGTGCAGAACAGGTCCTTGATGCCGACCGGGAGACCGCACATCGAGGGTGCACTGCCCGCCTTGATCCGCGCATCCGCGGATTTGGCACGCTCCAGCGCGATTTCCGGCGTCTTGTGCACAAACGCGTTCAGCGCATCCGCCGCGCCGATCGCTTTCAGGCAGGCTTCGGTCAGCTCCACCGATGTGGTGTCGCCTTTGCGCAGCGCGTCGCGGGCCTCTGCCAGGGTCAATTTGTTGAGTTCGGTCATATCATCGCCTCTCTTGGGCAAATTTCCTTGGGCAATGCCCGTCTGCAGCGGCAGCCGCCTGGCAGGCAGCGTGCGGAGGGCTGCTTATTCCACCACTTTCGGCACCGCGAAGAAGCCTTCGCGGGCGTCCGGCGCGTTCGACAGCACCTTGTCCTGCTGATTGCCGTCGGTGACCACATCCTGGCGGCGCTTCAGGCGCTGCGGGGTGACCGAGGTCATCGGCTCGACGCCCTCGACATCGACCTCGTTCAGCTGCTCGATGAAGCCCAGGATGGTGTTGAACTCGGCGGCCAGGGCCGGGAGCGCGTCATCCTCGACCTTGATCCGGGCCAGTTTGGCCACCTTGGCGGCGGTGCTTTGGTCAATCGACATGGAAACCCTCATCTCGTGTTACAGAGGCATTTACCGCCGCACCGCCCGGGCCGCAAGCCTGCTGGCCGCCCGCTGCCCGCTTCCCCCTGCAGTCTTGGCAGGCAGCGGTTCCTGCGCGCCGCAATTTTTTGCCCGGCGCCGCATTTTCTTTCCGCGCCGGGCTGCTAGGCTGGGTCCGGGGCGCCGCGGCGCCGGCAATCGGGGAGAAAGACCATGAAGGTGATCTGGCTGGGCCACGGCAGTTTCCGTTTCGAGACCGGGGACAAGGTGCTTCTGCTCGACCCCTGGCTGAGCGGCAACCCGGTACTCCCGCAGGAGCAGCACGAGGCCGCGGTGGAAGGGGCGACCCATATCATCCTCACCCACGTGCATTTCGATCACGTGGTGGACGTGCTTCCGCTCGCCAAGCGGCTGGAGGTGCCGGTAGTGGGGCAGTACGACATGATGGGCTTCTGGGGCGAGACCGAGGAGGTCGAGACCATCGGCTTTAACAAGGGCGGCACGGTCGATCTCGGCGGCGTGCAGCTTGCCATGGTGCCCGCCTCGCACAGTTCCACCTTCAGCACCCAGGACGGGCTGCGCACCGGTGGTTCGGAAGTCGGCTACATGCTGATGGCTGAGGGCAAGACCATCTACATCTCCGGCGACACCGCGCTGATGGCGGACATGGAGTGGATGGGTGACTACTACAAGCCGGACGTGGGCATCCTGTCAGCGGGCGGCCACTTCACCATGGACATGAAGCAGGCCGCATATGCGGCGAAGCGCTATTTCAGCTTCAAGACAGTGATCCCCTGCCACTACAAGAGCTTCCCGGTGCTGGAGCAGGATGCAAGGGACCTGATCGAGGGGCTGCCCGGGACGCAGGTGATCGAGCCCGAGGTGATGAAAGCGATCGAGATCTGAACGCCGCCCCCCGGGTGGCGGCAGCAGGATACTCCCGCCCGTCACCTGATCTGCATTGCAGATCCGCTCCCGTTGGGCCGGGCGCCGGGCTTCGCGGCCCGGCGCGGCGGCGCTTCAGGTTGCAGATTTCAAGCGTGGAACGGTGAAGCCAGCCCGCGCTGCAGCCGCCGTCCCGCGGCAGAGGCAGCCGCGGGCGTGATCGTTGATCAGCCCCATTGCCTGCATGAAGGCAAAAACCGTGGTGGGGCCGACAAACTTCCAGCCGCGTTTCTTCAGCGCCTTGGAGAGCGCCACAGATTCGGGACAGGTGGAGGCAGTCTGCGGCTCGGGCAGGTCTTCCGGCCTGGGTTCGAAACTCCAGAAGAAAGCGGCGAGTGAGCCCGCCTCCGCGACCAGCTCCTGCGCACGGGCGGCATTGTTGATCACCGCCTCGATCTTGCCGCGGTGGCGGACGATGCCCTTATCCTGCAGGAGCCGTTCGACATCCTCCGGACCGAACTTTGCCATCACGGTGTAGTCGAAGCCGGCAAAAGCGGCACGGAAGTTTTCGCGCTTGTCCAGGATGGTGCGCCAGCTGAGGCCGGACTGGAAGCTTTCCAGACAGATCTTCTCGAACAGGCGGATGTCGCCGTCCACCGGATAGCCCCATTCCTCGTCATGATAGCGCAGGAAGTCCGGGGCCGAGGCGCTCCAGGCACAGCGGGGATGGCCATCAGGGGCGGTATAAAGTTCAGCCAAAGTAATCACTCCCTTTCAGAATACGCTTGAAGAAGCGCCGTAAGCAGGTCCGTGTCCGGTCCGGCGGCCAAAGGTTCCCCGAGACGCCAGACAATCGACAGGGCGCATTTGGCCGCGGCCCAGGCCAGCAGGCGCCTGGCAGAACAGCCAAGCCCCGCAGACCATTGGCCGGCCCGGCGGCGGATCACTTCCGGGCTATCGAGCCCGCGCCGGCAGCCCCTGGGGTGACGGAAGGCGTTTGCCAGCTCGTAGCCCGGTTCACCCCACAGCCCCTTAGCATCGAAGGCGCAATATCCGCGCGGGCCGAGCCGGACGTTTTCATGATGGAGGTCGCCATGCAGCGCGCAGGCGTCCGTCTGGGTTGCCAGCAGGCCGAGGAGCAAGCCGCGGCCCTGCTCCAGCCCGTCGCGCAGGGAGCCCGGCGGCAGGCTGTCCCGATGGAAGGCGCGCAGGGCACTGAAGCGGTCTTCGAGCGGCGGGAAAGACGCCTTCTCCCCGCTGGAGCCGGCATGCAGTGAACGGGCAGTTTGCAACAGCTGGCTGTCCGCATGCCGCAGGTCACCGCTGCGGGCGATATCGCCAAGCGAGGGCCCAGGCAGCCACTCGACCAAGGCTGCGCAGGAGTTCACCGAGTACACTTGGGCGGCCTGCGCCTGCGGCGCCTGCCGCAAATAGCCGAACCCAGCCTCTTCGCTGCCCATCTGCCCGCCCCTGTAGACTTTCAGGACAGCCGGGCCGCCGCCGGCACGGGTCACACGCCAGAGCCGCGCAATCGGTGTTTCCGCCAGGAACTCGGGTCCCGACACGCCGAATTCCGCAAGCAGGGCTCCGGAGGGTTGCGGCGAAGCGGCCAAACCGGGTTACCTCCTGCCCGCGAAGAAATCCTTAAGGAGCGCCGCGGCTTCGGCCTCAGCGATGCCGTCATAGACTTCTGGAGCATGATGCGCCTGCGGGTGGGAAAAGACGCAGGCGCCATGCGCCACCCCGCCGGACTTCGGATCCGCGGCGCCGTAGTAGACCCGGCGGATACGGGCGGCGGCGATGGCGGCGGCGCACATGGCGCAGGGTTCCAGCGTCACATAGAGGTCGTAGCCGGCGAGCCGCTCGCTGCCGCGTGCGGCGCAGGCTTCGCGGATCGCCAGGATCTCGGCGTGCGCGGTGGGGTCGTTCAGCTCCCGGGTGCGGTTGCCTGCGAACGCGGCCACCCGCCCGTCCGGCGCGATGAGCACCGCGCCAACGGGAACCTCGCCGCGGTCCGCCGCCTCCCGCGCCTCTGCCAGCGCTTTGTCCATGTGCGATTTGAAAGCCATGCGCTCCCCGGTGTCCGAAGATTTCAAAGTGCCAGGTTCTGCCCGGCGCCACGCCTGCCAGTGTCCGGCCCTCTCTGCACCCTTCCTGCCCGCGATTGCCCGCTTTCGCAAGCCGCCGGAATGCTCTATGGCACGCAGCATGAGCAAAGCACCCGCATCCCCCAAGGGCTCTCCCGCAGGCCAGGCGCCTGAGGGCGACCGTATCGCCAAGGTTCTCTCCCGCTCCGGCGTCGCCTCGCGCCGCGAGGCCGAGCGCATGATCGCCGAGGGCCGCGTCGCGGTGAACGGCGAGACCATCACCAGCCCCGCGCTGAATGTGACCGCCAGGGACCGTATCCTGGTCGATGGCAAGCCCCTGCCCGAAGCTGAGGCGCCGCGGCTGTGGATGTACTACAAGCCGATTGGCCTGGTTACCTCCACCAGCGACGAGAAGGGCCGCAAGACGATATTCGACGAGCTGCCCGACGATCTGCCGCGGGTAATGACCGTCGGGCGGCTCGATCTCAACTCGGAAGGCCTGCTGCTGCTCACCAACGATGGCGCCATCAAACGCAAGCTGGAGCTGCCTTCGACCGGCTGGCTGCGCCGCTACCGGGTGCGCATCAATGGCCGCCCGAAGGACGAGGATTTCGAGCCGTTGCGCAAGGGGCTGGTGATCGAAGGCGAGCGGTTCCAGCCGATGACGGTGACGCTCGACCGCCAGCAGGGTGCTAACGCCTGGCTGACCGTGGGGCTGCGCGAGGGCAAGAACCGCGAGATCCGCCGCGCGATGGAAGACATCGGCTTCAGCGTGAACCGGCTGTTGCGGCTGTCTTACGGGCCGTTCCAGCTCGGCAGCCTGAAGCCCGGCGAAGTCGAGGAGCTGCGCCCCAAGGTTGTGCGCGACCAGCTCGGTCTCGAGAAACCGGACGAGACGCCCGCCAGCCGCCCGGTGCGCAGCCGCGGCGGGAAGCCGGCGGCCAGACCCGGCACCAGTTCCGCGGGCAAGCCGGCCGGCCGGCCGGGCGCAAAACCCGCAGGCAAGCCGGGCGCGCGCTCTGGCAAGAGTGCCGGCGCAGGGCCTGCCGCCGGGGCTGGCAAGACATTCGGCACGCGCGCAAGCAGCAAACCGGGAGCCGGGTCCAGCGGCAAGCCCGGTTTGACAGCAGGCCAGAAACCCGGCGCGCCCGGCCGCGGCAAAGCGTCCGGACCGCGCGGCAGCAGCTCCAGTTCCACCGGCGCGCCGAAAGGCCGCCCCGGCAAGCCGCGCCGCGGCTGATACCCGGCGCCGCCCGTTCGCCCGCGGGCTGATACCCCGCGCCGCCCGCGAGCCCGCTTTGGCACTGGCATGGGCGCCCGGCTTCTCCTAGGGTTCCCTTCAGGACACCGATTGTGCTTGAGGGGGACCGCGCATGCCGCCAGTTGCAACTGCCCAGCATTTGACCGCCGCATCCGCTCGGACGGGCTGAACGCGTGATGCGGCACATGCGTCTTCCTGCGGCCCGCCCGCGCAGACCCTGCTCCTGCCATTACCGCCCCGGCCGTTCCCGCCGGTCTAACCCGGCCGTACGCGCCGGGCTGCTCTGCGGCCTTCTGGCCGTGGCGGCGGCATGTGTGCCTCAGGGGCAGCGGCAGTCGCTGGTGCCGCGGCCGCGGCCCGCCGCGCTGGTCCCGGAGGCACCCGCCCCTTCTGCCGACAGCCAGGAGCTAACGCAGTACTACCGCGTTCTGGAACGCGACCTCTTGACCCGCGGGCTGCTGCGCACCGATGGCGGCGGCCCGGACACACCCTTCGATGCGGAGGATCTGGCGGAGAGCTTCGAGGCGCTGGCCTTCTATGACGAATACGGCGGCAACGGGCTTTCCGGCGGGCTGGGCCGCTGGGCCGGGCCGGTGCGGATCGCAGCGGAGTTTGGACCCTCAGTGCCGCCTGCACGGCGCGCCGCCGACCGCGTCATGCTTCGGGACTATGCGGCGCGGCTGGCGCGGATCACCGGCCACCCTGTCAGCGCCGCTCCGGGCCGGACCAATTTCCATGTCCTGTTCGCCAGCCTCGACGACAGCGCCTTTGTCGCCGAGCGGGTGCGCGAGCTGCTGCCGGGTCTCGGCGCGCGGGAGCTTGCGCTGCTGGCGGCGCCGCCGCGCAGTTATTACTGTCTGGTGGTGGCGGGCGGACCCAAGAGCGACCCGTTCACCTACAGCCGTGGTGTTGCGCTGATCCGGGCCGAACACCCCGATCTGGTGCGGAAGAGCTGCGTGCATGAGGAAGTGGCGCAGGGGCTGGGTTTGCGGAACGACAGCCCGCGCGCGCGGCCTTCGATCTTCAACGACGATGACGAATTTGCGCTGCTGACCAGCTTTGACGAGAAGCTGCTGCGGATACTGTATGACCCGCGCTTGTCCCCGGGGATGAGCGCGGATGAGGCGCGCCCGCTTGTGCGCGCCATTGCCCGTGAACTGATGGGTGAAGCACGCGAAATGGCGGGCGGGCCGCTCTGAACGCCGTCAGGCCAGGGCCGCGTGCGCCAGGGCGGCGGGGCCGGACATGAACGCAGGCGGATTCCGCCCTGCCCCCCCATTGCGCCGCCCTGCGCCCGGTGCCCCGCATCGCCGCGGCTTGCACGCGCGCCGCAGCGGCGTCAGTCTGGTGCAAGAATTCAGAGAAAGGAACGCGGCATGCGCGCAGTGGTGCAACGGGTCCGGGAAGCCTCGGTGTCTGTTGAAGGAGAGGTCATCGGCCAATGCGGCCCTGGCCTGATGGTGCTAGTCTGCGCCATGGCGGGGGACGGCACCGGGGAAGCGGAACAACTGGCCGCCAAGATCGCCAAGCTGCGCATTTTCAAGGACGAGGCGGGCAAGATGAACCGCTCGGTTCTGGAAATCGGCGGCAGCGTCTTGGCGGTGAGCCAGTTCACCCTTGCGGCTGACACCCGGCGCGGCAACCGGCCCGGATTTTCTGCCGCGGCGCCTCCGGCCGATGGTGAGAGGCTTTACGAACATTTCGCTGCCGCCTTGCAGGGGCTGGGGATCAGGACGGCGAAAGGGCGCTTTGGCGCCGACATGCAGGTGAGCCTGGTGAACGACGGGCCGGTCACCATCTGGATCGACACCGCCGCAGAGTGAGCATGTGCGCCCGAAGGCCGGCCTGCGGTGCAGGACAAACAATCCCGATGGGGATTGGCCGCGGCGCGGAACAGGCCCGCCGGTCCTCCGTGCATCGCCGGGGCAATTCCGCCACGGCGAGGCGGCGCGGCTTGGCAGCACTCGCAAAAAGAAAACGAACCCCGCTCAGCAATATGATTCTTCCGGAAAGTGGGTCAGCCCTCCTGACCGGAGCGCCAAATACAGCGCAAAAGACGGCATTCCTCAGCCAAAAAATTTTCTGGTCGCATTCTTGAGATATTTTTGATTTGTAAAGCGCTATGAGCCCAAAAGCGGCACACCGCCAAAGAAAGGCGACACCCGTCTTGGGGCCTTGGGCCGGCGGCACATTCCCTGCCGCCGGAGCCCGCGAATAAATCTTGCGAGGCTGCTGCAAATGCGCAAATCTTGAAAGACCAATCAAGAAAATGAGTGCTGACAGCACCGCACACCAATTGGGAGAACTCCATGAGCGACTATATCCAGTATCTGGCCAGCCAGGCGGCCGCGGGCAAACTGTCCCGCCGCGCCTTCCTCGGCAAGGCAGCCGCACTGGGCTTCACCGCGGTATCCGCAAACCTGCTGATGTCAAATGCAGTGCAGGCAGCCGGTCCGCAGAAGGGCGGCACCATCAAGGCCGCGATCCAGGGCGGCAGCACCACCGACAGCCTGGACCCGGCAACCACCACCAACACCGCGATGACCATGGTCAGCAAGCTGTGGGGCGAGCCGCTGATGGCTCTGGCGCCGGATGGCGGGCTGCAGCCGAAAGTGGCCGAAAGCGTTGAGGCCTCGGCCGACGCCAAGACCTGGACCTTCAAGATCCGCGACGGCGTCACCTTTTCCAACGGCAAGACCGTGACCGCCGAGGACGTGCTCGCCACCATCGAGCGCCACTCGGGCGAGGACACCAAATCGGGTGCGCTGGGTCTGCTGCGCGACATCGCGGCAATGCGGGCCGAGGGCAACGACTTCATCATCGAGCTGAAGACGCCCAACGCCGACCTGCCCTACCTGATGACCGACTACCACCTGCTGATCCAGCCCAATGGCGGCAAGGACGATCCGGCGGCGGCAATCGGCACCGGGCCGTACGTGCTGAAGGACGTCGACATGGGCGTGCGCTTCGTGGCCGAGAAGAACCCGAACTACTGGGATCCCGAACTGGGCCACGCCGACACAATCGAAGTCCTCATCATCAACGATGACACCGCCCGCGTCGCGGCGCTGCAGTCGGGCCAGGTCGACATGATTGACCGGGTGCCGCCGCGCACCGCCAAGCTGGTCGACCGCGCTCCGGGCATCAACGTGCGCTCCACTGCCGGCCCCGGCCACTACGTGTTCATCATGCATTGCAACACGGCGCCGTTTGACAACAACGACCTGCGGCTGGCGCTGAAATACGCGATGGACCGGCAGGAGATGGTCGACAAGATCCTGCACGGCTACGGCTCGATCGGCAACGACAGCCCGATCAACGCCTCCTACCCGCTGTTCACCGAAGCCGAGCAGCGCGAATTCGATCCGGACAAGGCCAAGTTCCACTTTGACAAGTCCGGCCATGACGGCGAGATCCTGCTGCGCACCTCGGACAACTCGTTCCCGGGGGCACCAGATGCTTCGGCGCTGTTCCAGCAGTCCTGCGCAAAGGCGGGGATCAAGCTGAACATCAAACGGGAGCCGAGCGACGGCTACTGGTCCGAAGTCTGGAACAAGCAGCCCTTCTGCACCAGCTACTGGAGCGGCCGCCCGATCCAGGACCAGATGCTGTCGACCGCCTACCTGTCGACTGCGGACTGGAACGACACCCGCTTCTTCAACGAGCAGTTCGACCAGCTCGTGGTGGCGGCGCGCGGCGAGCTGGACGAGGCCAAGCGGACCCAGATGTACGCCGACCTCTCCACCATGATCCGCGACGAAGGCGGGCTGATCTGCCCGATGTTCAACGACTTCATCGGCGCCACCTCAGACCGGCTGGCGGGCTGGGTCGAGAACCATAAGGGCTTTGACCTGATGGACCTCTACGCTCCGATGAAAATGTGGGTTGCGGCCTAACATGTCCCCAGTTGTCCGCCTTCTGGCTCAGCGCATTGCGCTGAGCCTCCTTCTTCTGTTGCTGATTTCGATGGTGATTTTCGCGGGCACGCTGATCCTGCCCGGCGACGTCGCCCAATCCATCCTCGGCCAGGGCGCAACCCCCGAAGCGCTGGCGAACCTGCGCGCTGAGCTGGGGCTGAACGAACCAGCGCTGCAGCGCTATTTTTCCTGGCTGTTCGGCGCCTTGCAGGGCGATCTTGGCACCGCGCTGACCAGCGGCCAGGACATTGCCGACGCGCTGGCCGACCGGTTCAAGAACACTCTTTTCCTCGCCTTCTGGGCCGCCGTCGTGGCCGTGCCGCTGGCGATCTTCCTCGGCCTTCTGGCCGTGCGCTTCAAGGACCGCTGGCCCGACAAGCTGATTTCGGGCGTCACCCTGGCGTCGATCTCGATCCCGGAGTTCCTGATCGGCTACGTGCTGATGTATGTTATCGCCGTGCAGCTGCGCTGGTTCCCCTCGGTCGCCATGATCAACGACAGCATGACGCTCTGGCAGAAGCTCAACTCCATCGCGCTGCCGATTGCCGTGCTCACCCTGGTGGTGCTCGCGCATATGATGCGGATGACGCGGGCCGCAATCCTCAACGTGATGCAGTCGGCCTATATCGAGACCGCCGAACTCAAGGGCCTCAACGCCTTCCAGGTGATCTACCGCCATGCCTTCCCGAACGCGATCGCGCCGATCGTCAACGTGGTGATGCTGAACCTCGCCTATCTGGTGGTCGGCGTCGTGGTGATCGAGGTGGTGTTCGTCTACCCCGGCATGGGCCAGTATCTGGTTGACCACGTTTCAAAGCGCGACGTGCCGGTGGTGCAGGCCTGCGGGCTGATCTTCGCTGCCGTCTACATCGGGCTCAACATGATTGCCGATATCGTCGCCATCCTGTCGAACCCGCGCCTGAGGCATCCGAAATGAAGAATATCCCCATTTCCGCCCTCATCGGGCTGTTCTTTACCGCACTCTACTTCCTGGCCGCGATATTTGCCCCGCTGCTGGCGCCCTACGGCGTCGGCGAGGTGGTGGGCGACGTCTGGGAGCCTTCGAGCGCGGAGTATCTGCTTGGCACCGACAACATCGGCCGCGATCTCCTGAGCCGGATGATCTACGGCGGGCGCACCACCATCTTCATTGCCACCGCGGCGACGATCCTGTCCTTCACCACCGGCGCGGTGCTGGGCTTCATCGCGGCTGAGGCCGGCGGCTGGCTCGACCAGACGCTGTCGCGCTTCGTCGATCTCATCATGTCGATTCCGACGCTGATCTTCGCGCTGGTGGTGCTGTCGGTAACCCCAGTCACCATTCCCATGCTGATCCTGGTGATGGGCCTTCTCGACTCCACCCGCGTCTACCGCCTGGCCCGCGCCGTCGCGGTCGACATCGAGGTGATGGACTACGTCGAAGCCGCCCGCCTGCGCGGCGAACGCACGGTCTGGATCATCTTCCGCGAGATCCTGCCCAACGCGCTGTCGCCGCTGGTCGCCGAGATGGGCCTGCGCTTCATCTTCATGGTGCTCTTTGTCTCCACCCTGTCCTTCCTGGGCCTGGGCGTGCAGCCGCCCGAAGCCGACTGGGGCGGAATCGTGAAGGAAAACAAGGACGGCATCGTCTACGGCATCCCCGCAGCCCTCTTGCCGGCCGTTGCCATCGCCACGCTGGCGATCTCGGTCAACCTGGTCGCTGACTGGGTGCTGAACCGGACAACCTCGCTGAAAGGAGGCCGCGGATGAGCGACGCCCTGCTAAAAGTCCGCGACCTGAAAATCGGCGCAACCGTCTACCCGCCGGGCGAAAAGCCCAGGCCTATCGAGATCGTGCACGGGGTCAGCTTTGACCTAGCGCCCGGCAAGGTGCTGGGGCTGATCGGGGAATCCGGGGCCGGCAAGTCCACCATCGGGCTGGCCTCCATGGCCTACGGCCGCGGCGGCGTGGAGATCACCGGCGGCGAGGTCTGGGTCAACGGCCGCGACATCCTGAAGACCAGCCGCAAGGACGTGCGCCGCTTGCGCGGCGGCGAGGTCACCTATGTGTCGCAGTCCGCCGCTGCCTCCTTCAACCCGGCCAAGAAGATCATGGACCAGGTGGTGGAGGCCGCGGTCGAACAGGGCAAGTTCTCCCGCAAGGAGGCCGAGGCCCGCGCGCGCGCGCTCTTTGCCAAGCTTGGCCTGCCCGACCCCGACAACATCGGCGAGCGCTACCCGCACCAGGTCTCCGGCGGCCAGCTGCAGCGCTGCATGACCGCGCTGGCGCTCTGCCCTGAGCCGGACCTGGTGGTCTTTGACGAGCCGACAACGGCGCTCGACGTGACCACCCAGATCGACGTCCTGATGGCGATCAAGGAAGCGATCCGCGACACCGGCGTAGCGGCTCTTTACATCACCCACGACCTTGCGGTGGTGGCGCAGGTGAGCGACGACATCATGGTGCTGAAGATGGGCGATACCGTGGAATACGGCAGCGTCGATCAGATCATCAACAACCCGCAGGAGGAGTACACCCAGGCGCTGGTCTCGGTACGTTCGATCGAGCATGAGGAAAAGGCCCCCTCGGCGGAACCGGTGCTGAGCGTGCGCAATATCACCGCACGCTACAAGGGTACAAATTTCGACGTTCTGCACAATGTGAACGTCGACCTGTATCCGGGCCAGACCCTCGCGGTGGTGGGTGAATCCGGTTCCGGCAAATCGACGCTGGCGCGGGTGATCACCGGCCTGCTGCCGCCGCGCGAGGGCGAGATCCACTTTGCCGGCCGCACCCTGTCGCCGGACCTCAAGGGCCGCACCCGCGAGGACCTGCGCGAGTTGCAGATGATCTACCAGATGGCGGATGTGGCGATGAACCCGCGCCAGACGGTAGGCACCATCATCGGCCGCCCGCTGGAGTTCTACTTCGGCATGAAGGGCGCCGAAAAGCGCAAGCGCATCATTGAGCTCCTGGACGAGATCGAGCTGGGCAAAGGTTTCATGGACCGTTACCCGGCCGAGCTGTCGGGCGGCCAGAAACAGCGCGTCTGCATCGCCCGCTCGCTGGCGGCCAAGCCCAAAATGATCATCTGCGACGAGGTCACCTCGGCGCTCGATCCGCTGGTGGCGGACGGCATCCTGAAGCTCTTGCTGGAGCTGCAGAAGATCGAGGACGTGGCCTATCTCTTCATCACCCACGACCTCGCCACCGTGCGCGCGATCTCGGACAATATCGCGGTGATGTACCAGGGCCGGGTGCAGCGCTACGGCGGCAAGTCGGAGGTGCTGTCGCCACCGTTTGACGATTACACCGACCTGCTGCTGAGCTCGGTGCCCGAAATGAAGCTGGGCTGGCTGGAAGAGGTCATCGCGCACCGCAAAATGGAAAGCGCGGGCCACTGAATCCCGGCGCCGCATGAACGCCCCCGCCCGGTTGCCGGCGGGGGCTTTTTCTTTTCAACCTGCCGCTGATTTATGGTAGTTTACCGGCACCAACGCCAATGCGGCGGCGGCTCCAGCCGCAATCAACCAAAAAAGTCATTGAGCGCTGCCGTGTCCATGCAGGCCGCCCCGGGGACCGCCGGGCAGTTTCGTTTGTCCAAATTACTCGGGAGGACCTGCCATGACAGATTGGGCCATTCACGGACTAAGCATTTCCAACTGCAACTGCGTCCCCGGCTGCCCCTGCCAGTTCTCGCAGCTGCCCAGCCACGGAACCTGCGAAGCGATGATGACCTTCCGCATCGAGAAGGGCCATCACGGCGACGTGTCGCTGGACGGCCTCGCGGCCGCCGTCATCTACAAGTGGCCCGGCGCGGTGCATGAGGGCAACGGCGAAATGCAGATGATCATCGGCGAGAATGCCTCGGAAGAGCAGCGCACGGCCCTGGAAGCCATCATCCGCGGCGAGGACACGCAGGAATTTGCCACCATGTTCCACGTCTTCAGCACCATGAGCCCGACCAAGCACGAGACCCTGACCGGGCCGGTCTCGCTCGACTACGATCCCGAAACCCGGACCGGCACCGCCAAGGCGGGCGATATTGCCCAGACCACGGTCAAACCGATACCCAACATTGTATCAGGCGAGCCGCATGCCGCCAGCATCATGCTGGAAAACGGGTTCGAATATACCGAGGCCCAGGTTGCCACCGGCACCACCATCACCCGCAATGCCGCGGTCCGCCTTGAGAACAACACTGACAGCCACGCCCATATCGCAGAGCTGCACCTGACCGGAGACGGCGTGCAACGCGCTGCTTAAGACGTGGCCGCTTCGCGCGATAGCCCGCCCGGCGCAGCCGGAGCGCCTGGTGCGGCGGGCTGGCTGGCCCGGCACGACCGCGCCGTAGTGCTGACGGCCGCTGGGGTGATCGTGCTGTTAAGCGGGCTCTACACGCTCGGCGGCGGGGGCGTAGGCATGAGCGCGCTGGAAATGACGCGCATGGCCTCCCCTGCCGGCGGAGCTTCTGCCTTGCAGCCGCCTGGCTGGACACCTTCGTATGCCGTGCTGGTGTTCCTGATGTGGTGGGTCATGATGATCGCGATGATGACCCCCAGCGCGGCACCCGTGTTATTGCTGTTTGCGGCGGTGAAGCGGGCTGGGCCGGAGGCCGCGCGCGCCGCGCCGCTGAGCCTTCTGTTCCTGTCCGGCTACCTCCTGGCCTGGGCCGGCTTCTCCGCCGCGGCCACCGGCTTGCAATGGCTTCTCGAGACGGCGGGCCTGTCAAAGGGCCCGATGATGCCGCTCAGCGACCGTGCCCTCGCGGGGGCGGTACTGCTGGCGGCGGGCGCCTACCAGTTCACCCCCACCAAACGCGCCTGCCTGGCGCATTGCCGGTCGCCGGTCGACTTTCTGACCGCACACCGCCGGCAGGGCCCAGCTGGCGCGGCTCTGGTGGGCGCCCACCATGGAACCTACTGCCTCGGCTGCTGCTGGGTGCTAATGGTTCTCCTGTTTGCGGGCGGCGTGATGAACCTCTACTGGATCGCGGGTCTGGCGCTCTATGTGCTGGCGGAGAAGCACCTTCCTAATGGCGAGGTGCTGGCACGGATAGCGGGCGCCGGGCTGATCGCCGCCGGGGCCTGGATGCTGGCCACGGGCCTCTGAGCCCTCCTGCCCCGCTCCAATGCTGGTGCAGCTGGCGCGCGATGCCGCCGGCAGAACGGGCCGCGGCGGTTTTGCTATCGCATTTCTAGCTTTCCGCTGGATGATGGACGCCGGAGCCTCTGCAAGCAAAAGGGATTCGGGCGCATGGACAAGAAACTACTGCTGATCATCCTCGATGGCGTGCCCTGGCGCAATTTCCGCCGCCTGTTCGGCAATCTCGAAGGCTGGGTCGACAGCGGCGATGCCCGGGTCTGGAAGCTGCGCTCGGTTCTGCCGTCGATCTCGGCCAGCTGCTACGCGTCGATCCACACGGGCGTGGCCCCGGCCGAACACGGCTGCACCGGCAACGGCAATGTGTTCCGGCTGGGCCACAAGGACATCTTTTCCCAGGTTCGCGCGGGCGGCGGCACCACCGGCGCGGTGGCGCACAGCTTCTGGTCCTCATTTTTCAACCGGCACCCCTTTGACGTGGTGCGCGACATCGAATTTGACGAGCCGGAAAACGCCGCCATCAACCACGGCCGTTTCCACACCATGACAGGGTATGGCAAGGACAACCAGATGACGCCGTCGGACGTGGATCTGTTTGGCACCCTGACAAACCTCTGCATGCGCTTCGGCCTCAACTACGGGATGCTGCACACCTGCACGCTGGACAGTATGGGGCACCGCTATTTCCACGACTGCCACGAAATGGACCACGCATGTTTCGTGATGGACGAGATGCTGGCCCCGTTCATCCCGCGCTGGCGCGGCATGGGCTACGAAGTGATCGTGACCGCCGACCATGGGCAGGACACGCGCGGCCACCACGGCGGGCGCGATCCCTTGCAGCAGGAAACCGCGCTCTACTACTTCGGGGAGGCCGACGGCCCCGACCATGACGCGGTGATCGATCAGCTGCAGCTGGCTCCGGCAATCCTGTCCCGCCTGGGGGCGCCGGCAGCAGATACAATGAAGGCGCAGTCTTTCCTGCGTTGAGCCAAAGCGTGCATACAACGGACCGAGGGCGGTCTTCCCGGCTGCCCCTGGACCCAAACGGCCGGGTTGCTACAGCGGGTTTTTTAAAACGCCTCAGTCATAGGGCCACAGCTTCTGGCCCAGCCCCTCGATCGCCAGGGATATCCGCTCGAAGCTTTCCCGCGCCCTGCCGACGCTGTGCCGCGCGCGCAGATAGCCGTGCACCAGCCCAGGCTCGTTAATCCAATGCGCCTTGCCCCCCGCCGCCTGGATGCGGTCACGGTAGGCGCGGGAATCATCCCGCACCGGGTCGCAGTCGGCGGTGAACAGGACAGTCGGCGGCAGTCCGCTGAAATCGCTGTCCTGCAACGGCGCAAACGTCGGGTCGCCTTCGGGCTGCGTCCCGCCCGCACGCGCATCCATGTAATAGGCCACATCCGCCCGCGTCAGCATCGGCGCATGGGCGTGTTCGGCATAAGAGCCCTGGCTCATGTCGCCGCCAAGCGCGCCGTAGATCAGCACCTGGCCGATGACCGCATCGCTGCGCCCGCGCGCATAGTGCGCAAGCGCGGCACAAAGGTTGGCGCCTGCGCTGTCCCCGGCCAGAATGATGCCCTTGCCATAAGTCTCTTCGGCCCATTTAAGGGCGGTCCAGCCGTCCTCGAAGGCCGCCGGGTGCAGATGCTCGGGCGCGAGCCGGTAGCCCACCGCCACCACCCGGTAGCCGGTCAGGGCGCAGATTTCGGCGCAAAGGTCGTCATGGCTGTCAAGTCCGCCCACGACGAAGCCGCCGCCGTGGCAGTAAAGCACCGTGCGGGTGGGATCGCCCGCGGTATAGACGCGCACCGGCACCGCCTGGTCTGACGCACCCCTTGCCTTGCGGTCGCGCACCGAGACAATCGCAGGCCGGGGTTCGCGGAATTCCTCGGCCATCGCATCATAGACGTCGCGCTGTGCCTCGATGGACAAATCGACGGCGTTGTCGGGATAAAGCTCCCCGCTTTTCTGGATGAAGCTCCAGGTCTCTTCGTCGATCAGCCTTTCGTAATCCATCCGCGGCCTCCCTGCTCAGGTCCCGTGTCAGAGCCTAGGCACAGATTGCCGTAAATGGAATGCCCTGAAACAGAAAGCGCGTGCGGGAGGCGCGGGGCCTTGGCATTCGCGGAACAGCGCACTGGCAGATGTCCTGCGGAATGATAGAGCTGGCGGCGGCACGGCCCTGAAGAAAACCTTGGCGGCCTCCGTTCGCCGCGGAGCGCGGCCAGCATCCTCCCCCGCTTCGTGCCTCACCGGCGCCCGCCGGCGAGCCAACGGGTCATCAATAGCAGTTTCAGGCCGCCAACCCAGTCTGCCTTCTCAGCGGCGCACCCCGCGCCAACAAATCGCCGGCGCATGGGGCCGCGCCGGCGATGCGCGGCGGCCTCTCGACCCTGTTCCACGCTAGTGGCTGTCGCGATGGGCCCCGTAAAGGGGCACCCGAGCGGGATGCGGCCGAGGCGGGTTACTCCGCTGCCGTGGGGTGCTGGATCGCAGCCGGAAGCAGCTCCCAAGGGCGCGTGAAATCGCCAAGAACCCTCGCGATTTCTGCATCCGCGCTGCCGTGCGCGGCAACCTGAGCCACCAGCCCGCGCTGCTTGTCGTCGATCACATTTTCCACCCGGGCGGCAACGCCCGCCTTTTCCAGCGCGCCGTTGTAGACGCGGATGATCGCGTGCTTGCGCAGGTCCGGCTTGAACACCTTGCCTACAGCGGTCTTGGGCAGCTCCTTCAGCACCGTCAGGTGCTTGGGAATGGCGGCACGCTCGTGGATGTGGACCTTGCAGTACTCCAGCAGCTCCGCCTCGCTGGCCGAGGCGCCATCGACCAGTTCGACAAAGGCGCAAGGCAGCTCGCCCGCGTGGGCATCAGGCTGGCCGATAGCACCGGCAAAAGCGACGGCCTCATGGCCCAGGAGCGCCTCCTCGATCTCGGCCGGGTCGATGTTGTGGCCGCCGCGGATGATCAGATCCTTGGCGCGGCCGGTGATCCACAGGTAGCCGTCCTCGTCGGTGCGGCCCAGGTCGCCGGTGCGCAGGTACTTGTCCTGGTAGAACAGGTCCGCGTTCTTTTCGACCTCAGTATAGGTGTGCCCGGCATAGACGCCGGGGTTGGAAATGCAAATCTCGCCGATCTCGCCGGGGGCGCATTCCATCGGGCCATCGGCCGAGCCCTTGATGATCTTCACGTCCGTGTAAGGCAGCGGGATCCCGACTGAGCCGACTTTCTTCTGCCCGCCCGGAGGGTTGCAGGAGACGAGGCAGGTCGCCTCGGTCAGCCCGTAGCCCTCGACGATGGTGACGCCGGAGGCTTTCTCGAACCGCTTGAACAGCTCCATCGGCATCGGCGCAGAGCCCGAGAAGGCAGTCTTCACGGTCGAGATGTCGGCATCTACCTCGCGCTGCATCAGGGCGGAGACCGCGGTAGGCACGGTGATGATGAAGGAGATCTTCCAGCGCTCGATCAGCTTCCAGAAGTTGTCGAACACGCCCTCTCCGCGGTAGCCCTGCGGCGTCGGGAAAACCACATGCGCGCCCGAGGCCACTGCCGCCATTACGATCACGTGGCAGGCGAAGACGTGGAACAGCGGCAGCGGGCACATGATGTTGTCCTCTTCCGAGAACAGGAGCGTCGCTCCCAGCCAGCCGTTGTAGATCATGCCGGAATATTTGTGCTGCGCCACTTTGGGCATGCCGGTGGTGCCGCCGGTGTGGAAATAGCAGGCCACCCGGTCGCCAGCGCTGTCGGGGAAGGCCAGTGTCTTGGACTGCTTGGCGCATTCCTTGCGGAAATTCAGGTAGTCCGCATGCGCCGCCTTTGCCTTGTTCTCCAGCTTGGGGCGGATCATCGGCACGATCCAGGACTTCGGCGGTGTCAGGTAGCGGTTGAGGTCGACCTCCAGCACCGTGTTGACGCCCGGCGCATGGCGCACTGCCTCGGCCACCTTCTGCGCCACGTCGGTCTTCGGGAAGGGGCGCAGGGTGACCACCACCTTGGCCTTGGTCTCGCGCAGGATGGAGGCGATCTGCTCCGGCTCCAGCAGCGGGTTGATCGGGTTCACGATCCCCGCCACCGCGCCGCCCAGCATGGTGACCAGCGCCTCGGTGCAGTTCGGCAGCACATAGGCCACCACGTCCTTCTCGCCGATGCCCAGCCCGCGGAACATGTTCGCGGCCTGCGTCACCTGGTCTTTCAGCGCGCTCCAGGTCAGCGTCTCTGCCTTGTCCTTGGGTCCGGACAGGATCTGGTAGCTGGCGGCCCGGCTCTCCGGGAATTTCCCGGCCGTCTGCGACAGCAGCCCGTAGAGCGTGGCTGGCAGGTTGCGCGCCTCGTAAGGCATTTCGTTCTCAAGTGCCCGGCGGTCCTCGATACCGGCAAATCCCATGGTGTTCCTCCCGTTACCCCGGTGCATCAGGGGGCGTGTCCTCTTGCCGCCAAGAGTATTGCAAACACCGTTTTGCGCAAGCGCAGGTACAGGCTCACCTCAGGGCACCTTCGGCGTGACGTGGCGCCAGAAAGCCCCGCCCAGCGCCCTGCCCCATCCTTCAGCGGCATTATTCGGCCGCCATGCCCTCGGTGAATTGCAGCCGGGCCAGGCGCGCATAGAGCCCGCCCTCGGCCACCAGCGCTTCATGGGTGCCGGAAGCAACAATGCGGCCCTGGTCCATCACCACGATGCGGTCGGCCTTCTTCACCGTCGCGAGACGGTGCGCCACGATCAGCGTGGTGCGGTCGCGGCTGAGCGCATCTACCGCCGCCTGCACCAGCCGCTCGCTTTCGGCATCCAGCGCCGAGGTCGCCTCATCCAGCAGCAGCACCGGCGCGTCGCGCAGGATCGCCCGCGCAATGGCGATGCGCTGCTTCTGTCCGCCCGAGAGCATCACGCCCCGCTCGCCGACAAAGCTGTCATAGCCGTCCGGAAGGGCCGAAATGAACTCATGCGCAGCGGCGGCCTTGGCGGCGGCTTCCACCTCGGCGTCGCTGGCCTCGGGACGGCCAAAGCGGATGTTGTCGCGCGCCGAGGCGGCAAAAATCGCCGGATCCTGGGGCACCATCGCGATATGGCGGCGGAAATCGCCGCGGTTCAGGGCGCTGAGCGGCACACCGTCGAGCAGTACCCGGCCCTCATGCGGATCGTAGAAACGCTGGATCAGCTGGATCACAGTGGTCTTGCCCGCACCCGAAGGGCCGACAAAGGCCACGGTCTCACCAGGCTGCACGGTGAGGGAAACGTTCTCAAGCGCGGAAACATCGGGCCGCGACGGGTAGCGGAACGAAACATCCTCGAACCGGATCTCCCCCCTTACCGGAGCGGGCAGCTTTTGCGGCGCATCCGGATCCAATACCGTATCCTCTGCCTGCAACAGTTCCACCAGCCGCTCGGTCGCGCCCGCGGCGCGCTGCAGTTCGCTCCAGATCTCCGAAAGCGCAGCAACCGAGCCCGCCACCAGCACCGCGTAGATCACGAACTGGATCAGCGTGCCCTCGCTCATACGCCCGGCGCGCACATCATTTGCACCCATCCAAAGGACGCCCACGATGCCCGAAAACACCAGGAAGATCACGATCACCGTCAAGGCCGCGCGGGTGCGGATACGGCGGCGGGAGACGTCATAGGCCGTCTCTGTCATATCGCCAAAGGCGGCCCGGCTTGCAGCCTCGTGGGTGAAGGCCTGCACCGTCTGCACCGCGCCGAGAGCCTCGCCCGCATTGCCCGAAGACGCCGCGATCCAGTCCTGGTTCTCCTTGCTGATCGCACGCAGGCGGCGGCCGAGAAACAGGATCGGCACGATCACCGCGGGCACGATCAGCAGAACCATCCCGGTCAGCTTGGCCGAGGTCAGCAGCATCAGCACCAGCCCGCCTAGGAAGATCAGCAGGTTACGCAGCGCAATCGACACCGACGAGCCGAGCACCGACTGAATCAGCGTGGTGTCGGTGGTGATCCGGCTGAGCACCTCGCCGGTCATGATGCGCTCGAAAAACTCCGGGCTCATGCCGATCACACGGTCGAACACCGCCTTCCGGATATCGGCCACCACCCGTTCGCCAAGGCGCGTGACCAGTGCATACCGCACACCTGTCCCGATCGCGAGCAGAGCGGCAATCACCAGCGCCGCCGCGAAATACTGATTCAGCAGCGCAGCATCCGAGACCCGGAAATTGTCCACCACCCGCCGCACCGCCAGCGGCAGGGTGAGCGACAGCGCCGCCGTCAGCACCAGCGCGCAAAGCGCCGCCGTCATAAGGCCGCGGTAGGGCCGCATGAATGGCCACAGCGCCGCCAGCACGCCAATCTTCCGGGAGCTTGCGCGCTCCTTTTCCGTATTCGGGGCCGCCTGTTTTCGCGCCATTCCGGATCCTTTTGACCTTCGCCTATGCGCCGCCCCGAGGGGCACACGCTCTTGTCCCGGTTCATGGCCCTGCAGCCCCGGCAGGTCAAGCGCGGAGCGGTTTCAAAATTTGCGGAACAGAGGCCGGGGCCTGCGGCATCCTGACCTTGCAGGCACTGCCGGAGAGACGTTGGAGCGGGTAGCGGGAATCGAACCCGCACCTTAAGCTTGGAAGGCTCTTATGATACCATTTCACCATACCCGCCCGGATCTTGTGGTGATTTAGGCGAAGCCGCGGGCGAGGTCAACCGCCATATGCCGGCGTCCGGACCGGCGCCGCCTCCAGCCGTGGCCTCCCGGCTCAGGCGGAGGAATTTTCCGCCTTCCGCCCTTGCGATCCGCGCCCGCCGGCCCGAGTTTAGGCAGGCATCCCGCCGCGCCTGTCCGAAGCCCAAGCCGGAGCCAGCAAATGAGCCCGCCCCCCAAGACCGCCATCCTCACTGCCCATGGCCAGCCCTCTGCCCCCGCCCCTCCAGAGGAGGCGCTGGCACGCACAGCTGCAGAAGTTGCTTCCCTGCTGCCTGGCTGGGAGATCCGATCCGCGACGCTCGCCACACCCGGCCGGCTTGAGGACGTGATGCAGGAGGGCGCCGTCATCTATCCTTTCTTCATGGCCCGCGGCTGGTTCACCGCCAAGGTGCTGCCCGGACGGCTGGCGGGCCGCAGTTACCGCATGGCCGTGCCGTTCGGCCTATCGGAAGGCCTGCCCCTGCTGGTGGAACAGGCAGTGAAGGCGGCGGCGGAGGATCGCGGCTGGGCCCTCGTCGGCACTTGGCTGCTGCTCGCCGCCCACGGCTCCGCCCGCGGCCCCAAGGCCGCCGAGGCCGCCGAATCCTTTGCCAGCCGCCTCCGCCCGCTCCTGCCCGGCTGTGCGCTTTCACTCGGCTATGTTGAGCAAGACCCCACCATCAAGGACGCCGCCCGCCCCCTGCCCGCGCGAACGCTCTGCCTGCCGTTCTTCGCCCAGGCCGGCGACCACGTCCAAACCGACATTCCGGAGGCGCTGAAGGCTGCCGGCTTCCAGGGTGCCGTGATGCCCGTCACCGGCGCACTGCCCGGCGTCCCCGCCCTGATCGCCGCCGCCATCCGCGCCGCTGCCGGGGCGCCGCCCGCAGAATGACCCGAGGCTGCCCGGTACTCTCCCGCGGGAGCCCGGGCGCGGATTCCCGGCCGCCGCGGCAAAACACCTCTTGCACGCACCGGAAGCTTGTGATTAATCACGCCTTACACCATGGGCTGGCGAGTTGGCGGAGTGGTGACGCAGCGGATTGCAAATCCGTGTACACCGGTTCGATTCCGGTACTCGCCTCCACTTCCCCGCAGCGCAGACTTTGCCCCAGCCCTACAGGGCCTGCCCATTTTCCGGCAGCTGGCATTCCGCGCTGTGCCCTCTTCCCCGGCGGCGCCGGACGCGCCATATCTGCGGTATGACGCACGGCATCGCCTATTTCGAAGATATCGCCCGCGGCACCATCGCCGCCCTGCCCGCCGCTTTCCGCCCTGCAGCAGAGGCGGTGCTGCTGCGGGTGGCGGAATGGCCGGATGCGGGGATGCTGGAAGAGCTTGCCATCTCCGATCCGCGCGATCTCACCGGTCTCTACGAAGGCATCCCGATGACTGAAAAGTCCGTCTTCGACATGGCGCCGCCGCCAGACGTGGTCTGGCTGTTCCGGCAGCCGATCCTGGCGGAGTGGCGCGACCGGGGCAATGTTGCCCTGGAGGACCTGATCGCGCATGTGGTGATCCACGAGTTCGCCCACCACTTCGGCTGGAGCGACGCGGACATCGCCGCGATCGACCCCTGGTGGGAGTGAGGCCAGCTGCCCGAGCATTCCACTGTACAGCCGCAAATCAACCGCGCCGGAAGGTCTTAGCGGCCATCAGATCCGGCGGCGTGAGCCCGTCAGTTTGAACCGCACTGAACCCGCCGGTTTCCGGCGCGCGGTGCCACTGCCACGAAGACGGCAGGAGGTGAAATTCCGCCTCCGTCGGGGGCTTGACAAACCGACATTCCCTCCCAACTGAGTTTCAGGGGATGCCGAAGGCGGGTCCCCAGGTGGTGAACACCGGAAGGCTGGCAGCCATGCGGCCCTCCGGCATGCTGCCAGGCCGGTTGCTGGCCGGTTTTGAACGCCGCAGCCGTCTCCCGTGCAGTCGCTCTGCCTGCGCCTGCCTCTTTGTTTCCCCTGAAGCCTGCTTGCCTGCCCGGTCCCGCCGGTGAGTCTACCGTGTCCGGTGGGACCGGTCCGGACGGGCAGTGTCCAAAGGTCATAGCGTAAGGAGGAAACGACATGCTTCAATCTACGTTTGCGCCGTTCCGGGCATTCGACCCATTCGGCGACATGCGCCGGATGCAAAACCAGATGAACCAGCTCTTCGACGGTTTCGGTGGCGCGCAGCGGCCGATGGCGTATCCGGCGGTGAACTTCTGGGCCGGTCAGGACAGCATCGTTCTCACCGCGGAACTGCCGGGTCTCTCGGAAGCGGACATCGAGCTGACGGTCAAGGACTCCATGGCGGTGCTGCGCGGCACGCATCCCGAACAGGAAACCGGCGATGACGTGACCTGGCGCCGCCGCGAGCGGCCGGCCGGATCCTTCTCCCGAACCGTCGAGCTGCCGTTCCGGGTTGATCCCGAACGGGTCGATGCGCGGTTCAAGAACGGTGTGCTCACCGTCGAGATGCAGCGCCCGGAGGAGGACAAGCCCAAGCGCATTGAAATCAAGGCGTCGTAACACGTGCGGAGTGAAAGGAGGAAACAATGGCACAGGAACTGACGACCCAAAGCGATCGCGATGTCAGCCGCACAGGGGAAGACAGCGGCCGGGCGGGCATGACTTTCATGCCGCCGGTCGACATCTTCGAAAACGGCGATGTGACCGTCATTCTCGCAGATATGCCTGGCGTTGCGCCCGAGGATATGGACGTGACGCTGGAGCGCCACGTGCTCACCCTGCGCGGCCATGTGCGCCCGCATGCCCCCGAAGGCTACCGCCGCATCACCACGGAATATCGCGAAGGGGACTACGAGCGCGCCTTCACGCTGTCTGACGAAGTCGATCAGAGCAAGATCAAGGCCGCATTCAAGCATGGCCTGCTGCGTCTGGAATTGCCGCGCGCAGCCGAGGCCAAACCCAAGAAAATATCGGTCAAGGCCGCATAACGCGGCCTTTCCAGAGGAAAGGAGGAAGACACCATGCATATCAGCGATCTCATCCCGTGGGGTCGTGGCAAGGACAAGACCCCGGACTCCAGCGGCGGCCGGACAACCAACCCGCTGGCCACTCTTCAGCGCGACATCAACAACGTGTTCGAGGACTTCTGGCGGAAGGTGGAAAACGGCTGGAATGGCCGCTCGGCCCCGATCGGGATGTTCGGCCCCAGCACCGACGTGTCGGAAGCGGATGACACAATCGAGGTGACCGTCGAACTGCCCGGCATGACCGAAAAGGACATCGACATCTCGATGTCGGGCGACGCTCTCACCATCCGCGGCGAAAAGAAGGTGGAACACGAGGAGAAGCGGCGCGGTATCTACATGTCGGAACGCTCCTACGGGGCGTTCTACCGCACCATTCCCCTGCCGCCGGGCGTGGACACCGAAAAAGCCGAAGCAACCTTTAAGAACGGCGTGCTGACGATTGCGCTGCCTAAGACCGCGGCTTCCGAGGCCAGGGTGAAGCGCATCCCGGTCAAGGCGTCCTGACACCGCACAAGCCATCCGGGCGGCCGGCCCTGCGGCCGCCCTTTCCAACGTTAAGGAGAGCCCAGATGCGTTCGATCCTTGTTCATATCGGCCGGACCGTTGCGCTGCTCAGCGTTGCCCTGATGATGGCGGCCGCGCCGGCAGCCGCGCAGTCCGCTGACCGGCCCCTGTTTCTCAACCAGGACGGCCTGCCGACGTTGGCGCCGCTACTGGAAAAGGTTACCCCGGCGGTCGTCAACATCTCGGTCGAAAGCCGCCAGATGGCAGAGATGAACCCGCTGTTCAACGACCCCTTTTTCCGGCGGTTCTTCGATGTGCCGCCGGCACCGCAGGCCCCGGCTCCGCGCCGCCAGATGAGTGCCGGGTCCGGGGTCATCGTCGATGCCGCGAAGGGCTATGTGCTGACCAATCATCACGTGATCGAGAACGGCGACAGGATCGTGATCACGCTCAAGGACCGGCGCCGTTTCGACGCCGAGCTCGTCGGCAGCGATCCCGGCACTGATATTGCGCTTTTGCAAATTGACGCCGAAAACCTCACCGCGCTGGAGCTGGGCGACAGCGACAGGCTGAAGGTCGGGGACTACGTGCTGGCAATCGGCAATCCCTTCGGACTCGGGCAGACCGTCACCTCCGGCATTGTCAGCGCCTTGGGCCGCAGCGGCCTGAGCGTGGACGGCTACGAGGATTTCATCCAGACCGATGCGTCCATTAACCCCGGCAACTCCGGCGGTGCCCTGGCCACCTTTGACGGCCGGCTGGTGGGTATTAACACAGCCATCATTGCGCCATCGGGCGGCAATGTCGGCATCGGCTTTGCGGTGCCCGCCAATATGGCGCGCGCAGTGATGGACCAGCTTATCGAGCACGGCGAGGTGCGGCGCGGCCGCCTCGGCGTGGTAATTCAGGATTTCACCCCGGATCTGGCCGAGGCTCTGGACATCGGTACCGGCACAGGCGCGGTAGTCACCCAGGTGGAACCCGGCAGCGCCGCCGAAGACGCAGGGCTGCAGCCCGGCGATGTGATCCTATCACTCGACGGGCGTGCGGTTGCCGGCTCGGCGGATCTGCGCAGCCAGGTCGGGTTGAAGCGGGTCGGCTCAGAGGTAAAGCTGGAGGTGATGCGGGACGGTTCCGCGATGACGCTGACTGCCACCTTGCGCGAGGGCGAGACGGTGGCTGCGGCAGCGGACCGCAGGTTTGACCGGCTCGCGGGCGCCGAGCTGCGCAACCTGCAGCCGGGCGATCCGGACTATGGCGCACTTGAGGGGGTGCTGGTCGCCAGCATGGACCCCGGAAGCCGCGCCGCCCGCTCGGGGCTGGAGGCCGGCGACCTCATACTCGCCGTCAACCGCAGCCCGGTAAGCTCGGTTACCGAACTCCGGCACGAGCTTGCACGCGCTGAGGGCGCTCTCGCGCTGACCGTGCAAAGGGGCGCCGCGCGTATTTTCCTGGTGATGCGCTGAGACCGGAAGGAGGTAACGGCGATGACGAACAAACCTGCGGCGGCGAGGGCAGTATCACGGCCTGTATCCACGCGGCAGCGGCGGGCGGAGGACGCTGCCCTTGCCGCTGCCCCGCCGGAGGTGCGCCCGGAAGCCGGTCAAGGCACGCGGCCGGCCGGCCAGCTGAAACGGGCGCTTGCCGGCGCAGGAAATGACCCCGAACAGCCCGATACTGCCCGCTCCGAAGGCGAAGGAGAATGCGCCTCGCAGGCTGCGGCGGCCTGCCGCACTACCTTCAAAACCGGGCCCGGCAACCCCGGCGGATCGAACGCGGCCACGGCCTGGCTTTCTGGGTCGTTTCACTGGTCACCGAACTGGTACTGGGAGTGGCGGCAATGGCGGTCGTCATGCGGTTCTCGCGCTGGCGCGAATTCCGCGCCGATGCGGGCAGCGCAGCGCTGGCCGGGCGCGCCAGCATGATAGCGGGTCTGGAACGGCTGCGCACCCTGCAGACCGTCCGGCCGCTCCCCGAAGAGATGCGGGCGCTCGCCTTCGATGCCGGCCGCGTGCAGGCCTTGTTTGCCAGTCATCCGCCGCTTGAGGACAGGATCGCGGCCCTCAGGTCCGCAGGCGGCGCCGCAGCGGAATGGGTCTGGACATGAGGCCCGCACGGCTCCTGAATACAGAGGCAGCATCCGGGTGCCGGGCCGCAAGCACCCCGGGCAGAGGAACCTGAAGATGAAAGACGATCCTTACAAAGTGCTCGGCGTCCCGCGGGACGCGACGCAGTCCGAAATCAAGAAGGCCTACCGAAAGCTCGCCAAAGCGCTGCACCCCGACCGGGCGCCGGGCGACACCGCCAAAGCAGCTGAGTTTCAGCGGGTGGGGGCCGCCTATGACATTCTCGGCGATCCGTCGAAGCGGCGCCGCTTCGACGCCGGTGAAATCGATGCCAGCGGCCAGGAAAGGCCGCATCGCCCGTTCTACCGGAACAACGCGGACGCCCGCCGCGCGGGCAGCTTCCACTCGGCAGGCCGTTTCGGCGGCGCCGACGATCTCTCGGATCTCTTCGGCGGGATTTTCGGCCGCATGCACCCCGGCGGCCCGGGCGGCGCCCGCGGTTTCGCAACCCGCGGCGCGGACGTGCGCTATCAGCTCGAGGTCGATTTCCTCGACGCCGCCCGCGGCGCACGGCGGAACGTGCCGCTGCCCACCGGCCAGACCATCGAACTGGCGATCCCCGCGGGGGTGCGGGACGGCCAGACCCTCCGCCTGCTCGGCAAGGGCCAGCCCGGGGCCGGAGGCGGCCCGGCCGGGGATGCCTATGTGGAGATCGGTGTGCGCCCGCATCCGCTGTTCACCCGGACCGGCAACGACATCGAAATTGAAGTTCCCGTCACTTTTGACGAGGCGGTACTGGGCGCCCGGATCGAGGTGCCCACGATTTCCGGCCCGGTCGCGCTGGCGGTGCCCAAGGGCTCCTCTTCCGGCCGCCGGCTGCGGCTGAAAGGAAAAGGCGTAAGGCCCGCCAGCGCCCCGCCGGGTGACCAGTACGTCCGCCTGCGCATCGTTCTGCCTGGCCGGATCAGCGGCCGCATGGAGGAGCTCGCCCGGCAATGGCGCCGGGAGGTGAGCCATGATCCACGCGCTGAATTGGGAGGCGCGCAAAGAGGCTGAGACAGCACCGCAGGCTGCCCCCCTTGTGCTGGGCCAGATCATCGCGCGTTGTGAGCATCGGGTTATTGTTGAAGGGGTGATCTGGGGATCAACTTCTTTGACCAGTGGGGGGGCGAACTTTGCAAGGAGCCGGCCTATACGCTGTCGACGATGGTGCTCACTGCCGGGCTGATCCGGGTGCTGTCGGAAGCCGGCGTTGAGACACAGAGTTGAACCGCAGTTCCGGCCATCTGGATTGCAGTCGGCGTCCGGGCGTCAGATCGGGTGCGCGAAGGCCAGGCGGGCCGTTTTGAATGCCGGATGCAATTCCGATCCCGGCAGGGCGAGGGCATCGAGTTCACCATGCAGCCAGCATTCGGCTTTCTGCTGTCCTGTGCTGTGGCTCGACAGGCGGGCCTGCGACGCAGCGATCAAGGCTGCCCAGGCTCTGGTGCCGGCGCGCGCCGCCAGCTGCGCGGCATGGGCAAGGGCCGCTTCGGCTTCCTCTGGTCCGGCACCACCGTCTGAGAGGGAGATCTCCGCTGCCAGACGATGCACCTCGGGCGCGTAGATCAGATCACGGCCAGCCTCCAATGCCGCCAAAGCGGTGCCGATGGAGGATCTTGCCGGGCCGGGCCGGCCGGCGCAGGCATAGCAATAGGCCAGCATAGCCTCGTGATAGGCTCCGCCGAGTTTCAGGCCGATGGCATGCATCGTCTGCAGTGCCGCCTCCATCTCGGGCAGAGCAGCTGCCGCCCCCTTGCTGCGCACCGCCTCGTGGGCCATCCAGATTTGACCGGCGGTCACCCAGAAAGGCTGTCCGATCTTGGCGGCCAAGGCTGTGGCCTCTTCAAGCTCTGCCCGGTATCCGGTGTCGGACAGAGCATAGGTATTGGGGGCCGTGCCGTAGATCCGCACGTAGGGTTTGAGGATCGGCAGCTCCAGAAAGGCTTCATGCGCGCGGGCGTCGGCGCAGGCCTGGCGCCAGCCCGGCAGATCGCCGGCGATGTAGCGCCCGTGGATCGGCGTTGTTGCAGAACTCTTACCGCTAAGGATTCACATCACGAATTCTTGCGGTTAGACGGGGCCGATGAGTAAGCCCGCACCTGCCCGCTACCGCACGACGAATTGGTCCAGCTACAACGATGCGCTCAGGGAGCGTGGTTCGCTTCTGATCTGGCTGGATAAAGAAATGACCTGGTTCGCGCCGCATAAAGTGCGTCCAGGGCGCCCACCGGTCTTCTCGAACGCGGCGATCCAGTTCTGCCTGTCGATCAAGGTTTTTTTCAAGCTGCCCCTCCGGCAGACCGCCGGGATGGTCGCCAGCCTTTTGCACCTGGCGGGGCTGGACTGGCCCGTTCCTGAGTTCTCTACGCTGTGCCGTCGGCAGAAAGCACTTGCCGTCCAGATCCCGTATCGTCGCGCCGATGGGCCGCTGTACCTTGTGGTGGACAGCACCGGGATCAAGTTGCTTGGCGATGGCGAGTGGCAGGCCCGCAAACACGGCGTTCAGGGGCAGCGCCAATGGCGCAAGGTGCATCTTGCGATGGATGCTGCCACGTCTGACATCCGTGCTGCCGAATTCACCCCCAGCCGCGACGGCGACAGCCCGGTCCTGCCGGAATTGCTCCATCAGATTCCGAAGGACGAAGAGATCGGCAGCGTGACCGCAGACGGAGCCTATGACACGCGCCGTTGCCGCTCCGCCATCATCGAGCGTGGCGCCGCCCCGATTATCCCTATCCGCAAGAATGGCCTACCGTGGAAGGAAAACTGCCCGGCGGCATAGGTCAGAAACGAAACCTTGCGCGCCACCCGGCATTACGGCCGAGCCTTCTGGAATCGCTGGACGGGATACCACGCCCGGAGCCGGGTTGAGGCAAAAATGCGTTGTTTGAAACCATTCGGCGAGCGCATCTCTGCAAAAGACCCTGACCGCCAAACCGCCGAAACCCATATCCGCATCGCCCTCATCAACCGCTTCAATTCACTCGGCGCCGCCGAGATCGTCCGTGTCGCCTAAGCTCAGAGGGGAAAGGGGTAGTCAGGCCTCAAAAGGGAGTTCCGCAACGACGCCGGTTCCGGTCACACTCCGCGCAGGGTGCGATGGCTAAGTATAGGCCGTCGAGACACCTGAACTACATCATTTGGCTGGTTCTGCCTCCCAAGCCCGTTCGCTGATGGCTGCATATATCAGCTGCAGGATCAGGCTGCGTACTCTCTCCTGAGCAAAGGTTGCAGGGCGGTCTGCTAACTCACAGATGTAAAGCGTCCGGCGCAGTTCCGGATCTGTCAAGGGTCGGGAATGCAGTTCGCCAGCTAGCAGCTGTTCGCGCATGAACAGAGATGTCCCGATCGTGCAGCCCAGGCCAGCACTGAGAGAGCCCGCGATAGCATTTACTGAATTGAGATTCAGGCGCGCACGTGACTCCAGTTTCTTCAGGAGGTTCAGGTCATCCATCAAGGCGCGGGCCGATAGCCCCTGACGCAGCAGGATGATCGGAAGCTCCAGGAGTTCCTCAAAGGATATGGGCGCATCCGTG